>CAVUAI010000016.1:0-209872 GCA_963739385.1 uncultured Alphaproteobacteria bacterium
CCAATTGTAACGCGAGCTCTCGGTCGGTCCTTTTCGCGTCCGGCGCCGCTCCCAGGTGCAATTCCGACCACTTCTCAATCAGTCGAGGACAGCAATAGCGGGACTCTGCTTGCTCAGTTGGCCCCAGATTAGCCTTGCACAGCCTTTCGATAATGGCCTGCCGCCCTGGCTTGAAATACGGTTACCAGTGAGCTCTCTTTCCGCAAGTATTGCCGGTGGCAGCAGATTCAGGCGGTGCCTTCACGACCGCTTCTCGCGCAAGCGGACAACCTTGCTTGCAGGCTTGCCTTCAACGAGGGCTGTAACAAAGTTGCCCCACGCTTCGAGCCCTGCGCGATTTTCATCCGCGAAGCTGTGACGTTGATAAACGCCGACAATACCAGCAAGCTGCCGCTGGCGTGATTAAGCACTTTCTCGATCACGGGCAGATTGATGCCAAGCCGTGCCATGCCGCTCGCGCATGTGCGGCGCAAATCATGAAGCGTCCAATGCGGAGTATCCGGAGGCAATAGCGCATCGATCCGCGCTTTGCCTTACTGTACCCGCTGACCGGCGTCGCACCGTTCGTAGTGAAAACAAGATCCGCATCGGCGAGGCGCGGCACTGATTTCAAGATAGCAACAGCAGGAGCGCTGAGCGCCACTTCGTGCGGTTGATTTTTTTATGCGTTCGCGTGGTATCGTCCATAGTCGGGCGTCAAGATCGAGTTCGGACCATCGCATTTGTCCGATTTCTTCGCGGCGCTGCCCTGTCAGCGCCAACAGCTGAACCAATGGGCCAATGGCCAGCCGATTTGGTCAGCGGCCAGCCATACCAAACGCAATTCGTCATCATTGAGCACGCGATCACGCGATTGCTCAGGGGAGGGCGGCTTCACGCCAGCGCACGGCGAGGCCGCGATGATATCGCGCTCAACGGCCCAGGCGAACATCTTGCGCGTTGCCGCCAACACGCGATTGGCCTCGATCGGCGCGCCGGCATCAACGACGCGATCGAGCACATCGAGGACGTCTCGCCTTGTGATGCTGTCGACGCTGCGACCGCGCCAGCGCGGGAGCACATTGCGGCGTAACAGGCGTTCGGTTTCGCGCGCGGTCTTCGGACGATTGACGCGCTGGCAGTGACGCTCGATGAACTGTTCCGCCACGGACTCGATGCTGTTGGGCCGAGATGCTCGGGCCTGCGCCTTCTCGTGGCCAGGATCTCTACCCTCCGCCACTGTTCTCAGAGCTTTGCGCCGAGCGCGCGGGCGGCCTTCAAGTCGATGGCAGGATAAGCGCCGAGCGTGAATTTGCGCGTCTGCGCCGTGGTGTCGGTATCGAACCGCCCATGATTTTGCGCCACTCGGTTGGACGACAAGGTACAGCCCCGGCAGGTACCCGTCAGCGATTTCACGGCGGTCGGCTGCGGGCCGCATGGCGTCCACAGCCCGCATGGTCAGACCACGTCTCATTTGTCAGTTGCTCCGCAGGGGTAACTGTCGGGTAACAAAAGTAGCGTGTCTGGGGCTGTCTTGCAATGGCTAGGACACTGGCCGACAAATGCTCGCAAACCGGGATGTAATGGGCCGTTTGGCAGGTTTGTTGTCTGACGGTGTTCGGTGCTGTCTGGGCCTTTCAACCGTCTCTTAATCAGCGGGTCCTAGGTTCGAGTCCTAGTGCGCCCACCAAATTGCAATAAAGCACAAAGGGTTACGTACGGGAATTTCGAAAGGTGATAGTGGTTACTTTGATGTCAGCAATGTGTCAGTAAAAATGGCCCCCAATTTCCGTTCCCTCGTCGTCCTAGCCCCATCGCTTGCCCTGAGCCGACCCGCCGCCGGGCGCTTGAGTTGCTCGCTGTTACCGCAGTGCTTCTTGATCGAGGTGCTGGAGCCAGTCCATTCGGCCCGTGGGACGGCCTAGCGGCCCGCCGCAGTCTAACTTAGAGCAGCGCAAGCGGCCCTCGGCGCCGGGCACCAACTCGCGTTGGGAGCGTTGTCGATACGGGTGGTGGCTGGATGCAGCCGGCCGTGAAACGCATCGCGACCACAGCAGCAAACTGTCGCCACCCACCCGAAATCCAAACGTGTCGCACCCGCCTCCCTGAGTTCGGCGGGGCGTCTATTCGGAGAGCGATGACGCCAGAGTATCTTGCCACGCGGCTGATGCCGTATCCGCTCCCAACCAAAGACGGCTGGATGCTGCGCACCGTTTGTGACATTCGCTCCTACATGCTGGCGCTACCGAAGAACCGCGAGAGGCGTCCCCACTGGGAACGCGCCCGCATGCTACTCCAGGAAAAAGCTGGTGTGGCCGCGGTGACCCAGCAGGTTCATCTTGCGCTCTCGAAGGACGACAAATTTGATATCTCCGCGTTCGAAGAGATCAACGGCGCTCGGCGGTGGCGGCGCGCATACATGCCGGAGGAAGACTGAAACTGATTCCGCCTTACCGGGCGGGGGTGTGGTGCATAGGAGAAAGCGGGACGGAGGGATTCCAATGGCTTTGAGAATTCATGAGCCTGAGGCGGAGATGGGCGGCGGGCAAGTCATTAGAGTAAGCAACAAAGACCGACTGATAGCGGGGATCAGTTTCATTTTGAATCGACGCGGTTGCCGCTCATAAGTCGCTTGAGGATGCGCTTAACAATGCAGTGAAGGTCGAATGGCCCTGGATAGCGATTACGGCAGCTTGTGGACCAGCTCCGGCCATAGCTACTCGATCAACGAGCGCATCTCATCGGACACCGCTTCGATGCGCTCAAAAGGGAGCATTTCCTTGTGCAGTCGCTCAAGATCGGCTGGGGTCATGACCCGGCCCTCGAAAAGTCGGGACTCGTACTTCCGCTTCTTCGCCATGTAACGAGTATAGGCGATCCAATGAAGACCGCACCCACTCTGCCCACACCTCTCCGTCATTCCGGCCTCGTGATCGCAGCGCAATAGAAGCGCCATTCCTGCTCCTGTCTCCGAGGGCCTTTTTTTGTTTCTCGTTTTTGATGTGTTGATCAACTGGGCGGATCGGCAGCCCCCGTGCCAGACCTCCGACGTTCGGTAGGGTCTCTGAGCAGTGCCCGACGTTCACTTTAGATTTTGCGGCTGTCATAAGCCCAGTGCAGTAAAGCCTGGTGTTGCCGAGGTCGACACATCGGGTCGCCAGGCTCGCAGTGCTGCTTGATCTGCGCGACGTGCCGCCGGATCGCCTTCCAGCGCTTGATCTGACGTGCGTCCTCTTCCGGCACGCGGCGGCCCATGTAGTAGCGGCAGTACCACTGGAACCAGCCGCGCGGATCGTCGGGTTGAATCCAGCCTTTCTTGCGCCAACGGCTGACTGGCATCGACGCCGAAATAATTGAGCGAGCAGTCGCGGCCTGAGGGCGAGAGCTTGGCCCGGGCAAACCACCTCGCAGGAAATTCCTTGCGGCAATCCGTCATATACTTGCCGCAGAATACGCCAAGTGCGAGCATTTCCTGCGGCGTAAGCTCTGGGCGAAATTCGGGGTCGAAATTGCGCCCCATCGGCGCAGTGAGGGCGTAATGATAGCCGCGCTGCATCTTATCGTTGACAACTTTGAGCCGACTGACCATCCGACAACATTAATTGATCGTAGCGCCGCGCAGAAGCCGATTGAGTGAAAGGTCGTTCGGGTCAAACCCAGTTAATGTCCGGTTACCCCTGCGAGCGGACCTCCGCATGTCGTCGTCCGAGGTCTGAGAAGTGCCAATCAGCGACATCTCCTGATGCGGGGCGAGCGTCCGCCATTCGCGGAACGGGACTTATGGAACATCGGCGCTGGGTCACTCGCCTTTGATGGCCGCCGCCTTGATGATCGGCCACCACTTCTCGATCTCGGTTCTTTGCAGCGCGCTGAGGGCTTCGGGCGTCTGTTGCTCGCGCGGGACGATCTCTTGCCCGAGCCTTGCGAGCTCCCGACCCACGGCCGGATCGGCCAATGCGTGCATCGCGGCGAAATTGAGCTTGGCGATCACGGTCCTGGGCGTCCCCTTGGGCGCGAACAGCCCGCCCCAGATTGAAATGTGCATCTCCGGGAATCCCGCCTCGTCGACCGTCGGGACGTCTGGCGCGGAGGGAAGACGACTGCCACCCGTGACAGCGTAGGCCCGCAGGAGACTGCCGCTCACCATGGCGAGTGAGCTTGCGGGCGACGGGCACATCACGTCGAGCCGCCCGCCGATCACGTCTTGCAGCGCCAGGGCAGCCCCGCGATAGGGTACGAACGGCCACGTTGCGCCGGCAGCGCGTTGCAATTCGATGCCGCAGAGGTGCAGCGCGCCGCCTGAACCATTGTGCCCCTGCACAACCTTCTCATGGTTTGCCTTCAGCCACGCGATCAATTCTTTCAGCGTGCTTGCCGGGACGGCGGTCTTGCTGACGATCAGAGCGGGACCGCTGACGAGCAGCGCGACCGGGTCGAAGTCCTTCACCACGTCGTATTGCAGTGGGTAGATGGCGGCATTGACGACGAATTGATCGCCGGAGCCGATGCTGAGCGTGTAGCCGTCCGGCGCGGCACGCGCGACACGTCCGACGGCGATGCTGCCCCCCGCCCCACCGACGTTTTCAATCACCACCGTTTGGGAGAGCGTCCCCCGCATGTGCTCGGCCAGGACGCGCGCGATCGCATCAAACAAGCCGCCGGCAGGATAGGGCACGACGATTGTGACCGGGCGCGACGGATAGGTCTGCGCCCAAGCGAAGCGTGAGACGGCCGGGAGCGCGGCAGCGCCCGCGGCCAGATGCAGAAAATTTCGGCGGGGAAGTTTCATCGCCGCACCTCCGTCTCGCGCCGTCTCATTCGATCACCTCGTCGGCGCGGGCGAGCAGCGTCGGCGGGATGGTGAGGCCGAGTGCCTTCGCGGTCTTGAGGTTGATGACCATCTCGTACCATTCGAGATTGTGTTGATGGCGCGATGGGTTAACCAGATCTTGGCCTTAGCATTGTAACAGAATAGGTACGGGAGCTAGCTAGAGCCTTCTCCACGACCGAGGAGCCCTGCTTGCGAACTCCTTGATCGCTTGACAGCCTGATCTCCCGGCCTTGAGGACAAAAAAATACGCCTGCGCCGGAACAAAACCGCCACCGTCGCAGTCTCCATGCAGGGACGTGAAGACCGAGGGGAGTTCTCGTCGGAGATCGGTCGCAATGCACCATCCGACCCCCGTACCGCTCGATCCAAGGAAGTTCCCGCTGTCGCTTGCGTACGGGCTGCGAAGGACGTTCGCGGACGTTGTTTCGATGCCCTTCCCGGCACGGCTGGCGGCGCTCGTGCGCTGTCTGAGTGCCGATGGAACGCTGCCAGGGGAACCAGGTCATGGGGAACGCACTACCGAAACGCCCGACCGTATTGATCGTCGAGGACGACGCCGACCTCCGCCGCCTGACGGCGGCGATGCTCGAAGACGAGCAACTGGACATCATCGAATGTGAGAGCGCGGAGGCCGCGCTTGCCGTCATGCTGATGGGCGAGTGTGAGGTCTCCATGATCTTCGCGGACATTCGGCTGCGCGGGGTCATGGACGGGATCGACCTTGCGCGCGAGGTGAAGGTGCGCTGGCCTCTGCTTCCCGTTGTTCTAACCTCGGGGCATCCGATCGAGCGCATCCGCGAACTGCCGCCGGGTGTCGCCTACATGCCCAAGCCGTGGAAGCCGCTCAATATCTTGGTGGTCGCCGAGCAGGCGCTAGCGTCTGCGCGGGGCGACTGATATCGGCAGGCCTCGCAAAACGCGACGTCCGGGATCCGAACGACCTAATGCGGGACAAGCGGGCCCGGGTCGGTTCCCGTACTCGCGTGCCCTATCCCGGCGTCGGCGTTTTGCCTTTATCCAGCCTGCCTTGCCGCGAGTGCTCCCCACCGCCCAGGAGGCACAATGACCGGCGTGACAGAATTCGCCGCTGAACCGCCGAATGAGCTGGAGCCGCGCTTCCTAAGGCGCACTGGGCCACCTTGATCAGATGCGACCGCGCAAATTATGTCCCGGTGTCTCCTGTCGATGACACCGCGGACGCCGAAGTGTGCGCCGGAAACGACGAGCGACCGCGGCGTGACGATGCCGGCCGGCCCGCCGACGCCGGGTGACAGCAAGAACCCAGGCTCAGAGCAGCATGAGAGAAGCGATGGCTGAAGGAAGGCCGCGCCGGCCGGAGGTTCGTCGAGCCAACGGCGCCCCGTGCAATCGATGCGACCAGGATTGCGCGGTTCTCGGAGCGATGGGGCGGGGTGTCTGGAGGCGGTCCGGCTTCGGGTATGAGAACTTCGCGGCGTCGGGTTGATGGTGTCTTGTGCCACGGCACTTCGATCACGTTACGGCTTGGCTTCCGTTTGGGATCGGCACCTTTCGGATTGACGAGCTCGATGACCAACTGGTCCGATTGGACCTCGATCCGGACGACGTGATTGTGGAGAGGACTGCGTCCTCGATCGCGGTCGATTCGTTGAGGTGACCTCGAACACATTTTAGGACGACGGGCCGCGCGAGCGCAGTGGCGCAAACCGATGATCACGCAAATTGGCCGATCATAAATAGCAGCGGCGCGCAACAGAATGTGACAGGGCAGCGAGGGAGCGTCGCGCACGGCGAGAATGAAGGAGACGCAGCTAATTTCGCCTTCGTAGAACCTGAACCAGAATACGGGCCTGTTCCATTTTGCCGGCATAGCGCTTGCACCATCTGCTAAGCCCGAGACGATCTCGAAGCCGCTTGACCTCCTTTTCTTTGGCGCCAATCTCTTTCTCGGTGAGCGGTGGTTTGACCAACCTCTGGAGCGCTAGCGCCTCAACGCCTTCCACGTCCGGCGTTAATCGCTCACAGGTGACAGAAGCAACTCTCGCAAAGGCGACCATTTCAGCAAAGGTTGCGCGACCAGGCTGCACGTCCTGCGCTGTCACTGCAGAGCCGCTGATTGCGAAATAGACTAAGACGACCTGTCCTAACGCTCGCCGTGTGGGTGAAGTCATCGACGTGTCCTCGACCGCAAGCCGCAAAGAGCGGTAACCCGACGTGCCGGCCGAAAGCCTTAAGGAACCGGCCCTCGGATAGGTGCTCGCTCTGCTCAGCTTGTTCGATGGGTCGACCCTTTTACGGCCAACCCAATTCGCCAACAATGAGCACAATGGTCTGTCGCGTGACCGTCAATTATGGTCAACTCTTGATCCTTAATGTCGGCGACGAATATCATGTCTCGCTGGGATGGAACGGATATCCGTTAACTTGGGGCAGTTCGTGGTAACGGGCGAGCCCGTCGCAGTGATGGGCGGCGGAGCCCAATCGGCCGTTGCCAAAGCGGGCGGTGCAAACCACCCGTACAAGGACGGGATACCCGTCGATCCAGGCCCAGGGTGGCCGTAAACGAAGGCCAGGAGGTTCGCGGATGATGATGCGCAAAACTTCCCTGATTCTCCTCGGTGCGGCGGCAGGCGTGGCCGTAACGCTGATCGCAACCCAGCCCCGCATTGTGTTCGATGGGGCACGCGCACAAGCGGCCGCCGCCGATACCTACCGGCAGCTGAGCCTGTTCGGCGATGTGTTCGAACGGGTTCGGGCGGACTATGTGGAAAAACCCGACGACAGCAAGCTGATCGAATCGGCGATCAACGGCATGCTGGCCGGGCTCGATCCGCATTCGAGCTACATGGATTCCAAGAGCTTCCGCGAGATGCAGGTGCAGACCCGCGGCGAGTTCGGCGGTCTCGGCATCGAGGTGACCATGGAGGACGGCCTAATCAAGGTCGTCGCCCCGATCGACGACACCCCGGCAGCCAAGGCCGGCATCATGGCCAACGACATCATCACCCACCTCGACGAAGAGCCGGTGCAGGGGCTCACCCTCAACCAGGCGGTCGAGAAAATGCGCGGACCGGAGAACTCCAAGATTAAGCTCAAGATCATGCGCAAGGGCCAGGACAAGCCCGTCGAGGTCACCATTACCCGCGCGCGCATCCAGGTGCGCTCCGTGCGCTCGCGCCTCGAAGGCGACGACGTCGGCTTTATCCGCGTGACCCAATTCAACGAGCAGACCACCGGGGACCTGAAGAAGGCAATCGCCGACCTCTCCACCCAGGCCGGCGATAAGCTCAAGAGTTTCATCATCGACCTGCGCAACAATCCAGGCGGATTGCTCG
This sequence comes from uncultured Alphaproteobacteria bacterium, assembly GCA_963739385.1. Lineage (GTDB taxonomy): Bacteria > Pseudomonadota > Alphaproteobacteria > Rhizobiales > Xanthobacteraceae > VAZQ01. The sequence continues at coordinate 8,125 of CAVUAI010000016.1, forward strand.
ATCAGGCGATCTCGGTCTCCGATGCGTTCCTGGAGAAGGGCGAGATCGTGTCGACGCGCGGCCGCACCGCCGAGGAAACCCAGCGGTTCAATGCGCGCGCCGGGGACCTCATCAAGAACAAGCCGGTCATCGTGCTGATCAACGGCGGCTCGGCCTCGGCCTCCGAAATTGTGGCGGGTGCGCTACAAGATCACCGGCGCGCGACCGTCATCGGCACACGCTCGTTCGGCAAGGGTTCGGTGCAGACCATCATTCCGCTAGGCTCCGGCAATGGGGCGCTCCGGCTGACCACCGCGCGATACTTCACCCCGTCCGGACGCTCGATCCAGGCGAAGGGTATCTCGCCCGATATCGAGGTGCTGCAAGAGGTGCCGGACGAGCTCAAAGCGCGCACCGACACGAGCGGCGAGGCTTCGCTGCGCGGACACCTCAAGGCCGAAGGCGCCGAGCAGACCGGCTCGCAGTCCTATATCCCGCCTGATCCGAAGGATGACAAAGCGCTTCATACCGCGCTCGATCTCATCCGCGGCATCCAGAAGAACTCGGCCTACCCGCCGAACCCCAAGACGGCGGTCCCGAACTAGGTCGCGCTATCGCCCACGGAACACGGGCGGTCCCGTCCAAGGCTGTGGGGCCGCCGGGAGGATAGGCGGCGCGAACGTAACAAGATTCTGCAGGTCAAACGCGAAATAGTCTCTGGGCCAGAATTCGGCTGGATTCGTGGAAATCTGTGCGAGCTTTCAAAGGGATATTTTACAACGACATTTCTGAGTTCGAGTCCGACCACCTCAGCCAGGCAGACCGGTATTTACCACCCATCAGGTTAATACCGCTCAAGAACGGCGCCGTCCGCTTTGGAGCACGTTTGATACCTTCCGCCGTGCGCTGCCAGCATGTACATTTCGCAGACGCGTGTTGCTCCCGTCGCTGGTGAAACCGTTGGAGGATCACATGCCAACATTTATTTTAACACTGAACTGGACCGAGCAGGGAGTCCGTGGGGTCAAGGAAGCTCCCAAGCGCAGCCAGGCCGCCAAGGAAATGGCTAAAAAACTGGGAGTCGAGGTGAAGCAAGTCTATCTCACCTCCGGCGAACACGATCTGCTCCTCATTGTCGAATCCGCAAGCGGCGATAATGTAGCTAAATTCGCGCTCGCCACTGGCTCGCTGGGGAACGTTCGCACCAGTACCTCGAGAGCCTGGTCCGAGCCCGAATTCCATAAGCTTATCGCTGAACTACCTTGAGCGTCCGGTTGCGAATGGCCGGGATGACAATTTCGCCACAGGCTCTGAACGTGAGTCCGTCGATTTAGGTCGGGCCGTGAACTAAACCTTTTGTCGGCGTGTCGACTGGGGTCGCGCGAATGTCCGATGATGGGGTAGACCGGAAAACATTTGCTCGCTGTGATCAATCTCAAAACGGCTAAGACGCTCGGCCTCGAGGTGCCGCCGACGCTCTCGCCCGCGCTGACGAGGTGATCGAATGAGACGGCGCGAGGTCATCACGCTGCTCGGCGGGGCGGCGGTCGTGTGGCCCGTTGCGGCGCGCGCGCAGCACGGCGACCCGGCAAATTGAACCCCGCTCCCTCTAGCGGGGTTTGTTTTTGACGGAACATTCAGAGAGCGCGGGATGCTTGCGCGTCATAAAGGCTTAATCATTCCCGGCTTGAGCCCCAAGTAATCCAACGCGGATTGAGTGAGTTCGACTACTGCCTCAACCTGCTCATCGGCAGTGTGATCTGGTCTTAATTTAAATAAAAGCAATCGCTCTGTGCTGATTGGGTTCAGCAACGGCATACGCGGTGCGAAGCGGCTCACCGCCCCCAGGTCGCTCGGTGATTTGGATGAGGACATGTCCTGCCATCTCGCAAATAATGGCACAGGCGGGATCAAGTTCCAATTGGAGCTCCAATTGCATTGTCCGGGGGCCGCGGCGCAATAACCAGCAGGGGAGCGCGTATGTCCGGGGAGCCCGGGTCGGGCCAGAGAGGCCAACTGGCTTCCCTCTCCGGAAGGTGCATTCAATCTGACAAGCGCCTCTACGCTCCGAAGTCTGATGTGCTTACGGCGAATGCCGATCACGCGGGCTCCCGCCGCTGTCGCGCTCGGCCGGAAAGGCGTGAAGGCCAGAGCCGAAGCTGTAAGCGGCCAAGAGAACGAGCGGAGATCGCGCGTAAGGCCACGCGAACTAGTCTAGTCTAGAGCGGCTCATAAAATGGTCAGCCCGGTTGCACCATTAGGCCGGAATAGAATTCTATCGCATAACGATCCGTCATTCCGGCGATGAAATTTAAGTTTTCGGCGGCCACGGGCGGATATGGGCAAACCGCTGCCGTCAATGCGGATCGCGCCGCAGTTGCTCGCGCAGCTTGTTGCGCTGGACCTTACCGGTTGCCGTGCGCGGCAGATCGTGGGCAATTTCGAACCGCCGCGGCCGCTTGTAGGGCGGCAACGCCCGCGACAGCCGTTCGCGCGCGGCCGCCACCGCAGCCGAGCCGTCGGCGCCGGGCGCCGGAACGACATAGAGCACGATCTCCGCGAGCCCGATTTCGCTTTCGCCCAACACCGCCGCAGTTTCGCTGATCGAGCGGATGCCGGCCAGCACATCTTCGATCTCGGCCGGCGAAATCCAGATGCTGGACACTCGCAGCATATCGCCGGTGCGGCCGCGGTGATGATAGAAGCCGTCCGGGTCTTGTAGATACTCGTCGCCGGTGGCAAACCAGCCGTCGCGCCGAAAGCGTTCTTCCGGTCGATTCGGCGGGTCGCCTGGCTTGTCGTCGGCCGCACGATAGCCGGCACAGACCGACGGCATGCGAACCTCCAGCCGACCGGTTTTGCCCGGTTCCGCGAGGATGGTCCCGGTCTCGTCAACAATGCGCAATTCCACGCTAGGCATCGCTAGCCCCGATGAACCTGGCCGGCGGCGCTGCGGTGTGTTGCCAATCACCATGTAGAGCAGTTCCGAGCAGCCAAGCCCGTCAAGGATCGGATGCCCGCCGGCGGCCTCCCACGCGCTCCAGATTTGCGGCGGCAGTCGTTCGCCGGCGGACACATAGTGGCGCAGCGCACGAAAAGCCGGCGTCGGCGCAAGGCCGGCGTCCAGCAGCCGGTGATAGACGGCGGGAACGCTGAGCATTACCGTCGGTTTGAAGCGCTCGACCGTATCCGCCACGCTCGGCGCGGTGGCCCAGCGCTCAAGCAAGATGTTGCTCGCGCCAATCCGAAGCGCGGCGAACATGTTGCCGATCGCGTAGGCGAAGTGGAAGCGTGAAGTGGCGAAAAGGCGGTCCATGCGGGTACAGCTGAGCACCCGCTCGTAATATTGCGCGCAGATTCCCACATTGCTGTGGCGGTGCTCCACCGCGTTGGGCCGGCCGGTGGTGCCCGAGGTCATCACCCAGAATGCCGGATCGCCCAGCTCGCGCCGAACCGGTGCAAGCGTGGTGGCTGGAATCGCCTTCCAGGCGCTTAGTTCGCGGTCGCGCCGGATCAACCTGGTGTTTGGCGAAGAGGCTGCGACGGCGCTGGCCGCGACACCGGCGAACTCGGCATCGACCACGACACCTGTCGGCCGCACGATCGCAAGAATTTGCGCAAGCTCTGCGGCGCTTGCGCGGCTCGACATAGCTACCGCGATTGCGCCAGCCGCTATCGCTCCGAGATGGAGGGCGATGAGGTCGGGCGTGTCAAGCATCAGCATGCCGACGCGATCACTGGGACGAACGCCCGCCGCGCGCAAGCCTGTGGCGAACTGGCTGACGCGCGCCGCCAACGCCCCGTAGCTCAGCGTTTCCTGTGCGCACAGGATCGCGGGATGCTCGGGCCCGGCGAGCTTCAGACCGTGCAACAAGCAATACTCGACGGCGTTCATTACTGACGGTGCAGATTCATGGACGGCGTGTGTTGGCGGCCGCTTCGACGATTTCGCGCGCCGGAAGTTAGTCGCGCGTGGTTTACGTTACGCCCCAATGCCCTCTGCGTCTCTCGGCGAATTCAACCGTATAGCCGGTGCCCCGGCTTCGCTTAGTCGCCGGAATCCTGCACGACATTTCAAAAGGATAGAAATGCAACATTCGCCAGTTCGAGTCCGCTCCGCCAGCCGGTCTCCACCGCCTCACATACGAAAGGTCGCTCAAAATCGTGCGGTCACCGCGGCATTTCGCAGATATGACTCGGTCTCCGTGTGCGGAACAGGGCATGGAAGTGTTCATTTCGGGTCCCTGTCTCCAGGCCATCAGGGCTCAGCAGTTCCCGGTTCTTCTGGAAGAATCGTGCATAGTTTGGAACGCCGGACGAGCTCAAAGCGCGCACCGACACGAGCGGCGAGGCTTCGCTGCGCGGACACCTCAAGGCCGAAGGCGCCGAGCAGACCGGCTCGCAGTCCTATATCCCGCCTGATCCGAAGGATGACAAAGCGCTTCATACCGCGCTCGATCTCATCCGCGGCATCCAGAAGAACTCGGCCTACCCGCCGAACCCCAAGACGGCGGTCCCGAACTAGGTCGCGCTATCGCCCACGGAACACGGGCGGCCCCAAAGCGATTGAGGCCTGCAGCGATCGGTTACCCTACCCCCGGTCTTCACAGCAGACACTATTCGGCGCGTCTTTCGATTATCGCGACGGCCATTGATAGTTGGTGGCAGAGGGCGCCGCCTCCGCCGAACCTGAGGGCGAAGGGGTAATAGGCGCGGCCCTTGCTGCAGGCGCCGGCGCTACTGTTGGGGTCGCCGAGGCCACCGGCGGCGATGCTGCCGGACGGGCCGCTGCCACAACCGGCTTCTTTTTCTTCGCAATCGGCTTCTTCGGAGGCGTCACCGCCTGCAGGGTGACGCGAATCGGATTGGGTGCGAATCGCGGCGCAGCGCCTGCGCCCTGCACCTCCGGACGCACCGATACCGTCTGCAACTGGTAGCCGCTCAGCGCGAGCGTCACGGAGAACTCGCTGCCGGGCTGGACCGCGAGCTGGCAGGGCGTGCGACAGCTCTGACCTAAGGATGTTTTCGCTTCTGCCCCTGGCGGTTCGGACTCGATCGCCAGCATCTCCGACTGCGGAGCGGGCTTCATGAAATCCAAGCTTGGCATCGTTATAGAACATGCGGCCAGCGTGAAGCCACACGCAATGACGGCAATAACTCGGCTCATGATCCCCACCCCCTGGGCGGTATAGGGGCCGCCTCTCCCCAGAGCCACGGCCATAGAGTTCCGGGTGACGCCGCGTAACTTAGAGTCTTCCCGCGCACGCTATGGCTGCCGCCCTAAACTGCCTCTGTGTATGGCGCCGATAAGGTAAAATACGATTAACGTGTTCTACGGCAGTGGGCTGCCGCGCCCGCAGCAATTGTCGTGGGCGACTGCGAGCTGGCGGTTGCGACGGTCCGGTACGGGGATTTCAACGCAATCCCTGCGATTGCGAAGGCAAGGAAAGCTGCTCTTTGGAGAATTTGATCTCTGCGTTGATCGGCTGTTTGCTTGGTTCCATAAGCTGTGGTGTCATCTAGGTCTGGTCAACTGTGGTCGGTAGTTCGATGTTGGTGCTGCGACGTCGGCACTTCGTGGTGTGCCAAGCGGCTCATGCAAACGTCTCTTATTCGATCACCTCGTCGGCGCGGGCGAGCAGCGACGGCTACACGCGCGAGAAGGGATGCCGGCTTATCCTCGTCCCGCGCTCAGCTTGGCTGCAAGCTCAGTCAGGTTCTGCGCTACCACACCAACCAACTCCTTCGGATCGGATGCGGCGGTCCGGGGTCCGAATTCGTCCGGCATAGCGGATGACGGCGAGTGCCCCAGCCACGAACAGGCTGCGCAGATAGCGATCGCCTTGCTTGCTGATACTACCGAGCCTGTTCTTGCCCCGCTTGAATGCTGCTTCGGCACGAGCCCGATCCAGGCCGAGAAATTGCGCCCTGACCGGAAGGCGAGTTTGGTCCAACAAAAAGCCCCCGTCCCAGCCCGCCGGGACTCAAGAGCGCCGATGAGTGTCTGACCCAGGAAGGGTAGACACTGCGAGGCTATTCCAGGGCCGCCCGGGAAACAATCCAACGGTGATCCAAGCCAGCCTCTACTAATTGATTGATTTCATTAGGTGCAGGGGCCGCGTCCCCCCGCCCACGTCCGCGCTCTACAGGCCCACGTCTTAACGGGTCGCTAACCAAGGCGGCGCATCGTTGCGACGCAGCAGGCAGCCCGGAGCAAGCGACGCTTGCGGCGGTGCGAAGGCGTGCGGCGGTGGCTGAGGAGCGGCTGGCCGCGAACACATGCGCCGGGCCGAGACGCAGGCGCAGGCACGCATGCCACCGGCGCCGGAGCGAAGGTCTCATATGGCGCTGGTTGCGAACGACAGATGACGGCAGGCGACTGGGAGTTATTCATATGTTAAGGAACCACGAATTCAGAAGCGGCACAAGCTGGCATCACTAACGAGGCGCCGGCTGTCCAGTCAGAACCCACGCAGGATTTGAAACAGTTCGGCGATTTCTCGCTAGGTGAGGTTGCGGCTGCGGCGGCCTCAAACCCAGGTTCGAACTACAGCAAAGCCGCCGAGATTGAATTCAGGCGACGAGAGGTCGTGATCCAGATAGAGGCAGCCGAAGTTCAAAAGGCTGTAGCCGAGGCCCAAAAGGCTGCAGCCGAAGCCCAAAAGGCTGCAGCCGAAGCCCAAAAGGCTGTGACCCTTCCTCTGAAGCTGACTGGATGGGGCACTATCGCTCTTGCCCTAGCAACGTTCATACTTGCGCTGCTGACCGCCTGCGATGGGCCGCTGGCGGTCGCCTGTAGCAGGCTCGGCCAGGTATTTCCCAAATGATTTCAGGATACGTTCCTGTCTGATTGATGGAGAAGCTGTTTGCTGCGACGAAAACGGACTGGCAATGTTCGAGCGTCTGCGTCGCAAGGCTAGTGGCGATGAGAGACCGCGATTTAGCCCAGGCTGAACAGCTCATCGCAGAGTGCAAGAACCGCATCGCCCGCCAACGGGAGGTTATCGCAAATGCATTTCGGACAGGCCACGACACCGAGGTAGCTATATCAATGCTGCGAGCTTTCGAGGCAAGCCTTCAAGCCTTCGAGAAGCACCGTCAACTCGTCCGTGCTCGGCAAAAAAGAGTAGAGCGGCAATGACCGGCAAGAACCGGATCGGAGCAACTATAAACCAGGAGCGCGCATTTTGCGGTCTGCCCAGTCCCTAAGATCAGCGACCGTAAAGCGTTCGAGGAAGGGATTCGCCTTAACGAGTTTTTCTCGCTTAGTCCGACCCGTCGCGTCGGCGGTGGCCATAATGAGGGCGGCGTCGGCGTTCTCCATTGCTGACAGGATAGCCACAGCTCCCGCGCCACCAGCAAAGTGCGCCAAATAGAGCGTTCCGGGCGTCACAGGCAGACCCCGCTTCCTCAGCATCCCGGCATTTCGCTCCGTAAATCGCGCGGTGATCTCACGGGCAACTTTGGCATCCCGCCGCAGTTCTAGGATTTCGTTTTGGCTGCGCCCCTTAGCCAAATCGGGTCGGTGGGCGCGAATCATGTCGAGCCAAGTTTCGTCGAGAAATTGCCCAAGTCCCGTCGCGCTAGAGCGTTTGTTCTTAGCGTTTGGATCGCCGCCGGATTCAATGTCGATGATGCGCTCGACCACGGCGTCAACAGTCGATGCGGCGGTCGGCTCTTCGCGTTGAAAATCGGGAGGCACATAAGAGGTAGAAGCACCGAGCCACGCTAAAGTAAACGCAGTCAACGACATGCAGATCCTTATCAGTCTCCAACCGCTGCGGCGCACCTCAGGTCCGAGATTCGGCATTGGCACCCTCCAAGTCACTGGCGCAATGCACGACACCTGCGGTAAGTGGCAAGCTGTCTGTGCGGGAAAGCCTCTATTCGGATAGCAAATCGAGCAACGCCCCGGATCAGTAGGCATGAAAAGTCAAAAATCACGTGGGAGACACGCCCGTAATACCGCTGGGCTAAACAACAGACTTTCTGACAGAGGGCGGGTAAACTTGCTAACCAGTTCGAGACATGCGTGCCCACCCAGCTTAAGAGTTCTTTTAGCAAGAGCGTGGCGTACCGAAAGCTGCCTGCCATAATCACGTCACATAGCCTGCTGCTGACTACCAGCAGTTGACCTAGAATATGACCGCCTGCGTACATAGCGACCGCGGGTATGCACCCCAAGCAAAATAAATTGCCAATTCGTTGCTCAAGCGAACCCGAGGCAAACGCGGCGAACGCAGCTCCGAAAGATAAGCATATAACAGCGAGACCATTACCAGCCCTCACAATAGCTGGTCCTGGCTGACCAACTTGTTGCGCCTTTGAAGGATAAAAACCCGCCCGCATTCTTGCGTCCTCGGCTCACTTCGCAATCTCAAACGATGCAGTGATCCAATCCCGTTACAAATTGATTTAAAATGCCAGCAGACGGTCCGGTTCCCTCGTTAATATTAACACACCAGTTCGGTAGCCGACCTTCTGGTCTTTTCGTGATCCTTCACCATTCGGTCGATCTGTTAACACCGGCGGCGGCAGCCGCGCTGACGAGGTTGAACATGGTTTGTTGGTCCCGTACGAATCTGTCTCGGCGAAGGCAATCAAAGCTCCAATGCGGCGCATCCGCTCGGGCTGCTGCGCCCGCGCCGTGAGCGGCCATGCCGCTGCCGCGCCGCCTAGCAGTGTGATGAACTCGCGACGCTTCATGCCAAACATGGGGCTCCCTCCCACGGGTGCCGCCGCCGATCATACCAGCTAGGACCGCCGAGAGCAGGCGGTTTGACGCATCAGGAGCCTGCCGGGGGGAGGGTCAGCCGGTCCTTGGGCCAGACCTGAATAGTTCTGAATCGAGGCGGCTGATGTTGGTGCGCACCAGCGCCCCGCGAGCTTTCCTCGCGACGTGTTGCATGCGTTGCATCCGATGCAACAGCCGCCGCTGCAGCAACAGCGGTGCGCCATGCTTGAGCGCGCCACCCAGCACCGCCCGAAGGCGCGGCCGCCCTGGCGCAAGCGTTACGGCTGGTACCGGCTCTACGACGGCTTCTGGCGACATCCGAAGTGGAAGGTGGCTGTACCGCTGAACCAAAGAGGCAAACCGATGAAGGAACGATGCGCGTTCCCGGCTGGGTTCGCGTGCGCCGTTCCAGGGTGTAAGCGGACCGCGCAGGACCCATTGGAGCTTTGCCAGCCCGTACCGGTGAAGAAGTCATGATCCGCTACAACGGCATGTGGGTGATTGTCGAACGGCCGCGAATTGTCCGTCGGTCTTTCCGGGAGCGGCTGGACTAAGGCGTGTACTCATTAAATCGCGATTGTTCGGCCAGTCGTCGCCTAATGTCCGCTTTGCCCGCGGAAGCGGCCGTGTAGCGGACATCGGTGGGCGCCTCAAAGTGCCAAACGCAGACATCGCAGAGCCCACGCGGTCTGGTGACACAGAAATTTCTCGCTCTAACCCATGGGCCTAATGTTTTGGTTCAGGCGGAACAGGTTGATCGGGTCGTATTTCTTTTTTAGAGCCGCCAGTCGGGCGTACTTGGACGACCCGTAAGCGGCTTTGATGCGATCCGCACCTTCATCGCTCTCCGGTCCCAGGTAGTTGACGTACACACCCGCGGTTGAGAACGGCTGCATAGCCTGCCAGACCGATCGGGTCCAGCCGATGTTAACTACGTTGTCGGCAGGGTTCGGCCAGCTGCTGACTACCAGCAAATTGGAAAGAGCACTTCGATGCGCGAACGCCGTGCTATCGTCCGCAGTACGGCTAACGGCACCACCTAATTGCTCGATGGCAATGGCCGAAGTCGACGATGGGACCTCTCGGAAGCTTTCGATGAGGGTCGCAATTGCTTCATCACTGAGCTCGCGCAGGAAATTGGACTTCCAGTAATTCTGAAGCCCCGGTGGAAACCCGGCCTCCAACAAGCCCTGGAGCTGGACATAGGGCATCGCCGCGATCTGATCTGCTTCTGGAGGGCCGAAGCTCCTGAGCGGTCCGAGGACGCGCTCGCCTTCCGCGACAGGCCCGCAATAACAGACGACGACAGCGAGGATTTTGGAGCCGTCGGGCCCGGTGAGGAAGACCGCCATGCAGGCCAGTTCGTCGGGAGCCACCTGCATAAACTCACGAAGGAATCGCAGGACATCGTGCGCGCGGTGGAAAGGATGAACCAGCATGCCGCCGAGGATCTGGCTGACGGCGTGGAGGCGGTATTCGAAGGACGTCACGACGCCGAAATTCCCGCCCCCGCCGCGTAGGCCCCAGAATAGATCGGGGTTCTCCGTCGCGTTGGCGGTCAGCGTCCCGCCATCGGCCAATACCACGTCGGCGGACAAAAGATTGTCGCAGCTGAGCCCATGCTTGCGCATGAGCCAGCCGAGCCCGCCGCCCAGCGTCAGACCTGCAACGCCCGTGGCGGGGATTATGCCGCCTGTGGTGGCAAGCCCGAACGCTGCCGCCTCCTGGTCCAGGTCGCGCCAGGTGCAGCCTCCCTCTGCCCGCACGGTGCGGCGCTGAGCGTCGACCCTCACACCCTTCATCGACGAGAGATCGATCATGAGCCCGCCATCGCAAACGGCATTGCCCGCCACATTATGGCCGCCGCCGCGAACCGAAAGCACGAGGCCATGCTTGCGCGCAAAAGCTACAGACGAAATCACGTCGGCGGCGCCAGCGCAGCGCGCAATCAAGGCCGGGCGTCGGTTGACCATGCCGTTCCAGATCCTGCGGGCCCCTTCGTAACCGTCGTCGCCTTGCAGCAGAAGGTCGCCACGCACCGTCTGTCTAAGCTCCCTGACAACCGATGCATTTAGAGTTGCCCTGTGGTCGGTTGCGGCAGGAATCGAGTAAGTCATGTTTCCCTCCTCGTCACGAGGCCTGTGGGAGCCACCCAGGCGAGTGATCCGCCCACAAACTTCAAGCTGATCCGCTTTTCGGACTTCGGCGGACTACGCGCAAACTCGAAGATTTCAGGCGAAGGTGAACTATTTTCATCTACAATTGGCTTATGAAAAGGCTGCCACCCCTCATCGAGCTGCGCGCGTTCGAGGCCGCCGCACGGCACATGAGCTTCAGGATGGCCGCCGCCGAGCTCGGGGTCACGCCGACCGCGATCAGCCATCAGATACGGCTGCTAGAACGCTACTGCGGCCGTCAGCTTTTCCGCCGGCGTCCGCGCCCGCTGACGCTCACCGATGCCGGTGCCCGACTCTTTCCAGCTATTCGAGACGGCCTTGACACGTTTGTCGCTGCGATCGCGGCCGTTAAAGATGACGCCGAAAGGCAGCCGCTAAGAGTGACGACAACGAATGCTTTTGCCAGTCGCTGGCTGGTGCCGCGCCTGCCCCGCTGGAGGACGTTTCACCCCGAAGTTCCCCTCGAAGTCATCGGGACCGATGCGGTACTAGATCTGTGGGCCGGCGAAGCAGACATAGCCATTCGCTATGCTCATGCGGCTCCCCCGAGAGTGGTCGCCGAGGAGCTGTTCAGGGATACGTTCTGGCCCGTTTGCAGTCCACAGTTGTTCGCGCGCACAAAGCAGTTGTTCGCGCGCACAAAGCGCGTGAAGGACCCTCAAGGCCTTGCCCGACACACGCTCGTCCACTGCTACTGGTCGCCGTCCGATCGCGAGGCTCCAACCTGGGAGCGGTGGCTCGCCGCGGCGCACTCGCAAGGGGCCGACCTGCCCGCGTTCGAAGAGTTGAAACACCTGACCTTCAGGGAGGAACTGCACGCGATCGAAGCCGTCATCGCGGGGCAGGGCATTGCCATCTGCAGCGACGTGCTCGTCGCACGCGAGCTTGCGACGGGCGTCTTAGTCAAGGCGCTGAACCTTGCGCTGCCGGGATACGGATTTTATCTCGTTTACACGCCCGATCATCCGCGGCAGCGAACGATCAAAGCCTTTTCGAGCTGGCTCCGCTCAGTTCGATGACCTGTGTGGTCGTTGAAAGTGCGCAATGTCTCTGACGGGTCAAACTCGGCCCTGGGGCGATGTCCGCTCAATGTCTGGATTACCCCCGAAAGCGGCCGTATAGCGGACATCGGTGGATGTCTCAAACGTGCCAACTCCAGACATTCATGGCCTTCTTCGAGGCGGAAGTTCGCGCGCTACGCCGGGAGTCGACCCGTTGTTCGAGATAGCGGGAGCACCGACGGACCAACACCGTTCCGCCGCACCGCTCGCATCGTCCGGAGCGGCTCTTCATTGCGGTGTGCTTTGCTTTGGGTATTCAAGCTGCATGGCGACGAAGTCGGCCGTGCGCATTCCGTAGCGGGCTGCGATTCCGTCAAGGGCCTGGTCCAATGCGTTTGCCGGCTGCCGATCCCCAATCGCCGGAATGAGTCGCTCGGCGGGCCAGCTCGTGGCGACCTGATCGGGCAAAATGCGGATGCCGTTGCGGGTCTGCCGCGCACCCGCATCGCCGCCGAACGTTACCGCGCGTGACCGATAGGTCCGCGACCAGGCATCCGCGACGAGGGCGAGCGACACTTCGTCGATGCCGGGCGCAAGTTCTATGCCGAGCTGCTCCCGGTTCCAGAAGGCGAGGGTGTTGCCAATCGCCGTCAACGCGAACGGGCGCGTGAACTTGAACGCATCGCTGTCGTGACGTGCGTCCCAGTTTGTGAGGCCGAGATCGCGGCCAACTGCCTCGGCCTTGTGCCTGCCGGCGATGGCCTCGATCAGGGTGAGCGACATCGGCATGGACGCGGTGATCCCCGTGGTCGTCGCAACGCCCTGGTCAACTACTAGCCGTCGGTCCGCGACGTAGACGATCGCGGGATGCTTGTCGCGCAGTTCGTCGAGATAATACCAGTGGGTCGTCGCCCGTTTGCCGTCGAGCAGCCCGGCTTGGCCGACAATCTTGGCGCCGGCGCAGACGCCGATGACGATCGCACCCTTGGCCGCTTGGCTCTTGATCCATTGCAGGACCGCCGGGTCGTCGTCGCGGCTCATGGCGGGGACCGTGACATAGTCGGCACCGTCCGGATGTCGCGCATCGAAGTCCGCGACCATCGCCTGCGGCTCAACCTTGAGCGCCGGATAAAGCGTCACTGGCCCTGGCTCCGTTCCCAGCGCCACCACATCGGCGACGTCGGCGCGCCGAAGGATGCCATAGGGCATGAGATAGTCGGTGGCCTCGGTGCCGTCATTGGCGCCGATGATCGCGATCACCGGGCGCTGGCGTTTCGGCGGCTTCAAGACCGCGATCGTGGCGTCGGCCTCTTCCTTCGCGATTGGCGGCGCAGCTGCGGCAGCCGGCGCCTCAGGCAGCGAGAGAATCCAAGCCCCGCTGATCGCCAGGAAGAGTGCGGCCGCGCCTAAACCGCTCCACAATACAAGCTGCATTTCCATGGCGATCGTCCTCCGATGAGCGGTCGTGTCCCTTTCGTCGAATCCGCCAACGTTGACGATGGCGACGCCGATCGGGAACATTTCCCAGAACTGAGGCGGCCGATCATGTGGTTTCCCTGTTCCATCGCTTGACGCCGAGCCTGCCGCCTTACGCTCTGTCCTAAATGACGTTAATTGGGCAAAAACTTCCATGCGCCAAGCAATTGCCGTCGCGATCTTCCCCGGGTTCCAGCTCTTGGATGCGGCCGGGCCCCTTGCGCAGCTTTGGCCAGCAGCCACACACGCTGCCGCGGGCGGCTCGGGCATAGCGGCGCCAAGCATCAGCGCCGCTTCCGGTGAAAGGTCTGCTTTTGGGAAGCCGAAACCGCTTCGGGTCAGAACTCGGCCGTTGCGGCATGTCCGCGTTGAGTCCGGTCTCCACCCAACTTCGGACATTGGCTGGTGCGTTCGGCACGGCAGAAAAGTTCCAGGAAGCGACATATGCGCCGCAGCAAACAGAACCACTATTCGATCCCCCTCAGCGCGACGATGCTGCATTCGCGCGCCGCGTAGGATGGCAATGTCCTCTCGCGTCTGGCCAATGCCCGACAGCTGCTGATCATCAAGATTCGTGAGCCACGCGCGAATCCGTTGCTTGGCGGGATCGCTTTCGGCCGCAACGAGCCCGCGGACGAGACCCGAGTTGGCTTTCGATAGAACGGCCGGAAGCGCGGCGAGCCGAACTGGGAAGCTGTTCATGTTCCCACTCCTGTCTGATCGGGGTCGGGGCGGCCGATGACGGCCGCGCGTACCGGGGGCGTTCCTCCGAATAATTCGGCGTTCGGTTTTTGTATACGAAGCGGCGTCTGGCCACGTGATAGGCCGGATCGGGCCCGAAGAAGTTGGCGGCCATGCGCTCCAGTTCTTCCGCGCGATAGGCGGCAAGGCGCCTCCCGCGTTCGTCGGTCAGCCGGCGCTCGTGCTTCTCGCGGAGAAGCCGCCAGAAGTCCGCGCGCTGAGCGAGGTCCTTCGCCCTTTGCGCAAGGACGTCCTCGAATGCGGCGACGGAGTCACCGAAACAGTCGTCCACAAACCCGATGGCTCGGGCCTCCCGCATCCCCATCGGCCGACATCCTTCCGTCAGCGCGATCGCCGTTGCCGGACCGACGCGTCGGGGCAAGGTGTAGGTCCAGTATTCCGAGCCATAGAGCCCGCCCATGCCCTTGTAGTGCGGATTGAGGACCACGCCTTCGCGGGCGAAGACGTGGTCGGCGGCCAGGGCGAGCATGGCGCCTCCCGCTCCGGCGTTCCCGCGCAGACCCGCGACCACCAGGTGCGACGCGGTGGTCAGGATCTCGTGGACGAGGTCGTCGATAGCGTTGATGTTGCGCCAGGATTCCAAAGCGGGGTCCCCTGCCTCGATCACGTTGAGATGGATGCCGTTGGAGAAGAAGCTGCGGCCGCCGAGCAGCACGATCACTCGCGTGGGCCGGCGGCGCGCAAAGAGGAAGGCGTCGCGAAGACAGCGGCACTGATCGGTGCTCATCGCGCCGTTGTAGAAATCGAAGTGCAGGTACCCGACGGCTTCCTCCTCGGAGTAGCGGATTTCGCGGAAGGTCCGGTAGTCGACCGCCGCGTCGAGCGGCAGCTCGGAGTGCGGAATCCTGGCCGCGCGCGGCCCGAGGGCATGCACCGCCGGCAGCTTCAGTCCCGGCCAGGGACCGTGGTCCTTGGCCTTGAGATGCGTGATCCAGACGGCGCCGCCCACGGTTGCGCGGCAGATCGCGCCGTCCCGCTGGGACAGGATCTGTCCGGGTGTGCCCTGCTGCCGATCCTCCGGATGCGCTCCGTAGAGGTAGTACGCAGCGCCGAACAGATCATCCAGCACGCCGGGCGCGCTATCGGCGGCCGCGATCTTCCGCGCGACGGTGGCGGTCGGGTCCCGGCTCCAGTCGATGGCGCGGTCGCTCTGACGCATCGTCGGCCGCAGACGGCCCCGAACCTCGGGCTTGTCATAGGCGACCGGTTCCGGCTGGAAGCTCCGCGATGCAAACTTGGCGACAGCGTCCAGCACGCCGAGCACGGCCGCTTCGGTGACCCGCTCGCGATACAGGCCGCCTTTCGTGGTCGAGGCAGCGTCCAGCGGAAACTCGTGGGTCGCCCAGATGGGACCGGCATCCATCTCGGCCGTAGCCTGCAGGATTGTCACTCCCCATGTCTTCTCGCCGTTCATGATCGCCCAGTCGAGCGAGGACGCCCCGCGATCGCCCTTGATTCCGGGATGCACGATCAGACAGACGAATCTGGACCAGATCGCATCGGGGATCGCCGGCTTGAGCATCGGGGCGATAATAAGCTCGGGCGCGTGGTCGGCCACCGACCTCAGCATGGCGTCTTCGCTCGTGGCCAGCGTCACCGTCACCGCGTGGCCGCGCTCGGCAAGCTCGATCTGGAGCCGCTGGCTGAGGCTGTTGTGCGCCGAGGTCAGGAAATGAATTTTCACGACAAACCGTTTTCGCGTCATCGAGTGGACCGAACCGCCTTCGAATCCCGGGGCGAGGTCGAGAGCCGAGGGGGCGCAGGCCATCTGAGTGCGGCCGGTTGCGCAATGATTTCAGAAGCACGGAATCCGGTTACCGCTGAAATCCGGCCCCGCGCGGGTCGCGGCGCGTACGCGCTATGCGCGATTGAACAGATTCCAGCAGCCACCACCGGCTTCACGTTCTGATAACCAAAAGCAGTAAAGCCTTCTTCACCGCCTCGCCCGTCGAGCCCAACTTGATGATTGGATCTGCCATGGTCGTTGCTCCTATTGTTGCTACCTATGGGAGTACTCTGACCAACGTCATGGCAACCACAAGTAAAGTCGCATGTAGAGTGAGGCACGTCACTCAAGCAAAGATTTCTCCATTGCGCCGCAAATAAAATATGCAACCGCGCGAAGGCAAACTACGAAGGTCGAAGGGCTGCGGCCTCGCCTCGGTCTCGAGAAGGTTGTCTTCAGCGGTTTAGCTGGCTCTTCAAACCAACACCGAACGAACCGGTTTCTATTAGCGAGCCTCAATGAGAAAGCGCTGGCACACAACGCCAGACAAAGCGGAGAAGGGGGACTCATTGATGAGCTACTTCGCAACGTAATGGCCACGCAACATCTCAAGGTCAAGCTTGCCGCCCACCACGTTCATAATATTTGTGCACAGAGCCATATTGGGCTCGGTAGCCATCTTTATGCTCAATAACATCACCCCAACGAGCAGCATGGCCAACTACAACATTCCCGTTCGGGAAAATCCAATCACCGACTCTATTGAAATCACGCATGAGCCGGCCGGCACCACCGAAAGCAAGACTTCCGAGGCTGGCCTCCGCTGCATGACCGTTATGGGTCAAAATGCGAAGAACTCGCATTGAGCATATGTTGTCCGCTTTATCGTCGATACTGGCCGTCAAAGCGGACATTCGAGATCGGCAGGTCCGTGCCACAACTAAACTCATGCACCGCAGCAAACGACTCTCACGATGCAATGCTTTCTATCATATCGGACGGCTTTTCCAGCATGACTTCCCCTTGCGCGGGCAGACGGAGGGCGCGAGCAAGCAAAACTGAGTCGGCGCTTTTTTCTAGTCGGACAGCTTGATGCGATGTTGCCGGATTCCAGTTACCGCGGCCATTGAGATGCCAGGTCCGGCTGTAACGCTCACCGCATGCGACGAACTCGAGGATCGGCCTCGTCCAGTGCGCGAGGTTCGCGCGTAATTGCTACTTATTAGTGAGGGATCGTTGCGATGGGCGCGTGATCTCGCGATGCCAGTTCGCCCCACTTCGAGTACGACCGACTCAGTGTCGTCCCTCGCTTCATGATGAACTGTCTTGGTATCGAACCGATAAGCGCGCATGGTCAGGTCCCCGCGAATGCGTCGGTTTCCCGGAACCGCCTTGTGAGGCTTTTCCACATCGGTCCGTTGTCGCCAGCAGCGGTTTGAAGCCGCTGCCGGCGCCGGATCACAAAAACATACTCAGTTGTGGTTCCAATGCATCTGGAAATCTTTAGTGCTTGCAGACAGAGATTCTGAAACCGAGCTCGATCCGTGACCCTCTGAGGTATACGTTTGGGTTAGCGTCTCGGTATGCGTGTTTTTGCCCATTGCATCGGCTGTGGCGTTGCCGATGGCCGAGTTGCCTTTGACCCAAACATCCACATTGATGTCCTTATCAACTCGGACTCTGTCAAAGATGTCCACGTATTTGGTGAAGCTCACATCAAAGGTTGGAGGGGCTGGCATTGTCGTCTCTCCTGTTGCTCTCCTGTTGCTCTCGGTTGCGGACTCTCGTCGCTGCCCGCAAGGAGCAGTTTAACGATGCGTGGTTCACGGGACCAAAGGTTCATCGGACCGAAGGCTTTTCGACGTAGCGGGCATTGCAATTTGCTCTTTATATCTACGCCTTAAGGTCAATTGGCACTGAGATCTATAGCTTAAGGTCAAGTATAGGCGGGCGTGACGAGGTCTCTGAAATTAACCCGGCAAACGCTGCAAAGCTGGTCGGGGCATCTTACGTCGTTGCCTATACGGGATCAATTTGCAGCAGGCCGCAGACGGGTTGTAGTCACGGATTGAAAAGACGACCGACTTTGGGAGGGCTCAGTAAAAATCTTTGATCCGCCTCAAGTGAGAGGCCTTCTCCCGGTTCGATGCGTTTCCGTTTCGCCAGTCTACCGGTTCATTTTCGCGCCGTCATCGTTACGAACCGGGGCTTGCCCGCTGCTCGGAGATCCCATTGCGCAATTACTGGATCGCTGTCTATTGGACGGCGACAAGAGGACGGTTGCTCGCGACCCATGCTTGCGGCCTGACTTGGAAAACCGACATGGGGCACCGCGCATTAACGCGACAAACTGGTGGCGACAAACGGTCGGCCTTTGATCAAAAAAGGTCATAAACCGAAGGACCCGCTACCCCAGACAATGAGTGACCGGACAAGCGATCGCCGTCTCCGTGCGTCGCGACGAACGTCATGGAAGCCGATAATGAGACCGGCGTCGGCCCATAGGGAAAGTCGATCGACACATTGCTGTTGCGCGAGCTGGTTATATATCCGCCATCCGCAAATCCGTCGGTCACCGCTTG
Source organism: uncultured Alphaproteobacteria bacterium (assembly GCA_963739385.1). Lineage (GTDB taxonomy): Bacteria > Pseudomonadota > Alphaproteobacteria > Rhizobiales > Xanthobacteraceae > VAZQ01. The sequence continues at coordinate 26,562 of CAVUAI010000016.1, forward strand.
CGTGTCTGGAGCTGTTGAGGTCGTGCCCTGGGCGACGGCCGTAGCTCCCGCGAAGCCCATGGCGACTCCGTCGCCGGCGAAGGTCTTGGTCATCGCATTCGTCGCTGTCAGCTCCCCCAATGCGTCGGCCTTTGCGTACATCATCGCCACGAAAGACATATCGCTGCTTTTGAACATGACACCGATCTCCCGAGGTTGCCTCCGTTCTCTTGTTCTGCCTTGTGTCTCTCCTTGCCGACCCGTGGATTCTCAAACGACCACCATCCTTACAAACAAGCCAGCCATGGTACGGCCTCTGGCGCGGCAACGACATTGATCCGATGGCATAGATCATACGATTTGATTCGTACCCCAAAAGATTAGGTGACGAAATCGGTCGCAACGTCCTCCATGGCTCTGGAGCCATGCAGATTGGAACATTTGTCACGGCACAAGGTAAAAAGATGCCGTCTGTTGCGCCTCGAACGTTTGCAGGTGGCTGTCCGCTGTCCTCGCGCCCCCAAATCGCCGCCCTCGCACCATACGATTTCGACAGTGGCAAGCTCAGGGAGCGGTCGGATGCCGATCCGTAATGTCCTCTACATGGCAGCCCTCAGCGCAAGCCGATACAATCCCGCTCTCAAAACCTTCTCCAATCGCTTTGCCCACGCCAACAAGAAATCCAAGGTCATTATCGTCGCCGTCATGAGAAAAATGATCACTACCCTCAACGCTATGCTCCGCGATAATGCTGTGTGGCGATTGCAATCCAACTGAGCCAACAACACAGTTGCTCATTCGATCACCTCGTCGGCGCGGGCGAGCAGCGATGGCGGCACCTCGATGCCAAGGGCCTTCGCGGTCTTCAAGTTAATGATCAGCTCGAACTTGATCGGTGCTTGGACAGGAAGGTCCTCTGGCTTCGTGCCGCGTAGGATGCGATCAACGTATGAAACAGCCTGACGATGCGTATCCGCGGCATCGGTTCCGTACGAAACCAAGCCCCCATTGAGGGCGAAGTAGCGAAATGGGTAGACGGCCGGCAAACGGTGTTGGGCGACACGCGCAATGATCAAATCCCGATAAACTAAGGTCGTCGAGTTTGGCAACACAAGCAGTCCGCTGTTGGACTGTTCGGCCAGTCTATCGATCGCGCGCTCTATCTCGTCAGCACCTTGAATCGGAGTGGCGGTCGGTTCCATCGCAAATGAGACAGCAGCAGACTCGATGGACCGCAGCAGCGAGCCCGCATAGGGCGCCGTCTTAGGATTATAGAGAACTGCAACGCGAACGAGTTTAGGTGAAATTTCTTTCAGGGTTTGGAGCCATTTGCTTCCCACCGTGAACTCAAAATTTGTGATGCCGGTCACGTTGCCGCCCGGTCGCGCGAGGCTCACGACGAATCCCGCCGCGACTGGGTCAATGACTTGCACGAATACGATCGGAACTGTCGACGTTTCCGCTCGCAAAGCCGCCGCAACCGGAGTACTGGCCCCTAGGATCACGTCCGGTTTCAGGCTCACCAACTCCGCGGCCTGAGCCCGCGTCAGAGCAGCGTTTCCTGACGTCCAGCGATAATCGATCCGCACATTGGAACCGTCCGTCCAACCCAATTCTTTTAATCGCCCATTGACCGCCGAGACACGCAATTGCGCTTCCGGATCGTCACCGGCGAGTGGCTGGAGCATGCCGATGCGGCGCATACGTTCCGTCTGCTGCGCCCTTGCCGCGATCGGCCACGCGACCGCTGCTCCGCCGAGCAGTGTGATGAACTCGCGCCGTCTCATTCGATCACCTCTTCGGCAGCGACGAGCAGTTTGTCGGGAACGGTCAGCCCGAGCGCCTTCGCCGTCTTGAGATTGATCACCAGTTCGTACTTGGTCGGCGCCTGCACCGGCAGGTCGGCCGGCTTCTCGCCTTTGAGAATGCGATCGACATAGCCGGCCGCGCGGCGGTACTGGTCGAGGACATCGGGTCCATAGGCGATTAGGCCGCCGGCGGCGACGAAGAAGCGTTCGAAGTAGATAGCGGGCAGTTTGTGGCGGGCAGCGAGACCGACGATCAGTTCGCGATGAACCACCGCGAGTGGGTTTGCCGTTACGATCAGGCTGCCATTCGGGGAGCGTGCGAGCGCCGCGATCGCGCGCTCCATCTCCCCGGGGTCGCGCACGCCGACCGGGGTCAATTCAATCCCGATTGACGATGCCGCGCCCTGGAGCGCGCCGAATTGGCCGGTCCCCGAAGTGAGCATGGGATCCCGCAGGACCGCCGCACGCGACACGTGTGGCGCAATCTCTTTGAGTAGTTCCACCCATTTCGCGCTCATGACGAATTCAAACTGGCTAAAGCCCGTGGCGCTACCGACGAAGTTCGAGCTGGTGATCAACCTCAAGACCGCTAAGGCGCTCGGCCTCGAAATCCCCGACAAGTTGCTCGCGCTGGCGGACGAGGTGATCGAATGAGGCGGCGCGGCGCAGCTTTGCGTGGAGGGTTTCTGAGCTGACAGGGGGAGATCGATAATGGCAGATAGGGACATCATTATCGGCCGTGCGATCAATCTCACAGGAATGATTGGAGTGATCGCGGGAACGGTATTATTCGCTTCCGCGATTGTGATGCTCCTATTTCGACGTGGCTTTGGCTTTGATCTGTCGAGCGCGTTCGCTGGTTCTGGTAGCTAGGGCGAAGTCGCGCAGCCGTGTCCGCTTTCGGGCAAACCGGGCATTGGAGCCGACATGGCCATAGGGCCGCTTTTGACCCGAAGCGGCGCAAAGCGATGTCCGCTCGTATGTCGGTAATTGCGGGATAAGCTTGCTCACTGTGAGTTTTATCCTCTGATAGCTCGGCCGGTCGAGTTGGCACCAGCCCCGGGACTTGCAAACAAGACGCGCGTTTCAACGACGAGGTGATAGGACTTGAAGGGCCGCACGCACTCGTGCGCTCGCTCGGAGTCCGTCCTCCGATACCACAACAAAAGACATGAAAGGTGTGCCGGGCGGCACAGGCTGCTTGTCCGGTTGGCGCTACAATCCGAGCGACAAACAACGCAACAACAACTCAAGGAGCGCCACACATGGCCCAGATCACAGGCAATTCAGGCGCGCCAACGCTGCCATCCAGTTTGCCACGCTGGCTACAGGGCTCGCGCCGGACTACCGCGACTTCGTGGTGATTTGAGCGCGGCGTGCCAGGCCGTTTGCAACACGGATGCGCCCGCCGCCGCGGGCCGCCAATCCAAACTTCATCGATCTCCACTTCTCCACGCAGAGGGGGGACGTTGAACAGCTACGGCAACGGTCACGAGCGCTGCACTTTCTCGCCGTGATCGACCACTAGCCGCTTTCGAAACGCGGTAGGCATCCCCTACTGGCGATGGAGGATGTGATGGACATCTGCACGTTACTGTCGGCGACATCGCTGTTCTCCGCGCTCGAACCAGCGACTGTACAACGTCTTGCCGCTTGCTGCCGCATGGGAACGTATCCAGAGGGTGCCACGCTGTTTGTGGCGGGTGACGCAGGCGATGAGATGTTTGTCGTCGTCAGCGGGAGCGTCAAGGTACTTGTCCCGTCGGAAGATGGTGACATCACGCTGGCCATATTCAGCCACGGCGACACGTTTGGGGAGCTGGCGCTCCTTGAAGTAGGCGGGCGACGGTCGGCAACAGCCGTCGCGGTCGAGCCGAGTGATCTGCTCGTCGTAGCTCGCCACGACTTCGACACTATCCTCCGTTCGTCGCCCGATTTCTTGTACAGGCAGCTTTGCAAAGTCGCGATGCGTCTAAGACAGACGACTCAACTTGTAACTCCGGAGGCCAGTATTGACGTCTACGATCGTACGAGTAGAGCCCACCAGGAGGCGCTCGGACATGACGTCACTCTCGTAGGGTATGGGCGCTACGGGAGACTTCACATTGGGCCGAAATATGCCACCAACAGCACGTTGTGGAATATGGCAGCTATTGTGGACCCTCTTCTCACGAGGCCGCAGTATCGTGTCAGCCGGTTGGGATTGACCAGGCCAGACGTACCGATATTCGCCACGTTTGACGATTGGCGACATGAATACTTTAGCAAGCTGGACGATGCGGCGAAAGCGAAGCATGTGGTAGAAATCGCCTTGCGGCCGGATGTCGTGTACGATCAAACCGTACTGTATATGCGCGCCGGCATAAAGAACGTGATCTTGCCCAAGCCAGTCACGGTAAACCACGAGCAGTTCGATCAATTGAGCGAGGAGGTTACGAAGCACGGTGTCAAGGCCGCGGTCGCCTCGCAATGGCACTATTCGGACCTGCCACGCCTCATCCGTCGCGAGATCAAGCGCATGGCCGGACAGCCCCATGTAAGGTTGGCTGATGTCAGATTGCAGCGAGTTCGAGCTGGAGTTCTCAAAAGAGAACGGAGCGGCTATCTCGGCAACTCCGCCGCTCTCGGAACTACCTCACGCCATCCAGCTGCTCGAGTTCGATCGGCCTGGTCGATCTTGCCCAGCACCAACCCGAAGTGAGCGGTAACGAGGTGTCTGTCGAGGCCGTGTATAGACCGACGAACATTACGGATGGTATCCATGTTCGGGCGAGCCTGGACTGGACGCCCGATGAGTGGGTCAAAGTGCAGTATCCGCATTGGGATGTTCAGAATCGTTCCCTGAGAGTATATCTTCATCAAGATCAGAGTGAACCATCGATGAGCGTGGACTTTTGGGTGAAGTTTGACCGAACTGGTCGATACGCCATTCGACCCGGTAACCTGATTCTTCCTGATGATCGCAATTCCGAATGGCGCGATAGGTTGCGCATGGACTTCGTGGACGATCAGTTGCTGACTATGCTTCGGAAGATCTATGCAGCGTTTGATCAGGACTTCAGTGAATTTCAAAGCGATGAGAGGGTGATGCCTCTCGATCGCTACGCGAATGTCGGCAAGCAGCTCATGGTGATCGAGAAGATATGGCAGGATACTATCAGGCAGTAGGGTCAGGGTGGTGTTTCGCGAGAGCCGAGTGGTGGATGAGGTCTGGGCCGGGGTCGCTCCGCGGGCGCTGGCAGGTGAGGCGCTCCTGATCGTGCTCGACAACTTCGAGCACGATGTCGTGGTGGCGTCCCACGCAGCAATCCGTCATGGCAGGGTCCCGGCGAAATACTCGCCTATGACATTCACCCGTCACGGCGGCTCCTGCCCGGATGATCTGTCGCCCCGCTGTGTCCATCGCGTCAATACTGTAGCGTGTCTCAATGCGCGTAATACAATGACCCCGACGAAAAATGAAAGCAGTGCGATCAGCACCCATCCTAGCAGGGTCAACGCCAAGGATAAGCGATCCATACGGTTTGATGCTTTCCTTGCTGGTCGGAAGGACCAGATCGGCGGAAGGAATGAGCCAAACGGTACTGCTAACAAGGCTTGGGAGGTGGTTAGCTAGTATTCCGAGCGGAAATTTTTGGATGGAAATTGGGCGACGGTAATCCCTTCCTCTTACTCGAGCACCTCGTCGGCGCGGGCGAGCAGCGATGGCGGCACAGGCCGAGCATCCAGGCCAAGCGCTTGACACGGCGCCCTACGGTTTCGGTGAGACGCGAGTCGCTACGCTAGCCTTGCTGACCTTTACTGCGCTTTCGGGATGGTGTTCCTGCGGGGTTGTTATCACCAAATTCTCGGCCCACGCCGTCACCTTCCGAAGTTCGCCAACGGTCGTGGCAGACACTCCGATGTCTGGGTCCGCCTCGACCCGCATCTTAGCTGGCAAGACCCCAAGAGCTATGTGCAGCGCGGGAATGCTTTTGGGCTTGTATCGCATCAGGGCTCCCTCACCATTCGTTCAGGACTTCTGCGCGGCGCGCTGGGATCGGCCCGCCCAGCACCGCGATGAACTCGCGTCGTCTCACTCGATCACCTGGTCGGCGCGGCCGAGGAGCGAAAGGGGAAAGGTGATGCCGAGGCTCTTGGCTGCCTTGAGGTTGAGAAAAAGCTCAACCTTCGTCACCTGTTGCACCGGCAGATCAGCCGCCTTCTCGCCCTTGAGGATGCGTCCGGTCTGGATACCAGCTTGGCGGTGGGACTCCACAAAACTGCCGGCATAGCTCATTAGTCCGCCGGCGATAGCGAAGTCACGGGACTGATGGATGGCGGGCAACGCGTGGCGGACGGTTAGGGCGGCAAGTTGCTCACTGTGGGTGGCAAAGAAGGTGTCCGAAGAGACGACGAGCCCGCCTGGGCGAAGTTCGCTCAACCTTGCAGACACCGCATCGAAGTCTCGTTCGCTACTGGCGTGGAGCACATGGAGCCGCACTCCCAGCGCGCTTGCCGCAGCCTGCAAGTTTCTTAATTGTGAATCGGCAGTAGGACTGGTGGGATTGAGGAGAACGGTGATCACAGCAGCCGCGGGCACCGCCTCGTGCAAGATTTCCAGCCGTTTTGGGGTTACTTGCACGTTCAAGCTCGTCACGCCTGTGATGTTACCCCCGGGCCGATTTATCGTTTGAACCAATCCCGTCGCGATGGGATCGGCGCCCATCTCGAACACAATGGGTATCGTTGTGGTCACCGATTTTGCCGCCAGTGCTGCAGGGGCTCCTCCCGGCGCAACGATCACCGCTACCCGATGGCTGACCAACTCCGCCGCTAACACAGGAAGCCTGTTGTGTTGGCCTCCCGCCCAGCGAAACTCGATTGCGACGTTCCGACCTTCAACGTATCCGCTTTCGCCGAGACCTTGGCGGAACGCTGTTACACGGCTGGCGAACGCGGCAGGCGATTCGGCTCCCAGATATCCGATCACCGGCATCACCGCCTGCTGCGCGGTCGCGCCAAGCGGCCACGCAGCCGAGCCGCCAAGAAGGGTGATGAACTGTCGCCGCCTCATGTCGAGCATGGGACTTCCTCCGTCCCGCCGGTTCTGCGGCCGCCTCCATCATACCAGCAATCAACCGCCGCGCGCAGGCGGTTTGCCGCACGGCGCTCCGACTGGAAGAACAGCCAGCAGCACGGGGCGCTTGCCTCTCCGAGTCGAGGTCCGTTGTGGGGACCCCACAGGAGACATCCCGGCGGAGGCAAGAAGCAGTTGGTAGTCCGTTCGAACGATGCAGTCTGCCCGAATGCCGGCCATTATCACCGGGTGCGCGCGATCGTATCTCGCTCTATGATTGGGACGGGTAAAGACTTTGTGCGCACTCAACAAAAAAGAGGAACGCGATGAACCTCAACCTGACTTTGTTCATAGCAGGCTTGCCCGCCTGCGCGTGTTTGTCGGGAAGCCGACGCCCCTAGAACCTAAAAGAAGTAATAACCAGCGAACCCACCGCCGACGGGGTCATCCCGTCACTCCAAATTCCCCACCCTTTTGCTCGGGTGACACGTTCGCAAAGTCGACAGCCTCTTCCGCTGTGGCGAATTTGACGCTCTGTGCGCGCGCGATCTGCCCTTCGCTATCGGCCGCAGTAATTTTACTTTCGTTTTCAACGACGGGTTTCTCCCACGGGGACTGGCCGGAAGGGGCGCATAAGGAGTGGTTTCAAAATCTCCAGCGGCCGGACAATGCTCAACCCCCTGAGCCGCAGCTCGATCCTAAATCGCTGTTCTGCTGTGGCGCAGCGGACGTGGTGAAGACGAAGTTTAAGGTCGAGCCGGCCGGCGGGCGCTACCCGACGATGTGTGGTACGGATGGTTGAACGACACCTGGACCAAGGTTCCGCCTGAGAAGATCGTCAAAGAGCTTTCGAGCGCGCCGAAGCCCGCGCCCGCGGCAGCCGGCCCCGCATCGAGGACAACGACTTCCTTTGAAAGCTGCGGCCGCCGAGAGCGAGCCCGGAACGGAGCGAGGCCGTAGCGCACATGCAAGGGCAGGGCGGCCCCGCCAACACCACCTCGATTTAGAACAATTCAGGTCTGCCCCAAGGACGGCTGACCCTCCCACCGGCAAGGTTCTGATGCGTCAAACCGCCTGCGTTCGGCGGTCCCTAGCTGGTATGATCGGCGGCGGCATTCTGGGAGGGAGCTCCCATGCCCGGCATGAGGCGGCGGGACTTTGTAACGCTTCTCGGCGGCGCGGCAGCCTCGTGGCCGCTCGCGGCGCGGGCGCAGCAGCCCGAGCGAGTCCGCAGGATCAGCGTGCTGATGGACGGAGATGAAAGCGATGCGACGCTGCAGGCTTTCATTATCGCGTTGGGGGCGGGACTTCAAAAGTTGGGCTGGATCGAAGGACAGAATGTCCGAATCGAAAGCCGTTGGGCTGCCGGCGATTTCAGCAGGATACGGAAGTATGCAGCCGAATTTATAGCTGTGCCTGCCGACGTGGTCCTCACCGGTAATACACCGGTTGTGCAGGAACTGCAGCGGCAGACGCAGACAATTCCCATTGTGTTCGTGGCGCTTGGTGACCCTGTCGCTACGGGCGTCGTAGCTAGTCTCGCTCGCCCCGGCGGAAACGCCACCGGCTTCATGAACCCCCAACCTTCGATAAGCGGCAAATGGCTGGAACTTCTCAAGGAGATCGCGCCGCTCGTCAATCGAGTGACCGTGCTGGTGAATGCCGGGAACATTGCCAATGCCAGTCGCTTACGCGCGATTCAGCAATCAGCGCCATCGTTGGGCGTTGAGGTCTCGTCGATCGATATACGCGATGCTGGCGACATCGAGCGCGCGCTCGAGAGCGTTGCTCGTGAGCCGAATGGCGGCCTCATCGTGACGCCGGGTGCTCCCATCAGCGACCACCGCAAGGTGATCTTTGCATTAGCCAATACCAATCGGTTGCCTGCTGTTTATCCCTATCGATATTACGCGGCAGAGGGTGGCCTCATGTCCTACGGGTCTGAGCCTCTCGACATGTGGCAGCGTGCGGCGTCGTATGTTGATCGCATCCTCAGGGGCGAGAAGCCCGCCGACCTGCCCGTTCAGGAGCCAACCGTTTACAGTTTGGTTGTCAATCTGACGACCGCTAAAGCTCTCGGGATAGAAATCCCGCCAACGCTACTTGCCCGCGCCGACGAGGTGATCGAATGAGGCGGCGGGAGTTCATCGCCTTGCTCGGCGGCGCGGCCGCGTGGCCGATCGCGGCACGCGCGGAGCAGTCGCAGCAGATGAGGCGGATCGGCGTACTTATGTCATATCTCGAGAGCGACGGTGAAGCGCAAGAACAGACAAAAGCTTTCAGCCAATCACTTAAGGAATTTGGCTGGACCGATGGTGTAAATATTAGATTGGATTATCGTTGGCCGGGCTCAGACGCGGATCGACTGCGGGCCGATGCGCTGGAATTGGTGCGTTTGGCGCCAGATGTACTCTTGGCCGGCGCAACGCCAGCTGTGATAGCGCTCAAGGAGACCCGCTCTATTCCAATTGTATTTGCGAACGTTGCTGACCCCGTTGGCCAACGCTTCGTTGCGACCTTGGCGCAGCCGGGCGCCAACATAAGTGGATTTGGCGCCTTCGAATTTTCGATAGCCGGGAAATGGGTGGAGGCAATTAAAGAGATTGTTCCGTCCGCGACACAGATTGCGGTGATTTTCAATCCAGAAACTGCCCCATTTTACGGATTGTTCTTGCCTTTCATTGAAACCGCGGCTCGCCGTGCTGGAATTAAGACCAACGTCACGCCGATACATGATCCCGCCGATATTGCAGGTACGATTGATAAGCTGGCTAAAGAATTTAACGGCCTAATTGTCCTCCCCGGCGCTCGGTTTACCGCCACCAGAAGGGTAATTATTACAACCGCCGCGCAGCTACGCCTGCCAGCCATTTACCCGTATAGCTACTATGCGAGAAGTGGTGGGCTTATATCCTACGGGTTCGACGCCAGTGACATGTACCGGCGCGCGGCCTCGTACGTAGATCGAATCCTCAGGGGCGCCAAACCGGCCGACCTACCGGTCCAGCAACCAACGAAATACGAGCTGGTCATCAACCTTAAGACCGCCAAGGCGCTCGGCATCGATGCGCCGCCATCGCTGCTGGCCCGCGCCGACGAGGTGATCGAATGAAGCGGCGCGAGTTCATCACGCTCCTCGGCGGCCGGCGGCGGCGTGGCCGATCGCGGCGCGCGCACAGCAGCCGGAACGGATGCGGCGTATTGGCGTGCTGATGGGGCTCTCTGCCAGTGATCCGGAATCATCGCGGCGTCTGATAGCGTTTCGACAGGGATTGCAGGAGCTGGGTTGGACCGACGGCCGCAATGTGCGGGTCGATGCGCGCTGGGCAACGGGCGATGCCGACCACTTACGCCAATACGCTGCGGAGCTGATCGCCCTCGATCCGGACGTCCTTCTAGCAATCGGCAGCACCACCTTGGCGCCGCTGCGGCAGACGACCCGCACGGTCCCGATCGTGTTCGCGTTGGTCGCCGACCCGGTTGGCGGTGGATTCATCGAGAGCCTCGCGCGGCCGGGCGGCAACGCCACCGGATTCACCCTGTTCGAATACAGCATAAGTGGGAAATGGCTACAGCTGCTCAAGGAAATTGCGCCGCGCACAACGCGCGTGGCCTTCCTCAGGGATCACGCCAGCCCTTCCGGAATTGGTCAATTCTCCGCCCTCCAGTCAGCTGCACCATCAGTCCGCGTGGAGGTGAGTCCGGCCAACGTGCGGGATGCCGACGAGATAGAACGATCCGTCGCCACATTTGCACGCGCACCGAATGGGGGACTGATAGTGACAACTACGTCGGTGTCCATCGTTCACCGCCAGCTGATCATTGAACTCGCAGCGCGTCACAAGCTGCCCGCCATCTATTGGGATCGCTTCTACGTCTCTGGCGGTGGCCTGATTTCGTACGGAGCGGACACCATCGATCAATGTGGGCGCGCGGCAGGCTACGTCGATCGCATCCTCAAGGGCGAGAAGCCGGCCGACTTACCGGTGCAAGCGTCGACCAAGTACGAGCTGGTCATCAACCTGAAGACAGCCAAGGCACTTGACCTCGAAGTGCCGCCGACGCTGCTCGCCCGCGCCGACGAGGTGATCGAATGAGGCGACGCGAGTTCATCACTCTGCTCGGCGGCGCGGCGGTCGCGTGGCCCCTTGCGGCGTGGGCGCAGCAGGTCGGAAAGGTCTATCGCATCGGGCTACTTGAGACGATTCCTGCGTCGCAGAACACCGCCAACCTGGATGCCCTCCGCAAAGGATTGCGCGCGCTCGGCTACATTGAGGGCCAAAATCTGTCGATCGAGTACAGTTCGGCCGATGGCATCGCAGAACGGTTCCCGGAACTCGCGGCCGAGTTGGTTCGACTCCAGGTCGACCTGATCGTCACGAGGGGCACGCCGGCGGCTCAGGCCGCCAAGAACGCCACCGCCACGATACCGGTCGTGATGGCTGCGATCGGCGAGCCGCTGGCCGTCGGCGTTGTTGCCGGGCTCGCGCGGCCAAGCGGTAACGTGACCGGGCTCAGCTCGTTTACCACTGAGCTAGCGGGAAAGCGCGTCGAGTTGGCGAAAGAGATGATGCCGGGTATCTCGCGGGTAGGCTTACTACACAATATGGGCAACCCGATTGTGCCGCCGCAATGGGAAGAGACTCTGGCGACTGCGCGGACGCTGGGCCTAACGGCCGAGTTACTCGACGTGCGCAGTGAGCAAGATGTCAGAGCGGCCTTCGACGCGGCGCTCAGATTGCAAGTCGGCGCGCTTCTGGTTGGGATCGACGGTTTTACTCAGTCGAATATTCAGGTCATCGTCGACTTGGCGGCACGGCACCGGCTCCCCGCCCTCTATCCTTCTAGGGAATTTGTCGCGGCCGGTGGATTGATGACCTACGGGATCAGCTACCCCGACCTTTATTTCCGCGCGGCAAGTTTCGTAGACAAGATTTTCAAAGGCGCTAAGCCCGGCGATCTACCAATCCAGACGCCAACCAAGTTTGAGTTGATCATCAACCTTAGGGCCTCAAAGGTGCTCGGCCTCGAAGTGCCACCAACGCTACTCGCCCGCGCCGACGAGGTGATCGAATGAGCAACTGTGTTGTTGGCTCAGTTGGATTGCGGCTGCCACGCAGCATTATCGCGGAGCATAGCGTTGAGGGTAGTGATCATTTTTCGCATGACGGCGACGATAATGACCTTGGATTTCTTGTTGGCGTGGGCAAGACGGTTGGAGAAGGTCTTGAGAGCGGGATTGTATCGGCTTGCGCTGAGGGCTGCCATGTAGAGGACATTACGGACCGGCATCCGACCGCCGTAGATACTTCGGTGTCCCCTGAGCTTGCCACTGTCGAAGTCGTATGGTGCGAGACCGACGAGGGCGGCGATCTGCTTGCGGCTCATCTTCCCGAGTTCTGGCAGCAGGGCGATGAGCGTGAAGGCCAGCACCGGGCCGACGCCCGGCATCGAGGTGAGCAGCTCATAGAGCCGAGCGAAAGCAGCATTGGTGGCGACCATCTCGGCCAAGCGCTTGTCGAGGAGGCGGATATCGGCCTCCAGTCGGAGCAGGCGGCGTTTGCTGAGCCGCCTGAGCATGGCATCTTCGAGATGAGCTGTCTGGTTCTCGACGGCGACATGCTCGTCACACAGCTGTCGCCGCATGGTGACGACCTCGGCGAGCCTGTCGACCGCGTCGTCCCGTTGCACAGCTCGGGTCGGCATGATGGCGACATACTCTGCCATCAGTCGCGCATCGAGGCGATCATTCTTGGCCAGGACGCCGCGGGCGCGAGCGAACTGACGAAGCTTGTTGGGGTTGATACGTCGCACCGACAGTCGGGCCGCGAGCAAGGCACGGATGATGCCACGCTCGTAACCGCCGCTCGGCTCAAGGCCAATTGCGCAGACTGCGAGCGGGCGCAACCTTGCGACCAGCTCGGTCCAGCCGGCTGTGTCGTTACTCACCGAAAAGAACCACCCCTCAGGCAGCACTACCACGTCCAGTCGGTCCTTCGACACGTCAATGCCGCCATAGGAAAGCTTTTCCATCTTCGTATCCCATCCTTGCTGATGCGGGCTCGTGCCCTGGCAACTGTTCGGGTATGGAAGAAGCGACTGGAGCACCAAGCTCATTCGCGGTCTGACATCCGAGGCGGCTGCGGGCTTCCGGTCGCGACGGGGGCTGAGCTATGACGACTCAGCCCCTGTCACCCCTCACAATGCTCCTTTCCCGACATACAAGGCGGCGCGAGTTCATCAGCCTTGTGGGGGGCGCAGCGGCCACGTCGATCGCTGGGTCCCTGCCATTACCAGCGCAGCCGCAGCCCAGGATGCTACGGGTGGGCTTTGTAGGCATTCAGCCCCGCAACTTCTATGGAGCTTTCCTCGAGCGGATGGCCGAATTGGGTTATCAGGAAGGCGGGAACTTTACGTTTGAATACATCCAAACACCGAATATCGACGGCTACGAGAAAGGCTATCGCGAGCTTGCGGCGCGCAAGCTCGACGTGTTCCTGGCAGTGGGAAACGAGCCAGCGCTGCTTGCCGCACGTTCGGCTGCGGAGGGTGCGCCGATAGCCTTTTTGGCCATCGATTTCGATCCTCTGGCGAAGGGATATGTGGAGAATCTATCTCGTCCCGGAGGCAATATTACCGGCATTTTCGTACGCCAGCTCGAGCTCTCCGCAAAGCGCGTCGAGCTCGCTCGCGAAGTGTTTCCGGGCGCCACGGTCGTCGGGATTGCATTCGACAGGGTTTCGCACGAACAACGCGATGCGGCGGCTGAGGCGGCCCGCAAGCTGGGGCTGAAGCCCCGGACCATCGAGGTGAAAGGCCAGCATGACTACGATGGCGCATTTGCCGCGATGGACGGCGTGCCCGGTCAACCCCTTATTTTGCCGGCAGGCCCGATGTTCTTGCGCGACCGTGAGGCGATCGCGCAGGTTTTGCTCGCGCACCGCATTCCATCGATCGCGGCATTCCGCGAGAACACCGAGGCCGGTGCTCTGATCAGTTATGGCTTCGACCTCATTGGGCTGTTCCGCGACATTGCGGGCTATGTCCACCAGATTGCACGGGGCGCCAAACCGTCCGAAATGCCGATCGAGCACTCTCTGCGTTTTCACATGGCGGTCAATCTGAAGACCGCTGGCTCACTCGGCATTCCCTTGTCGGATTCGTTCGTTGCGCGGGCCAACGAGGTGCATGAATGAGGCGGCGCGAGTTCATCGCCATGCTCGGCGGTGCGGCAGCCGGCTGGCCGCTCGGCGACGCACGCGCACAACAAAGCAATCGGCTACGGCTGGTTGGAGTGCTGTTCGCAATGGCGCCCAGCGACCCCGAAGCTGAAATGCGCGTCAAGGCGTTTGAGACCGGACTGCGAGAGCTGGGTTGGGTGGAGGGGCGCAACATGCGCCTGGAGTACCGCTGGGCGCCGCGCGACCCCAGCCTCTTACTCAGCCAGGCAAGTGAATTGGTCGGTCTCGGCCCGGACGTAATCCTTGCCACCAGCACGCCGGTGGTGGCGGCTTTGCGCCAGGGCAATCCCCCACCGATCGTGTTCGTGCAGGTGATTGATCCGATTGGCAACGGCTTCGTGCAGAACCTCGCCCGCCCTGGCGGCTACCTCACCGGCTTCACCAGTTTCGAATTCACCGTAGGCAGCAAGTGGCTGGAGGCGCTCAAACATGTCGCGCCCGCGGTGCGACATGTGGCGCTCATTTTCAACCCGGATACGGCGCCGTTTGCGCATTTGTTCTGGCAACCAGTCGTAGAGGCCGCTCCTGCCTTTGACGTTGAGCCGATCCAAACGCCGGTCCGCGACGCTGGTGAGATCAAGCACGCCATAGAGACCTTCGCACGCGGGGCGAACGGCGGTTTGATGGTCCTGCCGGACGTGAGCACCACCAATTATCGAGACCTGATCATCGCGCTCGCTGCACAGCACCGTCTGCCCGCGGTGTATCCCTTTCGGTACTTCGCCGCGAGTGGAGGCTTGATGTCTTATGGTAGCGATCTGGCCGACGTTTACCGCCGTGCGGCCTCGTACGTGGATCGCATCCTCAAGGGTGCCGCCCCGGGCGACCTGCCGGTGCAGGCGCCCGCAAAGTTCGAGCTGGTCATCAACCTGAAGACGGCGAACGCACTCGGCCTCACTGTGCCGCCGTTGTGGCTGGGCCGCGCCGACGAGGTGATTGAATGAAACGGAACGTCGCGGCGTCATAATGAATATTAGCAACTTCATACAGGGATTTGGCGGGAAACAACCAGCCGTCCATATAGACGGTGCGCAGCAGCACCGGGCGCCGACGGACGTTCCGATCCCCAAAACCCGCCGGCGCTTGTTCACGAAATATGTTGCGTTGTTCGTGGCGGTCGTCTGCGTCGCGCTGCTGTCAAACGGTATTTTCGACGTCTACTTCTACTACCAGGAGCACAAGGTTTCCCTCATCCGCATCCAGCGCGAACAGGCGGAAGCCGCCGCCGCCAAGATCGGGCAGTTCAGCAAGGAGATCGAGAGCCAGCTCGGCTGGACGACGCAATTGCCGTGGTCGGCCGGCTCCATCGAGCAGCGCCGCTTCGATGCATTGCGGCTGTTGCGGCAGGTGCCCGCAATTACCGAGCTGGCGCAGATCGACGCCAGCGGCAAAGAGCGGCTGCGGGTGTCGCGGCTGGCCATGGACGTGGTCGCGAGCGGCACCGACTTCTCCAATGATCCGAAGTTCACGGAAGCGGTGGCACGCAAGGTCTATTACGGGCCGGTTTACTTCCGTCGTGAATCCGAGCCGTACATGACGCTCGCCATTGCCGGCACCCGGCGCGATGCCGGCGTGAGCGTCGCCGAAGTCAATCTCAAGCTGATCTGGGACGTGGTCTCGCAGATCAAGGTCGGCGAGCGCGGCCATGCCTATGTGGTGGATGCGCAGGGCCGGTTGATCGCGCATCCCGACATTAGCCTGGTGCTGCGCAACACGGACATGTCGCGGCTTGCGCAGGTGCGTGCGGCGCGCGGTGAAAGCGACAGCCCATCGGAGACGGTGCAGGAAGCGGAAAACATCGAAGGTCGCAAGGTACTCACGGCCTCTGCACCGGTAGCACCGCTCGGCTGGCGGGTCTTCGTCGAGCTGCCGGCCGGTGAGGCCTATGCGCCGCTTTATGCGGCGCTGCAGCGACTGGGGCTCATTCTGCTGGCCGCCCTTGGCTTTGCCGTCCTGGCCGGGATGTTTCTCGCCGGCCGCATGGTCGGGCCGATCCAGGCGCTGCGGGCGGGCGCCGCGCGCATCGGTAGCGGCGATCTGTCTCAACGCATCGCAATCAAGACCGGTGATGAATTGGAAGCACTCGCTAACCAGTTCAACGATATGGCCGGGCGGCTACAGGAATCCTATACCGGGTTGGAAAAAAAGGTCGAGGAGCGCACGCGCGAAGTGGAGGAGAAGAGCCGCCAGCTCGAAATGGCGAGCCAGCACAAATCGCAATTCCTCGCCAGCATGAGCCATGAGCTTCGCACGCCGCTCAACGCCATCATTGGGCTCACGGAGATGATGGTCACCAATGCGGCGCGCTTCGGCACCGAAAAGGCGGCAGAGCCACTGCGCCGGGTGCACCGTGCCGGGAGTCACCTCCTGGGCCTCATCAATCAGGTGCTGGACCTCTCGAAGATCGAAGCCGGCAAGCTCGAGCTCAGTCCTGAAATCGGTGAATTTGGCTCCGCTGATCGACGAAGTGATCGGCACCGCGCGGCAGCTTGCCGAGCAGAACAAGAACCGCCTCGTCGTCGAAAGCCAGGAGGACCTTGGCGTACTGACTGTCGACCCCATGCGGTTGCGACAGATCCTGCTCAATCTATTGAGCAACGCTTGCAAGTTCACCAAGCAGGGGGGAGTGACGCTGCGTGTGCGAAAAGTGGTCGACGGACGCAATTGGATCGAGTTTGCAGTAGCCGATACCGGCATCGGCATGACGCCGGAGCAGCAGGCGAAGCTATTCGAGGAGTTCACCCAGGCCGATTCCTCGACCGCACGGCAATACGGTGGAACTGGCCTTGGTCTTGCCATCACCCGCAAGCTCGCGCGCATGATGGGTGGGGACGTGACCGTGACGAGCGAGCCGGGCAAGGGCTCGGTCTTTACCGTCCGGCTGCCCGGCAGCGCGGACCCGCTGGCAAAGAGCGCGGTCGGTTCCAATGGCAGCCGTCGGCCCAGGACCGATTGCGTTCTCGTCATCGACGACGATGCGACCGCGCGCGAGCTCATTTCGGATCATCTCAAGGCAGAAGGCTTTTCCGTCGTAGCCGCGGGCGGGGGGTTGGAGGGGCTCAAGCTGGCCAAGGAGCTGCGGCCGACCGTGATTACGCTCGACGTGATGATGCCGGACATCGACGGCTGGTCGGTGATGGCCGCGCTGCGGCAGGATGCTGAGCTCGCCGAGATTCCGGTCATCATGGTGACGATCGTGGATGAGCACCGCCGCGGTATTGCACTCGGTGCGGCCGGCTATCTCACCAAGCCGATTGACCGCGAGCGGCTGCATCGAATTGTCGACCGCTTTCGGGCGTCGACGCCACCAACGCGGGTCCTTTTGGTTGAAGACGACCCGGTCCAGCGGGAGCGTGTGGGCGCGTGGCTCGAGGACCAGCACTGGGTCGTGCAGGAAGCTGCGAACGGCCGGGAGGCGCTGGCGCGCCTACAAGAAGAGGCGCCTGATGTGATCTTGCTCGATCTCATGATGCCCGAGATGGATGGCTTTGCTGTGGTCGCCGCCTTGCAGAAAGAGGCGGGCTGGCGAAACATTCCGGTCATCGTCATCACCGCGCGTGATCTTAACGCGAAAGACTTGGAGCGTTTAAACTCCGGCGTGCAATCCGTATTGGTGAAGGAGATGTTCCGGCCCGCCGAACTGGTCGAGCGTATCCGTCGGCTTGTGCACACCAACCCAGAGGCCGACAACAAAATGGAAGCAGCATCGTGATCAAAGTTCTTTACGTCGAAGACAACGACGACAACGTCTATATGCTTAAAATGCGGTTGGAGCTGTTGGGCGATTTCGAGGTTCTGGCGGCGGAAGACGGCGCGAGGGGTTGTGAGATGGCCCTTAGCCAGCGGCCCGATATCATCCTGATGGACTTGGAGATGCCCGTCATCGATGGCTGGGAAGCAACAAGACGGATCAAGAAGGACCCCCAAACCCACGATATCCCGATCGTCGGTCTATCGGCACACGCGCTAGCCGGTGAGCGGGAGAAGGCGATGGCGGCAGGATGCGACGACTTCGATACCAAGCCGATCGAATTCGATCGGTTAGTTGCAACCGTTCGCCGGCTTTTGGTCCGCAAGTGAATACTTTCGGCATTGTGGGCGCTTGCCTCATCGTGCCGCCCATCGTTGCCATTGCCGACGCGGTGATCAAATGACCGCTGTTAGGTACGGAAGGGAAGCACTGCGATTTCAGCTGTTACGGCCGCCAGTCGGGCTAAGCGGAATGCGTTTCGCTGATCGACGCGAATTACGCTAACGGGGAACTCGGCTCGAAGGCAGAGCTAAGGGAACGCCAGCGGCATCTCGATTCAGAACAATTCAGGTCATCCCCAAGGACCGGCTGACCCTTCCCCCGGCAGGCTCCTGATGCGTCAAACCGCCCGTAGCTGGTATGATCGGCGGCGGCACCCGTGGGAGGGGGCCACCCATGTTTGGCATGAGACGGCGCGAATTCATCGGGCTGCTCGGCGGCGCCGCGGCCTCTTGGCCGCTCGCGGCGCGGGCGCAGCAGCCGGCGATGCCAGTCGTTGGATTCCTCAATAGCGAATTGCCTGATCTATTCGCGTACCTTGTGCGCGCGTTCCGACAAGGGCTGAGCGAGACCGGTTATGTCGAGGGCAGCAACGTGGCGATTGAGTATCGTTGGGCGGACGGCCAATATGATCGGCTTCCGGCATTAGTAGCCGACCTGATCCGGCGCCAAGTGACTGTGATTGCCGCGAACAGTCCTGCGCCGGTGATGGCAGCAAAGGCGGCAACCATAACCATTCCGATCGTCTTCGCCACCGGCTACGATCCAGTCGCAGCCGGACTGGTCGCCAGCCTCGCTCGACCCGGCGGTAATCTCACTGGCGTAACTACGTTGACCGCGGAGGTGGGGCCGAAGCGGGTTGAGCTGATGCATGAGTTGATGCCCGCGGCGACCAGCATTGCACTGCTCGTCAATCCGGCCGCCGGTTCCTTCCGGGAAACCATAACGACAGACCTACAGGCGGCGGCACGTAAGCGCGGGCTGCAGTTTCATGTACTGCATGCGAGCGCTGTGCGCGACTTTGATGCCGTCTTCGCGACCTTAGCCCAACTGGGGGCAGGCGGCCTCGTGATCGGCAGCGATCCTTTCTTCAACAGTCAAAACCAACAGATCGCCGCTCTGGCCATCCGCCATGCTGTGCCTGCTATCTATCAGTATCGCGAGTTCGCCGCGGCGGGCGGCTTGTGAGCTACGGAGGAAGTCTGACGGACATGTACCGTCAGGTCGGCGTCCACACTGGCCGGATTCTTAAGGGCGAACAGCCGGCCGACCTACCCGTTCAGCAAACTACAAAAGTCGAGCTGATTATCAACCTCAGAACTGCCAAAGCGCTCGGTCTCACTGTACCGCTAACGCTGCTCGCCCGCGCCGACGAGGTGATCGAGTGAGACGCCGCGAGTTCATCACGCTCCTTGGCGGCGCGGCGGCATGGCCGCTTGTGGCGGGCGCGCAGCAGCAGACGATGCCGGTGATCGGCTACCTCGACAGCCAATCGCCTGGCATATTCGCGGACAGTTTGCTACGCCCCTTTTGGCAGGGCCTCAAAGACATTGGCTATGCCGAGCGCGAGAACGTAGCGATCGAATACCGCTGGGGCGACAATCAAATCGATCGACTGCCGGAGCTGGCGGCCGAATTGGTTCGCCGACGGATCGCAACGGCAGGGGCGTCATCCTCGTAATCAATGCCGCGCGCCTACCGCGAACTGTCCTACCCGCTGCCGATGAAGGGCGGCGACATCCTGCGCACCATCCAGGACGCGCGTGCGTACATGTTTACGCTGGGGCGCATCGGGAGCTATGCAATCATTGGCAGTACGCCCGGCAGCTCCTCATGGAAGAGGCCGATATGGACGCCGTTACGTGGGAATTTCATAGAGCGCTGTTCATGGATGGAGTACTCGATTTGATTGAATTCCAGCGCATCAACGGCGGTCGGCGGCGTTGATCACCGGTAGCAGGCGCAGGCCGAGAGACTGGCGCTGCCGTCGCAATCACCACGGTGGTCCTGGCGGTGTAAGATCGTCGTGAACGGGATCAGCCACCACCGAAGCCGCCGCCCCCGAGGCCTCCGAAGCGGCCCCTACCACCCAGCCCTAACCCATGCCGCTCACCATGCGACCGACCGGCTGGGGGGCACGGCGGGCGCGGCGGGATCACATGGGCGCCCGGTGAGGTCTGCGTGAGCGCGCACAACCCTGTAACAGCCGCTACCGGCGTCGAAGATGAGGCTACGCTCGTCTGCTTGAGGGAAAGATCAGCACATCGCGCTCGTGCATAGCAGCGGCCATCCACTCGCGAGCCAGTGCGAAAAGCTGATCGCGAATTTCCGGCTCGTCGGTCAGTCCAGCCAACCGCATACACTCATGTGCGTAGTCCACGCATTCCCGGTCGGTGGCCATAGCGGCACTCCCCTTTGGTCCAGGCATTGGTTAAAACACATCGGAGCGATTGTGGGTTCCAGTAGGAGCGTGCGATGCCGAAGAGCGATGCCCAGCGCCACCTGGCGCTTCTTCAGGACTATCAAGACCTCGTCGCCGGCGTAGGCGTGATCCGCGACGCCATTGAGCGGGCATTTGATGTAGCACTGCCTGCAGCCACGACGACCAAAGAGGAGTTCGAGAAGATCGTCCAGGCCATCTACGCTGCAGCGGCTCAACTACGGCAGGCGTCCACCGGTGTTACGGCCACCGCTGACAAGACCACACGAACCTATTTTCCGTTCCGTGTAGACATATGGACGGACGATGGCGGGAGCGTCCTTGAGCATCTCGCTGGCGTTGAGAACCTGATCGTTGCTCGGGGCGCATATCGAGCCGCCTGCGAGCGTTGGCCCAACGCGGCGATCACATTGCGGAAGGGCGCGAGCATTGTTGAGGACAGCCGGCGCGGCCTTACTCCACGACCAGAGAACGTTAATGGGGCAGGTGATCAGAAATAGCCCAAGTGGCCCCGCCAGGCTATTCCACTATCAATGAGCTGAAGAACGTGTAGAGCGCAATGCCCATTGCCATTGCGATTGCGAAGGCCGAAACCGCCGAGGCGATTGCGCAATAAAGCATGAAGCTCGCATTCCTCTCTAGGGACGCGCAGGCTCTCTGCTGTGCTGCGCAGGCATCAAGCTGGGCTTGGGTCTGCCGTCGCAGCATTTCTGCCTTCGCCATCAGGGCCCGATCACCTTCCCGGCCCGACATTGCCTGTGTGAGTTCGCCCAGCGTCATCAGGGGAAGCTGCTCAGGTTTCAGCGGCATGACGTCCCTCCTTGTCGGCTTCCACAGCTCGCGTGCATGCGAGCACAGCGATATGCCGGGATTGGGACAATGTGCGTTCGCTGCACCTTATGGGTATGTCGAGTGTTTTTAGGTGTTGTTCGTACAGGCGCTCTCATCGTTGGGCGATGTGGAGCGGTATTGGGCGGCGGTGTCTGAAATCTTGAGGCGAGCGCGTGAGAAATCGCCCATACCACATCGGGCAACCTTCACGAGTTCTCGCCGTCTTGTGCCGCCAAGGTCTGGTGGAGGGCTACCGCACTCACTACCGGCTCATCGCGCGGCCGGCGTGGTGACGGATTGGCTCCTCCTCGCGTGCGTCCAGGTCCGCTGGGGATGATCCCCTAAGGTGAGCATCCCAGTTCCCTCCTGGGCGAGCAGTCGGACCTCGGCGACCGTGTCGGATCAATTGACGACGACGTGCGTTGTTTTGGTGGGTGGGGCGGCGCACACTCCGTCGCGCGTGAAGTGGTGAGCGATGGACGAACCAGAGACAGGCCGTCTCACCCACTGTCCAGTCAGCAGCACAGCAGGATCATCTCATGGCCCTCAACATCCGTTCATTCGTCTTCGTCGCAGCGCTTTGTCTCCCCGTTACAGCGGCGATGGCTCAGGCTCAACAGCCATCACAGCAACGCGATGATCCCGCCAGCGTTGGGACGGGGCCGAGTTCGAAGGCGCCGGGCGAGATGAACTACGAGGCGCCGAAGCGCGCGCCCGTGACAACGAACGACCGTGGCGTGACGATGCCAGCCGACGCGCCGACGCCGGCTGACAGTAAGAACCCAGGCTCCGAGCAGCGTGAGAGAAGCGACGCGCGGGAAGAATAGCCGGTGCCAACAGGTCGCTCACCACTGGGCGGCGTTCTGGTGCCTCGTGCCTTTCGCTTGGTGACGTTCGAGGAAAAGAACCTCGGGGCAAACCGTTCCCATCTTGGTCTCATGTTCCGCGCTACAATGCGGGCATCTAAAACGCACTGAATTGGAGCTGATGCGGGCTAGCGTCGCGTAGTCAGCATATACCCGAAGGTCAACCGCATGTTGGCATGCCACGCATCGACAAATGAGACTACGCAGATTGTTTGCAATGAGAGTGCGGACATCGTTGGCAGCGAAGACTTCTTTTCTGGCCCCTGTCGCCTTTAGGTCGGCATTGCTCACGACTGGCCCCCATATCGCCGGCGTTTGTCATCCGACCATGAAATTCGCCCCTCAATGGGGCGCTGATAAAAAATCCTATGGGTGTTGCAATGGGGCCACAGCTTTCGAGCGCGGGTAAGCTGATACATGTGGTTGGACGTGCCGGTGCGTTAGGTGTTTAAATGACCAAGGACGCCAAACCCGCTTCCGCTCCTACCGGATCATCATCCTTGATCCTATAAACCGTCCGCCGGGTGGCCCAGTGACCTTGGCGACCTCGCCGACCCTTGCGGACTTCCGAGCATCGCGCGCGCTCTGCCTTGTAGGCCCCTCAGATACCCAGTGGCCTTGGCGTGCGCAATGCCGGCGCGCTGCGCGGGACTGCAATCGTTGCGCGACCGCAACCCTGTTGGGCAGCGCGTAAATCCCAACCAGATGAATTGGCAAGTGATGCGTTCGTTCACACCAAATTAACCTTCCTGACACCAACTGTGGGAAGGGATGGAATGCTATGAAACTTGAGATGTCGAATTTCCAGGCAGTAGCTGCAAATTTGACTGTTCAAGGGGAGATTTGCGATCTGCCTCATGCGGCGCTTGCGCCGTTGACAGAAACGCCCACTGAGATTGTGCCGCTCATCCAGAAAATCGGAGCCACCTCGATTGAAGAAATCGACCGGCTGTTTGCTGAGTTGCAGTTGGCGAAGGAATTGTTGCAATCCGAGTTAGAGCGAGTTGAGCAAGAGGTGGTTCGTTTTACGGACCTCGCTCAGATGGCTTCGGTCACCACCAAGATCATCATGGACGCCATGTCCCAATGGCACCCCGCGCGCAGCCAACAAAACGCAAGAGCTTCCGAAGCCAAGGCGGCTTCGACCGACGACAGCGAGCTCCTCTAATTTCCTCAGGGTCCACGGTGTATCGCGGAGGGTTGATAAGCCACCGGCTCCGGGCGCTAACGTCCTTCCACCATCGACTTGACGCAGGATGCCGAGTAGGGAGTACCGCGCTTGTTGGTGTAGCCCATTTCCTTCGCGGCCGAGCATCACGCCCTCGCCAGACTCAGGGCGAGCCGCTAGTGAGCCAGATTGGGTGGAGGCTGTGTGGGGGTAGCGGCTGAGGCGGGAAAATGATCAGCGGGCTTCTGTGAGTCACGTAGGGGCATCCTAGACCCCACAGCTCATTTTGCGCCGTCGGCCTGTTGGGTCGGTCATGGCTCACACCTGCGATATCCCATTGCCCACAGCGTGCTCGCCGGCAGAACCCACCAATCAGTCTGCCGCATCTTGTCAATGCCGCCCATGGAATTGATCCACTCGCGGATATCGTCGGGGAAATGATCAATGACCCATTGCGTACCAGAGCGCGACGGTGGACCATGCCAAGAGTGATCGAGCGCCCAATGGAAAGCAAGGAGCGACCCCGCGGCGAAACACAATCGGCGCTTAAAGATTGCTCCCGTAATCAATGTGCAGGCCGATCGGCATGGGCCGCGGATTTCCACCTCCTCGCCGGTGGCGTTGAGGACTTGGAAGCGCCGCCAGTGCTCATCCAGCTTGCCGCCGGTTTCGCCCTGCAACACGCTCTTGACCGGTGGAGACAAGCTATAAGGTTATAGGCTTGCCGACGGCGATATTGATTGCGGGATCAGCGGTGGGCGAAGGATTGCCCCAAGGAAGTGCGCGCGACGCCTTCATTGCGTCAGCAGTCAAAGCCTGTTTCAAGACACAGCGCACGGCAACGGAGAATGTCGGATTGCCTCTGGAAAAACATCATCGTGTACTGCACATGCGTTGGGTGGCCTCTAAAAACTCACCGCGGACGATCTATGAGGCACTGAGCCTCGAGCGACTGTGCATCGGTCGAGTGGATGGATTGCCGGCCGTGGCCCGTCCCTGCCCAAACCAAAAACATCTCGCAAGCCCGAGGGTATCGGCGCCATTGGCGGCTCTAAGACACTCTCGCAAAAAAGAACCTCTCCTCCTTCGGACCGAAATGGGACGCGAAAGCACACGGGGGTGTTTCGCAAGAAGTGTTAAACCCGCGCGTTGTTGTTTGATGTTGGACCCACGAGTTGCCTTGGAGAACCGCGAGGCTCTGGCCCGCCCTCGGTCACGATGATTGCACACGGTATTTAATCTCGCTCTCGCCGCTTCCTTTTGATCTTGCAGCCCCTCGCCTTGCTTTTACTGCCTACGCTTTGCAACATCATTTTGCTGGTTGCCAATAACTCGCGGCAATTCAACGATGTGATGGTGGCTTCCGGGTCCGCAGGGATGCTAAACGAGTACGAATTTCGGTCTCTGCACAGCGCCTCCCACTCGTCCATACCCAAGTAAGCGTTTTTGAATAGCGTTCGGATGACTTGATCACACTGCCTATTGCTGCCGCGCAGCAGGAGGGTGAAGAATGTGTTCCGATCATCCTCGTCGAGTTCCAATAATTGTTGGCTTACCTCATTCTGGGCAGAGGCCTGCGTTGTACCGACAGCACAAAGCAGGGTCGTGAACAGCAGCACGCGCGTCATTGCGCCCTTTTTCCGTTCGGACCTAACGCCGTGTAACCGCACAGCAACGCCCTCGAAGAAATCCGTCAGGACTGGTTAAGCAGGCACCATGAGCCCCATTTGTGAAGGAGTGGTTGCGAGCTTCGTCAGGGTGAGCTTCAGTTGGCCGGTCATTCTGCGCGCACCGGTGACCTAGCCGAAGTTCGGCGGCGCGTCGGCCGGCAGCGTGCCGGTCGCACTCATTGACGGGATTTGTGGCCCCCAGGTCCGGTCCGCGACAATGAGATCAGGGGGAGTTGCGCAATGGCGAGGCGGCGCGCATCTGGTCAAAGCTCTGCCCGCTGCCCGCGTGACATTCACCCGTCACGGCGGCTCCTGCCCGGATGATCTGTCGCCCCGCTGTGTCCATCGCGTCAATACTGTAGCGTGTCTCAATGCGCGTAATACAATGACCCCGACGAAAAATGAAAGCAGTGCGATCAGCACCCATCCTAGCAGGGTCAACGCCAAGGATAAGCACCATAACATCGATGCTTTCCTTGCTGGTCGGAGGACCAGATCGGCGGAAGGAACGAGCCAAACGGTACTGCTAACAAGGCTTGGGAGGTGGTTAACTAGTATTCCGAGCGAAAATATTTGGATGGAAATTGGGCGACGGTAATCCCTTCCTCTTACTCCAGCACCTCGTCGGCACGGGCGAGCAGCGATGGCGGCATTAGGTGCTCGATGGTGTCAAGGTGTGGAGACGAGAACGCGTAGTCAGTGGCGGACCCGCTGAGAGCTTTCTTGCGAAGCCACACATTAGGGAATTCGAAGAGCTAGAGGGGAGAAGTAACTCACATCGGTTAGCGGCGGAGTTGGTGATCAGAAAGATAGCCTGCGGTCTCTCCTCTCTATTGACATGCCGTTCAAAGCTATCGACCGCCGCACTAACATCCTAGGAGCAACTTAGATGGTATAACGAGGAGGAGGCAACCGATCTCGAAGTCATGCGCGTCTTGGTGGTGCCGCCGGGGCCCTCCTCGCGGATCGGTGAGCCGCGGAAATGCTCGCGGCACCACTCGCGCGCCTCGTGCCGGGTCTTGAACGTCATGGGCTCGATATCGGGACCGGTCAAAACGAAATGGTAGCGGACGCGCCGAAGGGTCAGGACCGTCACGCACTCAACCTTTCCGCGTTCGCCTGAGGACTAGTGCCTTGGCCACATCGAGCTTCGTCTGCAAACTGGCCTGCTTCGCTTCGGCCTCCGCTCTCGTAGGAAAGGATTTGCTTACACGCCGCCGCGTATGGCCATTCAGGACGTACCATTCCAACGAGCCGTTCGCGCACTTATACCGCCGCACGTGAAATAGCTGCTCTGTCATCGCCCCCAGCCCTATTCAACCTTCCGCACCGCCAGCCGCTTGCGCTGCTCCTCGTCGAGGCCGAATTGCGCGGCGGCCGCCCCCTCTGCCGCCTTCGCGTCCGGTGCCTCGATCTCCCCGAGGAGCTGGGCCTTGCCGCACAGAAGGATGACGCGCCAGCGGCGGCGCATTCGGGCGGCGAGCTTGGCGGGGTGTCCTTGGTGGGGCGGCGGCGGGGCGGCATGGCCCCAAGATAGGGGCACGAGCGCCGAAATCCGAGTCGCTCCTACCCCGTCGAGCGCAGCAAGGGCTCGCAGCTCAATCAGCGACGGGCGAACAGCGGCGCGACGAAGTCCGCCCACAACAGATACAGCCCGACGATCGCCGCCATCGCCCCACCGGCAACGAACAGCCCCACTCGCGGTCCATGCCAAAAGAGGCCGAAGGCGAGTACCGATAAACCGACCGCCACCATTGAGAGCGAGATGACGAAAAGCAGTGTTGTTCGCACGTAGTCCATCTTCACCCCGTCGAGCGCAGCCAGCGCCAAGTGCGGCGCGTGCGGCTTCGCCTCGCTGGCTTCGAGATTGGTGACTAGCGTTCAGGCTCAGTCGTCGAAGACGCGGGTCGCAACCTCGTAGAACATCCCCGCAAAGCCGACGAACGTGATGATGGCAAAAATGCCAATCCAGTCAGAAAGGCCCATGGGCTCCACTTCAGCGGCTGTCGGTCGCCGCGGGACGCCAAGGTTAGCGCACCGTGCTTTCTGACCAATTAATGTCCGCGTTAACGACCTAGCCACCGTGCCGCGAGGAGGACGAGCCGTTCATCCGCAACGCCATTCCCGCTCCGCCCGGCTAGCGAGCCGGTGC
The DNA here is from genome assembly GCA_963739385.1 of uncultured Alphaproteobacteria bacterium. Lineage (GTDB taxonomy): Bacteria > Pseudomonadota > Alphaproteobacteria > Rhizobiales > Xanthobacteraceae > VAZQ01. The sequence goes on from CAVUAI010000016.1 coordinate 53,806, forward strand.
GCCCTCATATTTCGATTGGCTCTTGCCTGTGCCTGTGGCCCTATTGCCCTAGGGCTGTAAGGCCGGTAGGTGGTGGCATCGGACCTTGGAGATGGGGATGTTGCTCAAGCTCAATCAGGCGCAGGTGCAGGTGTTGTCGGATGCGCTGGTGCAGTATCTGCAGGGTGCCGGCGGACGGGGGATTGCGGGCGACAAGATGACATTGGCGGAGCGTCTGCTGGAGCGCCTGAACGAGCGCGCGGCTGAGCAGGCAGCTCAGAGAGGTGCGGCGGCCGACCAAGAGGTGATGCGCAAGGCCGATGGCACGATTGAACATCATGCGCGCCTGAAGCAGGTGCGTGAGGAACTGATCGATAAGACGATTGCGGAGCGGATTGCAGCTGATCGGGCAAGCTTGGAGCGCCATCAAGAGATGATGCGCAAGCAGATTGCGCTCTTCGCGAAAGCGGGCCGATTGGGGCGCTGATGACGCCCAAGCAGCTACGCGCCGCCCTCGCCCGCATGGGTCTTTCCCAGCGCGGTGCGGCGCGACTGCTCGACATCAACGACCGCACCATGCGCAAGTACGTCGCGGGCGATCTGGTTATTCCGGAGCTTTTGGTGTGGGCGCTGCGCGGGCTGGCCCAGCGCGAGCAGGCTCAGCGCGGGCAGGACGAGGGCGCGGCGTGATGCACATACACGGCGCGGTCGGCCTGTGAGGCGCCGCGATTGATCGTCAGGCAGGCATGGCGATTGTGCCAATCCCCCGCCTCGCCGGGGCCGCCATCATGGTTGGGCGGTTCCCCGTCACCCGTGTGTGGGGCCTGCCCTGCGCGGCGCGTGCGGGAACCCAGGAACTCCGTCCCTTTAGCAGCGGTTGGCCAACCATCAACCTCGGAGCAGCCCAGCATGAGCACCGAGACAAAATGCCTGGAATATGCCCGCGAAGGTGCGCGCCGCGCGAAGCTGGTCACCGACCCTGAACTGCGCGAGCGGCTCTTCAATATCTCCCGCAGGTGGACAGAGCGCGCTACCCGAGAAATCTCCAGCAGCGCAGAAAGCCAACGGATCAGTTCCGAACATCCCACGTAGGCGGTTCGGGCCTCCCAAATCGCGCTGGCGGGCGTTTCTGGGGCGGCGTGGCGTTGTAGTCTCGCCTGCTGCTCCGAGGGGAAATCTGCTCCCCTTGGGGTGGTGGCCGGCTGGGGCGTCTGTCCCGGCGTCTACCGGCCGGCCTTGCTCCGCGCCGGCTTGCGAGCCGGCGCTACCAGGGCTCGTCCGCGCGGCGCCTTATTTTGGGGGTGTTTCCTTCCAAAGTCCGAGCGCTTCGAGAGCAGCGACCATGTCAGCCGCAAGGGTGTTTTGGGTCGGCTGGTCGAGCCAGTTCTCTTCGCGTAAGCCACGGCGCCTCAACATGGCCCGAGCGCACTTTTCGATCGCTTGATCTTTGGTCATCCTACTCCCTCAATTTCCAGCCGGTCCGCAGCTTTCAAAGGAAGTCTTCGTCCTCGATCAGCCGCACTGATGCCGCTCACCATGCGCCCAACCGCGTTCACGAGCTGCAGGGGTGATGAAGACATTGATGGAAACGGTCGAGACCGTCGATCGTTTAGGCAGTTTCAGTAAGCTCAGGCGGAGCGCGGCGAACGCGGTTGCTTGCCTTTAACTCAAAGGTGGTTCATGATTAGCAGATGCAACGTCCCTTACGGGACAAACAAAAGGCGCGGCGCCAGCGCATCCTCGATCACAAACGGCGCAGGCGGCAGACGCGAGAGGCGAAAAGCCGACGTTGACGCCGGGGCAAGCCCATCTAATCGGCAGAGAGTTCGGCTAGCTGGGTGAGGAAGGTTGTCAGTGCCGCCTCGACTTGCTGACGCGTCGGATCGCTGATCACGGATAGCAGACCTTCGCGCTTCAACATCTCTTCAATCTCGACCACCGGCAGACTCTGTCACCACCGACACTGTCCAGCCCCTCTCCTGGCAGAAGTCGCGCACTCGATCGCAGGACCAATCACGTATGTATTCAAAGGCATCGGGCGTTACCGAGACCCGGTCGTCGTGCAAGATGATCGCGCAGTTGAAGTCGGGTGTGTAGAGGAAGATGAGCGTCCGTTTCATCTCCCCCTCCTGTACTTGCGCAGCTCGATGATCTTTTGATCGAAGCAGCCCGTGGCATAGGCGCTGATGCTTGAGGCATCGCGCCAGCCCAGCACGACCCCAATTTGGTCGTTGGAGAGCGCCCGCTCGGCGCGCAACGTTGCACCGCCTCCTGGCGGGCACGCCGGAGCTGGGGCAGCCTCGGCTTGTGCCGTCCCCGGATCTGCTCCACCGTCACGTCATGCTTGGCTACGACCTCAGCGATGATCTCGATCGCGGTCATTTCAGTGCTCGCTTAGATTGACCACCAAGGTCAGGTTGCGCGAGAGCATGAACCGCAGCCCGGTCCGCTTCTCCAGCTCCCGGATGATCACGCAGGCCTCGTCGAGCTTGCGCCCCAGCAGCGCCTGCGCCTCTTTCATCCCGATATTGTCGGGGAGCTGGTGGTCGATCATGGCCTTCGGCAGTGGCGCGGTCGGCGAGCCATTGCCGTTGGCGCCATGGCCCGCGCCATTGCCATTGACCGGCTTGACCAGCGACGGCGCCATCCGCACGCCGTCATCGCCCGGCCGTTTGCTCAATTGGAGGGTGCGGGCTCGCGCTTACCGATCTGCCGTTCGTCGTCGGCCGGGGACCTGTCGCACGGGAAGGGGGCCGCCATTGCACCCAAACCTCAAGCTCGATGACACCGTCCGTTCAGACTATCGCGCAACCACTTCATGATCGAGGAGCGCGACGGGAGTTATTACGTGCACGACCTCCGCAGCACCCTTGGAACGATCGTTAACGGCCAGCCGATCGGTGAGTATTTCCGCAGCGATGACGCGCCACTGCGAGCGGGAGAGAATGAGGTGATTGCGGGTGGCGTGGATTTACGGTTTGTCTTCTCTGTGTTCATAGCTTGAGAAGGCAAAAAATCGGCGATATCGGACAGGCGTTGTATCTCTCAGACATGCGACGTGATCGACCCGATCTTCCGATCTTTTAGTGTGTTCCTCCAAGCGCCCCTCTCTGATGGCCATCAACTGCTTCTTGCAATGCAAGCAATGGGCCTTGCATTCGGGGCTGGCGGCCGCATCGGTCATGATGACGCCGTACTCCGCGACGCAATCGCAAACAAATTGCTCCATGCCACCAGCCCAATACGGCTAGTTGTGCTCCTTGCGCGGCAGCGGCGAGCGCGCTTCATGCGGGCTTTGCCGACGCTCGTTGAGGACCTGCTCGATGTAGTCGGGCGGCCCTATGACGGTGTCGACAACGTCGTCCTCGACGACGTACGCGAAACAATGCTCGACCCCGCCAAGAGTGATCACCCCCTCCCCACCGTGAGGATAGTCGCGCAGACACCGTGCGATGTGGCTGCGAACCTCGACTTGCATAGCGGGTTGGCTGAGGTCGACATCGCTGTGGTAGCGCAGTTGAAGGCGCATCACGTCCTCCACGATCCCGTGAAGCCGCTCCGTATCGCGGACAAGAAGGTACGCCGGTCAGAGGCGATTCGTGAGGTAGGGGAAGACGGGCAGGCCGAGTCGGCCTGTTGTTGGATTTCAGAACAATTCAGGTCTTCCCCAAGGACCGGCTGACGCTGCTTTGGCAGGCTCCTGATGCGTCAGACCGCTAGTTTCGGCGCAACAATACGGGCCACCACATCGACGCCGCCGCCGGCGACAAATGGCACGATGATCCTCAGCGTTTGATTCGGGTACTCTTGGGCTTTCGCGGGTAGAGCGATGCCGAGATCAAGCGGGAGGACGCTGAGTGCAAGAAGACAAATCCACGGCGTACGGTGAAGACTCATCATCCTAGTGCTGCCTATTTGATGGCGATCCAACGAATGATCCGTCGAGGTCATATTGCGTATTACGAATTCCACGATCTTGACCCACCTCATGACTAAAACAAACTTGATTTTTGCAGCTCGAGACGGTTCCGCGTTCCGACCAGCCATGCTAACGCCATCACATTACTGCATTCTTCAGCCATGACATGGCGAGATACATCGCGCGGATGAAACGATTGCCAGGGCTGTAATTGCCGTCAATAAGATGGCAGCTCGACGTTCATCTCCCTCTTGAGATTTGCCAGCAGTTACTCACCAGTCAACTCTTCAGGCTCGGAATAAGCCTGATCGCGTTGCGGCTACCAATGTCCTGTAACTCCTCTTGGGAAAACCCGCGCTGGCGCAGATCTGCGATCTGGTCGAGTGGAAAGTAGGGATAATCGCTACCCGGCAAGAAACCCACGCCGGGACGGGTAACGGGAATTGCAAGTTGGGCAATTGTGGAAATTCATTGTCTCGCTCACGGATGTCTTCGCATTGTGAAGGCACGCTCAGATCGGCCTTTTGTAGCAAGTCTGGGAAGCCCTGGCTCAAGCGACAAATCCCGATCGTAAGGGCTGCAGCCGACGAGTGGTGCCACAAGATCAAACTAGAGAGGGTCAAGCAGTGCTGTGCACTGCGAAGCTTGGCATGGATCTTTTCCTTCGTGGCTTCTTGATTTCTTGCTGTGCCTGGGCTGCCAGGCTGCGGAGGTGATACCCTGGGTGTGATGAAGGATTTCGAACGTATTGAGAATGCACTGTGCCGACCAAAGCGCGCGAGAGGACGCGCCCATTCGGCTGAACCGGGCGTGAGATCGACGCACCCAGTTGGCGTTCCGCGCGTGCGTGGTTTTCGCACGCTTCTCGGCAAGGATTGATCATGTTCCTGAAACCGACCCTCGCCGATCTGCGTCAGGCAGCGCGGAAGCTCGGCATGAATCCGAGCGACACCTATCTCGCTGCCGTCGAGCAGATTATCACGCCGCTGGCCAACGCCTATGCCACACTAGATACGACGGCGGATGAACTGCCGGCGGTGAAATATGCGCGTGGTCAAATCCATTGGCCGTCGGCGGAGGAGAACCCGCACGGTGCCTGGTACGTGCAGACCTCGATCAAGGGCAAGCCGGGGGGCAAACTCGCCGGCCACCGCGTCGCGCTCAAGGACAATGTCTGCCTTGCCGGCGTGCCGATGATGGTCGGCGCCCAGCTTCTGGAAGGCTATGCGCCGGAGGTCGATGCGACGGTAGTCGAGCGCATTCTCGATGCTGGCGGCGAGATCGCCGGCAAGGCGGTGTGCGAATATTACTGCGTGTCCGGCGGCAGTCACACCAGTTCGACCGGTCCGGTGCACAATCCGCGCAAACGCGGCTACACCACCGGCGGGTCGTCGTCCGGCAGCGCGGCGCTTGTCGCCGCCGGTGAGGTGGATATGGCGATCGGCGGCGACCAAGCTGGTTCGATCCGCATCCCGGCGAGCCATTGCGGCATCGTCGGATTGAAGCCAACCTTCGGTCTTGTTCCTTACACCGGCATCGGGCTGCTTGAGATCACAATCGATACCTGCGGGCCGATGACCGCGAACGTGTACGACAACGCGCTACTGCTGGAGGTTATCGCCGGGCCGGACGGCCTCGACACGCGCCAGCGCGGCGTTGCGGCGGGCCGCTATACCGAGGCGCTGGAGGGCGGCGTCAAGGGAATGCGCATCGCCGTAGTTAAGGAAGGCTTCGGCCATCCCAATTCCGAACCCGACGTCGATGCACATGTGCGCGATGCTGCGCAGCGCTTTGCAAAATTGGGTGCGATCGTCGAAGAGGTGTCGGTGCCGACGCACGCCCTGGGCTTTCCAGTATGGGCTGCGATCCGCGGCGACGCGGCCTGCGTCATGCTCTTGGAGATGAACGGGGCCGGTATTGGACACGAGGGCCTTTACGTTACCAGCCTGCTGGACCACGCGATGGGCTGGCGCAAGCGCGCCGACGAATTCGCCGATACGCTGAAGATTGCCTCGATCTTCAGCAAGTATACACTTGACCGCTATGGCGGTCACTTCTACGCCAAAGCGCAAAACCTGCGTCGGCGCGTACGTGCGGGTTACGACGCCGTACTTGCGGCGCACGACCTTCTGCTGCTGCCGACGGTGCCGATGAAGGCGACGCCAATTCCCGGAAAGGACGCAACGCCCCAGGAGATCACGCGGCGAAGCTGGGAACCGACCCGCAACACCTGCCCGTTCAACGTCACAGGGCATCCGGCGATCAGCCTGCCATGCGGGTTGGAAGATGACCGTCCCATCGGGCTTATGCTGGTTGGACGCCATTACGCCGAAGAGACAATCTATCGCGCCGCCACAGCGTTCGAGCGGTCAGGCGACTGGACGACATTCTAACGCGCGCCCCGGTAACGAGGTTGGAGGCGTCGGGACGTCGCGGAGAGCGTTTGTGGCCTTTTGCTGAAATCGGTGCTTAAATTCCGATTGCCGGTTCTCATCGCGATCACGAAGTGGGGACTACAATGTTGAATCGCCGCCGCACTCTCCAGACTGGTCTTGCGATGCTGTCTGCGGCCGTTCCGCTGCGTGCCTTTTCGCAGCCAAAGCCGCGCGTGAAGGTTCGCTACAACGAGGTCGTGCGCTCGATATTGTATGCGCCAGCCTATGTGGCCATTGCCAAGGGCTACTTCGAAGAGCTCGGCATGGACGTCACGCTTGCGACAGCGCAGGGCGGCGACAAGTCCGTCGCGATCATGCTTTCTAACCAGGCCGATATCGCGCTCATCGGCCCGGAATTGGCGATCTATGTTCAGAACAGCGATTTACCCACCAAAATTCCAATCTTCTGCGGCCTCACCGCTACCGACGGCTTTATGCTGGTCGGACGCGAGAAGGTCGACAAATTTGATTGGAGCATGCTCAAGGGCAAGGAGATCCTGGGCTTCCGGCCAGGCAGCACGCCACTGCTCTATCTGGAGGCGGCGCTGCGCCAGAACGGGCTCGATCCGCAAAAGGATGTGAGGCTCATGAACAATGTCGGCATCCCGGCCCGCGTGGGGTCCTGGCTGGCGGGTCAGAACCAATACGCTATCTTCATCGAACCGGATGCCTCGCAGCTTGAACTCGATGGCAAGGCGCATTTCATGGCATCGATCGGCGAGACCGTGGGCTTTGCCGATTACACCACCTTCATGGCGACCGACAAATATATTCGCGAGAACAAGGAGACGCTCCAGAACTGGACCAACGGGATCGCCAAAGGCATGAAGTGGACGACCGAAGCGCCAACCCCCGAGCTAGTGAAGACGCTCGAGCAGTTCTTCCCGGGCGTAGACCCGAAGGCGATGGCCGCAGCCGCCGAACGCTACCGGCGGCTCAAGATCTGGAAGACCTCGCCGCTGATCGAGCAGGCCGCCATGGAAAAGTTCCAGGACATTCTGGTGCAAGGCCATGTGCTCGAGGCGGCGAAGCGCGTTAAGTTTCACGACCTTGTCGTCACCGAGTTCTTCAACAAGACGAAGTGATCCGTGGCGGCATCGGCAACTGGCACCTCGCCTACGGTCGAGCTGCGCGATGTCAACCTGCGTTATTTCGGTTTCGAGGGCGAGGTCGAAGCGCTCAAGGGCATTTCGATCTCGATCGCGCCCGGCGAGTTCGTCGCGATCATCGGACAGAGTGGCTGCGGCAAGAGCACGCTGTTGTCGCTGATCTCTGGCATCCTCATGCCGACCGACGGCGCGGTACTGGTAGACGGCAAACCAGTGACCGGCCCGAGCCGCAAGGTCGGCTACATGTTGCAGCAGGATTATCTATTCGAGTGGCGGACCATCCTCGAAAATGCGGTGCTGGGCGCTGAAATCCAGAACGCCGACATAGGTAAGGCGCGCGAGCGCGCAATCGGGCTGCTCACGCGCTATGGGCTCGGTCAATTTTTGCACCACCTGCCGCGACAACTCTCGGGCGGAATGCGCCAGCGTGTTGCGCTTGCGCGCACGCTGTGCACGGAGCCCGACATCATCCTGCTCGATGAGCCTTTCGCTGCGCTTGATTTACAGACGCGGCTCGCGCTGGCCGACGAAGTTGCCCTCATCCTGCGCCGTGAGAAGAAAACCGCGATCCTGGTCACTCATGATATAGGCGAAGCCGTCAGCATGGCGGAGCGGGTGATCGTCTTGTCGCGTCGGCCAGGGCGGGTGAAGTCGGAACATGCGATCCGCTTTGCGACTTCCGACGGCTCACGCCCGAACCCCTTGGCGGCGCGCAATGCGCCCGAATTCAATGGTTATTTCACCACGCTATGGCAGGAGCTCGAAGTCCATGTCGAAGGTTGACTTGCTGGCGGCTGTGTCCCTGAGCCCGCAATATCTTGCCTGGCTTGAGCGCGAGCGGCGCGGACATCGAGTCGTGCGCGCCACGCAACTTGCGATCCTTGTCGTGTTCCTAGTGCTTTGGGAGGTGTTGCCGAAGGCGCTTATCGTCAACCCCGTGCTGACCAGTTATCCGTCGGCGCTGTGGCCGACCTTCATCGAACTGCTCAAATCTACCCCGCAGCAGGCGAGCATCCTCGTCCACACCTGGGCGACCGTGCTGGCGACCATACTCGGTTTCACAGGCGCGATGGTGCTCGGTACGGCGGTCGCCGCTGCTCTCTGGTGGTGGAACGTCCTCTACAAGGTGCTCGATCCCTATCTCGTTGTTGCCAACGCCATGCCGAAGACGGCGTTCGTGCCGATCTTCTACATCTGGCTCGGCGCCACGATGTCGATCTATGGGATGTCGCTCGCAATTTCCGTGTTCATCACGATCCTGATGATCTATTCGGGCTTCCAGGGCATCGACCCGAACAAGATTAAGCTTGCGCAGACCTTTGGCGCTACCAAGGGTCAGATTCTAAGGAAAGTCGTATTGCCTGGGAGTGTGCCGACGTTAGTGGCGGCGCTTAAAGTGAATGCAGGCCTGTCGCTGGTGGGCGTCGTTGTCGGTGAGTTCCAGTCGGCCAATCTAGGCCTTGGCTATCTCATTCAGTACGGCAGCCAGATCTTTAAGATGAACATCGTGATGACCGGAATCACCATTCTGGCCATCGTCTCGTCCGTGATGTATCTCGCGATCTCCTGGCTAGAGGCCGCCGTAATGCGGCGCCGCTAGACACCATGCGCGTGCGAAGCCGCTACACTTTGGCGGCTGTGCGGTTGATCATAAGCTCGTACTTGGTCGGCTGCTGGGACAACCAGACCACCTCGCCACCTGCGTATCCATGGTGATGGATTGGAGCGCCCGTCAAGGCCTTCGCTGAGCGGGCTGTGTCTGCAAGGGTTTACAGCGCCTCTTTTTTGACGGAGCATGGACTTTCTTGATTTCATGAGCCGCCCTCATAAGTCTTTGCCAATTCTGCTGCGGTTCTTCATGGCTGGAGCGCACTCGTTACATGGCGAAGCGGCGAAAGTACGAGCCACGAATTGTCGGGGACCAAGTGGTTGAATGCCAGCCGATCTCGAGCGATTGCACAAGGAGCTGCGCGAGTTCGAATGAGCAATGACATTTGCTGTGGTAATTGCTTCATACAAACCGCAAACGGTGGTATGCCGTTTGTATGGGGCGGGCTGTAGCATATTTGCGGGTTTCGACGCAGCGGCAGCATCGGTCCGGGCTCGGGATCGAGGCGCAAAGGGCTGCCATCGCGCGCTTTGTCGAAACCGAGGGACTGACCATCATCGGCGAATATGTGGAGGCCGAAACGGGGAGCGGGGCCGATGCCCTGGATCGCCGGCCTCAACTCGCCGCGGCCCTCGCTGCCGCTCGGTCCAACAGATGCGCTGTCGTGGTGTCCAACCTCGACCGGCTGTCGCGCGACGTAGCGTTCGTGTCCGGGCTGATGGCGCAACGCGTGCCTTTCATCGTGGCCGAGCTGGGCCGGGATGCCGATCCTTTCATGCTGCACCTCTACGCGGCCCTGGCCGAGAAGGAACGCCGCCTGATCTCAGAACGGACGAAAGCTGCCTTAGCGGCGAAGAAAGCCAGTGGCGCCAAGCTGGGCAACCCCTCGAACATCGCTGCGGCGGGAGTGTGCGGCCGGCAGATCCAGATCGCCGCCGCCGACCAGTTCGCGTCCGGTCTTCTGCCGATCATCGAAGCAATCCGAAGAACTGGCGCCACCACGCTCGAAGCGATCACGAGGGCGCTCAACGAACGCGGCATTCGGCCCGCGCGAGGCACGCGCTGGTACGCCTCGTCGGTAGCCAACCTTCTCAGCCGCGCGAATAAACTCGCAGAAGTGCTTTGACATTTCCCCGTTCTTTATAGACGGGAAATTGCTGGGGCACATGGTGACTGTCAGGCCGTCATCGTCGCCCCTCAATCCCCTGATGCAATTTCATACATGACGAGCGACGCCGAGCTGATATGATTTTCGGGAAGGACAGGGGGCGCCTTCTTGATGATGAGGGCGCGACAGCTCACGCTCGGCTACTCGACCCGTGGCAGGGTTTCAGGGTCAGGCATCGTGAACTGAAAGATGGCGCCACGTGGCACGTTTGCGCTCGCCCACAATCGTCCTCCGTGCGCTTCGACGATCGAACGGCAGATTGACATACCTAGCCCAAGCCCAGTCGTCTTGGTCGTGTAGAAGGGCTCGAAAAGGCGCTCGAGCGTCGCTGGCGCTAGTCCCGGACCCGAGTCTCGCACAGTGACGAGGACCTCGCCCGTCTCGGTTTTCCCGGTGATGATTAGCAATTCTCGCGCTCGCTCGCCGATGCCGCACATGGCCTCGACTGCGTTGATGATCAAGTTGAGGATCACTTGTTGCAGTTCGACCCGATCTCCTTCGATGAGCGGTAAGCCGTCGGCTAACTCCACGCGCACCGAGACGCCGTTCTTCACCGCTTCCCCACGGGTGAGCTCAATCACCTCTCGGATCGCTCCGTTGATCTCCAAGCGATCCCTACGCGGCGGCGCTTTCTTGATGAGATCGCGAATGCGGCCGATCACGTCGCCCGCTCGTTTGCCGTCCGTGACGATCTGAGCGAGCGCCTGTCGCGCCTCTTCTACATCCGGCAGTTGACCACCCAGCCAGCGCAACGCCGCCTGGGCGTTGGTCACAGTCGCCGCGATGGGCTGGTTCACTTCATGGGCGATCGACGCCGTTAGCTGGCCCATCGTCGAGACGCGATTGACGTGCGCAAGCTCGGCCTGCACCGCCCGCAACTCTTCGGAGGCTCGCATGTGCTCGGTGAGGTCGCGCTGGATCACGAGCGCAGCCTCTACCTCCTGCGAGCCCGGTCGAAGAGGCGAATAGCTCACTGCCAGGTGGAGGCGGCCGCGAGACTCGGAAATCCACTCGAATGTGACCTCTTCACCTGCGAAACACCGATCCAGATATGGCTTGAGCGTTCCCTCAAAGGCGTCCACTCCCAGAAGCTCGGAGACGTACATCCCAACGATTCGGTCGGCCGGCTTCCCCCATCTCCGTGAATAGACCGGATTGGCGCGTCGGTACCGGTAATCTCTTCCGATGATGCAAATTCCGTCCGGCGCACTCTCGAAGACCTGTGCGGTCAAGATCTCAGCCCGCTTGCGCTCGGTCAGATCGAGCACGAAGGCAACCCCATCGTTGCCGCTGACTTCGAAGGTCGCGACGCCAATCAGCACGGGCAAGCGGGTACCGTCCTTGCGGAAATACTCCTTTTCGAACGGTGGCAAGATCCCGGTCACCTTCAGCTCGCGCAACCGTCGTGCATCGCGGTCGAGCCATTCCGGCGGCGTCAGGTCAGTCCAGCGGATGCGGCCGGCGACGAGATCCTCACGGTTGTATCCCACCATGTGGAGAAAGGCGTCATTGGCATCGGTGATCCGACCGTCAACATCCCAGATGAGGATGCCTATGATGTTGGAGTCGACTAAGCACCTAATCTTGGCTTGCAATCCACTTGCCAGTTCACGCACCGCTCTTTCCGCCTTTTCGCGCTCGACGATTTGGAATTTGAGGTCGTCGATTGACGCCACGGCTTGATACGCCGCCGATGCGAACCGACCCAAGCTTTCCAGCAGCCGCAGGTCCTCGGCGTCGAATTTTCGGCGGTCATTGTGGGCGATCGCCCAGATCGTGCCGACTGCTTTGCGGTTGACGTAAAAGGGGACGAGCAGTCCCTCTTCGGCAAGCGGTGTCGCCGGGCGCAAGTATGGATAACGCCTTTCCCAGTGAGTGAACAGCATCGAAACGTTGCGGTCGAGCACATCGCCGCATGGGCCGAAATCGCGTGGGGTGCCACCGCCGATGTGTGGCTGCCACGCGCCGGCAATGGCTGCCCAGTAGAAGCTTTTTTCGTCTTTCGTCAGCAAACTCAGGCCGGCGGAATCGGCTGGCAAGACCTCCAGGACTTTCTCGGCCAGCGTTTGTAGAATGGTGCCTGGCGAGTCGACCAGCGCGTTCATCAGCGTCCCGAGCGCGCGATTCTCCTTCTCATAATCGGGCGGACGGCATGGGCGACGATGGAATTCCTCCATGCGTAGGATCGATTCCAGAGGAACCGTGCCATCTGGAATTGAAGCCTTAAGAGGAATGTCATTTTTCGACTTGGCAGACTCCATCATGTTCCCAACTCCATGGCGGACGTTTACAAAGAACCGAGTGCTAAGCTGGCCCGGCCCTGCCACGCGGGTAGGTCATCAAAGGCAAGTCGACAGTTCCTCAATTCGCCGGCTTTTAAGCTGGACCAGATTCGGCCGTATTCGCGCTGCAGTTCATCGCACCCTCATACTGGATGCTCACCCGCCGACAGGCTACTTCCGTGTCTGACCTCCAAAGCGACACTCGCGACCACCGGGCTCATCTCCCCGAAGGGGCGAGCACTAAATCACGGTGCACTATCTGATGAGCAGGCAGCGTGAAATTGAAGATGGCACCCTGGGGCACGATTGTGGTCGCCCACAATCGTCCACCCATGCGCTTCAATGATGGAAGGCAGATTGATCGGCCTATGCCCGGGCCGCCGGGCTTTGTGGTGTAGAAGGCGTCCAAGATGCGATCGAGAGTCGCTGGAGCCAGCCCTGGACTCGAATCCTGCACCGCGACGACCACGCTGTCCGACTTGGCTTTAGCGGTACTGATCAGCAACTCTCGCGGCCTCTCGCCGAGGCCGCTGATTGCCTCGATTGCGTTGATGATCAAGTTAAGGATCACTTGTTGCAGCTGAACCGATCTCCCTGAACGAGCGCAACGCCTCCGCGATTTGCGTCTCAACGAGACGCTGTTCTTTATCACTTCGCCATGGGTCAGGGCAATGACCTCACGGATCGCGTCTCCAAGCCCTGCTTCCATAGCGGGCTCTTCCACCGAGGACAGGCGGGGGTTGGATGCGTCCGACTGTGTGCACAGCCAGCCATCATTCCTCGCGCACTGCCAGCCAGTCCGTGACCCGCGACGAGTTGAGTCAGGACCAGCAACATCGAAAACGAGATACCAAAAAAAGCCCTCGGAGACAGGAGGCAGGAATGGCGCTTCCATCGCCAAATTCCGCACACAGAGACAAACCCACATCTGCGAAATGCCCGCGGTACCGCGCCGTTTTGAGCGACATTCGATTATTGACGCGAGAGACGGACTCGACTGGCTGGGGCAGAAGGAATTCGAACCTCTGCATCTTAGAATCGGAATTCGCCAAGACTCTCAGCCCGGGCGGCAGGACTCGAATGGCGCATCTCGTGATTAAAGGTGCGCGGGCCGCACCTGATTGATAAAGAGTCTCAGACGACCAACCGAACTTCAAATCCCGCCTAGTCGGCGCCGAATAGGCGCTCGAAGTCCTTGTCCGCGCGCGCGAGGACTTCGCGCTCGGCAGTCTTTTCGTTCAGACCGAGATTGGTGCCAAAGAATGAGCGCGCGCGGACACCAGCGGCCGGTACATCCGCGGTCGCCTGGGTCGTCTTACGCTGCTCGATGATCTTGTGGGCCATCTGACCTCCTGGCTGGTGGCGGAGGGGGTGGGGCCCTGCCGCCGGTTATCTTGGTAGCCTTCGCCCTTTGATTCGGGCTTCGAAGATATGATGGGCGCGCAGCAGCCCACGATGTCCGGGGTTGAGTTTCCTGCAGCAGGGGTCACCGATCGAATCCAGGCATTTGCTGTGGCGTTCCTCTATTTCAAATCCACCCACGCTAGCCCTCGAGCGGACGAAGCGAGCGGCTGATGCGGCTGACGATGGCGTCCCAGGCGCGCCCTTCCGCGCTCGGATAGACCAAGTCGAAGCAATGGATCGCGCCGCCGGCATCGGAGGAGAAATTGCACCGGCTGTACAAGATCAGCCCCTGGGCGGTCGAGGAAATCGCGAAAAAGGATTGCGTCACTCGCTCGGAATCGAGCGCGGAGCGTGCCATGCGCAAATTCTTCTCAAGATAGCTCGCCGGCGTATCGCCGTCCTCGTTCTCCCGCGAGTAGATGGTCAGCACGGAGCGCCCGTCGGCGCTGTTGAAGCGCTGCCCGACTCCTATGTCCGCCTTGCCGTCCGGCAGCGAAAAAATGCCGGCGGGATAGTCCACCGTGGTTCCGAACTCCGGAACCAGGAACGTCTGCCAGTCGAAGCTTTCCGGCAGCCGACCGCGCACCTGCGCACCGGCGCTGGCGAGGAGCGACTGCACTAGCAGCAGGTTGGATAAGACGGCGAACGTGACGAGCACGGTCGCTAGGACGGTTTTTGGACGCGCGCGCATGTCTCGCTCTCTGTGGCGCCGGGCGGTGGACCTCCACGTCTTGGTTCTGACATTCGCCAGATGCCGGCCTTGCAAGACATCGAGAATTATAATTCATCGAGCAAGCGCCGCTTGCCGAGGATTGCTGCTCTTGCGCCATTGTTGCCGTTTGATGCTCCTGCAACTTGATTTGCGGCGAAGCCGCATGGGAAACCCACGAGGGAGCGGCACGATCGCCATTCCGGCGCTGGACTGGGAAGACAAGCTGGGCCTCGGGATGGAGTGTCCCAGGGCAACACGAACATTTACGCGCTGGAGACCCGACTGCTTGGCTGGGCGCAGCGAAACCCGGAAACTTTTCGCCATCGACGGCAAAAAGCCGGATATCGCTTCGCCCTGTCCGGCCTGCGCTTTACTGCCTCCCCGCTCGTTTCGAGCATGCTGACGCAAACACCTGGGAGTTTAGCATGAGCCGCTTAGCAACAGATTGGGGCCGGCTGCGCAGCTGGAGTAGCACGCATAGCGCGGAGCTGCGGCTGTGCGTCCGGAGCACGACCACCGCCGAGGCGCTCGGCCTCACGGTGCCGCAGACGTTAGCCCGCGCGCAAAACTATCCAAGTCGATTTGTGCGGATCGTGGTGCCGTTCCCTCCGGGCGGATCGACAGACCCCGTTACCCGCATACTCGCCGCCCGGTTACCTGAGATTTGGGGCCAACAGGTTGTCGCCGAGAACAAGGCCGGTGCCGGCGGCAACATCGCCGCAGCGCCAGTTTCAAACCCCGGGCCCGAGCAAGCGTTGGAAATTCGGTGGCTTCCGGACGTTGGAGAGCGAGCGCGATGAGTTGTGGTCGAGCACGCCCACCAGGACTGGGTTGCCCCGCGCGAGGGCCACAACGCGCCCACTGACTTCTTCGACATAGCCGAGTAGGCATCAGCGCTGTCAGGAGATTCCTGCTGTCTGTCCGATGGCGACGATGATCCAGCATTCCTTGGATGTTTCAATGCAAAGAGGCGTGATTGCAGGCACATCTTCTGAATCCGGTGGCCTTTTGGTGTAGCGATCGGTGCCGAGCTGCGACGGCGGTTGCCACGATTGCGGCAAAACAACCGCATTCGGAGCAACGCCGGCAAAGTCAGCGAATGAGCAGATATGCGACGCCGCTTCGCTTACGCCAAAACATCGGCGAGGACGCCATGAATTCTTTCTCCTGTCGCAACTTACTCACAACCGCACGGGCGATGATGGCTTTATCGGCATGCGCACGGTCCCTCATCGGCGTATTTGCGGTCTGCACCAGGGCGCGTTCGAGGCCATGTGGACCGGCGAGGTCGATTTAAACTGGGCGAAGGAGCATCACGACCTGTGGCTCGAAGACGAGCTTGCCAAGGGTAGGCGTGCCCGTCCCCCGCATCTTCCGTCGGCGACGCCGGCGGAATGAATGGAACAGCGCAGGCTCGCGACATTCGTTCGAGGATTGCTTCATGGACGGAGCTCAGGAGGCATACGGGCGAGAGCGCGAGGTCGAGACCTTGCGCGCACCGGGTCCGACGGGCGCGATCGAAACGCCGGTCGAACACCTCGACCTCGCGACCGTGCTCAAGGTCTCGCAAGCGGTATCGGGCGAGATGGTCCAGGAAAAGCAGCTCGAAATCCTCATGCGCACCGCGATCGAGCAAGCAGGCGCTGAGCGCGGCGTGCTGGTTCTGTCGCGATGGACCGAGCCGCGGATCGCCGCGCAAGCCACGACGGGCGACGGCGGGACCGTCGTTAAGCTGCACGACGAGGCCATGACCCCGGCGGTGCTGCCGGAATCGGTCATCCAATATGTCGTGCGTACAAACGAGGGTGTGATTCTCGACGATGCCGCGGCTCAGAATCCATTTTCCGCCGATCCATACATCCGGCAGCAGCATGCTCGTTCCATTCTTTGCCTGCCGTTCCTCAACCAGGGCCAACTGATAGGGGTGCTCTACCTCGAGAACAACCTGACCCCTGGGGTTTTCGCGCCGGCTCGGATCGCGGTGCTCAAGCTGCTCGCCTCGCAAGCCGCGATCTCGCTGGAGAATGCCCGTTTGTACCGCGATCTCGCAGAACGCGAAGCGAAGATTCGGCGCCTGGTCGAAGCACAAACCCGGCAGGCTGAAGACGAGCTGCGTGCCATTATCGATAATGCACCGGTATTCTTGTGGTCCGTCTTGCCCGACGGACATTGTGATTTCATCAATCAGCCCTGGTTGACCTATTTCAATCTTTCCTTGCAAGAGGCGCAAGGCGCGGGTTGGGCGACGCTGCTCCATCCCGACGATGCTGTGCACCCTCCGGAAATTTGGCAAAAGTCGGTATCGACCGGTATCCCGTTCGAGACCGAAGCGCGATATCGAAGTCCCGATGGTGAATATCGATGGTTCCTGATCCGTGCCAACCCGCTGCGTGACAAAACGGGAAGGATCGTCAAGTGGCATGGAATAAACATCGATATTGAGAAATCTGAAGCGAACCGAGAGAAGGCTACGTCAAAGCGAAGCTTATCTGGCCGAAGCACAGAAGCTGAGCCACACCGGTTCCGCGGTCTACAACCAAACGAAGATTCGCTATTGGTCGGAGGAGACTTACCGCATCTGGGGGTTTGATCCGCTGCAGGGAATTCCGAGCCGCGAAGCGGTGTGGCAACGGATGCATCCAGACGACCGAGACAGGGCCTGCGAAGAGGCCGAGCTCGCATGGCGCGAGAAAAGAGGCTATTCGGTCGAGTTCAGAATCGTACTTCCCGATGGAACGGTCAAACACCTCGAAGCAAACAGCCGTCCTGTGTTCTCCACAAGCGGGGAGCTTGTAGAGGTTATCGTCACACACATCGATTTGACGGAGCGCAAGCACGCCGAACAAGCATTGCGGGAGAGCGAAGCGAAGATTCGGCGCCTGGTCGACGCCAACATCATCGGCATCCACATCTGGGATTTCGAAGGCCGGATCATCGAGGCCAATGACGCATTTCTCCGCATGGTGGACTACGATCGGGAGGATCTCGTCTCGGGTCGTATACGCTGGACGGAGTTGACGCCCCCGGAATGGCTTGACCGCGGTGAACGACGATTGCGCGAGCTGAAGGTGACCGGGAGTATGCAGCCGTTTGAGATGGAGTACTTCCGGAAAGACGGCAGCCGTGTTCCCGTACTGACCGGCGCGGCGACCTTCGAGGAAGCCGGGAATCAAGGTGTCGCTTTCGTGCTCGATTTGACTGCGCGCAAGCGGGCGGAAGAGGCGCTTAAGGACAGTGAGGAAGCGTTGCGCCGCAGTGAAGCCTGGCTGACCCAAGCACAGAGGCTAAGCCATACCGGTAATTGGGTCTACAACGCGACAACGATGCTTTTTCTCTATTGGTCGGACGAGAGTTACCGGATCTGGGGGTTTGATCCGCTGCAGGGTCTTCCAAGCCGAGAAAATATGTGGCAACGCGTTCACCCCGACGATCGAGACAGGGTGTTGGAAGCAATCCAGGAGGCATTGCGCCAGAAAAAAGATTTCACGGGCGAGTTCAGAATCTTACTACCTGATGGAACAGTCAAATACCTCGAAGCAACCGCCCATCATGAGTTTTCCTCGCTCGGCGCGCTGGTTGAGGTTGTCAGCACACACGTCGATGTGACGGAACGGAAGCGCGCACAAGACGAGCATGAGAGGCTGCGCCAGCTGGAGGCCGATCTCGCTCACATGAACCGACTGAGCATGATGGGAGAGCTGAGCGCCTCGCTGGCACATGAAATCACGCAGCCGATTGCCTCTGCGCGCAACAATGCCCGTGCGGCCATGCGCTTTTTGGACAGAAACCCGCCGGATCTGGGCGAAGTCCGGGAAGCGCTCGAGTGTATCGTGGCCGATGCCGATCGAGCCGGAGATATCATCGACCGGATCCGTGATCACATCAAGAAAGCGCCTCCGCGAAAGGGGCGTTTTGATCTGAACAAGGCGATCAACGAGGTGATCGCATTGGCAGAAAGCGCAATCACCACGAATGGAGTCTCGGTCCGAACTCGCCTTGCGGAGGCGCTACTTCCCGTCCAAGGCGATCGTGTTCAACTGCAACAAGTCGTGCTGAACTTGATCCTAAACGCGGTCGAAGCCATGAGCACGGTCGAGGCGGGGCCACGAGAGTTGTTGATCAGCACCGAGCAAACCCAGACCGCTGGCGTTCTCGTGTCCGTGTGCGATTCCGGGCCGGGCATTGATCCGGACCATCTCGAGCGTGTCTTCGAGGCTTTCTACACCACGAAGTCGAGCGGAGTAGGGATGGGACTGTCGATCTGCCGGTCGATCATCGATGCCCACGGGGGCCGGCTGTGGGCAGACATGAATGCATCACGCGGGGCCGTATTTCGGTTCATCTTGCCCGGCGCGGACAAGGAGCTCACGAATTCTCTTCGCCCGGCTCACCTGACTCGAGAGCCGCACGAAGACACCGTATCAGATGCTGCTCATCAACCGGCTTACGAAGGTAACAAACGACCCCATCGTTCAGGGCGCGGGCGCGGTCAACGTCGTCGGGGTAGGCAGTAACGAGAATTGTCGGAATCGTGTACCCTGCCTCGATGAGGTGTCTGTACAGCTCGACGCCGGTCATCGCAGGCATATGGACGTCAGCGATCAAGCAGGTCGTTTCGATGAGACGAGGGGAAGCGAGGAAATCGGCTGCCGATGAGAAAGCCTCGACGTTGTACCCCAGCGACCTCATGAGCCTTCTCATGGACTCGCGAAAGTACTGATCATCCTCAACGACCGAGACCAATGATGTTTTCGGCATACGCTTCCGGCAGTTCGCTCGAACTGGCCATGCGGACGGCGCCCAACAATGTGGTCACGTCCGCATGCGAATTCCATAACCTGCGCAAAGAATGCCGCCGGTGCAATGCCAGTGGCCCGTAAACTTTGGCTTATGCCCGGAGCCGAATTAAGTAAGCTGCGCGCCAAGAGTCCCGCCGAGCAATGTCACCGCGCGTAAACCTTGGTCTATGATGCACGTGTCCTATGGCGCAAGATGGGACTGTTCATGTCCCCAGATCGGGACTAGCCTACGAACCGCACGGCCACGCTAGAACTTGCGAACCGAGGCAAAGGCTCATTTCCTTGGTCCTTTAATCGTGAGTAGGAGCGATGCCCGACGCAAACTCCACCGTCTTGGTCATTGATGACGATCCGGACCTTCGCGCATCGGTTGGGCGTCTGTTGCGATCGCTCGGCCTGGATGCTCAGCTATTTGCGTCCATTTCCGACTTTCTCAGGTCCGATCCGCCGGATGGCCCCACCTGCCTGGTCCTCGACGTCAGGCTGCCCGGGCAAAGCGGTCTTGATCTTCAGCGCGAGCTCGCCGCGGCGAACAGGGAACTGCCAATCATCTTCATCACAGGGCACGGCGACATCCCGATGTCGGTGCAAGCGATGAAGGGTGGTGCCATTGAGTTCCTTACGAAGCCGTTCCGTGATCAGGATCTCCTCGACGCCATTCGGCTCGGCCTCTCTCGCGATCGCGCTCGGCGGGAGAATGAAAAAGCTTTGGCCGCCCTCAGGGAACGCTTCGAGTCGCTGAGCCCCAGGGAGCGCGAGATCATGATTCAGGTCGCGCACGGCCGCCTTAGCAAACAAATTGCGGGCGATATCGGCATTGCCGAAGCCACCGTGAAGGTGCATCGCAGCCGTCTGATGCACAAGATGAAGGCCCGTTCGCTTCCCGAGCTAAGCCGAATGGCGGATAAGCTCAAACTGGTACCCGTGGAGCCGCAACACTCCTGAACCGACGTATCAGTTTTTCTTACGTCTCGCAGGACGGAACTGCCCGCTGTGCTGTGCTGATGGTCCGGCGGCTCGGTTATAACGTCCTTCATCCTCTCGATCCGCCCCTTCCTCTTGAGGCAGCCCAAGACGCAAAGGGCGTTGTCGCTGCGGCTTGTAAACCAAAGTTCAGCGCAGCGAAACAATAAGACTATTCCGCACGACCACCGTGCAATGGATCGCGGCATTCCAAATCGTCAAATTGCGTCTCGGCTAGCCAGTCGGCTGTCGAAAACCAGAGACAGGAATACGTCATGACCACGCCAATGGACGACACACTCACCGTTATCGGTCGACAGCTTTCCGTCACTTACTTGCCGACCGTCCTGGAGCCGCTGCCAAGGGAGCTAAACGACATGGTGGCCCAGCTCGTTGCATTTGAAATGACGCAAGCGAGAACCGAAATTTGCCACGCTTCATTCGGCTCTCCGGTCGAGTGCCGCTACATGACGCGCAGAATGCACCGGAGCTCGAGCTTCCAAACAGTGAGCCTGTCGACGTGACGACACCGAGCAACGCTCATGCAGCTAATCGTCATGCTTGTTATCGCGCTCTTGATCGGTTCGCCGACGGCGGCCGGAGCCGACGCATCGAATTGCGGTCAAGCCACCGAGCTCGCTGCCGCTCGCGTCCGCTGGGCGGCAGTGCGCCAGAGCCGCGGCGACACCACCAATAACGAGAAGAACTGCCGTGCGTACAGCATTCACTTCTACGAAGCGGTGACCGGGCGACAGGCCGTCTCTACCTGCAAGGATGGCGTGGGTCGTCAACCCCTTCTCGACGTGCTCGACGCCGAGATCGACGCCTTTAACAACCTCATCGCCGCGCAGTGCGGCGGCTAAACGGTCCATGTCGTTTCCAGAACAAGCTGCGGCAAGAGCCCGCGCTCAATCGCATGAAGGAGAATAGCCATGGCAAATATTGTGGCCGATCAGTTCGTCGAGACCCTCGTCGCCGCGGGCGTGAAACGCATCTACGGCATCGTCGGCGAGAGTATTTGAGGTTCACCAGGACGTATTTGCTTGGTGATCTGCGGCGCGCGACTGGCTCGCCGAGAAGGAGACGTACCATGAAGATGCTTCGTCCAGGCAGGACGGTCGTGCTGATGCTTTTTCTCATCGCATTGGCGTCTGCACTGCAGGGTGCGCCGAGGTCCGCTGCAAGAGCCAATGGCTCGTCGATGGAGGAGACCTGTCACGAGAAGGTCGGCAAGGAAGAGCCCGAAGGCGAAGGGCGAGCCCACATCGGTCAACTCCAGGTACAACGCTTCAGTGAATGCATGATGGGTCGGCCAATGTGATCTCGAGCCGACACGCAGGTGCAATCATGAGAACAACAATCCTGAGGGACGTTATGTGTGTTGCGTTCAGCAGCATTCTGGCGCTCGGCGCCGCCGGCGCCATCGGACGCGCACGCATGGGAGCAGACACGGCCAGCCACGTGACGCAATTCTGCATTCCCTCGAATGACAATGATCCCGGTGCGCACAGACTTTACTGCCGTGACGGATCACAAGAGCCGCCACAGGTCGGGCAAACACCAACGGGCTCATCGATATCGATCGCGAGTGAATGGGCGTGCCCTTCGGGAGAAGCTTATGAGTAGCAAGATCGACACAGAGCTTGGTCGTCGCGGGTTCCTCAAAGGTGTTGCGGCAGCCACGGGTGCAGTTCCGTTTCCTGCGCGATTGCCAATCGCTGTGGGCCTCACCGGTGTCGCCGCAGTTGCCCAGTCCGGCACTGCGCGCGCCGCGGAATC
Source organism: uncultured Alphaproteobacteria bacterium (assembly GCA_963739385.1). Taxonomy (GTDB): domain Bacteria; phylum Pseudomonadota; class Alphaproteobacteria; order Rhizobiales; family Xanthobacteraceae; genus VAZQ01. The sequence goes on from CAVUAI010000016.1 coordinate 75,964, forward strand.
CGCCAGCGGAGCCGGCGCTTCGAACTTGCCGCCGCCGGAGGCCGGCTACCAATCTCTTGGTCCCGATGAGGCCGGTTTCGTCGAGGCCCTGGTCAACGTCATGTGCCCGGCCGACGCCCTCACCCCGAGCGGTGTCGACTGCGGACTGGCGATCTATATCGATCGTCAACTCGCCGGCGGCTTCGGCAAAGGCGAGCGTCTCTACATGCGCGGCCCATGGAAGCGGGGGAAGCCGCAGCACGGCTATCAGTTGCCGTTGACGCCTGAGCAGTTCTTCAAGGCAGGCGTCGCCGCCGCCAATGAGGCGGTTCAGAAGAAGTTCAGCCGGGATTTCGCCGATCTATCACCCGCGGACGCGGATGCGTTCCTGCACGATCTCGCCGACGGGAAGGTCGAAGATGAGCGCGTGCCGCTCGGTTCATGGTTCAACGAGCTCGTCTACCCGCTGTTCGTCCAGGCCTGCTTCGCCGATCCGATCTACGGCGGCAATGTCGGCAAGGTGTTCTGGAAGATGATCGGCTATCCCGGCCTGCCCGCAACCCACACCCAGGACATGGTGGAGTTTCGCGGCAAGCCATATCCGGACGCGCAGGATCCAAAATCAATCGCCGACTTCAGCTGAGGAAAACGTGTCATGGCGACAAAATTGAAGCAGCGGACGGCCGTCATTTGCGGTGGCGGGTTTACTGCCGGGTTGATCGCACGACAGCTCACGGCCAAGGGCATCGATGTCCTCGTCCTGGAACGCGGCGGCGATCACACCAGAGCCGCCGAGGCCAAGCTGCCCAATCAGCGCGACGAATTACGATGGGACGTGCGGGCCGGGCTCGCCCAGGATTGGTCGGTGGAGACCTATTCGCTGCGCCATGCGAGGAGCGAAGAGGCTCTTCCGATCCGGCGCCTGGAAGCATTTCTCCCCGGAGAAGGCATGGGCGGCGCCGCCAATCACTGGAATGGCCAGACCTGGCGCTGGGCCGAGTACGATCCGACCCTGCGCACGCGCCTCGAATCGAGATACGGCAAAAGTGCGATCCCCGCAGAATTGACGATCCAGGACTGGGGCGTCACCTATGCGGAACTCGAGCCCTACCATGCCCTGTGGGAAAAGCTGTTCGGCATCGCGGGCAAAGCCGGGAATATCCGCGGCCAAATCCAGCCGGGCGGCAACCCTTTCGAGGCGCCGCGTCAGGATGAATATCCGCAGCCGCCGTTGCCCGCAACCGAGGCGGGGCTGATCTTCATCAAGGCGGCCGAGAGCCTCGGCTACAAGCCGTTTCCGATGGCGGCGGCGAACTCACCGAACGCCTATACCAACCCAGATGGAATGAAGCTCGGTCAATGCCAGTTCTGCGGCCATTGCGAGCGTTTCATCTGCGAAGCCAACGCCAAGGCAAGCCCGGAGGTGCTGCTTTATCCCATGTTACGCAAGCGGCCCGGTTTCGAGCTCAAGCTTTACTCCCACGTGACCGGCATCGACTACGACAAACAGGCAAAGCGCGTGCGCGGCGTCCGCTACATCGATCTGATGAGTGGCGAGGAATACGAACAGCCGGCCGATATCGTCGTGCTCGCCTCCTTCACCATGACGAATACCAAGTACCTGTTGATGGCTGGTATCGGGAAGCCCTACGACCCGAACACCGGCACCGGCGTCGTCGGCAAGAACTTTTGTCATCAGACCATGTCCGGGGTGAACGTTCACTTCAAGGACCGCTGGCTCAATCCATTCCTCGCCGCCGGGGCTTCGCAGACCTGCATCGACGAATTCAACGAGGACAATTTCGACCACGGCGGTCTCGGCTTCTTTGGCGGCGGATACATCTATTCCAACGTGACGAGCGGCCGACCGATCACCAAGCGGCTGGTGCCGCCCGGCACTCCTTCGTGGGGAAGCAAATGGAAACAGGCGAACGCCGATTGGTACGCTCACAGCTTTAACATCTACGTTCACGGCAGCTGGTATCCCCATCGGGAGAACTATATCGATCTCGATCCGACTTATACGGATGCTTATGGCCAGCCGCTGGTGCGGATGACTTTGGACATCCGTGACAACGAACTGCGCATGTCGGAGTACGTCACCAAGAAGGCGGTCGAGATCGCCCAGGCGACCGGCGCCACCATCGTCGGCACGCCTTCGCCGCGCAAAGGGCCCTACGATTCCCGGGTCTACCAGACGACGCACGTGACCGGCGGCACCGTGATGGGCGCCGACCCTGGCACCAGCGTCGTGTCCCCGCATCTCCAACACTGGGACGCGCAGAACCTGTTTGTGGTCGGCGCGTCGGTCTATCCGTTCAACGCCGGTTACAACCCCACCGGACCGCTCGGCGCACTTGCCCTCAGACTTGGCGACGACCTCGTGCGCTACGCGGAACGGCCGCGCATGCTCTAGCGTGGGCGGTTTACGGCCACGCAACATCGTCCGAGGAGGTCGCTCATGTGGAGTTCTACATCGGTTATCCGCCGCCGCAATTGCAGCTGCGTTCGTGGTCGCGTCCGGCAGCTGCGCGGACGCGGGAGATGCTTCTCATGGTGAGCACGTGTTTGCCAAGTGCGCCCCTTGCCATGCGAAGGACAAGACCGTTGGTCTTGGGCCAGGCTTGCTCGGAGTCATCGGGAGACAGGCAGGCTCGACGCCGGGGTTCCGCTACAGCCGGGCCATGAAAAGCTCGAACATCTTTTGGGACGAGAAATCTCTCGACGCATTCATTACCGCGCCGCAGAAGGCTTTACCGGGCACGACGATGCCGTTTTCGGGGCTTCCGGACCAGCAGGAGCGGACCGATCTGATCGCGTACCTGGAAACGCTCAAATAGCCGAGCGATCGTCCATGCGCATATCGGTGGCAATTGGACTTGTTCTCGCAGCTCTCGCACTGCCGACGCACGCCGCGGCCGCGCAATTCACTGAAAAGAAAGCTCTCTTTGCACTTCGCGCACTGCCTCGCCCTGCTTTGATCGCACAGCGCAACTCGCCGCCACGTAAGCCCCGCGCCCGCCGCATTGGACGAACGGCCAAGCCGGCAGGCTGCGCCCCGTTCTGACGGCGATGATCTGTCGGAGTTTTCGCATGCGTTTCGCTCCTTCGTTTCCGCTGGTCCTCTGTGCCGCCATCATCTTCGGAGGCGCCAGCGCGCAACCCGCGGGCCGCCGGGCCACCCCCGCCGCAAGTCACCGTCGCGAACCCCATCGCGAAATCGGTGCCTCGATGGGACGAGTTCACCGGCCGCTTCGAGCCGCTTCAGCAGGTCGAGGTGCGGCCGCGCGTATCCGGCGCGCTCGACACGATCAATTTCGTCGACGGCCAGATGGTCAAGGAGGGCGACCTCCTGTTCGTGATCGATCCACGGCCCTATCGGATCGCGGTCGACAGCGCGAAAGCGGATGTCGCCAAGACCCAGGCGCAAGTGCAAGTCGCCGCAAACGACGTGATGCGATCGGAGCAACTGATCGAGAGCCGCGCAATCACATTGCGTGATGCCGATCAGCGCAGAGCCAATCTCGATGTCGCCAAGGCGCAGCAGCTCAGCGCCGAAGCGGCCCTGCGCAACGCCGAGCTCAATCTCGAATGGACGCAAGTGCGCGCGCCGATCTCGGGGCGGGTCTCCGACCGTAGGGTCGACGTCGGCAACCTCGTGCAGGGCGGCCAGACCGGGTCAGCGCTGCTGACGACGATCGTCACTCTCGATCCGATCCATTTCGTCTTCGACGCCTCGGAGGCCGATTATATCCGCTACACGCGTCTGTCCGCCAACGGCGAGAGACCCTCGTCAAGGGATTTCAAGAACCCCGTCATGGTCCGCCTCGCCGATGAGGCCGACTGGAGCCAGAGCCATGCCGGGGCGATGAACTTCGTCGACAATCAGCTCAACGCCCGCGCCGGCACCATTCGCGGCCGCGCCATTTTCGAAAACAAGGATCTATTTCTCTTGCCCGGCACCTTCGGCCGGCTGCGGCTCTTCGGCGGCAACGTGAACGCGCTCCTAATCCCCGACGCCGCGATCGTATCCGATCAAGCAAGCAAGATCGTCTTCACGGTCGGCGCGGACAGCAAGGTCGTTCAGAAAACCGTGACCCTGGGCGCGATGCACGAAGGCCTGCGCGTCGTCCTGGCGGGGCTCGCCGAAAGCGACCGGGTCGTGATCGCCGGAGTGGCAAACCCGTTGGTGCGGCCCGGCGCCGTGGTCGATCCCAAGGAAGGTACGATCAACCGTTCCGTTGCCGAAGTCTCGAACTGATCAAGGCAGCGCCGGCGCTCGAGGAAACCATGCGAATTTCCCATTTTTTCATTGAACGGCCGATCTTCGCCGCGGTGCTCTCCATTCTCCTGACGATCGCCGGCGCCATCGCGCAGAGGTCGCTGCCTGTCGCTGAATATCCCGAGATCGCGCCGCCGACCGTGAACATCTCCACCATCTATCCGGGGGCGTCCGCCGAGGTCGTCGCGGCTACCGTCGCAACGCCGATCGAGCAGCAAGTCAACGGCGTCGACGACATGCTCTACATCACCTCGCAATCGACCGGAGACGGAAAGCTCTCGATCGACGTCGTGTTCAAACCCGGCACGGATGTCGATAAAGCTCAGGTTCTCGTGCAAAACCGCGTCGCGATTGCCACTCCTCGTCTGCCGCAGGACGTCATCCGGCAAGGCGTGACGGTGCGAAAATCCTCGCCCGACCTGATGATGGTCGTCCACATGATCTCGCCAGACGGATCGCGCGACCAGAACTATATTTCGAACTATGCGACGCTCTACGTCAAAGACGCGCTCGCGCGCGTCGACGGCGTCGGCAATGTTCAAATTCTCGGCGCGCGGGATTATTCCATGCGGGCCTGGCTGGATCCGGGAAAAATCGCGGCCCGCGGCCTGACCGCCGGGGAAGTCGTTGCCGCGTTGCAGGCGGCCAATCTTCAGGTGGCCGCGGGAGCCGTCAATCAGCCGCCGGCGCAATCGCCCGGCGCCTTCCAGCTTGCGGTGCAAACGCTCGGACGCCTCACCGATCCCGAGCAGTTCGGCGATATCGTGATCCGGGCTGACGCCGACGGCTACATCCGCCTCCGTGATGTCGCCCGGATCGAGCTCGGCGCGCAGGACTATACCGTCAACACCTATCTCGATCGCGACGTCGCGACGGCGCTCCTGCTGTTCCAACGGCCGGGCTCGAACGCGCTTGCCACTGCCGCTGCGGTGAAAGCCGCAATGGAGACAGCGGCTAAGGACTTTCCTCCGGGACTCGCCTACACGATCGTCTACAATCCGACCGAGTTCATCCAGGAATCCGTGGACGGCGTGGTGCATACGCTGTTCGAGGCGGTCGTACTCGTCGTCCTCGTCGTCATCGTCTTTCTGCAAACCTGGCGCGCGGCGATCATTCCGGTCATCGCCATTCCGGTCTCGCTGATCGGATGCTTCTTGATCATGAGCGGCGTGGGAGTGACGTTCAACACGCTCTCCCTGTTTGGACTGGTGCTGGCGATCGGCATCGTCGTCGACGACGCGATCGTCGTCGTCGAAAATGTCGAACGTTACCTTGCGCACGGCATCAGCCCACGGGACGCGGCCCACAAAACGATGGATGAGGTGGGCAGCGCCTTGCTGGCGATCGCGCTCGTGCTTTGCGCGGTGTTTATCCCTGCCGCCTTCATCACCGGCCTGCAGGGCGCCTTCTACAAGCAATTCGCGATCACGATCGCCAGCGCCACGATGATTTCCGCGTTCGTGTCATTGACCTTGTCGCCGGCACTGGCCGCCATTCTTCTGAAGCCCCACAAGGCCGGGCCGAAGAAATCGGGCCTGATCCACCGGCTCTGCTCTCCCTGGCGCTGGTTCCTCGCCGGCTTCGACTGGGCGTTCGACCGGCTTAGCGCCGGTTATGGCGCCCTCACGGCGCGGCTCATCAGGGTCAGCTTCGTCCCGCTCATCATCTATGCGGGTCTGATCTATTTCGCTTTTGACCTGCTGAACAGGACCCCGACCGGCCTGATCCCGACACTCGATCGCGGCTATCTGATTGCCGCTTTCCAGCTGCCGCCGGGCGCGTCACTCGATCGCACCGACAAGGTGCTGCGCGACGCGACCGAAATCATTTTGAATCGCAAGGGTGTCTTGCATTGCGACCCCTTCGTCGGCTTCGACGGCGCGACCTTCACCAACGCCACCAATACCGGGGTCATTTTCATCGTGTTGAAACCGTTCGAGGAACGGATCAAGGAAGATTTGACGGCAGCCAAGATCCTGGCAGACGTCCGCAACCAACTCAGCGTGCTGACCGATTCCTTCGTCGTCCTGCTAGAGCCGCCCTCCGTGCCCGGCATCGGGACCGGCGGCGGCCTTAAGGGTTATGTTCAGGATCGCGCCGGCCGCGGCCTGCCTGCGCTGGAGAATGCGACTTCGGGCGTGGTCGGGGCCACGCACGCAAACCCGGGATTTGCGCAGGCCTTCACGCTCTTCAATACCCGAACGCCGCAGATCTTCGCCGACATCGATCGGACCAAAGCCGAACTGCTCGGCGTGCCGATCTCCCGCGTTTTCGAAGCTTTGTCGGTCTACATGGGGTCCGCCTATATCAACGACTTCAACCTTCTCGGACGAACCTACCAAGTCACCGCTCAAGCCGATAACGCCTACCGCGTTACAACGCGCGACGTTGCAAATCTCAAAACGCGAAACGTCTCGGGAGATATGGTGCCGATCGGCTCCGTTGCGACGCTCAAGGATACGACCGGGCCGTTCCGGGTCACGCGCCATAATCTCTTTCCGGCGGCCGAAGTGCAGGTCAGCCTTACGCGCGGCTTCTCCTCGGGTCAGGCCATCGCGGCGGTCGAGGCCCTCGCGAAGCAAAAATTAACTCAAGGGTTCAGCTTCGAATGGACCGAAATCGCGCTGCAGGAAAAGCTTGCAGGCAACACCGCCTCTATCGCGTTCGGCCTCGCCGTCGTTTTCGTATTCCTGCTTCTGGCCGCGCTTTATGAAAGCTGGCTGCTTCCCCTCGCTGTCATCCTCATCGTTCCCATGTGCATTCTCGCCGCGATGATGGGCGTGACCTATCGCAACCTCGATCGAAATATTCTGGTCGAGATCGGTCTCATCGTTCTGGTTGGTCTGGCAGCGAAAAACGCGATTCTGATCGTCGAATTCGCCAAGCAGGCCGAGGAGGACGGGCACACCCAATTCGAAGCCGCCGTCTCGGCCGCCCGCACGCGGTTGCGACCGATCCTGATGACCTCCTTCGCCTTCATCTTCGGCGTGCTGCCGCTGGTAACCGCGAAAGGTGCAGGCGCCGAAATGCGCCAATCGCTGGGCACCGCGGTGTTCGCCGGCATGCTCGGCGTGACCATCTTCGGACTCTTGTTCACGCCGACATTCTATGTCGTCGTGCGTGGGATCGCGGGATGGCTCGATCGTTTGAAGAAAGGCAAAACACCGCCGGACGCTGGTCGCGCGCACCCGCCATCCGTGCCCATCGACGCCCAAGACAAGGCCAAGCCTGATGGCACGACGCTGGCCGGGCAGGCGCTGCCCGGTTGAAATCAAACTTCAGCATCGGTTCGAAAGCCCAATGTGGAAGGACATGTTGACGAAGACTTTTCCCACGGACGGCGCTGCGCCCAAGGCAGGTCAACGCGACGCGCACGAGCTTCGGCTTGATTGCGCGACCGTTGCATATATAACTGCGACTAAATATATCGGAGTTATTATGGCGCACATTACCACCGGCGTTGAATACGGCCTGCACTGCCTGCTCCACCTGGTCCATCCTCTCGATCAGGGTCGCACGGCGAGTGTACGGGATCTTGCGGACCTGCAGGGCGTGCCGGTTGAGTACGTCGCCAAGCTCTTCACCAAGCTCCAGAAGGCCGATCTGGTCGTCGCCACGGAGGGGGTTCGCGGCGGTTTTCGGCTCGCGCGCCAGGCTGACTCGATCAGCGTTCTAGACGTGGTCACCGCCATCGATGGCGAGAAGTCGCTGTTCGACTGCCGCGAGATCCGCAGCCGGTGCGCGCTGTTCGGCAGCAAGCCCCCCGCATGGGCGACGCGCGGCGTCTGCTCAATACACGCAATGATGCTGGAGGCGGAGACGCGAATGCGCGAGGTGTTGGCGTCGCACACACTCGCCGACCTCGCCGCACGCATGGACTCGAAGGCGCCGCCTGACTTCGGCAAGGCCGTGGCCAAGTGGCTGAGTGGCAGAGCGCCCGGCCGGTTGCGGAAAGATAATCGCAGAGCACGTAGGGGCCGAACGGCTGAGAGCTGACGGTTGCCGTCGTCTCCAGCCATAACGCAGGAGAAGCAAGATGAAGATCCGATCGATCGCATTAGTAGCGACGCTGGCCGCAGTCGCGGCTTGGCCGAGCCTCGTGTCAGCCGAGGCGGCTTCGCAGGAACGTCAGACGATCACGCCGGCCTTCCGGGAGGCGATACCGAACATTCCCGGCAAGAGCCTTGTCGCCATTGTCGTCAACTATCCACCCGGCGGCGCAACGCCGGCGCATTACCACCCACGTTCTGCCTTCGTCACCGGCTACGTACTCTCGGGCTCGATCCGAAGCCAGGTGAATGACGGCAAGACGCAGGTGTTCCGCGCGGGCGAGAGCTGGACGGAGCAGCCCGGCGCGTATCACCCCATCAGCGAGAACGCGAGCGTCACCGAACCTGCGAGTCTGCTCGCCATCTTCGTCGTCGACACCACCGATACCGAGCGGCTGGTCACGTCGGAACGGCAATGAAAAAGTCGCTTGCTCGGCCGGCTGCGTCCATCCCAGCAGCCGGCCGGCGAGGGTTGCATGCGAACCAGGAGCTCTCGGGCATGGCTAAATCCCTCTTCCAGCAGGAAGGCAGAACGGGGTGCGCCTGCCAGCCAATGTCCGGATCTGGCACGACCCGGACGAGCCGACCGCTGCTGCCTATGTCCGTTCATCTGGGTGAAGCGGTCATGCCGACTTCGCGCTCGAAGTGACGCGAATGACCCCAACTCGGACATGCAGCGACATGTCGCCAACTGGGCGAGGTCCTAGCAATCTTGCCTCGCGTGGGTGGAGCGCTATGTCCTGGGCAGCCGAAAAGGCGGCGCCCATCACGCGACGTCTAATGTCGGGAGGGTGATCCCGCTCAACGGGCGCAGGATCTGGTCGGATAAAGCAAGACACAAGACGCAGGGAGATCACCATGACGCCTTGGGAAATCAAAGGACTCGAACTTGTAAATTGCACCTGCGAATATGGCTGTAATTGCCAATTCAATGGGCTGCCCGACAAAGGTCATTGCCACGCGGTGGCGGGCATCCAGATAGACGAAGGCCATTACGGCAAGACGAAGCTTGACGGCCTGCGGATCGCGGCCATTTTCAAATGGCCTGGAGCAATCCACGAGGGTAATGGCGAGGCTATTGCTTTCGTCGATGAGAAAGCCAACGCCGAGCAGCGCGAGGCGCTGTTGAAGATAATGACGGGGCAAGACACCGATCCGTTTGCAACAATGTTCGCTGTCTATGCCTCGACTGTCACCAAAATGAACGCGCCAGTCTTCACAAAGATCGATCTTGAACTCGACATTGACGGCCGAAGGGGCCGCATTTTTGTCGAGGACTATATCGATACGAAGGGGGAGCCCATCCGCAACAAGGTGACGGGCAAAGAATCCCGTGCGCAAATCGTGATGCCGGAAGGCTTTGAATACACGGTGGCCGAGATCGGCAGTGCGTCGAGCAAGACCAAGGGGCCGGTCCAGGTCGAAATGAAAGACACATACGGCCAATTCGCCCGATTGCATCTCAATAATCACGGCGTCGTGCGGTCCTAACGCGTCCCCATGTGCAAATCCTCAACATTCGAACTCCTGCTCAAACGGGACCGTGTCATCACGTTTGTAGGACTTGCAGCGCTGTGTGTTCTGGCCTGGCTCTACATTGTGATGGGTGCGGGCCTCGGCATGAGTTCATGGGAGATGACGACGCTTGCGTTGTTCCCGCACCAGCAAGCCCACGACCTAATGCCAGGCATGCCCGGCCCGGACATGGCCGCCACGGTACCGGTGGCCATAGCATGGGGGTTAACCACTTGGGCCCTGATGATTGCCATGTGGTGGATCATGATGATCGCCATGATGACACCGAGCGCGACGCCGACAATCCTGCTTTACGCACGCGTGCATCGCCACGCGCTCGCCAAGGGCAAGGTCCAAGACAAGCTTGCGCCAACCGGCGCCTTTGCTATGGGTTACCTCTTGGTCTGGCTCGCATTTGCCGCTGCCGCCACCACTCTTTATTGGGGGCTGGAACGCGCGGGGCTCGTGTCCGCGATGATGATGGGCTCGCAGAGCCGGTTGCTTTCAGGCGCCGTCCTGATGGCCGCCGGACTGTATCAAGTGTCGCCGCTCAAGAATACCTGCCTAGCGCATTGCCGGGCGCCCACGTCATTTCTGTCGCGTCACTGGCGTCCGCACATCATGGGCGCCCTTCGTCTCGGCGCAATGCACGGTGCATATTGTGTCGGCTGCTGCTGGATGCTGATGGCGTTGTTGGTTGTGGGCGGCGTAATGAACCTAGCCTGGATCGCCGCACTTGCCATTTTGGTACTGATCGAGAAAGCGCTGCCCTTGGGCCAATGGATCGGCCGGGCTATCGGCATAGCCTTGATCGGCTGGGGCGTCGCCACTCTGTTGGTCTAGGACTGAGGGTCCACGCTCGATTGATCCACTCACCAAGTGACCTCAAGTGAGAGTTCGAACATGCCTGCGGCGCTGGACCGAAACTACGACGGGATCATCATCGGCGCCGGCCACTACGGCCTGGTGCTCGGCTCCTATCTCGCGCGCTGCGGCCTCGACATCCTGTTAGTGGACCGGCGTCTGCAATACGGCGGCGCACTCGTGACCGAGGAAGTAACCGCACCCCGCTTCTATCACAACCTGCATTCGATCAATCATTTCCATATCAACGAGACACCTGGTTCAATCGAATGTAGGGGTCGGCGCGGTTTCGGGCTGACTTCACCTTTTGCCGGGTGGAGACCGGACTGGCTGGCTGGCCACGTAAGACTCGAACTCGGGAATCCGCATGCGAACCATGTGTTTGAGATTCCGTGACAACTTGCGTCGGCTACTGCCTCGAAATGCGACGGCGCTAGGCCTCGTCGTTTGATGCGGCGCGTTTGCTCAGTTCGCTGGGCGGGATCCTATTGCGTGGAGATGCGAGCGCGCCGCTAGGTTCCATGGGTTGGGTTAGGAAAATGTCAGTATTTTTGCTCTCTATGGTCTCGAATGCGCCTTCTTCGTGGGCGACTGCGTTGACTGACTTTCGGGGTTCGCGTGAGCGGGCGGGGGAATGATGTTCCGCACAGCCGGTGCCATCGCGATGTTGTTGCTCGGCGGCTTGGGCAGCAGAGCCGTGGCACAAGTCTATCCGCCTCCACCGGCTTATCCGGTCCCACTAGGTAATCCGCCGTCTCAGGGTTACACGCCGCAGCGGCTGATCCCCGCCGAGGCTGACGGCGAGCAGCTTTATGACGCCCAGGGGCGTCCGTTGCCGCCCGGCACTGTCTTTCGCGTGGCGCCGCCCGGTTACCGCGAGGTGGCACCGAGTGATCGTGCGCCCCAGCAAGGATACCCGCCTCAAGCTCCGCAAGGCCATGTGCCGGCCGCGGCCGGCACGCGCCCCTATTACGGAGCGCCAACGCCGCCGGCTCCGGCCGAGCAGGAGGCGACGCGGCCACCGCTGTCAATCGGGCCCGCTCAGATCGAGCAGGGCACGACAAGCGCAGACCCGCGCAACATGATGGCGGCGTTCCCGCCGGAGGTGCGGCCCGAGACCGGCCCGAAGAAGGCGCTGCCGCCGCAGTTCCGTCGCGCGCTGGTCGACTACTACACCAAGGAGCCGGCCGGAACGATCATCGTCGACACGCAGAATACCTACCTCTATCTCGTGCTCGGCCAGGGCAAGGCGATGCGCTACGGCATCGGCGTAGGGCGCGAGGGCTTCACTTGGTCGGGCACGGAGCGGGTCACCAAGGTGGCGGAGTGGCCCGATTGGAACCCGCCGGAAGAAATGATCGAGCGCCAGCCCTACTTGCCGCGCTTCATGGCCGGCGGCGAGGGCAACCCGCTCGGCGCACGTGCGCTTTATCTCGGCAAGACGATCTATCGCATCCACGGCACCAACCAGCCGTCAACCATCGGCACCTTCGTGTCCTCCGGCTGCATCCGGCTCACCAACGAGGACGTCACGGACGTGTTCACCCGGGTGAAGGTCGGAACGCGCGTGGTGGTGCTGCCGGGCAAGCCGCCGGCCCCCGTCGCCGCCACGCCGCCTGCTCCGGCCGCTTCGGCAACGCCGCCTGCCGGTGGTGCGGCGGTGATGACAGCGCCGTTCGCTCCGCCGCCGTCCGCCATGGCGCGGTGAGTGAGATCGAGGGGCCGTTCGATCGGATCGTCTCAGTCGGAATGTTCGAGCATGTCGGCGTTCCAAACTATGACGATTCTTCCAGAAGAACCGGGAACTGCTGAGCCCTGAGAGCTTTTGGCGGACTTGATCGCGACAGCCTGAGGTTCTTGGAGAGCCTCGCCCGACACCAGCGCCCGCCACGTCGCCAGCTCAAACCCGGGACCGTGCTCGTTCGCGAGTATCAAGGCCGGCGCCACATCGTCACCACCGTCCGCGACGGCTTCGACTGGCAGGGAACGACATATCCCAGCCTCTCAGCGATCGCACGCGCCATCACCGGCACGGCCTGGAGTGGGCCGCGCGCTGACCCTTCCACCGGCAGGCTCCTGATGCGTCAAACCGCCTGCGCCAGGCGGTCCCTAGCTGGTATGATCGGCGGCGGCATGGCGGGCGAGAGCCGGTGGGCAAACAACACGATGCCGTCCGCGGCAGACCGCTGGAAGCACGCGTCCTCGGGCCCGGATAACTGCTAGGATGTGCCGAGGGCCCGCACCCTGAAGACGGGCTACCCTGGAGGAAGCCATGCGATCGATCCTCGTCCTTCTCGCTCTCATCGCCGCGTCCGTATCCGCTGCAGCTCAGGACGCCCCTTCGTTCCGGCCTGACCCGTTCTGGCCCAAGCCGCTCCCCGGCAACTGGATCCTCGGCCAGGTCGCGGGCCTCGCCACCGATCGCAACGACCGCATCTGGATCGTCCACCGCCCGAAGAGTCTGCTCGACGACGAGAAGGGCGCAACGCAGAACCCGCCCGCCACGAAGTGCTGCACCGCCGCGCCGCCGGTGATGGAGTTCGATGCCGACGGCAATCTGCTGCGCTCCTGGGGCGGGTCCGGCCAAGGCTACGACTGGCCGCAGAACGAGCACGGAATTTTCGTGGACAAGGACGGCAGCGTCTGGGTCGGCGGCAACAGCAAGGAGGACCACCACATCCTGAAGTTCGCGCCCGACGGCAAGTTCCTGATGCAGATTGGCAAGCCGGGATTCAGCGAAGGATCGAACTCGCAGGCCCAACTCGGCCAGCCCGCGCACATGGTCGTCGACGACGCGGCGAGCGAACTATACGTCGCCGACGGCTACCTCAACCGCAGGATCGTCGTGTTCGACGCCAAGACCGGAGCGTACAAGCGCCACTGGGGCGCGTACGGCACCAAGACGCCGGTCGACGACAAGCTTCCGGCCTAGAGCCCGGCTGCACCGCTGTCGCAGAGCTTCGGCAACCCCGTGCACTGCGTGCGGCTGTCGGACGACGGCTTTGTCTATGTCTGCGACCGCGTCAACGATCGCATTCAGGTCTTCCGCAAGGACGGTGCCTTCGTGAAGGAGTTCCGCCTCGATCCGCAAACCCTGGCGAACGGCTCGGTCTGGGACCTGGTGCTGTCGAGCGATCCGCAGCAGAAGTTCATCTTCGTGGCGGACGGCGCCAATGGCCAGATCAGTGTGCTGTCGCGCGAGGACGGGAAGGTGCTTTCGCAGTGGGGACGTCACGGCCGCCAGCCCGGCCAATTCAAGTGGGTGCACAACATCGGAATCGATTCGAAAGGCAATCTCTATACCGCCGAAGTCGGCTTCGGCCGCAGGATACAGAAATTCCAGCCCACCGCGCCGGCGGTGCGCTAGAGCATGGCGCGGGCTTGTCCCCCGCACCACGCCTTGCGTTTCATGTCCGCTCTTGCGGCGTAGCATCAGAGAGTGGCCATGTGGCCGTTAACGGCTCCGGTGATTTTTGGAAACCGCATGTTGCCTTGAGAGACCAGACTGGCTGGCTGAGGTGGTCGGACTCGAACTTAGAAATGTCGTTGTAAAATATCCCTTTGAAAGCTCGCACAGATTTCCACGAATCCAGCCGAATTCTGGCCCAGAGACTATTTCGCGTTTGACCTGCAGAATCTTGTTACGTTCGCGCCGCCTATCCTCCCGGCGGGCCCACAGCCTTGGACGGGGCCGCCCGTGTTCCGTGGGCGATAGCGCGACCTAGTTCGGGACCGCCGTCTTGGGGTTCGGCGGGTAGGCCGAGTTCTTCTGGATGCCGCGGATGAGATCGCCCGCTCGGTCGCTCGATACCTGTTCTCGCCGTCCGGCCATCGATGCCACATGTATCGCCCACAGAGTAATCGTACTCCGCGCTGCAACCCTTCAGGTGTAAGATATTGAAGGAGATGAGCAGCGAGGCCCGGCCTCGGGCTGGCTCGGAGGCGATGAATGGCATTGGCGAGAAGCGGATAGCTTATCTGCGACCCTACCTGATCCGTTCCAACCCACTACTTACCCTATGCCCAAAAGCCGAGGACGGAAACCGAAGAAAAAGCGTGCTCCAGCGAGCGCGCCAAAGAGGCCGTTAGATAATTTCAACACTACGCCGCAAGAGCCCCCGTTATCGACGCAGCCACCCCAAGAGCCGCCCTTGGCAACGGCGCCACGCCAAGAGCAGCCCACACCAAAAATAAAACAGATCGCGAAGCTTACAACGGCTGTTGTCCTTGCGGCCATCGCGATAGTCCTGTGTGCTTATGCGTTTATATTGACGAAACAATGAGGAGCTAGGAATTGATGGTTACATGCCCAAGGCGTGGCAGCCGCAATTTCCTAGTGGCCGCCGAGCAGGCATTAGCCTCTGCGCGAGACCGCCTCGCCAGCAGTAACGAGTGGAGAAGGCCATGCCGATCAACAATACGAGTGAGGCCGCGAAGGCGGTCGTGCGCCGGAACACCGAAGAGGTGCAGGGCGGCGGGAGAGACCATGAAGGCTGAAGGCCTAATCCAATAGCCACACTGGAGGTGGTAGAGACCGGACTGGCTGGCTGGCCACGTAAGACTCGAACTCGGGAATCCGCATGCGAACCATGTGTGTGAGATTCCGTGACAACTTGCGTCGGCTTGGCTAAAGCACGACGCCAGAGACTGTGCGCGTTTGAGCTGCTGCACGGGGAATACGCAGCCGACTCCGCGGCTCGAGTCCGACCTGCTCAGCCAGCCCCGTCTCTGTGGGGCGTGTCGGGTTGCAAGTTCAGCCGATCATTGAGCCTGTGTTGTGCAACATATGCTCCGAAGGCGGATTGTAGAATCGGCAAGTCGAAGCTCATCGCGCAAATCATTCGACATAGCCTGTTTCGCCTGCTGACGCACTCGTGATGGGCCGGTCAACTCGATCGCGGTTAAGATCGCACGGGGCGGGCTTGAATGCAGTGGAGCCGAATGCGCGTCTTGCCTATCGTGCTGCTCGTCCTGTGCGTCTCGTCGGCCGCTGTGGCGGATGATGCCGCTGCCCCGGAAGATACCGGGACCCTGTGGGCCGCCTTGCGCGCCGGCGGGCAAGTTGCGCTCGTGCGGCACGGCGCGACTGCCGGCGGAGCCGGTGATCCGCCCGGGTTCCGGCTCGACGACTGCGCGACCCAACGCAATCTCACCGACAAGGGCCGCGCCGAGGCCCGCCAGCTCGGCGAGCAGTTTCGCAGCGAGGACGTTGCCGTCGGTAAGCTCATAAGTTCGCAATGGTGCCGGTGCCAAGAGACGGCGGCGTTGATGGACCTTGGTCCGGTCGAGCTCTCCCCGACCTTCAACAACGCCTTCACGTTGCGCGACCGCGTCGGCGAATTGACGGCGGGGGCGCGCGCGATCATAGCGGCATGGACGGAACCCGGCACGCTGGTGGTGGTGACGCACGGCGCCAACATCCTGCCGCTGACCGGGGTGACGCCGGAGGAGGGAGGCATGGTGATCGTGAAACCCGATCCCGGCAGCGCCGCGAAGCTGCGCACGCTCGGCCGCATCCCGCCGTTGCCATTAGGACCATGAGCGAAGAGATCAGCGCTCCTTCGATGTCCTGCAATGCCGCTCGAAGCGGGCCAGCCAGGCTGATCGCCCTCGGCGTTGGCTCCATTCCTGACGCGGTCCGTACCAAGAGCTGGGTCAACGACAGATCGCACGCTCATGGTCAAGCGCCGTAAGAAGCGAACATCTGCAGCTGTGCCGCGTCGTCGGCGGTCTCCGTCGCGTCGCTCGCGCCAGACACGAGGCTCAGAATCCGAAAACAAAACCGCTTCGCCGCTGGGAGATCCTTCCGTCCTCGTGGTGATGGGAGTTTCGGGCTGCGGTAAGAGCACGATTGCGTCGATGCTCGCACACCGGCTGAATTGGATTTACGAGGAAGGCGACTGGTTCCACCCGCGGTCCAACGTCGAGAAAATGCACGGCGGCGAGCCACTCACCGATGAGGACCGCTGGCCCTGGCTGCATGGCATTGCCGCCTGGATCGACGCGACTCGGCGCGTCGGCAATCACGGCACCGTCGCTTGCTCGGCGCTCAAACGCGCCTATCGCGATATCCTGGTCGGTGAGCGCCCCGACGTCCGCATCGTCTATCTGAAGGGCGAGCGCGACCTGATCGCGCGTCGGCTGGCGGCACGCGACGGACATTTCATGCCACCCTCACTGCTCGACAGCCAATTCGCGACCCTCGAAGAGCCGCAGACGAACGAGCATCCGATCGTGGTTTCGATCATTCGGCATCCGCGCGAGATCGTCGAGGAGATCGTGAATAGGCTCGGCAAGGGTGCAATCGCCGCCGCGCGATAACAGGCCGGCGCTCATAGGCGGACATGGGCCGCCAGCGCAGCCGAGCCACGCCGATTTTGAGCATCCGGCCCAGCCAAGGCCAGCTTTACCGACGACAGCTAGCTCGGCCGCGCTGACGCGTTTCCAAGGCAATGTTAGCCGACGGGCGCATGAAGAGTTGCAACGCTGCGAACAGGTCCAGGACAGGTCTCCGTGTAGACGGGTGAAACAAGAGGACGCCTGCCTCATGCACCTCACACTGAGTCCGCTGAGTCCGCGCAATCGAGCGTGCTGGATTGCGTAACCGTGATGCGGTCGCCTAATTTAAGCAAGCGCGCTCAACTTGCTCCGGAATGCCGCGCGCATTTTCTGCGGACCGGACATAGCACACAGGGACCGGACTGGCTGGCTGGGGCGACAGGACTTGAACTTGCGCATCAGGAATTTGCTTCCTGCTGGGTGACCGATTGACCCTGGCCTCTTACGATGAGGTGCCGACCCAAAAATCAAGGCCCTAGCTGCGGGACATGCCGCAGGCTGCGCCGGAGACGTCGCCGCGCTGTGACGCCGAAGCCTAAGCCGTCACCCTCCCGCTAATTTCGCGTGCTCGCGCCGCGGCCGGCCGAGCCAGCCGAGACTTGCGAGCAGCAGGTTGCAAATTTCCTCCAATGCTTTTTCGCACAAGATGTCGGAATTGCGTTCACCGGCTTTGGCAAGCTCGATGATCTTTGTGGCGATGGCTTTTTTGACGTAATCGTCGCAGGCTTCAGTCTGCAGGGTGTTGCACACTAGGTCGAACGCGACACCTAGTACGCGCTTGGTTTCTAGGTCAAACCGTTGGCCAATTAGGAATGGGGTTATTGGCATATGGCGCTCCCCCGACTTCCCAATGACTAGATGCCGCCCTTCGGGCGCACGAAGCATTGGATCGTGCCAGCGAGCAGGAATAGATAAGCTTGCCCATCGGGCGCGAAGTCGTTGACGATTTTCTCTGGCGGGATGGGCGCCCACGCGTCGTTAAGCCATGCGTACCAGCGATCTTCCGGGTGTTTGGCATCGCCGGGCTCGACCTTGAATTTGGTTTTGACGGTGTCGGCGACGCCGCAGCAGAACAGCGATTTCGAATCAAGTTGCCTTGATGGGTGACGGTCGTTGTCCGGCCGCTGCAGGTTCTGAAACCATGTCTTGTTTGGGCCGTCCGGCCACTCGCTCTTTTTCGCTCTGTTCTCGAGATACGAATCTTCTGGCCGACTGTCGTGGCCGAAACCTGTCGTTGGAAACATAAGAGAAATTGCTGCAACAAAGGACGCTGACCGGGTGCGCGTCCAGACCCTTTGCATAGCCCGCCTCCAGCCCAGGGAGTGGGAATGATGGGTGAAGGCGAGGCCCCCCAAGTGTGAACTTCCTCACACTTGGGTTTAGACCAACCTCATCATTTTTTGGACGGAGATTTCGCTTTGCGCCGGCTCAATAAAGCGCAGCTTCGAGAAATCAAAAGTGAATCCAAAAAATACTGAATTCTCAAAATGAGCGCGATGACGTAAGTGTGCCGCCCGTTGCGGCCCGTTATGAGGAGGTCCCCGGTGGTTGCGGCCATGCAGCACCGAGGACCCCCAGCGGACTCGGAGACGCAATCCCCAAGCCGCCCACACCTATGTCGACCGTCATTCGGTTCAGGTTCATTGGTCGGATAAGGCGACCGAGATCGAGGCTTTAGAGGCGTGCCGGCCCGAATGAGAGGGGTGGCGCAGAGGCGTTCCCACAACTCATCGCTCAGAGCGAATGACGGTCGCGGGTTCGTCGGCCTTCGAGACCGCCTTTACTCACCCTCAACAATTTCCGTGTGATGCTCGCCGTACTCGGATCGGTCGGCCGGATAACACGACAATGCTCATTGAACTTACCAAGCTCGCGGTTGCCAGCACAGCCGCGACGGTAGTCGTTTGGCTACTCTCACTTATGACATAGGGCTGTGTGCCGGAGTATTTGGGCGGGCCGCCGACTCCAGAGGATTGCGGCGAGCCGGGGCGGCCCTACGGCCGCGGAGGGACCTGCTCCCATCCACCCTTTGGCGATCATCGAGACGCCCGCGTGGGCGTCATCTTGAGCCGTCGAGCCCGGCTGAAAAAGCCGGCCCGGACAAGTTCAGATGAGCAATACCAACGCCCAGGCGACCGCCGCGCAGACAATAAGTAGGCCCAACATTGTACGGGGACCAGGAGGCATCGCGATGGCTCCTTTGCACAGAAATCAACAAAGAGAGCCCCGACTAGTTTCTATCTCTGTCCACGCTCGCGACCCTTTATTTTTTGGACGAGCTTGCCCTATGCCGCACCCTTATTGGCCCACTGCTTGCCGGAGCATGTCGGGGATCTGATTAGATTTGCAGCCTGCTAATCGGGGCTCAAGGCCGTACTCAAGCACCCCGCGGCCAAGTGGGATACGTCAACCACTCTCCGCCAAACGATGACGAAAAGCATCGGCGTCCGCTGGATAGGCAAAGCAAAATCGGACGTAAAACTGCCCATCGGCGAAGCTGCCTCGACCACGACGGTGCTCGATACCGCGCTCTCGGTGGAAAGCAAGCCTCTCGTCGAACTTGGATCGGAAGCCTCCGGAGGGAGGAGAAGCTCCACTATGTGCGGGTAATCCCGCTCATTCATCCTCGCGGTGACTTCGCTCTTGCGCTGGGTCATGGGTGGCGCCCCGGCCGATGGCGCTTTAGTTTGGTTGGTCTTTACCTCTCTCACAGATTTCCTGACTCCAGCCTTCTTGGATGCAGGAATTGTAGGGGCTGAAATAAATTAACATCCAGATAGCGATGGCGATCACTACGCCAATTAAGGCTACGACTTTGATGATTCTCATGCGCAGGCGGCCCAGTCTATTCCCGTTCCCAGAACCGAATGACAGGGCGACAAAGGTGTGGCTGGCTTGGCGTTTCCGTACGCGCGGTGACTTTGGCCGGGAGAGACCGACCAGGGTCGCGTGTACCGCATGAAGCGCGAGCCCCTTACTGGCCACCGGGGCTCGGGACTTGAGACCGAAGCGGATGTGGATTTGACCACCAGCCCGACGATCATGGGTTGCCGGCTCGCGAGCGTCCCATTCTATTTGCGGATGACGCCATGCTATTTCTACCAGTACGTGTTGCCAACGCACGACCCTCACGCGCCAACCGCTCCAGTTCGGCCTGCTCCTCGGCGATCTGCCTATGGAGATACCGGCGCTCAAGATCGGTCAGTTTAGTCGCGAGCAGCCGGCCATAGCGTTGAATATTGCGCCGATGGGTTCGCATTCTGGCAGTTCGATAGTCGGCCTTCATCCCTTTCCCCAAGATGGACGCCAGTGGGCTGGTCGCCGCCAAGAAAAACCCCGCCCGGGGCCGTGGGTGGCGGGGTTTCGCGACGGGCGGCTCTCCGGGCAGGTTTGGGCTGAGCCGAGCGTCGATGTCAATCTGACACGCCGAAGAGAAAAACGATGTGTGCCCCGTTACCAGAGATGGTTAACGCGCGAATTTTGAATTGATGTTGCCCTTCAGCCACATGATCTCTACCGAGAGATCCCGGCCGTCCCATTGACGTTGATGAAGCCGGAAGGGAGCGGGCGGGTACGCGACAACATTCCAGCCAAGATGGGTGCTCAAACGCAGCGGCGCGAGTCACTGACAGGCGAACCCCGCCTAGCCAGGGGAGCAGACGGGGTCTGAACCTCGGTACAGTCACGGGGGATCGGGGGCCGGCGCAATGCCATTCCGGCAACGGTACCTAACCGCGCCCTCGGGGGTCGCCACTGAAAATGTCGTCGTTCGTTATAAGGTCGTTTCCGTTTTCACTTCTCAGAAACCCTTATTTCATGCGGGTTAAAATCGCACGTTCCCGCAGCACCTTACCGCAAGCAGCCTTCGCACCTTTACGGTAAGATATTACCCCTTTTCCGTTTTACCCAAACTGGGAGTTTTGCGCGGCATTTCCCGCAATGTGTCGCGGCCGAATTAGTTTGTCATTTTCCCGTTTCTTTGCGCGCCGCTTTTTTCCGCGGCTTGTCCAAAATGGGCACATAGAGTACGGAAGCTCCGACACCGCACCTTTGCCTCCCTTGATCCACTGCTCGCACGTCCCAGTTGCTCCCTCACAATTTGTCCAGCACCGATGGCCGATCCCACCACCCCCCACGAGTATCCCGATGGGATGGCTAACGTGCTATTTCATTTTGAGATCAAAACGAGTGGCGAAAGCACATCAGGGGATTGACCCATGTGCTTCGAACAATGCTTGCAAACTCGCAATTCCTGAGATCAATGACCCGGTAAGTGCCGTCGTCGCGATCAGACCGCGAGGCAAGGCAACATTGATCGTCGCGGCGATGAAGATCGCGGCCATCGGCAGAGCAATGACGAAGTAACGACCTTGGACGCCACGGACGTGATCGACGTCCAGCGGCGTATAGGTGAGGAAGAAAATTAGGTACACCGTGATGACATAGCCAATAAGACCAATACCCGTCACGATGGCGACACGCGCACGCAGGCCGCTGGGCATATCCAATGTTTGCAATGGCACGAAGAGCAGGAGGATGGTCAGCGCCACATATGTCCAGACCGGAAGCACAATATCCTGCCACCCCAGAATCCCGATAAGCTCTTGCCAAAGCCGGTCGCCCCAGACTGTTATCGCTGTCCACATCGCCAACGGAAAATGCAGTGGATGCTCCCACATGTAGATGAGCTTCCATAATGGATCGAAATGCTCGCGTGGGTGGCTTTCTTGCTCCAGAAGACGCCAAGCCCCTACGTCGGCGGATACTGCCATGACCCATAGAGGCGACAAGATCAGACTTGGCATCACGACCAGCGCCAAGTTACTCCAGCGGCGTCTCAGCCCTACGACTCGGTGGGCCATCAGCTCCAATACGATAAAAACGATCTGCGGTTGCTTGGTGAGTGCGCAGACCGTCATCCACAACGAGCGTTCCCAAGTGCCCCGATATCGTTGGACGGCGCTGAAGCAAAGGGCAGTGACTACGAGCGCGGAACTAAGCGCAGCTCCATCGGCGCTGAGCACGGATCGATTGTAAAGCGATACCGGGAGCATCGCGATCAGCACGAATGCCCATTTCAGCGCCGGAGTGAGCGCGACAGCGTACGCAGCGACCATCGTGAAGGCTATCAGGCCGAGAACACGCATCAAAAAGAGAGTGCTTGGAAAGTCGAGCTGGAGAAGGGTTCCGAGCGCTGCCGCCAAGATATGCGGAGCGTATGCGACCGGGCTATAGCCTTCCGTGCCCGCGAACGGCATGAATTCGTGGGCTCCTCCATCTCATCGACTAGATCGCCAGCAGGCGGGTGGTCCTGCAAGATCTCGCCGTAACGAAGGCCCTTGTCTTTGTTTCGGGCGAAGCGTTCGCCTGCGTTCTTGAAGAACGCAAGCTGCGCGTGCAAATCGCTGTTGATGAGGATTCCCTTGCGACCATCGACCTCGGTCGGGGGCAGAAGCTCGCCACGGGCGTAGGAGTGAATGCGCAGGAAGTGAGCTATCTCGTCCGGTCCGCGGAGCGGCGGTACGACGATACTAATGGCTGTCCCGAATGAAAACGACAGAACGATGAAAATGAGAACCGGCCTTGCGTAAAGACGGGTACGTACCCGAGAAAACCTCTTCCAAGCATGAACTGGTGCAAGCCAACTTGGCCGCGTCGACCGCCAAAGGTCGGTTCTCTGGACATTACTCACTACGTACGTTCCGCGTGCTCACGATCGGCCGGCCGAACAACGTTGCCTTATGAACATGGTTCCTCTCTATTCGCAGCTAGCGACCTCGGGAGGTATAAGCCGAGTGGAAATCAGCGGTGCTATCTTGCCGAGTAGGCGTTCGTGGGCGCCTTCGTGACGACCCTATCAACGTTGCGAAAGATGTTTGCTATTTCTGGAGGGGCGCCTGACAGGGCTGGGCGAAACCGGTGAGCAACACCCGCTCGCGGCCGACCGCGTGCCACAGCAGGTGTCCGTGATCACATTGAGCTAAAAGTCCTGGCGTGACTCAGCGAGACCGCGGGCGCGCGTTGACTGGCCGCTACCTCGGCCTTTGCCGTCATTCTTCCAATGCTGACGCTTCTCGCACAACTTTCGTCGGCCACGCGCGCTCCGCCTCTGCTGCCCTGTAGGTCTTTGAGTCATCGGGGAAACCGGCTTGCAACGCCAGAAATCGCTCGTAGACCCCGTTAAATCCCAATGCTTCGGTTTCCTGTGAGTATCGATCCCACAGATGACCGGCCAAGAGGAGAATCAGAACACTGGTGAGCGCAAGGACTGTTGAACTAAACAGACTAAGCAGAGTACGTCCAATCATACGCTCGTCTCCTTAGTTGCTGACCAAATAAAAGCAGGTGCCTACAGCTCCAATGTGCTGCTCCACAAACCCTTTAGGACCCCGTTGCCCGGCTGCGTGCGGACACAAAACGAAGGCATTAGGATCGATGGGTGACGCCCAGGGAACGGCACAGCCTTTTCCGCATTGGCGCCTTCGTAGCGGCCCGTGATCGTCGCCCATCGATCAATGTCGGGATGTCGCCCCCCAACACTTCTCACGCCTTACTGAGGTAAACCTTCCACATGATGTCGCCGCCAATGTGACTTCTTGGGCTCGCTTCCGTTTTTTTGTGATGTGTGCTGCGAGGGCAACACTTTTTCCCTGGGCAAGTCTGCAAGCGTCGGAGACGTCTCAAGGATCACAGGGCTCACTCGGCAGACCATCTACAGGATCAAGGATGATCCGGCAGGCGCTGAAGCTGCTTTGCAGACCTGGGAAATGAGGGGGACCTCGCTTCACACAAAGACGTGTGTGCAGCAATAAGACTCTGGACACCATGAATTACAGAGTAACCCTCCATGGCAGCGCTTTCGCGCTAATGTCTTGTCCTCGGGAGGCCCTCATGGTCCAGCACGGTGCATTGTCGAAATCACATGTGCATCACATGCTTCGGTCAAAGGATGCGCGCGTCCGCCGCGCTGCCTTCACACTCCTTGAGGCCAGCAATCCCACGCTTAGGAGAGATGGTGAGCTTTTCATGGAGGTTACGCGTTTTATTTGGGCGGCCAATCCAAGCTACGATGTCTATCAAGAGTTCTACAAGCGGCACCGTCAGGCCCGCTATAAAGTCCACGAGCTTATTAGCGCCCGTCTTCAGATAGAAAAGCAGGAGAGGCAGAGCACCGCTACGAACCGTGTCACCGACAACTCACGCCTCTACAAGGGCGGATTCTTCAGGCGACTGTTTTGGCATCGCTTTAGTCTTTGGCAAAGCGCGCGGTGCGAGGCTCATCGGTCCTAAATCGCAAAGCACAGCACACTACCCCACGAGGCCGTTGCCCAAGACTTACAGCAGTCTCCAAGCCTGGACGCCAAGACGCCAACGCCGCGCGGCTGTCAACCCCAAAGCTCTGACCCCTTCCAGAGGACCATGTGATCTTAATGACTTCTTAACTCCTGCAGCAGGATTATGGCGGGCGAGGCCCTCTGCAGAACGAAGTTTCGCGCCATGCACACGCCCACCACCGCAGCCAAAGCCACGGGGCTCGCCAAGTCCACGATCTACAGAGCGATCAAGACTGGTCGGCTTCCGGCTCACAAGCTCGACGGTGGTACATTCGCCATCTACCCTGCTGAGCTTTGCCGCGCGTTCCCATCAGCACCATCACCGTCCAGAGCAGCGAGCGTGGTGAGCACCAACACTCTCAGCTTCCCTCGATGGGACGTCGGCTGAGCGCGTTGAGCCCCTCGGCGCACACCGTTCCGTTGATGGCCCTCCGCCCGATCCCTCAAGCTCCTGCGGTCATGACCGAGGACTGGCCGAGCCCAGCACTCATGGCGCCTTGTCGCGTCGCCATTCAAAGCAGGCCCGCCTTGAGGGGTGGGGGACATCACCTCAACGCGTCAAGGGCGGTAGCGTTTGGTAGCGTCCAAAAACAACTGCCCCCGGCGCAACCCCATCGGGCGCTGAGTTCGGAGAACGGCGGGCCTCCCTTGTGGAAGCCCGAGAGGAAGCCCGCCGCCCGCCTGCTAGGTAGTTACGCGGGCTGGCTGCCCCGCGCAACTCGCAATTAACTCGGCAATGGCGACAAAAGTCAGTCCTGTTTACGCCTTGTCCGCAGTCGCGCCGTCGGCCTTCGCAGAAGGCTCATAAAGCGTCACCTTAAGCCCCGTCCTCACCGGCGGGGCCTTTTTTCGCCATGTGAATGATCCGTTAACCCGACGTGGTATGTAATTCTCGCGACCGGCCGGTCGCTCTATCGCCCCCAAGCGGTGATCATTCCGATCACGAGAGGACCGCCGGTCGCCAATTTTATTGGCCCCCGTCCTCTTCAGCCTCCCGCTTCACCGTCGGCGCCGCCGGGTTCTTGAACTTGAGCGAGTCGCGAGTGCGGCCCGAGACATAGCGCGAGCCCAGCCGCTTCGAGACGATGCCTTCGAGGCCCGTGGCGCAGGCGTGCCGGAACACCACGTCGCCGGGGTGGGTGATGTGCTTCGTTGAGCAAGAGGGCTCCCTCGGCCGCCCGCAGCAGCTTCGCCAGCGTTGCCTTCCGTTCCTCGATCGGCCCGAGCGCGGGCTCGTAGCTGTTGAAATGCAGATGCGCCGGTACCTTTTGAAGGTGGCTGAAACGCCGCACATATCCTACGCATTGAATTTCTCCTTCGTAATGCTCTCAACTGAGAATACGTCAGGCTCTCAGGCTCCGGCTATGCCGCAACCCCCATTTGGGGGGCTGCGGATCACCCCTGCGCATTGGCGCGCGCATCATCGAGAAGACGTGGCCGGCGGACGATTGAGTGCCCGCACTGTGTTGGTACGGCTGGGGTGAGAAAACTGGTTCTCGCACCTGCTCGTGTGGTCTCCAAGCAGCCGCGACCAAAGCTGAGCCTCAACCCCACCCAACGATTGCCATCAGAGGTGGCCACCGCGCAGACGGTTTTCTACACTGTATTTATTAAGACTGGCATCGCGCCCTCCTCGACAGGGGTTCGATGCAAGACCCGGTGGTTGATCCCCTCCGACGGGGCGCTCTTTAGGATACCCGACCGGTGCCAGAGTGCCGCTGTTCGACGACTTGGTGCGCTCGACAGCGCGAGAAGGTGCGGGCACCGTCGAAAATAACCTTTGGCCGTCAAAGGGCCCTTTTTGCCCGCACCTTCGCGTAAGTCGTTGTGACGGCTCGTTATCCCACTTCTAGTGCGCCCACCAAGCATCCCCAGACACTTGGCCGGAATTGCTGAGGAATGAAGTAGCCCATGCCTCGTGTCGCGCATGTCGTACGGCGTCGCAAGGTTAGCTCGCCGGCGTGAATGTCGGGAATCATCGACACTTCTCGAGCGTCGTGCGCTGGTGACGCCGCGCCCGTTCGGCGATCGCGCGCGCGGCCGCATCGTTCGCGGGTTCGATAACAAGGCAGTCGCCGAGCCGGATGCACCGCGGTCGCAACCGCGGAGCTCATGCAGATAGTTCCCGACTTCAGATCTGGCGGATGGCGATTCTGGCAAAGACATGCCATTTCGATTTCTCGATATAGACGCGAAGGTAGATCTTGTCCGGGGCGTGGCCCATCTGGTGTTCCAGAATGATCTGAACTTCTTTTTCCGTCGTGTAGTACGCCTCGAACAGGCTTGGGGTCATGTTCGGCGTGCACGGACTTCCGACACAGAAGACGCTGGGATCCTCATTGGGAATGGACTGCATATTGGATGGGTCCACAGTCGCCTTCGGGTTGTAAGTGCGCAGCCGGCAATAGCCGGCTGCGGCGGGTGATCGCACGGTGGTCATCTCGGGCGGCTCGCCGCCGGAATTGTACGTCGACATGGAGAACCCCGTTATGTGATACGAACCCGGCGCGAGCGTGATCGCGCCGGTTTTGAAGTCGCACCGGATACTGTTGCCCCGTTGCGAGTCGACGTCGGTAAACACACGGGTGTTGAAGCCCGGGGTCATCGTCTTGTTGTCGGGCGAGAACTCGGTGAACACGGCGTACTCCTGTCCCTGCATCGTCATCTACCTTTCCATGATCTAGTCGTTTGATTTTCGGGCGCTGCGCTTCAACCTTGGCGCTGAGCCGGACCGCACCCGCCTCTCCGCCGCAGGGAAGGGCGGGGCTTGTTTATCGCGCGCGATTCCTCTTCGGCCTCCCGCTTCACCGCCCGCGCCTCGGGGTTTTTGAACTTGAGCCGGTTCGTCGAGTGGGCCCGATTTGCGTGAGCACCTTCACAGAAGTGCGCTTTGGCCTGAACTGATGTGGTCGGCCGCCCGACATACGACTGAGCGCCGAAAAGCCTGGCGCGGGGATCGTGGTTCTTGACGAAGAGAGGCACGACCATGGCTAAGGTCTATGGAACCAACAATCTCGATGTTCTTGACGGGTGGTTCGACGGCGTTACGGATGGCGACGACACGATCTTCGGGTACGGCGGCACCGATTGGATTCATGGCCTCAACGGCAACGACATTCTGCAGGGCGGCGAGGGTGCTGACTACCTCTTCGGCGGCAACGGTCAAGATACCGCGAACTACGGCAACTCGCCGGTGGGGGTGTACGTCAACTTGCAGACCACAGAAGGGCATTCTGGCGGCATCGCGAAGTTGTCCTTCTTGCGAGGCCGGTGGAGCCGCATCCAGGCGCGTTGGCGGTTCTTCGTCGCCGTAGATGCCAGGCAAATACTGTTGGGCCTCGGCGGAATTTACGACGCCTTCCCGGAAGAACTAAGAGCTCCGATTGGCCTGCACAAATGACTTGACGACGCAGAGCACCGCGCAAGACTATCCTCTCATTGGATTGGCGGGTGCAACGTACGGCCGTACAGATTATGTCAATGGAAGGCGCGGGGCGATCGGCGATGCCAACCGGAGTGAGCGCGGGGAGGCAGATCGGCCGTTCGTTACCGCGCCTCGAAGCGCGCGAGAAGGTCACCGGACGCGCTGAATACACCCACACCATGCAGCTGCCGGGAATGCTGCATGGAAAGATCTTCCGCAGCACGGTGGCGCATGGAAGGATAAAATCGATCGATACCAGTGCCGCGGCGAAAATTCCCGGCGTGCGCGGCGTGTTCACCGCGGATGACATCCGCAAGGTGATCCCCGATCCCTATCACGGCCCTGCGTTCCATGACCAACCCATCCTGGCCATCGGCAAGGTGCGCTTCGTCGGCGAGCCGGTCGCGGTGGTCGTGGCCTCCGACCCCCACGTCGCCGAGGCCGCCGTCCAGGAGATCGTAGCCGAATACGAGGAGCTTCCCGCGATCTACGACGAGGTGGAGGCCGTGACGTCCTCCATCTACGTTCACGACCAGCTACGGCCCGCCGGCAGCTTCGCCGATCTCAAGCATCTCAAGGGCAGCAAGGCGACGAACGTCGCGGTGGCGGCCGGGCTGCGGCGCGGCGATGTGGACGGGGCCTTCGCCGCGGCCGCCCACGTTTTCGAGCACACCTTCCGCACCCAAAAATGTCTCCATCTCGCGTTCGAGCCGTTTGCATCGATCGCCGACGCACGCGAATCGAGCGTCACGATTTACACCAGCTCGCAAGGTCCGTCGTTCGTGCGCGCCGAGATCGCCAGGCTGCTGGGCTGGCCGCAGAATCAGGTCCGGATAAAGGTGCCGTTCCTGGGCGGCGGCTACGGTTCGAAGCTCTACATCAAGCTCGAGGCTTTAGTCACAGCGCTCTCGCTGCTCGCCCGGCGTCCGATCAAGATCGCGCTCACGATGGAGGAGCAGTTCTACCAGATCACCAAGCATCCCAGCACGCTCAGAATCAAAACCGGCGTCGACACGGATGGACACATCACGGCGCGCAAGTGCGAGGTGTTCTGGAACGGTGGCGCCTACGCCGACGTCGGGCCGCGCGTCGCGCACAAGTCGGGATTCGTGGCCGCGGGTCCCTACGACATCGAGAATGTCTGGATCAATTCCTACGCGCTCTACACCAATATGACGCCGGCGGGTGCATTGCGCGGATTCGGCATCCCGCAGCTCGCCTGGGCCTACGAGAGCCATACGGACATGATTGCGCGCGCGCTCAAGCTCGACCCGGTCGAGTTCCGGCGCCGGAATCTGCTGCGGGACGGTCGCCCACAGGCGAGCGGCACGATCCTCAAAGACGCCCCGCTGGAGGCCGTCCTCGACCGGTTGTGCGACCGGTTGAATTGGAGCGCACCCTTCGACCGCGGAACCGGGAAGGTGCGACGCGGCCGCGGACTCGCCATCGCGCTCAAGGCTGCGATTTCGCCGACGACGTCGGTGGCGATGATCAATGTCAATTCCGACGGCAGCGTGACCCTCTATTGCGGAACGGTGGACATGGGCCAAGGGTCCGACACCGGAATGGCGCAGATTGTCGGCGAAGCCCTCAACGTTCCGGCCGAAAAGGTCAGAGTGGTGCCGCGCGATACCGACGTCACGCCTTACGACATGGGCACGCTGGGCTCGCGCTCGTTGTTTCACATGGGAAACGCCACCCGGCTCGCGGCGGAGGAGGTGCGCGGTAAGATCGCGGCACTCGCCCGCGAGGTCGGGGAGCCCGAGGGTAGCAATGCCCCGATCGCCGAGCTGTTCAAGAAGAAATACGGTATGCAGGCCGGCAACATCATCGGCACCGGCGCCTACAAGCCCGACTACGCGCCGGCCGAGCACGAAACCGGTCAGTCGACCAATATTACCCCGTTTTGGATGATCGGCGGAGCCGGCGTGGAGGTCGAGGTCGACACCGAAACCGGGCATGTGCGGATCCTCAAGCTTGTCAACGTCATCGATTGCGGCACGCCGATCAATCCGCGCATCGTCGAAACGCAGATTTCCGGCGCCGCGCTGATGCAACTCGGTTTCACGATGTTCGAGAAGATGCATCTCGACGCCGGGCAGGTGACGAATGCCTCGCTCGCCGATTACAAAATTCCAGGTATGTTCGACGTGCCGGGGGTCATGATGAACGAGGCCGTCGACGCCTATCAGCACAACGGCCCTTTCGGCGCCAAGGGGGCCGGAGAATCTGCGACGCTGTGCGTGTCGCCGGCGGTTGCGAACGCCATCGACGATGCGGTCGGCGTGCGGCTGATGGAATTGCCGCTCAACCCCGAAGCGGTGCTTCGCGGTCTGCGCAGCAAGGCCGGCGCTCCGCTGGCGGACGCGTGAGGACGGGTCGATCGAACGCCTGCCGGTTGTGCAGGTGACTTGAAAGCGAGGACATCATGATGCGAGCTCGGGTGTTGGCCGTCGTGGGTACGCTGCTTGCGGGCCTTGCCGTGTCCGGCGCGACGTCGCACGCGCAAGCGCCGGCATGGCCGACGCGATCGGTCAGGTTCATCGTGCCGTTCGGACCCGGCGCCGCCGCCGACATCGGTGCCCGGCTTTTCGCCGAAAAGCTGTCGCAGCGCTGGAGCCAACCGGTGGTGGTCGAGAACCGGCCCGGCGGCGACAGTTTCATTGCCATCACGACGATGCTGAGCGCGAATGACGACCACACGTTTCTGTACATGCCGTCCGGCAATTTCACGGTACATCCGTTCCTGCACAGCAGAGTCCCGTACGATCCCAACGACCTCAACCCGATCGTGCGGACATCGAACACCATACTGGCGGTCGCATTGGCGAACTCCTCACCGTACAACACGATCCGCGAGTTCACCGAGGCCGCGCGGGCTAATCCCGGCAAATTCACCTCCGGCCTCGTGCCCGGCCTGACCGAGTTCACGTTCTGGGCCTATACTCATCACGAAGGCCTGAACATCACCCAGGCTCCCTACCGCGACATCAACCAGGCGCCAACCGACCTCGCCGAAGATCGCATCCAGGTGGTGATGGCGTCGCTTGCGATCGTGCAGCCGCAATGGCGCGCCGGCCGGATCAAGCTGATTGCGCTCAACAACAAGATGCGCACGTCGCTGGTGCCCGGCATTCCGACCGCGTTGGAGGAGGGCTATCCGTCCCTGGTGTTCGAGGGCCTTCATGGCCTGCTTGGACTCAAGAGCATGTCGAGGGAGTTCAAGGAGCGGATCGCGGCGGATTTCAAAGAGGCGGCGGCGGACGGCTCGATCGGCGCGAGGTTGGCGGCCACAGGCTCGGTCATCAATGTCGGTGGCCCCGATGAATTCTCAGCCGCGATCGAGGAACAGCGCGCCACCATCGCCGCCACGGTCAAAGCGATCAACTTCAAACCGAGGAATTGAGAGGGACAGATCTCCGTCGTCTCGAACGGCAGCTTCGGTGCAGCGCAGGCGGAGTTGATCTCGGCGCTGCGACCGGGCGCTGGCGTTCACGACATGGAGGAGCTGAGGTTTACCGTTTGCGTTCCAGGCGCTTCAGCAGTTCTTCATCGCCGTAGATACGATGCATGTACCCTTGGGCCCCGGTGGGATTCTCACCCGGCTCCGGGCTGAACGTGGGTGCAACCAGTTCGCGGTGCGCCCGCAGGCGCTGATAATACACGCGTTCGGCCATTTGCTCGCCGCTCAGGCCGCGCTCTTGCGCCAGCGCGGAGGCGTTCTCGCATTCGCGCCGGGCCTGCTCTTTGGTTTCGCTCACCGTCCGCCTCCGGTCGCTTCAAAGCTGATCATGACTGCTATTCCAAAGGGCCGCCAACTCGGCGGCAGCGTCACTGCGTTGGGCGGTCCGTGCAGGACCGCATGCCTGCCTGCTGGCAGCGGACCATAGTCGGGGAGGTGCTTCAGGTCCTTGTTTCAGGATATTAAAAATTTGCCTCGGCGAGGCGGAACGGCTGGACCCACCGGCTAGCTTGTTGCGGCTGACTCGGGACGTCCGGTTACTGCCCGGCGAGGCCGGGGCTTCCTGCCAAAGACATCCCCTTGGGCTTGAGAATGACCCGTTGCGCATTGCCGGGCAGCACGTAGCGGCCGATATGCCAGCGCTCTTCGATCTCGGCGCCGTAGTACTGGCGCGCCGCATACAACATCATCTCGGCGACGACGCCGCCCAGCATGCGCAGACGCATCTCCCGCGCCCGCATCAGGCGGGTGAAGGGGCGGGCAAGCTCCGGGTCCTCGATGATAATGGGCCTGACGTTCTGTCGCAGCGCAGCCATCAGCTGCGACCTGCGGGAGACCCGCACCGGCTCCGGCGGCGGAGCCTTGGGCGGCTCGGCGTGGATGTACTCGCTCGTCAGCACGCGGCCGTACTGGCACACCATCTGGGCGCATTGACGACGTGGCAAGAAGATCATGCAGATGTCGTAAACAAATCAATCCGGTAGTACCTGGCTGCCGGTGCGTGCGGAGTGCGGCTCGCATGCCGTAGGGAATACCGACACGCGACGCCGGCCCGCTGTGTTGCCCGGGCCGGCGTCCTGCAAGTGCTCGGGACGCGGCGAAATCGACGCGACGCGCGATCAATGCGGCATGCCGACCATGCACTCGCCGAAGCGCTGCGCCTGGAGGCGGCCAACGCCGCCGCGTCCCTCGCCTTCATATTGCTCCTTGCCCACCATCTCGCGGCACTTCTGCTCGATCGACGCGTCATTGTTCCTGGCATTGGTCTTCTGCGCGGCGTGAGCCGGAGCCGCCAATGCCATGAGAGAAAACGCCAGCACGATCATCCTCATCATCAGTCTCCCACTTTGATTTCGTTCCATTGCGGGTTCCGCGACGTCACCCGCTGCCAGCCGCCAGCCGAAACGGCTGGTCGATTGCGAGCGGGAGATAGGCGGAAGGACGGGCGTTGATAACCGCCGGCGCTGCGAACAGAGCTTTCAGCGAGATTGAACAATGTCAGTTGCATGACGACGATGACGGCGGGGGTGTCGTTCCGATGCAGCCGGGGTAGGCTGTAAGGCCTCCGCTGCTAGTGATCGCCAAACCGTCCGCGGCCCAGGCTCCCGACGCAGCGGCATACAACCGTGAGAACACCCATGCACGCCAGCCATGATATGCAATCGCCTGCTGCGCCGCCGATCGACTTCGATGCGTTTCTTGCAGTCGACATCCGCGCGGGTACCGTGGTTTCGGCCGAACCGTTTCCCGAAGCGCGCAAGCCCGCGATCAAGCTCGTCATCGACTTCGGCTCCGTGCTCGGCCGAAAAAAGTCAAGCGCCCAACTCACTGAGCACTACGATCCCCAAAAGTTGGTGGGCCGGCAGGTGGCCGCGGTGGTCAACTTTCCTCCGCGTCAGATCGGCAAGTTCATGTCGGAGGTGCTCACCGTGGGTTTCGCCGACGCGGCCGGTGCGGTCGTCCTGTTTGCTCCTGACCAGCGCGTACCCGACGGCAGCCGGCTGTTTTGACGAACGCGATCAGCCGACTATTGCGACTCTGTGGACGGCGTGCCGCGGGAGCACGCGGGCGGCGAGCGCTTTTCGAATTCGGGTCGAGCAGCCGGTCGCGCTGTCCCCGCATATCTGCGGCCTGGATTCCGGTATTGTGGAGTATTGCTTCACAAAGAAAGCGAAGAGGGCCTGCGATGAAAAGGCTGACGATCGGCAGGGCACGCGCGTGGCTGTTCGCTATCGGTGCGGTTTGTGTCGCCGTTCTCATTTTGATCGGCGTGTTCACCTGGCTGATTGCCTGATTACAGATTGATGGCCCGCTGGTCGGCCGCGATTGTGGCTATGCGGCGAGGCTCGCGGCCAGGACGAGCAGGGCGGCGGCCGCGATCGCGCCGCCGGCAAGCCAGACCAGCGCGCCGGGGCCGTCGACGAACCGGTCGGAGAACAGCTGAAGGGCAATCGGCGCCAGCAGGATCGCCGCCCCGCCGCCGAGCACGATCGCAGGCCAAGGCACCGAGACGGCGATGGCGATGATGCCCGCAATCAGCGATGCCGCCACCAGCGCCATCGAGGCGAACAGCAGCAACGCGCCGCCAGTACCGCGCAGTCCGGCGTTTCGCCGCGCGGTAGGAAAATGCCCGCTGGCGGCCAGAACGTGCATGCTGCCGGCCAGCATCAGCAAGAAGAACAGCGCCAGTATCGGCAGGTCCGGCAGCGACATGCATGAAGACCCCGCAGCGGGTGGCAGGAGGGCCGGCCGGCCGCCCGCAAACTTGCCAAGGCCCAACCCGGTTTCTAACATACGACACATATATCAGTCCGGGGGTTGCGCCATGTCGAAACCTGGGGGGAGCAAGCCGGCGGCCGATGCGAGCGGCAGCGCGGCCGCCGCAGCCAAGACGCGCGAGAAGCGCACCATCGCGGAGATCCGCGAGTCCAAAGCAACCGGCGAGAAGATGGTCTACATGTCGGTCCCCGACTACACCTCGGCGCAGTGGGCCGAGATGGCGGGAGTCGACGTGGCGGTGGTCGGCGACAGCCTGGCGATGATCGCCCACGGCCACGCCAACACCATTCCCGCCTCGATGGACATGATGATCATGCATGCGCAGGCCGTGCGGCGGGGCGCGCCGCGCACCTTCGTGCTCGGCTGCATGCCGTACCAGAGCTACAACACCGTCGACCGCGCGCTTGTGAACGCGACCCGTTTCATGCAGGACGCCTTGTCCGATGCTGTCAAGCCGCAGGGCGGCAAGTCGCAGGCCCACATTCTCAGGGCGCTGGTCGATGCCGGCATTCCAACCGCCTCTCACATCGGGCTCACGCCGCACACCATCGCGATGTTCGGAGGCTTCAAGATTCAGGGTCGGACGGCGGACGCGGCCATGAAAATTCTGGAGGACGCGTTGGCGATCGAGGATGCCGGCTGCTTCATGCTCGAGTTCGAGGCGGTGCCGGCCCGGATCGCCAGGCTCATATCCGAGCAACTGACGATTCCGACCATCGGGATCGGCGCCGGGGTCGGAACCGATGGGCAAATCCTGCTGTGCTACGACCTGCTCGGCGTGTTCACCGACTTCAAGCCGAAATTCACCAAGCGGTTCGCCAAACTGACCGATGTCGCCGTGGCGGGAATCAAGCAATATGTGAAGGAGGTGAAGGACGGCTCGTTCCCCGACGACGATCATTCCTATGCGGTCAACGATGCGGAGTACGAGAAGTTTGCTGCCTTGGTTGCCAAACGGCGGCAGATCTGACGCCTGACGAGGGCAGGGGCCGGCATGGCGAGACAGAGTGCCGCACGCAGGGTCAAGCCGGTCGAGCGCGCCGAGACGCTGACCGAGCAGGCTTATGGCGAGATCGAGGAATTGATCGTCACGCTGCGGCTCAAGCCGGGCCAGGTGCTGTCGGAGCAGTCGCTGTCGGGCTCGCTCGGGATCGGCCGCACCCCCATCCGGGAAGCGCTGCAGCGGCTCGCGCTCGAGGGGCTGGTCACCATCCTGCCGCGCAAAGGCATCCTGGTTTCGGAGATCAATCCGCAGCGCCAACTGCTCGTGCTGGAGGTGCGCCGCGAGCTCGAGCGCCTGCTCGCCCGCGCCAGCGCGGAGCGCGCCTCGCCGGAGCAGAGAAAGGCGTTCTTCGAGATCGCGGCTGGGATGGAGAGGGCCGCCAAGACCAACGACGACATCGCCTTCATGCGCCTCGACCGCGAGCTTAACCTGCTCACCGTCGACGCCGCCCGCAACGACTATGCCGCGCGGTCAATGAAGCTGCTGCAGGGGCTGTCGCGCCGCTTCTGGTACATGCATTACCGGATGGCAGCGGACCTGCCGCGCTGCGCCCGCCTGCACGCCGACCAGGCGCTCGCAATCGCGCGCGGGCAGGGCAGGCAGGCCGCCGAGGCCACCGATGCGTTGATGGACTACGTCGAGAGCTTCACGCGCGCGACTGTCGACATTCACTGACATCGGATGAGCCGTGTGAGCTGACGCGAGCCGGCGGCGCGGTTGCGTGGGCATTTGAAATCAGTCTATTATATGTGTGATATATTAGCCTCGGCGAGGCGCAGCGGACGCCGGATTCGATGTCAGCGGCATCGAAGGTTTACGAAGGAAGGCGCACCATGGACGGCCTCGTCGTCACGGTCGACGGCAAGCCGCTCGACGAGCACTACGGCCTCAAGCGCTTCACCCGGTTCGGCTTCGAATGGACCTATGAAGGCGAAAGCCCGCGACAACTTGCCCTTGCGATCCTCGCCGACCACCTTGGCGACGGCGAGCGCGCCATCGCATTATCTGAATCCTTCATGAAAAAGGTCGTCGCCAACCTCGACAATGACTGGCGGCTTACGGCAAGCGATATCAAGGAGGCCATTGCGGGACTTGAATGAAGCGGCAGGGCTTCGCATGGCCCGCTTTGCTCAGGGGAACAAACCCAAACCAACGAACAGAAGGCGGCAAGCGCCGTCCGACAATCACAAGGACATGCAAGGGAGGTCGTTCAATGCGCATTTCACGCCGATCCATGCTCAAGTCGATGACGGCCGCGGGCGCCGTCGCCGCGGCAGGCGCGTTTCCCGCGCCGCTGATTGCGCAGGCCAGGCCGGTCAAGATCGGCGTGCTCGCGCCGCGTTCGGGCATTGCCGCGGGACCAGGCGAGACCGGGATTCGCGCGACCCAATGGGCGGTCGAGAAATTCAACGCTCAGGGCGGGATCGCGGGCCGCAAGGTCGAGATCGTGATCGAGGAGGAGACTTCGCCGAAGGACACGATCGAACGCTTCACCAAGCTGGTGCAGCAGGAGAAGGTCGACTGCGTCCAGGGCATCATATCGACCGGCGTCGGGCTGGCGCTCGGCCCGGTGGTCGAGGACGCGCGGGCGCTCACCATCTACTGGGACGGCACCACGCAGGACGGCGTCGACGAGAAGATCCCAAATCCACGCTTTCTCTTCCGCAGCACCGATAACGAATGCGAGGCGATCATGGCCTCGCTCCTGTGCATCAAGTACTGGAAGGGAAAATTCGCGACCGTCGCCGGCATCAACCCGGACTATTCATACGGCCGCAACAACATGGCCGCCTTCATCGCGCTGCTCAAGCGCTTCAACATCGAGCATAAGGTCGTCACCGAGCAATGGCCCAAGGTGGGCACCATGGACCTGACCAGCCATGTTGCCGCGTTGCAGGCCGCCAAACCTGACCTGATCTTCTCCTCGCTGCTGTTCGCCGACCTCCCGGTATTCATGAAGCAGGCGCACGCCGCGGGTCTCACCAAGGACACCAAGCTGGTGTTCCCCGCCGCCGGCTGGCAACACACCCTGATGAAGAAGGATTTCACGCCGGAGGAGATGCTGTTCGGCCACAACACGCTCTACTTCGCCAATCCCAATGCCACGCCGCTGCAAAAGGAATTCGTTGGCTGGTACGAGGACAAGCACAAGGACTACCCGAACTGGGAGGCCGACCGCGCCTATTTCGCCATCGCGTCCTACAAGGCGGCGGTGGAAAAGGCGGCGGCCGCAAAGGGCGGCAGCTGGCCGTCGCAGGACGAGGTGATCGGCGCGCTCGAAGGCGGGCTCTCGGTCGAGAGCCTCGGCGGCAAGGGCTCGTGGCGCAAGGATCACATCGCCGACCAGACCTTCATTCAGGGCTTCACCACCCATAAGAACAAATACGACTTCGTGACGCTCGACCGCTTCGACACCATGTTCTCGTCCGACCTGCAGAAGCCGGCGGGCGCAAATTTCTGGGAGTGGATCAAGACCGCCAAATTCGGCGTGTGAACGCGGCGCCGTCATCCCGTTCATGTCGGCGTTCGCGAATATCTTGCTCGGCGGCGTGTTTCACGCCGCCGTTCTGTTCCTGGTCGCCGCCGGGCTGCAGCTCATTTTCGGCGTGCAGAAGATCGTCAATCTGGCCTGCGGCTCGTTCTACGCGCTCGGCGCCTATTTCGGCATCACGTTCGTCGGCTACGCGCAGCAGTACGGCATGCCGTCCGTGCTGTTGCTGCCGGCGCTTGTGCTCGCCGGCATCGTGATCGGCCTCATTGGTCCCGTCATCGAGCGGCTGCTGCGCCCAGTCTACGACCGGGATGAAAGCTTTCAGCTCCTGCTCACGTTTGCGCTGCTGCTGATGTTTCAGGACGTGTTTCGCTTCGCTTGGGGCGCCAACCCGCGTTCTCTCGACATCAGCCCGCTCGTTTACGGCTCGATCGCGACCGGTGACTTCCGCGTTCCGGTCTACAATGTGCTGGTCATCGCGGCGGCGCTCGCCATCGCAGCCGGGCTCGGCCTGTTTCTGCGCAACACCAATTACGGCCGTATCCTGCGCGCGACCTCGGAGAATCGCGCGATGGCCGAGGCGCTCGGAGTCAACGTGCGCTCGGTCTACGCCGTCGTGTTCACGCTCGGCACGATCCTCGGGACCGTCGCCGGGGCCTTGGTCGTTCCGACCGCCGCCGCCTCGCTCGACATGGCGATCGAATTCGTGGTGGAGGCGTTTGCCGTCGTCGTCATCGGCGGGCTCGGCTCCATGCGCGGCGCCTTGGCGGGCGCGCTCATCGTCGGGCTCATCCGCGCGATCTCCCTCATCGTCTACCCCGAAGCCGAACTGCTGATGATCTACGTCATCGTGATCGGCGTGCTGCTGTTGCGGCCGGCCGGCTTGTTCGGAAAGCCTGCGCTATGAGGCCCGGCATCGCCGCCCTCGTGGCGTTGCTCGGGATCGCGGCCTTTGCATTGGTCCCGTTCATCGCGGCGCCGTACTACGCCAGCCTGATGGTGCCGTTCTTCGCCTACGCCATCGCCTTGCTCGGCTTCAATCTGCTGTTCGGCTATGGCGGGCTGCTGTCGTTCGGGCACGCCATGTTTCTGGGTTTCGGCGCCTACGGCACGGCGGTGCTGGCGGGCGTCTATGGGCTTCGCAGCTTCGAGCTCATTTTGGTGATCGTGGCCCTCGGCTCGATGGTTGCGGCCGTTCCGATCGGTCTCCTCTGCGTCCGCTATGTCGGCATTTTCTTCGGGATGCTGACGCTGGCCTTCGGCATGCTGTTCCATTCCTTCCTGTTCAAGTTCTATCATCTCACCGGCGGCGACAGCGGCATGCGCATCCCGCGCCTGAACATTCTTGGGCTCGAATTCGCCGCCTACAACAAGATCGAGTTCCTGTCGGGCCCGTTCTACTTCTATTGCCTGGGCCTGCTGGTGCTGGCGGGGATCGTGATGTGGCGGATCGTGCAGTCGCCCTTCGGCCTGCATTTGCGGGCTCTGCGCGACAATGCCCAGAAGGCGAGATATGTCGGCGTCCAGGTCTATCGCGCCCGGCTGGTCGCGTTCGTGATTTCGGCCGGCTTCGCCGCGATCGGCGGCGTCGTTCTCGGCTTCCGGACCGGCGTGGCGGATCCCGAGCTCGTGTACTGGACCCAATCGGGCCAGCTGGTGTTCATGAGCGTGCTGGGCGGTTTCGCGAATTTCTTCGGACCCATCGTCGGTGCGCTCGCCTTCACGCTGCTGCATGATCAGCTGCAGTCGATCACCCAGTACTGGCGGTTCGTGCTGGGCGCGATCCTCGCCATGTTGGTGATCGGATTTCCGCGCGGCATCGCCGGGATCGCCGAGGACGCAGCGGCGCGCCTGCGCTGGAAGGAGAAGGCGGCGTGACCTATCTGCTCGAGACCCGTGACGTGAGCAAATCCTACGGCGCGTTTCTGGCGCTCGATCGCGTCAGCATGACCCTGAGCGATGACGAGGTCCTCGCCGTCGTCGGGCCGAACGGGGCGGGCAAGACCACTTTGGTCAATCTCCTGACCGGCCTCGCCGCGCCGACCACCGGCGAAGTGCTGCTGCGCGGAGAGACGATCGCGGGCGCGACCCCGGTCGAGCTGGCCGACCGGGGCGTGGCGCGTTCGTTCCAGCTCGTCCAGATCTTTCCCAGGCTGACGGTGGCGGAGACCATCGCGGCCGCCGTCGTGACCCGGCAGGGAAAGCGCTGGCGCCTGTTTGCCAATCTCGCGGCCGACGCCGCGGTCGCCGAGCGCGTGCGCGAGGTTGCGGCCATCTTCGGCCTGCAGGGACGGCTGGGCGAGTCCGCGCAGCTGCTGTCGCAAGGCGAGAAGAAGCTGCTCGACGTTGCCTCCGCCTTCGCGCTCGATCCGCAGGTGATGCTGCTCGACGAGCCGACCTCCGGGATTTCCACGGCGGACAAGCACCGCATCATGCGCACGCTGATCGACGCCGCGCGCCGGGGTGGGGTCAAGTCGCTCATCCTGGTCGAGCACGACATGGATCTGGTGGCGGCCTACTCCGACCGCATCATGGCGCTGTCGGAAGGAAGGGTATTGGCGGATCTCAACCCGAAGGAATTCTTTGCCGACCCCGGCATCATCGCCACGGTGGTGGGCAAGCGCAGGGAGCATTGATGCTCGTCATCCGCGA
Organism: uncultured Alphaproteobacteria bacterium; assembly: GCA_963739385.1. GTDB lineage: Bacteria > Pseudomonadota > Alphaproteobacteria > Rhizobiales > Xanthobacteraceae > VAZQ01. The sequence continues at coordinate 116,137 of CAVUAI010000016.1, forward strand.
CCTCGTGGTCGACATCCAGAAGAGCCACATCCTGCATGGCATCTCGCTTGAGGTGAACTCGGGCGAGCTCGTCTGCCTGGTCGGACGCAACGGCGCCGGCAAGACCACGACGTTCCGGACCATCATGGGATTTCGCAAGCCGGTCGCGGGCGATGTCCTGCTCGACGGCCGCTCCATCGCGGGATCGCGGCCCTACGAGATCGCCCGCGCCGGCATTTGCTTTGCGCCGGAGGAAAGCGAGGTCTTCGGAGAGCTCACGGTGGCCGAGAACATCGCATTGCCGACCTGGACGCGGCGCACCGCGCGCTCCGCCGAGGATCGCATCGCGATGGCGTACAACGTCTTCCCGAGGCTCGAGCGCTACCGTGAGCGCGGTGGACAGCAACTGTCGGGCGGCGAGCGCAAGATGGTCTCGATCGCCCGCGCGCTGGCGGCGGATCCCAAAATCCTGCTTCTGGACGAGCCGACGGAGGGCCTGTCCCCCGCCATCGTGCCCGCGATCATCGAGGGGATCGCGGCGATCCGGGCCTCCGGCCATGCGGTCTTCATCGCCGAATCGAACGTCCATCACGTTCCCGACTTCGCCGACCGGCTCTATGTGCTCGAGCGCGGCGAGATCGTGTTCGCCGGTACTCTGGCCGAGGCCCGCAAGGATGCGGGCGTGCGGCGGATCATCGAGGGAGCGGTCACACCGCCGGCCTCTTGAAGGCCTGCCTCGGCTGTGATAGATGTGTGATATATCAGATCGCGCAGACCGATAGGCGCGCGGGCATGGCATTCACGCGGGAGGCCCCGCCATGATCAATCAACGCCAGATCGATTTCCGGACCGAATACCGGTCGCGGATTATGGGCTGGTATGACGGCTATGTGCACGTCTTCATCATCTACGCGATGGGTGCGGCCGCCTTCTACATCTACGTCGAGCACATTCACGACGTGACCTGGATGGAGTGGCTCACGGTGCCGCTCACCTTCCTGTTCACCAACCTGTTCGAATGGGGCGTGCACAAATATGTCATGCACCGGCCCGTCAACATCAAAGGGCTGCGCGCCATCTACGAGCGGCACACGCTCAATCATCACCAGTTCTTCACCGACGACGAGATGCGCTTTCGCGATCACAAGGATTGGCGCGTGACGGTATTCCCGCCCTATGCCCTCGTCGTGTTCATCCTGATGTCGCTGCCGATGGCGGTCATTCTCGGCGCGCTCTTCACGCCCAATGTCGGCTGGCTGTTCATGAGCGTGACCACGGGCATGTATCTCGTCTACGAGTTCATGCATTTCTGCTGCCATGTGGAAGAGAACTGGTTCGTGCGCAATTGCCCCTTCGTCAACACGCTGCGGCGGCACCACACCGCGCACCACAACGCGCGGCTGATGATGGAAACCAACATGAACCTGACGTTCCCGATCGCCGACTGGCTGTTCGGCACGTCCGACCTCGATCGCGGTCTGCTCGGGCATCTGTTCAACGGCTACGAGACGCGATTTCTCAAGCGCAATCTGCGCGGCGCGCCGAAAACGCCTGACCAGGCGGCGGCTGTCCCGATCGGGAATTACTGATATCGGCAGCGGCCATGCCCAACGACGTCAAGGCCGTCCTGTCCGTCGTCCTGGTGGTGGTGGCCGCCGTACTCGCCTATTGGCCCGGCTCGCCGGTCCGGCCGGAATTCTCGACCTTCGTGATGATAGCCGCGGTCCTGATGGTGGCGGCGATGTGGATCTTCCCCGAGGCCGGCGGCAAGAAGCAAAGCCGGTCGCGTTGACTCCGCCGGCGGCGCGCAGCGCCGAGCGGCGACGTGGAAACGGTTACGCGACCTGGGGTGCGAACCTTATTCGGCCAGGTAGCCCTGGACGGGCGACTGCCAGGAGATGCGGGCGGGGCCAAGCCCCGCCTGGGCGCACGCACCGGAAAACGAGGGAACCGGCGTGTTGTCGGGGAGGCGCCGCCACACTTCATTCTGTCCCAGCAACGGGATGCCGAGATAGCCGCGAACGGTGAGAGTCTTGCCGTCGGGACTCAGGCGCATGGCCGCGCGATAAACCGAGCCGTCGCGCGGATCGAGAATCGTGCCGTTCTCGTAGGCGAGCCCGTTTCTGCGCATGCCTTTGATGAATGTCAGTCCGAGCACCGGCGCGTTCTTCTGTTTGCCCTCGCACTCGGTGCAGCGCCATTGCTGCGGGTCTTCACCGCCCGGCTTCGGAAAAATCTTGACGATCTTTCCTTCAAAATGCCCCTCGCACTGCGCGATCCGAAACCATCCCTCGGGCTTGCCGGCATCGTCGAGCTTTTCCCAAAGGCCGGCCGCGGTCGGCTCTTGCGCCCGCGCCGCTTGCGTCGCGAGGCCCGCCGCCGCGCACAGGGTCACGCCAAGGATAAGCCCGAACTGTTGTCTCATCAGAGGGTCCTTCACAAACCCGGGAGCTCGGACAATGAATGCCCGGCGGGATCATGCGATGCTGGATATGAACTACGGCGCGGGGAGGGCGCAACCCCCGCCCGATTAACAATCCGCAAGCTCCGGGACCGGCTTTGACATGTCGTCAGCTCAGGCGGGCGTGCGCCCGTCCTGCGTCGCGCCACGCGCATGACCGGCGGCGACGGTCGGATCGAGCTCGTTATAGGCGTTGTCGGGCAGGCGCCTCCACACATCGCTACCGCCGAGCGGCTCGATGCCGAGATATCCTCGCACGGTGAGCGCTTGACCGTCGGGGCTCAGCCGCATGCGGCCGTAAAATTTAAACCCGTTACGCGGATCCAGAATGGTTCCGTCTCGGTAGTCAAATCCGTTTCGACGCATCCCTTCCACTACCGTCAAACCAAGCCACGAGGCGTCGCGCTGTCGTCCGACGCATTTCGTGCACAGCGGATTTGGATCTGCGCCCGGCTTCGAGAACAGCTTCACGAGCCTGGCGTCGTAGCGGCCGTCATGCTCGGCGACGAGAAACCAGCCGTCGGCGTTACCGGTCGTGTCGGTCTGCTCCCAAAGCCCCGCGGCGCTCGCTTCCGGCGCCCGGGAGCAGGACTGTAGGCAAAACAAGGACGCAAGCGCGACAACAAGTGCAGCCAGGCGAAACCTCATCAACGCCTCCGGTCGATGTTCAAACGACTGCGCTCTCAATTCCGCGCCAAAGCCGCGAGCCCATTTCGCCTGCCCGGCGGGAGCAGATCGGCTTGAGGCTAACGCCCGGGCAGCCGGAGAGTTCGCTGACATCGGCCGACCTGGGCGCGCCCCGCGGATGTTTCGTCATACGCCATCTAATGGTCGCGCGTCGTTCGGCAATGAGGCCTTTGCCGTTCCTGCCTGCAACTGCGCCAACGCCCGTCCAGCCCAGCGGTCATGTCCGCCCCGTCAGGGGCGTAAATTTTGCATATCTTTCGTGCATCCGGCCCTGGTTCCCTGCCGGATGCATGCCGGTCACGCTTGGACTGAGCCTTCCGCTCGAAAGCGCCGGGGCGTAGACTTTTGAAAAATTTTAATGTCGGGAGGATTCGAGATGATGCGCAGCGCCGCACTTCTCCTGGTTTTGTTTGCGGCTTTGCCGCAGGCCGCGCTGGCCCAGGCCGGCCCCCACGACAGCCTCAACGATACGCAGAAATTGGGCCGGCAGGTTTTCGCCCAGTCATGCGGCGTGTGCCACCTGCCGCCGGCGATCAACGCGCGCACCTACGGTCCGCTCCTGTCCAAGGACACCGCCGGCGGCAACGACGAGGTCATCCGCGGAGTCATCAGCGATGGGACGCCGCGCATGCCCGCGTTCAAGCATTACCTCAAGGGACCCGAGATCGACGCCATCATCGCCTATCTCAAGGCCGTCCCTGCCACGGCCACCCGTTGAACGGATTAAAAAAGGAGGAACGCCGATGCGATCGAACCACTTGGGCGTTGCAGTATTCGTTGCCGCGGGTCTTGCTGCGACCAGCCTCGCGACCTCGGCGCAGGCCGCCGATCACCTGCTGAGCGGCACGGTGGCGTCGGCCGCCGGCGGCAAGGTGGGTGGCGCGACCGTTTCGGCCAAAGCGCAGGGCAGCACGATCACCACCAGCGTCTACACCGACGACCAGGGCGCCTATTACTTCCCGCCGTTGCCGGCCGGCAAATACCGGGTATGGGCGCAGGCGCTGGCATTCGAGCTGGCCAAGGGCGACGTCGAGTTGACATCCCCGCAACGCCAGGACCTCACGCTCACGCCGATGACCGATCCCGAGCGGCAGGTACGCCAGTTGCCAGGCGAGATCCTGATGGCGGCGCTGCCCGAGGAGACCCAGGCCGACGCCAACATCAAACGCATCTTCCGCAACAACTGCACCGGCTGCCACTCCCCCAGCTACGTGCTGCAGTTCCGCTTCGACGAAGACGGCTGGAACAAGATCATCGACTTGATGAAGGTCGTGCCCAATAGCGGCGTCTATCCCGCCAATCCCAAGCCCAATGCCCTCATCGACTTCCATCAGAAGGATCTGGCGGCCTATCTCGCCCGCGCGCGCGGACCGGGAGAAAGCTCGCTCAAGATCACCCCGCGGGCGCGGCCCGCCGGCGAAGCGGCGCGCGTGGTGTGGACGCTTTACGACCTACCCATGGTTCCCGAGGCGGGCATCGGTACGCCCGTCCAGACCAATGACGGCACCGACTGGTCGCTCGGAACGACCTCCAAGCTCGGCCTCATCACCCACGACGGCGGCATGGATTTCGACGGCAATCTCTGGTTCACGTCCAACAACCCGAACCGTCTGGCCACGGTCGGCCGTGTCGATGCCAAGACCGGCGAGGTCAAGCTGCTCAAGGTCAACCGCAACGACGGTCTCGCCGCCAACGCGCACGGCCTGGTGCGCGATCAGCAGGGCATCTTCTGGTTCGACGTCAATCCCGGTCGCCGCAGCCTGGGCCGGCTGGATCCGAAGACCGAGAAGATCGACGTCTACATGACGCCGCCTCCGATGTCGCCCCTCGGCGGCGCCGTGACCATCGACGTCGACGGCAAGGGCAAGATCTGGGCGTCGGCGCCCGACGGCGCCGTGCGCTTCGATCCCGAGACAGAGCGCTTCACCGAGTTCAAGTCGCTGTCCTACAAGACCGCCCGCGGTACCGGCCTCACCTACGGGGCGGCCGGCGATCGTGACGGCAACGGCTGGTGGACTCAGATGGCGTTCGACACCATCGGCAAGGGCGACATGGCTACGGGCAAGACCGTGGAGGTGAAGCTGCCGGCGGTGCAGTCCGAGATGGACCGCACCACGCCGGAAGCGCGCGCGTTCTACGAGAAGTTCGAGGAGCTGTCGTTCAACACTCCGTTCCCATGGCAACAGGGACCGCGGAGGATGGGCACCGACAAGAATGCCGACGTGTTGTGGGTCGGCAATTCCTGGGGCGGCAGCCTCAGCCGCATCGACACCAAGACGCTGGAGACGACCATCGTCCCGCTGCCCGATCCGACCTCCATGCAGCCCTACCATCTGGTCGTGGACAAGAACCACAATGTGTGGGGCAATCTTTGGACCAACGACCAGATCATCAAGTACGACCCGGGCAGCGCGAAGTGGACGATTTTCGAGCTGCCGGTGCGGGGCACGGAGATCCGCCACATCGCGGTCGACGAGCGCAGCGGAACCACCAAGGTGATCCTGCCGGTCTACCGCACCAACCAGATGGGCGTGATGACCTTGCGCAGCGAGGCCGACCTGTCGGCGCTAAAGGCGCAGGCGGCGCGGTAGCGCGCCGCGCGTTCCGCAGACTCCATTCGTGAGCAGGCTCTCTGTTCGCGCCACGGGCTCCACCTCCCCCTGAAAACGGGGGAGGTCGGCTGCCGTAGAGGAGCGAAGCCGGTCGGGTGGGGGATTACTTTTCGCGCAGCCCCCACCTGGGCCCTTCCCCCTTTCAGGGGGAGGGAGCGCACCGAACTCGCGGTTCGTTCGTTCGACATCTCTCGATTTGATCCCTGCGCAAGCGCAGCAAAATGACGCTTGTGCGGGGGCGACGAATTGGGCCACATGATGGGCCCGTCGGCGCGCCTTTGGGCCCTGCGGCTCAAAGGCGTTCGCGTGGCCGCGGCGGGACTGGAGACGAGGAATGCGACTGGGTTACTTCACCATGCCGGTTCACCCGATGCACCGGAACTGGACCGAGACGCTGAAGGAGGATCGCGAGGCCATCATCCTCGCCGACAAGCTCGGCTTTTATGACGCCTTCATGGGCGAGCACCTGACCGACGCCTGCGAAACCATCACCAACAGCATGCTGTTTCATGCCTCGCTGATCCCGGAGACGAAACGGATCAAGCTTGCGACCGGCACCACGAATCTCTCCCACATGCACCCGGTGTTGATCGCCGTGCAGGCGGCGATGTTCGATCACCTGTCCGAGGGCCGTTTCATCCTCGGGGTGAGTGCCGGCGCGCTCACCACCGATGCCGAGGCGCTCGGCATCCTCGATCAGGATCGCAACAAGATGTTCGCCGAATCGATCGACGTCATCCTCGCCATCTGGGAGCGCGATCCGCCCTACGATATCGACTTCCCCGACAACCGCTACAAAGTCTCGACCGCGCGCACCATGACGCTCGATCTTGGCGTCGGCATCATGGCCAAGCCCTATCAGAAGCCGCGCCCCGAGATCGTCGGGACCGTGGTGGCGCCGTTCTCTCCCGGGGTCGTGCTGATGGGCAAGCGTGACTTCCACCCGCTGTCGGCGAACTTTCTGCTCTCGAAGCACCTCAAGTCGCACTGGCAGAACTACTGCAAGGGCAAGGCCGAGGCGGGCGTGGAAGCCCATGTCGCGGACTGGCGGGTCGCGCGCGCGATCTGCGTGCTCGACGACGACAAGGCCGCCGCCCGCTACGGCCGCGATGATCCGAAAAGCCCTTACCGTTTCTACTATCAGCAGATGCGCGCCAAGATGAAGCGCGGCAAACGGCTCTACGTGTTCAAGTCCCACAAGGACCAGCCGGACGAGGAGATCACCCACGACTACGTCATGGATCACTGCGTGATTCATGGCAGCGTCAACAAGGTGGCCGATCGAATTCTGGCGCTGCGCGAAGAGATCGGCGACTTCGGCGAGCTGGTCTATGCCGGAATGGACTGGGTCGAGCCGGCGCTCAACAAGCGCTCGATGCAATTGATGGCCGAGGAGGTCATGCCGCGCGTGAATGCGGCGATCGGCAAGTCGGCCGCGGCGGCGTGATCGACCCACCTGATGCTGTCGTTCCGCGCAAGCGGGGCCCGTCGTGCCATGCATTCCGGCCGCTGGAATATGGGCCTCGCCTCCGCGGGGGCGCGTGGAGGGTGTCGACATCGTTCATGCGGCGTGCTCGCTCGCCGGCGGCGGAAAGTCGACCCAGCGCCGTTCGGTCATGCTGCGATGGCAGGCTTCGGCGAAGGCGACGTCGCGAATTCCGGCCGTCCAGTCGGATTGCAGCGGGGCGCCGGTCGCCACATGGCGGAGGAAGCGCTCCCATCCGATGCGATAAGGATTGCGGTAGGACTCGAGCGGCGGCGCCTCGCCCCAGCCGTCGCGATAGTCCGCGGCGATGTCCTTCATGACGCTGAAATGCGCGATCGTCGGCGTCTGCCCGACAGATTGCACGTGGCAGCGATGCAGGCCTGCAACGGCAGAGCCCTCGGTGCCGTCGACCTGCAAGGTGAGGAGGTCGTCGCGCCGCACCCGCGTCGCCCATGAGCTCAGGATGGTTCCGAAGGCGCCGTTTTCGAGTTCGACCAGGGTCGCCGCCGAATCCTCCACGGCGACCGGATAGCGAGAGCCGTCTTCGTCGATCCGTTCGGGCGTGGCGATCCATTCGCTCGACGCCACGCGCACGATGCGGCCGACGATGGCCTCGATGACGTAGCGCCAGTGCGGGTACATATCGAGGATCAGGCCGCCGCCGCCGATGCGATAGTTCCAGCTCGGCCGCTGGCACGGCCGGTCGCTGCCATCGAACACCCACCAGCCGAATTCGAGCCTGAATCCGACGATGCGCCCGAGCGCGCCGGCCTGCGTGAGCGCGGCGAGCTTCTGCAGGCCGGGAAGGTGCACCTTGTCCTCGACCGCGCCGTGCCTGAGGCCGCGATGCCGCGCCTTCTGCAAAAGGAGCTGTGCCTGCGCGGCGGTCGGCGCAACTGGCTTCTCGGAATAGAGATGCTTATCGGCGGCGATCGCTCGTTCGAGGACGGCGACACGCTGCTGCGTCGCGGCGGCATCGAAGAAAATCGCGAAGGCGGGATCGGATAGCGCGGCGTCGAGGTCGGTCGTCCAGTCCGCCACCCCGTGGGCGCGCGCCACGCCGGCGAGACGACCGTCGTTGCGGCCCACCAGCAGCAGGTGCGGAACGAGCCGGTCGGCGCCGAGCGCGAGGCCGCCCTCAGTGATGAGCGGGATCAGCGCATTTCCCAGATGCTGGGTCGAGCCGATGCGGCCGGTCGCGCCGTTGACGATGATGCCGATCGTTTGGGCCGCCATTGCGCCTTTCCGATTGCGCGGGGGAAGGTGAGGGAGTGGTCGCGGAACTATGCTATGTCGGTCGCGTCCAGTCCACGCTCCGGGAGAGCAAGGTGCCCCGTCATGTCGTCTGCCTCACCTTCGACTTCGACACGCAATCGGGATTCATCGCGCGCGGCATGACGACCCCGACGCCGCTCTCGCGCGGGGAATTCGGTCTCCTCGGCGCGCGGCGAATTCTTGCCCTGCTGAAGTCGCACGCGATTCGCGCGACTTGGTTCATTCCGGGCTTTACCATCGAGAGCCATCCGCGTGCCTGCGAGGACGTGGTGACCGACGGCCACGAAGTGGCCCACCACAGCTGGGCCCATATCCCGCCCGCGCAGCAGAGCCGGTCGGAGGAGGAAGCGGATCTCATGCGCGCCAACGCGGCGATCGAGCGGCTGACCGGACGCACGGCGCGCGGCTATCGCTCGCCGTCATGGGATCTGAGCGAGAACACGATCGACCTTCTGCTCGCGAACGGGTTTCTCTACAACTCGAGCCTGATGGGGGCTGACTATTGGCCGTATCGCGCGCGGCGAGGGGATCAGGCTGAGCTTGGGAAATCATACAGCTTCGGCGCCGAGACGACCCTCATCGAAATGCCGATCAGCTGGTCGCTCGACGACTTTCCGCACTTCGAATTCGTCCGCACGCCGACCACGGTCCTGCCCGGCTTGCAGTCGGCGCGAACAGTGATGGCGAACTGGCTGGACGAGTTCCGCTACATGCAGAAGGCGGTCGAATGGGGCGTGCTGACCTACACCATGCACCCTTATGTGATCGGCCGCGGCTACCGGATGCTGGCGTTCGAGGGCCTCTTGCAGAGCCTCATCGATTCCGGAGCCGTGTTCATGACCATGGAGGATGCCGCCGCGGAGGCGCAGGCGCGGTTGTTCTCGGAATAGCGCTCCGGCCGCCGGCCTGACGCGGGCGCTTCGTTACTTGCCGCTTCGCCGCTATTGGACGTTGAACGCCTCGTAGCCATTGCTGCAGGGCGGACCATTAGCCACATGCAGCGTTCGCGCCTCGAGGTCGATGAGCACCGCACCGACGGTCATCGTGCGCGTAGCCGGCGGCTGGCTCGCATCGGGGTGGCGGCAGATGCCGTAGGGGGCGCCGAAATGGTCGGCGGCCGCCGCGCGCATGCGCTCGACCGATATCGGTTGCTGTCCCGCCGCCAGCAAGGTTCGCATGCGGTCGGCGCGATAGAGCGTGTTGGGAGAGATTTTCTCCAGCAGCGACTCTCCATGTCCCGGCGCCAGGAAATGATTCGAATGGGTCACGACGCCGTCTTCGGGGCGATGCTCGCTGACGTGATCGGGGCTCGAACTCGAGATCGACGATTTCGCCGCCGGCAGCGCCGATCACGAAATTAGCCGAGCAGGTGCGCGGCGAGTCGGTCACCGGGCGCGTCGCCTGCTCGAAGCGCTGCGCGCCCAGAACCTCCCGGCAGCGCACATGAAACGGTTTCTGATACGGATTGCGGCCGTCGTGGCTCGAGGCCAGACCGTTCTCGACGAGACCGATCCCGCATTCGTTGACGCCCATTTTCCCGCCGGCAATTCCCGCCTCGGTGAGGCAGACGAAGCTCGGCTGTGACTTGCGCCGCGCCTGCAGCACGAACGTGCGGCCGTGAACGCCTTCGAGCCAGTCCCAGTTTTGTCCGAGCCAGGTATGGCCGTCGGCTGTCGCGGTGGGTAGCAGGCCGAAGGTCGTGCAACCGTCGGGCCCGGCCGCCAGCAGCGCCTCGGCCGCCGCTTGCCGACCCTCCGATTGCGTCGCCGCCTGCTTGATGGCCTCCTGGCCGAACAGGGTGAAGGCGAGTTCGTAGCGCGCGTTGAGGAGCGCGATCATCTCCTCGCCTTGGCCCGATCCCTCCGCGATGCCCTGCATTTCCTCGGAATAGGAGGGGTTGTGCTCGGCGATGGCCCGGCGCCAGGTTGCGGCTTCGGCCAAGGCCATGTCCCGGTCGAGGCCCGCAACGGCGAAACGGCGCAGATAGGTCACGACGTTGTCGGCGATTTCCCGCGCGAACCGCCGGCCGTGCGCGAGGCCGCAGGCATGGGCATCACCGTCGGTCGCAAGGAATGGAATACTGGTCATCACTCACCGTGCTCGCCTGCGGTGAGGCAATTTACATCGGCGACCCGTGATTGGACAATGCGGGCCGCATGCACGATCAGTCGAGCTCAGCAGCGATCGGTCTCGCCGGCGGCGCGTTGCGTTTGGGGGGCACGGCGCGGTCAGCCGTGCTCGTGCCGGCCGCGCTCGCCATGCTGCTCGCGGCGCTGTGCCCGCTCCCGGCGGCGGCCGATCAGCGCGCGGATTTTCTTGCCGGCCGCACGCGCGATTGTCGCGGCTGCGATCTGGCCGGGATGAATTTCAAGCGCCGCGTGCTCAACGGTGCCGATCTCAGTGGCGCAATTCTCAGGGATGCGAATTTGCATGATGCCCAGCTCGTAGGCGCGCGGCTCGCCGGCGCGGATCTGACCGGCGCCAATCTCAACAAGGCCAATCTGGGGCGGGCCGATCTCGCCGGTGCTCGGCTGCGCGATGCCATGCTCTATGCCGCCAATCTCGACGGCGCGACGCTGGCCGAAGCCGACCTGACGGATGCGCTGATGGGGGTCGCGCGCCTCACGCGCAGCGATCTCACCAACGCCGTGCTGCGCAATGTCGATCTGCGCCGGGCGCGCCTGCCGGAGGCGACGCTGATCGGGGCGGATCTCGCACAGGCCGCCCTCGACTTTGCCTTCCTGCGCGCGGTTCGCCTCGATGGCGCCTCGCTGCGGGATACACGACTGATGGGAGCGGAACTGATCAATGCAAGCCTTGTCGGCGCCGATCTTTCCGGTGCCAACGCGCTGGCGGCGAGCTTTCGGGGAGCCGACCTCTCGCGGGCGCGGTTGACGGGGACGAATTTCAGGCGCGCCAACATGCATGAGAGCCTTCTCGAAGGCGCCGTCTTCCAGGATACGGTGATGCCCGACGGCACGGTCAGGGATGCGCCGTCGGCCGCCGGCGCGCAGTGAAATGCTTTCGGGCATCTATCGGCTGCTGCGGGCCGCGGATCGCCGGATCTCCAGGCGAGCCGAGCTCTCGAATTGGCCTTGGGTCAATTGCGTCGGCAGTTGCGGGTTTACGCCGCTCTGGCCGCTTTTGCGGAAATAATTCGCACGCACGGCGATCGTGACGCCCCGCGTGGTGTCGTTGAGCTCGCAGGACTGCTTGACGAACAGCGACCCGACCGCGCTCTCGCCCTCGGCCGCCGGCAGCGACGTGCAATCGCGCGCGGCGTCGATGCCATGGCGTGCGGCCATCAGCCCGCCGAAGAGATAGGCATCGCTGCGCTTGCGCAAATGGGCCTCGATAACGTCGGTGCGATGCTCGGGACGGGAGTCCGTCACGATGCGAATGCCCGCCAACTCGCCTTGTTCGTCGAACAGCGCGGATACGATCACGGGAAAGTTCGACTCGGTCGTGCCGGCCCAGCGTGAAACCTCGCGCGGAAGATCCCTGGCGCGGGCGATGTATTCGAACTCGTCGTCGTACTCGAAATAGATCTCGCGCAGGCCGCCGGCTTCCGCCGGGCAGCGCGCGAAATCGCTCCACCCGCTCAGTTGCCGGCGCGGCGGGCCGCCGTTCGAGCCACAGGCGAAAGCGCGGAATTCGACCACCGACGGCTGCGCCGAGATCGGCTCGCCGAGCTTGAGGTCCCACACGGTGGTGCGCCGCAAGTCCTGCGCGCCCGCTGCCGCTGACCAGCAGCAGATCAAGGTGAGAGCGACCGCGCGCGAATGGCTCATGCGTGGATCGTACAGGGGGCCGCGGCAGCCGCCAATCTTTCCGTGCCCGGACGCGACATGCTAGGCTTCATCGCGCAACAACACCGTGCGCTCAGAGACCGAATTTGACCGAGGCATCTGGAAGAGCCTGGCCGGTACGCGCGGCAATGATCGTTGCCGTGCTGGCGGGGCTTGAGCCGGTGCCGTTCGCCCGCGCGCAGTCAGCGGACCCGGCCGATATCGCTGCTGGCCTGCGCCTGTTCCGGCAAAAGGGGAATTGCCAGGCGTGTCACGGTTGGGCCGGCGACGGCCGCAAGCTCGACAGCCAGATGCCTGACGGCGCCAACCTGCGGGAGTCCGTGCTGGACCGCGAGACCTTGATCTTGCTTATCAAGTGCGGGCGGCCAGGATCAGGGATGCCGGCCTTCGACAAGTTCGCCTACAGCGACGGCCGCTGCTACGGCCTCAAGCAGGCCGATCTGAAATCCTCGAACCTGCAGATGCCGGATCCGCCGGCGACCCTGCAAGCGCGCGAGGTCGACGCGATCGCCGACTTCATGTTGGCCAAGATCGTCGGCAAGGGTCCGATGAATCGCGCCAAGTGCATCGACTATTGGGGTTCGGACGTCGAGGCGTGCAGCGACTTGGCGAAGTAAGGCAAGCCTTGTTTCCCGGACCGGCGACCCCACCGTCGTGTCCCGGACGGGCGGCGAAACGGCGCGACGATCCGGGGGCCCACGCTCAATTCAGTGCGAACACGAACAGGTAGCTCGAGTTCTCCAGCTTGTCGAACTTCACGGGATGCAGGTGGCGACCGCTCGTCTGCACCGCCAGATACTGCTTCGGCCCGATGGCGTAGGTTACGGGCGCTCCCTTGAGCGGCGTGCCGACATTGAAGCGCCAGAGTTCCTCCAGCGTCTCGTCGTGATAGGCGATGACCCAGCCGTCCTGCAACGCGGTGAAGACCACCCCGCCTGCGGTTACCAGCGCGCCCGAGCGGATCTCGATGTCGGTGATGGCCTTGGCCAGAACGGTGTGATTGACGGTGTCGAAGGCGGTGATCGAGCCGTAGTAGAGATCGCTGGTATAGGTCCGCTTCTCGCTCTTCTGGGTGTCGATGCCGCCGTCGGGTGATTTGTAGGCCACTGCCGCACCGTTCTGCGTGAAGCAGCCTTCGGTGCCGACGCCGTAGGCGATTTTCTTGACCGGGTTGTAGGCCACCGGCTGGTGCGCGACGCCGCCGTGCCAGGTCGGGCACGCGCGCTTCATGCCGTCGCCGCGCAGCGCGCGCGCCTCCGACACGTATTGCTGGACCTCGAGCTTCGGGTCGTACTCGACCGGCTTGCCGGTCTTGGGGTCGATGCCCTTGGTCCAGTTCAGATCGTTCACGTATTTTCCGCTTTTGATGAAACTGCCGTTGGCACGGTCGAGCGTGTAGAAGAAGCCGTTGCGCCCGAAATGGGCGACCACCTTGCGGTTCTCGCCGTTGATCGCGGTGTCGTACAGCAGGTGGATGCCGTTTTCGTCGTAATCCCAGGAATCGTTCGGCGTGTACTGGAAATACCACGCGAGCTTGCCGCTCTCGATGTCGAGGGCGACGGCGGAGTTGGTGTAGAGGTTGTCGCCCGGACGCGCCTGCGGATCGTAGATCGGAACCGGGTTGCCGGTGCCCCAGATTGTGAGCTTCGCCGCCGGGTCATAGGAGCCCGTCTGCCACAGGCCGCCGCCGCCGGTCTTCCAGGCGTTGGTCTTGTCTTTCCAGGTCTCGCTGCCGGGGTCGCCGGGCTTGGGCACGACGTACCAGCGCCACAGCTCGTTGCCGGTCTTGGCGTCGAGTGCCGCGAGCCATCCGCGCGTTTGCCCGTCGCCGGCGCCGTTGGCGACCAGCACCTTGCCCTCGGCGGTGATCGGCGCCGTGAGGAACTTCTCCTTCCTGCCGAACTCGTTCGGCTTCGCGACCTGCTTGTCCCAGACGATCTCGCCGGAGTCGCGGTTGATCGCAATCACCCGGCCGTCGGGCAGGTTGGCGAGCACCAGATCCTCCCACAGCGCGATGCCGCGCGTACGCGGAATGTTGCCTTCATGCCGGACGCCCGAATCGCTGATCCAGACGAACTCGCCTTGATTCGGTTTGCGCGCATCGATCTTGTAGACCGTGCCCCAGCCGTCGGTGGTGTACATGAAGCCGTTGTCGATCAGCGGATTGACTTCGTTCTCGGGGCCGTTCTGGCCGATATCCTGCATGCCGCCGAGCGCCAGCGCCCAAACCATCCGCAGATTCTTGACGTTGTCCCGATTGATCTGGGTCAGTTTGGAATAGCGCATTGAGCCGTAGTCGCCGTTCATCATCAGCCAGTTCTGCGGCTCGTTCTGGGCGTTGATCAGACGATCCCGGTTCACCGTCATCTTAAATTCGGCGGCGAACGCAGACGCGGCGATCGCCGCGACCGATGCGCCGGCGAGCGCGACGGCGGACATGCCCAATAGACTGCGAGTTTGTCGCATGATGAGACCTCCCCAGGCCAGCTTTTTGCTCTTGCTGAGCGCTCGTTCGTGCTGAAAAAGCGCATGAAATCGAGCTTATACGCGGGCCATTGTGGGAGCAATGCCGTGGCCGCATGGTTGCATCGCGCCGCCTGTGGAGACGTCACGCATGACGGGCCGGCGATGGCTCAGCAAGACGAAAGGCCGCGCAACTTGCATGCGCGCTGGACAATCCGGTGCCGAGGATGAAAGCATTGCTGCAGATGGTATCCGTTCGTCGCTTGACCCGGATTGCTTCGCTGCTCGCTGGCCTCACGGCGAACGCGGCACAGGCGCAACCTGCGCACGTCGTCGGTGCTCCCACCTGCCGGGAGCTTGAACGCAGGCTCGACCTCATGAAGGCCGAGGCCACGTCGACGCAGCTCAACCTCTTGCTGTTTTCTGCAGCCGATGCGGGCTGCGTGCCGCTGGCCCGGCGCGTGCTCGAGGCCGGCGCTTCGCTCGAGGCCCGCGATCGCTTCGGCGCCATGGCGCTGGCGCGCGCGGCGCGCTCGGGACACGCGGCTCTGGTCGAATTCTTCCTCGCCCAGGGCGCGGCGATCGATGCGCGTAATCTCGAAGGTGCCACCGCGCTCTACGCCGCGACCGAGAACGAGCGGCAGGCAACGGTCGCGGCCTTGCTTGCGAAGCGGGCTGATCCCAATCTGCCGGGCGCCTCGGGCGTCACGCCGGTTGCCGCTGCGGCTTTCAAAGGCAACGGCCGCATCGTGGACCTGCTCATCGCCCGCGGCGCCGATCCGGATGTGATGGATGGCACCGGCAAGTCGGCGATGACTTACGCCGCCGGACGCGGCTTTGCCCTCATCGTGAGGCGCCTGCTCGAGGCGGGAGTGGACGCAAGACGCGCCTATGGCAACGATCTCACCGCGTTGATGTGGGCGTGCGGCTACGAGGAGGGCGTGGGCACAGGCGCCGCCGTCGAGGTCGTCGAGCTTCTGCTCGGCGCCGGTGCGCCCATCGACGCGGTCGACAATCGCGGCCGCACGGCGCTGATGATCGCGGCCGAGCTCGGTCACGCCGCGATCGTGGAGCTTCTGCTGGACCGCGGCGCGGATCGCCGCATCGCGGACAAGAGCGGAAAACGTGCTGCCGACCTCGCCGCGACCGCGAGCCTGCGCGAAAAGCTTTCGGCGACGAAGTAAGCGTCCTACTGCTGGCCGCCGATATACTGCAGCCCGGCCATGTATTGCGCCAGCGCCGCGATGTCTTCCTCCGAGGTCGCGAGCATCAGGTCGGTCATGCCGGGATTGTTGCCGCGCTTGCGGTTGCGAAAGTCGAGCATGGTCTGATGCATGTACTCTCGCGTCTGCCCGGCGAGACGCGGCTGCGTTCCTTCGCCTTGGTATTGGCCCTGGTGACATCCCGTGCATCCGACCGAGGCATTGGCCCGGACTGCGCGCGCGGCGACATCGGGCGGTGCCGGCGGTTGCTGCAGGTCCGGCCAGGGTTTCTTGGAGAAATAGAGCGCGAGCGCCATCATGTCATCGCGCTCCAGCGTCTTGGCGAATGGCGACATGACGTCGTTCTGGCGCGCGCCGCTCTTGTAGTCGCGCAGCTCCAGGTAGAGATAGCCCTGGTATTGCCCCCAGATGACCGGGACGTTCCTCTCCAGCGGGATGCCGTTCTGGCCGTGGCAGGCGGCGCACAGCTGCGCCTTCTCCTCGATGGACTCGGCGCACGCGCCCGCCGCCAGTGTCGCCGCAAGCAGCGCGCCGAGCACGGATGCAAGTGCTGCCGGCAGACGCCGCGCGCCGTGCGCAAGCGTGCCGATGTCTTCAAGGTGTGCTTGCGTCAGCATAACCAAAATCATGCTCGCCCTGGCCGCGGCACAAAAAAGCGGGACCCCAACGGTCCCGCCCTTACAACGCGCAAAACCGTGCGCCGTTTCACGCCACACGCTAGTCCAGCGTGAAAGCGATGATGTTATTGCCGCGCTTGTAGTCGAGCTGGACGTTCCCGCCCGCGCCCACCACGATGTACTGCTTGCCGCCGACCGTATACGAGGAGGGCGGAGCATTGACGCCGGCGCCCGCATAGAACGTCCACAGCACGTTGCCATTGCGCGCATCGTAGGCGCGGAAGCGCCCGTTGCCTTCGCCCGTGAACACCAGCCCGCCGGCGGTGGCGAGCACGCCGCCGATCATCGGCTGCGGCGTCTTCACCTGCCAGCGGATCTTGCCGGTGTTGTAGTCGACGGCGGTGATGTTGCCCCACTGCTCCTCGGTCGGGATGACCTTGAAGGCGCCACCGAGCCAGAGCTTCCCGCCGGGATAGGGCGAGCTCTGCACCTGGTAGGTCATGGGCTGGTGCAGGTTGATGGCATAGCTCAGCCCGAGCTGCGGATTGACCGCCATTGGCGACCACTCCACGCCGCCATTGGCGCCCGGGCAGCATGCGCGCGCCTTCCGGCGTCGGCAGCGTCCACATGTTCTCCTGTGGAATCATCGCGTCGGAGAAGCGGATCAGGCTGCAGTCCTTGCGGTCGTGGACATAGACGTGCCCGGTCTTGCCGGCGTGGATCACACCCGGAATGACGCGGCCGTTCTTGTCGCGCACGTCGACCAGGATCGGCGGGCTGACCGCGTCGAGATCCCAGACGTCGTGCGCGATGTACTGGAAGTGGCAGACATAGCGGCCGCTGTCGAGATCGAGCGAGACCAGCGAGTCGGTGTAGAGGTTGTCGCCGGGTCGCAAGGAGCCGTCGAGGTCGGGCGACGGATTGCCGACCACGAAATAGATGCGGTTGGTCGCCAGATCGACCGCGGGATTCTGCCATACGCCGCCGCCGAGCGTCTTGTAGGGATCGCCGGTCTTGGCGAGCTGATCCTTCTCGGCCTGGATGTTGCGCTTCATGTCGCGGCCGGTGGCGTCCTTCTCTGCCCACACCCCGACCGAATTCTCCGGGATCGTGTTGAAGGTCCACAACAGCTTGCCGTCCTTGGCGTCGTAGGCCTTCACGAAGCCGCGGATGCCGTATTCGCCGCCGTTGGTGCCGATGAGCACCTTGCCCCGCACCACGGTCGGCGCCATGGTCTCGCTGTAGCCGAGCTCGGGATCGGCGATGTCCGTCTGCCACACCTTGCTGCCGGTCTTGGCGTCGAGTGCGACCAGCTTGGCGTCCAAGGTGGCGAGGAAGACCTTGTCGTCGGCGACGGCGACGCCGCGGTTATTTGGTCCGCAGCAATAGGTCGTGATCGGCCCGAGCGGTTGCTTGTAGTACCACAACTGCTCTCCGGTCTGCGCGTTGAGCGCGTAGACCTGGCTGAACGAGGTCGTCACATACATCACGCCGTTCACCACGATGGGCGAGGTCTCCAGCGATTCCTTGATTTCGGTCTGGAAAATCCAGGCCGGCCGCAGCCGCCGGACGTTCGAGGCATTGATCTGTTTCGCCGGGTGATAGCGCTTCTGGGTATAGTCGCCGTTGGTGTGCAGGAAGTTGTTGCTGTCGTCGGCCGCTCGGTTGAGCATGTCCTGCGTGACGTTGCTGGGCGTGATGCCGGCCTTCGGCGCCGGACGTGCGTCCTGCTTGACCTCCTGTGCCGCTGCCAGGTCGATGAACGCGATCGCGAGGGCGCACGCGCCCGCCATGACCAATGCCGTTCGGATTGGCTTCATGTGCTTCCTCCCCTGACGATTCTTGTGGCTCTTTGTGTCAACCGGACCGGGCAGTAGTTCCAGTTGGCATTGCCAAACGTGACCGCGGGCCCGGCGGCTGTCAAGGCGGACGGGTCGGAGGAGGGGAGACAAAGCGCGGTGTTTTCGCGGCTGAAGCTCACATCGCCGGCAGACGAGAGGCCTCCCCGGCGAGGCGGGCAATGTCGCGGCCGTGGTGCCGGAAGTAGTGCTTGAACCAGAACGTGAAGGTACTCCGGCTCGCGTTTGATGCGCCGGCTGATGTCGTCGAACGAGACATGTGCGAGGTCGGCAATCTCGGCAGGATCGGGTCTGGGTTCGGACCGCAGCCGGCCGAAATAGACATAGACGAACTCGTTCTCGTGCATGCCGTTGCCGAGGTCGGCCTGGTAACGCGCGAAAAATCCGAATGACAGTGGGCCGGTCACGCCGAGCTCTTCGCCGAGCCGGCGGCGCGCCGCGGTCACGGTCTGCTCGCCCGGGCGCGGATGGCCGCAGCAGGAATTGGCCCATAGCCCGCCCGAATGATACTTCTTCGGGCTGCGTTGCTGGACGACGATCCGCCCGCGGTCGTCGACGATGAAGATCGAGAAGGCGCGATGCAGCAGGCCCGCGCGGTGGACGGCGGTCTTGCCTGCCGTGCCGGTGGCGCGGTTCTTTTCATCGACCAGGATCAATTTTTCTTCCGCCATCGCTGCTTCCCGTTGCCGCGTTATGGTTTGTTCGGCTGCCGCAGGTCTTTCACCCGTACCGCTTTGCCCTGGGAGCGCGGCACCTCGCCGGGCAACTTGAGCGCGACATCACAGGTCACGCCGAGCATGGTCTTGAGGTGATTGCGCACATCGGCCGCGACTTTGGCAGCCGTCGGTTGGTCGAGCACAGGAGAGTCCGCAAGTTCTACCTCCACTGTGACGGCATCCATCGGTCCGTCGCGAGTGAGCACGAGCTGGTAGTGCGGCGCAAGCCCGGGAAACCCGACCAGGAACGCCTCGACCTGGGATGGATAGACGTTGACTCCGCGGATGATCAGCATGTCGTCGCTGCGGCCGGTCACACGCATCATCCGGCGGTGCGTGCGCCCGCATGCGCACGGCTCGTCGATCAGCCGCGTGATGTCGCGCGTGCGGTAGCGCAGCATCGGCAGCGCTTCCTTGGTCAGCGTCGTGATCACGAGCTCTCCGGTCTCGCCCACCGGCAGCGGCTGCGCGCTGTCCGGATCGATCACCTCGCAGAGGAAGTGATCTTCCCACAGGTGCAACCCGTACTGCGCCTGATGGCATTCGCTGGCGACGCCCGGGCCGATGATCTCGGAGAGGCCGTAGGTGTCCATCGCCTTGATGCCGAACTTCGCCTCGAGATCGCGGCGCATGGCGTCGCTCCAGGGCTCGGCCCCGAAGCAGCCGTAGCGCAGCGGGAGCGAGCGCAGATCGACGCCCATGCCGGCCGCGACCTCGGCGATATTGAGTGCGTAGGATGGTGTCGCGCCCAGGACGCGGGCGCCGAGATCCTGCAGCAAGCTCACCTGCCGCTCGGTGGCGCCGCCCGAGACCGGGACGGTGGTGAGGCCGAGGCGCTCGGCGCCGTAGTGGAAACCGAGCCCGCCGGTGAACAGCCCGTAGCCGTAGGCGTTGTGGAAGACGTCGCCGGGCCGGGCGCCCATGCAGGCGAGGGAGCGTGCCATCAGAATCCGACCACAGATCGAGATCGGCCCGGGTGTAGCCGACCACCGTCGCCTTCCCGGTCGTCCCTGAGGAGGCATGCAGGCGCAGCAGGTTCTCGCGCGGGACCGCGAACAGGCCGAACGGGTAGTGGTCGCGCATGTCGGTCTTGACCGAGAATGGAATGCGCGCAATGTCGGCAAGCGTCTTGATGTGCTCCGGGCTCACGCCGGCGGCATCAAGCTTCCGCTGCACATGCGGCACCTTGCTGTAGGCGCGCGCGACCGTCGCCTGCAACCGGCGAAGCTGCAGCGCTTCAAGTTCGCCCCGCGCCATGGTCTCGGCGGTGCGGTCGAACACGTAGCTCTCATCCTTGCGGTCTCTGCTCGCCATGCGTTTCCCCGGAGTGAGCCGCGAAGCGTGCGGCCTTGGCCTTGAGGCGCTCTAAGGTTTTGGCCTTGTCGACCACGAAGCGGGTGTGGGTGCCGGCGCCGACGGTGTCGAGTTCGTCCTTGACCACGGCCTCGAACACGATCTTGCGCCCCTCGACCGACATCACCTTGACGGAGATCTCCGCGGTCATGCCCAAAAGCGTCGGCGCGAGATGCTTGATCGCGACCTCCATGCCGACCGAGTCCTCGCCGGCATCGGCGTGCTCGAGGATGAGCGCGCGGCACGCATGTTCCACATCGAGGATCATCGACGGCGTGGCGTAGGTGCGCGCCTCCTCGCCCATGAAGCCGATGGTACGCTCACGGTCGATCTTGGTGCGGGTCACCCGAGAAACGCCTGGGCGGAGGCTGGACTTCATGCGTTTTCTCTCCCTTAAGCCATATAGCCGGAACGATCCTGTGCGAGTGATCATGGCGGCATGCTGCCGGCGATGCTCACGGACCTGTCGCGGGGATTCAAGTCGCTTGTCGCCGCACGCGCAAGCGGCAGCGGCCGGGTTTCGCGGACCATACGACACATTGAGGTGCCATGGCTCCGGCACTACACTCGATTGCATCGTCAACAAGTGGCAGCTTCCGCCCCATGATCAGCCCTTCCGCGCTCGCTCCCTATGCCAGCTACACGCTGCCGGACGCGGTCATTCCCGAGCTTCCCGGCTGCTATCGCGGCAAGGTGCGGGAGAATTACGACCTCAGGAACGGTGAGCGTATCCTCATCGCTACCGACCGCATCAGCGCCTTCGATCGCAACCTCGCGGTGATTCCACTGAAAGGGCAGGTGCTCACCCAGACCGCGCGCTTCTGGTTCGAGGCTACCGGCGACATCTGCCCCAACCACGTCGTCGACTATCCCGATCCCAACGTGCTGGTCTGCAAGCGACTGGCGATGATGCCGGTGGAGATCGTCGTGCGCGATTACCTCGCCGGCACCACCTCAACCTCCATCCTGCAAATGTACCGGCAGGGCAGGCGCGAGATGTACGGCCACCGCTTCGCGGACGGCCTGCGCGATAACGAGAGACTGCCAAAGACCATTATCACGCCCACCACCAAGGCGGCGCATGGCGAGCATGATGCCCCGCTCGGGGCCGACGACATCCTGGCCCAGAAACTCCTGACCGAGGCGCAGTGGCTGGACGTGTCGGCGAAAGCCCTCGCGTTGTTCGCGCGCGGGCGCGAGATCGCGGCGCGCCAGGGCCTGGTCCTGGTCGACACCAAGTACGAGTTCGGCTTCGACGAGAGCGGTGCAATCGTGCTCGCCGACGAGGTCCATACGCCCGACAGCAGCCGCTACTGGGTTGCCGCCAGCTATCCCGAGCGCTTTGCCGCGGGGATGCCGCCCGAAACCCTCGACAAGGATTTCATCCGTCGCTGGGTGGCGGAGCGTTGCGACCCCTACGTCGACGCCATTCCCGAGATTCCGCCAGCGGTCATCCTGCAAGCCGCGGCGACCTATGTCGACGCCTACCAGAGGCTGACCGGACGGGCGTTCGTGCTGCCCGATCTTGCCGTACCGCCGCTCGCGCGCATCCGCAGCAACCTGCGGAAGTACTTCGAGAAGGCGGCATAGATGAGCGCTGCCCGAGAGGCCGACACGGCGACCGTGGACGCTCTCGCGGCGGCCGGCTTTGCCGCCGGCGAGGTGCGGGATTGGCTGCAGGCGGAGCCGGGCGAGACCACCGATTTTCCCGCCGACCGCCGGACGTTCTCGAATTACTGGCAGAAGTCGGCGCGGTTGCTGGGACGGCTTCCGCTCAAGGCGCGCCGGGAGGCGCGCGAGCAGGTCGCGGCCGGGGCCATTGCGGATCGCGCGCGCGAGGCGCGGGTACGCTTCCTCCGCCGCCACGGCGATGCCGTCTACGATGCCTTGACGGTGCGGCGGTCGCGTTTTGTGCGGGTTGAGGACCTCGTGATCCGGGCGGCCGCCGTTGTACCCGGCCTTGTGCCGACGGCCCAGCAGATCGCCGCCGAGGATGGGTGCCCGCAGCGGGACAAGAGCGGTCTCGAGATCGACCAGGGCCTGTTTCTCTCCGCCGTGCTCGGTAGCGAGCGGTCCGGGCGGCACCTCTGCCATGCCATGCTGCTGCCGCGACCGGACGCGGAGGCGCTGCTGCCGCAGTTCCAGCGCGACGGCCGGGTCGCGCTCGAGGGCGCGTCCGTTCACCGCGCCGGCAAGGCCGCGGTGGTGACGCAGAACAACCCGCGCTTCCTCAACGCCGAGGATCAGACCTCGCTCGATGGCGCCGAGGTCTGCGTCGATCTCGCGCTGCTCGACAGCGAGACCGAGATCGCGGTCATGCGCGGCGCGGTGGTCGAACATCCCAAGTACAAGGGACGGCGCGTCTTCGGTGCCGGCATCAATCTCACCCACCTCTATCACGGGCGCATCCCGTTCGTGTGGTACCTGCAGCGCGATCTCGGCTACGTGAACAAGATCTATCGCGGTCTCGCCTTCGCCGATGACGCGCCGCCCGACGAATTTGGCGGCAAGAGCATCGAGAAGCCCTGGATCGCCGCGGTCGAAGCTTTCGCCATCGGCGGCCACTGCCAGGCCCTGCTGGTGATGGATTATGTGCTTGCCGAGCAGAACGCGTTCCTCACCTTGCCGGCGCGCAAGGAGGGCATCATTCCAGGGGCGGCCAACATGCGGCTGCCGCGCTTCACCGGCGACCGCATCGCGCGCCAGGCGATCCAGTATGAACGCCGGCTCGAATGCGACAGTCCGGAGGGGCGCATGATCTGCGATGAGATCGTTGCGACCGGCGGCATGGACGCGGCGCTCGACCGCGTCGTGCAGGGCCTGACCAGTTCCGGGGTGGTCAGTGCGGCCGGCAACCGACGGGCGTTCCGCATCACCCAGGAGCCGCTGGACATGTTTCGCGCCTATTTCGCGGTCTATGCGCGCGAGCAGGCCTATTGCCATTTCAGTCCGGCCCTGATCTCCAATCTCGAGCGCTACTGGAATGCGCAAAACCGCAAGCCGTGATGAAACGGCCTTTCGGCGAGGCTCCGCCGTGTCGAGCCTGCCCGAGGATTTTGGAACAGCCGAAGGGAGGAAGGCCTGATGACGAACAACACCACCCGGCGCGCATTGATGTGCGCCGCGCTGCTGGCCATGACGAGCACGGCCGGTTTTGCCCAGGATACGCTGAAGCTTGCGGTCGGCCAGCGCGGGCTGTGGGATACCTCGATATCCGACGTCGGCCAGCGCGGCGGCATTTTCAAGAAGCACGGCCTGAGCCTGGAGATCCTCTACACGCAGGGCGCCGGAGAGACCCAGCAGGCGGTGATTTCCGGCAGCGTCGAGATCGGCGTGGGCGTCGGCATCATGGGCGCGCTGAGTGCTTATTCAAAGAACGCGCCGGTGCGCATCATCGGGGCCGAGATCACTGGCGCCGGCGACCTGTTCTGGTACGTGAAGGCCAACTCCCCGATCAGGACGATCACCGACGCCAACGGCAAGACCATCGCCTATTCGACCAACGGCTCCTCCACCCATGGCATCGTCACGGCCTTCATCAAGCAATACGTGCCGGCGGCGAAAGCGGTCGCGACTGGCGGGCCGCCCGCCACCCTGACGGCGGCAATGTCGGGACAGGTCGATGTGGGGTGGTCGGCGCCGCCGATCGGTCTCGATCAGCTCGACCGCAAGGAGATCCGTCAGATCGCCACCGGCAACGACACGCTGTTCAAGGGACAAACCGTCCGGCTCAACATCACCAACACTCAGACCCTGCAGAACCGCAAGGACGCCATCGACCGATACATGAAGGCCTATCGCGAGACGATCGACTGGATGTACTCGGATCCCGTTGCCTTGAAAACCTACGCCGAGTTTGCCGGCATCACGGAAGCCAAGGCGCAGCGGATTCGCGACGGCTACTTCCCCAAGGCGTCGGTCTCGCCTGACGAGATCACGGGCCTCGACCTCATCGTTCCCGATGCCGTCAGCCTGAAATTCACCGCGAGCCCGCTCACCAGGGAGCAGCTCGCCGAGCTGATCCAGATTCCGCCGCGCAAATGAGACGGTCATGGCAGGGCCAGCGGCGGCCTCGCCGTTGCCCACCCGGCGGCGTCACGACTTGATGTGGTCGAGGTTCGCGGTCATCTGCGCGATCACGCGCCGGAACAGCGCGAGGTCGTCGTTGGCGATGCCGTGCTCGGCCGCGTCGGTGATGCCGCGGGCGAGCGCCAGCAGCTCGTCGCGCAGCCGCTGCGCCTTGGGCGTGAGCCACACCTGCGACCTGCGCTTGTCATCCTTGCTGCGCTGGCGGCGGACGAGGCCGGCCCTTTCCATGCTGCGCAGCGCGATGACGGTGGTCGGCTCCATGGTGCCGACGCGCGCCGACAGCTCACGTTGCGAGAGCCCGTCCTCGCTCCATAGCACGCGCAGGAAATACCATTGCCCGCGCACGACCCCGTAAGGCGCAATGCGTTTTTCCAGCAGCCGCTGGAACGCGCGATTGGCGTCGCGCACCAGAAAGCCCGAGCTTTCCGCCAGCGGAAATTCGACCTGCCGGCCGTCGCCTTTTCGGTTCTGCTTGCTGCGGCGCGTTGCCACCCGGCCCTCGCTCCGACGCTGCGACGCCGGCTTGCGTTGACAACATTTCGATTTCGGGCACATAATACTTAGAAATCTATGCAATGGAACTCCCGCCGGCCCGCAACCAACGGCCGGCGCGGGGGTGTCGCCCGATTTCATTTTCGCAAACCGCAGGCGGACCACTCTCGCCGCCCACATCAGGGAGCATTCGAGAAGCCATGCAGAAGGCAGTGCGCAAGGAAAAGCCCGCCGGGGGCAATGAACATCACGCCTCCAACCTGCGCACCGCGCTCGACTGGCTGCGCGCGCAGGGCGACCTGATCGAAACCGACAAGCCGGTCGACCCCGATCTCGAGGTCACCGGCCTGCAGAAGCACATGGACGGCGGCTGCCCGGTCCTCTTCAGGAACGTCAAGGGCAAGCCCAACCATCGCCTGCTGACCAACCTGTTCGGCGACATGAACGTGATCAACAAGATGTTCGGCTGGAAGAACGACGCCGAGCGGGTGAAGAAGCTCGCCCATGCGCTCAGCCACCCGCTCAAGCCGGTGGAGGTCGCGCAGGACGACGCGCCCTGCCAGGAGCACGTGATCAAGGATCCGAAGGACGTCAACGAGCACGTCGTGCCGATCAGGCACACCACCTACGAGCCCGAGCTCACCGTCGGGTCCGCCATCCGCTGCGTGACCGGTGCGGAATTCGATGGCGGCTCCGACCTCGGCTACAACCGCATGAACTTCCGCTGGGGCAATGTCGGGACCTTCCAGATTTCGCCCGGCTCCCACATGTGGCAGGTGGTCAACAAGTACTACAAGTCGGATGAGCCGGTGCCGATCACCATGTGCTTCGGGGTGCCGCCGGCCTGCACGCTGCTCGCGGGCGCGGGCTTCGACTACGCCGTGCTGCCGATGGGCTGCGACGAGATCGGCATCGCCGGCGCGGTGCAGGGCACGCCGATCCGGCTGGTGAAGGCGCGCACCGTCAATGCCATGGCGCTCGCGGATTGCGAGCTCGTGCTGGAAGGCTACGTCAACCCGCGCGACCGACGGTTCGAGACCAAGGAATCGGAGGACGCCGGCGTCCAGGGCCGCTTCCACTTCCACCCGGAATGGGCGGGCTACATGGGCAAGGCCTACAAGGCGCCGACCTTCCATGTCACCGGCATCACCATGCGCGATCCCAAGACCAAGCCGATCATCTTCGCGCTCGGCGTCCACACCCTCGACGACCACAACATCGACACCACGGTGCGCGAAGCCGCGATCTACGAGCTGTGCGAGCGGCTGCAGCCGGGCATCGTGCAGAATGTGGTGATCCCGTACTGCATGACCGACTGGGGCGGCTGCATCATCCAGGTCAAGAAGCGCCACCAGCTCGACGAGGGCTGGCAACGCAACTTCATGGGCGCCGCGCTGTCCTGCTCGCAGGGCATGCGGCTGGTGATCGCGGTCAGCGAGGACGTCGACCCCTATTCGATGGACGACATCATGTGGTGTCTGACCACGCGCGTGAATCCCCGCGCCGATATCCTCAATCCGATCCCCGGCGGCCGCGGGCAGACCTTCATGCCGGCCGAGCGCATGACCGCGGGCGAGAAGCAGTGGACCGCGTCCAACACCAATTTCGAGGGCGGCATGGGCATCGATGCCACCGTGCCGTTCGGCTACGAGAGCGACTTCCTGCGCCCGGTCTATCCAGTGGACCGGGTCAAGCCCGAGGATTTCTTCACCAAGAAGGACATCGAGAACGCACAATCGCGCATGGTGGGCTGGGTGCACTCACTCGCACGGACAGGACGGTAGGACTGCGGCCTTCGGGGAGTCATCGAGAAACTGTAGATGCCGGTCGAGAGGGCGGTGCAAACCTGGATGGTGCCCTGCCTCGGCCCAGAAACACCCCGCCCGCCGCCCAACACGTCAATCCTCGGATTGCCTCCAGCGTTCCGCCAGCGCACGCCGGTTGAGCTTCCCGCGCTCGGTCTTCGGCAGCGAGGCGCTGAGCACGATCTGCTTCGGCGCCTTGGATGCCGGCAGTCTGTCGCTGCAATAGCGCAAGAGCTCGCCGGCATCGATCGTGGCGCCCGGCCGCACCACCACGTAGCTCACCACCTCTTCCCCGTAGATCGCATCCGGCACGCCGACCGTGGCGACCTCGATCAGCTCGGGGCGCTGCATCAGGAAGCTGTCGATCTCGACCGGCGAGATATTGACCCCGCCGCGGATGATCAGGTCCTTCTCGCGGCCGGTGAGGCTGAGAAATCCGTCGGAGTCGAGATGCCCGAGGTCGCCGGTGCGGATGCGGCCGCGGCTGTTGACCTTCACGCTGCCGTCGTCAGCGAGATAGCGGTAGTCGTGCGCGGCGTTGCCGCCGATCTCGATCAGGCCGATCTCGCCGGGCGGCAGCATCCGGCCGTCGGCATCTACGATCGCGAGGCGGTGATAGGCCAACGGCCGTCCGACCGTGCCGAGGCGCCGCTGCTCGCCGGGAATTGCTGCGATCCAGCCGGTTTCGCTCGAACCGTAGCCTTGCGCGATCGGAATGCCGAAACGCGCTTCGAACCGGCGCCACTCCTCGATCGTGAGTGGGGCCGAACTGGAGGTGATGAAGCGAAGCGTCGGCAGATTGGCACGCTGCGCATCCAACTCGGTGTTGAGCAGGATATTAATCGTGGTCGGGTTGCCGGCGGCGACCGTCACGCCGTGATCGCGGATATGCCGGAAGAAGCGGCTGGCGGAGAATTTCGCCGCCATCACCAGGGTGGCGCCGCGGTTGAGCGGCACCAGTGCTCCCAAAAGCTGCGCCGATGCCCAGTTGAAGGAACGGAAATCGTACACCCGGTCGTCCGCCGTAATACCGAAGCCCTCGGCGGCGGGATCGATGTTCGCCAGGTGCTCGCGATAACTGAGCACCACGCCCTTGGGCCGGGCGCTCGTTCCCGAGGTGAAGAGGATCACCGCGTCGTCATCTCCTCCGGCCGTGGTCTGCGCGTCGCTCAACGCATGGCCGGCGATCTCAGCGTGAAATGTTCCATGCTCCGGCCGGTCCCAGCGTCCCAACCGCAGGCAAGGCGCCGCAACGCCGGAGAGGAGGTCCTCAAGCCCCAGCCCGTCCTGATGCAGCACGAGCGTCGGCTTGACCCGCGCGAAGATGTTGTCGAGCTGGTTGCGGTTCATCTCGACGTGAATGGTGCAGATGGTCGCGCCGTAGGCCATGACCCCGAAATAGCAGAGCAGATGCTCGATCGAGTTGTTGGCGAGCAGCGCCACGCGATCGTTGCTCCCGATGCCGCTGGCGCGCAGGAACGTGGCGATGCGGCCCGCCGCTTCCTGGAGCTCGCGATAGGTGATGCTGCGCCCGTCGTCGGCGGAGATGATCCACGGCTTGACCGGATGGCGTCGCGCGGCCTGCACGATCCAGTCGCGCAACAGCTTCGGACCTGGTTCGATCGGCATTGGGCAAACCAAGTGGACAAGATTGCTTAGCAATATAAGTATTTTCGCCGCCGTTCAAGCTGGCATGAGACCGCTGGCGGCGCGGGAGCCGTGGACCCATGTGTGCGGCTTTGGCGCCGTCGTAAGTCGCTCCGCCCGGAGTCGACCATGGCCGCGGACCTCGCTCGCGCTCCCGGCGACGACGATGCCCTGACGCGTTATCATTGATGCAGCGCTGCCTGCCGCCGCGAGCGTGGTCACGGCGCGCCCGCCACGACCGGCAGCTTTTCGATCGCCCTGAGGCCGGGCCGGCGCCGCCAGCGGATCTGCGCCGGCTCGACGGAGAGGGCGAGGCTCGGCCAACGCTTCAACAGAGCCCGCAGCGCGCAGATGCCTTCGATGCGCGCAAGCTGATGACCCAGGCAAAAATGGATTCCGGTCCCGAAGGCGAGATGCCGGTTGGGTCGTCTCTGCAGGTCGAGACGCTCCGGATTCGGGTTGGCGTCCGGGTCCATGTTGGCCGCCGCCACCATTGCCATGATCCTGTCGCCCTTCTTTAACCGGACGCCGTCGAGTTCGATGTCCTTTCGCACGAAGCGCGGCTTGGAGACCTGCACCGGCGAGACGAACCGCAGGAACTCCTCGACCGCCAGATTGAGCCGGCTCCAGTCTTGCTCGAGCCAGTCGCGCAATGCGGGATTCTTGAGCAGCTCGTAGACCGAGCCGCTGATCAGGTGGGTGGTGGTTTCCGATCCCGCGCCGAGAAGCAGAAAGACCATCGCCACCATCTCGCGGGCGTTGATGCGTCCGCCTTCCTTTTCGATGCGCACGAGCTCGGCGATCAGGCCTTCGCCGCCATGCTCGCGCGCGCTCTGCAACCTGTCTTCCAGATAGCCTTTCATCGCGGAAAGGCCGCCGATCATGCGCAGGAAGCTGACGGGGCCGGTGAGACGCGCCACTGTGTTGGCCCACGCCATGAATTTCGGCCGGTCGCTGAGCGGCAGGCCGAGCAGCTCGCAGATGACGGAGAGCGGCAGCCTGCGCGCATATCGCTCCACGAGATCGGCCGGGCTGCCGTCCGCGAACAGCGCGCCCGCGAGTTCGTCGGCGATTGCAAGAATGCGCGGTTCCAGATCGAGGATCGCGCGCCGGCGAAACGCCTCGTCGACAATGCCCCGCAACCGGGTGTGATCCGGCTCGTCCATGGTGAGCATGTTGTCGGCGACCGCGCGCACGATGCCCGGCATCCACCACCGCAGGCCGGCGACGCCGCCCTCGTTTCGCAAGGTGAAGGTCTCGCTGTCCTTCAGCACGCGCGCCGCTGCCTCGTAGGTCGTCGTCATCCAGAGCTTGCCGACGATCGGGAGCTTCGCCTCGACGACCGGGCCGCGCGCCCTGAGTTTTTCGATCACGGCGGCAGGATCGCGGAAAAAATCCTGGCTGGTGAGATCGACCGACGATGCCATGGGTGGGCTCCGCGCCTGCTCGTTCCGGGTTCGTTGCAGGGAGGTGCTACACGGGACTGGCGGCGCAAATTGGGTGACGCCGCAACATCAGGCCAGACCTGTGATTCCTGCATCCCGCCGGCGCTCGCTCCGACAGCGCGCAATTGTCAGTCGGGCTGAACGGGATGTCCGCTCAGGTCAGCGCGTGCAGGTCCCGTCGCAAGCGGTCGGCGCCCGCGGCCGGAAGCAGGCGATCGATCTCGGCATGGGTGCGCCGCCAGACCGGCACGGCGCGCGCCAGCAGCGCGCGGCCGGCGGGCGTGAGTCTGAGCCGGCGACTGCGCCGGTCGCCGGCGTCCACCATCACCGTGACCAAGCGCCGCCGTTGCAGCGGCTTGAGTGCGGCGGTGAGCGTCGTGCGGTCCATGGACAGCAGGGATGCCACCGAGCCGATGCTCGGGGGCTCCGGCCGGTTCAGCGCCATCATCATCGAAAACTGCCCGCTGGTCAGGCCGAGCGGCCGCATCGCGTCGTCGAAGCGGCGTGCGAGCGCCCGCGCGGCGCGCTGCAGGTGGAGGCACAGGCACGTGTCGCGGACGAAGAGCGTGGTCTCGAACGGGATCTCGGCTGCCTTTGACACGCCACAATTATGTTGATACCAACCTATTGTGTCAACCGGATGCGCGGCCGAAGGGGAGGGTGCGGCGCGGGGCCTGTTGTCACCCGGCCGGCGCGCAGGGGCGTTGCACGTGTCGCATGTCGCTGATTTCGCATTCAGAGCAAACGCGGGAAGGTAAAGGGAGCCGATCATGCAGATGACCGCCAAACGAATTACGCCCTGCCTGTGGTTCGACGACCAGGCCGAGGAAGCGGCAAGATTTTACGCGTCGGTGTTCAAGAATTCCAAGATCGGAAAGATCAGCCGCTACGGGAAAGAGGGGTTCGAGGTCCACGGCCGGAAAGAGGGAACGGTGATGACCGTGGAGTTCGAAATCGAGGGCCAGAAATTCGTCGCCCTCAACGGCGGCCCGCATTTCAAGTTCAACGAGGCGGTGTCGTTCCAGATTCATTGCGAAACCCAGCAGGAAATCGACTTCTTCTGGAGCAAGTTGAGCGAGGGTGGCCGGGAGCAGCCCTGCGGCTGGCTCAAGGACAAGTTCGGCCTGTCCTGGCAGGTCATTCCGGATGCGCTACCCAGGATGCTCATGGACGAGAATTCCGAAAAGTCGCAACGCGTCATGAAGTCGATGCTGCAGATGCGTAAGATCGACCTCGCCGCCCTGAAACAGGCGCAGTCCGCCTGAACTCCGGTTCGCCATATCGTCGCAAACCTTCGAAAGGGGAAGACCATGCCAGTGACACCGTATCTGTTCTTCAACGGCCGCTGCGAAGAGGCGGTCGAATTCTACAAGAAGGCGCTGGGCGCCGAGGTCGGGATGATGATGCGTTTCAAGGAAGCCCCGGAGCCGCCGCCGCCCGACAAGGTGCCGCCCGGCAGCGAGAACAAGATCATGCACGCGTGCCTCAACATCAACGGCGCGCAGGTGATGGCCTCCGACGGCTGCGAGCAGGGCAAGCCGAAGTTCGAGGGTTTCTCACTCTCGCTCAATGCCCGGGACGAAGCGGAGGCCGATCGCATGTTCGCGGCGCTGGCCGACGGCGGGCAGGTGCAGATGCCGCTCGGCAAGACCTTCTTCGCCAAGCGCTTCGGCGCGGTTGCCGACCGCTTCGGCGTAGGCTGGATGATCATCTGCGAGGCCTGAGCGAAGCGGCAGGTCCCGCATCCCGGCGGGATCGCATGATGCGCACGGTCCGACCCGTCCTCGCTCGCGGGGAGAGGTCGGGCCTTGCCGCGCGTCGCCGCTCCACGGGGATTTGCCGGATGCAGGGTTGCGGTCGGCCGTGTAAGCTCGGCTGCGCGCTTGCGGCCTGCCGCCGCAACGTCCCGGCAGGTCCCCCGACCAGGAGTTTCCGTGGCCACGCAACCCGACCCCATGAGCAGTCCCATCGGCACGCCGGCGCAAATCTCCGACGCCGGCGAACGCTCCAACGTCGCCCCGCGCCTGCCCTATGACGACCTGCGCCAATGGCTCGAGGAGGCGCGCCGCCTCGGCGAAGTCAAGGACGTGAGCGGGCTCTCCTGGCAGCAGGATATCGGGCTCCTCGCGGGCGTGGCGTTCCACGACGACAATGCGCCGTGCTTCGTGTTCGACG
This sequence comes from uncultured Alphaproteobacteria bacterium, assembly GCA_963739385.1. GTDB lineage: Bacteria > Pseudomonadota > Alphaproteobacteria > Rhizobiales > Xanthobacteraceae > VAZQ01. The sequence continues at coordinate 148,330 of CAVUAI010000016.1, forward strand.
AGGTGCCGGGCACCATCGAAGGCAGCCGGGTGCTGGTCAACTTCTTCGGCGGCAACCGCAAGAACATGACGCTCGGCTTTCCGACCGAGCTCAACAAGCTCGAATTGAGCGAGGGCTTTCGCACCCATTTCATGGGTCCGATGACGCGCATTCCGCCGCGCTATGTCAATGACGGGCCGATCTTCGAGAACGTGATGGCCGGCGAGGACGTCGACGTCACGCGATTCCCCGCGCCGAAATGGCACGAGCCCGACGGCGGCCGCTACATCGGCACCGGCAGCTTCAACGTCACGCGCGACCCCGACGAGGGATGGATCAACTGCGGCACCTACCGGGTCATGATCCACGACGCCAGGACCGCGGGCTTCTACATCTCGCCGGGCAAGCACGGCCGGCAGATGCGTGACAAGTATCAGGCCCGCAACGAGCCGATGCCGGTCGCGGTGGTCTGCGGCGGCGATCCCATGACCTTCCTGATGGCCTGCAGCGAGGTGCCCTACGGCGTGAGCGAATACGAGATCGTGGGCGGCATGCGCGGCAAGCCGGTGGACGTGGTCAAGGCGCCGGTGACCGGCCTGCCCGTCCCGGCCAATGCCGAGATCGTCATCGAAGGCTTCGTCGAGCCCGGCAACGAGCGGGTCGAGGGGCCGTTCGGGGAATGGACCGGCTACTACGCCAGCGACCTGCGGCCCGAGCCGGTGCTCGACATCAAGGCCGTCTACTATCGCAACAACCCGATCCTGCTCGGCTGCGCCCCGCAACGCCCGCCGGACGAAATCTGCCGCTACCGGGCGGTGGTGCGCTCGGCGCTGCTGCGCGAAAGCATCCAGAAGGCGGGCGTGCCCGCCGTTAGCGCGGCGTGGGCGCACGAGGTCGGCAATGCGCGGCTGCTGCTCGCGGTCGCCATCACGCAACGCTATCCCGGTCACGCCAAGCAGGCCGGACACATCGCCGCGATGTGCCACGTCGGCGCCTATTGCGGGCGCTACGTGGTGGTGGTCGACGACGACATTGACGTGTCCGACCTCCAGGACGTGGTCTGGGCCATGCTCACGCGCTCGGACCCCGCGACCTCGATCGACATCATCCGCAACGCCTGGTCGACGCCGCTCGATCCGCGTATCGAACCGGAGCGCAGGGCAGTCGGCGACTACACCAACAGCCGCGCAATCATCGATGCCTGCCGACCCTGGCACTGGCGCGACAAGTTCCCCAAGGTCAATGTGCCGACGCCCGAGGAGCGCCGCCTGGCGCAGGAGAAGTTCGGCCACCTGTTCAGGACCTGAGCCCGCGCCGGCCTTAACCCTTCTTCTCAATCCTTTCGTTCTGCTTTCGAGGAATGCGCGGGATGTGCTTGAAATCGAACGCATTTCATGCGTTTTTCTGGGCGGAGTTATCGGCCCTTTCTTGCCTGGCTCGATCTGCCCCTCTCCGCGAAAATGGAGAGCGAATTGGACCACTCCCGCGGCACGAGAGTGTGGATCACTGAAAAGGTTGCTACCAGTACATGGCCGCCCCGGCGGCGATGGTGGAGGAAATGGGATGCGGCGTCTCATCATCGGCATGACCGGCTCGACCGGCGCCATCTTCGGCGTGCGGATGCTCGAGGCGCTCAAGGGCAGCGACGTCGAATCGCATCTCATCATCAGCAAATGGGCGCAGCGCACGCTCGAGCACGAGACCCACTACACCGTCGAGCAGGTGCGCGGGCTTGCCAGCGTCGTGCACAGCCAGGGCGACATGGGCGCTTCGATCTCGTCCGGCTCGTTCAAGACCGAAGGCATGGTGGTAATGCCCTGTTCGGTGCGCACGCTCGCCGGCATCGCCAACGGCTACGGCGAGCATCTCGTCCACCGCGCCGCCGACGTCGTGCTCAAGGAGCGCCGCAAGCTGGTATTGCTGGTGCGCGAGACCCCGCTGTCCGAGGTGCATCTCGAGAACATGCTCAAGCTCGCCCGCATGGGGGTGTCGATCGTGCCGCCGATGCCGGCCTTCTACAACCATCCCCAGACCGTCGACGACATCGTCAATCACATCGTGGCGCGCGTGCTCGACCAGTTCGATATTCCCGCGCCCTTCGCCAAGCGCTGGGACGGCCACATGCACACCGCGACCAGGATCGCCACGGTCGCGCCCGCCCCGAGCCCGGCGGCGAAAAGCGGGACCTGACGATCTCTCGGCTGTCATCGGCCGCGCAAGCGCTGCTCCCGATTTCGCGCGCCCTCGATCCGGGCTACCTTCCGGCACAACAAGATCGCACCGTAAAGGGGAGACCGCCATGACGCGTCCGTTCGAGGGCATCCGGGTGATCGACGTCACGCACGTCCTGGCCGGGCCGTTCGCGGCCTACCAGCTCGCCGTGCTGGGCGCCGACGTGATCAAGGTCGAGCATCCCGACGACCCCGACCAGAGCCGCTCGTCCGGCACCGACAAGGCGCTCAACCGCCGCAACATGGGCACCGCGTTTCTGACCCAGGCGTCCAACAAGCGCTCGATCGCGCTCGACCTCAAGACGCCGGCGGACCGCGACATCTTGAAGAAGCTCGTCGCCACCGCCGATGTGTTCGTGGAGAACTACCGGCCGGGCGCCTTCGATGCGCTGGGGCTCGGCTACGAGGCGCTGTCCGCGATCAATCCGCGGCTGATCTACGCCTCGTTCTCCGCCTTCGGCCAGCACGGCCCGCGCGGCACGCAGACCGCCTACGACCACGTCATCCAGGCCACCTCCGGAATCATGGCGATGACCGGCACCAGGGACGTGCATCCCGTCAAGTTCGGCTCGCCCGCGGTCGACTACGCCACCGGCATGACCGGCGCCTTCGCGCTGTCGGCGGCGCTGTTCCAGCGCGAGCGCACCGGGCGCGGCCAGCGCATCGACATGGCCATGCTCGACGTGGCGATGATTCTGATGAGCTCGCATATCACCGGCTATCTGCGCAACGGCGTGCACCCGAAGCCGCACGGCAACCGCCATCCCCACGCCACCAACGGCGCCTTCGAGACCAGGGATGGGTTGGTGATGCTCGGCGCCAGCAACCTGCGCCAGCAGCGCCGGCTGTGGACGGTGCTCGGGCGCCCCGACATGATCAAGCGCACCAACGACGAACGCGAAGCCGACCACGAACGCGAGATCGCCGTGCTGTCGGAGATCATGCTCACGCGCAGCGCCGACGAATGGGAGGAGTTGCTGCAGGCGCGCCACGTGCCGGCCGCGCGGGTGCGCACCATGGGCGAGGCGCTCGCTGACGCGCAGTTAGCCACCCGCGGTGTCATTCACCACCACGACGCCGCGCCCGGCATCGAGGGCGGCTTCGGCGTGCCGCTCGCTGCCTTCACGTTTGCGCATGGCGGTCCCCGCATCGACGCGCCACCGCCGGCGCTCGGCGAGCACAACGACGAACTCCTGCGCGAGCTTGGCCTTGAGCGCGCTGCTGCCGTATCGTAGTGGGTTACGCCTTCGGCTGACCCACCCTACGATGCGCTAGGCAACTCCCTCATGTGCGCCGCGCGGCAATGACTGCGGGCTCTTTCGCATGCTACTTTGACCTCGCAACCCCAATGGAGATCGAACGATGGCCACGTACACCTGGGACCATATCCATTTGCGCACAACCGACCCCGAAGCGACCGCCCAGTGGTACGAACGCATGCTTGGCGCCGAGATCATCCGCACCATGCAGCAGGGCAAGCCGCGTATTGACCTCAAGCTCGGTGGCGCCAATATCTTCATTGCGCCGGTCGCGACCGGCGAGGGCGTCAATCCGCCGCCGGTCACGCCGTACCAGGGCCTCGATCATTTCGGGCTCACGGTCTCCGGCATCGACGCGGTCGTGGCCGACCTCAAGGCCAAGGGTGTCGAGTTCACCCGCGAGCCGACCACGGTGCGGCCGGGTGTGCGCGTTGCGTTCCTGCGCGCGCCGCAGGGCGTGTCGATCGAGCTGCTCGAGCGCACACCGGCGTGAACCGGAACGCGGGTGGGACGTTTCGGGTGAAGGAACAAGCAGGAGTAACGAGCATGGAGAACAAGCGGTTTCCCGTCACCCATAGCGACGAGGAGTGGCGCCGCCTGCTCACGCCCGAGCAATACCAGATCATGCGCGGGCACGGGACGGAGGCGCCCGGCAGCTGCGCGCTCAATTACGAGAAGCGTTCCGGCACGTTCACCTGCGCCGGCTGCGGGCAGACGCTGTTCGTGTCGAAGAAGAAATTCGACAGCGGCACCGGCTGGCCGAGCTTCAACGATCCCGAGCAGGGGGCGGTCGAGACCTCGACTGACCGCACCTACGGCATGGTCCGCACCGAGGTGCATTGCAGCCGCTGCGGCAGCCATCTCGGTCACGTGTTCGAGGACGGTCCGCCGCCGACGCATCTGCGCTATTGCATCAACGGCGTGGCGATGAACTTCAAGCCGGAGTGAAGTCCACAGGCACATTTCCAAATACGTGTCGACAGGCTGCGGCAGTCGCCCGTCGCCCGGCAGCCGGCCTGATGCCGCACCAGCGTGTCGAGACACGCGTTCCGGCTAGTTCGTCTTGCCCGTTGTATAGGCCGCGCGCACCTTCTCCAGTAGCGCCGGCGGAAGGTTGCTGACCTCGGCCACGAGCTTCTGCAGCTCTTCGCCCGGCAGCGGCGAGATGCCGACCCTGATCCGCTCGGCCTCGGCGAGCAGCTCCGGGTCCTTCATCGCCGCGTCGAAGGCGCGCCGCAGCGCGGTGACGCGGTCCGTCGGCGCTCCCGGTGTCGTGAAGAACGCGGTGCCGACCTCGGCGGCGTTCATGATGGCGCGAAGGATCGCGCGCTCCTCGTCGTTGCGCGCGAGGTCGACGGCGGTCGGAACGTCGGGGAGATCGGTGTGCCGCGTGAGCGAGAACTGCACCAGCAGGGCCACGTTCTTCTCCTGGATCCAATCGGGATGCGCGACCTTGAGCGCGGTCCACGAGGTCGAGTGACCCTCCACCTCGCCGCGCTCGACCGCGAGCATGGCCTCGTTCGACCCCTTGTATCCCATGATCAGCTTGAACTTGGTTCCGAAGACGTTGTTCATCACGGTGGGATAGATCGACACCGTCGAGCCGACGCCGGTCCCCGACAACGTGGATTCGATCTTCTGCGCGTCGGCGAAGGTCTTCACCGGCGAGCTCTTCCACATGAACACGATATTGATCAGCGAGTCGGTACGGCCGATCCAGTTGAGCTCGGCGGTCTTGAAGCGCACGCCCTGGGTGCCGAGCTTCTCGTCGAGCGGCATGGTCGGGGCGCCGATGCCGATCACGCTGCCGTCCTTGGGCATGACGTTGAAAATCTGGTTCACCGCCAGGAAGCTGCCCGCGCCCGGCATGTTCTTCGGCACGACGGTTGGTTTGCCCGGAATGTGCTTGCCGATGTGCCGCGCCACGAGCCGCCCCAGCGTGTCGTTGCTGCCGCCCGGCGGATAGCCGATTACGAAGTCGATTGCCTTGCCGGCGTAGAACTGTTCCGGAGTCTGCGCGGACGCTGTCGCGCCCATGCCGGCGATTCCGGCCGACAGCACGGCGGCGAAACTGGCACGTCGAGACACCTGCACGTCGTTTTCCTTCCCTTCGAACTTTTGGGGAGAGCGTAGCTGGAATGACGCACCGGCGAAATCCGCAATCCGGCGATGCGATGCCAGGTCGCACGAGCTTGTAGGGCGGATTAGCGCAGCGTAATCCGCCAATCCACGGACGGGGCACCGGCGGCGGATTACGGCTTCGCCTAATCCGCCCTACGAACAAGGCCGACCCGGCGCCTCAGTTGGGCTTGCGTTCAGTCCGGCTTCGCGCCCGAGAACCTCACCACCTTGCCCCACTTCTCGGTCTCATCGGCGAGGAGGTTGCCGAACTCGGCGGGTGAGCCCGGCAGCAGCGAGGCGCCGAGGTCCTCGAGCCGCGCCTTCGCTTTGGGGTCGGCGAGGATCGCGTTGACCTCCTTGTTGAGCCTGTCGATGATCTCGGCGGGCGTGCCCTTCGGCGCGCCCAACCCGTACCACGCGCTCGCCTCATAACCGGGCAGGAAATCGGCGACCACCGGCAGGTCCGGCAGCACCGCCGAGGGCTCCGTGCTGGTGACCGCCAGCCCGCGCAGCTTGCCGGCCTTCACCGGCTGCGCCGAGGTCGGGACGTTGTCGAACATCACCTGGACCTGCCCGGCCATCAGGTCGGTCAGCGCGGGTGCTCCGCCGCGGTAGGGCACGTGCACCATGTTGATGCCGGCCATCATCTTGAACAGCTCGCCCGACATGTGGATGGTCGAGCCATTGCCTGAGGACGCCATGTTGAGCTTGCCGGGATTGGCCTTGGCATAGGCGATTAGCTCGGGAATGGTCTTCACCGGCAGCGCGGGGTTGACCACCACGACGTTGGGAAAACGGATGATGCCCGCGACCGGCACGATGTCCTGGGTGAAATTGAAATTGAGCTTGTCGTAGAGCGTCGCGTTGATGGCGTTGGCGGGGGCGACCAGCAGCAGCGTGTAGCCATCGGGGGCCGCCCGCACCACCGCCTCGGTCGCGAGATTGGTGGCGGCGCCCGGCCGGCTCTCGATGATGACCGGCTGGCCCAGGCGCTCCGACAGCCATTGCCCCGTCAGCCGCGCGGTGATGTCGGCGGAGCCGCCGGGCGGATAGCCGATGATCATCCGCACCGGACGGTTTGGATAGGCCTGCGCCCGTGCGATAGGCGAGACGACGGAGAAGGCAGCGGCCCCGGCGGACAGCTTCAGGAATCGACGGCGTTTCATGGCGTTCCCCACTGGGTTCTTATGGGTCAAGGATAGCAGTGCGCGGCAGGCGGTGCGAGCCTTGGCCGGCGCGCGTCGTCTTCCACGCAGGGACGGCATGGAAGGCGCGCACCGGCTAGGGTAGGCTCGGCGTGCGGTGCGCCGAGGCCGGTGAGGGTGCTGCGGATGAAAGCGCGACTTTGCCTGCTCGCAATAGCGCTCGGCCTCGGAGCGATCGCGACCGCGTCGGCGCAGGTCTATCCATCGCGTCCGGTCACGATCGTCGTGCCCTATCCCGCCGGCGGCCCGTCGGACACGCTGGCGCGCGTCCTCGCCGAGTCGATGCGCGTTTCGCTCGGCCAGCCGGTCGTCATCGAAAACGTCAGCGGCGCCGGCGGCGCCATCGGCGTCGGCCGCGTCGCCCGCGCAGCAGCCGACGGCTACACGATTAGTCTGGGGCATGTGCAAACGCACGTCATCAATGCCGCGACCCAGACCCTGCCGTACGACGTCGTCAAGGATTTCGAGCCGGTGTCGCTGCTCGCGGACACGCCGCAGTGGATCGCGGCGCGAGCTCAATTTCCGGCAGCGAACCTGCAGGAGTTGATCGCCTGGATGAAGGCAAACCCTGGCAAGGCGACGGCGGGCGCCGTTGGCGTCGGCGGACCGACCGACATCGCCGCGATCTATTTCCAAAACTATACCGGCACCAAATTCCAGCTCGTGCCCTATCGCGGTGGAGCTCCGCTGGTGCAGGACCTGGTGGCGGGACAGATCGACCTCACCTTCGGCCAGGCCGCGAATTACCTGGAGCACGTTCGCGCCGGACGGCTCAAGGCCTATGCGGTGCTGGCCAAAGCGCGCTGGTGGGCGGCGCCCGACGTTCCGACCATGGACGAGGCGGGCGTGCCGGGCTTCTACGCGTCGTTCTGGCACGGGCTTTGGGTGCCCAGGGGAACCCCGAAGGATGTGCTCGTGAGACTTCACGCGGGGGTGGTCGAGGCGCTCGCCGATCCGATCCTCGCAAAGCGGTTCAAGGACATCGGTCAGGAGCTCTGGCCGCGCGCGCAGCAAACGCCGGAGGCGCTCGCCGCCCTGCAGAAAGCCGAGATCGAGAAATGGTCGCCGATCATCAAGGCGGCGAACATCAAGGCCGAGTGAGGGAGCAACGTCCTGCGTAGCGCTCACGGCCCGTCCGGCTTGTTCGCTCTGTTCTGCAGATCCTGAACCAGGCGCGTGACGTTCGGATCGGCTGGCGCAATCCTGCTCAGTTGCTCCGCATATCCGAGAGCGGAGGCGATATCTCCGGCATCGCGATTGAAGGTGACGAGAGCGAGCAGCGTGTCGCGATCCACCGGATGCCGCACCAGGTTCTCCTTGAGAACCGCCATGGCATCGCCGGTGCGCCCGGCCGAGTGCAGCGCAACGCCGTAGACATAGGCGTATCGCGCCCGTTGGGGATCGAGCTCGGCAGCGCGGTGCAGTTCCTCGAGCGCGTCGTCGGACCGCTTCAGGCGGGTCAGCGCAAGTCCGAGCGCATGATGCAGCCCTGCATCCCGCGGCGATACTTCGATCGCGGCGCGCAACACGTTTTCCCCATCGCCGTCCCGGCCAACTTGCCGATAGAGATCGGCGAGATTGATCGCAGCCGGTGCGTAGTGCGTGCTCAGCCGCAACGCAGCCTTGTATTCGACCTCGGCATCCGGAAAAGAGCCGCGACGCGTGAAGAAATTTCCCAGCGCGGAGCGCGCTTCCGGCCGATCGGCATTGAGGCGTTGCGCGGCGATGAATTCCGCCGCGGCGCGCTCGAACCGTTCGCGATCGGCGGGCGGTTGGCTGGCGGTCGGAACCGCGGCCAGCAGCGCGGCAGCCCTGATGCGCACGCCGCGGTTCGAATCCGACAAGAGCGGCGAAACAAGCGGCCAAAGCTGGCCGCCGGGAATGCTTTCGACCATGTCGAGCGCGCCGATCCGTACCATCGGATCGGGATCCGAAAGAGCCGCCCTGGCCAGGCTTATGTTCGACGGCGAGAGGCGCGGAGCAAGCTCGCTCAGCGCGCCCGCGCGCGCGAAGGCCGGGACATTGCGATCGGAGGCCACCACCGCAAGCAGCGCGGCCGCATCCGCCTGGTCCGTCCATGCGGCATGGAAGGCCGCGGCATAGGTCTGGAAGCCCTTCCGGCCCGGCCCGTGCCAGGCTTCGATCGCCGCCGCCGCCCACGCCGCCGGCTTGTCACGATGACAGTCGTTGCAGGCGTTGGGTTCGCCGAGCGTCGCGGACAGGTCGGGACGCGGAATGCGGAAGCTGTGGTCGTGCCGCGGGTCGACCACCATGTACGTGCGGGCGGGCATGTGGCACGACGCGCAGGTCAGCGCGGGGCTTGCCGCCTCATGCCGGTGGTGCGCGACTGCGGCATATTTGTCGGCGGCGTGGCACTGCAGGCAGACGCCTTCGCCCGGCGCGCGAAGTCGAGCGCCGTGCGGCTCGTGGCAATCGCCGCAGGTGACGCCGGCCGCGAACATCTTGCTCTGCTTGAACGAGCCGTAATTGTAGACCTCGTCGAGCATCTGCCCGTCGGCATGGTAGAGGCCGCGGGCAAGCGGCGAGACGACGTGGGTGTCCGACAGCGACCGGCCCGGCTGCCAATCCTCTGAAAAACCGCCGCGGCGCGCGTGGCAGAGGCCGCAGGTCTCGACTTCCTTGCGCAGCAGGGCCGGCGTGAAGCTGCGCCGCGCGTTGCCCGTCTTCGGATCGATCGGCCAGGCGATATCGCGCCGCTCGTCGAATCGCACGAGCAGCCCCTTGCGCGGGTCGTCGCTCCTGCCGAACGGCCACCAGCTTTGCTGCGCTTTTGCCCAGCCGACGTGACCCGAGCCCTGGCCATGGCAGGCCTCGCACCCCACGCTGATCTCCGTCCACGTGGTCGCGAACCGATCGGCTGCCGCATCGTAGTTCTTGCGCACGCCGGTCGAGTGGCACTCCGCGCACATGAAATTCCAGTTCTGGTTCAGCCTGGTCCAATGCAGCACATCGTCGTGCTTGATCTCCTCGTTCGGATAGAGATGGAACCAGCGCTGCCCGCCGCTGTCCTTCGGCCGGCTGTCCCAGGCGAGCGACAGCGCCTGCAGCCGGCCGTCGGGAAATTCGACGAGATATTGCTGCAGCGGATCGAGGCCGAACGTGTATTTGACTTCGAAGGCGGCGAGCTTGCCATCGGGACCGTCGGTCTCGACCAGGAATTTCCCGTCCTGGCGGAAGAAGCGCGAATGCACGCCGTGATAATCGAAGCTCGCGTCATTGAAATCGCCGAGCACCGACTTGGCGGTTGCATGCTGCATGGCGAGCTGGTGCTGCGAGCCTCGCCAAAGCTCCGCTTCGGCGCGGTGACAGCCGGCGCAGGCCTCGCTGCCGACGAAGGTGGCCGCCGCAGCGCTCGAAATGTTCCTGATTGATCGTTCGAGGTATCCGAGACCGATTGCGACAACGATCACAGCCGCGAGCGCCGCCGCGGTCCAGATTTTGTGTTTCGACAGCAGGCTGAAGCTCGACGGAGGATCTTGCGGTAGCCTCGTCTGCATCGCGCCGGCAGAGCTTTTTCGCGATCCGCTTTTCTTGGTAGATTTAGGCCGATTGGGCTTCATTGGTCCTCGTCACTTCAGCAACACCGCGTTCCTCATGCGGCATCCTAAGGATCCAATCCCCGCGTTCGGGAATAAAAAAACGAGCAAAAATGTTCACAACTTTAAGTTGAGAGTATTTTCATATCCACGGGTGGGCGAACCGGAAAGTTTCAAAGTGTCACCCCGATGACCGAGCGATTGGTTGGTCGCGGGAGGCAACCAGCACGGGTTATGGAGTTGGGTGTCTATCGGCGGTTAATCTCTAATCGTCACTGACGAAAGGGAGTGACGAAGTGATGGCAATGCGACACCGAAGCGGCGGCCGCCCACCGTCAGATGCCGCCGGTGCAAAAAGCCAAAATCAAAGTCAGCCCAAGGGGTGGATTCCGATATATTCTGCGGCCGCAACTGCCGGCAGCGCGCGGACGAGCACAATCTCGCTTTAAGGCCGACGCTGACGCCGATAAACATGCTCGACACGGTCCGGTCCGCAACGCCATCCGTGCCGAAATTCTGGCGATCCTGCGCGACATGGGGCTTAACCCTCCGCCCACACCGCCGCACAAACCGAAGCGCCCACATTTGCGCGTCGTATAACGGGTCGCGGAAATGGTCCGGTGCCAAATGGGGGCGCCGGCGCGCGAAGTTAATATCGAAAGGAAGACTCGAGCCCCGAAGTCACCGGGGTCCCTGTGTCGCACCTTCGCGAGGCCGTGGACCAAGGGGTGGTGTCTGCCTAACCTCGTCCGTGTAACCTCGCCCCCTCGGGCAAACCCACACCAGCAGCATGAAGAGATCGGTTGTCGTCCTTCCGAACAAGAACAAGGTAGCCAGGGAGGATATTGAGAAAGCGCGTGCGCTGCTGGCCGCAAATTTCTGTGGGAATTGCTGGCTGCGGCCAAGCACCAAGTGGACGTTGCGATTTGGTGCAAAAAGGGTGGTTTAGAAGCTGAAGATCTTCTGGACGCCATCGACAGCGGACGACCACACCCTTTGTTGCGATCATGGGAAGAACGCAAGGCTACTGTAGCGGCCAACCGCCCGGCACCGAGCCGGCGCGAGCTGCACGCCCGCCATTTGGCTGTCTTGCTTTGCGCTGCGCTGGAGCGCGCCGGACTGGGCAAGCGACAGGCAAGACAGCAGGTTTCGCAGCTGCTGGCGTCACAGTCGGGGTTATTCGCCAAGCCCCCATCCAATCACGCGCTCGAGCGCTGGCAACGGGCGGAAACTGCCCTTACGCCAGCAGATGAATGTGTTATCGCGAACGCGATGGCCAAAGGCGGTCCGCGCGAGATCAAAGCGCATTTTGTCGGGCTGCTCCATTTTGCCCTGAACCCATTGGCGAAGATCGTCCACGACGCGCGGTAACCCCCCGCCCTTACCGCGCGCTCTTCGGTCATATGCTCCGAAACACGTCCGCGATCGTGCGTGGCGTAATGGAGCGAGGGATGCGTATTTTCCGTCCCGAGCAACTCTGCACCGCGCCTGGCCGCGCCGGAACCCTGTGTCGCTCTTCAAGAGCGGTACCCAGTAAGAGGCAGCCATGGTCTCGGCAACCAAACAATGAACAAAAGGAATCGCGTTGCGGCGCGGCTCACGCGTGGATCGCAGCCTGGGCGACGGCGCGAGAAGGGCAAGCGCTTCAGCACGGACGATCAGCCAAAACGTTCTCGTGGGCGACCGCCAGGTGCGACCAATCTAATGACTCGCGAGCTCAAGGAAGCGATCCTGGGCGGCTGCAGCGATTGCGGCGCAGACGGCAAAGGAACGGGGGGATTGCGCGGATATATGCGGAAAGTAGCGATGGAAGACAAGAAGACGATGGGGATGCTCTTGCGCGCAATCCTGCCAGCGGACGTGAAAGTCGAGGTAACCGAACAGAAGACCTATCAGTCGCTTGACGAGGTGAAGGCAAAACTAGCCGAGCTCGGCATTCCCACTGACGTTGTTTATCAGTTGGAGCACTACAAGGGCCCGTTAATTGAAGCTGAACCGGAGAAATCGGAATGACCCTGCAGCGTCCCTGTTGGCTATGTCGAGGGCAAGGCGGCGCAAGCAGCAGCGGAGGCGCGCGAGTGGTTCTGGGCGTTCCGCAAGAATCTGCGCTACGGGACGATGATGCTGTCGGGCTGGTGGGTTGAATTGGTCGCCGTCGAACTGCAGCAGTTTTACCAAGATTTTGTGGCTGGCCGCAGGCCTCGGCTGGCGCTGATGGCACCGCCGCAGCATGGAAAGTCGTTGACCGCGATCGACTTCATCGCCTGGAGCAGCGGCAAGAATCCCGACATCAAGACGATATTCGCATCGTACTCAGCCGAGCTGGGTGTGCGCGCCAATCTGGAGTTGCAGCGCATCATTCAGAGTGAGCGCTACAAGCGGATTTTTCCGTTGACCAGAATCTGGTGGGACGGGCTGGCAATGCAACAACGAGCTGATCGAGTTCGTTGGGCGGCGCGGATCATTTCGCAACACCACGGTGGAAGGGCAGATCACCGGCATGGAGCTGCACTTGGGCGTGATCGATGACCCGGTGAAGGGCAGCGCGGAGGCGGGCTCGCGCGTGATTAGAGACCGAACGTGGAACTGGTTCGTCGATGATTTTTGTACACGTTTTGCAGCGAACGGCGCGCTGCTGGTGATCATGACGCGTTGGCACGTCGATGATTTGCTGGGGCGCTTCATCGAGCGTATTCCGGGCGTCCGTGTGCTGCGCTTTCCTGCAATCTGCGAGCGCGAAGATAACTACCGGCGAGCCGGCGAGCCTCTGTTTCCGGAATTGAAACCTTTGGATTTTCTGCTGGAGCAGCAGAAGCTGCTGACCGAGGGCTCGTGGCAGGCGCTCTATCAGCAGTCGCCGTTCATCATCGGCGGCGGTATCTTCCCGATCGAGAAGCTCAAGACGCTGCCGATGTTCGATCGCTCGCGCATTCTTAAGAGCGTGCGTTATTTTGATAAAGGTGGGACTGACAGTGGCGGTGCATTCACTGCTGGCGTGCTCATGCATGACGCTCAAGGACAAGACCTACGTCATCGAGCACGTGGTGCGTGGGCAATGGCGTGCGCTTGAACGTGAAGAAAAGATCAAGTTCTGGGCCGAGCACGATCGAGCGAACTCGCGCCTTGGCGCTTACGAAGTTGTTGTCGAGCAAGAGCCTGGCAGTGGTGGTAAGGAGAGTGCGGAAAATACTATCCGCAACCTGCGCGGCTTCAAGGTCTTCGCCGACAAGGTGACGGGCTCGAAGGAGGTGCGCGCCGAGCCCTTTGCAGCCCAGGTGCAAGGCGGTAATGTTTCAATGGTCGCCGGCATCTGGCAAGCCGACCTGCTCGACGAGATGCAGTCGTTCCCGAACGGCAAGTATCGCGACCAGGTCGACGCCTGCAGCGGCGCGTTCAACCGCTTGGTTTCAGGCCCGATCTACAACCTGTTCGGCGGCGCCTTTGACTGATCGCCGCGACCAGGTCGACGCGTGCTCGGGCGCATTCAACCGCCTGGTTGCGGCATCGACGTATAACCTGGATGCGCTGGCGTCTTGATGCGTGACTGTGTCGACGCGGCGGCGCGGTGCTCGGCGCGGCCTATGGCGCGAAACGCAGGTTCCGGGTCAGCGACCTCATCCCTAGAACCTATCTCAAAATTGCGGACTGTGTCGATCCGATATAAATGTCGAATGATTCGGCTGAGCAGTGGGAACGCATCCGGGATCATTTTCCGGAGGAGAAAATTGCCGATGGACGTCCCATGGCGATCCACAATCGCCATGATTTTCATGCCTAACGAGGACGGGCGGGCGACGATGCGACGCACGTACGGACAGTTTTCCGCGCTTCGTAGCTCCGATTTCCAACGCGCCGCTTGCCTATAGAGGCGCACTGAACGAAGAAGAATGCTTCATCGACGCAACGTTCGTTAATACAAGTCCTTTTCGGCGAGTTCGCGAAACTCATCGGGAACGGACCGCGAAGGTCCCAACACGACCGATCCGTATCCGACTGCATCCCATCCGAAACGATTGCGGATCATGTCGACAGCGCGGTCTGCCGTCCAGCGCGCCATCCCTCTCTCGGTGCCGGGCCTGCGTTTTTCATCTTCGAGCCCCAGCGGAAGTTCCAGCTGCACCTTCCAGTGCTTCTCAAGATGCGACACGGAGATCGCCAGCAGCGATATGGTTTTCTCCTTAGGGTGATCGACGAGCGCCGTACGAACGAGCTCTTCGGCGATTTCGGCAAGGGTAGCGGTCGCTGAAATCGGCGCATCAAGGGTTACGGAGCGTGTGACCGAGTGGAGGTCGGCGAAACGAACGCGAACTGTCACAGTCCGACCGGGCCGGGATTTCGCCCGAAGCCTGCTCGCGACCCTGTCCGCAAGATGACGTAGCGTGGGTCGGAGAACTTGCTCTTCAGCCTGCTTCTTGCCGAGCGCTGACTGGGCTCCAGCCGATTGTGCTCGAGGATGCGTCCTGATCTCCCTTGGATCGCGATTCCACGCGAGCGCAGTCAGCTTCTCTCCCGCCGCGCGGCCGAGTAATCGCTCGAGTGAGTAGCCCGGCATCTTCGCTAGCTGCCCGATGGTATGGACGCCAATCTCCGCCAGCCGCGCCTGAGTAACCGGGCCCACTCCCCACATCAACTCGACAGGGAGGTCGTGAAGGAAATCAAGCTCGGTCTCGGGATCGACAACAACCAACCCGTCTGGTTTGGCCACTTGCGACGCAATTTTTGCGAGGTGCTTGGTGCGTGCCACCCCGATCGAGATTGGAAGGCTAAGCTCTGCGCGCACGCGACGACGTACTGCTCTCGCGATCTCAGGCGGCGAACCAAAAAGGTGGGTGCAACCCGCAACGTCAGCAAAGGCCTCATCAATGGAAATCCGTTCGACGAGAGGAGTGAAATCATTGAGCACATTGATGGCAGCATCGCCTAGGCGCTGGTAATCCTGGAAATGCCCGCCGACAAAGATCAGTTGTGGACACAGCTCACGGGCGCGCCGTCCCGACATACCGCTACTGACTCCAAAAGACTTGGCTTCATACGAGGCGGCGAGTACCACCCCGCCGCCCACGGCGATGGGTTTGCCGCGCAAGGACGGGTCGAGCAGTTGCTCGACCGATGCATAGAAGGCATCGAGGTCAGCGTGGAGGATGGTGGCTGTTGTCTCCATCCCGACCGTCCACCTGCGAAGTTTCGGAAGTGGTCAATCGCAATCATTACGACTGAGCACACCGCTCCCGACAATGCCGGCCAGGTCTCTAATATAAATCTTCGTCACCGCGCCTTGCGCATCCGCCCGCGCGCGAAGCCTATCAAGAACCAACGTCGCCTCCCGAGATCGCACGGCTTCGTCGAACTCCACATTCAAGCAGGACTGCGGTCTCGGCCTCCAATTTTTTGGACGTTCCGATGCATTTACGGCTGCACACCCACTACTGCGCCATGAGAACAAAATAGGAACAGAAAGTCAATGGGGAAGGTCCATAGGTCGGAGCTGATAGCGCCCTTCGTCCAACGGTTCACGCGCACCGCCGAGTTCATGCGCACCGCCGAGCACCGAAGCTTTGGAGAGGTCCCCCTGGCTGCTCTCGGGAAGTTCGGGACCAGCCGTTCGGCCAGTAGAAGGGAATTGGTGTTGATGTCATATCGCAACCAGGCAATTTTTCTTGGAGAAAAGGTCATGGTCGAACCCGGCAGTCCCCTTCTCGCATTCTCTGACCATGTCGCTGAACTTGTCGAACGCACCGCAGGAACCATCGTCGCTGTCCACGGCGGAGGGCGGTGGCCCTCGAGCGGCATTCATTGGCGTTCCGGAGTCATCGTCACCGCCGAAGAAGTCTTGGAGCGCGACGACAACATCAAGCTGACGCTTCCGGGCGGTCGCGTCGCTGATGCTTCGCTTGCGGGCCGCGACCCCACCACCGATGTGGCTGTGCTTCGTTTCCAGCCGGATGGACTTCCGGTGGCGACGACCGCCGATGCCCGACTGCGGGTTGGCCAGGTGGTCTTGGCGATGGGGAATCATGACGGCGAGCCGCTCGCCGCATTCGGTATCGTCGCTCTGGCGGGTGGGGCTTGGCACAGCATTCGCGGTGGAACCATCGACAGCCTCATTCGTCTGGACCTGGCACTCAGCCCCGCTGCCGAAGGTGGCGCACTCGTCGACTTGCAAGGCCGTGTCATCGGGATGACAGTGCTCGGTCCGCGCCGCCGGGCGCTTTCGATACCAAGCTCAACCATCGACCGCGCTGTCGATCAGCTCTTGGCGAGAGGAGGTGTCTTTCGCGGTTATCTCGGCGCCGGCCTCCAACCCATGAAGCAGGAACGGGCGTCCAACGAGTCGCAAGCTTCGGGCAACCAACGCGGCGTTCTGGTCGTGCGCATCGATCCGAACGGACCGTCCGCACGCGCGGGAATGCTCGTCGGTGATATTGTCACCGCCTGGAATGGAAAGCCGATCGAACGCGTGCGCGAAGTCATGCGGCTGCTCGGACCGGAGAGCATCGGGAGCACCGTTGATCTGGGATTGATACGTGGCGGTGCGTCGACTTCGCTTCGGGTTGTTATCGGCGAGCGACCCGTGGCGTAGTTGCGGTGTTGGAGCAGGCCAGCCTTCATGGTCGCCTTCGCGATTTTTTCGATCGATCCGGTCTTGCGCCGCAACCTCGAACAGCTGCCACGCGATGACCCGGCCGTCGTCCTCGTGGGGGTTGTCGACCAGCCGCGCTCCCTCTGGGAACTGGTCGATGAAAACCACGTTGATGCCGTCCTGACGGACGCCCCGACGCGTGAGCTATTGGCAGACTATCGAGGCAGACACGATCGGACAGCCTTGGTTGTTCTGCTCGATGGGGCGGACGCGGAGGATACTGTTCGCGTACTCAGTGCGGGCGCGCGCGCCGTGCTCGATCGCTCGGCCAGTCGCAATGAGATCATCGCAGCCATTAAGGCGGTTGCCAGCGGCCTTAGCGTCTTGCCGTCCGACCTCCTTGCCACGTTGCTTCACGAAGCGCCGCTTGCCGATGATTTGCTAAAGGCCAACGGTGTCGGACATGCTCGATTGACGCGCCGCGAACTCGAAGTGCTTGCTGCAATGGCAGACGGTGCTTCAAACAAGGCGATCGCCCGTCGCCTGGGCATTTCGTTCCACACCGCCAAGTTTCATGTCGCTGCGATACTCGCCAAGCTCGATGCAGACAGTCGGACCGAAGCCGTGGCGAAGGCCGCGCAATTGGGACTCGTGATGCTGTGATATCGAGACCGAGCGCATGGCGGACGGTCAATTCAGCCTGACGCGTAGAACAAAACGAAATAGATGAACACGAGCCCGTTCGTGACGATCGCGCCCGCGATCCCAAGCCCGAGTATATAAAGCATACGGTGATCCGCGGCATCGCGGGCGCTGTCTGGGGAAATTGCAATAGGCACCCGCACAGCCAAGCGTGCGCTTTGGGCCGCACGTTGTTCCGTCAAATCGATTTTGGACATGGTGAGGCTCCCATAACGGCCGTTCGCCGGAGGGAGACCTCGCGCGGGCGGTGCTTATTCCGGTGTTCAACAAACTGCGAATGTTCGACACAAATTCGTGAGCGCCGCGAATAAAATCGACGCACGGCAATCTCTTGCGCAGTGAGCATGACGCTCACGTCAAAACAGGAGATAGGTCGATGTTGACCTCGATGAAGCTCGCACTGTTCACGACACTTGCGGCGCTGTCGATTGCAGGCGCGCCTGGCGCCGCCACGATCGAGCCCGGGCCGAGCACCTCGATCAGCGCTGCTCCCTCGCCTGCCAACTTCACCGTGGAAGCGTAGGCGCGCGTGCTGCGCAAATGTGAAGAAGATCTCGGCTACGGCCGAACCGGCAGTTTCGGCTACGGCTGATCCACCATGCCCGGCTTAGGGCGGGCCGCGCCCGCCCGCCGCTTGGTTGGACGCGACAAACATGTGGAACTCGAATGGCGTGGCCCCTCTGAAAAGCAAAGGGGCGCAGGGAGGTCAGGCCTCCGCACCCCTTTCCCCTTCCCAGGTGTCCCCACACGCGGAAGGAGCTACTGACCAACCGCTACTCGAGCGCGCTCTGCAGCATTTGCTTTAGCCCATCCATTTGGAACGGCTTCGTCAGCATCGGCCGGCCCCGATAGGGCTCGGGCACCTCCCCATAGCCCGTGGCAAAGACGAACGGCGTGCCGCGGGTAACGAGGGCTTCGGCAACCGGCAAGGCGGGCTTGCCGTTGAGATCGGCGTCGAGGATCGCAAGGTCGAAGTCGGCGTTCTTCGTCGCTTCCAACGCCTCTTCTATGCCCGCGGCTTCGGCGGCGACGGTGTAGCCGAGTTCGCCGAGCATGTCCTCGAGCAGCATGCGGATCATCGGCTCGTCTTCGACGACGAGGATCCGCTTGGCCTTCGCGGGGCGTTCGGTTGCCATCCTTCAACCCCTCCCTGGAACCGGCACGCATCTAGATCGAATCGGTCTAACGATGCATTGCGGCTGCCCGAGGGCGCTGGGCTTTGCCGGACAAGGAACCGCATGGACGGGCCCCGCGTTGAGTAGACATTGGGGGGCGTGCCCCCAACCCCTCACCTATCCGGCGATAGTGCCCTGAAGCGGGAAGAGGGAAGCGGGTCATGCATATACAAAGGCGGCATTGGCTCGACTACGATCCCGTAGCACTCGCAGCGCTCGTGATCGGAATCGGCATGATCGAGCTGCTCGCGTGGGGCATTTGGTGAATGCTACTGGCCGAACGGTACGTTCCGCCGGAACCCGCGCGGGCCTCCGGTTGCGCGTCGATCAGTAGGCAAGCGGTAGAGATTCTCGCGAGGCCGCTTGGTCAGCCGAACGGCCCCAAAGTCATGCGTCATTGGTTGATCGAATGTCCAATTTTACGAAACCTTTGCTTGCCGTTGAGCCAGAAATTGTCGGGAATGGCGCCGTAACTGCGGAGAGGCACCCATGCCCAGCTTCAGTCCGGCATTGATCCAAACGATGCGCGCGGCTCTGGACGAGGTGATGACAAAAATCCCCCTAGAGCAGGCGACGCCGGGGATCAAGGCGGCCTTGGCTGAGTGCATTCTAAAGACCGCGGCAGGGGGTCAGACTAGCTTCGAAGGCTTGGTCGCAGCAGCCTCAAACCAAATTCAGGCCATTCTTTCGATGCTGGCTTGAGCGCGGGGCGAGGGGTAGGCAAATCGGTCGCCAAAGGGAGGGAGCTAATGGGCTTCATCTGGACCATCATCATCGGCTTTGTGGCTGGTGTGATTGCGAAGTTCCTCATGCCCGGCGAGAACGAGCCATCAGGTTTCATCCTGACAACGCTCCTGGGTGTGGTGGGGGCCTTCGTGGCCACATACTTGGGCCAAGCCCTCGGCTGGTATCAGGCAAATGAAGGTGCGGGGCTAATCGGAGCAGTAGTGGGGGCGATCATTGTGCTGGCAATTTGGGGATTTGTTGCCGGCAGCCGTCGCTCAGCCTAAGCGCAAACGCTTCGGCCAGCCCGTGAGTTCAGAACGCATCCCACGCTAGGTTTAGGCAGGTGCGGGAAGTCGCCCCTCTGGCGTATATTTGTCAACGGCCTCGGGCAGCTCCCGTGACAGACGCGATAGAAGTTCCTGTTTGGACAGCCCGGTCTGCTCGGATAATGTAGCCAAGATTTCAGGGCTTATCGCACGCTCGAGCTCCTGAGGCGAGACTAGCTTGTTCGGCCCGGTTCTGACCCAAGAATCCGCGATCTCGCCTTGACCGCTGGATTTGAAACTGTCGATCAGGTCCCTCAAACCGCTGCCCAAGAGCCCACCCACGGTCGTGCCGCCGAGGAGGCCACCTAAATTGCCGGTCGTCGCCGCCTGACCCTCCCGCGACCCACCGGGGGAAGTACCGGACTTCGCCTGCGCTCCCCTAAGCATCTCCGCGAGTTTGTCCCGGTTCTGATAGCCTGCAATCGCAAGAAGGCCCAAGAGGGCCGCCAATGATGGGAATCCGCGATTATTCATGTCGATCACCGTCCGTTTCACCGAAAGCAACCGCGCGCCGCGGAATTGGTTCCGCGGCGCAAGCTTTCCGCGGCTAACACCGCGCACCTTTCCAATCGCATACCCTGGCGCCTCACCTGCAGTTGGGGCGGGCGGACTGACTAATCGGCCGAGCGTCGGACCGGGTGCGAGTAACCCCACCATTACCGGGATAGCGCCCCGAATGGCACATTCACTCAATCGGAGGGGATCGCGCTCACCTTGTAGAGCAAACTCTATGATCTTCTTGGCGCATCCCGCATCGAGGACTCGCATCCCCTTCAAGCGCTTCGGCCTGCCGCTTCGTCGAATTGAGCCCACCGAAGTGCATCTGATCGACCAGGTTCAGCATCTCCACTGTGAGGTTCGCCGTGTCATGTCCCGCCGCCTCTAGCGCGGCCATGATCCGGGCGGCGAGACCATCGAAGCCCCGCAGTGCTTCTCGATCGACGCCCGTGCATCAGGCATTTGCTCGGTCCCGACGCCAGTTGTAGCGCCTCTAATCGGCCACCTCTCCCTTCGTGCCTACCTACGATTTCGGCGCAGTGCGAGTCGCTACGTTCGCCTTGCTCACCTTTACAGCGCTGTTGGGATCGCGTTCCTGCGGAGTTGTTACGGCCAAATTCTCGGGCCACGCGGTCATCTTCCGAAGTTCGCCTACCGTCTTTGGAGACGGTTGGATGCCTGGGTCCACCTCGACCCGCATCTTATCTGGCAAGCCACCGAGAGCTACATGGAGCGCGGCGATGCTTTTGGGCTTGTAGCGCTGACTGCTCCCTCCTACCAGCTAATGCCGGGAACAGCCTACAACATCTTCACCCCGTCCGCGAGCGTTCAGCAAAGTGCGTGCTTCGCCACGCACCTCGCGGAACCTCAAGCTGTACGACAGGGCTCAGCGGTTTACGCAAGAACGGCTTGGCCAACGAGGTCGTGTCAATTGTTGGACAAAAAAGAGCAGCGAGTGCAATTCACTCGCTGCTCCGCGGCTGTCTCGTTAGCTAATCAATCCCAGTCGCGGCCACGCCAGCGGTACGAATGACGCTCGAACACGTGGGGACCTCGGTGATATCGCCTCTCCGAGTAGAGGCGAGGGCCAGCATAATCGTAGTAGCCTCTATAGTGACGCTCACGATACGCGGGTCGGCCGATACCAACCCCAAAACCGGGTCCCTCAACATAGACTCCTTGCGCCGCAGCGCTTGTCACCCCGGCCCCGGCGATCGTGCCGAGGACTCCGGCGGCGATCATTAGTCTGCTTAATGTTCTCATGATCGTCTCCTTTTCTTCACGTCGCGGTCAAAGTCCGTAGTAGTGGCTGACGTTTTCCATTCGTGAGCGGTCAGACCAATCCCAGTTGTCGTACCGGGAAAATTTCGGAGCATTTTTCAGCTGCTGTTCTGTGATGTTGACCTCGTAGCCACCAAGCTTGGGGTTGTAAGTGAGAACGGACCACGGCAGCGGATAGTAGTCTTCACCGATACCCAAGAAGCCGCCAAAGCTCATAACGGCATAGGCGACCTTGCCGCTGAGTTTGTCGATCATGACGCGCTCAATCTGGCCGACGCTGTCGCCATTGGAGCGATACACCGGGGTTCCTTCGACTTTGTCGCTGCCGATGAGATTTGAGATCTCGCGTTTCTCGAGTGGTTTCGTTTGAGTTCTTGTCGCCATGATTGATCTCCATCATCCGTTGTGTCGCATCGTTGCACTAACGAAGTGCCATCAGGTGGGGGGTTGGGGGATTTACGGTCTGCAGCGCGCGCTGCCCGTTGCACTGATAACGGTGTAGAAGAAGATCAGTTCCGAGGGTGATTAAGGTGTGAACAAATCACCGAGCGACCGATGAAGCTAAGTTCCAGGGAACAAAAATGCGCGCGCGTGGGTGGTCGGAACTCGATTCGTGCAGAGTAATTGATGGCGGTCCTCTTCTGCAGATGCTTGGCGGGGCCAACTCATCGCCGTGAGTTTCATCATCTATCGAGGACGGCCACCTGAGGGAGGGCACGGCGTTCTGGCCGGCGAACTGCTTTTTCAGCTCCTCAAAGGATGATGCTCTTCGGCATCTATCTCGTGACCTGCTTATCCTCCAAAATTTGATCGAATGTCCGGCTAATGACTTCGTAGCATTCGCACGCAGCGGCTTTCAGCCCCCTGCGGTTGACGATCTCAACTCGCCCGCGTCGATATTTTATGAGATGCCGCGACTGCAGCGTCTGTGCGACCAATGTCACACTCGATCGGCGCAGTCCCAGCATATAGGCCAGCCGTTCATGGCTGAACGAGATGATGTCATCCTTACTCTGCTCACTCAGAAGCAATAGTAACCGGCTCAGGCGCGAGGTCGCATCGTGCACCGAATTGCACAACGAGGTTTGCTGGACCTGGCACATCTGCGCCATGTGATAGCGGGTGAAGAGATTATTGATCGTCTCACTCTTGCTCACGGCGCGTCGGAAGTGCAAAGCCTCAATTCGTGAGGCGACCCCCGGCGCGTGGACCATCGCTCGCGTGAAGGCACGCACGAAGCCAGTACCTACAATCGTACCGATAGCTCCCTCGCTTCCCACGCTTGCCGTGGCGATTGCGTCCCCCTCCGCGGAGATCGCCATCAGGGACACGATGCCCTTGTGTAGGAAATAGACCTGTTCGATTTCATCTCCGGGCAAGTGCAGGAACTCGCCCTCGCCTATGGGGACGATCTGCAGATGGGGCTCGAGCAACGCATAGTCCCGCGGCCGCAGCGCGGCCAGGAGACGATTGCGTCTATGCTGGTCCTGATCCGAATTCACTGGGCAGACCTCTGCCGTTCTGCCAAAAAAGCCTGTTGACCATGGAGCAGCGCTGACCCTCTCTGGCCCGCAGTTCTGAATTTGCAGAACTGTTAGATAACTGCGCCATTTAGTTCGCAATCGCAAAATCGCAACAAGACTAGCAGAGGCCGGGCGGAATACACGTGCAATTTCCCGAGCCGAGCTTATCGGATGGGTCCAGACGCCAGTGCTTGTTCAGCGGCGATCAGCAGGTTGAGCGGCTCCCAGGGCTTGGCGATATAGTCGACACCGAGCGGAAGATCACGGACGCGCTCGCGCGGAAAGATCGGAGATTGTCGTAGACCTTCTGACTCGTTTCCTTGGTAGGCAAGTCGTCAAAGGTATCGGGCGTCATGATCTCCGGAGGTATCTTGTTGTTGTAACCAGGCGTGTTCTGCGCCCATACCGACGGTATCAGCGGCAGCGAATCAACGCGGCGATTGCAGCTAGTGCAGGGGAATGAAGAAATGCGCGTTTCTTCAACGTGCAAGCCTCCGAGAGACGCGAATATTGATCGTAGAATATCCCGTGCTCGAAGCCAATCGGTGTGAGACAAATGCAACAGTCCCAGATTTTTAGAGCAGAGACATAGTTCGGGGCTCATTGATTTGCAGGATGTTGCGTGCACGTACCGAATCGGGGGGCATCATCATGACAGTCGGTAGCTTGGCACCGCTTCAAAGGGCGACGCCTTTGAAGGAGTGTCTTTCCATCAATGACGTTTGCATTCTCGTCGCTAAACAGCTCGGCGTTGACATTGAGTCTGTCACAAGTGAGACGCACTTTACGTACGATCTTGGGGCCGACTTTCTCGACCGTGTTGAGTTGATGATAGCGATTGAAGACCAATTCGTTGGCGTGGAAATCACGGACGACGATGTCGAGCAGATACAGATCGTAGGCGATCTAATCCGGCACCTGCAAAATTCAAAGCAAGTAAGGTCATAGCCCGTCGCAGCCAGCAGCTGCGAGAAAGCGGAATTTGGTGCACAGTTGGGCATTGTTAAGCGTGCAATATGTTCGGGGGGCGATATCCGAACATTGATCGATGGGCGATGACCGTGGGCCGCTAGAAGGCGCCACAGCGGAAAAGGCCGTGCCGTTCCCTGGGCATCGCCCATCGATCCTACTTCCTTGGGCGATCTATTCGGGGGCATCGTCATGAATACCGCAGTGGCTCGTAGGCTAGCGTTGGGCGACCGCGTCATTTGGATGGGCAAGGACGATTGCCAGCCCAGTGGACCCGGCACGATTACCCGCATCACTGCTCATCAGGTCGAGGTGCTGTGGGAGGGCGCAACCGCCAGGCGCTATCGTCGCGCGCAACTGCACAACCTTCTACATGTGAAACTCATCTCTGCGGCGGCGGAGCCTTACTGCAAGCCCCATAACCGTCTCGAAAGCGGCAGCTTCGTGGGGGTTTGCGTGGTACGTCCTGCAGCGAAACAAGATCAGGATATCCTGTTGAGGTAGGCCCCTGATTGCGGGTGGGGGTAGCTCGCTAACTCACGGGCGAATCTTATCCCTTATCGCCCTGGCCATCAGGAGAAGGGCTTACGCACAATGGCATGCATGGATTGGGATGATTATCTCCGGCACGAGGCGGCGATATATCGGCAACTTGCCGAAAAAACCGAAAATGTCGGCAAACAGGAACTCCTCGACTTGGCAGCCGTCTGCGAGGAGGTTGCCAATAGCATTGAGGATCGTCTGACAGGCGGGTAGCCTCCGAGATCCGTTTGGAAAAGAGCGGAGGCCGACCAAGGTCGCCGCCATCGCGCTGGCCAACAAGATCGCCCGAATGGCCTGGGCGATGATGGCCAAGGGCGAGCGCTACAAGGAACCCGTCGCACTCGCGGCGTGAGCGAGACCCCGCTGGTCACGCCTCAGGGTTCATCCACAGCAGCGCATGATAATGCGTGGCCGCGTGAGTAGGCTTGGAGCACCCGAGGTCTGGCTGGGCGAATAAATTTTAGGTGTCCGCGCCGCCCGGGAGGCGCACCGTAAATACCGAGCCTTTGTCCGGTTCGCTCTTGACCGTCACGTCGCCGCCCATCAGGCGCGCCAGCTTGCGCGACAGCGCAAGGCCGAGGCCGGTTCCACCGTAACGCCGCGTGGTCAGAGAATCCGCCTGGATGAAGTCCTGGAACAGCTTAGCCTGCTGCTCCGCCGTCATGCCAATGCCGCTATCCGCAACCGCAAACTCGATCCAGTTGTGTCCGTCCACCACCTTTCGCACGTGCAGCGCGACCTCGCCCTGCTTGGTGAACTTGCAGGCGTTGCTCAACAGGTTGAGCAGGATTTGCCGCAGCCGCATCGGGTCCACAGTCAGGGCGCCGAGATTCTCCTGGGTTTCGACGACCAGCCGGTTTTCGTTTTGCTCGGCGAGCTGGCGCGCGGTGCCGACGACCTCGTCGATCAGCGGAGCGAGCTGCAGGCTCTGCGGGTTGAGCTCGAGCTTCCCGGCCTCGATCTTGGCCAGGTCGAGTACCTGGTTGATGAGGCCGAGCAGGTGGGTGCCGGCGGCATTCACTCGGCGCAGCGGTTCCTGCGCCTTCTCCGTGCCGAAACGCGCCGCGTTAGTACACATCATCTCGGTGAGCCCGATGATGGCGTTGAGCGGGGTGCGCAGCTCGTGGCTCATGCTGGCGAGGAACTGCGACTTGTGCTGGCTTGCCAGCTCGAGCTGGCGGCTCTTCTCCTGGATCTCGTAGAACAGCCGTACATTCTCGATCGCGATCACCGCCTGGTCGGCGAAGGTCGTGGCGAGATCGATCTGTCGGTTACTGAATCGTCGTACCACTCGGCGCATCAGCACGATCATGCCGATCGGGATTCCTTCGCGCAGCAAGGGAACGCCGAGCATGGTACGGGCGCCCATCTCTCTTGCGGAAGCGCCCAACGTGTATTCCGGGTCATCCTGAACGTCAGTTACATGGATGACGTCGCGTTCAAGCGCAGTTCGCCCAGCGATCGTGCCCCGACCCGGTTCGAACTGGATCTTTGTCATATAGTCACGGATGGCGGGCGTGAGCCAATGGCTTGCGGCATGTTCGTAGATTGTGCCGCTCAGGCGATGAATCGCCGCCATATCGGCGTCGCACAGCCGCACTGCGGATTCAACCAACGTGTCGAGCACCGCCTGCAGATCGAAGGTCGAGCGGCTGATCACCTTGAGCACGTCGGCGGTCGCCGTCTGTTGCTGCAGCGACTCGCGCAGCTCGTTGAGCAGGCGCGTGTTCTCTATGGCGATGATGGCTTGCTTAGCGAAGTTGCTCAGGAGCTCGATATGTTTGTCGCTGAATGGTTCGACCTTCTGGCGGAATATTAGGATCGCGCCGATGAGCTTGCTATTCTTAAGCATCGGCACGGCAACTATCGTCCGATAACCGCCTAGGTCGACGCCACGAAGCAAAAATGGATCCCGCTCGATGTAGGACCGCGTCGTCTTGATGTCGGCGATGTGGGCCAGCTGTTTCGTGATGGCAACACGACCAAGGGCCGAGTCCGGGGGCGGTCGAACAAGTGGATTGTGTTTGCGAGCCTCGACATACGCGGGTGCCGCGCCGTGCATCGCAACGATGCGAAATGCGTCTCCCTCGCAGAGATACAAATTCCCGAACTGAGCGTTGCAGATGCGCGTCGCCTTCTCCAGCACCGATTGGAACACGGGCTCCAAATCGCCCGGGAAGCTGCTGATGACTTGCAGCACTTCGGAGGTGGCCGTCTGCTGCTCCAGCGCCTCTGCAAGGTGCTCGCGCGCCTCGGCGAGCTCGCGGGTGCGCGCTTCGAGTTGCTTTCTCAATTCGACCAGTGAATTGGGCCCGTTGGTAACGCGCTTTCCCGCCTTCGTTCCGTGCGAACGAAGACCACGAATGCGTGTTCGGCTCTTCGCTCCCTTGCGAGACAAGGTCACCTCGTCGGCACAGTCACTAGTCCCATTCCGGTCGGACCCAGCCAAGGATCGAGCCTGTCAATCCTAACAGAACCGAACGATGAACTCGCGCCTTTCACTCAATCACCTCGTCCGCGTCGGCCATCCTCTCTGTGGCCAATCCGGCGAACGGCCAGAGCGGTAGCGCGAGTCCTTGCGCTTGGACACGATGCCTTCGAGGCCATCCTGCAGTCACGGCGAAGACGGTCAGGCCGTGAGGCGTTGCCCTGGGCGGGCCCTTTGATCCCCTGTTCGAGCATGGGTTACCTTGAGCCCCGCCAGGAGACCAAACCCTCCGCCGGGGAGCCGGTTAGCAGCCATAACGTCGTTTGTCCCGTGTCCCAAAGCCTGTGAGGGCGGGACATGGGACAACGCAATAAGCCCTGTCGGCGTTGCTGGGCGCCTGAAAGGCATTTCGCGGCGCGGGTCCAAGTCGGCACCGGCACCCTGCCTGCTCGGCCAGCCACGCCTACAACCGCCGACGGCGCGTGCCCGCCCGGGGGAGCATGTCCGCCCGAAGTTGCTAGCGGACATTGGTGGGGGCATGATCCCGCCATGGGACGCGATCGTGGTGAGCAAGCGACGCCCGACCTGTTCTCGACCGAGACGGTCCGAGACGGTTCTCCATCGCCAATAAAGCCGATACCTGCCACACAGCTAGCAGCCGATGCGTCCTCGCACCGACATGTGCTGCCGAAGAACCTCCGTACAGCTGTCAAGCACTTGAGCGACGCCGAATTGGACTTGCTCCACGCTACAACCCTCGAGGAAATGGCGCGGCGCGGCAGATTACCGCCGACCGATCAGACCACGAACCGCTCATCGCGAACGGACAAATCTCTCCATAAGCGGCAAGTCGGAGCGGCGACGGTCTCGTTGACCCGTGGGCAGGTCAACGCTGTTCTTGCTGCATTTAAAGCGGGCATCAAACCGTCACTGATTGCGCGACAGTTTGGCATATCGCAATCCGATGTACGCAAGGCGTTGGCGATGGATGCATCGGGGCGAGGAACCATCGATTGAAATAAGCGCGCGAGCGTGATTGCATCTAAAGAACTAGTTATGCTCAGAAATATTCACATAGCAGCTACGCTCTGCTTCGTTGCAGCGTCAGCCTCATTGTGCGTGTTTGCGACTTCATCTTCTGCGGCGATTTGAGGAGCGGACAATGCTCGGGAAGAACGTCGTGGACGACGAACTTAAACGAGGCTTGGGGGTGTCGATGAAAGAAATCGAGCCGTTCCTGTCAGCTGGCGGCGACGCTGCCGAAATGAAGTTTATGGAATGCTGCAGGTACTTGTGGCAGGCTGACGGAGTAGAATTGATAGAGCCTTTTATCGAGGCGGTTTTTAACAAATTGCCAGAGAGGTCACGCTGCGTCCTCTTTCAGCGGATGTTGACGATTGTGTACTTGGCGCAAGATGCCCAGAAATCACAAACGCCTCCTGAATGAAGTCGTCGAATTAGCAATGTGTTTTTGCAATTCGGTGGATGCAGGTCGAGCTCCCAACGTGCTCGATCAACACCCGGAACGACGTAATCAATCCTTGCTACGATGAGGGACGCGCGTTGTCCGGATCGGCGGGCTAAGAGTTTGCTCTGAAAAATTCCGTCTCTCTCGCGCGGGTCCGAATATGGAATCTTATGTCACTCTCGGTTCGAGGACATCGACCTAAAATAATGTTCGGCGTGCTGGTAGTAGTTCTCGGCCGCGACCCTATCGCCCGCCTGGACTTCGGCTTGGGCCAATGCCAGATAACGTTCATAGTTTTTTTGCGCGTTGTGGGCGCCGTTCGGTGCTGGGCGTGGTGCATTCGATGACCACCGCTGTGAGCGGCCGGCAGGTGACCCTGCCGGTCTCTGTGGGCGCCTATTCATGTTTGTCATTCGGCCATTCTGCATGGCTCACTCCTTGGTAATGGCAGGTATAAAACGCTCCGTGCTGCACACGAATCACAAAACCGAAACTGGTGATGTGCTTTCCTCTGAAGAGTGAGCGCTGTTGAACCCCGTTGCTTACTCTGCGCCGCGTTCATCAAATGCATAAGATAGACGCGGTTCTTGCTGGCGAGCGAGCCGCCCAGCGGCCATAGAGACAATGCGCCTCGGAGGAATTGCTCACAATTTCTGGGGGCGGATCGGTTCAGTCGTCGCGGCGGTCCTGCCGACTACACACGAAATATATGAACCAACTGTGGTTACATGGAGCTATCCGGAGAAATTGTCAAGGTGAAGAAACTTACTATTGTAGCATCTGTGCTTGGCTAGAAACTGAGCGAGTGAGCCGGCCAGGCCAATGTTACGCTCTTTGCATCTGCATCCCGCGAGTTCTGTAAGCAACCTATCGACCCCCGCCAAACCGAGGGAATTCACTGGAAGCCGTCAGGCGATTGGTGCCGCTGAGATCGAAAAGCTGACCTCGAGAAGAAATCGCCCAGGTCGGTACGATTTCGGCCAACGGCGACGCCGAGATTGGCCGCTTTATTGCCGACGCGATGAAGAAAGTGGGCAACGAAGGGGTTATCACCGTCGAGGAGGCGAAGTCGCTCGAGACCGAGCTCGAAGTGGTCGAGGGTATGCAGTTCGACCGCGGCTACATCTCTCCCTACTTCATTACCAACGCCGACAAGATGCGGGTTGAAACGGAAGACCCGTATATTCTGATCTATGAAAAAAAGCTCTCCGCCCTCAACGAGCTGCTGCCGCTGCTTGAAGCGGTGGTGCAGGCTGGCAAACCGCTCCTCATCATTGCCGAAGATGTCGAAGGCGAGGCACTCGCAACCCTTGTCGTGAACAAGCTGCGTGGCGGCCTCAAAGTTTCTGCTGTCAAGGCGCCGGGCTTCGGCGACCGGCGTAAGGCGATGCTGGAGGATATCGCGATCCTGACTGCCGGCACCATGGTCTCCGCAGATCTCGGTATCAAACTTGAGAACGTGACGATCAATATGCTTGGCCGTGCCAAGAAGGTGACAGTCGAGAAAGAGAACACCACGATCGTGAGTGGTGCAGGCAAGAAGAGTGATATTCAAGGACGCATTGCCCAGATCAAGGCGCAGATTGAGGAAACCACCTCCGACTACGATCGTGAGAAACTGCAGGAGCGGCTGGCCAAGCTCGCAGGTGGAGTTGCGGTGATCCGCGTCGGCGGCGCCACCGAGGTCGAGGTGAAGGAACGCAAGGATCGCGTTGACGATGCCATGCATGCGACCCGGGCCGCGGTCGAAGAAGGCATCCTCCCCGGAGGTGGTGTCGCTCTGCTGCGCGCCGGCAAGGTGCTGGACAAGTTGAAGGGCGCAAATGAAGACCAGAAGCACGGCATCCAGATGGTCAAGAAGGCACTTTCCTGGCCGGCGCGACAAATCGCGATTAACGCAGGCGAAGACGGCTCGGTGATCGTCGGTAAGATCCAGGACAGCGACACCTATGCCTTCGGCTTCGACGCGCAGACCGGCAAGTTCGAAGATCTCGTGTCGAAGGGGATCATCGATCCTACCAAGGTGGTCCGCACGGCGTTACAGGATGCGGCTTCGATTGCAGGCTTACTCATAACCACGGAGGCGATGGTCGCCGAGAGGCCCAAGAAGGAGACGCCCATGCCTGCGATGCCACCTGGGGGAGGGATGGACTACTGATCGGGCTTTGACAGGGAAGGGGGCCCCACTAAAGAAACGGTATCCGATCCTCTCGGACCATGTCCGAGGGAAACACACATCGCGGCAGTATGGACGATTGCTCGGTGCGCGCCTTTTCCAGCTTCGCGTCTTATGTCGCTATTGTTCGAGAATGCCCATACTGGTCACGGATGAGTGGTCGCTAGTCAATTCGGGGCTGGGCCAAAGCGTTGAAGCGGCGCGTGAACCGCGTGAGCATAATGCAACTCGGGCCAAGGATCACCAGCAGTTTGCCACTGTGGCTTCCAGTTCGCAGATAGGAGTTACGCAACGATGAACAGAACCAGCGCCCCGGGTGTACCATAACGCGATGGGCCACCGTGAGGATGTCTGGACGAGTGAACGTTTTCAGGAAATGCTCGCGGGAGCAATCGTCTGGGCCACGGACGGGACTGAGGCGGGCTTGTGGAGACAGTAATGGTTGTTGGAAGTCAATAATCTGTCTTGGTGCGGCTCGGAAGACTATCGACTTTTATTCGTTTCCTTCACACTTGCCCTTGCGTCTCTTGCCGTGACCAGGGCCGACGGCCGTTGCGGCGTGCTCGTAGATGCCGTTGCGGCCATCGCGGAGGTGCACCGGACGCGGTGGGGCGCGAAGTTCCTCAAGCCAACGGCGCGCCTCAGGTACAGAGGTCAGATATTCTTCTTCCTCATTTCGTCAGCGATATATTCCGCCTGCCGGATGGCCAGAGACACGATCGTCAAAGTTGGATTTTCGGCGCCGCCAGTGGTGAATTGGCTGCCGTCGGAGATGAATAGGTTCCTGACATCGTGAGCTTGGCCGAACTTGTTGCAGACGCCGTCGCGCGGGTTCTCCGACATCCGGCAGGTGCCGAGATTGTGGGTTGAGGGATAGGGCGGAGTCGGGAAAGTCCTGGTGGCGCCCACCGCCTCGTAGACTGCGCTGCCCGCCTTGTGGGCGTATTTGCGCATGGTGATGTCGTTTTGATGATCGTCGAAATGCACGTTGGCCACCGCCAGGCCCCATTTGTCCTTGGCGGCGGGATCTAGTGTGATGCGATTGCTCTCTTGCGGCATGTCCTCACCGACCAGCCACATGCCCGACATGTTCTCGTAGCCATCGAGCGCCGACGTGAACTCGCGGCCCCAGGCTCCCGGATCAAGGAAAGCCGCCATGAAAGGCAAGCCGATCGACAGCGTCTCCATCTCGAAACCGCCGACGAAACCACGCTGCGGATTGTTCGCCGCCTCGTCGGTGACGATGCCGGCCATCGTGGTACCGCGCCACATCCGCACCGGCTTGTCGAATACCGCGTAGACCGAGCCGGTCATGTGCCGCATGTAGTTGCGGCCGACTTGGCCGGAGGAGTTGGCGAGCCCGTTGGGGAATTTGCTTGATTCGGACAGCAGCAACAGGCGTGGCGTTTCGATAGAGTTTCCGGCAACGCAGACGATGCGCGCCTTCTGCCGCTGCCGCTTACCATCCTTGTCGAAATAGACGACCCCGATTGCCTTGCCGGCCGCATCATGCTCTATCCGGGCGGCGTGGCTTTCGGGTCGTACCTCAAGTTTGCCGGTCTCCTCTCCTTTGGGAATCTCGGTGTAAAGCGTCGACCATTTGGCGCCCGACTTGCAGCCCTGAAAACAGAAACCGATCTGTTGGCAAGAGTCGCGGCCGTCGCGCGGCTGGGAGTTGATTGCCATGCGGCCGGTGTGGACCTGCTTGTAGCCGACCTTGGCTGCGCCGGTGGCCAGGACCTTGAAGTTGTTGTTGCCCGGCAGCCCTGGGATGCCGTTCGTGCGAGTAACGCTCATTTTGTCCTCGGCCTTGGCGTAGTAGGGCTCGAGATCCTTAAGTGTGATCGGCCAATCCATGAGGTTGGCGCCCAGGATGGCTCCGTATACGGTGCGGGTCTTGAACTCGTGCTCCTGGAAACGGAGCGACGCGCCGGCCCAGTGCACAGTTGAGCCGCCGACGGCCTTGACGATCCAGGCCGGCAGATTGGGAAAGTCCCGGTGCACCCTCCAAGAGCCGGCCGTGGTGCGCATGTCCTTCCAGGCGAGCTGGCCGAAGCTCTCCCATTCGTCGTTGACGAAGTCCTCAATCTCGTGGCGCGGGCCGGCCTCAAGGATGACCACCTTGATGCCCCTCTGGGCGAGCTCGTTCGCGAGCGTGCCGCCGCCCGCCCCCGAGCCAATGATGACGACGACCGTATCGTCGGTTAAGTCGAATTTTGCAGCCATGGACTTCCTCCAAGTATCGTGTGGTCGGGGCGAGTGGCTAAAGCCACGTAATGTCATCGAAGCCGCGGCCGATGTAACCGCCCTTCGAAGTGGATTCGCCCTCATAACCGAACGCCGGCCACACTTCCTTCTGATTGTAGAGCGACACGACTAAGCCGCCGCGGACGGTTTGAAAGAACTTGTCGTTCTCGATCTGGTGCAACAGCGCTACGCGCTCGGCCTCCCAGTCGACGTCGGCGTAGGCAACGCCGTGCTTTTTTCGGGCAAGCTCATCGAGCGTGCTAACGCCGGTCTCGAGCATGGCCCTAGTCGCCGCATCGGAGCCGGCCTTTTCGTCGTAGCCCTTCATGGCGACGGCGTAGAACCGATCCGCCAGACGATCGTGCGGATAGACATCGCGTGCCATTTTGATCAGCGTGCGCATCGTTTCGGGCTTGAGGTTCTCGACCTCGAGACCCCAGGCTTCGGCCGGGTGGATCAAAGCCGCGCCCGAAATGATCAGCGCGGTGCTGACACCGGCGAGGAACTGGCGCCGGTCGAGCTTGTCTGCGTTGCCATTGCCTGCCATTTCGTTTCCTCCCTTCCGTGGAGCCGAGCGGCTCGCGACGACCGGCGAGCGGGTAACGCCGGTCAGCAATAACGTCCGTGCTTTTGCAGCACCTCGATCTTATAGCCGTCCGGGTCCTGCACGAAGAAGAAGCGCGCCATCAGCGCTCCGCCTTGCGTCATTTCTTTGATTGGATTGGGTACGAACCCTTCGTTCGCAAGCCGTGCGTGCTCAGCGGCGAGATCATCGACCGCGACCGCCAGATGGCCATAACCATCGCCGTGCTCGTAGGGCTTGGTGCGGCCGTGATTAACGGTGAGCTCAACCTCGAAGTGGGCTTCCGGATTGCGCAAGTAGACCAATGTGAAGTCGTCGAAGACGAAGCGATCGGCCACGTCGAGACCGAACGCCCGTCGGTAGAAATCGATCGCGCGGGCCTCGTCGAGAACGCGGATCATGACGTGGATCGCTTTCGCCATCGATCGCGCCTTCCCTGTTGTCAAGAATCAGCTGGGAATCCGCAAATCACATTGCGGCACTTGCCGCTAACGGCCTTCGTTCCCGAGACGGTTCGATGAAGGCGAGGTTACGCTCTTGCGGGCACTTTGGTCTACGGAAATGGAGCAAAATTTTAGGTCAACATTGCTGTGCCGAGCGGACATGAGCTCCCAGGATTAGCGTGTTTTTCCAAGCGTATCAGCTGCGGTCGACGAAATCGTCGAAAATTTGAAAATCGCGGTTTGACAACCAATTCTGGTGCTTGAGCAGCTTGAACATGCCACTCGATGTGATGCTTGAGGCGAAAGTAACAGCCGTTAAAAGGAAAAAGAGCAGCGCGACACGTTGCCGACGGTACGTGATTCCTTCATCAGATCAAACGGAAGAGGTTTTCGGCACACACAGGTCTTGTGCCGATATGACGCAGCTACGCCCGGACCGGCGCCATGCCGCCAGTGATTTCCTCCAGCGTCTTTCCTTTCGTCTCGATCCCAACGAACCACAGCGCAATCGCCGCGATCAAGAAAGTCAGCGCGAAGGTGTCCAGCACGTAGGCGCCGGCTCCATATTGCAGCATGAAGCCAACCACGGCGGGCGCAAGGAACGAGCCGATCCGGCCGATGCCGAAGAACCAGCCAACCGCCGTTGCACGCAGATGCGTTGGATAAAGCTCGCTAACATAGACGCCGGACGAACCATAGACGCCCGGATTGACCCAGCCGACCAGTCCGATGGCGACATAGAGCCAGATGCCGGCGGCGTATGCGAACCACAGGTGAAAGAACGCGCCGACGAAGTAATAGAGGAACAGCACAGGACGCCGGCCGTAACGATCGATCAGGAACGAGCACGCGGTGTAGCCAACGATGGCGACCAGTGCCTGCACCAAAAGCAGCACCAGGATCTGCGTCAGCGGCAGGCCGCGCTGCACCAGTATGGTCGGCAACATGAAGATGATGCCGTTCGACGACCACAGGAAACAGAATGACACGATCCAAAGCAGGATCGTGCGTTTGCGCCGCGCCGGCGTGAGCAGTTGCGCCACGGTGACGCCGGGGTCGGCAACGTCGGGCGCTGCGTGGTTGGCGGGCACCGGCGGAAGCGGCTGGCCTTCGGCGGCCTTCTTCTCGATCTCGGCCACGGTGCGCTCGGCTTCTTCGACCCGACCTCGGGTGATGAGATAGCGGACCGACTCCGGCATATAGATGCGCACGAAAAACAGCAGCACCGCCGGCACCACCCCAGCGACGAAAACCGCGCGCCATCCCCAGGTCGGCATGATCAGCAGCGCGACGATGGCCGCAAGGGCCAGGCCCACCGGGAACGACGCCGCCATCGAGCCGGCCATGCGCCCGCGAATTCGGGCCGGGCTGAATTCCGCGGTCAGCGTCAGCGCGACCGGCACCTCTCCGCCGAGACCGAAGTTCGAGAGGAAGCGGAACACGGCGAGCGACAGCACGTTCCACGACGCGCCCACGAGGCCGGTGAACAGCGAGAAGATGCCGATCGTGGAAGCGAACGCCGTACGACGGCCGATGTAGTCCGAGATCGTGCCCCAAAACAGCGCGCCGAGGAACGCGCCGACGAGTCCCACCGTCGCGAGCAGGCCGGCTTGCGCCGGATTGAGCCCGAACTCGCGTGCCACCGGCGGCAGCGCCATGCCGAACAGCGCGAAGTCGCAGGCGTCGAACATGACGCCGAGGAAGCAGAGCACGAACAGATTGCGGTGCCATTTCGAGAACGGCAGGCGGTCGAGCCGCGCTGCGAGTTCAGCCGATTTCTGCTGCGTGTCTAACGCCATGTGATCCTCCCTACCGACACGCCTCGCAAGAGCGATCATTAGACCGGAACATAGTCCACAACTTGCTCCGCAGAGTGCGACGCGGCAAGCGCCGCCTGCAACGAGGTTCCGCGAGATCTCATGACGCGACTGCATCACAAATTAGACAGGTAAAAATCAGAGAGGCTCCTCTCTGCACGGGCTAATAACGTGACGGGCAGCGTAAGGCCAAGCGGCATTCAGCGGGGCATGTTCAACGAAGCCAGTGCCAGCGGCTACCGGAAAAACCCGAAGAAGGCAAAATTCTGGCTCTTGGCGAAGCCAGAATGAGAACCAGGCAGAGGGGCCGCTCTTCAGGGGCCACTTCGCTCACCGCCTCACAGAATCGGCGCAGCTCCGCAGCGTGGAACCGACCCCGCGGATGCCCGCCTTAGAAATCGGATTCCGTCGGGCGGAAATCATCGCATGATAGCAGTCGATGCATGCACTCCTGCACTGTAACACCTCGGAACCATATGCTATCATACCGGTCATAGTTATGCCGTTGGTTCCGTCACAGATGGAGGATCCCATGTGTTGGGAAATAGACTACAAATTCTTCGCTGAAGAGAAGAAAGCGCAAGACGCTCGGATCAAGCAAGAGCAACGTGCCGGCGTCATCGATCAACTCCTGAACGAAGCCAATAAACAAGGCGAGAAGACCGAAGTCGGAGGAACGCCGATCAAAGAGGTTGCACCTCCAAAATAGCTGATGTGGCAATAGCCCCGCTCCGGCGGGGCTCACGTGACGTCTGGATGCACCCTGACCGGTGCCGACGACAATCTTGCGGCAGTCAATCTGAAGTGCTCGTGAAGCGCGTTGTCACGCCAGTGAAGAAGCGGCATCCGTGCTGGGACGGCTTTGCCTCGATGATACCGTATCGACGAACGAATAACCGATGCTCGCGGCTGGAGTAGGATCGTCATAAGAAGTCTTGAGGAATAGAGCGATCCCAATCGCGACGACAGACTTCGTTCGCGCGTTGTAAGCCGTGGATAGGGCTAGCCTGACCTTGTGGCCGGCTGGGAACACCGACCCTGCATCGTTGAGTTGGATACGCACCACTTATGAGATCTTGCAGTTTGGTCGGCCGGTACAGTCCGTTTACCCTGCCGGACCGACTGCAATTTTGCATCGGGCTGCCCCGATTATGATCGTCGCAGAACCCTCCTTCGTGGTCGAGCTTGCATAAGTTAAGTTGCCATTTTGACGATCGAACTCATAGGACATATCGCCGCGAGCAGCGCTAATCCAGCGCTCATCAAACCGGCGGACTGTAAGCGACGTACCATCGGCAAGCACCAGGGTTTTCGCCGCTTCATCGATCCAGAAGCCCAAGTTCTCTTCGATGCTCGACGAAGTGCTTCCCCTTGGCGCGTCTACGATCATGACTTTTTTTGCTAGGCAATTTAGGTAACTGCGAGCTAACGCGGGCTCTGTCCAGAAAGCGAGAGCCATCAGGAGCAACGCGCATTCTCGAATGGTGTTTTGCTTCGTGCAGTTTTTCCTTCAGTCCAATCCACCCAAGAAATCGCTTCATACGATGAAGCCATTATACCCGCTGTAGCCAACTTCCAATAGGGGACCTCACCCACCCCGCAACCGGGCGACAAAATCAGTCGCGCCGCGGCATAGCTGGCGCAGCAGCAACGGCGCGGCAACTCGGTGTGCGCCTACGTCTGCTGATAGCGGATGAAGAGACCCCACGCACCATCCAATCGGTCGGAACGCTGGCGACTCACTAACGGCTCAAGGGTTTCGGCGTAGATCCGCCTTGCTTGCCGTCACCGAGCTAGAGATGCGTCTCCCAGAAGGAGCGGGTGCGCGACCATGCGACCTCCGCAGCTTGACGCTGGTGCGCGTCGGGCCGCTGCTCGTTCATGAAACCGTGCTTTGCCTCGTAGCGGAAAATCTCGGCCGGTTTACGCGCGCTCGCGAGCGCCGCTTCAAACTCGTTGACCGCCTGGGGCGTGCACCAGTCATCCTCGTTGGCAAAATGGGCTTGGAGCGGCACGCGGATGTCGGCGGGGTTGGCGACGTTTGCGGGTGGGAGCCCGTAAAAACACACCGCCGCACTGAGCTCGGGAACGCGGATCGCGCCGAGAATTGTCACCGCACCCCCCATGCAGAAACCGATGAGCCCGATCTTGACACCCGTCTGCTTCAGATATTGCACGGCGCCGCGCACCACCTGATCGGTCGCTTCAAGAAAGTTGAGCGAGCTCATCTCCCGATTGGCGGCTTCCGTATCGTGATAAGGAACGACGGCCCCAGCGTAGAGGTCCGGCGCAAGCGCCTCATATCCCGCCGCCGAGAAGCGGTCGCAAATGCCCTTGATCTGGTCCTGCAGCCCCCACCACTCCTGGATGACCACGACACCTGGCGCATTGGCACGCTCGGGTTTGGCGAGATAGCCCGGAGCGTCTTTGCCATCGGGTCGTCTAAAGTTGATGTTCGTGCCCATGGTTCCTCCGATATTCAACCGCCCGGAACTTGAGGCCTTGCCCGGGCTGATCTGCCAAGCCTCGCATTTCCAGTGAAAATGACAAACGAGCGGATCACGCTGGTACCGAACCGGTGAACTCGCGGGGGACGCTTCACCCGCCAGTGCTTCAACGGGCCTGACGGTGCTTCCTTCGGGCGCGCTCAATCGGCACCACGGTCGGAACTTCGGTTTCAGTCAACCTCGGAAAGCTCGCTCGGATCGAAGCAAGAGGAGCAGGTTCCCTGTCTGGTCAGCCCCCGAGCGGGCCGGTCGCCTTGACGCGGCTCCCGCGCCGGCGCCTCTGAGTATGCATTTTCGGCGCGGGTATGAGCACGGGGCAACAGACTTTCCATTCGACAGAACGATTTCTTGAGCCGATACGCTGAAAGTTAATGGATTTTCGTGTGAAAATCGCGTACCGCCTTGCTCGGCGACAATCAGCTGCCCCGGCTGGCCTTGGCTTCGAAATTGCGGCAGCGGCGGCGCACGTTCGGGTAAAGTCGCCGCCAGAAAATGGGCGCTTGCGATAGGCCAACCTTCTCCGCCGCCCTCAATGCTTATTGGCTGCGCTACGCTTTGCCTTCGCAAGTTGATCGTAGTCTTGCTTCGTGCGAACTGCGTATGCCATTGCGAATGATGCAATTGCATCGTCCATGACCTCGCTCTTTCCCATGTATCCCGCAAGCATTGCTGGGTCTGCGGAGCGGGCATGGGCGCGTGCGAGCGTGCGCCCGCATAGATGCGCGTAATTTATGAGAGCTCTTTCTTCCACAACCTCGCTGATCGATCCAAGGCGCCGATTTTTTAACTGGCGGACGTAGAAAAAGCGGGATGACGCGCTATCTTCCGTCCAACCTAGGAACACGTCGCTTGCCGCCTGCATCATACGCTGACCCTCGA
The DNA here is from genome assembly GCA_963739385.1 of uncultured Alphaproteobacteria bacterium. Lineage (GTDB taxonomy): Bacteria > Pseudomonadota > Alphaproteobacteria > Rhizobiales > Xanthobacteraceae > VAZQ01. The sequence goes on from CAVUAI010000016.1 coordinate 187,553, forward strand.
CGACCCGTTGGCCCGGATGATCTTTAAATTTCGGCCCAAGGCACTCCAAGACGGACCTCCCTGCTTCCTTGATCTGAAGAAACAGAGGGGCGCCATCGCCGCTCATAAACAGGCCGATGGCACAGAAGGTGCCAACGCTCCCAACTCCAACTGCTTTGAAAGCAATGTCTTTAAGGGCGTATCGTTCAAAAAGCCGCAGCCGTTCCGGTGCCAGCCGATTTTGGTAAGGACCAAACACTCGCTTCGCGTCTACGCGATGCCGCACGTCGCTGCTTCCCGTGAAATGATAGATCAGTGGCGGCCTGTCGTCGATCCGCACCTGGTCCCTCACCAGATGCGGAAAATTGTCATCTTCCTCGAGATGTCCGGCCGTCCTCGAAAGGATGCCGTAAAGCTGTCGTCTCAGGGCGCGGTCCTCGATGCGCTTAATTTCTTGCGCCAGGTCGATCTTGCTGTGCCAGATTTCGAGGGGGGTCATCTTGGCCAGGGCGCGCATTCGAGTCCGGTACGCCTCGACAGTCGCGGCCGCGGTTGCCCGCGCTCGCTTATTAGAAAGATTTTCCGCCAGCGCAGCGACTGCGACGCTTGCAGCCAACCGCTTGAGATCCGCGGTGAAATCGACGCCGGGCAACGTCTCGTCGAAATCATTGATGTCGAATACGATGTTCTCTTCTGGTGTTGCAAATACGCCGAAGTTCATCAAATGGCAGTCGCCGCAAGCCTGGACAGGAATCCCTGCGATCACTTGATGTTTAAGGTCCTCGGCCATCACGGCGGCGGCGCCACGCAGGAAGGCGAATGGACTTGCAAGCATGCGCTCATAGCGGATTGGGACGAGCTCCGGCACGCGAGTGCGATCGGCCGCGGCGAGTATAGCGACCGGGTTGCGACTGGCGGGCCCGAGCAGATCAGCGTGTTTCTCGCGGGGAGCTTTTCGGCGCAACCGGGTGCCGTGTTCGTAACGTTCGGCCAAGGTGCTGTACGGTGTCTGAGTTATCGGTTTACGGGCTCCTTTCGTACAGATTGTTCTTGTCGACATCCGCTGCCCGAATTCCACTTCAGCTATTTCTTGACGAGACCGATGACGAACAACAGGATCACCGCACCGATGATGGCGTTGATGATCGCCGCGATGATGCCGCCGCCGATTGAGATTCCGACCAATGGCAACAGCCAACCGGCAATGACTGCGCCGATGATTCCCACCACGATGTTGCCGATGAGCCCGAAGCCGTAGCCTTTCATGATTTGGCCCGCGGCCCAGCCGGCAATCGCGCCGATGATCAGCCAGACAATGATAGATTCGATCATAGCTTTCCTCCCTTCGGGGCCCGCTTGGCTGGATATCGTTACAGTGTCAGTCCTCAGGCGTTAGCAAGGCGCCGTCTGCGCGCCGGAACTGTCGTATCTCGGAATACACGCTCCCCGCGGACCGCCCGTCTTAACTTGGCGATTGAAATCGACAGGCTGACCCGTGAAGCTATTCGCAGCCGCACCCGCGGGCCTGCTGCGGGTCGACTTCTGGCCGCATCGCCATTGGTATAGGCGCTCTCGCGCGAGACCAGCTTGTATTGGGTATCCGCGACCTTGCCTTTTGCATCCAGCCGGAAGCATTCGGAGATCGCTTTGGCGGGGCCGCTTTTCGTCTCGCCGGACTCGGGATCGACCGCCTTGCACGTAAGCTGGCGCCTGGCTTCGGGCGACGGCGGGGCGAGCGCGGCTTTCGGCGCGACATTGGCCCACACCGCCTGGATCACCGGCTCGAAGATCGGAACCGCGACGCCGCCGCCGGTCGAGCCGCCGCCAAGCGTGCGGCGCTTGCCATCGGCGTTGTCGTAGCCGATCCAGACCGCCGCCGTGACGTCATTGGTGAAGCCGACGAACCAGGCGTCGTTCTCGTCGTCGGAGGTTCCGGTCTTGCCCGCCACATAGGGCGAAAGCCCGGAGATGGCGCGCGCGGTGCCGCGCGCCAGCACCCCCTGCAGCATGGTCTTGAGCTGGTAGAACGCGGCGCGATCGACGGACCTGATCGTCACCTGCGATGTCTGCTGATGACGATAGATGGTCTCTCCGTCGCGTTCGATGGAGTCCACGACGTAGGGCGCGGGGTGCAAACCTTCATTCGCGATCGCGGCATAGAACGCGGCAAGATCGACCGGCCGCACCGGCTGGGCGCCGAGCACGAACGGATAGTAGCGCAGGCATTCGCGGTAGATCTGCGCTTCGAGCGCGAGCTCGCAAAGACGGTTGAGACTGGCTTCCGGTTTGGCTTCGATGCCGCCGTCGAGCAAACGGGCGGTGGCGAGGTTGCGCGAATTCTCCAGCGCCCGGCGCAAGGTCAGCGTGCCGCCCGAACCGCCGTCGTAGTTTCTCGGCGTCCAGTAGTCCTGCTCGCGGGCGCGAGCCGCCGCCGATGGGCGGCAGCGTGATCGGTTGGTCCAGCACCAGCGTATTGGGCTGCAGGCCCTTGCCGAGCGCCGCCAGATAGCTCAGCGGCTTGATGGCGGAGCCGGGCTGGCGCACCGCCTGGGTGGCACGGTTGAGCTGGCTCAGCGGATAGGAAAAGCCCCCGCTCATGGCGAGGATGCGGCCGCTCTTGTTCTCAAGCACGACCACCATTCCCTGCACCACCGGACGCACGCGCAATTCCGCCCGCGCCGCCACGCGCACCAGCACCACGTCGTTGAGCACGAGCTTGCGCTGGGCGGCGGCGTTGTCGATCGACAGCGGAAGAATGCGCCCGTCGGCGAGGCCGACGCGCCAGGCCTCGCCCTTCTTGCCGCTTGGCTTCTCCACCAGCACGGCCGGCGTCCAGTGCACGTCGTAGAGCGGCAGCCGCGCCGCCGCCAGCGCCCGCTGCCAGGCCGGCCGCCGGTCGCTGCTGGTCTGGCCGGCTTCGATGCGCTTGATCGCCTGCGACAGATTGGCTTCCGCGCCGCGGAACTGGACGCGCCCGGCGTTGCGTTCGTAGCGTGAAAGGCCTTCCTGCAGGGCCTCCTCCACCGCCCGCTGTAATTTTGGGTTGATGGTCGAGCGCACGGTATAGGAATGCGCCGTGATCGCCTCGATGCCGGCCACCGACCTCGCCTCGCGCGCGACCTGATCGACGAAGTGGAAGCCGATGTCGCGCCGCGGGCGCTCATAGGCCACCATCGCCGGCAGCGCGGGCAGCCCCCGGCTGGGCAGACCGACGGTGGCCACGCCGTCCTCCTGCAGGCGACTGAGAACGTAGGCGAGGCGCTCCTGCGCGCGCACGGGATGGCGGTCGGGATTGAAAAAGTTGGGCCCCTTGGTCAGGCCGGCGAGCAAGCGCGCCCTCCGCCGGCTCGAGGGCATCCGCCGATTTTCCAAAATACGCCTGCGCCGCCAGCTCGATGCCCCAGGAGCCGCGGCCGAGATAGACGGAGTTGAGATAGAGCTCGAGAATCTCGGCCTTGCTCAGCTCCTGCTCCACCCGCGACGCCACGATCATCTCGCGGATTTTGCGTTCGTAGGTGAGGTCGTCGCCCACCAGCAGGTTCTTCACGACCTGCTGGGTGATGGTCGAGCCGCCCTGGGGTCGGCCGGACTGGGCAAGGTTGCCGATGAACGCCCGGATCAAGCCATGCTCGTCGATCCCCTTGTGCTGGTAAAAGCGCTTGTCCTCGGCCGCGACGAAGGCTTTCTGCACGTGCTCCGGAATGTCGGCGATGGAAACCCATACGCGGCGCTGATTCTCCTCGAAGACTTCAGCAAAACGTTCGCCCTTGCGGTCGAGCACGACACTCGCGCCGGGAAGCTTCAGGCCCTTGAGCCTGGTGTGATCGGGCAGGTCGGCAGCCGCTTTGTTGTAGAAATCGATCACATCGCCGAGGTCGACTGCCGGAGCAGCGACAGCCTCGTTCTTGCAAAACTGCCGATAGGCGGTCTGCAAGTCGGCAAAGTTGATGCCGCGGAACGCTTTGCTCTCGCCCATCGCCTGTGGGTCGTCGAGCGCCGTTGCGATAAGTTCCTCGAGGTTGATGTCCTCGATGTCGAAGGCCTTGCGCATGTGCGTGCAGCCCGCGCGCAACAGCTGCGCGACCTGCTGCTGATCCTGCGTGCGGTCGAACCGGGTCTTCACCGCCTCAGGCGCGGTCGTGACCCCACTGAGCGCCAGTGCCGTGGCAAAGATCTTGACGAGGAGCGTTTCCATCCGGCGGGCCCTCGCTCGCGAGGACCCGGATTCACGCCGCCAGCTTGAGCGCGCTCGAGATCTCCGTGAGCGTCGCCTTCTCCGCTTCGCTCACCGGTACGCCGCCAATGCCGAGAAATCCGCCGCCCTCCGTGGCTGCCTCGGCAACGTGCTGGCTGATCTGCCGCAGCCAGCCCTTGAAGGCCGCGGCATCGCCGGGCGCCTTGGCGTCGACCACTGCTGCGGCCTGCCGGAGCGTCTCGATGCATTTGGCCTTGATCTCGGCGGGCTTGCTTCCCGCGAGCTTTTCCTTGAGGCCGTCGCGCGCCGTGCTTCGCCCCTCGCCGGTCTGGAAATCGGCGACGATGGCCTTGATGAGCGGGTTCGATCCGGAATCCGTTCCGGCCTTCACCAGTTCAGTGCCGCTGGCGAAGCTCTCTTTCAGCAGGCCCCAGAGCCCGCTCGGCTCGGCCGCCGTGACGGCGATACCCGCCATCATCACGCTCTCCAGAAGGAGCTTCCATTCGTCGGGTGTGAAGTTCGATTTGTCTGACATGGGCGATACTCCACTACGTTTGCTTATTTGACGTCTTTGCCGCATCAACCGCCGGCGCCGCGCCGGCGGTTGATGATCCGGCTGGCGAAAGTCAGGCGGTCAGCACCGCGAGTTTCGCCCGCAGGGCGTCGATCGTCGGCTTCAACACCTCGCTGACGCCAGGAATCGCGAGCACCTTGTCGAACAGCTGGTTGAGCGTCAGCATCATCGGACTGACCAGCCCGGCGAGAGCCCTCCGTTGCTCCGCCGACAACTGCCCAACCACACCGTTGACCTTGTCGATCTGGGCCGTCACCTCCTGCAGTTTGGGCAACGCCGCTTGCGCGGAGGCGGCGTCGGTGATGCCTCCAAGCGTGGTTCGCAGATTGGTGATGCTGTCGGTGACCTGCCTGCCGATATCGAGCCCGCCGACCGTCAGGCTCTGCGCGGTGGTCACGCCCTGTTGGACCACTTGCTCCGTCGGCCTGGTAAGGAAGTAGATCAGCCCGGCGGCAATCGCAAGAAGCGGGATCAACCAGTAGAGCCAATTGAGCGGGGCGGACGACGCCGCGCCTGCGGCGCGCTGGCCGGTATCGCCGATGGTTCGGGCAGCGGTCGTGGCAGCCCGTGCCGCTTCGCTGCCTGCAACTGTCGCTGTTCGCGCCGCTCCGCCAAGCGAGTCGAGCAGACCAGTGCCGCCAAGCAGGTTGCCGAAGCCCGAGGGCAACGCCGCAGCAATGCTGTCCTTCTGGCTCGAAAGAAGGCTGGCGATGCCGCCGGCATCAAGGGAACCCGTGCCTTGCTGCTGGGCGATGGTACCCATGACAACCGGGGCCAGCATTCCGAGCAACGATCCACTCGCGCCTTGGCCCAACCCCGCGTACTTGCCAATCGCACCGGCGAGTGCCGTCTGGTCCCGGCCGCCGAGCAGCGACGAGAGCATCTGCGAGCCCTTCTCGATCAGCGAGGTTTTGGCTCCCGGGCCGATCATGCTGGCGAAGTTGCCAAGGGTGCCGGTTTGCTGCCTTGCGGCTTCGGCGAGCTTTTGCGCTCCGCCGGGTTGCGCGGCGACACCGCTGAGTCCAGCCAGCAGCCCCGGTATCGCCGCGCCAATTGCGGTCTGGGTGTTGTTGCGATCGAGACCGAGTGCAGAGGCGATGCGTCCGATCATGTCAGGTGTCAGGAATTGCATAACGAGCGAGACGAGATTGATAGCCATGGGGCTTCCTCCTCTCTGTTACCGAACTTGCGCAGATGAGGGAACGAACACGCCACTTAATGACCGCGCAGGTGAGCATCTGCGCTTGATTGATCGCTCCTCCATGCTGTTGCGGCCGACCGGCCGCAGTCGTGAATCGACCGCGCGCCTGCGCAATCGAGGGCAAAGCTGGTCCCGGAATCGAATTGAATGGTCTGGCTCGCTCTGACGCGCACGGCGATACTCCGCGCAGACGATGCTCAGCTCGGCGATGTTGCTCCAAACAATGCGCGAAATGCAACAAGGTAGTATGCAGGCTGAATGAAATATGTGTCATCGATGCTGACTAATCCGAAAATAAATAGTCTATAAACAGTACCGAATTGCACTTAAGTTAGATGAGTTGAGATTGAACTCCACCATCGCGCCCCAGAGATGAAGTTCGTCCTGAGAGCGAGAGCAAATGGAGGAGAAAAAATGAGCGTTTTCGGGAATATCGTATCAGCTATTTTCGGCTCCAAACACGCCGCGAGCGTAACTGCGGCGGCCGGTTCCCCGGCACCTGCTCCATCCGCGGGCTCGGCGACGGGGACTTCGGCGCCGTCTCCAGCCACGGCCACGGCGGCTGGTGCCTCAGCACCGTCCGTTAGGACGTCCGCCGTTTCGGCGGCCGCAACGCCAATCTCAAAAACTGACGTCGAAGCCATCCTTGCGAAACTGGCCGACGAGCAAGACGAAGATTACGATTGGAAAAGCTCGATCGTTGACCTGATGAAGCTGCTGAAATTGGACAGCGGCCTCGGCGCCCGAAAGCAATTGGCGCAGGAACTCGGCTATACTGGCGCTCTTAATGGCTCGGCGGAAATGAACATCTGGCTGCACAAGCAGGTCATGACAAAGCTTGCCGAAAGCGGCGGCAAGGTGCCGGACAGTCTGAAGGCATGAGCGAAACCCGCCGCCGGGTGGGGTATCGCGAGCGGGTGCATTGTTTCGAGTTGCGACTTTGCGCGCGGCGCCTATTTCAAAAGACGGGCCGCTATCCGCCCGCAACAGGTCGCACCGACGGGCGATAAGCCGTTCGGCGCACTCCAAAACGTAGACCACAGGAAAACGGTAAGAATGGAAAACGTCTCTGAATTCTAAGCCCGGCAGCCCGGGAGAGTCCAAAATGAGTATCGGACAAGAGGTAGTGCTTCGATTTTTCAGATTGTCAATTGCCTTTCTTCTAATGGTCGTCCGCGCTGCCTCGATGGCTCTCATCGTTTTTGCACTTTCGCTTCCTGCCAACGCGCAGTTCTGGGGAGATTCATGGGGCGGGCGGCAGCAGCAACGCCAACAGCCGTACAACCCTTTCGGCGGTTTTTGGGGTGATCGCCCGGGGGGTTATTGGGGCGATCGCCAAAGAGAGGCCCCTAGATATCAGCGGCAAAGAGAACCGGAGAGGGACCAACCCCCGGATTACTCGCGCGCACCGCCAGCCACGCCGCGAAAGGATCCAGCGGTCAAGATCGTGGTTATGGGAGATGCGAACGCCGACTGGCTGGCCTACGGGCTTGAAGATGCCTATTCCGAGAAGCCCGAGGTCGGCGTCGTGCGCAAACATCGCACCAATTCCGGCCTCATCCGTTATGACGCGCGCCGTGAGATCGAGTGGCCGCAGGTGGCGCGCGAGATCATCGCCGCCGAGAAACCCAAGTTCATCGTCATGATGATCGGGAACAACGATCGTCAGACGATCCGGGAAGCGGCTCCGCCTCCGCCGCCGCGCGGTGCGCCGAAGGCCAACGCGCAGTTGGCCACGCCGCCGGCCCCGCCCGACGCCGAGCAGCAGCCGCCCGAGCGGGCGGAACTGCATCCCAACATGACGCCGGAACAGGCGCGCCAAGCTGCCTACGGGCCCTGGGAATTCCGCGCGGAAAAGTGGGAGCTCGCCTACATCAAGCGCATCGACGCCACCATCGCGGCGCTCAAGAGCGCCGGCGTTCCGGTAATCTGGGTCGGTCTCGCTTCGCAGCGCGGCACCAAGTCGAGCCAGGACTCGTCCTACCTCAACGAGCTCTACCGCAGCCGGGCCGAGAAGGCGGGCATCGTCTTTGTCGACATCTGGGACGGCTTCATCGACGAGGCGGGCCGCTATTCGCCGCAAGGTCCGGACTACGAAGGTCAGATTCGCCGGCTGCGCACCGGCGATGGCGTCTATTTCACCAAGTTCGGCGCGCGCAAGCTTGCCCACTACGTCGAGCGCGAAATCCAGCGCATCATCGGCAACAAGGGCCTGCCGGTCGCGCTGCCGATGCCGGTCGATCCGGGCCCGCAGACGCCGAATGCCAAGCCGGGTAGTCCCGCGCAGCGGCCGGCAGTTGGACCGGTCGTGCCGCTCACGGCGGACTCGCGCGTTGCGCCGGAAGAATTGCTCGGCGGCGGCCGTCCCGCGCCTGCCACCGACGCAACCGTCGGCCGCACGCTCACCAAGGGCGAGCCGGTCGCGGCGCCGAGCGGACGGGCCGACGATTTCAGCTGGCCGCGCGGCGCGGCCAATGTCGAGCCGGCCGCGGTCGAGCCGGCGGCGCCTGAGACCGTGGCGCCCGGCGGCAATGCCAAATCCAACAAGCCCGCGCAGGGTAAGTCGGCGATGGATGCCAACGCCGGACAAACGAGCCAGGAGCAGAAACCGGCCCAGCGACGGCCGCGGCCGCGTCCCAATCCCAATCCGTGGCCTCAGCAGCGTCAAACCTCCCCCTTCTTCGGGTTCTTCCGGTAACCGCGCTGACTTGTGGTCAAGGTCCGACGTCTCTGAGGGACGACCAACACCGAGCGGTTGGAGATGCCAGCCGTACGCAACAGACACCCCAGGACTTGGCGAGTTACAAATCGCGTCCGTAGGGAGCTTCATGTCGAACTCCGATCTCGCATTATCAATTATGCTTGGCGTCGGGCTTGCTGCCGCCACAGGTTTTCGGGTGTTTTTACCGATGCTCATTGTGAGCGGGGCGGCTAACACCGGACATCTCTCGTTGGCGGATAGCTTTGCATGGCTCGGGACGCCATTTGCGCTGACAATGCTCGGCGTGGCGGCACTCGCAGAAATCGCCGCCTATTACATTCCTGGTGTTGACAATCTGCTCGACGCCTTGGCCACACCAGCCGCATTTGTCGCAGGCACGATCGTGTCGGCGGCGGTCATGACCGACCTGCCGCCGATAGTGAAATGGACGGCGGCCATCATTGCGGGGGGCGGTGTCGCCAGCCTCACGCAAGGCGTCACCGCAACGCTCAGGGCAAATTCCACCATCTTTACGGGCGGGATCGGCAACATGGTCCTCGCAACCTTGGAACTCGGTGGTGCACTCCTCGTTTCGCTTCTGGCCCTGGCGGCGCCGCTCGCTGCACTCGCGGTGGTCCTCTTGTTTTTGTGGGTAGCAATACGTCTGCTCCGGCGGTTGCTTCGAGCAGCGCATCGGTCGAATGACTAGAAATAGGCGCTGACGCAAGTAGCGCCTCCTCACCCAATGGCGACGAGTTTTGCATCAGAACCAACCGACATGACCGTCACGAGGCCACATGCACACCTTCGCGCGTTTTTTCATCCCAGGTCAATGAGATGCAGCCTGAGCCGTTCGTAGGCCACGCCCGTCTACCCGCCACCTGGATGAGCGGCGTCCGGCGTGCGAAACTTCGCTGGATTTCCACCCGACCGTGCCGCAGTCGGAGGAAAACGTGACCTCGGTATTGCACCCGGATTATGACCGTCTACTCATGGGTTCCCCGTTGCGGCGGAAGGGCGTGTGCATCGCGATCTGTGTAGCGCTGCTGGCAGCGCTGTTTCTGGCGACGCTCATCCATCTCGGCTTGCTCGCCAGCATGCGCCCGGACGTTGCAAGCGTTTTTTATCGGGCACTCGCCCTTTCGAGCGTCCTCGCCGCAGTGCCGCTGGCCATACTGTGGTTTCTCGACCGGCGGGAGCGCGAGACCCCATGGCTGTTTGCTGCAACATTTCTATGGGGCGGATTTATTGCTACTGCGCTTGCTCTGCCGCTTAACACCGCGTTTTTCAAGCTCGTCGATGTCTGGGTTGCGCAGCACCCGGTTGTTTCGGTGTTTCTGGGACCCGATGCGTCGATCATGTTGGCGGCGCCGATTTCCGCGCCGATCGCCGAGGAGATCGCAAAGGCGCTGGGAGTGCTGTTGATCTTCTGGCTGCTGCGCCCCGAGTTCGACAACATGCGCGATGGCATCGTCTACGGCGCGCTGGTCGGGCTCGGGTTCAACTGGTTTGAGGTGGCGCTGTACGTGGCTCAGGGCTACGCCGAAAACGGCGTGGCGCCATATGGCTTACAACTCGGGGGGCGATACGCGCTCTTCGGGCTCGGTGGACACGCGATGTTCACGGGAATCTTTGGCGCATCCCTCGGCCTCGCGATTCAGACGCGGCGCAGGTGGATCCGGATCCTCGCGCCGATCGCTGGGCTCGTACTTGCCGTCGCGGCACACATGTTGAACAACGCACTGCCGCTACTTGTCACGCTCGCCGGCGCTGCCAATGGCGAGCTGCCGCCCGTGCACGAGCCTCCATCCAACATCGGGTTTCTCGATGCCTTCGTCAGCGACACGTTAATGCGTCTCACCATCTTCCTGCCGTTCTTTCTGCTCGTGGCGCTCGCTGTGTGGCGAAGCGGCGTGTGGGAACGGCGGGTGATCCGCGAAGAGCTGGCGGAGGAAGTCGGACGCGCAGTGAGCCCGGGCGAATACCAGGAGATCGTCGGCGATCGCATGCTCCGGACGCGCCGCATCGACCGCATGCGACGACGAGCATCGGCGGCGCTAACAAACGCACAGCATGAGCTCGCGTTCCGCAAACGCCGTGTGAGGGATGAAGGCAACAACCCCGAGCTCGACGGCCTCGCGGCCGGATGGCGGGACGAGATCCGGCGCCTGCGGACGGCCGTTTAGACTAGCCTCCCGCTGGACTCTCTGAGACGCAACACAACTACTCGATCACGTTGACGGCAATGGTCAGGACTATGTGGCGGCACTCAGCTGAAGAAGCGAAGGATCAGGGTGAGCACGACCGAGAGGACGATCGATGTCACGATAGGGAAATAGACGCGGACATTTCCATTCGGACTCTCGTACTTGATATCGCCTGGCAGAAGCGAAAGTCCAGGCGTGACGTTGGACCTCTTGGCAGCAGCGCGACGGTCCGCGAGCCAACCGATGAAGGCAAGAGCCAGCACCATGACAATGAAGATTTTGAGAAAGGTATCCATCACGCTATTGGCGATCGATTAGGCCCACGTCATACGTTCCAGATGGACCAAGGTCCATCTGGACGCCCAGCAGCGCTCCCTTGTCATAATGTCTGAAATTTCGGCTGTTGGCAATTCTTGCCCAGAGCGTATGCGGGCGTGTCAAGAGCTGGCGAAAGATGATCGCAACGGGACAGCTGTGCATTGTCCGTAATGCCGTGATAGTGGTAAGCGAGAAATAGAAACGCCAGGACCAGTCGCGCTGCGCGTGATGCTTAATCGTTGTACCGTGGCTGAGACAAGGCAAGTGGAGTCGGCCACTTATCCTTGCATTCGCCCTGTTCACCGCACTGTTTTTGATAGACTGGTGGAAACCCTAGACAACCCCAAGGTCCGCGCGGTCGCGGCGGAGTGATCTGATTTGGGAGGCTCACATGGCTGAAGTTGCGATCAAGTCCCCTCTGCAATACCTGGACAAGGCATCGTCGGCACTGCGCGACATGGGACTGATGCCGGAGAAGGTCGAGCCGGCCCCGATCAATGCCCTGCTCGAGAAGATATCCGATCTTGACCAAGACAAGATCGCGCTGATCGCCCGCACGCTGGGGCAGGCGGAAGTCTTCAACGAGGTGGTGCGGGAGCAAACCTCCAAAATGGAGATCGGCGAGCGCTATCAGGGGATCACCGAATGGCTTCAACTCGATCCGCGACAACTCCAAGCGCTTGGTGGATCAAGTCGCCGACGGCAAGCTGGACATCCTAGAGCGCGGCACCAACATGTGGATGAAGATCGCGCGCGGCGATATCGCCGACCGCTTTGACAAGATCCGCAAAACCTATCTTGCCGTCACCAAGGAGACCAAAAACCAGATCGAGCGGGAGGGCAAGATCCTCGACGCCTATCGCGACTATCGCGGCGCCTTGAAGCACGCCGAAGTGATGGCGCTCGAGGTGCTCAAGAAGGCTGGCGAGAAGCTCGAGGCAGTGAAGGCGGATCTGAAGGCGGCGACCGAGAAGGTCGCCTCATTTTCCGGCACGGAGCCCTCCGAGCGCGCCAAGCTGGAGCTGGTGCGCGACGAGCAGCTGCGCCGCACACAGGACGAGGACAAGCGCTACCAGATCGCCAAGGACCTGTCCGACAACTTGACGATCTCCTACAATACGTCCGAGGTCATCATGGCGCGGCTCATGCAGACGACATCGGCGAAGGAACGCGTCTACGCCCAGGCAGTTACCTTCTTCTCGACCAACGACAGCGTGCTGACCGCGCTCAAGGCCTCGTTCACCGGCATGTTCGGGCTGCATGAATCGACCAAGACCCTCGACGCCATGAAGGAAGGCATGTCGAAAAGCCTCGATACGCTGTCCGAGGTCGGTGACAAGGTCACGGAAGCGGCCGTGCGCAGCGGCTATGGCCCGACCATCCGCGCCGATGCGGTCAAGAAGCTCGTCGACAGCGTTGTCAACTTCCAGGAGCGCTCCACGGAGATCATCGCCGAGATGCGCAAGCTTTCCACGCAGAACTCGGCCGAGATCCGTGATGCGGTGGAAGAGGGCAAGAAGCGCATGGCCCGGCTGATCGCGGCCGCGGATACACTCCCAGCTGCCGCGCACTGATAGCGAGGCACTCCATGGCCGAGACCGCGCTGGCGCCGAGCAAGCCGCAGACGCTCGACGACGTCATGATCGCGATGGACGTGGTGGACACGCTGCGCCATCGCGAGGATCTCGTTCGCCGGGAACTCAACGAGGAAGGTCGCGAGAGCGAGCTGATTGCACGCCTGCGCCAGATCTACCGCGATCAAGGCATCGAGGTGCCGGACCACGTGCTGGCCGACGGGGTCAAGGCGCTCAAGGACAGCCGTTTCGTCTACACGCCGCCGCCGGCGAGCTGGAAGCGCACCTTGCTCACGCTGTGGGTGAAGCGGGAGACGTACGGCAAGCGCCTCGGCGTGGCTCTGGCGGTCCTGATCGCGGTCTTCGGCGGCTATTACGTGTCTTGTCTCGCGGCCGGCCAAGCTGAGCCAAGAGCGAGCGCGCATCGAGATCACCGAGACGCTGCCCAAGGCATTGCGGCAGGCGCACGCCGATGTGGTGGCCGTCGCCAGCGATGATGCGGCCAAGCAGAAGGCTGCAGCATTGCTGGCCGACGGCGAGCGGGCGATCCGCTCCGGCGACAGGGCCGCCATGACCAAGATCAGCGAAGAGCTGACCGCGCTTCGCGACGAGCTGACGCGTGAATACACGCTCACCATCGTGTCGCGCCCCGGCGAGAGCTCGGGCGTGTGGCGCCGCCCGCCGCGGGGCAGCTCAGGCGCGCAACTACTATCTGATCGTCGAGCCGCTTGCTCCCGATGGCCGAAAGCTGAGCATTCCGGTGCGCAACGAAGAGACCGGTGCCGTCGAGACCGTCGCCAAGTTCGGCGTGCGCGTGCCGCAAGCAACGTTCGAGATGGTCGCTCAAGACAAGCGCGACGATGGCATCATCCAGAAGAACCGGTTCGGCGTGAAGCGGCGCGGCATGCTGGCTGGTCGACTACCAAATGCCGTTCGATGGTGGCTTCATCACGAAGTGGTAAGGCCCGGCTGATGTGGACCGGACGGCAAACCCTGGCGTCGATCGAAAGCGCGATCGCCAAACTGCATGGCGAGGAAGGCCAACTCGACCACGCCCTGCGCTCGGCGGTCAGCGACGCCGAGCGGCTGCGCAAGGAACGCAGCCAAGCGCTGCGCGAGCTGGCGCGCATCAAGCTCGACGAGATGACGGCCGGCCGGCTCGTCAGCAATCTCGATGCCGGCGAGCGCCGCGCCATGCAGATCCTCGAAGACTACCGCATGCGGATTGCGGCGGCCACCGAGCAGCGCGAGGCGCTCTTGAAGGAGGTCGCCGGCGCGGAGGCTGAGCGCCATACCGCAGCTGCGGCCGTCGAGGCCGCGCTGGAGGCGGTCGACGCCTTGCGCGCGCAAGCCGAGGCGAAAGTGCAAGCCACGCCAGAGTGGCGCGCGGCCAAGACCATGCGGGACGAAGCGGACGCCGTCGCCACCGAGGCGGAGAAGAAGGCCACTGGTTCAGAAGCGGAGCTCGGCGCCAAGAAGAAACCCTATGACGACGACCCGCTATTCGCCTACCTATGGCGCCGTCGGTTCGGAACCTCCGAGTACAGTGCGGGCAGCATTGCCCGCGCCATCGATCGCATCGTCGCGGATTTCATCGGCTTCAGCGATGCGCGGCCCAACTACGCGGCGCTGATCGAGATTCCGCTGCGCCTCAGAGAGCACGCGACTGCCAAGCGCGCCGCGGTGGCGGAGCCGCAGGCCGCGCTTTCCGACATCGAGCGGCGCGCCATGCTTGAAGCGGGCGTCGACGCCAAGGAAAAGACTTTGGCCGAGGCGCGCCACAGGCTGGCCGTCGTCGATGACACCGTCGAAAAGAAGCACGAGCGTGCTGCGCAAGATCGACGAAACGCGCAACGCGCTGGTCGCCGGCGAATCCAATCCGGCCTACAACGAGGCTCTGACGACCATCGCCGCAGCCGACAGCAAGGACGACTTGGCGACCCTATACGCGGAGGCCCGCCGGACGCCGACGAGCGCCGATGAGAGCCATCGTTCGCGCGGCTCGAGGCGATCGATGCGAAGATTGCCAAGACCGAAACGGAGATCGCTGGGCTGCGCCGCACGGCACAGGACCTTTCCCGTCGCCGGCTCGAGGTCGAGCAGGTGCGCGACCGTTTCCGCACGACGGGCTACGATCATCCGCAAGCCACCTTCGAGAACGATGGCGCCATCGCCGAATCGCTCAAGAACATTCTAGAGGGTGCCGTCAGAAGCGGCGTGCTGTGGGATCTGCTGCGGCAAGGCTACGGGTCCCGACCCACGCGCGGTCGGCGCGGACTTCGGCTCTCCCAGTTTTCCCTTCCCCTTTCCCATCCCCGGCGGCACGCCGGGTGACCCGATGGGTGGAGGTTGGCGGAACCCGTCCAGTCGCGGCGGCTGGTCGCCGGGTACAGAGCCACCTGAAGATCGCTCTCGTTCAGACAACCGGGACTTCTCTACGGGGGGCTCCTTTTGATGTGCTCTCCATGGTGCCGTAGCGGGAGGGGGTTGGAAGATGAAGGCGGCGTAATCTCCAGCGTGGTCCCAACAAGCGATCTGGCGTTGATAACGCCGGTTGAGATCACGCCATGACGAGCAAGAACAAGATGCCTTGCCCGCAGTCGGAAATCGAGTCGACGGAGCATCTTTCGGCCACTGGTTCGATCCAATCGAAGCTAGCCTTTTCGCGATCGAGCTCGCAATTCCTGCAAGCCATGACCGTCTCCACTACCAATCGATGACGATTGCTCCCGTCGTCGGAGCCGAGTTTTCCATGAACGAAGGCTATGCTCTCTTCCGCCTTTCATCACCTGGTCCGCTTTGACTAGAACCGTTTGGAAAGTTTCATCGCGCGCCGTGAAGAGTGGGACGTGTCAGAGCGCAAATCTTGAGCTACCCTTGCCCCCGACAGGCCACTGAAGAGATCGCCATATGTTAGAAGACCCGCTTTTTTGGATATTTGTTCTTCCTGGCCTGCTGTTGGGGGCGTACGCACAGTCGCGCATCAAAATCAATATTGCGAAGTATTCTCAGATCGAGACCCAGGACGGAATCACCGGCGCCCAAGTGGCGCGTCGGCTGCTGGATTCGCAGGGCCTTCAAACGGTAGCAGTCGAGTCCACTCCGGGGGTACTGAGCGATCACTACGATCCGCGTCACAAGAGGTTGCGGCTAAGCAAGGAAGTATACTTTGCCCCGAGCGTAGCGGCTGCTGGCATCGCGGCTCATGAAGCGGGGCACGCATTGCAGGATGCGGTGGATTACCTCCCCTTGGAGGCGCGAACGTACATCGTGCCGGTCGTGCAACTGGCTTCGCAGACTGCTCCCTGGCTGTTTATCGCAGGAATAATGTTACAGCTTCCGACCCTGGCCTGGATCGGCGTTATTCTCTTTGGGTCGTCCTCCCTCTTTGCGTTGATCACTCTGCCGGTAGAGTTCAATGCCAGTGCGCGGGCGCAGGAATTGTTGATTAGCCATGGTATTATCCGGGGCGACGAGCAAATAGCCGGAGTTCAGAAGGTTCTGGGGGCTGCTGCTTGGACTTATGTGGCTGCGGCCGTGTCCGCCATCGGCAGCTGGCTATTCTACGTCTTCGTTCTGCTGTCTCAGGCGCGCTCCGCCGCCGATCGCAGATGACGTAGCCCGTATGCCGTAGGGGACCCGACGCCGGATCGTCCGACTATTGGCGTGCAGGTGGGGTGGATCAATGCACCGACCGAACCAACTTGCTGTTCGCGTTGGATCGGGTTCGCGGTCTGTCGTTGGCATCAGCGCACCCACATGCGCACTAGGACCAAGACGACGAATGCGAACGGCAGGAGGGGCGAGAACAGATAGGCCAGGCGGTTGAACTTAACGCCCGCGAACCCGTTCGGTTGCCATCCCCAATAAGCCAGCCAGCGCGGTGTCGAGTACGAGATCCACGGCAGGGTGCGGCCATTCTCGAGCTTGAGCGTCGCGCGCTTCCAGCCATGTCGCGGCATGAGGTGCGGAAAATCGGACCACCGCACATCCTCCCATACCGTTGCCATCACCGGCCATTCACCGGTCACGGTGTAGGTGCGATCGGCCACGCCGAGCACGTAGCGTCCGGCGTTCTGGAACGGGTTTCGCAGATACCAGAACAGAGTGCGGAACGGTTTGCCGGGGCGATACCAGTCGGGCGGCGTCGGCTCAAAGTCGTTCAAGAACCACCAAAAAAGGTTTAGCTTCCTGCCAAGTGGCTTGGGCGTTCGGCCCGTAATAGTGACCGTCTCGATCATAGTGATGTTGTGGCAGGCCCCGCTGGCCATGCCGCTTGCTGATCGACGCAGCGCTTGTGCGGCCCCAATCAGGCGGCGGCTTCGGTCTCGCAGCAAAACCGCTCGTATGCGGCTCGGACGGCACCCTTGCCGTAGCGTCGTTCAAGCCGGCGCACGACGAAGTGCGCACGCGCCACATCCTGGAAGTGGCCGATGAACGCGTAGTTCACCGCCGCACCGCCGAGCGCACCGATGACCGGAACGGCTTGCGCTGCGAGCTTTTGCGTCACCACCACGCCGAAGCGGGATGCCACCTGGGAAATGAACCGGACCAGGACCGGCGCGCCCTCCGCGAGCACGCCGCGTTCGGTGATGAAGCGCGCGGCTTCCGCGACCGATTTGGCGAGCATCCCGCGCACAGCGAAATACCCGCTCTCCGCCGCATTCGTCTCCCCATCGCGGGTCCCCAGGGCGAACACCTGCAGGCAGGCAAGGGCGCTCTCCGGGTCAGCAAGGTCCTCGCCCTCGCTGCGTGCGACGTCTCCGATTGACCGCAGCATAATAATGGTCGAGATGGGGAGCTCGATCGGCAACGCGGCAAGGCCGAAGCCGCCGCCCACCGCCCCCGATGCCGCCACCAACGCTTTATGCAGCAGCCGCGACGCGGCCTTGGGCTCCTTTTCCATAGTGCGAAGCGCGACCGCGAGCGCCGCGTCGAGCGCCTTGGTGGTGGCGGCGGCGACCGCCTTGGACGCTGCCTCAGGCAGCGCCCGGCCTACCAGCTCGATCGGCTTGCCCGCGATGTTGCCGAGGCGAGCAGCCAATCCTGGATGCTCGAGCGTCGCTGCCGCCGCACGCAGTGCCTTGAGGTCTTCTTGCGTCATCCCCGGACTGTCCGCCGCCATCTATTTCAACACGCTCTCGATCATCCCTAGCTAAAGGAGGATGGCCGGGGCCGATCAAGGCCTTGAGGCGCTGCCGGCAAATCGGCGCGTCCTTGTGCAGCGACAGGTGCGTACGAACCTCGTTGTAATATTTTTGGTTGGAATTGAGCAGATGGAGCAAATGCCGTTCGCCGAGCCGAATGGTCTTCCAGCCTGCGACAGTGGCTGCCTCCTCCTCGCCTCGTATTTTGCCACGGTGGTCTGCCCGACATCGATGCCAAGCTTGAGCAGTTCACCGTGGATCCGCGGTGCTCCCCAAACCGGGTTCGCGAGGCTGCCGCCGTCATGCACATTGGGTCGCTCGATTCTCAGACCGAAAGACTTCAGTTCTGCGACGGCGATGGGTCAGAGCTTTGCGACGATGAGGTAGCGCTGCGGGTGCGACGCTCGGCCATGAACTGATCGAACTCCGCCTTGTCCTTCGCCATCCGGAGACGACGGAGAAACTCCTGAAACTCGCGCTCCTCCTCTTCCAGGCGCCGTAACGTGTCTTGGCGGTATTCGTCGAAAGCTCGGTTGCCGCTCGGCCGCGGCGACGGCTGCCACCAAGTCCCGGCAGGACGTATTTGATCCGCCGGTCCCCACCAACGGCTCATGCCGCGGCCATTCGAGTAGGTAATTCGTCCCCTCCCGATGATGAATGCCAAGGTGGCAAGACCAAGCGGCCACCAGATGAAGAAGCCGAGGATCATAAGCGCGATCCAGGCTGGCTTTCCCAATTCATCGAGCTTTGCGACTATCGGCATAACGGCCTCGACCGTGAATGTTAATCACATTTACATGGCTAGAGGCCTTTGGGCTGCTTGTCAAGGGCGACCTAATCGCGACCTATGAAGACCCGGCACGATCGTCGAGCGGCGGCACGGTCAGACCAAAACCGCGCAGATAGGGCGCTGCCGGACTCACCCCCGCCCAGCGGGCAGCTTCGGCGAAGGTAAAGGCGGCGGGTCCCTTTTGGGCGATCAATTCTAGCGCCGCCCGGATCAAAGCCTCTTTCAGATTCCCATGGTGATAACCGCGGGGGCGTCCGCCTTGCCGGGACCAGCTCATGTGAGGAGTCTTTACATGACTCGGAGCGGGGCGTCGACATCGGCTTGTGGGCGGCCGCCGAAGATCATGATCCGATTTTGAGCCTGCAACATTGTATCGGCGGGCACCATTTAAGCCGAAATGCTTAATGCCGCTTGGCCATGATGCCCGCCAATCCACGAACTCAGGACTAAGTCATCGCTTTCGCTTCTTCTTTGCCATCCGAAGGCCGAAGCCGCCCGTCTCGTCGTCATCGATGAATTCGGATTCCGGCCTGTTCGAACGCTGCCTGAATTTTGAGCAGAGTTGAAACATAGCCCATAAGCGGCCCTTCTTGGCTTTCAATACGCCGAATGGTTGCAACGCCGACCTTAGCCGCTTGCGCAACATCCTCTTGGCGCCAGCCGAGGAGCGCCCGGGCTGCACGGAGTTGTGCGACCTGAAGCATGGCTTGGGAGAATTATTCGATTTAAAGCCCTTGACAAGCGCTCAACTATGATCGTTTATAGATCAGCTTGATCGCTAAGAAGACCACGCGTGATATTAAATATACCGAGGATCGCAAGGGACAGGGAGTTCCCACGAATCAGGAGGTGCGTAAAATGCCTACGAATGCAATGGAGTTTCGCAAATTTGCCGCCCGCGGTTCCTTTATCGGCGGCTCCGACGCCCGCATCATCATGGGCACCGACGAGGCCGCCCTCCTCCGCCTCTGGCGGGAAAAGCGCGGCGAGGTCGAACCAGAGGACCTGTCCGGCAACCTCATCGTCCAGCTAGGGGTGGCGACCGAGCCCCTCAATCGGCTCTGGTACGAGCGCAACACCGGCCAAGCGATCACGAACGTTCAGCGGCGGGTTATCCATCCTGTAAGCAGGTGGATGGCGGCGACTCTCGATGGGACCGTTGACGCAACCGGGGCCGTGTTCGAAGCCAAATTCATGCTGCCGTGGTCGTTCTCGGAGGAGGCAGCGGCGGAGAAGCACATGGCCCAGCTCCAGCACAACATGTGGGTCACCAATGCCACCGCCGCGGTGCTCTCGATTATCACCGGCGGCGGCAAGTGGGTCGAGATCAAGATACCAGCCAATTCGCTCTATCAGCACCTCCTTTTGACGGCGGAAAAGAAATTCTGGCGCTGCGTCGAGAGCGGCGAGCGCCCTCGCGTCTTCGGCGTCGAGCCACCGCGAGCTCGCATTGAGGCGGTGCGGATCGTCGATATGAGTGCGTCAAATGCTTGGGCCGAATTCTCCAGTGTGTTTCGGCGCACACGCGAGGCCCACCTCGAGCATGAGAACGCCAAGGCGGAGCTCAAAGGCCTCATGCCAGAGGACGTCAAGGAGGCGATCGGGCATGGGATTAGGGCCAGACGCTCAAAATCAGGCGCCGTGAGCTTTGATGTCCTGAGCGCGGAGGGTGGCAGCCATGCACCGCTCCAGTGATACAATCGCTACCATTGCGGCTGCCCTTGCCAAGGCGCAAGTGGAGCTGACCAATCCAGAGAAGTCGCTCGTTGCCACCATCCGATCCCCCTTCCCCCGGGAGGCGGACCGCACCTTCCGCTATGCCCCGCTGTCGAGCGGGTTGGACATCGTGCGCAAGAGCCTTGGCCGGCATGAGATCGCGACGATCCAGGCAACGGGCATCGATAAAGAAGCCGGCCTTCTTCGCCTCACGACCGTTCTTGCGCATTCGTCCGGGGAATGGGTCTCCTCGGAATGGCCGGTATGCCAGATCAGCGACATCGCCTCGGCACAGCGCATGGGAGCCGCCCTCACCTATGCGCGGCGGTATGCCCTTTTCACGCTCGTGGGCATTGCCGGAGAAGATGATCTCGATGCCCCGGATCTCGGCGCTGCCCCCAAGCCTGCAGCGGAGCTGCCACGGCCGGGCAGCCAATCAAATGGGCAAGCTGCGGCAGGGAAACGGACAGCGCCTGGTGATGGAAAGCTTCCAGAGCCCTCCGCAAGGTCCGTCCTCGGAGTACAGCTATCGGCAAGCCTTCGGGAGAGCCTGATTGAGCAAATGGCGGCTATAAATTCGGCGGACGAGGCGGCGGCCTGGGCGCATCGGAATCTGCCTGCCAAGAACACGCTGACAGCTGCAGACGCGAAAATAGTGGAGGAGCGGTTCCGGGCAAGGCTCTCCGCGATCGGCCCCTCGCATGATACTTGTGACCGTCCGGCCGAGGGTTATGAGCCGCCTCATGCTGTCCCGGAGCAAACCGGGGTGTCCAGCGCGTCGGACGCGGCTACCCGCCAGAAAGCACCAATGCGGGCCACCAAAAAGCAATCTCGCAGCGATGCAATCCGTGCTTTGGGAAAAACGGTTCGCCTGCGCGATAAGGATCACCGGAGATTCGTGCTGCGACAGGCGTGCCTCGTGTGCGGCCGCGTGCCGTCGGATCCGCATCATCTCACCTTTACACAACCGCGTGCACTCGGGCGCCGTGTGAGCGACGAGTTCATCGTCCCGGTCTGCCGAATCCACCATCGAGAGCTACATCGCTCTGGTAACGAGGCCGCATGGTGGCGGAAGTTCAACATCGACCCGATTCCTATCGCGCTTAGGCTCTGGGAGCAGACGCGGACGGATGGCGGTCAAAGTGACCCGAAGCTTTGGAAAAACGCCCGCCTGGATGAGGGACGAACTGATTCCAAGCCGGCATCGCAAGGTGCCGCCGGTGACGGAGCTTCAGAAACGCCGGCCTAAGGACGGCCGATATGCTCAACGAGATGGTGCTTTGTGAGGAGCTGTTTCACACTCCCAGCGGCGTCGCATTCGCCGATTTCATAACAGAGGGCCACCGAGAAACTTGGCCCATTCGCAGCAAACGTTTCCGAACCTGGCTGCGGCGCTGCTACTACCACGCAACCGGGTCCGCGCCGAGCGCGGCGGCCATCCGGTCAGCGCTCGATCTGCTCGAAGCCCGCGCGCAATTTGATGGTCCCGAGCGCGCGGTCAATACCCGCGTCGCCGAGCATGCCGGCCGGCTCTATCTTGATCTTGCCGATGAGCATTGGCGCGCCGTTGCGATTGGCCCCGACGGCTGGCGAGTGCTTGGATGCCCGCCAGTGCGGTTCCGTCGAGCCCCTGGTATGTTGCCGCTGCCGGTACCGGAGCGCGGCGGATCGATCGAAGCCCTGCAGTCCTTCCTCAATCTTTCGAACCAGAACGACTTTGTGTTGGTCGTCGCATGGCTGCTGGCCGCGTTGCGATCGAGCGGTCCCTATCCGCTGCTCGCAATATCCGGCGAGCAGGGCTCGACGAAGACAGTTCTATCAAAGCTCCTCAGGGCGCTGGTCGATCCCAATGCGGCCCCGGTCAGAGCGCTCCCGCGCGAGGAACGCGAGCTGATGATTGCGGCCAACAATGGCCATC
>CAVUAI010000017.1:0-48650 GCA_963739385.1 uncultured Alphaproteobacteria bacterium
CACGGTGCGCCAGGGGAACAGGCTGTCGTGCTGAAAGACCATGGCGCGGTCCGGGCCTGGCCCATGCACCGCGCGACCGTCGACCTCTATCCGCCCGCTGCTGACCTCGGCGAGACCATCGACCGCGTTGAGAAATGTCGACTTGCCGCAGCCCGACGGCCCCACGATGGCGACAAGCTCGCCCTCGAACACCGCGAGGTCGATGTCGCGCAGGACCGGTGTGGACTGCGCGGTGCGCTGGTTGCAGATGTCGAGCGAGACGTCGCGCACCTCCAGCTTCGCTCGCCGGCCCGGCCCCATCGCTCGCCCATCAGTTCTGCGCGCGCAGTTTGTTGAAGACGCCCTCGCGCGCGAGCGCATCGAGCGCGCCGGCGTCGACGAATTGCTCCGGCGTCATGGCGGCTGCCTTGGTCTCAAAGGGGCGATCTCCTTGAGCACCAGCGCGATGCCGGGAAGCGAAACCTTGAGGTCGTCGGGATAGACTTTGACATACGCCTCATAGGCCGCTTTCGCATTCTCCGTGTCCTTGACGTCGAGGAACTTCTGCGAGAGCGGAATGGCGATCGTGGGATTGGACTTGTACTCATGGACCGCGGTCGCCATCGCCATCAGGAATGTCTTCACCAGGTCGGGCCGGCGCTTGAGGAAGCTGCGGCGGGTGACGTAGGCCGTGTTCGGATAGTCGCCCGCGATGTCGGTCACGTCGACCAGCACGTGAAACCCATGTCGCGACAGCTCCGCGGTGTCGGGATATTGCTCCATGGTACCGGCAATCTGCCCGCTCATCGCCGCCGCGATGCGAGTGGCGGCGCCGCCCAGCTGCAGGATCCTGACATCGTTGCGAGACAGTTTGAGGTGGGCGAGCGCGAAGTCCGCCGCCGTGTCGGTCGAAGAGCCATAGCGGCTGATGGCGACGCTTTGGCCCTTGAGCTGTTCAGGACCGGTGATCGCGGTCTTGACCACCAGCTGGAACGGCAGCTTGTTCGAGATACCGCCGACAATGACAACGTCGGCGCCCTGCACCGCGGCGGACAGCGCCGGCGTGTAGCCGTTCTGCGCGATGTCGACCGAGCCGCCAACTACGGCCTGGGTGAGCATCGACCCGCCGTCGATGAACACCGGCGCGATATCGAGCCCGAACTTTTTGAAGATGCCCTGCTTGTCGGCGTAGATGAGCGGCCCCGATGTCATGGAGAATCGATCATAGGCGACGCGCACCTTGGTCAGGCTCTGCTGCCCGGCGGCTGGCGTCGCGACGGCGAAGCTGGCGGCGAGCGCCAGCAGAAGTCTCATTTTCATGGCGTTTCCATTTCCGTGCGCTTTACGACAGCAGCGCTTTCATCTTGTCCTGGTTGATCGGCTTCATCAGCTGGTCGACAAGGGCCCCGAGCGGCACCGGCACCTTCGCGTGTTGCGCCAGTTCCAGTGCCACGTCCATGTCCTTCTCCGCCCATTTACCAGTGCTTTTGCCCCAGCGGGAGAGCGACCAATTGGCGCCGCTGCCATGAGCAAGCGCCTCGATCAGGCGCGGAATGTCGGCGCCAAGCTCCTTCGCCAAGGTGAGGGATTCGAAGTTCGCCGCCATGCAGGCCCACAGCAGCATGTTGTTGATGGTCTTGGCGATCTGACCCGTGCCGACAGGACCGAGATGGAGCACGTGCCGGCTGAACGCTGCCAGCACCGGCCTGGCACGGATGAGCCAGCGTTCTTCGCCGCCGACATATGACGTCACGGTTCCGTTGTTGGCGGCCTCCTGCCCGAGCACGACCGGGCAATCGAGCACGCCGATGCCCTTGGCGGCGGCAAGTGCTTCCATGCGCCGGCAAGTCTCCGGCGCGCATGAGCTTGCGATGCAGATGACGCCGCCCTGCCCGAGCCGGTCGAGAAGTCCGGATTGGCCGATGACGTGTTCGACCTGCTGGTCGGTGGCCACCATGACGATCACGACTTCGGCGTGCTCGCCCACCTGCGCCGGGGAGAGACAGGATTTCACGCCCTGATCGGACGCCCGCCGCATGGCGTCGACGTCGACATCGAAACCGGCGACGTCGAATCCCTTGCTCACCATGTGCCGTGCCATCTGCAGGCCCATGGCCCCGAGGCCGATGAGGCCGGTCCGTTTCACGTTGCTTGCGCTGTTCATGGGGACCTCGCCCGCGATTTATACGAGCGCGAATGATTGCTGTCGTCCCCGCAAAAGGCGGGGACCCATGTTCCAGAGGCTGGGGGACGCGGCACGATGGGTCCCCGCCTGCGCGGGGACGACAACGAGAGGAACTGTTGACACGAACGCGGCATCATTGCTTCGTTCGCATCTGCGCCCGCAGGGCCTGGGTCGCCGCCCGATCGAGCACCCACGAGCATCCCGCCGGCGCGAGCACGACGCCATAGTCGCGTTCCGCCGCGGAGCGCGACACCGCGCCTTCGAGCACATCGGCGAGCACGCGCTCGGGATCGCGCGCCAGCGGATCGCCATGCCCGCCGCCGCCAGGCGTATCGAGCCGGAACACGTCGCCGGCGCGCAGCGGATAGTCGGCGTAACGGGTCGGCAAGCGTTTCGCTGCGTCGGTCTCGGGGTTGATCGAGATGTCGCCGGGGCGTCCGCTCATGCCGCCGGCGCAGCCGTTTGGCGCAATGACGTGTCGCATGGACCGAATGGAGAAGCGGGCATCCGCAAGGTTGAGATACTCGCGGCGAATGCCGAGCCCGCCGCGCCACTCGCCGGCACCGCCGGAATCCGCGATCAGCTCGAAACGGGTTACGCGGGTCGGAAACTCGCTTTCGATGATCTCGACCGGCGCGATCTTGGCATTGCTTTGGTTGACGGTGATTCCGGAGCCGCCGTCCTTGGTCGCGCGCGCGCCGGCGCCGCCGGCGATGATCTCGTACTGGACGTAGCCCCTTCCACCGTATGTGCTGCGGCCGCCGAGAATGATCGAACGGCTGCCGCTACCGTCGGCGCGTACCTTGCCCGGCACGACGTGGCTCATGGCGTCGAATATGGCGTCGACCAGCGCATGGATGGTGGGGTTGTAGGTATTGACCGGGGCGGGAAAGCGCGGATTGAGCACGCTGCCATCGCGCGCGGTCATGGTGAAGCCGCGCATAAGCCCGCTCGAGACGTACATGTTCGGGTCGATCAGGGAGATCAGCGCGTAGGCACAGGCCGCTTGCACAAGGGGCGGGCGGATATTGGCCGGCCCTCTGGTCTGGTCGGCCGAACCGCTGAAATCGAAATGGAGCCGATCGTGCTTCTTGTCGACGACGACGTGGATGCGCACGGGCACCTCCAGGTCGATGCCGTCGTCGTCGACGAACCGCTCCGCCTCGAAGCGGCCGTCTTGCCATTCGGCGACGGCTGATCTCAGCGCGTTTTCCGAGAGCTCGAACACGCGGTCATAGCAGGCGAGCGTCTTTGGTCTGCCGAATTGTCCGACCAGCTCGCCCAGCCGCTTTTCGCCCAGGCGGTCGGCGCCAAGCTGCCCGCGGATGTCGCCGAGCACCAGCTCCGGCGTACGCGTATTGGCGCCGATCAGCCGCTCGATGTCGCCGTTCGCCTGGAAATCGCGGTGGTAGCGCACGGCAGGGAGGTGAAGGCCCTCGTTGAAGATCTCGCGCGCCTGCCCGGAGCAACTGCCCGGCACCGGGCCGCCGATGTCGCTCTTGTGCGCGATCGAACCGCAGAACCCGAACAGCTCGCCCTCGACGAAGGCCGGAGTGATGACGGCGATATCGGGGGCGTGGGGGCTGCCGCCATGATACGGGTGGTTGATGATGAAGCCGTCGCCTTCCGCGATGTTGCCGCGAAAGGCTTCGATGATGGCGGCGGTGCAGGCCGGAAAGGCGCCGATGTGGAGGGGCAGCACGACGTGCTGCGCCACGACCTCGCCCTTCGCGTTCATCAGCGCGCAGGACGCATCCTGCGACTCCCGCACGATGGTGGAAAAGCCCGTGCGGAACAGCGAATTCTGCATCTCCTGCACGATCCCCGACAGGCTCGCCTTCATCACCTCGAGGTCGACCGCGTCGATCGCCATGGTCAGCCCTGCTGAATCACGATGAGGTTCCTCCATTCGTCGATACGCGCCACCTGTCCATCGAGGATGAGGGTCGTGCAATCGAGTTGGTCGAGGATCGCGGGGCCCGCAAGCTCCAGTCCAACATCGAGACGCTCGCGCGCATAGACCGGACAGTCGACGTCCGTCCCATCGAACTGTACGCGTCGCGTGTCGGTCCGGGCAGCGGAGAGCGGGGTGCCGGTGCGTTTGAACCTGGGCAGCGTGACCGGCGGCACCAGACCGGTGCCGCGCACGCGATATGACACGATCTCCACCGGCTCTCCCGGCGCCATGTGGCCGAACATGCTTTTGTGCTGCCGGTCGAACGCCGTGCGCAGCTGCGGCAACCCGTCGGCCGGCAGCGGTTCGGCAGGACAGGGAACTGCGATCTCGTAGCCCTGGCCGGCGTAACGCATATCGAGCGAGCGCTCGACGTGGATGCGATCCGGCGCGAAACCGTCGCGTCCCAGCTCGTCGTGCGCCTGCGCCGCCAGGCGGGCAAACATCGCATTCAGCGCCTCGGGCGTTGCGCCATTCAACGGCGTCAGCTTCGACTGGATGTAGTCGTGCTTGACGTCCGACATCAACAGGCCGATGGCGGAAAACACGCCGGGATAGAGCGGAACGATGATGCCGGCCATGCCAAGATCGCGGGCCATGCGGCCGGCATGGAGGGGGCCTGCCCCGCCGAAGGCGAGCAGCATGAAATCGCGCAGATCGTGCCCGCGCATGGTGGAAATCGCCTTGATCGCTTCTTCCATCTTCACATCGATGACGCGCACGACGCCTTCAGCAGCATCGTCGACGGAAAGCCCGAGCGGGCGTGCCACAGCGGTCTCGACGGCGGCGCGCGCCCTGACGCCATCGAGCCGCATCTGCCCGCCGAGAAAGTTGTCTTCGCCAAGGTAGCCCAGCACGAGGTTGCAGTCGGTAATGGTGGGCGCCTCACCGCCGCGCCCGTAACATGCCGGTCCCGGCACTGCGCCCGCGCTGTGCGGTCCGACCTTGAGCGCACCGAACCGATCGACCGTCGCGATCGTGCCGCCCCCGGCGCTCACGGTGTTGATGTCGAGCATCGGCACGGCGAGATCGCGGCCTTCGATTTTTCCGCGGCTCGACAGCAGCGGCTCGCCGTCCTTGATCAACGCGACGTCGCAGGAAGTTCCACCCATGTCAAAGGTGATGATGTTGCGAAACCCGCTCATGCGGCAGGCGAGCGCGCCGGCGGTGACGCCCCCGGCCGGTCCCGACAACACCGTGGTGACGGCGCGGCGGGCGGCGGCGGCGAAGGTCGCCATGCCACCGTTCGATTGCATGACGTATTTCTGCCGGGTAGCAATCCCCGCGCCGACGAGGCGCCGATCGAGTTGCGCGATATAGCGCGCCAGGATCGGCTGCAGGTAGGCATTGATGACCGTCGTGCTCAATCGGTAATATTCGCGTATCTGGGGCAGCACCTCCGACGACAGCGAGACGCTGCAGTCCGGCATTTCCTCGAGCACGATCTCGCGCACGCGCGCTTCGTGCGCGGGATGAAGAAACGAGAACAGCAGGCACACTGCGAGCGACTCGATATTCCTTGTCCGGAGCTCGCGTACAGTCTCGCGCAGGGCGGTTTCGTCGAGCGGGCGGAGCACACCGCCGCGGAAGTCGATGCGTTCCTTCACTTCGCCGCTCAGGCTCGGCGGCACCAGGGGCGCCGGCCGGTCGTACATCACATCGAAGATCGCGGTGCCGTAGGGCCTCGCCTGCTCGCCGACGGGATAGATGCCGCCAAATCCTTCGGTCACCAGCAAGCCGGTCTTGACGCCCTTGCCCTCGAGCAGGGCGTTGGTCCCGACCGTCGTGCCGTGGCAGAAGTAGCCGATGTCGGCAGTCTCTCCGGCGCGGGCGAGGAGCCGCTCGACCCCGGCAAGGATCGCGCGCGACGGATCATCCGGGGTGGATGGAAGCTTGGCGATCGATAGCGTCCCGGTCTCTTCCTCGAGATAGACGAAATCGGAAAATGTCCCTCCGGTATCGACTGTAACGCGGTAGCGAGCCATGCGACGTGTGGATTCCAGTCGGAATGCGGCTCTGGGACAAGAGCCACTGCTATAAGGACATGGCGCCTTGCCGGCGTCAAAGGACAATATCGCGGACTTGTCGGCTCGCAGTCGCGCCGCAGTCGAGGAGAAGGATTTGGACAGCGTCGACTTCGATGCGCTCGAGGAGCGGGCACGCGCCAGGCTTTCGCCCGGCGCCTATGCTTTCGCGGCGGCCGGCGCCGATGACGAGGTCACGGTGGCAGAGAACGTCGCTGCGTGGCGGCGGTGGCGCCTGCGACCGCGCATGCTCAACGACATCACCAGGATCGACACCGGCACGAGCATATTGGGCGCCCGCGTCGATACGCCGATCATGGTGGCCCCGTTTGGGCGCCACAAGCTGTTTCATCCCGACGGCGAGCGTGCGAGCGCGCGCGGCGCCGGCGCGGCCGGCGCGGTCTTCGTCCTGCCGACCACGTCG
The DNA here is from genome assembly GCA_963739385.1 of uncultured Alphaproteobacteria bacterium. Taxonomy (GTDB): domain Bacteria; phylum Pseudomonadota; class Alphaproteobacteria; order Rhizobiales; family Xanthobacteraceae; genus VAZQ01. Next base: position 6,567 of record CAVUAI010000017.1, read on the forward strand.
ACGGTCAGCATCGAAGACGTGGCAGCAGAGCCCGTGGCAGCGCCGCGCTGGTTCCAGCTCTACCTGCCGCCCGACCGCGCAGTGGCGGAGAACCTGGTCGACCGCGCCGCGGCTGCCGGATTCAGCGCCATCGTGCTTACGGTCGACCAGCCGGTTTACGGCGCGAGCCCACGCGCCGCGCGGGCGCCGCTGGCGCCATCACCCGATATTCGCAGTGCCAATCTGCCGGGCCAGCCCATCGCCCAGAATTCCTACAAGGCGGGTTACACCGGCACGGTGACCTTTCCGGCTACTTGGCGTGACCTCGAATGGCTGGTGCGGCGTGCGGCCCTGGACGTGCTGGTGAAGGGCGTGCTGCGCGGCGACGACGCGGTACGCTGCCTGGACGCGGGCGCAAAGGCGATCATCGTCTCGAACCACGGCGGCCGCCACCTCGACGGTACCGTCGCCACCGCCGATGCCCTGGCGGAGATTGCGGGCAAGGTCGGAGGCAAGACGGAACTCTACGTCGACGGCGGCATCCGCCGCGGCAGCGATATCGTGAAGGCGCGCGCGCTGGGGGCCCGCGCCGTGCTGGTGGCGCGCCCCGTCATCTGGGGACTCGCGCTCGACGGGGCCGACGGCGTGCGCATGGTACTGGACCATTTGCGTACCGAGCTCGTCCGCGCCATGGCGCTGTGCGGGACCGCACGGCTGGATGACATCGGGCCCGACCTCGTGGTCAGAGCAGACCGCTGACAATGATGTTGTATTTGGCCTTTGATCGATATGACATGGCGAAAGCAGCACAACGGAGTGAACATGGCAGGACAGGTCGCGGCGGAATCCAAACCAGCAAGCACGCCCTCCGTGCCGCACATTGGCGCCGGACCGCTGGAAGCGTTCATCAAGCGGGCGTTTGAGGCCGCCGGCCTGCCTGCGAGCGATGCGGGGGTCGTCGCCGGTCTCATGGTCGAGGCCGACCTGCGCGGCAGCGACACCCATGGCGTGATCCGTCTGCCGATCTATGTGCGCCGGCTCAAAGCCGGCGGCGTGAACCCGCGCCCTAACATCCGCATCGTGCGGGAAAAGCCGGGAACTGCCCTCATTGACGGCGACAATGGTCTCGGCCATCTCGTGATGCGCTTCGCCACCAAGACCGCCATCGAAAAGGCCAAGCATTCGGGTGTCGCGTGGGTGGGCGCGCGCATGAGCAACCATGCCGGCCCGGCAGCGCTCTACGCCATGATGCCGCTCGCCCACGACATGATCGGCATCTATCTGGCGGTTGGCAGCAACAATCACCTGCCGCCCTGGGGGTCGACCGAGAACCTGCTCGGCACCAACCCGATCGCGATCGCGATCCCGGCCGAAGCAGAGCCTCCGATCGTCCTCGACATGGCTCCCACCGTCGCGGCGTTTGGCAAGGTGCGCCTCAAGATGCAGCGCAACGAGGAACTGCCGGTCGGCTGGATGATCGGTCGCGACGGCAAACCCCTCACCGACCCCAAGCGCGCGGAGGAGGGCCTGCTGCTCCCGATCGGCGACTACAAGGGCTATGGCCTGAGCCTGATCATCGGGCTCCTGGCCGGCACGCTCAATCAGGCGGCATTCGGGCGTGACGTCGTCGATTTCGTCAAGGAGCAGGGCAAGGCCACCAATACCGGCCACGCCATCGTGGCGGTGTCGGTCGAAGCCTTCGCTCCGGCCGCGCAGTTCAAGCGCCAGGTCGACGCGGCGGTCCGGCTCATGCGCGATGCCGAGCGGCTGCCTGCGGTGGAGCGGATTCTGGCTGCCCGGCGAACAGAGTCACCTCAAGCGGCAGGATCGCCTCAAGAGCGGCATTCCCATGCCCAAGCCGCTGCGTGACAGCCTCGATGCGATCGCGCGCGACCTGGGCGTCGCGCCCCTGGCTTGATCCCGATGCGAGCGCAGAGCAGGCATCCAGTGTGGTGCCTCATGGCGGGGCCCGACTGACATGAGCGACCGCACCGCAGTGGGGCTCATCGGCATCGGCTTGTTGGGCCAGGCGCTAGCGCATCGCCTGCGCACGGCGGGCTTCGAAGTCATCGGCTTCGATGTCGACCCTGCGAAGAACGCCAAGCTTGCGGAACTCGGCGGTCGGGCGGCAACGTCCGTCGCCGATCTCGCGCGCGCGTGCGATCCGATCGTGCTGGCGGTGTTCAGTACCGATCAGGTCGAGACGGTGGTCGAAAGCGAGCTATTGCCGGCGCTTGGCGAGTCGTCCGGCAGGATCGTGCTGTGCGCGAGCACGTGCGACCCCGATCGGATTGCCGCCCTGGGCCAGCGCGCCGGGACGCGTGGACTGCGTCTTCTGGAGACCCCGGTCTCGGGCGCGAGCGGACAGGTCAGTCGCGGCGAGGGCGTCGGTCTGATCGGCGGGGATGCGCAAGTCGCAGCGGCGGTGGAGCCGGTATTGCGGGCGATGTTCCCGACCTACTTTCACGTCGGCCAGATCGGCGACGGCGGCCGCACCAAGCTCGCGGTCAATCTCATCCTGGGCCTGAACCGATTGGCGCTGGCCGAGGGATTGGTCTTTGCCGAGCGGGTCGGGCTCGATCCTGCGGCCTTCCTCAAGGTGGCGCGCAGCTCGGCCGCCCACTCGCAGGTCATGGACATAAAAGGAGCGAAGATGACACGCGGCGAGTTCTCAGCCGAGGGCCGTGTCACCCAACACCTCAAGGATGTCCATCTCATGCTCGAACAGGCCGCGCGCGTGAAGCAGCGGCTCCCGCTGCTCGAGGTCCATGCGGACGTGCTGGAGGCCTGCACGCGACATGGGGAAGGGGACCTGGACAACAGCGCCGTGATCAAGGAGATCAGGCGACGCACGCTGCCCTGATGGCAGTGGTTTCAGGGCCGCTGCAGAGGACGGGACGTTCAAGCAATGCGCCCGCGCGACCTCAGTGCGATACCTTGCGCACGCGCGCGAGGATTCCCCAGGGTCGCCCGTATCGAACCGATGAAGTAGCATGCGCCCTCGCAGCCGTTCCGGGTGCGACATCGATCGCCTTTGCGCCCGGGCCGCCCTCGGCGCCAGGATGACGAAACCGTGGAGTGTCTGCAGTGACGGATGGAGACGTGCGCTACAGCCGCGAGGGTCCGGTGGTCACGGTGACCTTCGACCGACCCGCGGCGCGCAACGCCATGACCTGGCGGATGTACGAGCAGCTCGGTGAGGCTTGTGCACGCATCCACGGGGAAGCCGGCGTGCGGGTCGCAGTGTTTCGCGGCGCGGGCGGAAAGGCATTCATCGCCGGCACCGACATCGCCCAGTTCCAGGCCTTCCGCAGCGGCGACGATGGCATCGCCTACGAGGAGAAGATGGAGGGCTATATCGGCGCGGTCGAAACGCTGCCGGTGCCGACGCTGGCGGTGATCGAGGGCTTTGCCATCGGCGGCGGGCTTGCGATCGCGGCAGCATGCGATCTGCGCATCGCCACGCCCGGCTCCCGCTTCGGCGTTCCGATCGCACGCACCCTCGGCAATTGCCTTTCGGTCGCGAACTATGCGCGGCTCGTTGCAGGCCTCGGCGCTGCGCGCGCCAAGCGGATGTTGCTGCTGGCGGAGAATCTTTCCGCCGAGGAGGCGCTCGCGGGCGGATTCCTGAGTGAAATCGTCGAGGCTGCGGCCCTGGATGGCCGCGTTGCCGAGTTGACCTCGCGCCTTGCGCAGCATGCGCCGCTGACCATGCGCGTGAGCAAGGAGGCGATTCGGCGCCTCCTGCATGCGGGCCTGCCGGACGGCAGCGATCTCGTGCGGACCTGCTACGGCAGCGACGACTTTCGCATCGGCATCAAGGCATTCCTGGAAAAACGCGAGCCACAATGGACGGGCAAGTAAGCCAGGCGCTGCGCATGCAGCATGACGGCAGCAACAACGACGACAAGCGATTAGGGAGAGACAGGGAATGGTCCCGTTCGATAAGCAGGCCGTCACGGTCGTCCGGCAAAACAAGGTCGGCGTCGACACCACCTACGAACCGCCGCTGCGCGTGGGCTTCGGCATCAGCGACAAGACCGTTGATCTCGCCAATGCGGTGATGGGGCGTACGGTCCTGGTCCCGGGCGCAGGGCCGAACCCGACGCACTACCACGCCAACAACGACGTCTGCTGGTACATCATGTCCGGCAAGATCAGATGCATCCAGGCGCGCAGCGATTGCAGCGACCGCAAGGAGATCATTCTGGAGGCCGGCGATTTCGTCTATGTTCCGAGCGGCGCCATTCATGTCATTGCCAATGCTTCGCAAACCGAGGAGGCGTCGCTGGTCTTCTGCTATATCGGCGTTCCGAACGTGGAAGCCTCCGGCAACGTCTGGCTCACCAAGGAGCATGACGCCTTCGTGGCGGCTAGAGCGTGAAAGGCCATGATCGATTCGCATCATCATTTCTGGTGGACCGGCCGGCATTCCTATACCTGGCCCGACCTCGTCGGGGATCGCTTCGCGCGTGATTTCACTCCCGACGATCTGCGCCCCGAGCTGGCACGCTCCGGCGTCAAGGGCACGGTGCTGATCCAGGTCTTGCATCAGGTCGGCGGCGAGACCGAGGAGTGTCTCGATCTCTGCAAGGAGGTCGATTTCGTGCGCGGCGTCGTCGGCTGGCTGCCGCTCGCCGATCCCGACGCCACGTCGCGCGCGCTCGAACGGCTGGGCGCGCGTGGAGGCAAGCTCGTCGGCGTGCGCCATCTCATCAGCAACGAGCCCGACCCGCGCTGGCTGCTGCAGGGCGGCGTGCTCGAATCGCTCAAGCTTCTGGCTGCGGCCAAGCTTGCCTTCGATGCCATTCCCGTCAACGCCGCACAGTTCGAATCCGTGCTCGAGGTTGCGCAGCGCATTCCGGAGCTCAAGATCGTGATCAATCACCTCGGCCGGCCGCCAATTCCGGAGCAGGGGTGGGAACCATGGGCGACGCAGATCGCGCGGGCTGCCGAGCACCGCAACACCTCGGTCAAGCTTTCCGTCGGCCTCGACGTCATCATGCGCTGGCGCTGGTCGACCGATGCCTTGCGGCGCTACTCCGATCACGTGATCGACCTGTTCAGCCCGCACCGCGTCATGGCGGCGAGCAACTGGCCGGTGATCCTGCTCGGCGCCAGCTACGAGGAGACCTGGACGGGCATCACCGATCTCCTCGCCGAGCTGCCGCCCGACGAGCGCGAAGCGGTGATGGGCGGCACGGCGAAGCGCATCTACGGACTATAGGCGGGCAAGGCCAAGCATGCCCGCTCGCCTTTCTCCCAAAACCGCATGAGCTCTGCCGGGGCAACGGTGACGCAGCCGTTGCCGGCCTGCACATTCCGGCGCTACCGCTGCGCAACGAAGATCGCCTTCGGAATCATGCCGTGGATTCCCTTGGTGCCGTCCACCACCTGGGTCACGTGATAGTCCACGGCCACGCTGGCGATCATGTAGGCTTCCTCGCGGGTCAGGTTCGGGAAGCGCTTGGTGATGAAGTCGATGGTCTCGCGCACCACGATCTTCATCGCCTCCTCGAGGTTCGGATGCAGTCCCATCACGATCCAGTGGGTGGGCGTCTCGGCGCGTGGCCAGACCAGCTTCATGTCCTTGCGGACGATGAACTGGAATTTTCCGCGCATCCCGGTCTCGATGCCGGTCAGGTCCACCTCGCCGTGGCCCTGCGCGCCGTGAGCGTCGCCGGCCGAGAACAGGGCGCCGGGCGCGTGCACCGGCATGTAGAGCGTGGTGCCCGCGATCAGATCCTTGTTGTCGAGATTGCCGGTATGGACGCCGGGCGGGCCGCTGCTGATGCGTCCCATTGACGGATCGGGCGCGAGACCCATGGTGCCGAAGAACGGCTTGTCGACCGGAATGACCACACCTTTCGCGATCTCCGCGGTCTTCTTCTCCCGGTCGATCGGGATGATGCGATTCCAGAACGCGGTAAATTCATCGGGCAGCGCCCCGGTATAGGGGCGCTGGCGGTTGTAGCCGTAGTCGAGGGCAAGGCTGACATCGAGGATGCGCACTTCGAGCACGTCGCCGGGCTCGGCGCCGCGGATTTCGATCGGACCGGTCAGCACGTGCGGGCCCGGGCCGCGGTCCTTCACCTCGCCATAGATGTCGCGCTGATATTGCGGCACGGCGCTCGGCGGAACCACGCCGGACTGGTCGACAACGGATGGGACGATGGCGGCCGCGCTCTCCAGCGTGACGATGTCGCCGGAATCGATGGTGAGCACCGGCTTCGCGCTGGCTAGAAAATACCCGATATGCACGGTCTTCGGGCTGGGCATGAGCGTGTGCTCGGCCGCATGCACCATGGAGGTGCCGGCGACCGCGGCGAGCAGCGCGGACGCGGCGGCTGCGGATAGCTTGAGGTTGCGAGCGGCGCGGCGGGGCGAGGGGGCGTAGTGTCGGCATGTCTGATCTCCTCCTCTGGAAATGGTGCCGCGATCGTAGCAAAAACGATGCCGCAAAACGTACGGCCCGGTGTCGATGATGTAAACGACAGGCCGCCTCAGCGGGTCACGACCTGCGGCATGGCTCGCCAATCCGTGCCGACTGCGGCGCTGCCAGGAAAAATCAGCGACTTGATCACCACCGGCACCGCGCCGGAATTCGGCAACATGGCGCCGATGTCGACATAGTCGAATTCCTTGAGCTCGAGGCCATCCACCGAGACGATCGCGTTGTCGAGCTGGATTTCCTCGCGCAGGTGAATCCCCATGAGACCCCCGACGTCACCGTCCCCGGCCAGCACCAGCGGATGGCCGTCGGCGAGAATGCCGGCGAGGCCGTCGACCACGCCCTGGCAGAAGCCGTCGAGGCGTTGAAAGGTCGCCGAGCCGCGCCACGGCACGAAGACCGCCACCGCCGTGTCGGCTTCGGCGAGATCGAGGCGCTTGAGCACCGTCTTGATCGCCTCGGCCACGAGCGCGGAATCGATCTCATCCGCATCGAGCGCGAAGGCCGGCGCAATCACCGGGACGTTTCGCAGCGGGAGGGCTTCCAGGGGCGAGACGTAAATGGTGCTGCCGCTCACCTGCGTCGTGTATTGCGACGCGCCGACGACGGTCGCGCGGATACCTTCAATGGCCGGCTCGAGCTTTGCCCCCCGGCTCTCGACGCGCGCGCGAATTTCCTGCGCCAGGAGCATGCCGAGATCCCCGTAGGTGCGCGGCTCGCGGGAGTAGATGTATTCGGCGACGCCTCCGGAGAATGTCACCCGGTCGACGGCCGGGCGTGCCGGCAGCGGATCGAGCCGCAAAATTCCCGCGCCGCCGCTCGCCGGCGAGCCGCCGTCCATGGCTTCGAACAGGCGATCCGCCATGCGCGCCGCCACGGCGCGGGCGGCTTCGGGCGCGAGCTTCGCCCCGAGTTCGAGGGTGATGCCAAGATCGGCGCCGAAGCGCCGACCTGCCTCCTCTAGGCGTACGATGCGGCCTGCCGCATCAAGGCAGATGAGACGCGCGCCCACGTCGAGCGCGGTGAGGCCGGTGACCCGGCCGTCGGCGCAGATCGCGATCTTTGAAGTGCCGCCGCCGACGTCCACGTTCATGACCGTGGCCTTGTCGCGGATCGAACGCGCCACCGCGCCCGAGCCGTGGGCAGACATCACCGTTTCCAGGCTGTCGCCGGCGGAGACCGCAACCATCTTGCCGGCCTGACGCGCAAACAGCTCGCCGATCTTGCGGGCATTGCGCCGCCGCACGGCGACGCCGGTCAGAATCAAGGCTCCGGTATCGATCTCCTCCGGATCGACATTGGCTTCCTTGTATTGCCGGTCGATGAAGGCGCCGAGGACCTCCGCGTCGATGTCCTCCCCAGCGGCATAGGGCGTGAGCAGGATGTCCGACTCGTAAAAGGCTTCGCGGGTGGTGACGACATAACGGCTGTCAAGCCGTTCCAGCACGATGCGGGAGAATACGAGATGCGAGGTGGAAGACCCGATATCCACCCCGACGCTCAGGACGACGATCTCGTCCTCATCGACGAGGGAGCGGCCGGTGCTCGAGAAGAAGATGCGGCCGCCTTCCGGCTCGTCGTTCATGGTTGGACTGAGTGCCCGGTGCCGGGCGTAGCGAGGAGCGCAACCAGCAGGACGATTTCGACGACATCACATCCGGGCGCCTTCATGAGCTTGCGCCGTCCGTCATGCGCCCGCGAATTTCGGGACGATGGTGCCCTTTTTATAGAATTCCGGCTCCATCCGGCTGGGCACGCCTTCTGCCTTCAGCGTGGCCTCGTATTCGGCGCTGATGAAGGGATCTTCCATCCAGTAGGGGATCGCGGTGCCGCCTTCAGGGATGTCCATGCCCGTGTAGTCGATGTGCTTCTCGCCAGGAGGCCCCGGCTCGCGGCCGGGATTGTGCGGCCCGAACCACGCAGTGAGCCGCAGCGGGTCCTTCGAGGCGCCGAAGTGCTGGTGGTACCAGCGCGCTCCGCCCGGTGCCGCCGAAACCATCCCGACCGGCTCATAGTCGACGCGCTTGACCTTGTCGGCGTGGCCGTCCTTCCACGGCGTGACGCCGTAACGCTCGGGCCAAGTGTAGGTGTAGCCCTTGCCCTTGAGGCAGACCAGCACCGCCGCCGACGTGTGCGCATGCGCCTTGGAATAGCGGCCGTTCTCGTGCTGACCGATCCAGAGATAAAACGTGTTGCCGGTCATGAAGGGCTCGACCCGCCGCCAGCCGGGCGAGCGCCGGTTATCGAGCGGCAGGTCGCAATTGACGACGTCCGGCACGAAATTCGTGCGCCGCATGGCGAGCCCGCGCACCGGATCGGGTTCGATGTCGTCCTTGTATTTGTAGAAATCGTCCGCGCCGCTGAAGCGGTCGCGGAATTCATAAGGACAGTTGAACATCAACTCGACGTTGTTGATCAGGTTCATGAGGTTCGGCGCGGTCGTCCCGCCCAGCAGCAATGCCGGCGAGGAGCTCGCATTGACGATGCGGTGCCAGGCATTCACCGGAATCGAGAACAGCGAGCCCTTCTGCCACTCGAACACATGGCGCTTGCTGTCGTTGTCGAGCCACACCTCGGTCGTGCCGCGTCCTTCGACCACGAGGTAGATCTCCTCGTAGAGGTGCTTTTCCGCATTCAGCGCGCCGGCGCCGGGGACCTCGACGAGATAGCTTCCCCATTTGCCCTCGGTGCCGTGGAGCTGGATGTAGGTGCCTTTGCCTCCCAAACGCTTCCACGGCGCCAGCGGCAGGTCCTGCACCTTGCTCACGCCGATGTCGCGGAAGATCGGAATGCCTTCCGACTCCATGAACAGGTCGTAGGGCGTCTTCGGCCGCCCGAACTCGCCGAAGCCGGCGCGGCTGTTGCCGGTGGGTTCATGCCAGTGTGTCCTGCCGGTCAACTCATGCATGACGACGCCTCTGATCGTGGCGAGAGCAGCAGCCGCAAATGCTTTGCTGCCAATGCTTTACTGCCGGGCCCTCGGCAAGGCAAGCGATCAGGGCGGCGATCGCCGGACGGCCAGCTTGCATGTGCGGGATGCGTCCGCGGCGGGATTGCGACGAGGGGCGAAAGGCCACGCTCGGAAGGGCTTTTGGCTCCCGAACCGATCCACTAAGATCGCTCCAACTTTCCAGAGTGTTGGAGGACAGCGGACATGAAGAGAATTCTCATGGGAACGGTCGCGCTCGTGGCGCTCGGCAGCGCGCCGGCCGTGGCCCAGCAATCGGTGAAGATCGGATTTGTCAGTACGTTCAGCGGCCCGACCGCCGTCATCGGCAATGACATGCGCAATTCGTTCGAGGTCGCGCTCGAGCATCTCGGCCGCAAGATGGGCGGCAAGCCGGTCGAGGTGATCTACGAGGACGACCAGCAGAAGCCCGAAGTGGGTGTGCAGAAGTCGCAGAAGTTGATCGAGTCCGACAAGGTCAATTTCGTCGTGGGCTTCATCTGGTCAAACGTGCTGCTCGCCTCGCTCAAGCCGATTGTGGATTCGCAGACCTTTCTGATCAGCTCCAATGCCGGTCCCTCGCAGATCGCCGGCGAGCAGTGCTCGCCCTACTACTTCTCGACCTCGTGGCAAAACGACCAGACGCCGCAAGCCATGGGCACATACATGACCCAGAAGGGGGTGAAGACGGCGTTTCTGATGGGTCCGAACTACGCCGCGGGCAAGGATATGCTCACCGGCGTGCGCTCGACCTTCAAGGGCGAAGTCATCGGCGAAGAGCTGACGCGCTGGCCGGATCAGCTCGACTTTTCGACCGAATTATCGAAGGTGCGTGCCGCCAAACCCGAAGCCGTGTTTGTGTTCTATCCCGGTGCGGCCGGCGTGCAGTTCCTCACCCAGTATGTCCAGTCCGGGCTCAAGGGCCAAATCCCTCTCTACACCGCGTTCACCATCGACGAGACGACGCTTCCGCTGCAAAAGGACCTCGCCCTTGGCGTGCCGGGCGCGCAGGAATGGGTCAACGACCTGCCTAACGAGGCCAACAAGAAATTCGTCGCCGACTACCGGGCCAAGAACGGCAAGGGCCCGTCCTTCTATGGCGCGCAGTCCTATGACGCGGCGAATCTCGTCAACAGCGCCGTAGTCGCAGTGAACGGCGATCTGAGCAAGAAGGACGCCATGCGTGACGCCATGCGCAAGGCCGACTACGCTTCGGTGCGCGGCCCCTACAAGTACGGCAACAACCAGTTCCCGATTCAAAACTTCTACCTGCAGGAGGCCGTCAAGGACGCGAGCGGCAACATTGTGCTCAAGACCATGGCGACGATCGTCAAGGACAGTCAGGACAGGTTCCACGACAAGTGTCCGATGAAGTGGTGAAGGGGAGCAACAGCTGACGAGCCGACGAAGGCGGAGGGAGAGATCCACGCGCGAGACTCTCCCCCGGCCGTAGCTCGTCGGCGCTTGTCTGCCCCGCTGTCGTTCGAATCCCCATGCTGCTGTTTATCGAACAGTGCCTGAATGGCCTGCAGTTCGGGCTGCTGTTGTTCCTGCTCGCTGCCGGGCTGACGCTCGTCTTCGGCATCATGGATCTCGTCAACCTCGCCCACGGCTCGCTCTACATGCTGGGGGCGTATTTCGCGGCGACCTTTGCGGCGTGGACCGACAGTTTCATCGCCGGGGCGGTTCTCGCCCTCCTGGCCACGCTCGTGGTCGGAATGGCGCTCGAAGTCATCGCGCTGCGCCGGCTCTATGGCCGCGACCATCTCGATCACGTGCTCGGCACGTTCGGTCTGATTCTCTTCTTCAACGAACTGGTGCGGCTTATCTGGGGGCCGGCGGGGTTGAGCCTGTCGCTGCCGATGTGGCTCATCCTTCCCGTTGAAATCCTCCCCGGCCTCTACTATCCGACCTACCGCATCGCCATCATCCTGACGGCGCTTCTGGTCGCGCTGTTTCTCTACTTCCTGGTGATGCGGACCCGGCTCGGCATGCTGATCCGCGCCGGGGCCTCCAACCGCGAGATGACGGGCGCGTTGGGCGTCAACATCAACCTGCTCTATACCCTGGTGTTCGGCCTGGGCGCGGCGCTGGCAGGACTGGCCGGTCTGATGCAAGCGCCGATCCTGACCGTGCAGATCGGGATGGGCGAGAACATCCTCATTCTTGCCTTTGTGGTTATCATCATCGGGGGCATCGGCTCGATCCGCGGCGCCTTCATCGCCGCCATCCTGGTCGGGCTGATCGACACGATCGGGCGCGCGTTCCTGCCGGACCTGCTCCGGCTCGTGCTCAGCTCGCGCGGCGCATCGACCGTGGCCCCCGCCATGTCGTCGATGATGATCTATCTGCTGATGGCGATCGTGCTGGTGTTGCGGCCGGAGGGTCTGTTTCCGGTGTCGAACAAATGACCGCGCTGCTCACGCCGCGCAGCGTCGTGGTCGTCGTCCTGCTTTTGCTCCTTGCCGTGCTCCCGGTCTATGCCGCGACGACCGGGAACGCCTTCCTTGTGACCCTGTTCACGCGCATTCTCATCCTCGGCATGGCGGCGAGCAGCCTCAACCTGATTCTGGGCTACGGCGGCATGGTGAGTTTCGGCCATGCCGTCTATCTCGGTATCGGCGGTTATGCGGTCGGCATCCTGGCCTCCGAAGGCGTCCCGTCCGGCTTCGTGCAGTGGCCGCTAGCGATCGTTGTCAGCGCCTTGTTCGCGCTGATCGTGGGTGCGCTTTCGTTGCGCACACGCGGCGTCTACTTCATCATGATCACGCTCGCTTTCGCGCAGCTCGTGTACTATTTCGGCGTCGGGCTGGACCGCTACGGCGCCGACGATGGTTTGAGCATCCGCCAGCGCAGCCAGTTCGGCGATCTGATCAACCTGTCGAACCGCACCCAATTCTACTATCTGTGCTTCGTTTTGCTGCTCGTCACCATCTATCTCATCTGGCGCCTGGTGAATTCGCGCTTCGGCATGGTCATACAAGGCGCGCGGTCGAACGATCGACGCATGCGTGCGATCGGTTTTCCGACCTTTCGCTATCGCCTCACGGCCTTTGTCATCGCCGGCGCGATGTGCGGGCTTGCCGGCGCCCTGCTCGCCAATCATACCGGCTTCATCAGCCCGGCGACCATGCACTGGACGCGCTCGGGCGATCTCATCGTGATGGTCGTGCTCGGCGGCATGGGATCATCGTTCGGGCCGCTGATCGGCGCTGTCGTGCTGCTGGCGCTGGAGGAGGCGCTTCCGATCCTGATCAAGGCCATGGCGTCGCCGCTGTTCGGTGACGCTGCCGTGCGCATCGCGGAATACTGGCAGATCGTGCTCGGGCCCCTGTTCCTGCTGGTCGTGCTGTTCGCGCGCGGCGGCATCGACGGCATGCTTGCGGGAGCGCGCCGTGGCTGATGCCGTCCCTGCAGCACTTCTGGAGATCAATGGACTGACCAAGCGGTTCGGCGGCGTGCTGGCCTCGGACTCGATCTCGTTGTCCGTCCCGAAAGGCGAGCTGCACGCCATCATCGGGCCGAACGGCGCCGGCAAGACCACGTTGATCGGGCAGTTGGCGGGGGAGATCGTGTCCGACGCCGGGCACATCCATTTCGAAGGCCGCGACATCACCGCCGTGCCGACCTATCGGCGCAGCCAGCTCGGCCTCGCGCGATCGTTCCAGGTCACATCCCTGTTTCTCGATTTCACCGCGCTCGACAATGTAGCGCTAGCCGTGCAGGCGCATGCCGGTCACTCCTTCCACTTCTGGCGCGCGGCGCGGGAGGAGGCCGACCTGCGCCGCCCGGCGGAAGCGGCGCTCGCACGCATTGGTCTGGCACATCGCGCCAATGTGGTGGTCTCGCGGCTGAGCCACGGCGAGCACCGGCAGCTCGAAATCGCGATGGCGCTGGCCACCAGCCCGCGCATGCTCCTGCTCGATGAGCCGATGGCGGGGATGGGCCCGGACGAGAGCGCGCGCATGGTGAAGATGCTGCGCGAGCTCAAGCGCGAGCTGACCATCCTGCTGATCGAGCACGACATGGAGGCGGTGTTCGCACTGGCCGACCGGATCACCGTCCTGGTCTACGGCCGCATCATCGCGTCCGGCACGCCGGAGGCGATCCGCGCCAATGCCGAGGTGCGGCAAGCCTATCTCGGCGAGCAGGAGCAGGTGCATGGCTGACGCGCCGTTGCTCGAAATCTCCAACGTCGAGACCTGCTACGGATTGAGTCAGGTGCTGTTCGGCATGTCGCTCGCCATCGCTCCGGGCGAGATGGTCACGCTGATGGGTCGCAACGGCATGGGCAAGACCACGACCGTGCGCTCGATCATGGGGCTCACCCCGGCGCTGGCGGGCTCGATCCGGTTCGACGGCCGGGAAATTCGCGGGTTGCCGGCCTATCACATCGCCCAGCTTGGCATCGGCCTGGTGCCCGAAGGGCGGCAGGTCTTCCCCAATCTTACCGCGCGCGAGAATCTGATTGCCACCGCCGCCAACCGCAGCCATGCGGCGGACCCCTGGACGCTCGACAAGGTCTGCGCCCTGTTTCCGCGCATCGCCGAGCGCATCGCGAACATGGCGAACCAGTTGTCCGGCGGGGAGCAGCAGATGCTGGCGATCGGCCGCGCGCTGATGACCAATCCGCGCCTTCTGATCCTCGACGAGGCAACGGAGGGACTTGCGCCGCTCATCCGTGCCGAGATCTGGCAATGTCTCACGCAACTCAAGGACGCCGGGCAGTCGATCCTCGTGATCGACAAGAACGTCGAGGCGCTGATCCGTATTGCCAACCGCCACTATCTGATCGAACGCGGCAAAGTGGTGTGGGCCGGCAGCTCCGGGGAACTTGCCGCCGCCGAGCACGTTCAGCACCGCTATCTCGGCGTGTGACTCCACTCGCTTGCCGCCGCAGACCCCCCGGTCCGCCGGGCGCTCGATCAAAGCCTGCGGCAGCTGGGCAGCCGCTTGGTGATGCGCCGAGAGGCCGCCGCCGACGTTCTGCCGGCGATCGCGGTCGAGGCCGCCGCGCACGCCGCCGATTGGAATGGGCGCTATCATGTTCGGGAGGTGGGGCGAGACTTATCCACAGCCGATCATTGAGCATTCGGCTGCCCGGCCGCGCGCAGTCGAGCGCTACGCAAGACTGAAGAAACCCTAACGCACGGATGTTGTGGTTGACGACGCGCCAGAGCCGCAATCGTAACCAATTGGTAACCGCGGTGGTTTCCAATCCGCTCCGACATTGGGGACTTCCATGGGTAAGCACGAGAATATCAACAGCCCTCCGTCCTCCTCGGTCGACGCCTCGATCCAGTCGACGCCTGCAAGCCAGATGGACGCGACGGCGACGCCGCGGATGGCGTTGGCCGGCTTCGATCTGCCGGCGGCCGAGCGGCCCAGGACCGAAAGGCCCAGGAGCGAGATGCACAAGGCGGAGACGCCCAGGCAAGAGACAATGAGGTTCGATATCCCGGAGATCGGGACCGACAAGATCGCGACTGCGGCAATGCAAACCGGGAAGATCGAGTTCGCGAGCATCGAGGCTCCGCACATCGCTCCGGACATCGAGGAACTGGCGGCTGCCGCGGCAGACGGTAAGGCAACCGAAGGCGGCGAGCCTCCGGCGCAGGCACGCGGGCCCTACATCAGTCGTTTCACGATGCTGGCGGCCTCGCTGGCGCTGGCTGCGGCCTTCGGCGGCATGGTCGGGGCGCTGACAGCCTACGGCCTGGCGCGACCCGGCGCGTTGCCCGCCGTGTCGGCGGGGCGGACGGCCCTCGACGAAATCCAGGCGCTGAAGGAGAACGTCGTGCAGGCGCGGGTCGAACTGGCGGCGCTGAAGGTCGGCCTCGAGTTTGCCAACCGGAGCGCCAGCGCCCAGTTCACCAGGATCGGCGAGCTCATCGAGCGCTTCGAGCGCGTGCAGGCCGAGCCGGTGGCCAAGCTCAACAAGGCGATCGAGACCCTCGACCGGCTCTCGAAGGCCGACGCCGCGGCCCAGGCCAGGGAAGTCACCGGCTCTGTGCCGGGGAAGCCCGGGATCGTCGAAGGATGGGTCGTGCGTGACGTCCAGCGCGGGACCGCGCTGATCGAAGGCCGCATGGGACTGGTCGAGGTCGACCAGGGAACGGTGGTGCCCGGTCTTGGCCGCGTGGATGCGATCCGCAAGCAGGACGGCCGCTGGGTGGTTGTCACCTCGAAAGGCCTGATCACCACGTCGGGGCGCTGATCGTCAGCGCCGGCCAATCGCGCCTTTGGAATCCGCAGGCGCTGACCTTATTCTTGCACGACTGAGTTAGTGCTCTTCGCGAACCGGACTTCGGGTCCCGCGCGGGTCCGGTCCAGGTGGCGCAGGAGCCAAATCCATGGCAAATTTGCCCTGCGCGAAGGGGTGCCCGGGCGTCCCGCTTCCGCCCGATCGCCGGCAGCTCACGCGGAAGGGTTCCTTCGCATGCGCGGACTTACTTTGCTTGCTCAAGCCGCCCTGGTAGCGCTCGTTCCGATCTGCGCGATGCCTTCGCCGCTCGCGGCATTCGAACGCATACAGGCACCGGTGCCCAAGCCCGAGAGCGTGGAAAACTGTCCCGGTCTCGTGGCGTCGAATACGCCGCGCGCCATTCCCGCCGCGCTCAAGGTGGCGCTCACATCGGATCAGGTCCGCTTCACCTATGTCGGTCACTCGACCTTCCTGATCGAGAGCCCGCAGCTCGTGCGCATCGCAACCGACTACAACGACTATGTCCGTTCACCCGTACTGCCGGACATCGTCACCATGAACCACGCGCATACGAGCCATTTCACCGATCGCCCGGATCCAGGAATTAGATACGTCCTGCGGGGCTGGGGGCCGAGCCCGGACCAGCCGGCACGCCACGACATGAGCTACAAGGACGTCCGCGTGCGCAACGTCCCCACCAATATCCGCGACTGGCGCGGCGGGACGGAGCGACACGGCAACTCCATTTTCATCTACGAGACGGCCAATATGTGCATCGCCCATCTCGGGCATTTGCACCACACCCTTACCCAGCAGCAACTCAGCGAGATCGGTCGTGTCGACGTGGTCCTGGTCCCGGTCGACGGCAACATGACGCTCGACCTGGAAGGCATGATGGAGGTCCTGCAGGCATTGAAGGCGCCGTTGATGATTCCGATGCACTTTTTCAGCACGTACACGCTGCACCGCTTCCTGGATCGGGCGAGGCAGAACTGGACGGTCGAAATGAACGAGGTCCCATCGCTGGTGGTATCGAAGACGAGCCTCCCCGCCACGCCCAAAGTGACGGTTTTGCCGGGCTATTGAGGGGCCTCAGGCGCTCGGGGCGGCAAAGTATCCGAACCACAACGCGCCGAGTACTAGCACGCCCAACACCAGGCTGACGCACAGGACGACTAGGACAGGCCGGTCAAGAAACCCAGCCCGTGCTTCCACCGGCGTCTCCACCGTCCGTCCAGGCTCATCGCGCATGACATGCTCCGAGATTCATCGGTCGGTCAGAAGCGCCGCCAGCGCTGACCGCTGCAAAACAACGCCGAGCGGCGGTGCGAGTTCCCAGGTCCGGGAGCGGTGGGCTGGCAGACCTCGCGCCTGATCCTGTAGATTCGGGCGGCGAGGCCAATTCGAAGGACGAGGGCAATGCTGAGCACGGAGCAGAACGATCTCATCACCCGCACGGGGCCCGGGACGGCCGCCGGCAAGCTGATGCGGTGCTACTGGCAGCCGGCCGCACTCGTGGATGAGCTGTCCGGCAACCGTCCGGTCAAGCCCGTCCGCCTTCTGGGCGAGAACCTCGTATTGTTCCGCGACGAGAACGGCCGCTACGGGCTGCTGGAGCGCGCCTGCCCGCACCGCGGCACCGACCTCGCGTTCGGACGGCTGGAGGCCGGAGGGTTGCGCTGCGCGTTCCATGGCTGGTTGTTCGATGTCTCCGGTCAATGCCTGGAGACACCGGCGGAACCGGAAGGCAGCAGAATGTGCGCCAATATCCGCCAGCCGGCCTATCCGGTCGTCGAGAAGAGCGGAATCCTGTTCGCCTATATGGGGCCGGGCGAGCCGCCCGCCTTTCCACACTTCGATTGCTTCACTGCCCCCGATACGCACACCTTTGCATTCAAGGGGATGATCGACTGCAACTGGTTGCAGTCCTTGGAGGTCGGCATCGATCCCGCTCATACCTCGTTCCTGCACCGCTTCTTTCACGACGAGGAGCCGGCGAAGGGCTACGGCAAGCTGTTTCGCGACAAATCGATCGACTCCGACATGCCAATGACGCGGATCATGCGCGAGTTTCCGCGGCCGCAGATCGAGGTCGAGGCAACCGATTACGGCATGCGCGTCGTCACCTTGCGGCGGATCAGCGACGCCAGCACGCACGTGCGCGTCACCAACCTGGTGTTTCCGCACGCGTTCACGATTCCGATGTCGAGCGAGATGACGATCACGCAATGGCATGTGCCGATCGACGACCACAGGCACTACTGGTACGCGATCTTCACCAGCTTCGGCGCGCCGGTGGATCGCGACGAGATGCGGCGCCAGCGGCTCGAGCTTTATGAGCTGCCGGACTACATCCCGCGCAAGAACAAGAGCAACGATTACGGCTTCGACGCGCACGAGCAGGAGCACGCGACCTTTACCGGCATGGGCACGGACATCAACGTCCACGACCAATGGGCCTGCGAGTCCATGGGCTCGATCCAGGACCGCACCAGGGAGCATCTGGGACAGTCCGACAAGGCGATCAGCGCCTACCGGCGCATCCTGCGCGGCGCCATCGAGCAGGCGGATCATGGCGGCAGGCCGCCG
This sequence comes from uncultured Alphaproteobacteria bacterium, assembly GCA_963739385.1. Classification (GTDB taxonomy): domain Bacteria; phylum Pseudomonadota; class Alphaproteobacteria; order Rhizobiales; family Xanthobacteraceae; genus VAZQ01. The sequence continues at coordinate 24,738 of CAVUAI010000017.1, forward strand.
ATGGTGCTCGATGCCGCGTCCGCGGCGAAGATCACCGGCCCCGCGGCGATCGACGGCATCGGCCCGACCGAGGGCTGGCAACTCTACTGGCAGCAGACCGACGAAGCCCGGCGCAAGGCGTCAAGCTGGGCGAACGGCCGCTGACGCGCGTGACCGACACGGCCTCGGGGCTGCAGCGTCCGGAGCGTCTGAAGACGGTTACACGTCGACGGTGGCGGTGAGCGCGTTCTGTTCGATGAATGCCCGCCGCGGCTCGACCTTGTCGCCCATGAGCTCGTCGAACATCGTGTTGGCGTCGGCCACGTCCTTGACGTTGACCTGCAGCAGCGAACGCGCATTGCTGTCAAGCGTGGTTTCCCACAGCTGGTTGGGGTTCATCTCGCCCAGCCCTTTGTAGCGCTGGAGCGAAAGGCCCTTGCGGCCGGCAGCGGTCACGGCCTCGAACAGCGCGACCGGCCCATGAATTGGCGTCTCCTCGTCCTTGCGGCGGAACGAGCCGGGGCGTTGGTAGACGTCCTGCAGCGAGACGGCATGCTCGTCGAGCTTGCGCGCATCGGCCGAGCCGAGCAGGGCCTGGTCGATGACGGCAACCTCCTTGACGCCGCGCACGGTACGTTCGAACTCGAACCCGGAGCCTTCGGTGAATTTTCCCTGCCAACCGCGTTCGGTTTCCTCCGCCAGCGCATCGAGCCGGCGCGCGATATAAGGCGCCGCGGCCTTTGCCTTCTCGCTGTCGCCGAAGATGCTCGAATTGAGCACCCCGAGGATCGCCGCCTGTTCGATGACGCGGCGGTTGTACCGGCTGTGCAGGCCATTGAGCACGTTGCGGATGGTGCGTGCTTCCTCGACCAGCCTGCGCAGGTCCTGGCCGGCGCGGCTATCGCGCGAATGGAGGTGGAGCACACCGTCCTCGATACCGGTATCGATCAGATAGTCCTCCAGTGAGCGCTCGTCCTTGAGATACTGCTCGGACTTGCCGCGCGTCACCTTGTAGAGCGGAGGTTGCGCAATGAAGAGGTGCCCGCGATCGATGATGTCGGTCATCTGGCGGTAGAAGAATGTGAGCAACAGGGTGCGGATGTGCGAGCCGTCCACGTCGGCATCGGTCATGATGATGATCTTGTGGTAGCGCAGCTTGTCGACGTTGAACTCATCGCGTCCGATGCCGGTGCCGAGTGCGGCAATGAGCGTACCAATCTGCTCGGATGACAGCATCTTGTCGAAACGCACGCGTTCGACGTTGAGGATCTTCCCGCGCAGCGGCAGCACCGCCTGAAACTCGCGGTTGCGGCCCTGCTTGGCGCTGCCGCCTGCGGAATCCCCCTCGACGATGAACAGCTCCGACTTTGCGGGGTCGCGCTCCTGGCAGTCGGCAAGCTTGCCCGGCAGCGAGGTGATGCCCAACGCGCTTTTGCGCGTCATCTCACGCGCCTTGCGCGCGGCCTCGCGCGCCGCCGCCGCCTGGATCACCTTGTTGACGACGATCTTGGCCTCCGCGGGATGCTCCTCGAACCAGTATTGCAGCGCCTCATTGATGAGGTTCTCGACCACCGGCCGCACCTCGGAGGAGACGAGCTTGTCCTTGGTCTGGGAGGAGAATTTCGGATCCGGCACCTTGCAGGAGAGGACAGCGGTCAGTCCCTCGCGGCAATCGTCGCCGGTCAGCGCGACCTTCTCCTTCTGCGCGATCCCGCCCTTCTCGGCATAGCCGGTGACCTGACGGGTCAGCGCGCCGCGGAAGCCGGCGAGATGGGTGCCGCCGTCGCGCTGAGGAATGGTATTGGTGAAGCACAGCACGGTCTCGTGGTAGGCCTCGTTCCACCACAAGGCGCATTCGACGGCGATTCCCTCCCGCTCGGATTTGATCATGATGGGAGCGGGGATGAGCGGGCTCTTGTTGCGATCGAGATATTTGACGAAGGCCTCGACGCCGCCCTCGTAGCGCAGTTCCTCGCGTTTCTCGACGGCGTGGCGCATGTCCGAGAGCACGATCCGGACACCGGAATTGAGGAAGGCGAGCTCGCGCAGCCGGTGCTCCAGCGTCGCGTAGTCGAACTCGGTCATGGTGAAGGTGCGCGGGCTCGGCAGGAAGGTGACCTCGGTGCCGCGCTTGTCGTGGGACGGGCCGACGACCGACAGCGGGGCGAGCGCCTCGCCGTCGCGAAACTCCATGAAGTGCTCCTGGCCGTCGCGCCAGATGGTGAGCTTGAGCCAGGTCGAGAGCGCGTTCACCACCGAGACGCCGACGCCATGCAGGCCGCCGGATACCTTGTAGGAGTTCTGGTCGAACTTCCCGCCGGCATGGAGCTGGGTCATGATGACCTCGGCGGCCGATACTCCTTCGCCCTTGTGGATGTCGGTGGGGATGCCGCGGCCATCGTCGCGCACGGTGCAGGAGCCGTCCGGATTGAGGGCAACCACGACCTCGTGGGCGAAGCCGGCGAGCGCTTCGTCAATGGCGTTGTCGACGACCTCGTAGACCATGTGGTGAAGGCCCGAGCCGTCGTCGGTGTCGCCGATATACATTCCCGGCCGCTTGCGCACCGCGTCGAGGCCCTTGAGGACCTTGATCGAGTCCGAGTCATAGTCAGAGGCAAGAGGCAGATCCTGGCGGGCGGGTTCAGCCATGGAGGTCTTTCGAATCGACAACGGAAAAGGGCGGATCAATCGGGGTTGGTTTGACACGAAACGGGGGTGCCGTACAGCCCAAAACGACAAGGTGTAAGTAACTGTTATTTATGAAATTTCAAGGGCAGACGGGGCCGCGAAAAAGGCTCGATTGAGGGTGGTTTTTCGGGCCCGATTCTGGCTCTCCTCGGGGCTTGAACAAGCGCTTCGATCGCTGCCTCCGGCTGGCCTTTTTCAGGCAGCCTCGAATGCCTTCAAGCGCTCGCCCGGCGCGCTTTCCGCTTCCCCGTCCCGTTGCCGGCGCCCGGCTCACCGAGGTCCCAGAACAGTCCAGCCATGATGGCGAGGGCCTCGCGCGCTATGGGCGCAAGCAGGTGCTCGTCCGGCGCGTGCTGCGAACATCCGCCGTAGCTGTGTGGCACCCAGACCGTCGGCACCCCGATCAGATCCGCAAACACGTCGTTGGGAAGCGAGCCGCCGGTGTTCGGCAGCACGATTGGCCTGACCCCGGTCGTGCTCGCGAGCGACTGTGCGACCCAGGTGGCCCAAGGATCGTCCGGAGACAGCCGCGTGGCGGCCATGGGATGGTCGCGTTGCTCGATGGTGACCGCGGCAAAGCCGTTGGCGTCCAGGTAGCTTCGGATCGCCGGCAGAAATGTGCGCCAGTCGCACCCGGCGATGAAACGCATCTGGCAATGTGCGACCGCGCTCGGTGGCACCGCGTTGATCGGCTGCGCGGGATTGCCCGCCATCATCGCCAGCACTTCGAAAGTGTTGGAGCTGAACACGCGCTCGGCCGGGGTGAAGTCCGGCTCGCCCCATGCTCGATCGATGCCGGCGCCCGCTTCCGGGCCTTCCTCGAGGTCGCACGCCGCCAAGGCGTGGCGGACCGAGTTTGAAATTGGCGGCGCGCGCAACGCGTCGATCCGAATGCGACCGCGCCGGTCGACGATGCCGGCGATGGCGTTGCTCAGGATGATCGCCGGGTTTGCCAGCAGCCCGCCCCAATTTCCGGAATGATGCGCGCCCTCGCGCAGCTTCAGGGCCAGCGCGAAGTTCATGACGCCGCGCGAGCCCAGATACAGCATGGGCGTGCGTGCCTCGAGGCGTGGGCCGTCGGACGCGATGAACACATCGGCGACGAGATCGTCGCGCTGAGCCTCGGCAACCTCGTGCAGGCCGGGGGAGCCGATTTCCTCGCCGGTCTCCATCAGAACCCTGACATTGAAGCCGAGTGCTCCGCCGCGCGCCGCCAGGACGCACTCGAGCGCAGCGAGATTGATGGTGTGCTGGCCCTTATTGTCGGCTGTCCCGCGGCCATAGATGCGCTCGCCGTCGACGGCCAAGTCCCACGGTCCGCGACCGCGCGTCCAACGCTCGCCCTGACCGCGGATAACGTCGCCGTGTCCATAGGTCAGGACGGTCGGCAAGTCATCGCCTTCCCGCCTCTCGGCGATCAGGAACGGACAGCACGGCGCGGCCGGGTTTTCGATGTCACGACAACGAAATCCGATCCGCGCCAGTGAGGGGCGAATCTCCTGTTCCAGGTAGGCGCGCATCTGGTCGTCGCGGCCCTCCTGGCTTTCGGTCTGAATCGAGACCCGCCGTGCCAGATCCTTATGAAAGCGGCCGGTGTCGAAATATTCGAGTGCGAGCGCGATCGCCTGAGCCCGGTTCATGCACCATGTCCTCGAGACGTGCGTTACGAAATCCTCAGCACGATGTTGCCCATCGCCCGGCCTGCCTCGACCGTTTCGTGCGCGGCGGCGATGTCGTCGAGATCGAAGGTCTGCGCCACATTGTGGATGAGCTCGCCGCGTTCGAGCATGCCTGTGATATCGGCGGTGGCACGTGCGCGTTCCTCCGGCGGCATCAGGTACACCAGAAAGAACTTCAGCATGATGCTGTTCTGGAGCAGGAACTGGAACGGAATCGACGCCTCGGGAGCGCCGCTGCCATAGATCGCGACCACCCCGTTGGGCGCCAGGACTTGCGGCAGGAGCCGCGCATTGGCGGCGAGATCGACCTCGATCACGGCGTCCACCCCGCGCTTGGCGGTCACCGCCATAACCCGTTCGCCGACGTCCTCGCGTTTGTAATCGATCACATGATCGGCTCCCGCCTGCCGTGCCAGCTCGGCTTTCGCCGGCGAGCTCACCGTGGTGATGACGGTCGCCTTGCGTTTTTTGGCGAACTGGATGGCGTAATGGCCCACGGCGCCCGCGCCGGCGGCAACGAGCACGGTCGAGCCTTGGGTCGCACCCGCGAGTCCGACGCCTTGATAGGCGGTATAGGCCGGAATGCCGAGACAGGCCCCGGCTTCCAGCGTGGTGTTGGCCGGCAGCGGCACCGCCTGCTGCGATGGCAGGACGATCGATTGTGCGGCGGTGCCCGAGGCGCGCCGCCACTGCCCGTTCCAGACCCAGACCCGTTCACCCACGCGCGACGGCGAAACGCCTTCGCCCACGCGATCGATCTCGCCCGCACCGTCGCTGTGCGGGATCACCCGTGGGAAAGCGATCTTGCGCGTCAGGCCGGCGCGGCTCTTGACGTCGGATGGATTGACGCCGGACATCAGGAGGCGCACCCGCACCTCACCGCGTCCGGGCTGCGGCGTGTCCACCTCGGCGACATGCAGCACCTGACGAGCAGGCCCGTTGGTTTCGTAATAGGCGGCGCGCATGGAATGATCCTTCAAGCTGCTGCCGGGCCCGCGGTCATCGCGGCGCGATCGCGGAGTATCCGGCAGCCTCGGGCATCTTGCATGATTTCGCAACCAACGGAGCCCGCAACGTCCGGCGCGAGCGTCAGGACCTGCGGTACACCTGTCCGGGCGCCACCTCCCACATGTCCGCCGTCGCCTCGATGTCCACAAACGCGGCGGCATCGGCGCCCGTCATCCACGCCTGGACGCCGAGCGCCTGGAGTTCCCCAAAAAGTGCGGCGCGCCGCGACGGGTCGAGATGGGCAACCACCTCGTCCAGCAGCAGCACCGGGGCAAAGCCGGTCATTTCGGCAATCAGCCCGGCATGGGCCAGCACGAGACCGATCAGCAATGCCTTCTGTTCGCCGGTGGAGGCCTCGGCGGCGGCGATGCCCTTGCCGGCGTGGGTGACGGCAAGATCGGTGAGATGTGGCCCGTCGAGGGTGCGGCCGGCCGCGGCGTCGCGCGAGCAATTCTCGCGCAGCAGCGCACGGTAGCGGTCCTCGACCTCGACCGCGGGATGCAGCGGCACGAGCTGCTCCATCCAGCCGTCGAGCGCAATCTCCGCCGCCGGAAACGGCGAGGCCTTGCGCGCGGCAAGCGCCGTTTGCAGCCGGCCGACGGTTTCCACCCGCAACGCCGTAACCGCAACCGCCAGCTCGGCGGTCTCGTGCTCGACTGCGTCGAGCCAGTGCGGATCGGGACGCGGGTCCTCGAGCAAGCGGTTGCGCGAGCGCAGCGCGCGTTCGAGTGCATTGACGCGGGTCACATGCTCGGCATCGACGGCGAGCACGAGACGATCGAGAAAGCGCCGGCGCTCCGAGGCCGGGCCGTTGAACAACCCGTCCATGGCCGGCACCAGCCAGATGATCCGCAGGTGATCGGCAAAGGCGGTCGCGGACGATACCGGCTCCCGATCGATGCGGCATTTGCGCACGACCACGGCGCCTTCGACCGCCGGCGGTTCGATACCGGTCCCGAGCGTTGCCAGGCCGAGCGCGCCTTCGACATCGGCTGCTACCGCCCAGGATCCGTCGCCTTCGGAAAACGCCACGTCGTCGAGCGTCGCGCGCCGGAGCCCGCGGCCGGGCGCGAGAAATGAGATGGCCTCGATCAGGTTGGTCTTGCCGGCGCCGTTGGCGCCGACCAGAACCACAAGCGCGGGGCCGACATCCATCTGCGCCGCGTGATAACTGCGAAAATTGGTCAGCGTCAGGCGGCGGATCTGGGCGGACGGCATGCCGGATCAGTAGTCGGAAGCCGGCGGTGAGAAAACACAAATCGGCGCTGCGCGGTCCGGATGACCGAAGGCATGTTTCCGGCGGCCGCTAAACCCGCATCGGCATCAGCACGTAAAGTGCGCCCTTGGTGTCGCGGTCATGGATCAGCGTCGGGGAACCGGGATCGGCGAGCTTCAGGACGGCGGCCTCGCCTTCGAGCTGCGCCGCGATGTCGAGCAGGTAGCGGGAATTGAATCCGATATCGAGCGGCTCGGAGCCGTATTCGACCTCGATCTCCTCGGTCGCGCTGCCGGAATCGGGGTTGGTGACCGAGAGCATGAGCTTGCCGCTCGCCAGCGACAGCTTCACCGCCCGGCCGCGTTCGCTCGAGACCGTGGACACGCGATCGACCGCCTGCTCGAACTCCTTCTTGTCGACGGTGAGTTCCTTGTCGTTGCTGACCGGGATGACCCTCGCATAGTCGGGGAAGGTGCCGTCGATGAGCTTCGAGGTCAGAACGGTGTCTCCGAGCGTGAACCGAATCTTGCCTTGCGACAGCTCGACGGCGATTTCGGTCTCGCTGTCCTCGATCAGGCGCTGCATTTCACCCACGGTCTTGCGCGGCACGATGATCCCCGGCATGCCGGCGGCACCCGCCGGCAACGGCAGCTCGAATTGCGCCAGGCGATGGCCGTCGGTCGCCACCGCGCGCAAGGTCGGGGCCTTGGAGTCGCCGGCGGTATGGAGATAGATGCCGTTGAGGTAGTAGCGCGTCTCCTCGGTCGAGATTGCGAACTGGGTCTTGTCGATCAGCCGCTTGAGGTCGGCGGCGGCGAGCTGGAACTTGTGGGTCATTTCACCGGCCGCGAGATCGGGAAAATCGCTCTCCGGCAGCGTCTGCAAGGTGAAGCGGGAGCGGCCGGCGCGGATCGTCAGCACGGCGCGGTCGCCGGAGGATTCCAGCACGACCTGGGCGCCCTCGGGGAGCTTGCGCACGATCTCGTAGAACATGTGCGCGGGCACGGTGGTGGACCCGCCCGGCCCGACCTCGGCGGAGATCGTCTCGGTGACCTCGAGGTCGAGGTCCGTCGCCTTGAAGGTGAGCTTCGATTTTTCCGCCTTGATCAGCACGTTGGCGAGGATGGGAATCGTGTTGCGGCGCTCGACCACGCGATGCACATGGCCGAGCGATTTGAGCAGCGCTGCGCGTTCGACGGTGACTTTCATTTTTCAACCCGCCTGCTCGCGTGGAAGGTCTCGAGGGGGGTAAGGAAAGTGGCGCGTGCGCGCCCTTTGCGCAAGGGCAATGGAGGTGAGATGGGGACTTACCAACGGATTTGGCGGGAGTTCCCTGCGGCCCTGAGCCCGGGCTCGCAGGCGAAAGCTCGCCGGTCAGGGTGACGGAGCCGCCGCCTGGGCGCCGAGCCGCCCCGGCTCTTTGCACGCGGTCCGCATCCGTCCTCGCCGCGGCGGCGGCGGTTTGCTCACTCCTGCAATTGGCGCTTCAGCAGCTCGATCTCCTCGGCCAGGGCGGTGTCGGTGTTGACGAGACCTTCGATCTTGCGCACGGCGTGCAGCACCGTGGTGTGGTCGCGGCCGCCAAAACGCCGTCCAATTTCCGGCAGCGAGCGCAGCGTCAGCGTCTTGGCCAGATACATCGCGACCTGTCTCGGGCGCACGACATTCGCCGTCCGGCGCGATGAAAGGAGATCGGCGCGGCTGACATTGTACTGGCGGGCGACCACGCGCTGAATGTCTTCGATCTTGACGCGCTTGGGCTCCTGCGGGCGGATCAGGTCGCGTACCTCGCGCTCCGCCATTTCGAGCGTGACCGGCTGGCCGGTAAGCTTGCTGTGGGCGAGGAGCCGGTTGAGAGCGCCTTCGAGATCGCGGCCGTTGTGGGTCACCGATTTGGCGATGAAGGCAAGCACCGGGGCCGGAACGTCAAAGCCGGGATGATGTTGCCTGGCAGCGGCGGCGCGGCATTTGAGGATTTCGAGGCGCAGCTCTTCCCCGAGCGATCCCATTTCGACCACGAGCCCGCCGGCGAGCCGCGAGCGCACGCGCTCGTCAAGGCTCTCCAGGTCGGAAGGCGGCCGGTCGGCGGCGATGACGACCTGCCGTCCGGCGTCGATGAGAGCGTTGAGGGTGTGGCAGAACTCGGCCTGGGTCGACTTGCCCTGGAGGAACTGCAAGTCATCGATCACCAGGACGTCAATGGTGCGCAGCGCGTCCTTGAATGCCAGCGCATTCTGCGCCCGCAACGCGGCCACGAAGCCGTACATGAATTTTTCGGCGGTGAGATAGAGCACCTTGCGCTCGGCGCTCGCATTGCCGGCCCAGGCCAGCGATTGCAGCAGGTGCGTCTTGCCGAGCCCGACCCCGGCGTGAATATAGAGCGGGTTGAACATCACCGCGTCGCCGCGCCTTGCCTGCGCGACCTGCTTGGCCGCGGCGTGCGCAAGCGTGTTGGAGCGCCCGACGACGAAGGTCTCGAATGTCAGGCGCGGATCGAGCGGAGAGCCGCCGAGCGCATCGTGCACGGCGCCGACCGGAAATGCCGAGTGGCGCAGATCGCTGCCATTGGGCTTGCTGTCGCGCAGGTCGCGCGCGCAGGGCTGCGCCTCCATGAGCTTGATCTTCGGCGCCAGCGTGCGGATCACGGCGGAGCGGACCGTGAGCTCGACCCGCGAATAGTTCGGCTGCTCGGCCTGCCAGCAGGCCAGCACCCGCTCTGCATAGTGGGACTGGATCCAGCTCTTGAGGAAGCGCGTGGGCACGGAGAGCTTGACGGTGTCGCCCTCGCTGCCGTCGAGCTCCATGCGCGCAAACCAGCTCGAGTAAACGTCGTCGCCGACTTCGGCGCGAAGCCGGTCCTTCACACGCGTCCAGCGGTCCACATCTATGCTTGTCATGTTGAATGTCTCTTGTTGCAGCACAAACCGATGGGTGGAACGCAGACGAAACGCGATGTTCGAGGCGCCCCGCATGGCCGACACGAAGTGGCGCGAACACAAGCGACGAAGTCGGTGGATCGGGACTGCGACTGGATCAGGATTGGAGGCGAATTGAGCCGCCGGCACGCGGTGGGCTCGGTGCGGTTCACCCTCCGGGCGGGGCCGGCCCGCGCGCAGCCATCGCGAATGAAGATAAAATGTGGTTCGGCTGGCGCCCATTGCGCGAGCCAAGAATCAGGTCGTCCCGCCTCGCTGTCGTCATAATACCCCCCTGTCCATCGCCTCCACTCATCGAGAGGCTCTGCACATGTTCAGGTTTTTCGAAGTGTTTTGGGGTTAGCTTCGTGTCGTGGATTGTGACAATTCCGACGCCACGAAGCTCCAGCTTATGTCCATAGACGCCAAGCTCTCACGAAGTCGAAGGCGGAGCAGAGAACCATTAGGCATGATTTTCCCGTCCTCATCTTCGATGAGCTCGAAAACGAACCTTTTACTGAAAACCGCCGGTGGCCCAGCAGCAGATTCAAAATAGCACGGCGCCGCCCCCCTGCAACGGCTGCAAGCGCGATGACGGAGCGAGTTCGCACGCGAGTCACCCGCGTTGACCTGCGGCCGCGCCCAAACGCCTGTCATAAATTTTTGAATTAACTTACATATTCGAGCAAGTGCTGTGGCATTCCAAAGCCCGTGCAGCGCGATGATTTTCACCGAAGGTGACACTCCGACGGGACGCGCCGACGCCCAAAATCAAAGCCCTTGCTGGCGCTTTCCCTGTAAGCCGTTCTGAGAACAGTTATTTCTTTGAGCGGAAATGGAGGGTAGCCCCCGCCAGCGGCGGAGCTTCATTGTCCGCGCATGTGACAATCAGCAATTGGGTCAGGACGGGTGCAAGTGTTTCCCGTTTCATTATCTCTATTTCCATGACAGTTCTGCAACAAGCGAGAACCGATCGCGGCGAGTCGGCAAACTATAAAACGCAAATTTGGTGGCCGGTGCGATCCGCCACTTCAATAAAGCTAGGTCGACGTCTTGCGGCGAAACCGACGTCTAGACCGAGGACTAGGCGCCGAGCTTCGCGACCCGATGGGACAAGCGGGACACCTTGCGGCTGGCCGCATTGGGATGCACGACGCCCTTCTGGGCTGAGCGCATGATGACCGGCTCCGCCTCCTTCAGCGCCGCCAGCGCCTTGGCGCGGTCGCCGCCCGCGATCGCCTCTTCGACCTTGCGCACGAAGGTTCGCAGCTTCGTACGCCGCCCCTTGTTGATGGCGGTGCGCCGCGCGATCTTGCGCGTGGCCTTCTGGGCGGACTTGGTATTAGCCATGCCTGTGCTCGTTCTGCGGGCCGCCGTTGCAACCCGCTCCTCGCTCTGGGTGGTCACAATTAAATACGCGGCGACGCGATCCGGCCGCCAGCGCGCGCCGCTTATAGGCGTCCGACCTCACAGCGTCAACGGCCGGTTCCGTCCTGCGGCGACCGCCTGACCTTCGCTCCCCGCCGTTCGACCGTGTTATCCGACCTGGGCGCTTCTGGCGCCGGTGGCGGGCAACGCCGGTGCGCTGGACGCCCGCAGGCGGTCATAGCCGGCCGCCACCGTCGCGCGGTCTGGTGCGGAAAAGGCGGTCAGCGGCGGTTGCACCCGCGCCCAGGCGCCATCGCGGTGAATATGCGCGAGGAGCGCCTTCACCCCAGGAACGAGCTGCTTGCCGTCGAACAGCTTGCGGATGGCCACCGCCGCGTCGAGGGCCCCTGCATCGCCCTCGCGCCAGGCGCGCGCGCACAGGTCGGCATTGAGGTTGGCGGTCGCGGAGATACAGCCGGCGAAGACTCCGGTTCGCGCTTCCGTCAGCACCGCTTCGGTCGAGGGGAACACCTTGAAGTCGCGCGCGAGCGCCGCGACGTTGCGGGCATAGGCCATGTCGCCCGACAAATCCTTCAGCCCGACAATGCGTGCACCGAAAGCCTCGCGCAGGCGCGCGACGAGCGCGACATGCCACGGCAGTCCGGACTGGGCGGGAAAGTGATAGAGATAGATCGGGATGGGTCGTGCGGCGGTCGCCGTCAGGATCGTCTCGATATAGGCGACAAGCCCGTCGTCCGGCACGCCCTTGTAGTAGAACGGCGGCAGCACCAGCGCCCCCGCAAAGCCAAGCTCAGCGGCGTGCTGCGTCAACGCAACGGCGTCGGCGACCGACGCCGCGCCGGTTCCGACCATGAGGCGGTCGAGCGGCAGCCCCGCGTCGCGATAGGCGCGCATGACGCGCTTGCGCTGCTCGAGCGAGAACGACGTGGCCTCGCCGGTGGTGCCGAGCACGTTCAATCCGTCGCATCCGTTGGCCAGCAGAAAGCGGGCGAGCGCCGTTGACCGCGCGCAATCCGGCTCGCCGGTCTCGTCGACGGCGGTCGCGATGGCGGCGATCACGCCGCGAAGCCTGTCGGTCATGGTGCCTCCTGGGTGAGGGCGGAGAGGCGAGCGGCGACATGCGAATTCAGTGACTGCTCATCCTTCCTCGGTCTCCGCGTTGCGTTATCCGTTGACATTGAATGCCGCAAGCGCGGCCATGTTGACGAGCTGGGCGTCGTTGGCCGAGAGCGGGACGATTTGCACCGGCCGGTCGAGCCCGACCAGGATCGGCCCGATCACCGTCGCGCCGCCCAATTCCTGCAGCAGTCTGGTCGAGATCGAGGCGGAATGGAACGCCGGCATGATGAGGACATTGGCCGGGCCGGACAGCCGGCAGAACGGATAGGCCTCGCGCAGATCCATATTGAGTGCAACGTCGGCCGCCATGTCGCCGTCATATTCGAAATCGACGCGGCGTTGGTCGAGAATGCGCACCGCCCCCTGCACGTGCGCCGAGCGCTCGCCGGGCGGATGGCCGAAGGTCGAGAACGCCAGCAGCGCGATGCGCGGCTCGTAGCCGAGCCGGCGGGCAACCCCGGCCGCCTCGACGGCGATGTCGGCCAGGATCTCGGCATTGGGCATTTCGGTGACCGCGGTGTCGGCCACCAGCACGGTGCGCCCGCGCGCCAGCACGAGCGACACGCCCATCACCCGGTGACCGGGCTTGGGGTCGATACAGCGGCGCACGTCTTCGAGCGCAACCGAGAAATTGCGCGTGACCCCGGTCACCATGGCATCGGCGTCGCCGAGCGCGACCATGCAGGCGGCGAAATGATTGCGGTCCTGGTTGACCAGACGCTGCACGTCGCGCTGAAGAAAGCCCTGGCGCTGCAGCCGTTCGTAGAGAAAGGCGGCATAGGATGCATTGCGCTGCGACAGCCGCGCATTGATGATCTGGATGCCGCCGCCAAGCTCGATACCGAGGTTGCGGGCGCTCTCGCGCACGCGGTCCTCGCGGCCGACCAGCAGCGCGGTACCGAGACCCTGCTCGACGAAGCTCGCGGCCGCGCGGATCACCTGCTCCTCCTCGCCCTCGGCGAACACCACGCGCTGCGGCCGGCGACGCAGCCGCTCGTAGACGCGCTGCAGGACGCCAGCCACCGGATCGAGGCGCGAGCGCAGCTGCGCCTGATAGGCGTCCATGTCCACGATGGGACGGCGGGCGACACCGGTGGCCATGGCAGCGGAGGCGACGGCGGGTGGCACGAACGAGATCAGCCGTGGGTCGAACGGCACGGGGATGATGTATTGCGGCCCGTATTTCGGCCGGCTGCCATAGGCGGCGGCGACCTCGTCGGGAACGTCCTCACGGGCAAGCTCAGCGAGCGCGCGCGCGGCGGCAATCTTCATCTCCATATTGATCGCGGTCGCACGCACATCGAGCGCGCCACGGAAGATGTAGGGAAATCCGAGCACGTTGTTGATCTGGTTGGGATAGTCGGAGCGGCCGGTGGCCATGATGGCGTCATTACGCACTTCGGCCACCTCCTCCGCGGTAATCTCGGGGTCGGGATTGGCCATGGCGAAGATGATCGGGTTCGGCGCCATGGATTTGACCATTTCCTTGGTCACCGCGCCCTTGACCGACAGCCCGAAGAAGACATCGGCGCCCGCCAGCGCCTGGGCCAGCGTACGGGCGGAGGTTTTCGCCGCATGCGCCGACTTCCATTGGTTCATCCCGTCGGTGCGGCCCTGATAGATCACTCCCTTGGTATCGCAGAGAATGATGTTGTCGGGAGTAAAGCCGATCGCCTTGAGCAGCTCGAGGCAAGCGATGCCGGCCGCGCCCGCGCCATTGCAGACGAGCTTGGTCGACTTGATGTCTCGCCCGGTGAGATCGAGGGCGTTGATCAATCCCGCCGCGGCGATGATGGCGGTACCGTGCTGGTCGTCATGAAACACCGGGATGTCGAGAAGCTCCCGCAACCGCTGCTCGATGACGAAGCATTCCGGCGCACGAATATCCTCGAGGTTGATGCCGCCCCAGCTCTTGCCGAGCAGCTTGACGCAATTGACGACCTCGTCGGGGTCTTCGGACGAAACTTCGAGGTCGATCAAATCGATGTCGGCGAAACGCTTGAACAGCACCGCCTTGCCTTCCATCACCGGCTTGGCCGCGAGCGCGCCACGGTTGCCAAGGCCGAGGATGGCCGTGCCGTTGGTGATGACGGCGACGAAATTGCCCTTGGTTGTGTAGTCGAAGGCGCGGTCTTCCAATTCGGCGATGGCGAGCACGGGGACCGCCACGCCGGGCGAATAGGCCAGCGACAGGTCGCGCTGGGTCGCCATCGGCTTGGTCGCCACCACTTCGAGCTTGCCCGGCCGGCCCTGGCTGTGGAACAGCAGGGCCTCCTGGTCGGTGAACGTCGGGCGCGTCCCGCCCCCGCTGGTTTTCGAAGACATCTCAACCCCTTACGAAATCTTGAACTGCGACGGCCGAGCGGCCAAAGAGAGCCACCGGAGGCCCGGTCTTGGAGGAAAAGCCTGGAACTCGCCGCCCGCCCTATCCGCGCCATCATGCTGGCGCGGGCATAGCCTCGTCCATAGCAACACGTCGTCCGAACCGTGAATAATTGAACGCAGCCGGCGAGCAGGATAATCGGTAGATGGGCGACGCATATTATCCCGCGTGTAGAACGGCTACCCCATGATCCGCTTTGTTCTTCGTTTCATCGGTCTCGTGTCGCTCGCCCTGGGGTTTATCTTCCTGGTCCATGACGGCACCAAGTCGATCGCCGACCAGCGCATGTATATCAGCAGCGTGGGCGACACCTGGTCGAATGTCCATCAAAACTCGCTGGTGGCGCTGCAGCCGACCGTCGAGCGCCTGGGCGGCGTATGGGCGTGGCAAGGCGTGATGCAACCCTACTTTCTCGCCCAGCCGGTATCGCTCGTGCTCGCCATTTTCGGCGGCATCCTGATCCTGCTGGGACGGAAGAAGAAGCCGCTGATCGGATACGCGCGCGACTAGGGCGGGATCGCGGCACATGCCGCGACCCCATGACCGCGCCTTGAACGCTTCCGTTATTTAACGGTATCCGCGCCCGCCTTGCACGCCACGGCATCCTGGTCGCCGGTGGCGCCGCTGCAGCCGATCGCGCCGATGATCTTGCCGCCCTCGACGAGGGGGAAGCCACCGGGAGATGCGACCAGGGTCGGGTCGAGCGTGCCGGCATACCCGCCGGCCGGGGTCTGCATGAGATTAAAGAAGGCCTGCGAGGGGCGCCGGAAGCGCGCCGCCGTGCGGGCTTTGCCCTGCGAGATCCCGATCGATGCGACCTGCGTCTGGTCCATCTTGTAGAAATAGACGAGGTCCCCGTTGGGATCGACCACCGAGATTGCGAGCTTCCAGTTGCGGGGCGACTTCTGCGCCTCGGCCACCGCGGCGGCAACGACCTGGGCAGCGCGATCCGCCGTGATCGCCGGGCCATAGGGAACGTCGAATGGCATCTGGTCGGGGACCGCGGCCGGCGCAGGCGCCGGCGCTTGCGCCGACGCGGCCCCCGTAGCCGAAAGAACCGCACAGGCGGCCAACATTGTCGCAACGAAACTACGCATGAGCATAACCTCCCACTTGTCCCTGCCGTCCTCGGAACGGGCTCGGCATTGGGCGCGGTGGCAGCATAGGGCTTTGCACACGCTCGCGAAACCGGCTTGTGCATACATCGGCTTCGCCGCCGCTCATGATGTCGGTGCAACCACACGAGATGTCTGCGCAAGGCAGGTGCGGTCCGGGGGCGCCGCGCCTATATTGGTTGCACGATCATCGGAGACGCCGCCATGTTCATGTTCAAGAACAAGCTTGAGATGCCGTCGGCCGCCGAGGCATTGCCCGGCCGCCCGACGCCAATTCCGACTGCGCGGGAGCATTTCGTCATTCATCGACCGCTCAAGGGGCCGTACCCGGACGGATTCGAAACCGCGATCTTCGGCATGGGATGCTTCTGGGGCGCGGAGCGCAAATTCTGGGAATTGGGCGACGGCATCTACACCACTGCGGTCGGCTATGCCGGCGGCCATACCCCCAATCCGACCTACCAGGAGGTTTGCTCGGGCCGCACTGGCCACAACGAGGTCGTGCTGGTGGTCTACGATCCGAAGAAAATCTCATACGACCGGCTGCTCAAGACGTTCTGGGAGAATCACGACCCGACGCAGGGCATGCGGCAGGGCAACGACGTGGGCACGCAGTACCGGTCCGGCATCTACGTCTTCACGCCCGAACAGCGCAAAGCCGCGGAGGCGTCGAAGGCGATGTACGACAAGGAGCTCAAGGCGCGGCGTTTCGACCCGATCACCACCGAGATTCTCGATGCGCCTCCGTTCTATTTTGCCGAGGACTATCACCAGCAGTACCTGGCGAAGAATCCGATGGGATATTGCGGCCTCGGCGGCACCGGCGTGAGCTGTCCCGTTGGCGTCGCGGACAAGGTGACGCAGTCGGCATAAGCTTGACTGCGCACCGACGCTCCAGCACGAACGAAGCAGAGAGAGACCGATTGCGTTCCTGCGCAAGAGTGACGCGGACCCCGGGAGATCCAGGGCCCGCGTTGCCGGTCGCCTTTGATTGAGCGGTCGAGATGGCACCTGGGGGACCCGCCATGCGCAACATCGAGCTCGTGATCGAGGCGATCATCTTTCAGTCGAGGTGGGTGCTGGCGCCGTTCTATATCGGCCTCGCATTCTGCCTGCTGCTGCTCCTCTACCATTTCGGCGTGCAGATCTATGAGTTCGTAGTCAGGATTCCGCATGCCAGCGAGACCGATGTCATTCTCGGCCTGCTGAGCCTCATCGACGTCGTGTTTACCGGCAATCTCGTCCTGATCGTAGTGATGTCGGGCTACGAGAATTTCGTGTCGCGCATCGAAGCCTCCGATCACGATCGTCCGGACTGGATGACGAAGGTCGATTTCGGCGGGCTCAAGCACAAGCTGATGACCTCGATCGTGGCGATTTCGGCGATCCAGCTGTTGCGCGCATTCATGAATATCGATCAATACGACAATACCAAGCTCGCGTGGATGGCGGGCATCCACGTCGTCTTTCTCATATCGATGCTGGTGGTCGCGCTCGCCGACCGCCTCTCGGACGACCGAAGCACGCCCGAGCACAGACGGCGAGCCAAGGCGTCTTCATAGAGTGCCGCGCGGGATTGCCGCGTGTGATTGCCGCGGGCGCTCTCCCTATCGGCGCTCCGCCGCAGCTTACAGAAATGACGTCGCAGAGGTCCCGAAAAGCCGGCAACTTTTCGGGATCATGCTCCTGGCACCGTCACGCGTCGGCGTTGAGTTCGTCGGCGCAGTCCAGCGTGCCCGCCGAGCGGCGCTCGCTCACTTCTTCATGTGTTTCTTAAGGAAGTCCATGGAGCGCTGCCATGCCGTCTTGGCACTGGCCTCGTTGAAGCTCCCGCGCTCATCGCAATGAAAGCCATGCTGCGCATCGGGATAGACGTGGATTTCGGTGTCGCCGCCGCGCTTCTGCTTGACGATCTCGACGTCGCTCATCGGGATCGATGCGTCCTTCTCGCCGAAATGCATGAGGGTGGGTACTTTCGGCTTTTCATCGGCATTCTTGGCGATCTGTCCGCCGTAGTAACAAACGGCGGCCGAGAGGCCGTTGAGCTTGCAGGCCGCGAGGAAGGCGATGGTACCCCCCATGCAGAAACCCATGATGGCGACCGGGCCGTCTTTCTTGAGCTCATCGATGGCAGCCTGGGTATCCTTCAACATCGCGCCCCAATCGGGATTGGCCACGAACTTGCGCGCTTCGGCGATTTCGTCCGGCGTGTAGCCGCTTTCGAAATTCTTCACCTGGCGGTCGAACAATGCCGGCGCGACCGCCGCATAGCCTTCGCCGGCGAGCCGGTCGCAGACGGCGCGGATGTGATGGTTGACGCCGAAGATTTCCTGGATGACCACGACGCCGCCTTTGGCGGGGCCGGACGGATCGGCACGATAGGCACCCAGCTGAAATTTGTCGGCTGACGTGAGCGAGAACTGCTTACCCAAGAGAACCTCCTTTGCGTACAGGCAGCCGGGCGGACGATCATGTCCCGGCATCGGGCGGGGGAATGTCACGCTTTCGCCGCAACAAAGCAACTGGTGCATGCCAGGCCGGAGCTTGGGAAATGGAACGCAAGTTCCGTGCAGGCTTCGGGTTCCTGCGGCAGAGAAGGCGGCGAGATGGGGTTCAGGCGCGCAACGCGAATGCGTCGGCGAGCAACTCATAGGAATGTCGCCGTGCGTCATGGTCGTAGATCATGGTCGTGACCATGACTTCATCCGCCTTCGTCGCCGCGATCATCGCCGCGAGCCGCTCCACAACCGTCACCTTGGCGCCGACGAACAGCCGCGAGCGATTACGCGCGATCAATCCGCGTTCGGCCGGCGAGTAGGGGTAGGCGGCGGCTTCTTCCGGGCTCGCGAGCGGCAGATATTCGCCGCGGTGCCGCCGCACAAAGTTGAGGTCGATGGTGGAGGCGAGCCGATCCGCCTCGGCATCGCTGTCGGCGCAGACCGCCGCGCAGGCGAGAATGGCATAGGGCGTCGCCCGCGCCGGCGAGGGCTTGAACTGATCGCGGTAGCTCAACATCACGGCCACCGGATCGTGATCGGAGAAATGATGCGCGAACGAAAATCCGGCCCCCACCATGGCGGCGAGTTGCGCGCTGTAACCGCTCGATCCGAGCAGCCAGATCGGCGGCAGGGCGACATCTTGCGGCATGGCGTGCACCGAGCGGAAAGGATGGCCGTCCGGAAACGCACTGCTGTCGAACAGGATCAGCTCCTGGAACCGTTGCAGGAAATCGTCGTCGCCGGCGTCCTGCCGGCGCCGCAGCGCATAGGAGGTGATGGGGTCGGTGCCGGGCGCGCGGCCGAGACCGAGATCGATGCGTCCGGGAAACAGCGCCTCGAGCACCTTGAAGCGCTCGGCGACCATGAGCGGGGCATGGTTGGGGAGCATCACGCCGCCCGACCCGACGCGGATGTTCTCGGTCGTCGCCGCGATCTGTCCGATCATGATGTCGGGCGCCGAGCTTGCGATCGAGGGCAGGTTGTGGTGCTCGGCGACCCAGTAGCGCGTGTAGCCGAGCCGGTCGGCAAGTCTGGCAAGGTCGAGCGAATTGCGCAGCGCCACCGCACCGGACGAGCCCGTCGTCACCGGCGACAGATCGAGGATCGAGAGCGGGACCATGAATACCGGGCCGGGGTGCCGTTCAGAACGGCCACGGTCGGCGCAGACGCCAATCCTTCTTCCAGCCGGTCAGGTGCCCGTTGCGGAACTGCAGCGCAAGCGCCGAGTCGACGGGATAGAACCCCGGAATGCCCGGCGATCCGTAGGCGACGTAGATTTCCGAGCCCTGTCGCCCGGAATAGTAGACAAGCGGGACCCCGAGCACGAGCGCGACCTGGTCGGGCGTCATGCCGAAGGCGAGGGGAGCGACGTTGGTTTCGGTGCCGCAAAAGGCGGCCCAACAGACGCAGAGCGACGCAACAAAGCGTTTCATGCCAAGATCTCGGCTCGTGTCCTCTTCGCCGGCCCGCGGCGGCATCTTCGAGCCATTCGTGCGCGCCGACAAGGCCCACCGCCCATTCGCGGCGTGGCATGACCATCATGTCGAGAAAACGTGCCGGCAAAGAGGCGGGCCGGGAAGGCGCGCGCGTCCCACTTCCGCGGCCATTGACCGCTCGATGACGTGCGAAGCGCTCGCCGGGCCGGGAGTTCGCGGGTTTCGCTGCCTCCGGGGACGCGCCTCCCCGGGCGCATGGCACGTGCTAGAACGATCCCGCCTGGGACCACACCGTGAGGGGGCAATACAATGGATTGGACCGATCGACGCGCGCGTTTCCGGTCGATACTTGGCGGCGAACGCTGCATCCATCCGGCTTCCGTCTACGATCCAGTCTCGGTGCGGATTGCGCAGGACCTCGGTTTCGAAGCCGGGATGCTTGCCGGTTCGGTCGCCTCGCTCACGGTGCTGGGCGCGCCCGATGTCGTGGTGCTCACGCTTACGGAATTCGCCGCCCAGGCCTATCGTATCAATCGTGCCGGCAATCTGCCGATCCTCGTCGATGCCGATCACGGCTACGGCAACGCCCTCAACGTCAAGCGCACGGTCGAGGAGCTCGAGACAGCGGGCGTGGCGGCCATCACCATCGAGGACACGTTGTTGCCCACGCCGTACGGGGCGACCGCGAGCCAGCTCATCCCGATCGAGGAGGGCGTCGGCAAGATGCGTGCCGCGCTGGCCGGCCGCCAGGATCCGCGTTTGGTCATCGTCGGCCGCACCAGCGCGCTCTCGATCAGCGGCCTCGCCGACACCATCGCCCGTCTACAGGCCTACGAGGCCGCCGGTGTCGACATGCTGTTCATGGTCGGCGTCAAGACGCGGGCGGAGCTCGACGCGATCTCGGCGGCGGTGAAGCTTCCCCTGTGCCTCGGCGGCGCGGGCAAGGAGCTCGACGATCTCGCCTATCTCTCCGCGCGCAACGTTCGCGTCTGCCTGCAGGGACACGCTCCGATCATGGCGGCGATCAATGCCGTGCATGCCACGCTGAAGGCGTTGCGCGAAGGCAAGCCCGGCTCGGCCTTCGAGAACATCTCGCCGCCATCGGAACTGATGAAGCGCAGCACGCGCCACGCCGATTATGCGGCGTGGACCGCCGATTTTCTCAAGGCCAGGACGGGAGGGGGATGACGATGGGGCGCCGCGTCGGGCGTCCGCACTCGATCTCATTCGTTCGCCGGCATTCGTGCCTGCCGCGCATTGCTCTCGCGCCAGATCAGGAACAGGCCGGACGCCACCACCACGGCCGAGCCGATCACCAGGTGGACGGTCGGCACGTCGCCCCAGACCGCAAAGCCCAGAATGCTCGCCCAGATGAGCGAGAGATAATAGAACGGCGCCACCGCTGAAGCCGGCGCGAGGTGGAGCGCCCGTGTCCACCAGTATTGCCCGATGGCATTGGAGACGCCGTTGAAGACGATCCACCCGGCGTCGACCGGCGTCGGCGAGACCCATCCCAACGGCAACAGCAGCGCGAAGAACGCCGTAAGCAGGGTCAACTGATAGAGCGTCAGGGTTTCCGCCAATTCGGTTGCCGTCATGCCGCGCACGGCGGCGGTGACCGAACCGTAAAGAACGGCGTTGGCCAGCGCGAACAGGGCGCCGATCTGGAAAGTCTCGGCACCGGGCTGGGTGACGATCAGGACGCCGCAAAAGCCCACCAGCAGCGCCGCCCAGCGCGGCAGCCCGACTGCCTCCTTGAGCAGCAGCGCGGAAATCAGGGTCGCAAACAGCGGTGCGGAGAAGTTGATGGCGATGGCGCTGGCGAGCGGCATCAGGCTGAACGCGATCAGCAGGAAGGTCTGCGAGAAGCCCTGCGAAACCGACCGCAACATGTGGTGGCTGAGACGCTTCGTGCGATAGACCGCAAGCCCGGTCTGCGGCAGGATGAAGATTGCGCAGGCGAGGAGCGCGACCGCGGTGCGGGTGAACAGCACCTCACCCACGGGATAGGCAGCGACCAGCCATTTCGAGACCGCGCTCGAGGCCGCAAACATGATCGTGGCGCCGATCATGTAGAGAATGCCGAGCGGGACGTGCTCGCGCTGCGCCGGCTTTGCGGGTGCGATCAGATCGGGGACGCTCGCTTCGGTCACGCCATCTGCCCTGGCCTGGTGGATTGCCCGCGAGCAACCTCGGAACGCGTTCGATGTCCTTATGCCATGGCGAAGGTGGCACCGGCATTCCCGGAGGGCATGACCGGCCAGCCAATTTGGTCGTTGCAATGACGGTGCCGGCAGCCGTGGCGCGGTGGCTTCTGCGATCCTTGCCTCGTTGGCCCGCGGCGCGGATGTCGCAGTCCTTCGCGGCGGGCCGGTTGGACGAATTCCCGACGAGCCGGGTACACTGCCTCCGACGGCGAGACCCTGCGCGGCAGTCGTGTCGCACCGTCCGAGCGGTCTGCCGAACAGCCATCGCGAGGGAGACGCCCTTGGCAGAATCTGCAACGGAATCCGGCGCGGTCGCCAGCCAATATGAGAAATGGGTCTATCCGTTCCCGATTGCGGACCTCGATGCCCCGGACGTGCGCGCGCGGAGGGACGGAGGCGATTTCGAGCGCAACTGGTATACGTTCTGGCCCGATCGGGCGCCGCGCGAGGACCTTGACGTCCTGGTCGCCGGTTGCGGCAGCAACGCCGCCGCGCGTTATGCCTTCAATCACCCGAAAGCACGCGTCACCGGCATCGACTTGAGTTCGGCCAGCCTCGCCCATGAGGCGTATCTCAAGGACAAGCACCGCCTCGACAATCTCACCCTTCGTCAGGCGCGGATCGAGGACGTGGCCTCGCTCGCCCGGGACTTCGACTTCATCGACGCGTCCGGCGTGCTACATCATCTTCCCGACCCGGTCGGCGGTCTGAGGGCGCTCGCCCGCGTTCTGCGTCCCGAAGGGACCATCAGCGTCATGGTCTACGGGCAATACGGACGGACCGGCGTCTACATGCTGCAGGAAATGTTTCGCCTGCTGGGCCTCGGGCAAACCGAGCAGGATGTCGTCGCGGTCAAGCAGGCGCTTGCGTCATTGCCCAAACACCACGCCATCCAGGACTACATCGGTCGGGCGCCGGATCTGAAATACGACGCCGGCCTGGTCAATTCCTTTCTGCATCGCCAGGACAGGGCCTACACCGTCGCGCAGTGCCTGGATTTCGCGCGGCAGGCGGGCACGACCTTCATGCATTGGTGGGAAAATATCCTGTACTACCCCGAAGGTCAGCTCAACGTGAACCATGATTTCTATCGGCGGGTGAACGCGCTGCCGGAGCAGTCGATCTGGCAGTTCATGGAGTTGTTCAACGGCACGCTGGGACAGCATAACTTTTGCGTCTGTCATCCCGCCCGGCCGACGAGCAGTTACCAGATCAATTTCGGCACCGGCGCGTTCATGGACTACGTTCCCTTCCTGCGCTGTCGGGAAGTCGCGCCCAAGGCAGATGTGCCTGCCGGCTGCATCGCCGTGGAACGCAAGCCGCGCCCGGCCTATACGCTCAGTGCGCCGGCGTCGGCACTGTTTCGGCAGATCGACGGCACGAAATCTGTCCGGGAATGTTTCGCCGCCAGCGGACTCGACAGTAAAGACCCGGAAAGCATCTGCCGGGCGACGTTCCAGTATCTCTGGCGATTGAGCTACATCTTCTTGCGCGTTCCGTCGTAGCAAGGTCATCGATGGCACGGCGACATCGGCGATTTTTTCGCGACGGATGACGCCGGCGTCTGTCGAGCGCGGCTACGGACACTGCGCGCCGGTGTCGATCCACGCCTGGATCAACTCGCCCAGCAGCGCCTGCGAACCGGGGGCGGGCTCGCGTCCGGCGCCCGGCCTCCAGCCCCATGCCACCAGGTCGTCATGCGCCATGTGCTCGTGCAACAGCGCAAGATTGCGGCCGCCGTTGCGGTTGGGATCCTTGATCTGGCGGCAAATCTCACCCACCGACTTGCCCTCCCAGGCCATCTCGATCGGAGCCGTCATCCAGCGCGGATGTCCCGGGATGCTGCGGTACGACGCCCGCTCCACGAGGGTGAAGTTGCGGTCGGTGTGACAGGTCATGCACGTGGTGTCCCGCGTCACCAACGGCTCGTGCGGGTGGTTGTTGTTGGCCTGCAACGGACGGTCGCCGGCGGGGTGACAGTTCATGCAGCGCGGATGGGTGAGCACCTTGGCCGCCTCGGCAAAAATGGCGCGCGAGCGTTCGGATGGGTCTGCGATCGAAGCGAACGCGGACGGTGCCTGCAGGGTGGTGGAGGTTTGTGCCGAGCCGGCAACCGATCCGGCGATCGCCATGCAATACAGGAGAGCGATGACTGATTCCGATCGCATGGTGCTCGTGCCTCCGACCGGATGACAACTTTTCCAGGCTGCAAAAGTTCATTTCGGCGGGGCAGGATTCGTGGTGCAGAACGATCCTGCCTGGTAGGCACTGCTGAGCCAGT
>CAVUAI010000018.1:0-37872 GCA_963739385.1 uncultured Alphaproteobacteria bacterium
GTAGGGGATGTAGGTGATGTCGATACCGGTCAGGCTCCGGAGATATTCCGCGCAGAGGTGCGCGGGCGAGCCGGTGCCGGCGGTCCCGAACGCGAGGTGACCGGGCTTGTCGTTTGCGAGCTTGATCAGGTCGGCAGGCGAGTGCACGGGCAGCGACGGCTGAACCACCAGCACGAACGGAATGGCGGCCACGTGCGCCAGCGGCACGAAGTCCCTGGCGGGATCGTAAGGGAGCTTGCGGTAGAGCGTGGGATTGTAGGCAAGCGCCGAGCTGCCGCCCATCAACAGCGTGTATCCGTCGGGCGTTGCCCTGGCGGCGGCCGATGCTCCCACCACCGTGCCGGCGCCGGTCCGGTTTTCGACCACGACCGGCCTGGCGAATCGTTCGGACAGCTTTTGTGCGTAGATGCGAGCGACGATGTCAGCGGAGCCGCCGGGCGCGAACGGCACGATGATCGTGATCTGGCGGGCGGGATAGTCCTGCGCGAAGGCGCCCGACCATACCCCTGCGAACACGGCGGCGAGTACCAGCAAGGACCGGCGCATCATGTTCCTCTCCCTGTCCCGATCCTTGGCGGATCGCGTTTGTATTTTGCAGCGACACGGGCGCAGTGCCGTTACTGGCGTCCCCACGCGGGGACGTGGACGGTCACAGCTCCTATCTCTTCGCCATCCGCACCATGCCCCAGCGCATGACGGTGGCGCGCTCGATCGAGCCGAAGACGAGCCGCTCGAACACGAAGCCGATCAGGCCGATGACGGCGAGCGCGGCAAGCATCACGTCGGCATTGAGGAATTCCTTGGCGTCGAAGATGACCCAGCCCAGACCCCAGTCGGAGGCGGCGAGCATCTCGGCGCCCACGACCGCGATCCACGCGCGCAGGAAGGCCTGGCGCACTCCGGTGATGATGAACGGCGAGGCGCCGGGAATGATCACCTTCCAGAACAGCGAGTGCTCGTCGGCGCCCATGGCTCCCGCCGCGCGCAGCCACAGCGGGTTGACCGCGCGCACGCCGGACCAGGCATTGAGCAGCATCGGAAAGATCGCGGCATAGAATACGATCAGGATTGCCACGGTGTTGCCGAGGCCGAACCAGAGGATGAACACCGGCACCCAGGCGAGCGACGGAATCGGCATCAGCGCGCTCGCGAGCGGAAGAAAGAAGTTTTCGACCGGCCGGAAGCGGCCCATCAGGATGCCGAGCGGGAGTCCGACCGCGATCGCCAGCGCCAGCCCGAACAGCACCCGGTACATCGTGTAGGCGGCGTGCTCGAGCATGGTGCCGTCGAGGGTGAGGGTCCAGAGCGTGTTCGCGACCTTGGGCAGCGTCGGAAGCAAAGCCGGCGGGAAGGTGCCGCTGCGCGCAATCGCCTCGTAGAGCGCGGCCGCTACCAGCAATGTCAGTCCCGCACGGTAAGCCGATCGCGCGCGGTCCATGCTGACGGTGGCGGCGCTCACGACATCATCCCCCACCGCACCACGGTGTAGTTTTCCAGCCGCTGGAACACGAGCTTCTCCAGGGCGAGCCCGATGACGCCGATCACGGCGACGCCGGCGAGCATCACGTCGGTGTTGAGGAACTCGCGCGCGCCGAAGATCATCCAGCCGAGCCCCCACGGCACGGCGGCGAGCATCTCCACGCCCACGAGAATGCGCCACGCTTGCGCCAGGCCCAACCGCAGCCCGGTGAGGACATAGGGCAGCGCACCCGGCAGGATCACGTGGTGGAGGAGCCGCCGGTCGTCCGCGCCCATGGCCTGGGCCGAGCGCACCCAGATTTCCTTGACTGCTTTCACGCCGGTCCAGGTGTTGAAGATGACGGGGAACGCCGAAACGAACCCGACCAGCAGCACGGCGGTGAAGTTGCCCAGCCCGAACCAGAGCAGGAACAGCGGCGCATAGGCCAGGCCCGGGATCGGCGCGCCGATGCTCACCAGCGGCAGGAAGACGTCTTCCGCCCGGCGCGAACGTCCCATGGCAAAGCCGATCGCCACGCCGACGACGGCGGCGAGCGCGAAGCCGGCGAGCAGGCGGATGAGGGTGTCCAGCACGTGATGAGGCAGGATGCCCGCGGCGGTGAGGCGCACGAACGCGGCGGCGACCTCTTCCAGCGGCGGAAACAGCTTGCGCGGGAAGATGCCGAGATGCGCGGTGATTTCCCAGAGGAGCCCAACCACGAGGAACGGAAACGCCGTGCGCGCAATGACCCACAACCGGCTTTCGCCGCGAGCGCCCGGCGTGCCGGCGGCAAGCACATGGGGCGAAGCGGCAGGCGCGAGGTCGGACATGGCTCACGATAATGCCGGCCCGCCCTCCCGGACAAGCAGGGTTTCCGTGAAACGGCGCGCTGCGCGTCGCCGCTACCTGCTTCGCCCACGCGCCATTATCGCCCGGCCAGCCTGCAGAGCGATCAGCGCGACGCAGCAGGCCACCAGCAGCGCGGCGATCGGACGCGTGTAGAACAGGGAGAGCGTACCTTTGCCGACCAGGAGCGCCTGGCGAAAGTTGGTCTCGAAGATGTTGCCGAGCACGAAGGCGAGCACGAGCGGCGCCGGGTCGAGATCGACCTTGCGCATGAGATATCCGGCGATGCCGAAGCCGATCATGATGATCACCTCGACCACGTTGTTGGAGAGCGTGTAGGCGCCGATCACGCAGAACACGATGATCAGTGGCGCGAGGATCGAGCCGGGAAGGCGCAGCAGCTGCACGAACAGCGAGATCAGCGGCACGTTGAGCACGATCAGCATCAGGTTGCCGACCAGCATGCTCGCGATGACGCCGAAGAAGATGTCGGGCCGGTTGGCCACCAGCGTCGGGCCGGGCGTGATGCCCTGGATCAGGAGCGCGCCCAGGATCACGCCCATGACGGCGTTGGCCGGGATGCCGAGGCTGAGCAGCGGTACGAACGCCGACTGCGCCGCCGCGTTGTTGGCAGATTCCGGCCCCGCGACGCCCTCGATCGCGCCATGGCCGAAGCGCTCGGGCGCGCGCGCCAGCCGCCGCTCCAGCACGTAGGAGCTGAACGACGACAGCGTGGCGCCGCCGCCGGGCAGCAGGCCGAGGAAAAATCCCAGTCCGCTGCCGCGCAGGATCGGAAGCCAGCTGGCGCGCCAGTCGGCGCGGTTCGGCAGCAGCTCCAGCAGGCGCCTGGGCTGCGCGACCGGTTGCGCGGTCGCGCTGCCGCCTTCGGCCATGACCAGAAGCTCGGCGACGCCGAACACGCCCATGGCCAGGAGCGCGATGTTGATGCCGTCGAACAGGCTGAAAATATGAAAGGTGAAGCGCTCGGTGCCGTAGATCGGGTCCTTGCCGACGGTCGAGAGCAGCAGACCGAACGCGACCATGAGCAGCGCGTCGAGATGCGAGCCCGACGACAGCTGCGTGACGAGCAGCAGGCCGAGCAGCACCAGCGCGGTGTATTCGGCGGGACCGAATGCGAGCGCCAGATCAGCAAGCGCGGGGCCGACGATAAAGAGCGCCGTCGTCGCCAGCACGCCGGCGATGAAGGAGCCGAAGGCGGCGATCCCGAGCGCGGCGCCGGCGCGGCCCTGCCGCGCCATGGCGTAGCCGTCGATACAGGTGACCACGGTGGAGGCTTCGCCCGGGATGCGCACCAGGATCGCGGTGATCGAGCCGCCGTACTGCGCGCCGTAGTAGATACCGGCCATCATGATGACGGCGGAGGCGACGTTCATGGTGAAGGAGAACGGCAGCAGCAGCGAGATCGTCGGCACCGGCCCCAGCCCCGGCAGCACGCCGATCACCGTGCCGACAAACACGCCGACGAAGCAATAGATCAGGTTCTGCCAGGTGAGCGCGGTGGCAAATCCGAGCGCGATCGAGTTGAGCACGTCCATCGCCGGTCACTTTCTCCTGCCGGCGCTCACTCGAACAGGCTCGCCCACAGCGTTCCGGTCGGCAGGATGGCGCCGAGCCACAGCACGAACAGCAGCTGGCAGCCGATCACTGTGCCGGCGGTCAACGCCAGCGTCCCGCGCCATGAATAGCGTTCCGCGCAACGCAGGATGAAGGTGATGGTGATCGCAGTCGCGACGGCAAAGCCCAGGAATTCGAGCGAGACGGCATAGAACACGAGCGCCCCCAGATAGGCCGCCACCCGTGCAACTCGGCGGCGGTCGGCGACGGGTCGCTCTTGTGCGATTGCGCTCGTGCGCTTCGCCCAATCGGCGACGAGGCCGGCTGCGCCGAAGGCCACCACGGCGAGTGCGGTGAGGAACGGAAACAGCCCTTCACCGGGCGAGTTCTGCCGCCACAGTCCGAGCCGCAGCGAGATTGCGAGCGCCACCAAGCCCAGCGCCGCCAGCAGCGCATGGCCGACGAGCCGGCCACGCGGCGAGGCGACCGGCGCCGGCTCACTCATGGTGCGTTTCGCCGGCTGACGATGCGGCCGAAACCACTACCTGGGCACGGGCCCTCATGGCTACTGCGTGATGCCGGCCTTTTTGACCGCTTCGGCGTTGCTGACGGAATCGGCCTCGAACATCGCCTTGAATTCCGCTTCCGGCAGGTAACGCGCCGTGGCATTGAGCTTTTCGGTCGCGGACTTGTAGCCCTCGCTCGCCACCGCCTCGGCACAGGCCTTCTGCAGGCGCGTCACGACGGCATCGGGAGTCTTGGCCGGGACGACCAGGCCGCCGGCGCTGAAAGCTTCGGACGGATAGCCCAGCTCCTGCATGGTCGCGACGTTGGGCAGCGCGGGTATGCGCTCCCTGGTTTGCGCCGCGAGCACGACGAGGTTTCCCGCTTTGGCGACCGCGGTCGATTCCGACATCGCCATGACGGTGCCGGCAAGCATCGCCTGCGTCATCGGTCCGGCGCCGGTGAAGGGGACATGCACGCCTTCGGCCTTGATCGCGTTGAGCGCGGACAGAATTCCGAGATGCGGCTGCGTGCCCGGGCCGGGCGAGGCGTAGATCAGATTGTCGTTCTTCGCCCGCGCGAAGGTGACGAAATCGGCGAAAGTTGAGAACGGGGCCCTCGGCGATGCCATGACAACATAGGGGACGTAATAAGTGAGGCAGACGAAGCGGAAGCTCGCCATGTCATAGGGCAGCTTCTGGACATGCGGCTGCGCGGTCAGCGGATTGTTGGGTGTGAGCCCGATGGTGTAGCCGTCGGGACGGGCATTGGCGACCTCGATATTGCCGATCGTGCCGCCGGCGCCACCCTTGTTGACGGCGACCACAGACTGGCCGAGCGCCTTGGCCAATTCGGGCTGCAGCGCGCGTGCCATCAGGTCGGTGTTTCCGCCGGGCGGAAACGGAATCACCATGTTGATCGCCCGGCTCGGATAGTCCTGCGCCGACGCAGCCGCCGCACAGAGCAATCCGCCGAACGCAACGATCGTCGTCTTCATCGGTGAGCGCATGCCGTCCTCCCGCGTTCGGCCGCGCTCGTTTCGGTGGCGGCCGAGCCTCCGCTTTGGGCGCGGATTATGAATTGCATCGAACGTCGCCCATCCCTGCTGCAAACACAAGGCGTTCCGGCCGCGGCCGGTGAGCGCGGTCCGCTACGCATGCGTGCCGCGCGCGGGGAGCGATGGATTTGCGCCGCCTGGGCTGCTACCACCGCGTCACGCCATATCGATGCACGGAACCTCGCCAAAAATGCCGAAGCGTCTTGCCGCCGCGCTGGCGATGGCAGGGACGCTCGCCGCCGGTGTCGCGGGCGGGTTCGCCGCGCGCTACGCCCATCTTCCGCTGCCGTGGCTGCTCGGCTCGCTCGTCACCATCATGGCGCTGTCGCTCGCGGGCGCTCCGGTCCGGCTCATTCCGTGGGGCCGTCCGGCCGGAACCGTCGTGGTCGGCGCCTCTACCGGGCTGCAATTCACCGCCACGGTGGTGGCGAAGCTGATCACGCTGCTGCCGCTGATCATCGCCGCGGCGTTTCTCTCCACCATCGTCGGCGCCATCGGCGGCCTGCTCTACATGCGGCTCACCGGCATCGACCGCGTCACGGCGTTCTTCGCCACCGTGCCCGGCGGCGTGGTCGAAACCACCAACATCGCCCCGCAATATGGCGGCCAGCTCGAGCCCATCATGGTGGCGCAGACGACGCGAGTCGCGCTCATCGTGGTGTTCGCGCCGTTCCTGGTCATTTCCTTGACCGGCGGCGGCGCGCAGAATCCGCTGCTCGCGATTCCAGTCTTGCCATGGCTGCCGGTGCTCGCGCTGCTCGCGGTGGCGGCGGTTGCCGCAACGCTGCTTTCGCGCACGCGCTCGCCCAATGCCTGGCTGATGGCGCCGCTGTTCATCGCCGCTGCCGCCAGCCATCTCGGCGGGATCGAAGGCCGGCTGCCCGATGTCCTTCTCATCGCCGCGCAGGTCGTCATCGGCAGCGCGCTCGGCGCCCAGTTCAGGCCCGAGTTTCTCACCCGGCTGTTCAGCCTGTTGTGGGCCTCGTGCGTGGTCGTCCTGTTCGCCGCCGGATCGATGGCCGTGTTTGGCGCGGCGATCGCGTGGCTGGCCGGCTACCGGGTGCCGACCATGGTGCTGGCGATGGCGCCTGCCGGCATCGCCGAGATGGTGCTCACCGGCAAGGTGCTCGGACTCGAACTCGACCCTGATCGCCGGCTTCCAGCTGATGCGCATCATCATCGTGCTGATCTGGTGTCGCACCGCGCTCGTCCTGTTCGAACGGCTGGCCACGCGCATCTTCGGCCCGCCGTCCGTTCCGCCCGCATCCTGAAGGTGGCTGCACCGCGCGCGTGGCATGACGACAAACGCTTTGGCGGTGTGCTAGGAGACCGGCCAACTGGACCCATGCGGAACGAGGAGCGTTGGAATGGCAACAGACAACAAGCAGAAGATCGGCTGGATCGGCATGGGCCGCATGGGATACCCCATGGCCGAGCGGCTGCTCAAGGCCGGCTATGACGTCTCCATCTGGAACCGAACGCGCTCCAAGGCGGAGCCGCTGGCGAAGATCGGCGGCAAGGTAGTCGACAAGCTTTTCGACCTCAAGGACGTCGACGTGCTGTTCTCGATCGTCTCCACCGGCAAGGATCTGGATCAGGTTTATTTCGGCAAGAACAGCGTCACCGGCCATGGCGGCAAGATTCCGAAGATCTTCGTGGACTGCTCGACCATCGCGGTGGAGGAGTCGGCCTCGATCCGCGAACGCCTCGCGCAGCTGGGCAGCGAGTTCGTCGCGGCGCCGGTGAGCGGCAATGCCAAGGTGATCAAGGCCGGCAGGCTCTCGGCGGTGATCTCCGGCAGCGAAGCGGCCTGCAAGACGGTGACGCCGATGCTGGAGGTGATCGCGCCGCAGGGCGTCTCCTACGTCGGCGAGGGCGACCTCGCGCGCATCTGCAAGATCGCCCACAACGTCATGCTCGCCGTGGTGATCGAGAACCTGATCGAGATCACGCTGCTGGCCAACAAGATGGGCGTTCCCCGCCACGCGTTCCTCGCCTTCATGAACAACAGCGTGATGGGCTCGATGTTCACGCGCTACAAGTCGCCGGCGCTGGTCAATCTCGACTGGACCACGACCTTCACCCCCGAGCTGCTGCGCAAGGACGTCGACCTCGGCCTTGCGCTCGGGCGGGAATGGGACGTGCCCATGCCGGTGACGGCGGCGACGCGCGAGGTGCTGCAGAGCCATTTCGGCGCGGCGACGCTCAAATCCGATCCGGAGAAATACCTGCAGGAGGATTTCGCAGCGTTGCTGGAGACCATGGCGCTCGCCTCCGGCATGAAGCTCAAGAGCGAGAACAAGAACGTGCCGACCGGACTGGAGAGCTGACGCGAAAGGCTGGGGCGCTTCCTCCTCCGAGCCTCTCACGTCCGCCCGGCGATCACACTGTCAAGCCGCGGTGCCCGCCGGGAATGTCCCAGCATGGGCGCGTCGCCTCGGCGTAGGCGTTGCTGCGGTTGAGCCCGAGGTCCTTGAGCGCGCCGTCGTCCAATCCGAGCAGCATGCGACGCTCGCGTCGCACCTGCAGGGCAAGCTCGATCGCTCCAGCGAGACGTCCGATCCGGCGTCCCAGGCCCGCAAGTCCGCGTTCCAGATGCGGCGGCGGGAGTGCGATATCCGACATGGTCGTGCTCCCTCTCTGTTGCCGTCGCGATGGATATAGGTCTCCCTCTTGCATAACGACATCGAATGTTGTTTATATCTTGCATAAGATTACCTTAAGCAGAGGATCGCAGCCATGCACCGCGACATCGACACCGCCCTGCTGCGCGCCTTCGTGGCCGTGGTCGAGACCGGCAGCGTGACCGCCGCCGCCGCGCTGCTGAACCTGACCCAGGCGGCGATCAGCCAGCAGATCAAGCGGCTCGAGGAGTTGTTCGGCACCCCGTTGTTCGAGCGCCATCACAAACGGCTGGCGCTGCGGCCGGACGGTGAACGGCTGGTGACCCATGCCCACAAGCTGATTGCACTCAATGATGAGGTGTGGGCGGCGATGAGTGCGCAGGTCTACGAGGGCGAGGTGCGCCTCGGCGTCCCCCATGACATCGTGGGACCCTATCTCCCGCCCATTCTCACGCGCTTCGACCGGGCCTGGCCGCGGGTGCGCGTATCGCTCAAGTGCACCACCACGCCGCAGCTGCTCGAGCTGCTGCGCAAGGGCGCCATCGACCTCACGCTGACCACCGAGCAGCGATGCGGCGCGAATGGGGAGACGCTGCGGGAAGACGAGTTGGTGTGGACGGGCGCGAGGAATGGCTCGGCGCACGAGCGCGACCCCCTGCCGGTATCGCTGGGAGACGAGAAGTGTGAATTTCGTCCGGTCGTGCTGAAGGCGTTGCGCACTGCCGGGCGCGACTGGCGGCCGGTCTGCGAGGTCAGCAGCATGGAGCCGCTGCTGGCCTCGATCGAGGCCGACCTCGCCGTTGCGGCGCTCCTGCGCACCACGATTCCGAATTACCTGCACGTGATCGAGCGGGACCGGCGGCTGCCGCGATTGTCGAAATTCCTGATCAACATGTACCTGCCGCCGGCCCGGCAAAGCGAGATCGCGATCGAGCTCGCGCGCCATATCCGGCAGGAATTCGAAGCCCGTCCCTACCGCTCCAGCCGCCAGGAGCGCAGCGAACTCTGGCGTCCCAAGTCCACCGCGTCGGCGCTGAGGGCGGGCTGATCGAAGCAGGTTGCGCGAAGCGACGATTTCGCGCGTGGGAATCCGTTGCGCCTGCCCGCCAATCATCCTACAAATTCAGCAAGATCGCTGCACGAACAAGCGATTACTTCGGGGAGGACGACATGAGGCGGCTGACGATTGCACTCACTGCCGCACTTGCCTTGACATCATTGACCACCGGGAGTGCCGACGCCGATCCGAAGGGAAAGAAGCTCGCGTATCTCGCGACCTCACCCACGCACCCCTTTATCGCCACGCTGAGCAAGACCTTCATCGAACGCGCGAATGCGCTCGGCATGGATGTCAGTTCCTTCGGCTCCCAGTTCGACGCCGCGCTGCAGGCGCAGCAGGTCGATGACGCCATCGTCCGCAAATTCGACCTGATCGCCATCGTCGCCGGGTCCGAGCAGGCGATCATTCCCGCACTCATGCGCGCCAAGCAGGCCGGCGTACCGGTCCTGCTGATCAACTCGCCGCCGCGGGACGGTTCCGAAGCCCTCTACCTGTCGTTCGTGGGCGAGGACCACGTGCAGCTCGGCCGCATCACCGGCGAATCCGTGCTCAAGGCGCTGAAGGATGGCGGCCGCGACGGCGGCAAGGTCGCGCTCGTCACCGGCGCGCTGCAGGAGGGGGTGGGGCCGCGTCGCGTCGCCGGTTTCCGCGAAGCCGTCAAGGCCAACCCGAAGGTCGACATCGTCGCGGTCGAGGACGCCAAATGGGCGACCGATCTGAGCGAGCGCGTCGCCGGCCAGCTGTTCGCGCGTTTCGCTCCCCAGGGCGGTCTCGACGTGATCTACGGCATGGCCGACAACCAGGCCGCGGCCATCGTGCAGGCGGCGAAGGCGGCGGGCATCCCGCTCGGCATCGAGAAGGGCAAGCTGATCGTCGTCGGCAGCAACTGCCTCAAGCAGGGCATCGCCGGGATCAAGGCCGGCGAGCAGTACAGCACGGGCACGCAGGTACCGACGCGCACCGGGCTGAAGGCCGCCGAGATGATCGCCGACCATTTCAACGGCAAGACGCTGCCCAAACAGGAGATCCTGCCGGTCGAAACGATCACCAAGGCCAATGTCGACCAGTGGGAGGCGGCCTGCACCTTCTGACGCAGGCGATCGGCTGCGTCGGTGCGCGCGCAAGCTCACGGGTCGAGCGGGCGCTGATCCGCGCCGCGGCGCATCAATGCGGGGACCTTGCATGACCGAGCGCGCATCGACGAGCGATGAGGAATTCTTCAAGCAGCGCGGTTTCGGGCTGAAGATCGGCTTCGGCGAGCGTCCGGCGCTGATCGTCATCGACATGCTCAAGGCCTTCACCAATCCGCAGATGATGCTCGGCGCCAATCTCGATAACGAGATCGAGGCGATCAAGCCGTTGCTCGACGCCGCGCACGAGCGCCGGATCCCGGTGATCTTCTCAACCGTGATGTACAACGACGCCGATCTCAAGGATGCCGGCATCTGGGCGCTGAAGCAGAAGGGCGTCATCACCCTCAAGGGCGATACCGACGGCGTCAAGGTCGACCCGCGCCTCGACTTTCGTCCGACCGACAGCCTGCTGGTCAAGAAATACGCCTCGTGCTTCTTCGGCACCGACCTGGTGGCCCGGCTGATGAGCCAGCGGGTCGATACGCTGATCATCACGGGTTGCACCACCAGCGGCTGCGTGCGCGCTACCGCGGTCGACGCGGTGCAGACCGGGCTGCGGCCGATGGTCGTGCGCGAGGCGGTCGGCGATCGCTCGACGGCCGCGCACGCGCAAAGCCTGTTCGACCTCAATGCCAAATATGCCGACGTCGTCTCGCTCGAGGAGACCCTGCAATATTTGCGGACGGTCGGTCACAATTCCCAATCCTAGAACGAGGACGTGTCCGATGTCGCAAGCTTCGCCGGCGCCCCAGCAGCACGATCGTTTCCCCTATTCGGCCATCGTCGACCGCAAGCCGCTGCGCTGGCCCGACGGCGCCCGCGTCGCGCTCTGGGTCATTCCCAATATCGAGCATTTTCTGTTCGATCGCCCGTCGACCTCGATCACCCCGGTGACCGCAAGCCTCGTTCCCGATGTCCTGAATTATTCCTGGCGCGACTACGGCGTGCGCGTCGGCATCTGGCGGATGATGGAGGTGATGCAGAAATACGGCGTGAAGGGCACGGTGGCGCTGAACTCCGACGTGTGTCGGCACTATCCCCGCATCATCGAGGCCGGAAACCAGCTCGGCTGGGAATGGATGGGGCATGGCAACAACAACTCCACGCTGATCAACCGCCAGTCCGAGGAGGAGGAGCGCGCGCTGATCAAGGACGTGGTCGACACCATCAAGGCGGGCACCGGCAAGCAGCCGCGCGGCTGGCTGAGCCCTGCGCTCAGCGAGTCGCACCGCACGCTCGACATCCTGGCCGAGAACGGCATCCGCTACGTCGGCAACTGGGTCAACGACGAGCAGCCCTATCCGATGCGCGTGAAGACCGGTTCGATGCTTTCGATGCCCTATTCCATCGAGCTCAACGACATCCCGGCGTTTCTCGACCAGGGCCAGAGTCCGGAGGCGTTCGGACAGATGATCCGCGACCAGTTCGACGTGCTCTACGAAGATGGCGCCAAGAGCGGACGGGTCATGTCGATTTGCCTGCACCCGTTCCTGATCGGCCATCCCAACCGCAGCAAGTACTTCGCGCAGGCGCTCGCACACATCACGTCACGCCCGGAGGTCTGGGTAACCACCGGCGGCGAGATCGCCGACTGGTACAACAAGAACTATCTCAACAAGTAGGGCGGCGGTTCGCCCGCGGCCTGAGCCGCCGCTCAGTCGTGGCTGCTGAACTTTCCGCGCTGCGCGTCCGCCATCAGGCGAGTGAATTGCGTCTGGTCCATATGAACCAGGGTCGCATGATCGCCTGCTTCCAGATACACCTCGGGCTGATCCTGGATGCTGTCGTCGACGATCACGTCGAGCTCGTAGCATTCCCCCACCGGAGGAACCGCGCCGGGCGCGCAGTCCGGAAACAGCCGCTTGATGTCACTCTCGTCGGCCAATACGACATCCACGCCGATCTGCGATTTCAGGTCCGACAACTGGATGTGGTGCGATGCCGGCAGCACGGCGAGAACATAGCCGCCGTCGCGACGCAGGACGACAGCCTTGGCGAGACGATCACCCGGCACATGGCAGGCCTGGGCGGTGCGTGCGGATGACATCGTCGGTTCGTGCGTGATCACGTCATAGGTGACGTTCCGGTCGAGATGTTTCTGCAGTATCGGGGCAATGGTCATGAGCTACCCTCCGCGGGTGAGCACGCTCGCGCTCGTGAGGGGCCATGCTGCAGGCCGTCGTCTCACGATACGGCCGCGTGGTTGGCGGAGAGATTACGCCCGATTTCGTCCGGCCTCAATCTCCGCAGCCTGATGACGCGACAGCCTGATCCAGCGCGTCTGGTGCTGCGGAGTGGTCGACCCCGGCAGCGGCGAAAGCCGGAAATCGCCGTTGCCGAGTCTTGGAATTCCAATAACAATTGGACAACGGTGACAAGAAACGAGCGAGGCAGGACGTGCTCAGTGCGGAAAAAAACCGGCTCCTCACCCAGGTCGGCCCAGGAACACCGATGGGCGAGCTTCTGCGCCGCTATTGGATGCCGATCGGCGGCGCGAGCGAGCTCGAAGGCAATCCGATCAAGGCCATTCGCCTGATGGGCGAGGATCTCGTGCTCTACAAGGATCTGGGCGGACAATTCGGATTGCTCGACCGGCATTGTCCCCACCGCCGCGCCGATCTCTCCTATGGGTTTGTCGAGGAGACCGGCATCCGCTGCAACTACCATGGCTGGCTGATGGACGAGGCCGGCCGCTGCATCGAGCAGCCCTACGACGACATCGTCAATCCGCGCTCGCGGGCCAAGGAGCGCTGCTCGACCAAGGCTTATCCCGTGAAGGAGTGCGCGGGCCTGCTCTGGACCTATATGGGGCCGCAGCCCGTGCCGGAGCTCCCGGTGTGGGAGCCGTTCACCTGGGAAAACGGCTTTCGCGAAATCGTGCTCTCCGACGTCCCCTGCAATTGGTTCCAGTGCCAGGAGAACTCCTGCGATCCCGTGCACTTCGAGTGGATGCACGACAATTGGACCCTGCGGCTGAGCGGCAAGACCGGTCCCTATGCCAGCAAGCACCTCAAGCTCAAGTTCGAGGAGTTCGACTACGGCTTCCTCTACAAGCGCGTGCGCGCGGATTCCGACGAGCGCAATCCGTACTGGACCGTCGGCCGAGTCGCGCTGTGGCCGAACGGCTTCTATCTCGGCAATCACTTCGAGTGGCGCGTCCCGGTCGATGACGAAAACACGCTCAGCGTCGCGTGGTTTTTCATGCGTGTGCCGAAAGGGCGCGAACCCTACGTCCAGGACAGCGTGCCGACCTGGGTGAGCCCGATCAGGGACGAGAGCGGCCGCTGGATCTCGAGCCACGTCATCAACCAGGACATCATCGCCTGGGTCGGGCAGGGCACCATCGCCGACCGGACCAAGGAGAATATCGGCGCCAGCGATCTCGGGATCGCCATGATCCGCAAGCGGCTGTTCGACGACCTCGACGCCATCGCCCAGGGCCGGGAGCCGAAGGCGGTCATCCGCAATTCCAACGTCGCCAGATGCGTGGAGCTGCCCTACTTCCAGAAAAAGGAGAGCGTCGAGGGAATCGCGCTGGAGGAATACGACAAATATCCTCTGCTGAAGGCGCGGCTGAAGGCTTTCCGGCACTGCTACGGCCAGCCGCCGGAGGTCCGCCGCGCATTCGAGCAGGCTATGGGGATCGCCGGATAGGTATTTAAATACCATTCGAACCGGGAGGAGGAGCGTCAGGAGAAGGTCTGGTCGGCCCTCAGTAAAAAAATGTACCCACCGGTCCCTTTTGTCGGGAACCGTACCGACGGTACCGCGTTCTGCGTGGGCAGAAACTCCCTGGGGGATCCTGGATGCCAAGCGCCGCCTACTTCCGCCGCCAAGCCGACATCTGCCTGCGCCTCTCCCTGATCGCATCCGACGAGGAAGTTTCCAGCCGCCTGATCGCGATGGCGCGGGACTACATGGCCACAGGAAACGCGTTGGCGAGAGGACCCGAAAGCGACGGAGCGGGGACGGCCGCTCAGTCAGGACCGTCCGCCGGCACTGCCGGAGCGGCATCCGTTGTGCAAGGCCCCGCCGCCGGGTCCCAGACCGGCTGACGACATCGCATCTTCTACCGCCGGGCGACGCAAAGCCCGCCGCGTTTCCGCGGCGGGCTCGGCCGTTCGGCGCAGTGGCGGGCGACGGGGGCTGCGCCATCGGGCCACGGCAGCGTGTTCAGCTCGGCAGCAGCACGCTGTCGATCACGTGGATGACGCCGTTCGACTGGAACACGTTCTGGACCGTGACCTTCGAGGCGTTGCCCTTGCTGTCGCGGATGGTCAGCACCTGGCCCTTGAACTCGACCGTGATCTCCTCGCCTTCGACGGTCTTGAACTTGGCCTTGCCGCCACCCTTGTTCGAGGCTTCCCACAGGTCCTTGACCGAGAGGCGACCCGGCAGAACGTGGTAGGTGAGCACGGCGACGAGCTTCTCCTTCATCTGCGGCTTGAGCAGCGTATCGACCGTGCCGGCCGGCAGTTTCGCGAATGCGGCATTGGTCGGCGCGAACACCGTGAACGGGCCCGGGCCTTGCAGCGTCTCGACCAGACCGGCGGCCTTCACCGCGGCCACCAGCGTGGTGTGATCCTTGGAGTTGACCGCGTTCTGGATGATGTTCTTCGACGGGTACATGGGAGCGCCGCCGACCGTGACGGTCTGCTCCTTGCTCTGCGCGAAGGCGGGCGTCGCCGCAGCGGCGGCGAACGCGAGCGCCGCGACGGCAACCGCCGTCGGCAGGGTCGTGCGTGAAAGTCTCATGGTGCTTTCTCCATATATTTTCAATCGCGCCGCGCCAGCGGCTTGCGAGTGGAGATACGCAGCTCATGGTGCGAGGATGCAGGGGAACGATATTTTTCACCGGGCTGCCATGACGCGCGCGCGGCTCGTACTACCTCGACCCGATCGCGTTGCGCATGTCCGCGTTCAAGCGGGGCACGGGAATCACAGCGGTGCTGCGCCCGCTGATCCCGCGCTCCATCGATGCCGCGGGCGTTGTGCGAAGGCGCAGTCGCGACGCTAGAGGTTGGTCAGCTTGCCGCTGGCAATGACTGGACCCGTCGGTTGCCCGGTCGGTGAACCGCCCGGGGGCTCGAGCGAGACGGCGAGCGTCGCATCCGGTCCCAATTGCGCGGCGAGCTCGGGCGGTATCGTCAGCTTGATCGGCTGCCCCGGCTGCACGAGCCCGAGCGAATGCGGCCGCTGATTCGGCCCGGGCAGGATCAGCCACAGTTCGATCGCGCGCGGATCGGTGGTGAGAAGCGCTGCCGGCACCACGACCAGGCTGTCGCCGGTCGCGGTCACGGCAGCGACGAAGTTCGGCTGGCCGCTGCTGCCGGCAATCGTCGCCATCAGCGGCGGGCGCGCGGCCGGAACGAGACCGATATAGGCGAGCGCGGCGAGGCTGGCGGCCGCGAGCGTGGCCGATCCGATCCCGAACCCGCGCCAGAAGGTGAGGCTCTGCCACACCGAGGGGGATCTCGGCGTGCCGGGGGCGGTCGCACCGATCGTCGCTTCGATCTGCGGCCACATGGTCTGCGGCGGCGTCACCGGCGCGACCGCGTCGGTGAGCCCGACCAGCCGCTCCTCCCAGAACGCCACCTCGGACGCCAGCGCCGGCTCGTGCGGCAGGCGCCGTTCAACCTCGCGCCGCTCTTCGGCGCTGAGCACGCCCAGCACGTATTCGGCGGCAATCAGATGGCCGCCGTCCGCGGGGCCTATGGTATCGGCGTCGCTCATCCTTCCAGACAGGCTCTCAATTTCAACAGACCACGTCGAATCCAGCTCTTCATCGTGCCGAGCGGCACGCTCATGCGCACCGCCAACTCCTCGTAAGTCGCGCCATCCAGGAACGCAGCCCGGATCGCGCCGGAATGTCGCGCTTCCAGCTCCTCCAGGCAGCGGGCGAGGCGCTGGTGCTGCTGCGCCAACGCGATGCGCTCGACGGCGGCCGGGGCGGGATCGCTCACCGCATCGGCCGCTTCGAGCGGCTCCATCCGGCGGCTCACCGCGCTCGCGCGCAGCCGGTCGATCGCCCGGTTGCGCGCAATTGCCACCATCCATGTGATGGGGCTTGCCCGGCTGGAGTCGAAGTCGGCCGCCTTGCGCCACACGGTCACATAGACCTCCTGCAGCACGTCTTCGGCCTCGCTCCTGCTATTCAAGATACGCAGGCAGACGCCGAAAAGCTTCGCTGAGGTATCTTGATAAACCATGCGCAACGCGGCGCGGTCCCCGCTGGCGACCCGCGCGAGAGCGGCGGCAAGCTGGCTGCGCGTGGCGTCCCCATTCATGCGAGTTGGTGCCCCGGCCGGTGGCCCTACTGAATTACCATTAGCGGCTATGGCTCCGTGCCGTATCCACGGCAGCGCGCATCACATGTCGCATATCTGCGCGCGGACGTCATCCTCGATACGGGCGTGCGGGGCGATGGATGCGCCGGGCCGCCGATTTCATGCGGGGGGCGCCGGCCGCGTAAGAACGATGATGGTGTCTACCGTGGCGGAGCGCAGCCGTTCATGAGCCGGCCGCCGTCGCCTTCCTCATCTGGCGCAATGTCCGGTCCAGCCCCGCCTTCTGCTTGTCGTCAAGGGACCCGTAAAATTCTTGCAGCGCCGGCCCCATGGTCATCACGGCGAACAGCATGACATCCAGCCGATCGGTTGCAGCGGCAAACCTGTCGACATGCCCCAACAGCGGGTAGGTGGGGCATGAACTGGCGATCAGTTGCGCCATTCCACCCGATCGCAGCCGCAAGGCGTCCAGGCTCGTTCGCTGCTGTTCGGTCGGCCGTAAGGCGCGCTCGATCATGCGCATTGACCCGTCCGCGAACGCCGCCATCGGTTCGGCGCACATCCGGGTGCGTCCGTCGGCGGCCGTTACTCCCGTCGTCTCGATCGGCTCCGGCCCGTCGCGATGCAGACGCCAATGCTGCTCGTCGGTCAGCGAGTCATGGAATTTCTCAAAGGGCAGGCGAATGGTGAGAAGCGCATCGCGCATGACCCAGATCCGACTTTGGATGGCATCGAGCCGTTCCATGGGCGTCGCGGGGATGGTGCGCGGGCAGGCCGAATCGATCCGCTCGATGGCCGTTGCCAGGGCGTCCTTGAGTTGCGCGAGGACGTCGCGTTGCGCGGCGCTCGGCCGGATCGCCACTGCGATGCGCTCGATCAAAGCGGCGGCGTCGGATGCCGCTGAACCGTCGCCGCAGAGCGGAGCCCACGGCGAGGACTGCCCTGTCGTCGCGAGCGCGGCCGCGTTGCTCTCCCGGGAGACGATGCGGCGGCCACGCCCCCGTGCCTCGTCGCCGTCCGCAAAGGCGGCATCCAGGATCGCGCCAAATCCGTACGCCCAGAAGCGCTCATCCCGGCCTTTCGGAAGGATCAGATAGGACACGAGATCGGCGGAGGCATCGGGCCAAAATACCCCGTTCGGGCGTTCCGGCGGTGCGCTGGCCGCTGGTTGTGGCTGCCCGCGCGCCCCGTTGTCGCCACGCCTGTCATCGGACGGACGGGTTACGCTGCGGCGATGCTGTCTGACCGAATGCCGAGCGCCTCCGAACACGGCGAGCGGCGACATCATGGCTCCCAACAGCGCGGCCGGTCCGAACTTTGGCCGGGCGGTTGCCTGCGACGGAACAGCGAGCAACAAAACGACGACGCCAAGAATGGGAATCATCGATGCGCGCATGACCGGCCTCCGGCCTGAAGTCGCATCGATTCAACCGATGAAGCCCGGCAAAGTTCCGGGCACTGCAGCGCCAACGCAAAACGCCCGGCGTCGATAACGCCGGGCGTTGTCTTGAACAGGGATTCGGATCGCGCCGAATCGCGATGCGGTCAGGCAGCCTGGAGATTTCCGGCGGCCTGCTTGCCGCGCTCGGTCACCACGTCATAGCTGACCTTCTGGCCTTCCACGAGCGTGCGCATGCCGGCGCGCTCGACCGCACTGATGTGAACGAACACATCCTTGCTGCCGTCGCTCGGCTGGATGAATCCGAAGCCTTTTTGGGAATTGAAGAACTTCACGGTACCTGTGGCCATCATGGCCTCCTTGCATTTTGTACGCCATCTAAATCCCAGCGCGCGAAAACATCGCACGTGAGTCATCCGAGTTTTGGGGGAGCTAGCTGAGCACCCAAAAACGGGAGCGTAGCAAGGCAGACCGAAAACTGGTTGCGCGGACTATATATGTGACCGTGCCGTCGCCGTCAATTCGGGGGGCGGCGTCGCAATGGATAGTCGCTGCTTTCGTAAAGGCGTTGAATTCCATCACTGTCGAAGCGTTCGTCGCCAACCTGCAGCCAGGCGCCGAGCGCGCGCACGGTGGGAAAATCCTCGATCGCGAAGCGGATCGCTTCCGCGGCAGTCGTGAAGCGGCGATAGGCCAGCGGCTGCCGCGACCCGCCCTTGCGCTTGGCCATGAACAGCTCGGCCGGTGCGTCGTAGTCGAACATCAACATACCTTCGCCGGCCGGTGGATCTCGTCGCCCGAGAGCCCGGCGCACCCACCGCGGCCACACCGCAGGCGCACAGGCGGACCTTCATCTCCGCCCGGTTCGCCTGCGGCCAGAGCCATTGGGATGGTAGGCTGCACGCCCGGCCGTCACGAATCGCGCTTGAGCTGACTCTCCTTGACGACGCGCTCGTGTGGCTCGTCCGAGCTCTTGATGCGATACTGCCGGTCGTCGCCTTCGGGTGGAAGCAGCTGCGTGACCTTGTAGACCGCGCCTACCCCGCCGCGGCCGTAAGGCCCGGAGGTGTAGAGTACGCTTTGGCCAATCCTGAACTTGTGGTCGCTCAAATCATCCTCCGTGCTGCAGAAAACGCGAGCACTGCGGCGCCGTGCCGGGGGCCCAACACCTCGCTCCCTGTCGCAGGCATCCCCGGGACGGATTCATCTCATCATATCA
This sequence comes from uncultured Alphaproteobacteria bacterium, assembly GCA_963739385.1. GTDB lineage: Bacteria > Pseudomonadota > Alphaproteobacteria > Rhizobiales > Xanthobacteraceae > VAZQ01. The sequence goes on from CAVUAI010000018.1 coordinate 19,164, forward strand.
TGAAGCGGCCGGGGCAGGGACGATTTGTGAAATATTATTACCAATCGTCGCAATCGCCGGAATTTGGTCGTTTCCCGGGATGGTGTAACGGTTGCGCATGAACGCTTTCGGCAAGACCCTGGTCGGTTTCCTGCTGCTCTGGATGACGCAAGACGCCGGTGCGCAGGCGCCGGTCCCCGCCGGCTTTGTCGATGCGGCAACCGTGGTGGAGGGGCTTGTCGTCGACATGCGTTATTTCGGCGACAACAACTTCGTCGGTGAGAGAATCGACGGTTACGAACGCCCGCGCTGTCTGCTGACCGCGCAGGCGGCAAATGCGCTGGCGGCGGTCCAGCGCAGTCTCGCGCCGCGCGGGCTCGGTCTCAAAGTGTTCGATTGCTACCGCCCGGTGCGCGCGGTCGCGCACTTCCTGCGTTGGGCGCGAAGGATCGACGACGTGAAGCGCAAGGCCGATTTCTACCCCGATCTCGACAAGCGCGACCTGTTCCGCCTGGGCTATCTCGCCAGCCGCTCGGGCCATTCGCGCGGCTCCACCGTCGATCTCACGCTGGTGCGGCGCGCCGACAACGTCGAACTCGATATGGGAACGTCCTACGACTTCTCCGACCCGAGATCATGGACGGCGGACAAGAGGGTGAGCGTGGAGGCGCAGAAGAACCGCGCGCTGTTCGCGGGGGCGATGATGCGCGGCGGCTTTCGCCCTTATCACAAGGAGTGGTGGCACTTCACGCTCAACAATGAGCCGTTTCCGGATCGATATTTCGACTTCCCAGTGCGGTGAGGCGCCGAAGGCCGCGCATTCTGCTGCCGGGGCCGGTGGCTGCAATTTCGCGATTTGAGGGCAAGAACCGGAGCGACCGGTGCGCCGGAACGCGCTCGAATGGCGGCTCATTGGTTCAGGAGGAACGACCATGAGCTTTCGCATCACCGGATTGCCGGCTGAGGATTTCAGCCATTTGTTCGCTCTCTCGGACGAGGAGCTTGCCGCGCAAGGCGCCGTGCGCCGGATCGCAGACGGGCGCACGCCCGGTTATCCCTGCCGGGTCAGCCTCACGGATACCCGCGAGGGCGACGAGATCATCCTCGTCAACTACGAGCACCACGGCGTGGACACGCCCTATCGCATGCGTTTCGCGATCTATGTCCGCCCCGGCGAGACGAGATACGACGCCGTCGACGAGGTGCCCGCGCAGTTGCGGTCACGGATGCTCGCGGTCCGGTCCTTCGGCGCCGACGCGATGATGCTCGGAGCCGAGCTGGTGCACGGACGCGATCTCGAGCCTGCAATCGGGCGGCTGTTTGAGAACTCCGGGGCGGCCTACCTGCACATCCACTTCGCTGCGCCCGGCTGCTATGCCGCGCGCGTGGAACGGGCGTGAGCCGATGGAGGCATCGCTCAAACTTCGATGAACACCTTCCCGGCCTCGACGATGGTCCGGTAGGTTTTCACGGGGACCATGCAGGGCGGCGCGACGACTGCGCCGGTCTTGATGTTGAATTGCCCGCCGTGAAAATTGCACTCGATGACCTCGCCATCGACGTAGCCCTCCGACAGCGAGCCCGGCCCATGGGTGCAGGCATCGTCGGTCACGAAGAATTCGCCTTCGAGGTTGAAGACGGCAAGCGTCAGGTCGTCTTTCTCGACGCGCAGCGCGGCTCCCGCCTCGACGTCTGACGTGCTGCACAATTCGATCCGGGTCGGCATCGATCATCCCTGATTGAAGTTGCGGCCCGCTCGGGTCACGCCGGCGGCGCCTGCAAACCGGGAAGGTGCCCCGCTTTCGCCAGCCGCAGCACGGCCTCGATCATGGCCTGGGGGCTCGCCACCCCCTTGCCGGCGATGTCGTGCGCGCTGCCGTGGGCGACCGAGGCGAACAGGATCGGGCTGCCGATGGTCAGCGCGGCGCTGGCGTTGCGGGCCAGAAGTTTGGCTGCGATGTGTCCCTGGTCGTGCAGCATGACGATGAATGCGTCGACGCCGGTCATGTGAAACATTGTGTCGGCGCCATACGGACCGCTGGCGCGGATGCCGCGGGCGATGGCGTCATCGATCGCCGGTTTGATGATCTCGATCTCCTCGCGGCCGAACAGCCCACCCTCGCCGGCATGCGGATTGAGTCCGCCGACCGCGATGTGCGGCGCCGTCGTCCCCATGCGTTTGAGCGCACGCTCGGCAGCGTGAATGGCACGGTCGATGAGCTCGCGCGTGATCATGTCGACCGCCTGCCGCACGCTCTGATGCAGCGTGGCATGGACGATCTTGGTGCCGCCGAAACACAGCATCAGGAAGACCTCGTCCGCATCGGTGCCGGTCTCGCGCGCGACGAACGACGGATAGCCGTCGAACGTGATGCCGGCCAGCGCGATCGCGGTCTCGTTTTGCGGCGCGGCGACCACCGCGTCGACCTCGCCGGCGAGCGCGGCCTTGATTGCCGTGGCGGCCAAGGCGAGGGAGGCGCGTCCGCTGGCGGCGCAGGCAGCGCCGAACTCGAGTGCGGCCGCTTCCGGCTGCGGGCAGTCGAGCACGTTCAAGCGGTGGTCGGACCAGTCGGCATCGGCGGGCCGCGCCACCACCCGCAGATCGGCCGCAATGCCGCAGGCCCTGGCGTGCCGTCGGACGACGGCAGCATCGCTCACCACGATCGGATTGCACGCCTTGCGCACGATGGGGTCGAGCGCGGCCTTGAGCCCGATCTCCGGTCCGATGCCCGCAGGGTCCCCGGTGACGATCGCGATCTTCGCCTTGTCGCTCATGCGACGATGTCCGTCCCTTTCCGTCAGCGAGCGAGCACGCCGGCGCCGTCACTGCCACGGCATGAGGGATGCATGGATTACGTTCGGCACGCCCTGGCCGCCGACAGATTTGATCGCGAGATCCACGTCTTTCAGCCCGAACTTGTGGGTCGTGACCTTCTCCAACGGGAATCGTTTCGAGGCCAGTTGCTGCAGGGCCAGCTCGCAGGCCTTGAAGCTGTGCCCGCGCGCGCTCTTGATGGTGATGAACTTCACCGTGACCTTTTCCAGCGGGAAGTTCGGGAATTCCTTCATCTCGCCCTGGACCACGATGGTGCCGCCTTTGCGCTTGAGCGCTTCCACGCCCAGCAGGATCGGGATCGTTCCGGCGCCGGCGGTGCAATCGAGCGCGACGTCAACGCCCTTGCCGCCGGTGATCTCCATGATGCGCGCGAGCGGATCTTCCTTTTCGACATCGATCGTGAAGTCGGCGCCGAGCTCCTTGGCCACCTCCATTCGCGCGCGGTCCTTCGAGGTGCCGGTGACGATGATCAGCGAAGCGCCGGCCTGCCGGCAGATCACGGTCTGCGAGAGTCCCTGTTGTCCCGGGCCCTGAATGAGCACCGCGGAGTTGTAACCGACGCCGCCGTCGAACAAGGACCATTCGACGCCGTTGGCCATGGGCGTGACCAGTCCGGCCAATTCCGGCGTGACGCCCTTGGGTACGTGGTGCACGACCGCGTTCCACGGCAGATAGACGTACTGGGCAAAGCCGCCCCACAGGTGCGGAGCCCGCTCGGCCGACGTGTAGCCATACCGGATGCCGTCGGGGTTGTGGCGCCAGTCGGTGTTCTCGCAGTGACGGTACTGGCCGAGGTGGCACCACTCGCACTTGCCGCACATCACGTAGTGCTCGACGAACACCAGGTCCCCTTCCTTGAAGCCCTTGCGCCTGGTGAACTCGCGGCCTGCCTTGGCAATGAACCCGATGTTCTCGTGGCCCATGATCACCGGGCTCTTGGTGGGCGGTGACTTGTACAGCTTGACGTCGGTTCCGCAGATGCCGGCGACCTCCATCTTCATCAGGGCGCTATCTTCCGGGATCTCCGGCATCGGGTATTCGCGAATTTCGGTCTTGCTCGGGCCCGTACGCACGGCCGCAAGGACTTTTTCCACCACGGATAGAACTCCAAAGCTCCAAACTGTCGGCGGGCACTCTAGGAGCGTACCTCAAGCGGTCAAGCGCGATTTGGGCGGCGCAGGTTGGGCTAGCGCGGCCCGGAGCGTGCTATCCTGCGGCAAATGTCCGCCGGCCAATCCAACCCACGCAAGGAGCGTCGCGGGTCTTCCGCCATGCTGCAGTCTTTCAATAAGCGCCCCGAGCACATCGCCGCCATCGACCGGGTGAAGGCGTGGACGCGCGAGCGCTTCAACCTGAGCGACGATATCGCGATCCTGGTCGCGGAGATTGCCTGCGGGCTGCCGGGCTGCCCGCCGCTGGAAACCGTCGTTGCATTCTGGACGGCGAGCGACAAACGCCACCAGTTCAAGGTGTTCAAGCCGGTGGCGAAGGTCATCGCCGACGATCTGCCGCCCGCCTGGCTGAAGGACGCCCTCGCCGTCGACGAAGGCGTGGGCTTCGAGTGCTGCTGATGCCTTGTCGACGCCGCATCCGCTTCCGCCCCAAGATCCCCGACCGTACGCTGAGTTGCGCGCCCCGCGACCGAGGTCTATTTTGCCGAAGGCTCCCAGGATCGATCACGGATTGAGTCGATGCTCCGCAAAGAACAGAACGACCTGCTGACGCAAACCGGGCCCGGCACGCCGATGGGCCAGATGTTCCGCGCCTACTGGATCCCGGCGCTCATGGTCGACGAATTGCCGGAGAACGACTGCCCGCCGGTACGGGTGAAGGTGCTCTCCGAGCGGTTGCTCGCGTTCCGCGACAGCGAGGGCCGATATGGGCTGGTCGACGAATTCTGCGCCCACCGCGGGGTGTCGCTTTGGTTCGGCCGCAATGAGGAATCCGGTCTGCGCTGCTCGTACCACGGCTGGAAATACGACGTGAACGGACAGTGCATCGACGTCCCGTCAGAGCCGCGCGAAAGCGGCTTCTGCCAGAAGATCAAGCTCAAGTCCTATCCGCTGGTGGCGCGCGGGCCGGTGCTGTGGACCTACATGGGTCCGCCAGACAAGCAGCCGCCGCTGCCGGAATGGGAGTTCGCCACCGTCCCCGCCGAGCAGACCTTCATCTCCAAGCGTCTGCAGGAATGCAACTGGCTGCAGGCCATGGAGGGCGGGATCGATTCCAGCCACGTCTCGTTCCTGCATCGCGGCGATCTGGGCTCCGATCCGCTGTTCAAGGGAGCCAAGGGCAATGAGTACAACCTCGCCGACATGCAGCCCCACTTCGAGGTCGTGGAGCAGCCCGGCGGGCTCTATATCGGCGCCCGCCGCAATGCCGAGAACGGCAAGTACTACTGGCGCATCACGCCCTGGGTGATGCCGTGCTTCACCATGATTCCGCCGCGCGGCGACCACCCCATCCACGGCCATTTCTGGATCCCCATCGACGACCAGAATTGCTGGGCCTGGAGCTACGACTTCCATCCCGTGCGCGCGCTTACGCAGCGCGAGCTCGGCGCCATGCGCGACGGCGCCGGCGTGCACTGCAAATACATACCCGGCACCTACCGGCCGCTCGCCAACAAGGACAACGATTACCTCATCGATCGCGCCGCGCAGAAGGCCGGCAAGACCTTCAGCGGCGTTGCCGGCTTCGCCATCCAGGACGCGTCGCTGCAGGAGAGCATGGGACCGATCTGCGATCGCACCAAGGAGAACCTCGTTTCTACCGACAACGGCATCATCATGGCGCGCCATCGCCTGATGCGGGCCGCCAAGGCGTTGGTAGACAAGGGCATCACGCCGCCCGGCGTCGACCCTACCCACCACAAGGTGCGTTCGGCGTCGGTCGTGCTGCCACCGGAACAGGCGTTCAAGGACGCCGCCAAAGAGGCGCTCTCCTCGCGTCCGGGCGTGGCCCAGACGACGGTATGACGAGCCGCAGGTTGGGTTAGCGCGGCGACCGGTATCGCTCTAAAGTTCACATGCGATCCGCGCGTAACCCAACGACCTCCGACTGAACGAGAACGGCGTGAGCGCGGGCCGCGACAACCCAACCTACGGACACGCCATGGCCGACCTCAAGCTCAACACCGTGACACGCACGCAAGGCAACAATCGCGCGCTCAAGGACGGAGCGGTGAAGCCCAAGACCTTCGAATTCGCGTTCGAAGAGGTCGATCCGCTCATTGCCGCCTTCCGGCGCATGGTGCGCGGCAACGAGTTCGACATCTGCGAGATGGCGATCACCACCTATGTCTGCGCCAAGGCCCACGGCAAGCCGATGACCGCCGTGCCGGTGTTCCTGGTGCGGGCGTTCCACCATGGCGCGGTGCTCGCCAACACCAAGGCCGGCATCCGCACGCCCAAGGATCTCGAAGGCCGCCGCGTCGGCGTCAACCGCGGCTACACCGTCACGACCGGCGTATGGGCGCGTAGCATCCTGCAGGAGGAGCACGGCGTCGATCTCGGCAAGGTCACCTGGGTGCTCTCCGGCGACGAGCACGTGGCGGAGTATCGCCCGCCCGCCAACGTGGTGCCGATCGAAAAGGGCAGGGACATGGGCGACATGCTCGCGGCGGGCGAGCTTGCCGCGGCGATCGGCATCGAGGTGGACCATCCGGACGTCAAGCCGCTCATTCCCGCCGCACTCGACGCCGGGCTCGCCGCGCTGCGCCGCAACGGCCACTATCCGATCAACCACACCGTGGTGATCAAGGACGAGCTGATCGCCAAGCATCCCGGCCTCGCGGCCGATGTCTTCGACGCGTTCGCGGAATCGAAGCGCCGCTACCTGGCGCGGCTCGAGGCCGGCGAGATCGAGAAGCCGACCGCGGTCGACGAGATGCATCGCCGGGTAATGGAAATCACCGGCGATCCGCTGCCCTACGGTATCGCGCCTAACCGCAAGGTGATCGACGAGCTCATCCGGCACGCAATGACGCAAGGCATCATCACCAAGGCGGTGACGGCGGACGAGCTGTTTGCGCCGAGCACGCGCAGCCTGGTGGCGTGATCGCCATGCCCCAATTCGCGGTGACACACCGGATCACGGAAGAGGCGAGCCTCAGGATGCTGGCGGCGGGAGTGGCGAAGGCAAACGAGCTCGGCTGCAAGGTCAGCCTGGCGGTGGTGGATCAAAGCTGCCGCCTCATCGCCTTCCTGATGATGGACGGGGCGCGCCATTTCTCGATCATCACCACGCAGCGCAAGGCGATCACCTCCGCGTCCCAGCGCCTGCCAACCGGCTATGCGCCCGAGGAGAACGCGCTCAGCATGGCCGTGCGCATGGGCGACTTCACCAACGTGCCGGGCGGATTCCCGATCACGGTCGCGGGCGAGGTCATCGGTGCCGTCGCCGCCGGCGGCGCGCAGATCGAGCAGGACGTGATGGTGGCGAAGGCCGCGCTGGCGGCGCTCGACGCATCGCAGTCGCAACCGTCGTAGGGTGGATTAGCGCCGGCCGTGTACATTCTGTAGGGCTCAATGCGACGTCAGCGCGTAACTTACCATTTCCAGTGTGATGTTTGGTTGCGCGCGGAAAGGAGACATGAGCAGGACCCGGCAGGCATCGGGCCGCGCTAACCCAACCTACGAACCGCAGCTACAGCTTGCCGATCAGGCCGACCTGCTCGAGAACCGGCTTCCAGCGCGCGGTTTCGGCGTCGATATAGGCTTTCAGTTCCGCAACCGACATGGCCTCGGACACCAGGCCGTCATGCCGCAGCCGCTGCTGCACCTCGGGCTTGGACACCGCGCGAACGATCTCGCGATTCATCTTCTCGACGATGTCGGCGGGGAGCTTCGCCGGCCCAGAGATGGTGAACCAGGTCGTGGCGACGAGGTCGATGCCGTTTTCCTTGAAGGTCGGCACGTCGGGAAAATCTGGCAGGCGGGAGGCATGGGAGTGAACGATGGCGTTGAGCGCGCCGCCGCGGACCTGCGCCGCCGTCGACGATACGGTCTGCGCCGAGAAAAAGATGTGTCCGGCGACCAGGTCCATGATCCCTTGGGACGCGCCCTTGTAGGGCACGTGCTCGACCTTGATCCCCGCCTTCTGGGCGAACAGCTCGCCCACCAGATGGCCGGAGCTGCCGACGCCGGACGAGGAATAGGTCAGCGGGCTCGCGGACCTCTTCCCATGTGCGATGAAGTCCTGGAGCGTACGCACGCCGCTCGCCGCGTTCACCGACAGCAGGATCGGAGCCCCGGCAACATAGGCGATATTGGTGAGATCGCGCTCCGGGTCGTAGCCGAGCTTGGGATTGCTGATCGGGAGCAGCACGAGCTGGGTGATGTTGCTGAGGACGAAATTATAGCCGTCAGGCGGAGAGCTCGCGACCGACTGCACTCCGATCGAGCCGCCGGCACCGGCGCGGGTCTCGACGAAGAACTGCTGCTTGAAAACGCTGGTCAGATGATCCGCCACCAGGCGGGTGAGCACGTCGGCGGTGCCGCCGGCGGCAAAGGTATTGACCATCCGCACGGGACGCGACGGCCAGTCATCGGCGGTCGCTGCCGTGGAGACCGTCAGCGCGGCCGCGGCGAGCGCGGCGTAAAGCCTGATCATGGGCGGTTCTCCGTGCGCGCAATCGTGCGGTGAAAAGTCTAGCAGGCTGCCGGCGCACCGGAAACGCGTGTGACGATATGCCCGCAGCGCTACGAGCTTGCGCTCGCCCGGGCGAGAAACTCCAGCACCCGTGCGGGGACGGTCTCCTCGGTCTGATCCGCGACCGGGATGTCACAATAATCCGCCCGCGGCAGGCACTCTTCCGCGTAGCGTGCGGCCGAGGTGGCGTGCGCGGCGTCGCGGCCCGGCACGATGAGCGCCGGAATGTCGAGACGCATGAGGTCCTCGGGCTCGGCACCCGGTGCGGTGTCGCGGTCGAACATGGTGCGCGCCATGCCGGCGACAATGAGCTTGTAGGCGTCGACGTCTTGCTTCGCGTAGGTTGCAAGCGAAGGCGGGGTCGGCCTTGATCACCGAGGCCCACGGCCCGCCGCGGGGATCGGCGCCGAACGATTTGCCGTCCTTCTCCACCAGGGCCACCACCGCGTCGAGGCCGTGCTGCTGCACGAAGGCGAGATGCTCGGCAAAGCGCTGGTGGCTGCTGATGCGGTAGCGCGCGCCGCCAACGGGCCAGTAGAGCAGCATGCTCAGGGTCGCCTGCGGGTGAGCGACGCCGAACGCCATCACCGGGCAGCATCCCATGCAACCGCCCATGAGGTGCGCGCGCGCAATGCCGAGATGATCGAGCAGACCCTTGCCCTGCGCCACGTAATGCGCCCAGGTCACATGCTCGACGCGACCGCCGGACTGGCCGCATTCGCGACGGTCGAACAGGATGCAGGTGTAGTGCTTGGGCAGGTGATCGAGCAGCCTGATCCTGGCGTAGATGCCCTGCGTGGACCAGGTTTCGACGGTCGCATTGAAGCCCCCGGGTGCATACATCAGGAGCGGCGGCCCCGAGCCCACCACCTCGTAGCGGGTGGTGATGCCGTCGACGATCGCGGTCGCCATCTCCGGTCAGCCCTTGATCTGGCGGCCGGCGCGCACGTCGGCGATCAGCGCGGTGAAGGCGTCGAGGCTGATCTTTGCGACGTTGGCGTAGGTTTCAGTCTTGGAGTCGAGCCACTTCTCGCCATAGCCGATGGCGGTGTGCGCCAGCCGCACCCGCCCGTCGAGCCACGGACCGCCCCCGAACCCGCCGATCACCGGGATCCTGACCGCACTCACCACGGCGGCGCCCGCCACCGGCCCGGAATTGGTGAAGTCGAGGAGGGAGGCGCCGGCGTCTTCCAGCAGCTTTGCCTCAGCGACCAGCTTCGCCGTCATCTCGGGCGGCGCCTGCGCGCCGGGCGCGGACTGCGCGCCATAGGGTATGCCGTATTGCAAGGCGGTCTGCGGTGTGATGCCGAACTGGGCGAAGACCGGAATGCCCGCGCGCACGAGCGCGCGCACCGCTTCGGGGAAGGCGGCCGCGCCGTCGAGCTTGATAAGGTCGGCGCCGCCCTCCTTCACCAGCCGGATGGCGGCACGCAGTGCGCTGTCGCTCCCCTCCTGCAATGGACCATAGGGGAAGTCGCAGCTCACCAGCGCGCGCGTCACGCCCCGGCGTACCGCTTTGCAGACTACGAGCATCTCGTCCATGGTCACTTCGAGCGGATTGGAATGGCCCCACAGATTGACGCCGACGGAATCCCCCACTGAAACGATGTCGACGCCGGCACGGTCCGCGATGCGTGCGATCTGATAGTCCCAGGCGACCACGCCCACGCTCTTGCGCCCCTCGCGCTTCATCTGCTGAAGCGCGGGCAGTGTAACCTTGGCCTCCATGGTCCCCCTCGTCTGCGCTCCGGAGCCTAGAACTTCTCCACCCACGGACGCACCTCGATCTCCCACGCCCAGGCGCTGCGCGCCTGATGGATGAGGTGCATGTAGGTGGCGGCAATCGCGTCGGGATCGAGCAGGCTGTCGGGCTTGTCGGATGGCTCCGCCCGGCGACCGCTCTTGATGCCGCCGTCGATCACGACGTGGGCGACGTGAATACCCTGCGGTGAGAGCTCGCGCGCCATGCTCTGCGCGAGCCCGCGCAACGCGAACTTTCCCATGGCGAACGGCGCCGACTGCGGGTAGCCCTTCACGCCGGCGGATGCCCCGGTGAGCAGGATCACGCCGTGCTTCTTCGGCAGCATCCGCCGTGCCGCCTGCTGGCTCACCAGGAACGCGCCATAGGCGGTGACGGCGAGCGACTTCTCCACGTCGGCGGGGTCCAGATCGACGAATGGACCGCGGGTGCGGAAACTGGCATTGTAGACGACGATCTCGGGCGCGCCGAAGGCGGCATCGACATCCGCGAACAGCTTGTCCACGTCGGCGCGCTGGCTGGCGTCGCAGGCAAACGCCTTACCCCCGATGTCCTTGACCAGCGGACCGAGGTCCTCGGTGGTGCGCGCCGCCAGCGCGACCTTGACGCCGTCCGCGGCCAGTGCGCGCGCCAGCGCGGCGGAGAGCCCCGACCCGGCGCCGACGATGAGTGCGGAGTTGAATTTGACATCCGTCATGGTGGAATCCAGTTGACCTGCCGTTAGATGTGACGGGAAAGCTAGCATGCAGGCGGATCGATCGCGATGGCGTCGGGCTGCTCCATATCTCGGCAGACTCGGTCTGGGCCGCAGACCGAGCTTGCCAGCCACTATCTTGATGCCCCGCTACCGAACCAGTTCGACGCTTACCTGTGGTTCGACGAGACGCGTGCGGTGACCCCGCTGCCAGCGACACCGCGGGAGGGTGTGTGCCCGAGACTTATCCGTTCGGCCTTTGAGGGTTGCACCTGGCACGAGTTGTCCAGGCCGGCGGTTGCGTTGGACGGCGGGCGGTTACTGCCGATATTGCTGAATGCGGGTGGTGCGCAGTCCGGCCAGACCGTGCTGGTCGATGGAGTATTGCCACGAGAGAAATTCCTCGACCGTGAGCGTATAGCGGCTGCAGGCCTCCTCCAGCGAGAGGAGACCTCCACGCACGGCAGCGACGACCTCGGCCTTGCGCCGGATGACCCAGCGCTTGGTGCCCGGTGCCGGCAGGTCGGCGATCGTCAACGGGCTGCCGTCAGGCCCGATGACGTATTTGGCCCTTGGTCGAAGGGGCTCGCTCATGAATAACTCACGCACTCGACTTGGCAATCCGCGCGAATCTACCTCCCGCGACTTAAGATTTGCCTAAGCGGAACCCTCCATTCGCACCATTGCCGCCGAATTGCCGCCCGCAAACAGCCGCGCCGCGTCGCAAAGAGGTTGCGAATTCCTTACCGCCGGGACGGCGCGGTTTTGCGGTCCGAAAGGGGCTTTCGGTCCAATGACTTGACGATTGGATCCGGCGGCCTTAGGGGCTCGTGCCGCTCGCTTCGCACTGCCGCGGAGAGGACGGCGGGGCGTCGAGGCTTGATCGTGCCGGCGCGCGGGGCGGTGCGGTCGGCGCATCGAGTGCCTATACTAGGGGTCGTGGGGTTCATGCCGGCGGCTAGGACGTGCCGGGCCCGAGAGGTTTGTCGCACGAATGTCCAGGCCGGAAGCAACCGCCATGTCCACCAGCCTCGAGCTCGAAGGCCGCCCGCAGGACAACCGCGTGGTCGTCGCCATGTCGGGCGGGGTCGATTCGTCGGTCACCGCGGCGCTGCTCAAGGCCGAGGGCTACGATGTCGTCGGCGTCACGCTGCAGCTCTACGACCATGGCGCCGCCACCCATCGCAAGGGCGCCTGCTGCGCCGGCCAGGACATCTACGACGCGCGCGCGGTGGCGGAGCGCATCGGCATCCCCCACTACGTGCTCGACTACGAGAGCCGCTTCAAGGAAGTGGTGATCGACCGGTTCGCGGAGAGCTACGTCGCGGGGGAGACGCCGGTGCCGTGCGTCGCGTGCAACCAGTCGATCAAGTTCCGCGATCTGCTCACGACCGCGCGCGAGCTTGGAGCCAGGGTTCTCGCGACCGGCCACTACGTCGCGTCCCGGCCGCTGCCGCGCGGGGGCCGTGCGCTCTACCGCGCCCGCGAGGAGGAGCGCGACCAGAGCTATTTCCTGTTCGCCACCACGCACGAGCAGCTCGACCTGCTGCGCTTTCCGCTCGGCGAACGGACCAAGGCGGAGACGCGGGAGCTGGCGCGCCGTTTCGACCTCCCGGTCGCCGACAAGCATGACAGCCAGGACATCTGCTTCGTGCCGTCCGGCCGCTACACCGAGGTCATCGAACGGCTCAAGCCCGGCGCCGCCGAGCCTGGTGAGATCGTCGATCTCGCCGGCCGCGTGCTCGGCAGCCATGCCGGCATCATCCATTTCACCGTTGGGCAACGGCGCGGGCTTGGCATCGCTGCGGGCCACCCGCTCTACGTGGTGCGTCTTGACGCCACCTCGCGCCGGGTCGTGGTCGGGCCGCGCGCGGCCTTGCGTACCAGCCGCATGCGGCTGCGTGACGTCAACTGGCTGGGCGACGGGACCATCGACCAGGCGCTGTGCGCCGGCTGGCACGAAGTCTTCGTCAAGGTGCGCTCCACCCGGCCGCCGCAGCCGGCTTGGCTGAGCCGGGGAGCCGACGGCGTCGAGGTCGATCTCGTCGCCGGCGAGGACGGCGTGTCGCCCGGACAGGCCTGCGTATTCTACGATGCGGCCGAAGGCCAGGCGCGTGTGCTCGGCGGCGGCTTCATTCAAAGTGCGGTGGCGGCGGTCATGCCCGCGCCGGAACCGCGCGTGGCGCTCGGCGCGAGCAGGCTCTGACGGGACGCAGCGCAATTCGAGTTGAAGCGGCGGGGGCGATGGCGGGCGAAATCGATATCAATACAGTGGCGAAGGCTTATGCGCGCTGGGCGCCGGTCTACGACCTCGTCTTCGGCGCGGTGTTCGACGCCGGCCGCAAGGCGTCGATCAAGGCGGCCGAGCGCCTCGGCGGCCGCATCCTCGATGTCGGGATCGGCACCGGCATTTCGCTGACCGACTACGGGCCCTTGAACCGCATCGTGGGGGTTGACTATTCCGAGCCGATGTTGCGCAAGGCGCACGAGCGCGTCGCCGAGCACAAGCTCGCCCACGTCGACGCGCTGGCGGTGATGGACGCGCAGCAGCTCGGCTTCCCCGACGCCTTCTTCGATGTCGTGGTCGCGCAATACGTCATCACCACGGTGCCCGACCCCGAGGCAGCGCTCGAAGAGTTCGCGCGCGTCACCAGGCCGGGCGGCGAGATCATCCTGGTCAACCATCTCGGCGCCGAGACGGGTCCCCGCCGGGTGTTCGAGCTGGGCTTTGCGCCGGTGGCGCGGCGGCTGGGCTGGCGGCCGGAATTCCGCTGGGAACGGCTGGCGCGTTGGGTTCAATCGCACGGCGGCGTGCGGCTGGTGGAACGCCGCGCCATGCCGCCGCTAGGGCATTTCTCGCTGATCCGCTTCGAGCGCGTCGCCGCGGGCGCGAACGGGCAGGGAAGGGCCGGGGATGGGCGGCAACGTGCCTGATGCATCACAGGAGGTGGGGGAGATGTCTTCCAAAGCTACGATTGTCGTGACTGCGCTCTCGGTTTGTGTCGCGCTCGGTCTCGCCCTAGCTGCCCGCGGGGCGAATGCCCAGTCGCCGGCACGGATCACCGTGTCGGTCGACGGCGTCCGCAACGACAACGGGTCGGTGCGGTGCGGGCTCTATTCGTCGCCGAACGGTTTCCGCGAGCCGGGGCGGGAGATGCGGGGCGTGGCCGCACCAATCAAGAACGGACGGGCGACCTGCGTGTTCAATGGCCTTCCGAGCGGGCAGTACGCAGTTGCCGTCTTCCACGCCGAGCACAACGAGACGCAGATGGAAACCGGGCTGTTCGGCAAACCGAAGCAGGGCTACGGCTTCTCACGCAATGCGTCATCGATGTTCGGGCCCCCCAGCTTCGGCGATGCGGCGTTCGACTACGAGGGCGGACATCTCAATCTTCCGGTGCAACTAAACTACTAAGCTCACGCCGCAGGCGGGGTGCTACGACAATATCGCAAACACCCGCTTCATGATCTGCGGCCCCCAGTGATAGGCCGTGAAATAGTAGGTGCCGACCGCAAGAAAAGCGCTCGCGCCGCAGAAGGTCAGCGCCGCGCTTATTCTGGCGGCCGGGCGGGTGCGAAGAAGCTGTGGTGTGCGGATGAAGATCTCCGCAACCACCAGGTTCGGAACATAGAAGAAGAATGCCATCGCGACATCGAACGGCCCGTCGAAGGTCGCGGTGTGACCCGCGCCGTTTGCGATGATCCTCCAGAAGCCGTAATCCATCCGGTACAGCCACGAGCCGATCGCAAGCGCGAACAGGCGTATCGCCCAGGCGCGGTGCTCCATGAAACGCCGCTGCCGCGCGCGCCAGATGGTCGCGACCGCCGCGACCACCACCAGCACCCCGTACAGGCTGAAGCCCACGTTCATCGGTGTGCCGCCAATCGTCCCCTTGACTGCAATGAACGCGAGACCCCCGATCCCGGATGCCAGCGCCGCGGACACGTAGAGGCGTCCGATCCAGCGGTGGAGCCATGGCGCACGCCCGCGCACCGCTCCGATCAACTGTACGGGCCCGAGCACGAGCACGATCGCGCCGGCGGCGAAATGTGCGCCGATGCCGATCGTTGCGAAGGGCGTGTCGGGCTCGTAGAGGCGTGGAAGGGCCGCGTTCCATCGCTCGAGGGCACCGTCGAAGGCCACGCCGGCATAGAACGCGACGATGTAGAGGCCGAAGATGGCCGCGCTGATCCAGACCATGGCAACGAGCACGCGCGTTGCCCAGCGCAGCGTTGCAGCGCCGGTCCTGTCGCCTTTCTGCTTGGGCAAAGGCATGCCGGCGAGGTTCGTGTGATCAAGCTTCGCCACTGCGGCCAATTCCATCGAGTCCGGAGGGTGCGCTCGCGCTTGGAAACCAGCCTCGAATGGCTTATGTGGGGCGCGCGCGAGCGCGCTTGTCGCGGCTGCCGACCCCATGTCGTGGCAGCGAATGCGGCTCCACCGATCGGAGTGCAAGACATGCCGCGAGGACGACGGCCCGAATGGATGGGGCACCGATGACCGACGCGCCTGAAAGCAGTCGGTCGTCGTCGCAGGCGATCGATGTGAAGACGTTCTGGCGTGCGCTGGGCGAGCGCGCGGTCGGCGCCACGATCGTCACCGCGCAGGGGGCGGACGGTCCGGCGGGCTTTCTCGGCCTGTCGGCGACCCATGTCTGCGCCGATCCGCCGACCATGCTGGTTTCGATCGACGGCAGGACCTCGGCGCTCGCCGCGGTGCTCCATGCGCGTCACTTCGCCATCAACTATCTCGGCCGCGACGCGCAGGCCGTCGCCGACATGTTCGCCGGCAAGACCGGCGCCAAAGGCGCCGATCGTTTCGAGCCAGGCCGCTGGCGGACGTTGAGCACCGGCGCGCCGGTGTTTGCCGGGGCCATCGGTGCGATCGACTGCGTGCTGGAGAAGACCATCGAGCATTTCGCGACCACGATCGCGGTCGGCCGCGTGGTCGAGGTGCTCGCGCGCGGCAGCGGCGATCCCCTGATCTATTTCCGCGGCAGCTTCCTGCATCCGTGAGCGGGCCGCCGCGGAGGGCGATGCCGGGAGAGGTGGTCGCCCACATGCCGGGCGTTCAGCCGGCCCGCGCCGCCGATCGAATAGCCTGCACGACGAGCTGCGGTTTTATCGGCGTGCGGTCGAACGCCACGTTGAAGGGGCGCAGCGCATCGGACACCGCGTTCGCGATCACGACCGGCGGCGCAATCGGCCCGCCTTCGCCCACGCCCTTGACGCCGAGCGGATTGAGCGGCGAGGGGGAATGCTGGTGCATGAGATGGATATCGGGGATTTCGCATGCGGTCGGTAGCATGTAGTCCATGAGCGACGCGACGAGGGGCTGGCCTTCGGAATCGTAGTGAATTTCTTCGAGCAGTGCGCCGCCGATGCCTTGTGCGGTACCGCCGACGATCTGCCCCTCGACCAGCATCGGATTGACCACGACGCCGCAATCATGCACGACGGCATATTTCTCGATGCTCACGCGCCCGAGCTCGATATCGACCTCCAGCACCGCCGCGTGCACCGCATAGGACCATGTCACCGTCGGCGGCTCGTAATAGAAGGTCTCCTCCAACCCGGCATCCATGCCGGGCGGGCGCCCGTGATCCCAGCCCGGGCGCGCCGCCTGCGCCAGCCTGGCGAGCGACAGCTCGGCGCCCGGCACGCCGACGATCCCGACCCCGCCATTGCGCAGCTCGAGGTCGGTGACCGCGCATTCGAGCATGTTGGCGGCGATGGCGAAGGCCTTTGCCCGCAGCCGGTCGCTCGCGCCGTGAATCGCCGACGACAGCGTCACGGTGGTGCGGCTCGCGATCGTTCCAAATCCGATCGCGATCGCCCCGGTGTCCGCGAGCGACAGCACGACATCGTCGGGGGTGACGGACCACGCATCGGCCACCACCTGCGCAAAGATCGTCTCCATGCCCTGGCCCTGAGGGCAGGCGCCGGACGACACGAACACCTTGCCGGAAGGATCGATGCGGACCGTCGCGCTCTCGAACGGGCCCACGCCGGTGCCCTCGACATAGCAGCCGAGACCGAGGCCGAGATAGCGGCCGTCGCGGCGCGCCGCCTCCTGGCGCGCCCGAAATTCCGCCACGCCGCCGACCGCGGCCAGCGCCTGGCGCAGCGCGCCCTGATAGTCGCCGCCGTCATAGACGATCGGCTCGCCGTCCCGATAGGGCATGCCGACCGGGTAGGGCATTTCGTCGGCGCGGATCATATTGCGCAGGCGCACCTCGGCGGGCTCGAGGCCGAGCGCTCCGGCGACGAGATCGATCGTGCGCTCCATCGCGAAGGCTGCTTCCGGCCGGCCTGCTCCCCGATAGGGCGCGTTCGGCACTTTATTGGTCGCAGCAATCCTCGCCTCGATTGCGACGGCATCGATCTTGTAGGGGCCACACAGGTGGACCGCGGTGTTGTAGACCACGCCCGCCCCGATCGGGTTCCACGCGCCGCAATCGACGATGAAATGATCTCGCAGCGCCAGGATGCGGCCGTCGCCGTCGAATCCGACCTCGACATCGTGGATCTGATCGCGTGAATGGCAGGAGCAAATGAGATGCTCGCGGCGATCCTCGATCCATTGCACCGGCCGCCCGAGCTCGCGTGCCAGGAATGGAATCAGCAGATCTTCCGGATAGACGTGGCCCTTGACGCCGAAGCCGCCGCCGACATCGAGCGCGATGCAGCGCACGCGTGCTTCCGGCAGCCGTAGGACTGAAGCCGCCTCGCGCCGGACCCAATGCACCACCTGAGTGGCCGACCAGATCGTCACCGAATCCGTGCGCGGGTCATGCAGGCCAACCACGCCGCGGCACTCCATGGGCGCCGCGGCGTAGCGGTGGTGATGAAAGCGCTGCTGCAGCCGATGCGGCGAGCGGGCGAGCGCTGCCTCGATGTCGCCCTTGCCGATGGTGAAGGCGCCGAAGAGGTTGGTCGCAAACCGGTCGTGGACGATGGTCGCGCCCGGGCGCAGCGCAGCCTCGGGATCGATCACTGCAGGGAGAGGCTCGAGATCAAGCCTGACCAGTTGCGCCGCATCCTCGGCCGCGTGGCGGCTCTCCGCCACGATGACCGCGACAGCCTCGCCCACGTGCCGGACCTTGTCGTGCGCGAGCAGCGGTTGCTGGGGATTGATGAACTTGTGCTGCACCAGCGTCGTCCATTTGCTCGGCAGCGAGACCTGGGTGTCCGGAACCGGCGGCACGAGCCGCGCGAGCTCGATACCGCCGAGCGCAAAGACCACCCCCGGCGCCGCGGCGGCACGCGACAGCTCGATGGTCCTGATATGAGCGTGCGCGAGCGGACTTCGGACGAAGACCGCGTGCAGCATGGCGGGCAGCCTGAGATCGGCGATGAACTGCCCGTTGCCGGTCAGCAGGCGCTGATCCTCGCGCCGCGGGATCGAGCGCCCGACGAAGGAGGTCTTGCCGGCATTGTTCATGTGGGGGATGTGGTTCGGGAGTTGCTTGAGGCCGTCTCATGCGGTGTAGCATCTCGCGGGCGCTGCCGGCTATCTCCGGACCAGCGGGTTGCGCATGCGCGGCCGCGCCGACGGCTGCGCAAGGTCTCCACGGCGCCGAAAATCCCGCTTGGAAAGCCGGCGAACCTGACATAAATGTCCGCCTTCCCCGCTCAAACGAGCATCCGGTCGCATGGACTCGTCGCCAGCCTGAGCGTGGGTTTTTGGGTAAGTGTTTGATTTCTCTTGGATGGCGGGGTAGCTCAGCTGGTCAGAGCGGCGGAATCATAATCCGTAGGTCGCCGGTTCGATCCCGGCCCCCGCTAC
>CAVUAI010000019.1:0-28804 GCA_963739385.1 uncultured Alphaproteobacteria bacterium
GCCGCCCCTTTGCCATCGATAATTCGTGCGCTCATGCTCCGGTTTCTCGTCCGTTCGCATGCATGGCTCTGGTTACGCCATCGCGCAGATTTTCTCCAGCGTCGCGGCAAGGCTCGCGCCTGCTCCGGCGATCCTGAGCCGCTTGATCCGGGCGCTCGCGCCTGCGACCAGGCTGACATCGCGTGGCGCAACGGCCAGCGTCTTTGCAATGAGTCGCACCAGCGCCGCGTTGGCCTCGCCTTCGCTCGCCGCGGCGCGTACCCGCACCTTGAGCACGCGGCGTTCGTCGGCCAATTGCTCGACGCCGTCGATGGCGTCGCGGCCACCCCGCGGCGTGACCCGCACCGCGACGACAAGACCCCCCGCTTCGATACGCCAGGGGAGATCGCTCACGTTCAGGCAAAGGCCGAGAGGTAGAGCCAGATGATGAGCTGGTCCAGGAACATGAGACCGATGATGAGAATCACCGGCGAGATGTCGATGCCGCCGAGATTTGGCATGATCGCGCGGATCGGGCGCAATCCCGGCTCGGTCACCCGGTAGAGGAAGTCCCAGATCATGCGGACGGTGGAATTGTGGCTGTTCACCACGTTGAATGCGAGCAGCCACGACATCACTGCCGCGGCGATGAGGACATAAATATAAAGCCAGATCAGCGTATGGATCAGCCAGATAAAAGGATTCATCGAATTCACCCGGAAGGGCCCTGACCGACGATCGGCCACCGCCGGCCGGGTCGCCGACAGCTTGATAAGCGCGTTGCCGCGCTCGCGTCAACGCAAAGCCGGCGTCGCGCCGGTGTGTCTGTCCGCCGCTGTCTTAACTCCTCCCACCCTGCGCCCTAAATGGCCCGCACTCGCGACCGCCGCGACATGGTTGTATTTTGGCGGGGCCGTAGCTCAGTTGGGAGAGCGCCTCGTTCGCAATGAGGAGGTCAGGGGTTCGACCCCCCTCGGCTCCACCAGCCCTCGCCGCAGCTCGGCGAGCGCTGGCAAGCCCACCGCCAGCGGACCAAGGCTGACGAGCCCTTCCGCCGGATGTCCGCCGACAACCAGCCCCCGCCAATGAAGCCCCGCGATGCCGCGCCGGAGTCCATCCTGCGCCATCGCCCGTTCGTGTTCTATTGGAGTGCGCGCACCTGCGCCGCCCTGGCCTTCCAGATGCTGGGCGTGGCGGTGGCCTGGCAGATGTATGCGCTCACCGGCAGCGCATTCGACCTTGGGCTCGTCGGCCTTGCCCAGTTCCTCCCCGCGGCAGCGTTCATGCTGGTCGCGGGCCAAGTCGCCGACCGCTACGACCGGCGCCGGCTGCTGCAGATCTGTCAGGTGGTCGAAATGCTGTCGGTTGCGGCGCTGGCGATCGGCTCCGCCGCCGGCGCGGTGACGAAGGAATTCATCCTCGCGGCGGTGTTCGTGTTCGGCGTCGGGCGCGCGTTCGATGCACCGACCCAGCAGACCCTGCTTCCGGCGGTGGTGCCCGCGTCGTTGTTTCCGCGCGCGGTGGCCGCCTCCGCCTCCACCACCCAGTTCGCGACCATCAGCGGGCCGGCGCTGGGCGGCGTACTCTATGTCTTCGGCCCCGTGGTTCCCTACACGATCTGCTGCGCGCTGTTTCTCGCGTCGGTCGTCCTGCTCGCATTCGTGCGCATCGAGCGCTTCGCGGTGACGCGCTCGCCCATCAACCTCACCGCGTTTTTCGCCGGCGTGTCCTATATCCGGCGTAATCCGATCGTGCTCGGCGTCATATCGCTCGATCTGTTCGCGGTCCTGTTCGGTGGCGCGACCGCACTGCTCCCGATCTTCGCCGATGAAGTCTTCCACACCGGGCCGGAGGGCCTCGGGCTGCTGCGCGCCGCACCGGCGGTGGGAGCGTTGGTGATCATGGCGGTGCTGACGGCGTCACCACTGACGCGCCGCGTCGGCCGCGTCATGTTCGCCAGCGTCGCCTGTTTCGGGCTTGCCACCATCGTGTTCGCGCTGTCGAAATCGTTCCTGCTGTCGATGGTGGCATTGGCGATCCTCGGTGCCTCGGATGCGGTGAGCGTCGTGATCCGCATGACGCTCATCCAGATCGAGACGCCCGACGAGATGCGCGGGCGCGTGAACGCCGTGGGCTCGCTGTTCTCCGGCACCTCCAATCAGCTCGGCGATTTCCGCGCCGGAGTCATGGCGGCGTGGCTCGGCGCCATCCCGGCGGTGCTCGTCGGCGGCGCCGGGATCCTGCTGGTGGTGTTGCTCTGGATGCGCGGCTTTCCGGCGTTGCGCCACGTCGAAAGCTTTTACGCGACGCGGGACATGCGCAAGCCGAGCTAGGACTGCCGTCACGCAGTCGATGGGCGAAGCGCAATTCCGTAGCCAGCGGCTTGCGCGGTGCTAACCCGCCCTCAGATCGGAATCCGTCGACGCCCGCTGTTCCGGCTCGGCCTTGCCCAGCCAGTGGTTCAGGAATGCCGCAAGCCAGGCCCGCCCGGCCGGATCGTAGACCGCGCGGTCCGCGAAATGCGCGACCCGCGGCTTGGCGTTGGGCAATGACATGCGTTCGTGCCCTCGCGTGGTCCACCGGCACATCATTGCGTGGGTCACGTCGGGATGGAACTGGAGCGCGAAGCCCGAGCCGTAACGGAATGCCTGCACCGGGAAGGAATCGCCCTCCGCCAGCAGGTCTCCGCCGAGCGGGAGATCGAAGCCCTCGCGGTGCCACTGGTAGACCTGTTCCGGCCAGGGATCGCAGACCGTACGGCCGATGTCGGTCGGCCGGATCGGGTAGTAGCCGACCTCGGCATGACCGTCGGGATGCCGGTAGACCCGGCTGCCAAGATGGTGAGCGAGCATCTGGGCGCCGAGGCAGATGCCGAGGAACGGCTTCTTCTCCTTGAGCGGGACGGCGAGCCAGTCGATCTCGCGGCGAACGAAATCGTCCGCGTCGTTCGCGCTCATGGGACCGCCGAACACGATGGCCCCGGCATGGCCGGCCATTGTCTCCGGCAGCGGGTCGCCGAAGCGCGGGCGCCGCAAGTCGAGCGGATAGCCGCGCTGACGCAGGGCATGACCGACGCGCCCAGGGGTCGACGTCTCCTGGTGCATCACGATCAGAATTGGGTGCAGCATCATCCGGTCATGGCGAGCGAAACAGAAGACCCTCAATACCCGCTCGACACGGGTTTTCAAGGCCGTCCACATGGGACGCGCCATGAAACCAGCGCGGGGCCGAACCTCCGCACCGCCGTCAAGGCGGGTTGCGCGGCAGTCCGGGTGCCTGCCAGTTCAAAGCGCTAGCTTTCGGCTTCAGCGACGGGACCGTCCCGGCCGCACGTCGCTGAACCGGAGCAGGATGCCGCGCGGCACGAGACGCATGAGCGCCGTGACCACGTTGTTGGCCGAGCCTGGAACGACCATGCGGCGCCCCTCCATGAGGCCGCGATAGCCATCCCGTGCCACTCGCTCGGCCGAGCGGGTGAGCAGCGACGGGAACTGCTCGCCGCTGATGCCGGCACGCGCTTGAAACTCGGTCGGCACCGGCCCGGGGCACAGCACGGTCACCCGCACGCCCTTGGGCGCCAATTCGCGATGCAATGCCTCGCTGAAGGAAATCACGTAGGCCTTGGTGGCGTAGTAGACCGCCATGCCGGGACCGGGCAGGAAGCCCGCGATCGACGCCACGTTGAGAATGCCGCCCTGCGCGCCGCTTGAGACTGGGAATGAAGGCGAGCGAAAGGTCGGTCAGCGCCCGCACGTTGAGGTCGATCATGGCGAGCTGCTCGGCGCGGTCGAGCGCGGCGGCGTCGCCGACAAGGCCAAAGCCGGCATTGTTGACGACCATCTCCGGTTCGAGCCCGCGGCTGGCGAGCGCATCGGCAATGGCTTCCGCCGCATCGGCTCGCGCGACGTCCATGCGCAGAACGGTGGGGCGCGCCCTTCCCTTTGCCGCAATGGCGTCGGCGAGCGCGGCAAGCGCCTGCTCGCGGCGTGCGACCAGAACGAGTTCGTGACCGTGGGCGGCAAATTCGTGCGCCAGCGCCGCGCCGATCCCCGCCGACGCGCCGGTGATCAGCGTGACGGGACGCCGCGCCTCGCTCACGTCTGTTCGGCCTCGCGCCGGCTTGCCACGCGCTGACCAAGCTCGATCCGCTGCCGCGACGAGATGCCGAGGAGATCCGCCGCCCGCCAGATCAGGTTGTTTTCGAAATCCCCGGCGCGACCGTCGGCATAGGCGATCTCCCACATCATCTCGACCACGCGCTGACGACCGTCCTCATCGAGTGCGCGATTGATCACGCTGGTGAAATGATAGAGATCGATCGACTGCTGCTCGGCCTCGGTGGCCTCGGCGACCAGCTCGTCCGTGGTCGCCTCGTCGAGACCGAATTGCCGCTTGATGACGGCGTGCAGCTTGGTGCGCTCGACATCCGTGATGTTGCCGTCGATGCCGGCGGCATGGACGAGCAGTGCCGCGGCCGCGAGGCGATAGTCGTCGTGCTCGAAGTGGATCGGATGCTTGTCGCCATCCGAGACCTCGGCCAGAAATTTGCGAAAGCTGTCGAACATGTGCACGGCACCGTGGCTCTTTGTGGCGGCGCCACGTTGCACGCCGGCGGCGCAAAGTCTAGGGCGCCTCGGCCCGGACCACTCACATGACAGGAATTTCATGCAACGCCCCGCGGCGTTGCATCGACCGATTGCCCCCGGCGAACGCTACTGGGCCTGCGCCTTGGCCTTGCGGGCGCTCGCCTCGAGCAGCTCGAGATTGTTCTTCACGAAGGTATTGGCGGGATCCTGGGCCTGCGCCTCCAGCAGCGTTTGACGGGCACGCTGGGGATCGCCGCGCAACATGTAGGAGTAACCGCGGTTGTTGAGAATTTCGGCGGTCGGTCCCGCGATCTTGATCGCCTGGTCGTAGGCGCGGTCGGCAAGCTCGAACTTCCGCAACCGGTCATAGGAGGCCGCGAGGCCGAGCCAGGCTTCGGCATCGCGCGGATGCAGCTCGACGGCGCGGCGGAAATGGCGCTCCGCAAGATTGAACTTGCCGGCGCTGAATTGCTTCTTGCCGATATCGAGATCGTCGTTGTTGCCCTGCGCTGTTCTCGTCGTGGCGGCCGGTGCGTCGCTGGCAGTCGGCCGCACGCTGCCGGTCACGCCCGGATCGTCGGCGGCAGGAGCCGCCTGCGGGGCGTCCGGCTTCGATTGGAACATGTCGCCGAGCCTGGTCGAGGTCTCGCAGCCGTTGAGCCATAACAGGCATGCGAACGTCGCAACGATGACTCGGCCGGATGTGGCTCCCATTGGCGCGTTCCCCCCGCGGCCAAAGCATCGGCTCGCACCCCCCGGTGAAGCCCGCGATGCTGCGGTGTGGCCGTCGCGGCCAACCGACGGGCTCAAGCCTAGAAGACGATGGTTAAGAATCTCTCGCCGGTGACGGCGCCCCGGCGCAACGCGCCCGGCACCCGAACGAGGCGTGGGCAGCGGTGGCGACGTCCCACGTCGTGCATATGTGGCCCAACACGCGATGTCGCATGCTCATCGCTGTGCGCGTACGGTTGATCGAACTGTGCCCATGCGGCAACATACGACCCTGCTCGTGCCGTATGGTGAATAGAACCGTAACGTCCGCTGCACACGCGACGCGCCGGAGAAACACCAGGGAGAAGCTGCCGATGTCGAAGCCACGGATCAGTTACGTCGATCCCGCAAATGTCAGGGACGAGGCCATGCTTGCCGAGTTCGACCGTTGCGCCCGCGAAGGGACGCCGCGCCCGGAGAGCCAGGCGATCCGCGCCCATGTACCGGCGGTGTTCTGGTCCTTCGCGAATTCATGGCGCGACGTGTTCAAGAACGGTGTCGCCGACCACGCCATCAAGGAGCTCTGCCGCATCTATGTGTCGCGGTCGGTATTGTGTGAATTCTGCGGCAACCAGCGCTCGATGAAGGCGGCGAAGCAAGGCGTGGTCGAGGACGATTACCGCGACCTGATCGATTTCGAGAGCTCGACGCGTTACGACGAGCGGCAAAAGGCGGCGCTGTCCTACGCCGAGGCGATCACCTGGGACCTGCCGGTGGATGACGCGTTCTGGGCGCGGCTGCACAAACATTTCAGCGAGCCGGAACTGGTCGAGATCGGCTATTTCGTGGCCCTTACCATGGGCCAGCAGCGCTGGCTGCGCACCTTGAACATCGAGCACCACCAAATCCTTGCCGGCACCGATGCGTCGATGGCGCCGGGCTTCGAGACCGAGGACGCGCTCAAGCGCTCGAAGCAGGCCGCCGGCTACTGGGCGAAGGCGAAGGTCAAGACGCAGGCGGCCGAGTAGCGGACCGGACCGGTTGCGGCGGATCGCGCCGCAGAGGATTTGCTGAACGATGGGTGACATCTATCCGGTCGTGAAGGTGGCCGCCGTGCAGGCGGCCTCGGTGTTCCTGGACCGCGCGGGCTCGACCGAGAAGGCTTGCCGCCTCATTCGCGAAGCGGGCGAGAACGGCGCGCGGGTGATCGGATTTCCGGAAGGATTCATCCCCGCGCATCCGGTCTGGTATCACCACCATGCCGCGACCGGCACGGTGTCCAACCGGCTGGCGACCGAGCTGTTCAAGAACGCCGTCGAAATCCCCGGCCCGGAAGTGAATGCGCTCTGCCGCGCCGCACGCGATGCCAATGCCTATGTCGTGGTCGGCGTGTGCGAGAAAATTCCCAATACGATCGGGACGATGTTCAACAGTCAGCTCTACATCGCGCCCGACGGCACGCTGATCGGCAAGCACCAGAAAATCATGCCGACGGTGGGCGAGCGGCTCGTGCACATGGGCGGTTTCGGCGACACCTTCGGCGCATTCCAGACCGAGTTCGGACCGATGAGCGGGCTCATCTGCGGCGAGAACTCCAATCCGCTCGCCGTGTTCGCACTCACCGCCGAGGGCACGCGCATTCACGTCATGAGCTGGCCCAACCATTTTCCCACCAGCGGCGATCCCTTGCGCAACCGGGTGGCGGTGGATTCGCAGGCGTTTGCGCAAATGAGCAAGGCGTTCGTGATCTCCGCCTGCGGCACCGTGGACGAGCGCATGATCGAGATGCTCGAACCCGACGCGCAGGCGGAGGCATTCCTGCGCAGTGCGGACTGCAGCGGCGGCAGCGTCGTCGTCGCGCCCAACAGCCGGATCATCGCTGGGCCCATGGGCGCCGAGGAAGGCATCCTGTATGCCCAATGCAATCTCGAACTCGGCGTCCAGATGAAGCTGCGGCACGATTTCGCCGGGCACTACAACAGGCCGGATATTTTCCACCTGCAGATCAATCGCGCCGCCCCCAGGCTCTACTCCGTACACGGCCAGGGAACGGATCCGGCGCTGGCGGCCGCGCATGCTGCAGCAGCAAGGATCGGCATGGCGCCGGTCGCCGGCGGGCTGTTGCCGGATGCGCGCCCGGACGAGGAAGAGCGCGACGCCTGACCGTCGGCGGGCGCCGAATTCATATCCCCAACGGCTAGGTTTCTCGAATATATTGAACGACTTACGCTATGCATTGAGTGCATAGCTGCGGCGCAGCATAGGGCCCTGCTGCGGCGCAGCATGGAACCCCATATCGGTTCCAAGCGCGCCGCGCCCCGCCGCATCCGATGCCGCGGGATCGCGCCATCCGCGCATCCCAGCTTCGATGTCATTCATGTCAGGAGGGACGCCATGAAGGCGCTCGCCAAATTCAGCTTCGCCGCACTGACCGTCGCCGCTCTTGGCGCAGCGGCCGTGCACGCCATCCACGCCCAGGTCATATCGCCCGCCGTCATCATGCAGCAAAGCGCTGCGACCGCGGCGCCGGACACGAAAGTCTATGCCGACTGGCAAGGGGCCTTCACCCAGCCTTTCGGCGCCCGCGTGCTCTCGCAGGGAGCCCCCGGCGACGCAATCGCCGGACAGGCCCCCAGCCATGGCCTCAACCTGCCGATCTTCGGCGGGCTGGAGAAGATGCAGGTCTGGCACGAGATGCCGCAGGACAAGGGGTTGTAAGCCGCTTCCGGCCTCTTGAAGCAGGAGCAACGGCTGGCCCGAACTCGCTTGGGCTGCGATCGGTCAGGATACACGTCCGAAACCGCGCGGGAATGCATGCAACCGTTCGGTCCCGGTCGGCGTGATCAGCACGAGCTCGCCGGTCTGCACGCCCGCCAGGCCGTCGCGCGTCACCACATTGGGCTGCACCACGACTGTCATGCCGGCCTCGAACGGCTCGGCCGGCACCGGGCCGGCCGGCCGGCTTTTGCTGCCGAGGATCGGTGGGAAGTAGCCGCCGCCGTAACCGTGCAGCAGGTCGTCGATGATGGTGAAGCCGGCGTCCTCGATCACGCCTGACGCGGCAATCACCTGTGCCGGTGTCGCGCCGTGCCGCAGCACGGCGACGACGGCGTCGAAAGCGGCATCGGCCGCAGCGTGCAGGTCGCGATAAAGCGGCGGCGGATCCTCGCCGACCGCGAAGCTGCGCAGCACCTGGCCGGAGTGATCCCAGAACGCCGCGCTGATCTCCGCGAACACGATATCGCCATTGGCGATGCGTCGCGTCGAGGGAAACTGCGCCGGCACGCCGCGCTGCGGATCGTGCATCGAGGTCGCGCCGATGAAATGGATGACGTTGCTGCCTCCTTCGCGCATATAGGACCGCTCGATCAGATCGCCGAGCGCGCGCTCGTCGAGCCCGGCGGTGAGCCCATCGCGCAGTCCCGCCATGCCGCGATCGCTGAGCCAGGCGCCGATGCGCAGCCAGTCGACCTCCTCCGGAGACTTCACCCGCCGCAGCCGTACATAGGCGCGGTTGAGATTGGCGATCCTGCCGAAGCGCGCGGCCAGCAGCCCGTGCTGCTCGAAGTTCATGGGCCCGATGACGGCCACGCGGTCGCTGCGCGCGCCACGCCTGTCCAGTACCGTGATCGCCGCGCGGACGGAGGATTCGCCGCCCCACGCGACGTCGGCCTCGGCGGCGATGATCCTGGCGAGCGGCGCGTGATTGATCCACTGCACGAACAAGGCGTCGCGCTCGCCCGGCGTGAACACGCCGATCGCCTCCACCGTCACGGGCCATTGCGTGAGCCATTGCACCGCGGAGCCGGTACGGTTCGCGCCGCAGAACACGAGGTGGTCGCA
This sequence comes from uncultured Alphaproteobacteria bacterium, assembly GCA_963739385.1. Taxonomy (GTDB): domain Bacteria; phylum Pseudomonadota; class Alphaproteobacteria; order Rhizobiales; family Xanthobacteraceae; genus VAZQ01. The sequence continues at coordinate 9,120 of CAVUAI010000019.1, forward strand.
TTCCGCTTCCGCGAGCGCCGCCGTCACGGCGGCGCGGCGGCGCGCCATCTCGCCCGCGCTGTAGCGCGGATATTCCGCCGCCACGATGGCCTGGAGCCGCGCCGGAAGCGGCGGCACCTCCGCAGCGCCCGACGTCATCCGGTGGCGCGCGCGATCACGTCCGGCTTGGCGACGAGACGCTCCTGGACCAGCTTCTGCGCGGCCATCATGTCGACCTTGCCCGAGCCGAGCAGGGGCAGCGTGTCGAGCACCCAGACATCGGACGGAATCATCAGATCGGAGGCATGCTTGGACTTGGCGAACATCTGAAAATCGCTGCGGGACGCATCCTTCTGTTGGGTCAGCAGGATGAGTCGCTCGCCCTTGCGCAGGTCGGGCACCGCGACGACCGCGGACAGCGCGTTCGGCCACAGCTCCGACGCCAGCACCTCCACGGCGGCGAGCGACACCATCTCGCCGCCAATCTTGGCGAAGCGTTTGGCGCGGCCCTTGATGGTGATAAAGCCCTGCTCGTCGATGGTGACGATGTCGCCGGTGTCGTGCCAGCCCTCGGCCGGCGGCTCCAGCACACCCGGATTGTCGCTCCTGAGATAGCCGAGCATGACGTTGGGGCCACGCACATAGAGGCGGCCGCCTTCCTCGACGCCGTCGACCTTTTCGAGCCGCGCCTCCATGCCGGGGAGAATACGCCCCACGGTGCCGAACTTGTTGAACATCGGCGTGTTCAACGCCAGCGCCGGCGCGGTCTCGGTGACGCCGTAGCCCTCGAGGATGCGCAGGCCGAACTTCTCCATGTAGGTCCGGCGCGTCGCTTCCTTGACCGGCTCCGCCCCCGCCAGGATGTAGCGCAGCGAGCGGAAATCATAGGGATGCGCCACCCGCGCATAGCCCGCCAGGAACGTATCGGTGCCGAACATGATGGTGGCGTTCACGGCGTAGATCAGCTCCGCCACGGTGCGATAGTGCAGCGGCGACGGATAGAGATAGATGCGCACGCCGGAGACCAGCGGCAGCACCACGCCGACGGTGAGGCCGAAGGAATGGAACACCGGCAGCACGTTGAACACCTTGTCCTCGCGGCCGAAGTCGATGCGGGCGGCGGCCTGCGCGGCATTCGCCAGCATGTTGCGGTGGGAGAGCACGACGCCCTTGGGTACGCCCTCCGAGCCCGAGGTGAACAGGATCGCCGCCCAGTCGTCGGGCTTGCGCGGGACCAGAGGCTTGCTGGCATTGAGCAGGCCGCGGATCTTGTCGCCGGCGGTGACGGTGGCGCGAACGTCTTCGAGATAGACGATCTTGACCGCTTTCTCGAGTGCGGCAACCAGATTGCCGAGCTTGCCCTTCTCGATGAAGGTGCGCGACGACAGGATGGTGTCGATCTGTGCGGCCCTGCAGCCGGCGAGGATATTCGCCGCGCCGGCCGTGAAGTTGATCATGGCCGGCACGCGACCCGCCGTCATCAGGCCGACGATCGTCACGACGGCGCCGGTCGCGTTCGGGAGCATGACGCCCAGCGCCCGCCCCTCCGCGGCCAGCGGCATCAGCTTGTTGCCCAGGACCGCGGCGCCGATGAGCAGGCGCTTGTAGGTGAGCGCACCGGTCACGGGGTCCTCGACCGCGACGCGGCTGCGGCCGTGGCGATCGGCCGCCTGGATCACGGCCTCGAACACGGTGCGATCGGTCGAGGTCGTGCGGAAGACCAGGTCCGACATGATGCTGTAGAGCGCCGCGCCGGCGGCGAGCCGTCGCTTGCGGCCCTTGAGCTCGGGATCGACGGTGAGCTTCACCGGCTCGAGGATCGTGACTTTCACCTTGGGAAACCAGCGCGTGCGCACCTGACGCTTCGACAGCCGGCTGAACGGAGTTTGCTCCAGGCCCTCGATGCGCACCGGCACGATCTCGGCATGGGCCTTGTCCGCGATCATGGCAGCGCCGTCATAGACCTTCATCAGGCTGCCGGTGACGGTGATGCGTCCCTCGGGGAAGATGATCAGGGCGTTCCCCGCCCTCACCGTCTCGATCAGGGAACGCACGGCCATCGGTTTCAACGGGTCGAGCGGCAGCGCGTGGGTCAGCTTCATGAACGGCCGCACCCACCACTTCCTGGCGATGCCGACGTCGATGGCAAAGACCGGCTTGCGGTTGCGCAGCGAGAGGGCGAGGCCGGCGTCGAGAAAGCTGACATGATTGAGCGCGATGATGAGGTTGGGTCCGGCATCGTTGAGATTGTCGAGACCCTTGATCTCGATGCGGAACAGCACGCGATAGATGATCGAGAGCGCATCGCTCAGCGCGCTCGCCGGCATGGTGCGGCCGATGGCGACCGCGACGGCGAGGCTCGCGACGCCGAGCGCGAGAAACAGCTGCGAGGTGGTCATGCCCGCCATCTGCAGCATGGCCACGATCACCGCGCTCCCGGCCATGAACGCCGCGTTGAGCACGTTGACGGCGGCCACGACGCGCGCGCGGCGATCGGCGCCCGCCCACGCCTGCACGGCGGCGAATACCGGCACGATGAACAGGCCGCCCGCGATCGCAAGCCCGGCGAGGTCGACCGCGAGGCGAATGCCGCGCAGCGAGGCGAACAAGGCCCAGAAGCCCGAGAAGTTGGCGATGGGCGCGGCGCCCAGGGTCGACCAACCGAGGTCGATCGCAAACACGCCCAGCAAGACCGCACCGAACAGGGTCGGCAACAGGATGATGCGCCCGGCCGCGAGCCAGGCCGCCAGGCCGGAGCCGACCGCGATCGAGATCGAGAAGATCGCGAGACACATGGTCACGACCTCTTCATCTCCGCCGAACACGTTTTTCACCAGCGGCGGCATCAGCGAGAGCGCGACCGCGCCGACGAGCCAGAACCAGCTCGTCACGATCGCGCCCCACAACAGCCGGGGATCCTCGCGCAGGAATTTCAGCAGACCGCCGGTCGAGGCGAGGATGTTCTTCTGCACCACGAGATCAGGCGCCGCCCGTCCGGTGCGCGGGATCAGCAGGCTCGCACCCCAGCACATCAGTGAGAACACGATCATCAGCACTGCGAACCGCGCGGGGTCGCCGCCGTTCTTGGCAGCGAGGCCACCGACGATGGTCCCGAGCAGGATGGCGATGAACGTCGCACCCTCGACCAGGGCGTTGCCGGCCGGCAGCTCGGAGCGGGCGAGATGATCGGGAAGAATGCCGTATTTGATCGGGCCGAACAGCGAGGCGATCACGCCGTAGAGGAACAGCGCAAAATACAGCAGGACTATCGGCGTGCGTCCCGTGGGGTCGAGCGCATGCAGGTAGAACGCGAGAACTGCGACGAATGCCGCGCCGATCTCGGAGAACTTGATCCAGCGCGCCACCACCGCCTTGTCGTACTTGTCGGCGAGCTGGCCGCCGAGGGCGGATAGAAAGAAGTAAGGCGCGATGAAGACAGCGGCAGCGAGCGTGATCAGCGCCTCCGCCTCCGAGCCCCCGATATGGAACAAGACCAGAAAGACCAGGGAGTTCTTCAGAAAGTTGTCGCTGAAGGCCGAGAAGAACTGGGTCCAGAAAAGGGGCGCAAAGCGCCGCGTCATGAGCAAGGATGACGACATGGCTTGTCCGCTGGTTCGAACGGGCGCGCGCTGCCCAAAAGCTTACGGTAACCAATGCTTAGCGCGACGAGGGCCGACGGCCCACAGGTGCTGGCATCCTAAGAAACGATAATTTGGGCAAAAGGACAACGTCCCGCCCGCGGACGGGACGGGAGGCCTCGTTCACGCAATCGAGGCAACAATGGCTGACTTTGCGCCAGGCAAAACAAAAGCGGACGGCCCGGGGCCGCCCGCTAAAGTCCGAGCCATGAGCTTGCGCTATCCGTGGACCGTCGGCTGCCGCACGGGCTGCATCAGCACCGCTGCCACACTCAGACAAACGGCGGCCGCGGTCGCAAACGTAAAGAGCGCAATCCACATGGCAGGATTCCCTCGTTCTGCTTGACTACGCCTTTGTCTGTGGAGTGCGCAGTCAACGCCGAACGCCCGTATCCGTTCCCGGAACTTGAGCCAAAATAAGGTATCTGGACACCTTTATTGGAAAAAATTATCTCCGAACGATGATTGCAACCTGCGTGCATGCGCCGCACCTGGGATCAACCTCTGCGGCTGCGACCGTTGCGACCGCCGCCAGGGCTGGTTTTGACCTGCTCCAATCCATGAGCAACTATTCCCGCGCGGCCCGCGCCCAAAGTTCTCACCCTCCCCTGCGGCCCGCTCTGCCCGGGACCGGTTATCGACGTGCAAGAGAATGACCTGACAGCGGGCCCGCGAACTGCATCATCCGCCATCAGCCGCGACGGGACGCGGCTGGTCTATGAACTCCAGCCAGGCACCAACGGGGACAGCGGCCTCAGCGTGGACGGGATCGCGCTCGTCCATTCGCTCGCGATGGATCGGTTCTTCTGGCAGCCGGTGGTCAAGCGCCTCGCCAAGGCAGCGCCGGTGCTCGTCTATGACTGCCGGGGACATGGCGAATCCGACAAGCCGGCCGGGCCCTATACCGTTGAGCTGTTTGCCCGCGATCTTGCCGACCTGCTCGACCACGTCGGCTGGAACTCGGCCCTCGTCGCCGGCGCCTCCATGGGCGGTTGCGTCACGCTCGCCTTTGCCGCAGCCTGTCCCGCACGCGCCGCCGCGCTCGGCCTGATCGATACTACCGCTTGGTACGGCGCCGAGGCGCCCAGGCAGTGGGCCGAGCGCAGTTCCCGCGCGCTCACCGACGGCATGTCTGCCCTGGTCGAGTTTCAATCCACGCGCTGGTTCAGCGATGCCTTTCGGGTGCAACACCCGGAGATCGTCAAGCGCTGCGTCGAGGTGTTCCTCCGCAACGAGGTGCCCGCCTATGTGGAAACGTGCAAGATGCTCGGTGCCGCGGACCTGCGCGCGGCGTTGCCCGCGATGACCATGCCGGCGGCGGTCGTCGTCGGCGAGGAGGACTACGCCACTCCGGTCGCGATGGCCGAAGTTCTGCAGCGGGGGATCAAGGATTCGACCTTGACGGTGCTGAAGGGTGCGCGCCACCTGACGCCGCTCGAGGCGCCCGGTCGCATTGCCGACGAATTGAGCGCACTGATGAAACGGATCAAGACGCGGAATGCCACGCGATGAAGTTCACCGGCGACATCTGGATGGAAGCTCCGCGCGAGGCGGTTTTTGCGAAGGTGCGCGATGCGCGCTTCTTTGCCTCCTGCATCGACGGCGTGCAGACGCTCACGGAGCTCGACCCCGACCACTACACCGCGGTGCTGGAAACCAAGGTCGCGTATCTCAAGTTCAAGTTCAACGTGGCGGTGGAGGTGGTGCGGGTGGATGCGCCGCGCGAGATCGAGGCCAGGATCGAAGGCACGCCGCTCGGCATCGTCGGGCGGCTGACCGCGAGCTCGGTGACCCGGCTCGCGGACGACAACGGGGGGACCAAAGTGAGCTATGAGATCGAGGCGGCGCTGACCGGCAAGCTGGGCAGTCTCGGACAGCCGGTGCTGCGCGCCAAGGCCAAGGAGATGGAACGCCTTTTTACCGAGCGGATGCGTGCCGCATTTGCCGCGCCGGCATCGGATCAGGCACGATGAACCCATCGAGATCAGGAACTGCATCATGACTCCGTTCGAGCTGCTCGAGCCCGCGTCGCTGGCCGAAGCCATCGCGCTGCTCGATCCCGACGACACCACGGTGCGGCCGATCGCCGGCGGCACCGCGATGATGCTGATGATGAAGGCCGGCGTATTCCGCCCGACGAAGCTGGTAAGCCTGCGCAAGCTCGACGCCCGCTATTCGCGCGTGGCGGCAGGAGCGAACGGCACGCTCACCATCGGCGCCATGACACCGCTCGCGGTGGTCGAGCGTTCGCCCGAGGTGGCGCGCGCGGCGCCGGTGATCCCGCGCGCCATGCAACGCCTGTCCAACATCCGCGTGCGCAACGTGGCGACGGTCGGCGGCAATCTCGCCCACGGCGACCCGCACATGGACTTGCCGCCCATTCTGATCGCGCTCGGCGCCGAGGTCGCGGTGGCCGGCCCGAAAGGCGAGCGCACCATCGCGGTCGAGGATCTCTTCGCCGGCTATTTCGAAACCGTGCTGGCGAAAGATGAGCTGATCTCCGAGCTACGCATCCCGGCACAAGGCGGGTCGCGCGCCGCCTACATGAAGGTCACCACCGGTTCGGTCGAAGACTGGCCGGCGCTCGGGGTCGCGGTCGCCATCGATGCCGCCGGTGCGAGGGTCAAATCCGCGCGCGTCGTCGTGAGCGCCGCGACCGAGAAGGCCGTTCGTCTCAAGGCGGCGGAGCAGGCGCTCGCCGGCGCGGCCATCGACGACAAGGTCATTGCACGCGCCGCCGACGCTGCCACCGACGAAGCCGAATGCATCTCGGACGTGCGCGGCTCCGCCGCCTACAAGCGCGAACTGCTTCGCGTCTATGTCGGCCGCGCGATACGACAGGCGCTCGACGACAACGCGCACAAGACTGGAGCGTCCCACTGATGGCAACGACCACGGTTGAACAGGGCCAAGTCGGGACGCAGGTCGGGCGCTCGCTGCCCCGGATCGAGGCGCGCGAGAAAGTCACCGGGCGCGCCGAATACACCCACACCATGCGCTTGCCCGGCATGCTGTACGGCAAGATCTTCCGCAGCACCGTTGCCCATGGCCGCATCAAGTCGATCGACACCAGCGCAGCCAAGGCAGTGCCCGGCGTCTACCGCGTCGTCACGTCCGAAGACGTGCGCAAGGTCATCCCCGAGCCCTATTACGGCCCGGCGTTCCACGATCAGCCGATCCTGGCCATCGACAAGGTGCATTATGTCGGCGAGCCGGTCGCGGTCGTGCTCGCAGCCGATCCGCACGTCGCCGAGGAGGCTGCCCAGCTGATCGTCGCCGAGTATCAGGAGCTGCCGGCGATCTACGACGAGGTCGCGGCCGCCGACAACAAGATCCTGGTGCACGACGAGCTGCGGCCGGCCGGCACCTTCGCCGATCTCAAGCACCTCAAGGGCCGCAAAGGTACCAACATTGCCCTCGACTACCGGCTCCGCCGCGGCGACGTCGACAAGGCCTTCGCCGCCTCCGCGCAGGTGTTCGAGCATACCTTCCGCACGCAGAAGTGCCTCCACCTCGCGCTCGAGCCGTATGCCTCCATCGGCGACTGGAAGGAGACCGGTCTTACCATATACAGCGCCGCCCAGGGACCGTCGTTCGTGCGGACCGAGATCGCTCGCCTGCTCGGCTGGCCCGAGAACCGCGTGCGCATCAAGGTGCCCTATCTCGGCGGCGGCTTCGGCGGCAAGCTCTACATCAAGCTGGAAGCGCTGGTGACCGCGCTGTCGATGATCGTGCGGCGGCCGGTCAAGGTCGCGCTCACGATGGAGGAGCAGTTCTACACCATCACCAAGCACCCCAGCACGTTCCGCATCAAGACCGGCGTCGACAAGAACGGCCGCATCACCGCGCGCAAATGCGAGGTGTACTGGAACGGCGGCGCCTATGCCGACATCGGTCCGCGCGTGACGCAGAAGTCGGGCTTCACCGCATCGGGGCCATACGACATCGACAATGTCTGGATCAATTCCTACGCGCTCTACACCAATCTGCCGCCGGCCGGAGCGCTGCGCGGCTTCGGCATTCCCCAGCTGGTATGGGCCTACGAGAGCCACACCGACATGATCGCGCGCGCGCTCGGGCTCGACCCGATCGAGTTCCGCCGCCGGAATCTGCTGCGGGAAGGCCGGCCGCACGCCACCGGCCAGATCATCGAGAACGCCAAGCACGAAGCCGCGCTCGACCGCGTCGCCGAGCGGCTCAACTGGGGAAAGCCGCTCGACCGCGGCAATGGCTCCGTGCGCCGCGGCCGCGGCGTCGCCGTGGCGATCAAGGCGGTGATCTCGCCGACGACTTCGGTTGCCAACGTCATCATCGCCGCCGACGGCAGCACGACCCTCCATTGCGGCACGGTCGACATGGGTCAGGGATCCGACACCGCCATGGTGCAGATGGTCGGCGAGGTACTCAATATTCCGGCGGAAAGCGTGAAAGTCGTGCAGCGCGACACCGACGTCACGCCCTACGACATGGGCACGCTCGGCTCCCGCTCGCTGTTTCACATGGGTCACGCCGTGCGGCGCGCGGCCGAGGAGGCGCGCGACAAGATCAAGGCGCTGGCGCGCGAGGTCGGCGAGCCCGAAGGCAGCAACGTCCCGTTGTCCGAACTGTTCAAGAAGCGATACGGCATGCAGGCCGGCAATATCGTGGGTACCGGCATCTACAAGCCCGACTACGTGCCGCCCGATCCAACAACCGGGCTCACCCCTAATGCCACGCCGTTCTGGATGTGCGCGGCTGCGGGCGCCGAGGTCGAGGTCGACACCGAGACCGGTCAGGTCCGCATCGCGCGCCTCATCAACGTGGTGGATTGCGGCAAACCGGTGAATCCGAAGATCGTCGAAACCCAGATTTCGGGTGCCTCGCTGATGCAGCTCGGTTTCACCATGTTCGAGAAGATGCACGTCGACGCCGGGCAGGTGACCAACGCGTCGCTTGCGGACTACAAGATCCCTGGCATTCTCGATGTGCCAGTAATAATGGAGAACGAGGCGGTGAACGCCCATCAGTCCAACGGTCCGTTCGGCGCCAAGGGCGTAGGTGAGACGGCGACCTTCTGCGTGTCGCCCGCGATCGCCAACGCCATCGAGGATGCCTGCGGCGTCCGCCTGACCGAGCTTCCGCTCAGTCCCGAGACCGTTTTCCGCGCGCTGCGTGCCAAGGCCAACAAGCCGATTGGGGACGAAGAATGACCCGCACCATCAGCTTCACCCTCAATGGCGAGCCGGTCGCGGCCGAGATTAAGCCGCATCACAATCTGGTCGAGCTGCTGCAACGCGACTTCAACCTGATGGGGGCGCGCGAGAGCTGCGGCCAGGGCATGTGCGGCTGCTGCACGGTGCTGGTCAACGGGGCCGCGGTCTCAGCCTGTCTCTATCTCGCCGCCTTCGTCGACGGCGCCGAGGTCTCCACCGTCGAATCGCTGGCCAAGGGCGATGTGCTCAGCCCGGTGCAGGAAGCCTTCATCGAAGCGGGCGCCTTCCAATGCGGATACTGCACGCCCGGGTTTGTGCTGATGACGACGCAACTGCTCGACACGTATCCGGAACCGGACGACGATCAGATCCGGCACTATCTCTCGGGCAATCTCTGCCGCTGTGCCGCCTACCCGGAGATCGTCAACGCGGTGAAAATCGCGGCGCGCAAGCGCAAAGGTGCTTCAGCCTGACGTCAAAGACGGCGTCCATGATTGGGTTATACTGCCGGACATGGCCAATACCGGCGTGAGCCCTGACCCCATGCACGTGGAAACCGACGTCCTGATCATCGGGTCGGGCGGCGCCGGCATGTATGCGGCGATCGAGGCTGCCCGCGCGGGCTGCAGCGTCTTCCTCGCCGACCGCAGCCTGATCGGGCGCGGCGGCGCCACGGTCATGGCGCAGATGACGGTTGCGGTCGCGCTCGGCGCGGAGACGCCGGACCATTGGAGCCACCATTACGACGACACGCTCGAAGCCGGCCGCGGGTTGTGCGACGAGCGTCTGGCCCGACTGCTGTGCGAGGAAGGTCCCGCCTGCATCCGCGAAATGGACGAATGGGGGATCGGCTGGGCCCGCAAGGACGGCCGCATCACGCAGGCATTCGCGCCCGGCCACGATCGGCCGCGCTGCGTCTATGTCGACTTTCTCAACACCGGCCCGGCAGTCTCGAAGACCCTGCGCGCGGTGGTCACGCGCAGCAAGGACATCCGCAAGGCCGGCGACCTCCTGATCGTCGACCTCGTGCGCGCCGGCGACGAAATCGCGGGCGCAACGGCATGGCACGTTCCGACCGGCAGCATGGTCACGATCGCGGCCAAGGCAACAATCCTCGCGACCGGCGGGCTGACCCGGCTTTACCGGCGCAACAGCGCCTCCGCCAATATGGGCGGCGACGGCTATGCCCTGGCGCTGCGCGCGGGTGCGCCGCTCGTCGACATGGAATTCGTGCAGTTCTTCCCGATCGGACACCTTGCCCCGCGTCTCATCGGCATGGACCCGATCATGTGGGATCCGTTCCGCTACAAGCTCGGTGGCCGGCTGCTCAACCGCGATGGCGAGGAATTCACCGCGCGCTACGGCGTGAGCGAGGACGGGCGTTATGTCATCACCCGCGACCTTGCGACCTATGCCATCGTCAAGGAGGTGGAGGCCGGGCGCGGCTCGCCGCATGGCGGCGCGTTCCTGAGCTTCGAGCACTGCTCGCAGGCCGAGCTGCGCACCGCGTTCGGTCCGGTGATCGACCGGCTCGCGAAAAACAACATCGACCTCACGCGAATGCCGATCGAGGTCGCGCCGATCGCGCACTACCACATGGGCGGCGTGGTCGCCGACGAGCGCATGGCGACCGAGCTGCCGGGCCTGCTGGTCGCGGGCGAGGCGGTCGGCGGCGCCAACGGCGCCAACCGTCTGTCCGGCAACGCCATCACCGAGGCGCTGGTGTTCGGCCGGCAGGCCGGGCGCAGCGCCGCCGAACGGGTCAGGCACATGCGGGCCCACGCCTTCGATACCGGCGCCGCCCGGCCGACACGCGATGCGCTCACCGCAGTTGACGAGGGAGACAACATCAATACCGCCGCGATGATGCAGCGGCTGCAGGCCATCATGGCGGACGATGTCGGCCCGTTCCGCACCGCCTCAAAGCTCGCACGCGCCCTCGCCGCGATCGAGGAGCTGAGCCGCGCGCTCGGCGGGCGTCCCGCCGGCAGCAATGCGCCGTTCGACCTGCGCCGGCTCGAATGGTTCGACCTGCGCAACATGCTCATGGTGGCACGCACGGTAACGATGTCGGCGCTCGCGCGCACGGAGAGCCGCGGCGCGCATCAGCGCGAAGACTTCCCCGGCATGCTGCCGCAATGGCGCCTGAACCAGGTGGTGCGGCTGGGCGAGGCGGGCCTGACGTTAACGCCGGTGCCCGTGCTCGCCGCGGCAGCCGCGCAGTGAAACCGAGATGACGCTGCTTGCGCACCTCAAGGTATGGCGCGGCGAATCCCCCGCTGCCGGGCGATGGGAGCACCACGAGGTGCCCTTCGAGCCCGGCCAGTCCGTGCTCGACGGCCTGCGCTGGATCCGGGCCAATCGCGACCCGAGCCTCGCCATCCGCTTCTCCTGCATCAACGCCAATGCCTGCAAGGAATGCATGATGGAGCTCGACGGCAAGACCGTCTATGCCTGCACCGCGCGGCTTGCGGCGCGCGAGATGACGCTTGCGCCGCTCGCGAACAAGCGGCTCGTGCGCGACCTCGTTACCGAGATTGCACCGCCGGCGGAACGGTTTATGAAATGAGTGCGGGCGGCAGGGAGCCTTGCTGTCGTCGAATGATGATGCAAAACAGAGCGTAGCCATGTACCAGACACGCACGGGAGACCTCGCCGTCGAACGCAAGCCGACCGCATTCGGCGATCTGCGCGCGTGGATCGATGCGCTCAAGGCTCATGGCGAGCTGCAGGAGATCGCCGCCGAGGTCGACTGGAACATCGAGCTCGGAACGATCATGCGCCTGGCGCAGGGGCCCGGGACCGGCAAGGCGCTGCTGTTCAACAACATCAAGGATTACAACCGGCCGGCAAGCCGCTGCCGCCGCATTTTCGGTTCCGCGCTCAACAGCTACCGCCGCATAGCGATGATGCTCGGACTGCCGCCCGACACGCATCCGCGCGAGCTCGTCAAGATCGGCCGCACCATCCTCGCCGGCAGCGTCCCGCCGACAATCGTCAAAACCGGTCCGGCGAAAGAGAACATCATTACCGGCGCGGACATCGATCTCTATGAGTTTCCCGCGCCCTACTGGAACCGGCTCGACGGCGGGCGCTATCTCATGACCTACGGCGGCTGCGTCACCAAAGACCCCGAAACCGGCGTGATGAATGTCGGAGTTTATCGCGGGATGATCGCCGACAAGACCCATATTCCGATCCTGATGTGGCGCGCCCAGCACATCGGCCACCACGTCACCGCCTGGCAGAACGGCGGTGCCAGCGAGATGCCGATCGCGGTGGCGATGGGAGTCGAGCCGGCGCTGGAATTCGCCGCCGGCGCGCCGGTCCCGAAAGGAACCTGCGAGTACGACGTGATGGGCTCGATCCGCGGCGCGCCGGTCGAGCTGGTCAAGTGCGAGACCGTCGATCTCTATGTGCCCGCCACCGCCGAGATCGTGATCGAAGGTTATCTTCAGATCGACCCGGCAACCTATCTACCCGAGGGCCCGTTCGCGGAATTCACCGGCTATATCGCCGGCGATCCTTCGCCCAAGCCGGCGATCCGCGTTACCGCGATCACCCATCGCAACAACCCGATCCTGCGCGGGACGATCGAAGGCGCGCTGCCGGGAAGCTACTCGGAGAACGCCGTCACCTCCTCGATCATGCGTGCCGCCACCGCCTGGAACGTGCTCGACCGCGCCGGCGTGCCGGGCATCACCGACGTTTGGTGCCCGCCGGTGCATGCTGGGGTCAATCTCCTGATCCAGATGAAGCAGAGCTATCGCAACCAGGCGAAGCAGGCGGCCAATGCGATCTGGGGCTCGTCGGCCGCGCACGTGCGCTACAAGCACATCACGGTGGTCGACGATGACATCGACATCCACGACTATGCGGCCGTCGACTGGGCCATCGCCTACCGGGTGAACGCGGGCGAGGACGACATCGTCATCATGCCGTCGACATTCGGGCTCGGCCTCGATCCATCAGTGCGCAAGCGCGACCGCAATCCGGCGCTGTTCGGCACCGGCAAGTGGAATCGGGTGCTGATCGACGCCACCATGAATCTCGACTATGACCCCGACCCCGACTTCGGCGGCGCACGCTTCCCGCCCAAGGTGTGGCCGGACAAGAGCGACATCGACAAAGCCTACGCCCGCTGGAGCGAGCTCGGTCTCGGCAAGCTCAAAGGCGGGTGAAATGGTGGAATTCGGTTCGGCTTGCGACGGCAGGCTTGACGGTCTCGGGGCGCAACCTGTCCTGCGCTCAAGCCATGGCGTGCACGTGGCGGCTACTTCCATCCCCACGCGGTTTCGATAAAGTCATCCTCCCGCCGCGAGGAGCATGCCCATGAGCGAAGAAGCCGTCACCTTTCCGTCCGCCGGCCTGAAGCTGTCCGGCGTGGTGCATGTCCCGAACGGGATGCGGCCGGGCGAGCGTCGGGCCGCGTTCCTGGTGCTGCACGGATTCGGCAGCAACAAGACCTCCTCGAATACGATGCAGCCGACCAAAGTGCTCGGCGACCTCGGCTATGTGGTGCTGCGCTTCGACATGCGCGGCTGCGGAGAGAGCGAGGGCGAATTCGGTCGCGTGATCTGCCTGGAGCAGGTCGAAGATACCCGCAGCGCGCTCACCTTTCTCGCCAAGCATCCCGCGGTCGATCCCGCGCGCATCGGCGTCATCGGGTCGAGCTTCGGCGGCGCGGTCGCGGTCTATGCCGGCGGCGTCGACGATCGCGTCGCCGCGGTCATCTCCAACGGCGGATGGGGCGACGGCGAGCGCAAATTCCGCGGCCAGCACAAGAGTCCCGAGGAGTGGACGCGGTTCACCAACATGCTCAAGGAGGGACGCGAGCACCGCGCCAGGACCGGCAAGTCGCTGATGGTGCCGCGCTATGACATCGTCCCGATACCGCCGCATCTGCGCAACAACCTGGCCAGCAATTCCATCCATTCGTTTCCCGCCGAAACCGCGCAGAGCATGTACGATTTCCGTGCCGACGACGTGGTGGGACGCATCGCGCCGCGGCCGCTGCTGCTCCTGCACTCCGCCAACGATTCGGTCACGCCCACCGAGCAATCGATCGAGCTTTTCAAGCGCGCCGGCCAGCCGACCGAGCTTCACCTCATCAGCGACGCCGACCATTTCATGTTCGGCGAGGGCAATACCCGCATCTGGGATCTGCTGCGCGGCTGGCTCGGCGACTATTTCCCGGCGGCGAAGGCTGCGGAGAGAAAGATGGCCGCCGGCGCGGGCCATTGAGGCGCATGTGAACAACGGCGCTCGCGCTGCGCGAGGTGCCATCAAGAACAATGCGGCGACGACGGATGGCGACGGCCGTCAGGGATCGCCGCGAATCGTCTCCTGGGAGGTGACGTCCATGCTTCGACCGGCTGTTCTCGTGCTTGCGCTTGTCCTCTTTGCTTCCAGCGGGCAAGCCGATGCCGCCGATCCCGCGCTGGTCGAAGCCGCTAAGAAGGAAGGAAAGGTCGTCTGGTACACCACCCTGATCGTGAACCAGGCCATCCGTCCGCTCAAGGCGGCCTTCGAGAAGAAATATCCCGGCATCGAGCTGCAGTTTTCGCGCGCTGACGAGACGCCGACCGCCGCCAAGATCCTCGAGGAGGGCGTGGCCAACCGCGTGCAGGCCGACGTCTTCGACGGTATCACCAACATGATCCCGCTCAAGCGGGCGAAGCTGCTGGCTTCCTATGTCCCATCGTCCGCCGGGCAGTATCCGCCGGAGCTCAAGGACCGTGGCGGCCATTGGAATGCATTGCTGCTCTACGTCTTCACTCCGGGCATCAACACCACGCTGGTCCCCAAGGAGCGCGCACCCAAGACCTACCAGGACCTGCTCGATCCCCAGTGGAAGGGGAAAATGGCCTGGAATCCAAACTCGATCGCGGGTGCGATCGGCTTCGTCGGCAATATCCTCACCAGCATGGGCGAGCAGCGCGGGACGGAATTTCTGAGGTCGCTCGCGACGCAACGCATCGTGAATGTCGAGGCGTCGGCGCGCGCCATCCTCGATCAGGTCATCGCCGGCGAATACGCCATCGGGCTGATGTCGTTCAATCATCATACCGTGATCAGCGCGCAGAAAGGCGCGCCGGCGGACTGGCTCAAGCTCGAGCCGGTTCCCGTTGCGCTCAATTCCGCCGGCATCCTCAAGGATGCGCCGCATCCGAATGCGGCACGGCTCTTGATCGAATTCCTCACCTCCGAGGACGGACAGAAGGTGCTGCAGAAGGCCGACTATTTGCCGGCCATGCCGAGCGTCCCGGCCATGAAGCCGGGCCTGCGTCCGGAGGACGGCGCCTTCAAGGCCACGTTCTTTCGCCCGGACGAGACCTACGACCGCATTCCCCAATGGGTGAAGCTCGTGAGCGAGCTGTTCAAATCATGAGCCGCAGCACGCCGCGCTGGTTCCCGGGCGACCTGCCGCACGCCGGGGATCTCCCGGGATGACCTCGCCGTCCGGCCTCGATCTCGACGTTGCAAAGAAGAAAGTCGCGGCGCTGACCGCACCGCGCAACGTCGTTCTGGTCGGCGCCAGCGATCGCCCCGGAAGCTGGGCCGCGCGGGTGTGGCACAATCTCAACCGTTACGAATTTCCCGGTCCGATCCATCTCATCAATCCGCGTCGCACCGAGATCTCGGGATCGTCCGTGCTATCCCGATTTCACGGCGCTCCCGCAACCTCCCGATCACATGGTCGTGCTGGTGCCGGCGGCGGGCGTCATCGACACGCTCGCGCGCGGCGCGGCCGCCGGCGCCCGCAGCGCCACCGTCTTTTCGGCGGGTTTCGGCGAAGGCTTCGACACCGATGCCGCCGCGCTCGGGCGCGCGCTTGCCGCCGTGATCGCGGACACCGGGCTCGCCGTATCGGGCCCGAACTGCATGGGCAATGTCTGCGCCAGAAGCCGGCTGGTGACCCTCACCGAGGACCGTCCGTTGGCGGTGCAGCCGGGTCCGGTCGCGCTCGTCGGCCAGAGCGGCGGCATGATGATCTTCACCAACCAGGCGCTGCAGGAGCGCGGGATCTGGCCGGAATATCTGATCACCAGCGGCAACGAGGCCGGCCTCACCACCGCCGATTACATCGCCTTCTTCGCCGATCAGCCCGAGCTCAAGGTCGTGATCATCTATGTGGAGGCGATCGCGCAGCTGGAAAAATTCAAGGCCGCGTGCCGCATGGCGCGCGCCGCCGGCAAGTCGGTGGTCGCCGTCAAGCTCGGCCAGTCGGAGGGTGGACGCAGCGCCGCCATGGCGCATACCGGGTCGCTCGCCGGCAGCGTGGAGGCCTTTGACGCGGTGGCGGGCGAGGCCGGCGTCGTGCGCGCCGACACGCTGGACGACGCGGTCGAGATCACGGAGCTGCTCGTGCATACCGGCGCCCCGCCCGGCCGCCGGCTGGGCGCCGTCACCTTGTCCGGCGCCTATCGCGGCCTGCTTCTGGATTCGGCGGAGCGAAACGGCCTCGAATTTCCCGCCCTCGCACCCGCGACCACCGAACGGCTCAACGCCGTGCTTACGGTCGGATCGCTGGTGAGCAATCCGATCGACGGCGGTTTCGGAGTGCTCAGCAGCGCCGACAATTTCATGGCCAGCATCGACGCGCTCCACGCCGATCCGAGCGTGGACATGGTGCTGGTTCAGGAGGGACTCCCGCGTGCCCCCGGCTCCGACCGCGCCGAGCACTATATCCGTCTGGCCGATGACTACGCCGCCGCCAAAGCAACCAAGCCGATCGCGTTCATCACGCCCATATCGCATGGGCAAACCGAGTACAGCCGGGCGCTACGGGCCAAAGCGACCCATGTGTCGTTCCTGCAGGAGGCCTATAAGGCGTTGCGTGCAATCGCGAGCATTGCGCGCCGCGACGAACGCGAGCGGCTGGCGCGCGCCTGCGCATCCGATGTCGAGTCGCCTTCGCCCGAGCGACGTGCCCTCATCCAATGCCTGCAGGCGCGAGCAACGCGCGAGCCGGTCGCGCTCGACGAAGTCGAATCCAAGGACGTGCTGCGGACCTATGGCATCGACGCTCCGGCGCAGGAGCTGGTGTCGTCGCGGACCGCTGCGATCGAGGCCGCGGCGCGCATCGGCTATCCGGTGGTGCTCAAGGGGGTGTCAGCGACGCTGCTGCACAAGTCCGACGCGGGCGCGGTCGCGCTCGATCTCGCAACCCCCGAGCAATTGGCGGCGGCCTATGACCGCATGACACAGAAACTCGCGGGACAGAGCATCGCCGGCATGCTGGTCTGCCGCCAGATCCGTGGCGGCGTGGAGCTGGCGCTCGGCCTGCATCGCGATCCCGAAATGGGCCTTGTGGTCATGGCGGGCAGCGGCGGCGTGCTGCTCGAGCTCGTCAAGGACGTGACGTTCTGCGCTCCGCCGGTGAGCGCGGACAAGGCCCACGACATGCTCGCGCGCATCCGCGGCGCGAAGCTGCTCGCCGGCTATCGCGGCAGCGGCGCGCTCGACATCGATACGGTCGTAAAGGCTCTGATCGCGCTCGGCCAGCTCGCCGTCGACCTCGAGGACATCGTGACGTCCGTCGACATCAACCCGTTCGTCGCGCTTCCCCGGGGCGGACTTGCACTCGATGCGCTGGTCGTGCTGCAGCAGCGCGGGTGAGCGACCGCTGTTTGTGGCACCCGGGGTATGACGCAACGCCCTATCGCACGCGGATTGAGCATTTCCGGATGGGCTTTGGCCCGGCCGGCGCGTGTGCTAGGGCACGTCCGACAGAACAGCTGGTCGGATAACACACGCGCTCAACATGACCGCTTCGACGCAGGATAAGCAAAAAGAGATCGCATTCTTCGATCGCCATGCTGACGCGGACGATTACAACGTGTTCACGCCGGACGCGACCGCCCGCCTCATCGGCGCGTTCGTACAGCTGACCGGGCTTCAGCCCGGCGCGCGGGTGGCCGATCTCGGATGCGGGTCGGGCGCGTTCACCACCCTGTTGGCGCGGGCCGGCTACGACTGCGTCGGCCTCGACATCAGCACCAAGCTGCTCGCGGTCGGGCGCCGGAAATATCCCGGCATCGACTTCGTCGAAGGCGACATCGAGCGCCTGCCGTTTGCGCCGGCGAGCTTCGACGGCGTGCTGTTGAGCGGCGTGGTGCATCATTTTCCCGACCCGTCGCGCTGCGCGGCGGAGGTATTTCGCGTGCTGCGCAGGGACGGACGTTTCCTCGCCTTCGATCCCAACCGGCGAAATCCGTTCATGTGGCTCTATCGCGATCGCGCTTCCCCGTTCTACAGCCCGATGGGCGTGACCGAGAACGAGCGGCCGGTGCTCGCCCGCGAGGTCGCCGGCGTATTCGAACGCGCGGGCTTCGTCGTATCGTCGCACTATCTCTCCGGCCTCGCCTATCGCTACGTGGCATCGCCGCGCATGCAGCTCCTGCTGCCGCTCTACAACATCATCGACGCCGCGGTCTTTGGGCTTCCCGGCATGGAACGGCTGGCGCCGTTCGTCCTCACCGCGGGCGCCAAACGCCCGCCATGACGCCCGAGCTCGACATCGTCATTCCGGTCTACAACGAAGGGCACAACATCGTAGCCACGCTGGCGGCGCTCGCGCGCGCGGTGGCGACGCCCGCGCGGGTGCTGATCTGCTACGATCATCCCGAGGACGATACGCTGCCGGCGATCCGCGCCAATCCGCAGGCCCATGCCGCGCTGCCCGTCGAGCTCGTGCGCAATACCGGCCGCGGTGCCCATAGCGCCGTTATGACCGGTTTCGCCGTGAGCACCGCGCCGTTCGTGCTGATGTATCCGGCCGACGACGATACCAATGCTGCGATGGTCGACCGTATGGTGGCCTGTGCGCGCGCGGGACACGACATCGTCTGCGCCAGCCGGTTCATTCCGGGCGGCGCCATGGTCGGCTGTCCTCTGCTCAAGGCCGTGCTGGTGCGCACCGCCAACTTCACGCTGCGGCACGTCGCGCGCCTGCCCACCACCGATGCCAGCCACGGCTTCCGCATGTTCTCGCGCCGGGTGATTCAGGAAATCGCGGTCGAGTCCGACCAGGGCTTCTGCTACAGCATCGAGCTGCTGGTGAAGGCCCACCGCCTGGGCTGGACAGTCGCTGACGTGCCGGTGCGTTGGCTCGAGCGCCGCCACGGCGAGAGCTGGTTCCGCGTGCTCAAATGGCTTCCGGCCTATCTGCGCTGGTACGCCTACGCCTTCGCCACCACCTTCCTGCGGCGGCCGCCGCACACGGTGACCATGAAGGGAACCCGCACATGACCGGCGGATCGCAGCGGATGAAATGGCCGCGGATACGCTCGCGCCGCACCACCGCGGTCTCGCCGTGGGTCGGCATCACCGCGCGCGAGGTGGAGTTCGCGCCCGGCGAGACACCGCAGATTTACCACGCGGTCGAGCAGGCCGATTACATCTCGATCGTCGCGCTCACCCGCGCTGGCAGATTTCGATCGTGCGGCAGTACCGACCGGCCATCGAAGCCTTCGCGTGGGAGCTGCCCGCCGGCTTGGTGGATCCCGGTGAAAGCCCGGCCGAAGGCTCCCGCCGCGAGTTGCTCGAGGAGACCGGGCTCACCGCGCGGGCCGTGCACGCGCTCGGCGAGAACTGCGCCTGCCCGGGACGCCTGAACAATCACGTGCACACGTTTTTCGTCGAGGCCGGTCCGCGCTCTCGTTCGTTCAAACCCGAAGCGGGCCTCACCGTGAAGCTGGTGTCTCCGGTGGAGCTGGTCCGGCTCATCAAGACCGGCGGTTTCGTCTCGCAGCTTCACCTCGGCGCCTTGCTGCTCGCCGAGTTGCACGGCTTTCTGGCGTTGCCGCGCACTACACGGCCGGCGCAGCAAGAAAGCGTAGGAGGCAGACCGACTTCGTGGCAGGACGGTTCA
>CAVUAI010000020.1:0-41993 GCA_963739385.1 uncultured Alphaproteobacteria bacterium
TTGCAGACCGTTGCGTAACCACTCCGCCACGTGGCCCCTGCGACGCGTCGACGGCCGGTCGGCCACTTGGTCGAGCCGGCAGGTCGCAGCGTCCGGCTATACAGGACCGAGTCAGCGCGGGCAACCGCTCGCAACCGGGCTCCCGCCCGTACATCCCGCGCACCGGTTCATGCGTTCACGCCGCCGCGACAGTGCCATGATATGGGTGTCGCGCCTTGCCTTTGCACGCCTCGTGCCGCTAAGAGACGCGCGGTCCAGTTGCGTGGAATCCTGCCATGATCGACTTTGCCGCGGCGCGCCGCACAATGGTGGATTGCCAGGTCCGCCCCAGCGACGTCACCGATCTGCGGATCATCGCCGCGATGCTGGAATTGCCGCGCGAGCGCTTCGTGGCGCCGGAGAATGCGGACCTCGCCTACCTTGATCTCGACGTGCCCGTCACCGCCGTCACCGGCAGCGGCCAAGCGCGCCGCCTGCTCAAGCCCATGGTGCTGGCGAAAATGGTTCAGGCCGCGGCCGTGAAATCCGGCGACCGCGTGCTCGATGTCGGCTGTGCCTCCGGCTATTCGTCCGCGCTGCTGGCGCGCCTCGCACACTCCGTGGTTGCCCTGGAGGAGGATCCCGCCCTGGCCCGGCTTGCGCGCGAGAACCTGACAGCCGTCGGCGCCGGCAATGTGGTGGTCGAGACCGGGCCGCTCACGGACGGGTGGCGGGCCGCATCGCCCTACGACGTCATTTTTCTCGATGGCGCCACCGAGGTCGTGCCCGACGCGCTGTGCCGACAGCTCAGCGATGGCGGCCGGCTCATCGCCGCGGTTGGGCGCCCGCCGACCGGTCGGGCCATGGTCTACCGGCTGGTCGCCGGCGATATTAGCGGATGGCCGGTTTTCGACGCCGTTGCGCCGGTCCTTCCGGGCTTTGCCGCGCCGCCGGCCTTCGTATTCTGACCCCGAAATCTGCAGTTTTTCCACAGATTTAGGTGTGGCGCGAAAACATCAAGCCGGCCGTTTTCGCGAAACGGTCATTATTCGACCCGCCTCAATGGCTTGCCAGCCCCATTGTGGTTAACATTGGCTCTTAGCAGTGGGAGCGGTTGGGGCCGCCCGCGAGTGCGGAGACGGCGGGGCTTGGGGTCAATTCATGTTGCCGGGGGCTCGAGGGCGACGGGCGATTGCGTGGGGCGCGCAGATTGCAGCGTTTGCCGCAGTCGCCGTCACGTTCCTCGCCGTCAGCGCGCTGGCCCAGGTTGCGCCCAATACCGCCAATAACGGCAATACCAGCCCCGCAAGTACCAGCCCCGCGACTGCCAGCAACGGAAATGGGAGTAACGGGCGCGTCGTCGGTGGCGGCAACGGCGCCGGCACGATGGACCTCGCCCTCGTCCAGGCCTACCAGAACAACCCCCAGCTCAATGCCCAACGCTCCGCTACCCGCGCAACCGACGAGAACGTTCCGACCGCGCTCGCGGGCTACCGGCCGCGGGTCACCGGGACGTCGAGCCTGACCGAGCAGTACCTGGATCAATTGACGAGAGCGGGAAACACCGCGGGCGGCGCCCAGCTCTACAACCAGGCCGTCGGTACGGTCGCCGTTTCCTCCTTCGGCGTGACCACCACCCAGACGCTTTTCAACGGTTTCCAGACCGCAAACCGCACCCGTCAGGCCGAGGGCCAGGTATTTTCCGCCCGTGAAGTGCTGCGCTCGACCGAGCAGAACACGCTGCTCAACGCCGCCACCGCCTATATGAACCTGCTGCAGACCGCCGCCATCCTCGAGCTTCAGCGCAGCAACGTGAACGTGCTGGAGGTGACGCTGCGGCAGACCCGCGATCGCTTCACCGCCGGCGAGGTGACACGTACCGACGTCGCGCAGGCGGAGTCGCGGCTCGCGGCCGGACGGTCGCAGCTCTCGCTCGCCGAGTCGAACTACGTCACCGCCCAGGCGCAATATCAGCAAGTCATCGGCGTGCCGCCGCCGGCCCGGCTCACGCCCGCGCCACCCGTCGATCGGCTCTCGCCGCGCACCCTCGACGGCGCGATCGCCCGCGGCCGCACCGAGCATCCATTGATCACCACCGCGATGTACAACGTCGACGTCGCCGTCCATCAGGTCAAGATCGCCGAGGGCGCGCTGTCTCCGACCTTGTCGGCGGTTGGCAACGTGCAGAAAACCTTCGGATCGACTGCGTCGCTGGCGGTGCTCGAGACGTTGTCGGCGTCTGTTGCCGCTCAGCTCTCGGTACCGCTCTATCAAGGCGGGTCGGAATACTCGGCGATCCGGCAGTCCAAGGAGACGCTCGGACAACGTCGGCTCGATCTCGATACCGCGCGCGACCAGGTACAATCGCAGGTCACCCAGGCCTGGGGGCAGCTCGACGCCGCCAAGGCGCAGATCAACGCCACCCAGGCACAGGTCACCGCCGCGGAGGTCGCGCTCAACGGGGTGCGCGAGGAGGCGCGTGTCGGCCAGCGCACCACGCTCGACGTGCTCAACGCGCAGCAGGATCTGGTCAATGCGCGCGTCGCGCTGGTGACAGCGCAACGCGATCGCGTGGTGGCCTCCTACACCGTGCTGGCGGCGACCGGCGCGCTCTCGCCGCAGATCCTCGGCCTGAAGATCGAGGTCTACGATCCCATGATTCACTATCAACAAGTACGCGACGCCTGGGGCGGCGTGCGCGTGCCCGACGGGCGCTGAACAAGCATACTGCGTCGATCACGCGAGGGGATACGTCGCGCCTGTCGCAAGAGCTTGCTTGCGTTCGATCTTCGCCATGCCATACTCCGGCCGCTCGAACGGACGAGCGCGGTGCTGATTCCGTCGAATCACGAGTGGGCTCAGGCCGTGTGCGGTGTGGGTGGGGACGCGAGCGATGACGCAGCCTGCTAAGGGTCAGGAACCCTCCATGGAGGAGATTCTCGCCTCCATCCGCAGGATCATTTCGGACGATGATCCCGGCCGGCACGCCGACGCGCAGGGAGAGGCGGGCGGGTCGGCAGCGGACGAAGCCGGCGCCCACCAGGCACCTTGGCCGGCGGGAACGCCGCGAACGGCAGCGTGGCCGCCGTCGAGGCGCGCCGAAGCGGCGTCCGGCCCCTCGTCCGATCCGGCGCCGCGCGAGGACGAGATCGATTCGATGCTCGCCCAGCTCCAGGCAACATCGCGGCAATCTCCCGGTGCTGCGGACGATCCGCCCGCGCGTGAGCGGGCGGTCGAGGCGACGACCACCGTCCGCCCATTCGACGAGCATTCAGACATGGAATCGGAAAAGCGAACGTCCCAACTTGGCGCCGCGCGCGCCCCCGAAGAACGCCGTCCCGCTGCCGCCCCCGAACCGGGCGACCGCGGCTTGATGTCGGCGGCGACCACCGCCGCGGTCGGGTCGGCGTTCCATTCACTCGCCCAGACGGTGCAGATGCGCAACGAGCGCTCCCTCGAGGATGTGGTCAGCGAGATATTGCGGCCGATGCTCAAGAGCTGGCTCGATGAGCACCTTCCGGAGATCGTCGACCGCTTGGTGCGCGCCGAGATCGAGCGCGTGTCGCGCGGCCGGGACTGAGACCCCACGACAGGGTAAGGGCTACTTTTTCCGCTGCCGATCACCCGTCGTGTGCTGTCTGAGCTCGCCCGCAAACCACCAGGCGAGCACAGGCAGCGCCACCGCCGTTGCAACGAACAGCGGCACGGCAGTGAAGCGGTCGAAGACGAACGCCCCCACCGCCACGCCGAGCACCTGGCCGAGGTAGATGGCCGAAGAGAAGATGGCGACCGCAGTACCGCGCGCCTCGGGCGTCATCTGGGTGGCATTGGTCTGCAGCGTGTTGTGGAGGGCATAGAAGCCGAGTCCGATCGCGGTGACGGCGAGCGGCGCAAGCCACCAGGCTGCGCCAATCGCCAGCAAGAGATAGGCGGCCCCGAGCAGGATGCCGCCGAACAGCGCGAGGCCCGGCTGCCCGAGCCGGTTGACCAGCTGTTGAACCGAAATGGCATAGAGCAACCCGCCGATCCCGAACGTCCCGACGATCAGCCCGATTGCGGTGAAGCTCAGGCCAAAGCGCAGATGCAGGTCGGCGCCGACATACGCGAACGCGCCCCATCCGATGCTCGCCTCGATGAACACTGCGAGAATGACGAGCCGCGCCCAGGGATTCGACAGCACCGCGGCATAATCGGCGACGAAGCCGCGCGAAGTCTCCTCGTGCCCTGATGCGCGCGTGCGGGGATTGGTCAGGAGCTCGATAACAAGTCCCGCGGCCGCCAGCGCGAACATCGCTGCCAGCACGAAGAAGACGTTGCGCCAGCCGAACAGGTCGCCGAGCACGCCGCCCGCCGCCTGCCCGAACAACTGGCCGAAAATCTGTCCCGAGAGATAGCGGGCGAGGATCGGCTGGCGGCGCTCGTAGGGCGTCACGTCGCCGACATAGGCCATCGAGATCGGAATGATCCAGCCGGCCGCCGCGCCCGATGCGAACCGTGCGATCGCCAGTGCCGAGAGCGAATGCACGGTCCCGCAAAGTGCCACCAGCACCGCGGCGAGCGCGCACATCACCGCGACGGTCCGATACTTGCCGAAGCGATCCCCGACCGGACCGATGATGAGCTGGATCGAGCCGTGGCTGATGGAATAGGCGGCGATCACGATCGAGGCGGCACCCACTGTGGTGCCAAAGTCAGCGGCGATCTGCGGCAGGAGCGAGTCGGTCACGCGCACCATCGCCTGGCTCGCAAAGCCCGCGCCCGCCAGCAGCACGATGGAGCGGGTCGGGACGTTCTGAGTTGTCGCTGACGAGGTCACGCGGGGATTCTTGACTTTGTTGGAGCATTCACCCGGTCGCGGGCGTTGACAGGGCGGAGCGTGGCGGGCTTTTTACCGCGAAACCGCCGGACCGAAACAGCACCGAAACAGCGATGATCGACAAGACATACCAGCCCTCCGCCGTCGAGGGGCGCATCTACGCCTTGTGGGAGGAGGCCGGCGCTTTTCGTGCCGGCCGCCCGGAGCGGCGCGATGCCAAGCCCTATTGCCTCGTCATCCCGCCGCCCAACGTCACCGGCTCGCTGCATATGGGCCATGCGCTCGACAACACGCTCCAGGACGTGCTGGTCCGCTTTGAGCGCATGCGCGGCCGCGACGTGCTCTGGCAGCCCGGCACCGACCACGCCGGTATCGCCACCCAGATGGTGGTCGAGCGCCAGCTCATGGAGCGCCAACAGCCCGGTCGGCGGGCGCTCGGACGTGAAAAATTCCTCGAAACGGTGTGGGCGTGGAAGGCGGAATCGGGCGGCACCATCATCCAGCAATTGAAACGCCTCGGCGCGTCCTGCGACTGGTCGCGCGAACGCTTCACCATGGACGAGGGGCTGTCGCGGGCGGTGCTCAAGGTGTTCGTGGAGCTCTACCGCCAAGGCCTGATCTACAAGGACAAGCGGCTGGTCAACTGGGACCCGGAACTCCTCACCGCCATTTCCGACCTCGAAGTGCAGCAGGTGGAGGTGAACGGGCAGCTGTGGCATTTCAAGTATCCGGTCGAGGGGCTCGACGACACCTTCATCACGGTCGCGACCACGCGCCCCGAGACCATGCTGGGCGACACCGCCGTCGCCGTGCATCCGGATGACGAGCGCTACCGGCACCTCGTGGGGCGTCATGCCATCCTGCCTTTGGTCGGACGCCGTATCCCGATCATCGCGGATGAGTATTCCGACCCGGAGAAGGGCACGGGCGCGGTCAAGATCACACCCGCGCATGATTTCAACGACTTCGAGGTGGGGCGGCGGCACGACCTGCCCCTCGTCAATGTGCTTGACGCCGAAGCCAAGCTCGATCTGGCGGGCAACGAGGACTTTCTTCGCGACGTGCCGGCATCGGCTGAGCTCGAGCAGACGCTGGCCTATCACGGTCGGGATCGCTTCGTCGTGCGCAAGGAGATCGTCGCGCGCATGGAGGCGGCCGGGCTCCTCGCCAAGGTCGAGCCGCACACGCACATGGTGCCGCACGGCGACCGCTCGGGCGTCGTGATCGAGCCCTTTCTCACCGATCAATGGTACGTCGACGCCAAGACGCTTGCCGCACCGGCGATCGCGGCGGTGCGCGAAGGACGCACCGTGTTCGTCCCGCGCAACTGGGAAAAGACCTATTTCGACTGGATGGAGAATATCCAGCCCTGGTGCATCTCGCGCCAGCTCTGGTGGGGACACCAGATCCCGGCCTGGTACGGACCGGACGGCAAGGTGTTCGTCTCCGAGACCGAGGACGAAGCCGTCTCCCGCGCGCTCGCGTTCTATGTCGAGACCGGCGCAATCACGGCCGCGCAGGCGGACGAGATGGCGCGTGATCCCGCAAAGCGCGCGCCGTTCCTGCTGCGCGACGAGGACGTGCTCGACACTTGGTTCTCCTCCGCGCTATGGCCGTTCTCGACGCTCGGCTGGCCGGACCAGACCAAAGAACTCGCGCGCTACTATCCCACCGACGTGCTGGTCACCGGCTTCGACATCATCTTTTTCTGGGTCGCCCGCATGATGATGATGGGGCTGCACTTCATGCAGGAAGTGCCGTTCGAGACCGTCTACATCCACGCCCTCCTGCGCGACGAGCGCGGCGCCAAGATGTCGAAGTCCAAGGGCAACGTCGTCGATCCGCTGGCGTTCATCGACGAATACGGCGCCGACGCGCTGCGCTTCACGCTTGCGGCGACCGCGGGGCAGGGGCGCGACATCAGGTTCTCGACGCAACGCGTCGAGAGCAATCGCAACTTTGCGACCAAGCTGTGGAACGCCTGCCGCTTCGCCGAGATGAACCACTGCGTGACGGTGCCGGACTTCGATCCGACAGCGGCAAAGGAGACGCTCAATCGCTGGATCGGTCATGAGACCAGAAAAGCCGCGCGCGAGATCACCGGCGCGATCGAGGCCTATCGGTTCAACGAGGCGGCGGACGCGGCCTATCGCTTCGTCTGGAGCGTCTTCTGCGACTGGTATCTCGAGCTGGCCAAGCCGGTGCTGCAAGGTGCCGACGGTCCCGCCAAGGACGAGACGCGGGCGATGACGGCCTGGGTGCGCGACGAAATCCTCAAGCTCCTGCATCCGTTCATGCCGTTCGTCACCGAGGAGCTGTGGCGCGTGACGGCGGAAGGCGGGCCTCCACGCGCGAGCCTGCTCGCGCTCGCACCGTGGCCCCGGCACGACGCCCTCGACCATCCCGAGGCCGAGGCCGAGATCGGCTGGGTGATCGACCTCGTCACCGCCATCCGTTCGGTGCGCGCCGAGATGAACATCACCACCGAGATCCCGCTCTCGCTGGTCGGCGTCTCCGCCGCCACGCAGGAGCGGGCGCGGTCTTGGAGAGACACCATCCGCAGGCTTGCGCGCCTCTCCGAGATTTCCGTTGCCGACAGCGCGCCGCAAGGGGCGGTCCAGCTCATCGTGCGCGGCGAGGTTGCCGCGCTGCCGCTCAAGGGCGTGATCGATTTCGCGGCCGAGAAGGCGCGCCTGGAAAAGGAGATGACACGCGTGACGTCGGACATCGCGCGCATCGATGCCAAGCTGGCGAACGCTGACTTCGTGCGGCGGGCGCCGGAGGACGTGGTCGAAGGGGAGCGCGAGAAACGCGAAGAGGCCGAGACGCGACGGCTCAAGATCCTGGAAGCGCTGGAGCAACTCAAGGGCGCGGCATAGGCAATTCGTCTCTCCTGCAACAGGCGAGACCAAGAACGAGAACGCCCAGCCGGGGGTGCGATGCGAGAATTTTGGATTGCGGTCGGCCTGCTCTGGCTCGGCGGCGTAGGTTTGCGGCTGACCATCCTGGCGGTGCCTCCGGTCATCGCGATGATACAGGCCGACCTCAACCTGTCCGGGACCGAGATCGGCATCCTCAGCGGACTGCCGGTCGTCCTGTTCGGGATCGCCGCGGTGCCGGGATCATTGCTGATCGCGCGCTGGGGCGCGTTGCCCACGCTGGTCGTGGGCCTCCTGATCGGCGGCGTTGCGTCCGGCCTGCGCGGCGCCGTGCTCGACGTCTCCGTCCTCTATGCCGCCACCGTCGTGATGGGTGTTGGCGTAGCCATCATGCAGCCGGCGCTGCCGTCGCTGGTGCCGCAATGGCTGCCGCGGCGCCTGAGCTTCGGCTCGGCGGTCTACACCAATGGATTGCTGGTCGGGGAAACGATCCCGGTCATGCTCACCATCCCGCTGGTGCTGCCGCTGGTGCAGGATTCCTGGCGCTGGTCGCTGGCGATCTGGGGCGTCCCGCTCGTGCTGATCGCCATCTTGACCGTCGTGCTCGCGCCGCCATCCGAAAAACCGGCGGCTGGCGCGCCTTCGATGCACCGGCGCGGGTGGCCCGACTGGCGCAACAAGCTGATCTGGCAACTCGGCTTCCTCTTCGGCAGCGTCAACAGCGTGTATTTTTGCAGCAACGCCTTCCTGCCCGGCCACCTTACCGCCGCCGGCCGCTCCGACCTGATCGCCGGTGCGCTGACGGCGCTCAATTTCGGCCAACTCCCGGCATCGTTTGCACTGCTCGCCACCTCGGGCAGGCTCGAATGCCGTGCCTGGCCGTTCATCCTGTGCGGCGCGCTGATCCTGGTTTGCCTCGCCGGTATCGCCACCACGGCGAGCCTCTGGACCGTCGCCTTTGCGGGCGTGCTCGGCTTCCTCGGCGCGGTCGTGCTCACGCTGGGCTTCGCGCTGCCGCCGCTCCTGAGCGCGCCGGGCGACGTGGCGCGCATGTCGGCGGGGATGTTCACGATCAGCTACAGCGAAGGTCTCGTGATTGCGGTGCTCAGCGGCGCCGCGTGGGATCTCGGCGGCAGCCCCCGTTTTGCGTTTCTGCCGATGGCGATCGCCGCGCTTCCGCTGCTGGTCCTCCCGGCAGCGATCCCGTTCCGTCGACCGCATGCCGTCGCACGGTTATAAGGTGTCGCGCAATGCACGCCCGCAAGCGCACGCCAGTGTGGCCGACCGTAATGAGACGCGTCGGCGTGGCGCTTGCCAGCATGGCTTTGCTGTTCGTGATCGCCGTCGCTGCAACAGCGCGGTGGGGCGACCGCCACTTGTGGCCGCCACCCCCGGGCGCGGTGACCACCGAAGTTGTCATTGTCAGCCACGGCTATCATGCCGGCATCGTGGTGCCGCGCCGGAGCCTCGCCGATCAAGGGTACCGGCGCGGCCTGACCGCGCTCGCATACGTCGCAGACAGGTTCGCGCCGTTCGATCTCATCGAAATCGGCTGGGGTGACGAGAACTTCTACCGCGAGGTACCGACGGCGGCGGCGTTGACCTTGGTGCAGGCCCTGCGCGCGCTGCTGCGGCCGGGCAATGCCTCGGTTCTGCACGTGGTCGGCGTCACAGGCGATCCGCGTGGCCTGTTCGCCAATTCCGACCTCGTGCCCGTCGCACTCGGCGCGGGCGGCTTCGAGCGCATGGCGGAGAACCTCGACGCGACCTTCGCGCGGGCTGCCAACGGGTTGCCCGAGGAACTCGGGCCCGGGATCTATGGGACCAGCCTGTTCTTTCGCGCCAACGGCGCATTCAACCTGTTCAATGTCTGCAATCATTGGGTGGCCGGCCTGCTCGATGCCGCGGGAGTGCCGACCGCACCCGTGCTTGCCACCTTGCCGCGCGGCCTGCTGCTTGATCTGCAATGGCGCTCCGGTCTTGCCCGGTTGCCGCCGGGCGTCCCGATCCGTTGAATTGAGGCCGCCTCGCGCCAGCCTCTCCTCCAGCGTCGGAATACTCCTGATGTCCAATCTCAAGCTCAAGCTTGCCTGCTGGGATTACGACCGCACCCGTCCGCTGATGGACGGACGGGTGAAACCCGAGGGCATCGACCTCGAGATCGAAATTCTGCGCCCGCGCCAGGCGTTTCAGCGAATGCTGGACAACAAGGAGTTCCAGGTCTCCGAGCTTTCGCTCGCCTCCTACGCCGCCCTCATGGGGCGCGGCGATTGCCCTTTCGTGGCGGTGCCGGTCGCGCTATCCAAGATCTTCCGTCATTCCTGCATCTACGTTCGCACCGGCGCCGGCATCGAGCAGCCCGCGGACCTGCGCGGCAAGCGCGTCGGCACATCGCAGTGGGGCTCGACCGGTCTGGTATTCATGCGCGGCATGCTGCAGCACGATTACGGTCTCAAGGCGCAGGACATGCATTGGTTCATGGGCGGCCTTAATACCTTCGTCGAGCCGCCACTCATTCCGCTCGACCTCCCCAGGGACATCCGCCTCGATTTTCTGTCCAGGGAGCAAACGCTGGAACAGATGTTCGAGGCGGGGGAGCTCGATGCGCTGCTGTCGCTCTACATCCCCAAGCTGTTTCTGGACGGCCGCCCGAGCATCGCCCGGCTGTTTCCCGACTATAAGCGGATCGAGCAGGACTATTACCGCCGCACCGGCATTTTTCCGATCATGCACACGGTCGTGCTGCGCGCGGACGTCTATCGCGCGCACCCCTGGGCGGCGCGGAGCATTTACCGCGCGTTCGCGGAGGCGCGCGATCTTGCGCTCAACGGTCTCTATGACACCGATGCGTTGCGCGTCGCCCTGCCGTGGCTGATCGATCATGTCGAGGAGACGTGGCGCGTTATGGGCAAGGACTTCTGGGCCTACGGCCTCGAGCCGAACCGGCCGACCTTCGCGGCCGTCGGCCGTTACGTCCACGAGCAGGGTCTTTCCCCGCGCGTGGTGGGGGCAGACGAGCTGTTTGCACCGGATGTCGAATGATCGCCCTGTTCGCGCTACCGGCGTGCCGCCTGATCTGCGTCGCATCAAACGGCCCCGAAAGTTGCGTCGATCAGATCAGGTGCTTGCCCTGAACGGGCGGCTCATGAAGCGTAAATCCTTGAGCCCGTAGCGCCACGGGTGGTCCACCGCCTTGGTGATGCCGATGCGCGGGCCGATAACGACGTCGACGTCGTGGGTGCGGGCAAAAATCGCGAACGGCGTCTCGTCGAGCGCCAGCCCGTATTGGGCGTCGGTAATGCCGAGCGCCTCGCACAGGCGCCCGGGGCCCGAGCACAGCAGCCGTTCGTCGGTGACACCGCGGCGGCGGCGCATGGCAGCGAGGTCGTGCGTGGGCGCCAGCGCGCGGATCAGTATGGCACTGGCGCTGCCGGCCGGCTCGCACACCACGTTGAGGCACCAGTGGATGCCATAGGAGCGGTAGATGTACGCGTGGCCCGCCGGACCGAACATGACGGCATTGCGCGCAGTGCGGCCGCCAAAGGAGTGCGCCGCCGGATCGGTGTGGTGATAGGCCTCGACCTCGACGATGACGCCGCCGGCGCCCTTGAACAGCAAGGTCGCGCCGATCAGGTCGGGGGCGACGGCGTGCACGCTGCGGGCGAAGAAGCGACGACGAAGCAGGGTGGGCCTTGGCATCGGCGGCCTCGACTGGGGACGAGCGCAGGACATACCATAGCGCGATGAGAGTGTTCCTTGCCGGCGCCATGGGCGCTATCGGGCGCCGGATGCTGCCGCTCATGCTGCGCGCCGGCCATCAGGTCACCGGCACGACGCGTTCGGAGGAAAAAGCCCGGGAGCTCGAACGGGCAGGGGTGGTGCCGGCCGTGGTCGACGTCTTCGACGCGCAGGCGATTGCCGGGGCGGTTGTAGCCGCGCGGCCCGATGCCATCATCCATCAACTGACCGATCTGCCGCATGAGTTCGACGAGGCGCGGGTTGCGGCCTCCTCCGCCAGCAATGCCCGTATCCGGACGGAAGGTACCCGCAACCTGGTAGCGGCCGCGCACGCCGCGTCGGCGCGGCGCATCGTCGCCCAAAGCATTGCGTTCATCTACGCGCCCGGCGGGGAGCCGCATCCCGAAAGTGATCCGCTCAATCTTTCCGATCCCCGACGCGCAGTGACCGTGAACGGCGCGGCCGACATGGAGCGCCAGCTGTTTGCATCAGGCATCGAGGCCGTCGTCCTGCGCTATGGCCGGCTTTACGGCCCAGGCACCTGGTACCCCCAATCCGCTCCAAAACCGGCACTGCACGTCGATGCTGCGGCGCAGGCGGCGCTGCTTGCGCTGACGCACGGCCGTGGCATCTACAATATCGCGGACGATGACGGCGTGGTTGCGATCGCCAAGGCGCGCGCCGAGCTCGGCTTCGACGCGGATTTTCGCCTCCCGTGAGGGCTCCAGGCGACCGAGTGTTGCTTTCGGTCTTAACCATTCATTAATCCTGTTGCGCGTTGGCAACACGCCTAAAACATTGACATTCGGAAAGGAATCCAGCCCTGCAGCGCCGCGATTTGGCCATACCGAACGCCGAGATCGAGAACGAACACGGTGCTTCGATCGCAGAGCGTACAATCCAAGGGCGGTCGGGGGCGAAGGGTCAAAGCGCAATGGACGCGAAGCGGGACATCAAGGCAAGGCTCCCCAGCCGGCATGTGACCGAGGGGCCGGAGCGCGCGCCGCACCGCGCCTACTACTATGCGATGGGGCTTACCCGCCAGCAGATCCACCAGCCGTTCGTCGGTGTCGCCACTTGCTGGAACGAGGCCGCTCCTTGCAACATCGCGTTGATGCGGCAGGCGCAGGCCGTCAAGAAGGGTGTCGCCGCTGCGGGCGGCACGCCGCGCGAGTTCTGCACGATCACCGTTACCGACGGCATCGCCATGGGACACGAGGGCATGAAGTCCTCGCTGCCGTCGCGCGAGGTCATCGCCAACTCGGTCGAGCTGACCATGCGCGGTCATGCCTATGACGCCCTGGTCGGGCTGGCCGGCTGCGACAAGTCGCTGCCGGGAATGATGATGGTCATGTGCCGGCTCAACGTGCCGTCGATCTTCATCTACGGCGGCTCGATCCTGCCCGGCACGTTCAGGGGCAAGCCGGTCACCATCCAGGATGTGTTCGAGGCGGTCGGCAAATATTCCGTCGGCGAAATGTCGGATCGCGACCTCGAGACGCTCGAGCAGCAGGCCTGCCCGTCGGCCGGCGCCTGCGGGGCGCAGTTCACCGCCAACACCATGGCGACGGTGTCCGAGGCCATCGGGCTTGCACTGCCCTATTCGGCCGGTGCGCCGGCGCCCTACGAAATTCGCGACGCCTTCTGCATGACGGCGGGTGAGCAGATCGTCGATCTCATCAAGTCCGGCCTGCGGCCGCGCGATATCGTTACGCGTAAGGCACTGGAGAATGCGGCGACCGTGGTGTCCGCGTCGGGGGGCTCGACCAACGCTGCGCTGCACCTGCCCGCGATCGCGCACGAATGCGGCCTGAAGTTCGACCTCTTCGACGTCGCCGAGGTCTTCAAAAGGACACCATATATCGCGGATTTGAAACCCGGCGGCCGTTATGTCGCCAAAGATATGTTCGAGGCTGGCGGCGTTCCGCTCTTGATGAGGACTCTTCTCGATCACGGGTATCTTCACGGCGACTGCGTCACCGTTACTGGGCGTACGATCGCGGAGAACCTCAAGCGAGTGAAGTGGAACAAGGACCAGGACGTGGTCCATCCCGCCGACAAGCCGCTTTCCGCCACCGGCGGCGTCGTCGGGCTCAAGGGCAACCTCGCTCCGGAAGGAGCGATCGTAAAGGTTGCCGGGATGGCGGACTTGAAGTTTACCGGCCCGGCGCGCTGCTTTGATGGGGAGGAGGCGTGCTTCGAAGCCGTCAAGAACAAGAAGTACAGGGAAGGCGACGTGCTCGTGATCCGATACGAAGGGCCCAAAGGTGGCCCCGGGATGCGAGAAATGCTGGCGACCACTGCCGCCCTCTACGGACAGGGCATGGGCGGGAAGGTCGCGCTTCTGACCGACGGGCGCTTTTCTGGAGCGACCCGCGGATTTTGCATTGGACATGTCGGGCCTGAGGCTGCCGTCGGCGGCCCGATCGCGCAAGTGCGCGACGGTGACATCGTCAGCATCGACGCGGTCAAGGGTACCATCGACGTGAGGCTCACCAAGGCCGAGATGGATGCGCGCGCCAAAGCCTGGAAGCCGCGCAGCTCTTCCTTCACCTCAGGATATCTCTGGAAATACGCCCAGCAGGTGGGGCCCGCGCGCGAGGGCGCGGTGACCCATCCGGGCGGCGCGGCCGAGAAAGCGTGCTATGCGGATATCTAACGTCATCATGAGCATCGGCTTGCTCGGCTTTGCCGCGGGCCTCACGCCGGCCGTGAGCTTTGACGGCACCCGCCTGCCGGACCCGTCAACCGTCGCCGTGCCGCTGCCGGACGCGGATCCAGGCGCGACCGCCAATCCGCTCGGGAGCGCGACGCCGCTCGCGGCCGTGCCCGGCTTGCCATCGGCGCCGCTGACCTTGCCGGCCCGCCCGGCCATGCCGCTGACGCCGCTCGAGGCGTTTCGCTCGGGCACGCAGGCACTGCGCCAGGGCAAGACCGACCAGGCGTTGATGGAGCTCGAATACGCCGCCGAGCAGGGTGTTCCCGGCGCCATCTGGAAGCTTGGCCGGATGTACGCGGACGGCGACGGCGTCAAGGTGAACAAGGCGCGCGCCTACGAGTATTTCCGCCGTCTCACCACCATGCACGGCGATGACAGCGCCGCTGCCTCGAACGCCCGCTTCCTGGCCAACGCCTTCGTGACCTTGGGCCTCTATCACCTCGAGGGGATTCCCGGAACTCTGAAGGCTGACCCCAATGTCGCGCGTGAAACGTTCCGCTACGCGGCCTCTTATTTCGCCGATCCGGAAGCCCAGTACTATCTCGGACAGCTCTATCTCTCCGGCAAGGGGGCGCCCAAGGACGCCATCCAGGCCGCGCGCTGGCTGCGCCTGGCCGCCAACAAGGGCGATCACCGGGCGCAGGCTCTGCTCGGTGGGATGCTGTTCAAGGGCGACCAGGTTTCACGCCAGGCAGCGCTCGGGCTGTTCTGGCTCATTATCGCGAAGGACGGCGCCGGCCCGGATGAGGCCTGGATTACAGACATGTACACGACTGCGCTCGCCCAGGCCAGCGACAGCGAGCGAGCAATGGCTCATAAGTACTTGGAAGACTGGCTGAAAAATCGCCGGGAATGAGCATCTGTGGCGCCTGCGCCACACTCGCCGGAAATCGGCGTCGCACTCCAACCAGTTAATGGACCCTTATCCGCAGCGCGCGTATTTCTATTGCCGATGCGAGAAGCGTCCAATTGAGGTCGGTGATGGCCAGAGTGCTGTGCGCAAGCACGGCGTTGTCGGCTCTGTTGCTGGCGTCGGCGTTGCTGACGCCTGCCTCCGCTGCTGACCTCAGCATTGCCCCGATCTACAAGGCCACGCCGGCGCCACTCAACACCTGGACGGGTGCCTATGTCGGGCTGTCCGCTGGCGGCGCGTGGGGTAGCGCGGTGGTGAGCAGCAATGCCGCCGGTGTCGACCAGACGCCGCGGATGGATCTGGGCGGCGGCCTCATCGGTATCACCTCGGGCTTCAACGTCCAGAGCGGCGACGTTGTGATCGGCCTGGAGGGCGACGCCTCGGCCACGAGCAAGAAGGCGAGCGCACCCGAATTCCCTCCCAATGCTGCGTTCAGCAACGACGTGAGAGAGCGCTGGCTCTCGACGTTTCGCGGCCGCGTGGGTTACGCGCGCGACAATTGGCTGCTCTACGCCACTGCCGGCGGCGCGCTTGCCAATGTCGAAAACAGCATCGTCTCCCCCTTCGGCG
This sequence comes from uncultured Alphaproteobacteria bacterium, assembly GCA_963739385.1. Lineage (GTDB taxonomy): Bacteria > Pseudomonadota > Alphaproteobacteria > Rhizobiales > Xanthobacteraceae > VAZQ01. The sequence goes on from CAVUAI010000020.1 coordinate 15,615, forward strand.
CGATCTCGGACCAGCAATGGCACTGGGGCTGGACCGTGGGAGCCGGGATGGAGGTCAAGCTCAGCCAGGACTGGTCCGCGAAGGTCGAGTATCTCTACGTCGGACTCCAGGACAAGTCCTACTTCAATCCGGCGCCGAGCCTGGCCTTTCCGAGCAACCAGCGCGTCAACCTCAACGACCACATCGTCCGGGTCGGCGTGAACTACAAGTTGCCGTGGAATATCCTGGACAGCTTCTTCAAGCGCTGAGGTCGAGGTCGGCCCAGACCGGGACGTGATCCGACGGTTTCTCCCAGGCACGAACATGCTTGTCGACGCCGGTAGCGGTCAGGCGGTCGGCCGCCTGTGGCGACAGCAGCAGGTGGTCGATGCGGATGCCGTCGTTGCGTTGCCACGCGCCGGCCTGGTAGTCCCAGAAGGTGAACGGACCGGGGCCCTCGGTTGTGGCCCGAACCGCATCCGTCAGCCCGAGATTGGAGAGAGCGCGAAATTTTTCGCGCGTACGCGGCAGAAACAGTGCGTCACCTGCCCAGCGTGCGGGGTGCCGGGCATCGAGCTCGGAGGGAATGACGTTGAAGTCACCCGCCATGATCAGCGGCTCCTCCAGTTGCAGCCGTTCATGCGCGTAATGAATAAGCCGATCCATCCATCTGATTTTATACGTGTATTTGTCGGTGTCTGGTGGGTTGCCGTTGGGCAGGTAGACAGAAGCGAGTCGCAACGCTCCGCGCGAGGTCGAGACCACCGCCTCCAGAAACCGAGCATGGTCGTCCTCATTGTCGCCCGCCAGCCGTGCCGTCACCTCGTCGAGGGGAAATCTCGATAGGATCGCTACGCCGTTGAACGCCTTCTGCCCGTGCACTGCGACATTGTATCCCAACTCTTGCAGCGGCTCGCGCGGAAAGGCGTCGTCGATGCACTTGGTTTCCTGCAGGCAGACCATGTCCGGCCGCCGCTCCGACAGCCAGGCGGTCAAATTGTCCATTCGTTGTTTGATGGAATTGATGTTCCAGGTGGCAATGCGCATGGCGGCAGGTCGAGTGTGAGGCGGTGCGAATTCAACCGAACGGGACGGCCGGGCGGGGGATGGAAGCGCGATGTTTTTACTGGAGGTTACGCCATTTTAACGCGGGCAAAGCCCCGCCACGGATGCGCCGCCGACAGGGATATGTTAGAAGGCTTGGTTCGCCTACCAAAAAGAATCGTTATGAGCGGTCACCAGGAAGAGAGGGAGTCCGGACGGGCCGTTGAAGGCCCTTGCTCGGCGCGGTAATGAAGAAACGCACGTTCGTGTTGGGGGCGGTGGTAGTGCTGGCCGCGGCGGGGATTGTCGTCGCCGCCACCCGTGGCTGGTGGTCGGGCGGCGCCGTTGCCCAGGCGCCGCGGCCCAACGTGGCCCGCGCGGTTCCAGTCGAGGTCGCGACCGCCAGCAGGAAGACCATCCCGGTTCGCATCGAGGTGCTCGGAAGCGTCACCCCGATCGCCAGCGTCGCGATCAAGAGCCGCATCGATTCCGAGATCGTCGGCGTGCATTTCAGCGATGGCGGGATGGTGCAGAAGGGCGATCTATTGTTCACGCTCGACACCCGCGCGCTCGACGCGCAGATCAAGCAGGTGCGCGGGATGCTCGAGGGCGCGAAGGCCAACCTCGAACAGGCCGAGCGCGATGTCGTGCGCTATACCGACCTGCTCGCCAAGAACGCCACCACGCAGGTTACCCTCAACAACGCGCGAACGCAGGTCAACATCTGGCGGTCCTCAGTCGATTCCAACACCGGGCAATTGGAAAATCTCACCATCCAGCTCAGCTATTGCACGATCCGCGCCCCGATCAGCGGCCGCGCCAGCATGGCTGCGGTGAAGGTCGGCAATTTCGTTCGCCAGGCCGACCTGGCTCCGCTTGCAAGCATCATCCAGACTGCACCGGTCTACGTCACTTTTTCGGTGCCCCAGGGGTACCTGCCGGATTTGCGTCAGGCCCTCGTGAACGAGAGCGCCACCATCGACGCGGTCATTCCCGGCGACACGCGCCGGGCCACCGGGCAGGTCACCATGATCGAGAACAGCGTGGACGCGCCGACGGGGACCGTGCCCGTGCGCGCCACGATGCCCAATCCCGACGAGATCCTCTGGCCCGGCACACTGGTTACGGTCCGGTTGACCTTCCGCGAGGAAGAAGCCGTCACAGTGCCCTCGACCGCGGTTCAGGTCAGCCAGAGCGGCACCTACGTGTTCGTCGTCAACGATGGTGCCGCCAAGGTCCAGCCCGTTGCGGTCGCGCGCGTCCTCGACAGCGAGTTGGTGATTGCAAGCGGGCTCAACGGCGGCGAGACGGTGGTCACCAACGGCCAACTCCAGCTCTCCAACGGCACCAAGGTCGCCCCGCGCGGGCCGAAGGTAGGGTCTAGCCAATGACTCTTTCGGAAACCTGCATCCGCCGGCCGGTCCTCACCACGCTGATCACCGCGTCGATTATCGTCTTGGGCATCTTCGCCTACCGGCTGCTCTCGGTTGCGGCGCTTCCAGCCGTCGACTTTCCCACCATCAACATCACCGCCACGCTGCCGGGCGCCAGCGCGGAAACCATGGCGGCCTCGGTGGCAGCGCCGATCGAGCGCCAGCTCTCCACCATCGCCGGCATCTCTTCGCTGACGTCCTCATCGTCGCTCGGCATCACCTCGATCACGATCCAGTTCGATCTCAACCGCAACATCGACGGCGCCGCGCTCGACGTGCAGACGGCGCTCTCGGTGGCGCAGCGGCGGCTGCCGATAGAAATGACCACGCCGCCGAGCTTCCGGAAGGTCAATCCCGGTGACTTCCCGGTCCTCTATATCAGCCTGAATTCGCCGACCCTGCCGCTCTCGGTGGTCAACGAATACGGCGAGATCACCTTGGCGCAGCAGATTTCGCAGCTCCCCGGCATTGCCCAGGTGCTGATCTACGGCGCGCAGAAGTTCGCCGTGCGCGTCCAGGTCGATCCGGTCGCGGCCGCGGCGCGCAACATCTCGCTCGATGATATCCGCACCGTCGTTGCCAAGACGAATTCTAACACGCCGGTCGGCACCCTGAACGGTCCCAAGCAGAGCGTGACGCTGACCGCTTCGGGCGCGATGACCAAGGCGGAGGAGTACCGCAAGGTCGTCGTGGCCTATCGCAACGGTGCGCCGGTGCACCTCGACCAGGTCGCGCGCGTCATCGACAGCGTCGAGAACGACAAGGTCGCCAGCTGGTTCAACGACAACCGCGCGGTCGTGCTGGCGATCCAGCGCCAACCCGACGCCAATACGGTGGCGGTGGTCGACATGGTGCGCGAGCGGCTGCCGCAATACCGCGCGATGGTGCCGCCGTCGATCCGCATGGAGGTCCTCAACGACCGTTCGATCTCGATCCGCGACTTCGTCTATGACGTGCAGGAGACGCTGGCGATCGCGATCTGCCTGGTCATCATGGTGATCTTCCTGTTCCTGCGCACGGTGTCGGCCACCCTTATTCCCGCGCTCGCGGTTCCCGTGTCGCTGATCGGCACCTGCGCGGCGATGTACGTGTTCGGGTTTTCGATCAACAACATGACTTTGCTTGCCTTGACGCTGTCGGTCGGCTTCGTGGTCGACGACGCGATCGTCATGCTGGAGAATATCGTCCGCCACATCGAAGGCGGCATGCGGCCGTTCGAAGCCGCGCTCAAAGGCGCGCGCGAGATCGGGTTCACCATCGTTTCGATCACCTTTTCGCTCATTGCCGTGTTCATCCCGGTGCTCTTGATGGGCGGCATGGTCGGCCGCGTATTCCGCGAGTTCGCGGTGACGATCGCTGTCGCCATCATCGTTTCGGGGTTCGTGTCGCTCACGCTCACGCCGATGCTGTGCGCCCGGGTGCTGCGCACCCATCATCAGGGCGAGAAGCAGAACATCGTGCTGCGGATGTTCGAGGCGATGTTCCGCGGCTGGCTGCGCGGCTACGAATGGTCGCTGGACAAGGTCATCGCCCGCAAATCGCTCGTGCTGCTGGTCACGTTCGCCACCCTGGGCGCAACGATCTGGCTCTACATCATCATTCCGAAAGGCTTCTTCCCGACCGAGGATACCGGCTTCATCTCCGCCTCGACCGAGGGTTCGTCCGACGTTTCATTCGCGCAGATGGCCGTGCTGCAGAAGCAGGTCGCCGATATCGTGCGTGCGGACCAGGCGGTCGACTACGTCAACTCGACCATCGGAGCGGGCGGTCCGAACCCGACCCTCAACTCCGGTCGCATGTTCATCGCGCTCAAGCCCAAGAAGGAGCGCAAGGAAAGCTCAACCGACGTCATTCAGCGCCTGCGCCGCACCGCCAGCGTGGTTCCGGGGATGGCGGTCTATTTCCAGAACGTCCAGAACATCAACATCACCGGTCGGATTTCGAAGAGCGAGTACCAGTATACGCTGCAGTCGAGCGATACGCCGACCTTGTATGAGGTAGCGCCGCAGTTGCGCGACAAGATCTCCCAGATCGAGGGTCTGCGCGACGTCACAACCGACCTCTACATCAAGAATCCGCAGATGACGGTCGAGATCGACCGCGAGAAGGCTGCGGTCTACGGCATTACCATCGACCAGATTCGCCAGGAGCTGTTCAACGCCTTCGGCGCGCGCCAGGTGGCAACCATCTACACGCCGACCAACGACTACCAGGTCATCCTCGAAAGCCAGCCGCAATTCCAGGCCGACGCGTCGCAGCTGCAGCATCTCTACATAAAGACGAACGGGCAGGGCTCGGGGGCGGCGGGCACAACCGGGCCCGGTTCGGGCGTGAATGGGAACGGCATCCCGTCCGGACAGTCGATCCCGCTATCCGCCGTCACCCGCATGGTGCCGGCGGTCGGCCCGCTGCAGGTCAATCACCAGGGCAATCAGCCGTCGGTCACCATCTCGTTCAATCTTGCGCCCGGATTTTCGCTCGGCCAGGCAGTCGATGCCATCCGCGCGATCGAGCGCGACTCCCGCCTGCCGATCACGGTCAATACCGGCTTCCAGGGTTCCGCACAGGTATTCCAGGAATCGCTCAAAGGGCAGGGCGTGCTGGTCCTGGCCGCGATTTTCGCCGCCTATGTAGTGCTCGGCATCCTGTACGAAAGCTTCATCCACCCGATCACCATCATCTCGGGCCTCCCGTCCGCCGGTGTCGGTGCCCTGCTGGTGCTGATGCTGTTCAACATGGACCTCTCGGTCATCGCCATGATCGGCATCGTGATGCTGGTCGGCATCGTGAAGAAGAACGCGATCATGATGATCGATTTCGCGATCGAGCGTCGGCGCGTCGGGCTCTCGGCCGAGGCGGCCATCCGCGAGGCCTGTCTCCTGCGCTTCCGTCCGATCATGATGACGACGTTCGCCGCGATCTTCGGCACGCTGCCGATCGCGCTGGGAACCGGCGCCGGCGCCGAGCTGCGTCAGCCGCTGGGTGTCGCCGTGGTCGGCGGGCTGGTGCTCTCGCAGCTTCTCACGCTCTACATCACGCCGGTCATCTATATCTATCTCGATCGCATCGACCGCATGCTCAAATACCGGCTGGAGCCGCAGCTTCGCGAGGTTCCCGAGCACGCCGAGCGTCCGACGGCGGTCGCGGCGGAGTAATTTCGGCCGCCGTGCCGCCCAATCGCGGCGGCCGGCCGCGTCGATTGCGATTTCTGTCCGATCGCGACCGCGCTTCCACACCTGCGGGAGGGGCGTTTGCTGAGATTGGCAGCTAGCAGCCCGCAACGCGCACCGGGACATTTGGAAGGCGGCGGGCCGAAGGCGAACTAGCGACCGGCCGCCGGTCGCGGCAAGCGCCGGCACCGGCCTGCGGGGACATCAAATCGAGAAGCTGGTCCCGCAGCCGCAGGAGGCGCTGGCCTGGGGGTTGTTGACGCGGAACGAGGCCCCGATCAGGTCGTCGACGAAATCGATCTCCGAGCCGGCGAGATAGCCGACCGAGACTTGATCGATCAGCACGGTCGCGCCCTCACGCTTGATGACAAGGTCGTTGTCCGCCTGCGCGCGGTCGACGTCGAACTTGTACTGGAAACCGGAACAGCCGCCCCCTTCCACGCTGACGCGCAGCATGGTGCCTGGCGGCTCATGTCGCAAAATCTCGCCGATGCGGCGTGCCGCGCGTTCCGTGACCGTAATGCTGTCCATGCGTAAACCATCATTGCCAGCGGGCCTTCCGGATAGTTAAGTGCGCTTCGGGCTTTGGTCAATTGGGCGGTCCGGCATGGCGATCGAGGCGGTGGTCGCGCGCGCCCCCTATGCCTCGGTTCCGGGGGCAAGCCGCGGACGGGTCCATGCGGAGGCGGTGAGCCCAACCCGCAATGCGTTCCGTCGCGACTGCGACCGCATCATCCACGCCACCGCCTTCCGCCGGCTCGCCTACAAGACCCAGGTTTTCGTGTTTCACGAAGGCGATCATTTTCGCACCCGGCTGACTCACACCTTGGAAGTCGCCCAGATCGCTCGCTCGCTCGCGCGCGCGCTCGGGCTCGACGAGGACCTGGCCGAGGCGCTGGCGCTGGCCCATGATCTCGGCCACCCGCCATTCGGTCACGCCGGCGAGCGAGCGCTTGACGGCTGCCTCGAAGCCTGCGGCGGCTTCGATCACAATGCCCAGACCCTGCGGGTCGTGACTGCGCTCGAGCGGCGCTATCCCGCGTTCGACGGATTAAATCTCTGCTGGGAGACGCTCGAAGGGCTGGTCAAGCACAATGGGCCGCTCACCGGTCCGGACGGGCGTCCCGTCGGGCGCTATCGCGACCGCGGCGTTGCGCACGCGATCCAGGTTCACGGCAGGGTTCAGGACCTCGAGCTTTGGAGCTTCGCCAGCGCCGAGGCTCAGGTCGCCGCCATCGCCGACGACATCGCCTACGACGCCCATGACATCGACGACGGTCTGCGTGCCGGGCTCTTCACCCTCGACGATCTTGCCGGCGTCCCGTTGGTCCGCGATCTCCTGGACGATATCCGCCGCCAGGACGGGGAGCTCGAGCCCGCACGGATGGTGCACGAGCTGGTGCGCCGGCTCATCACCCGAATGATCGAAGATGTCATTGCGGAGACCGGCGCGCGTCTGCGGGCATTGGCCCCGCGCTCGGCCGATGACGTGCGCCATGCCGCAGGCCCGGTCGGAGGCTTTTCGTTCGCGATGGCCGACGCCGATCGCGCCATCAAGGGATTTCTTTATCCCCGCATGTATCGTCACGTGCGCATCATGCGGATCATGGGCGACGCCGAGCGCGTCGTGCGCGCCCTGTTCGCCCGTTACGCCGACCGCCCCGACGATATGCCGTTGGAGTGGGCGCAGACAGTGGAGGCGGGCGACGCGCCGGAGCGCCTGCGCCGTATTGCCGACTTCATCGCCGGCATGACCGACCGCTACGCGCTCATGGAGCATGCGCGGCTTTTTAACTCGACCCCGGAATTGCGTTAGGCGGCGCGGCTTGACGCAAGCCTGCTCGCCATGAATGACAAGAACATCTTTGCCGCCGTGCTCGACAAGGTGCGCGCCGCCGCTGACGCGCTGATCGCCGACGGCGCGCTGCCGGCGGGCATCGACCAGACCCGCATCGTGGTCGAGCCGCCGCGCGAGGCGGCGCACGGCGACATGGCGACCAACGCGGCCATGGTGCTGGCAAAGGATGCCCGCAAGAAACCGCGCGAACTGGCCGAGGCTATCGCCGAAAAGCTTCGTGGTGACGATCTGGTCGCCAAGGCCGAAGTGGCGGGTCCGGGCTTCATCAACCTGACGCTCAAACCGGCCGCCTGGATCGACGCCTTGCGCGAGGTCCTCGCCGCAGGCGCCGATTACGGGCGAGCCGATGGGGGACAGGCTGCGGCGGTCAACGTGGAATACGTGTCGGCCAACCCGACCGGACCCATGCATGTGGGGCATTGCCGCGGGGCCGTATTCGGCGACGCGCTCGCCAATCTGCTCGCCTTCAGCGGCTGCAAGGTCACGCGCGAATACTACATCAATGATGCCGGCGCGCAGGTCGACGCGCTCGCCCGCTCGGCGTTCCTGCGTTACCGGGAGGCGCTGGGCGAACGCATCGGGCCGATCCCGGAAGGCCTCTATCCCGGGGACTATCTCAAGCCGGTCGGGCTCGCGCTTGCCGCCGAATTCGGGCCGGCATTGCGGGACAAGCCGGAGGCCGACTGGCTGCCGCTGGTCCGCGAGCGTGCCGTCGACATGATGATGGCGGAGATCCGCAACGACCTCGCGGCGCTCAACGTCGTCCAGGACGTATTCTTTTCCGAGCGATCGCTGATCGAAGGGCCGCGCGACCAGGTTGGGGAGACCATCGCCGCGCTGCGCCGTGCCGGCGACGTGTACGAGGGGCGTCTGCCGCCGCCCAAAGGCGCGCCGGTGGAGGACTGGGAGGATCGCGAGCAGACGCTGTTTCGCGCCACCGACTTCGGCGACGATGTCGATCGGCCGCTGATGAAGTCGGACGGCAGCTACACCTACTTCGCCTCCGATATCGCGTACCACAAAAGCAAGGTCGACCGCGGCTTCGCAACCATGATCGACGTCTGGGGGGCCGATCACGGCGGCTACATCAAGCGCGTGCAGGCGGCGGTGAAGGCCGTGCGTGCCATCACCAATGCCCCCGTCGCCGAGCTTGACGTCAAGATCGTGCAGCTTGTCAAGCTTCTGCGCGCTGGCGAGCCAGTCAAAATGTCTAAGCGGGCCGGCGAGTTCGTGACTTTACGTGAAGTTGTGGATGAAGTCGGCAAGGATGCCGTCCGGTTCATGATGCTCTACCGCAAGAATGACGCGGTGCTGGATTTCGACCTGGCCAAGGTGATCGAGCAGTCTCGCGACAACCCGGTGTTCTACGTTCAATACGGCCACGCCCGCGGTCAGTCCGTGTTCCGCAACGCGCGCGAGGTCGTACCGGACCTGCCGGTTGAGGCCGCGGCACGCGCAGCTTCCCTGGCAGGCGCGCCGCTCGAACGGCTCGATGATACCGGTGAGCTTGCTCTGATGCGGCGTCTCGCGCTCTATCCGCGCCTCGTCGAAGCCGCCGCCAGCGCCCACGAGCCGCACCGCATCGCGTTTTATCTGTATGAACTGGCGAGCGATTTCCACGCTCAGTGGAATCGCGGAAAAGATGCGCCACATTTACGCTTCATTATCCAGAATGATCCACAAATGACTATGGCCCGCCTTGCGTTGGTGCAGGGCGTCGTCACCGTTCTCGCGTCGGGGCTCGGGATGCTCGGCGTCGAGGCCCCTGAGGAGATGCGTTAGTCTCGCTCGTGCCCTAGGGCAGATGGACCCCGCTCGATGGCTCCGTCACGTCACCGATCGAGTGCGACGCCTGTACCGGAAACGGCTTGAGTATGGCGGACGAACCCACGCTACGATCCTATCGCTCCAACGACCCCTATCGGCAGGCCGACGCGCCGTCACGATCTGGCGGGCAGGCAAGCGATCCGCTCGCCGAACTGGCGCGGCTGCTCGGAAAGAACGATCCATTTGCCGAGTTTGGTCGCAGCAACTCGCGCCAGCGCGCCCAATCGGCGGATGCTGCATCGAGCACTGCACCGGACGATTGGCGCTACGCCACGGCGGGCGAGCCGCAATATTCCGCCGATGCATCCGCTGCATCCGCGGGCCGGGAAGGTTATGCACCGAGCCCGTACGATGCGCATCAGGACCAAACACGCCAGGATTACGAGCATCAGGATTACGCGCATCCTTCGGCGCACGATCCTGACCGCTGGCGCGCGGACCCCCAGGTGCAGGAGGAAGTGCCGCTCGCGGCTGACCATCAGGGCCAGTATCCGGACGACGGGGGCCAACAAGGCGGGCAGCACGACGACCGGCCGCAGGATGGTCACGACGCTGACTATTATTATGAGGACGACGTCCCGCTCGAGCCGAACGAAAACGCGATGTACGATGATCCGCCCGGCACACGCCGGCACAGTGGTCTTGTCATCGCACTCGCGTTGATCGGTTGCGCCCTGGTAGGGACGGCGGGTGCTTACGGGTATCGCACCTATTTCGGATCACCCGGTTCGACGCAACCGCCGCCCGTCATCACCGCGGACAACTCGACACCGACAAAGATCGTCCCCGCTACCGCCGGCGATCCGCAATCCGGCAAGGCCGTGCAGGATCGGGTGGCTGCCGCCGAACAACTCGTGTCGAAGCAGGAGGAACCGGTCGCGCTCAGGGAGCCCGCGACCCAGGTGCCTTCGCGGGTCGTGCCTCCGCCGCCAGCGGCCGCGCCCGCACAGGCCGGCTCCGCGGCGCCCGCGTCTGCCGCGACCGCGCCCCAAGCAGGTGAGCCCAAGAAGATCCGCACCGTCACCATTCGCCCTGACGGCGGTGACATGAGCGCAAGGCCCGTCGGTGCCCCGTCTGGTGCCGCCACTGCCACTACCACTGCCGCCGCGCCGCGGCCGGCTACGCCGCCTGCTCCACGGGCGCCAGCTCCACAGGCGAGCGAGCCGGCGGCGCCTGCGCCGGCTCCCAAGGTTCGGACCGCGACCGCCCCGGCGCCGCGGGCCGAGGAGAACGCCGGGTTCGTGGTTCAGCTCTCGTCCCAGAAGAGCGAGAGCGAAGCCCAAACCTCCTTCCGCAGCCTGCAGGCGAAGTTTCCCGACGAGCTTGGCGGCCGGCAGCCGATCATTCGCCGCGCGGATCTTGGAAGCAAAGGGGTCTTCTATCGGACTTTGGTCGGGCCGTTTGCGTCGGCGCACGAGGCGAGCCAGTTCTGCGCGAACTACAAGGCCGCCGGCGGGCAGTGCGTCGTTCCGAACAACTGAGCTGCGCTTGACCCGCGCGGCAGGCGCACGCTAATCCGCGCCGATGGCGACACGCGCTTTCATCACGGGCGTCGCGGGCACGACATTGACGCCTGCGGAGCGCGCCTTCCTGCGTGAGAGCGAGCCTTGGGGGCTCATTGTGTTCGCGCGCAACGTCGACACGCCGGCGCAAGTGAGCCGCCTGACGGCATCATTTCGCGATGCGGTCGGACGTGATGCTGCTGTGCTGGTGGATCAGGAGGGCGGCCGCGTTCAGCGACTCGGTCCACCCCACTGGCCGGCGTATCCGGCCGGCGCTGCCTATGGCCGGGTCTACGACCGCGAGCCGGACGCGGGTCTCAAGGTCGCGTATCTCGGCGCTCGCCTGATCGCCGCTGATCTCATGGCGGTCGGGATCGACGTCGATTGCCTGCCGCTTGCCGATGTGCCGGTCTCTGGCGCCAATGCCGTCATCGGCGATCGAGCCTACGGCGAGGATGCGGAGAAGGTCGCGGCGCTGGCGCGTGCGGTCGCCGAGGGTCTTCTGGCAGGCGGCGTTCTACCGGTGCTCAAGCATATCCCAGGCCACGGCCGCGCCACCGCCGACAGCCACGGCGAGCTTCCCGTGGTCGAGACCGACCGGGCGACGCTGATGGCGACCGACTTTGCCGCATTCCGGCCGCTTTTCGATCTGCCGCTGGGAATGACCGCGCATGTCGTGTACACGGCCATCGATCCTATTGCTCCGGCCACGACTTCCGTCACTCTGGTCCATGACGTGATTCGCACCTGGCTCGGATTTCGCGGCCTGCTGATGAGCGACGACATTTCCATGGGAGCCTTGTCCGGCCCGATCGGGGCGCGCACACGCGCCGCCATCACGGCCGGGTGCGACGTGGTCCTGCATTGCAACGGCAAGCTCGATGAGATGCAGGCGGTCGCATCGGCGGTGCCGTCCTTGGCAGGTCCCGCGGCCGTGCGCGCCGAGGCTGCGCTCGACCGGCGCGGACGGGTCGCGGCGCATGACCTCGCCGCGCTGAAGACGGAATGGATGGCACTCATGGACGCCCCAACGGGCCGTCGGAGAGCGACCTCATGAACCCCGGCGAGAGCGCGTTCGAAGCCGATCTTTCGGCCCCTGCCACCGGCGAGCCGGCCTTGGTCGTCGACGTGGAGGGTTTCGAAGGGCCGCTCGATCTCCTGCTTGCGCTCGCCCGGCAGCAGAAGGTCGACCTCGCCAAGATCTCGATCCTGGCGCTCGCCGACCAGTACCTCGCCTTCATCGAAGAAGCCCGCAAGCTCCGTCTCGAGTTGGCGGCCGATTATCTCGTAATGGCGGCATGGCTCGCCTACCTGAAATCGCGCTTGCTGTTGCCGGACACATCTGCGCCGGAAGGCCAGAGCGCCGAGGACATGGCCACCGCGCTGGCCCTGCGGCTGAAGCGCCTCGAAGCCATCCGCGAGGTCGCCGAGCGTCTGTTCGGTCGCGCGCAACTCGACCGCGACGTATTCCAGCGCGGCCAGCCCGAGCCGATCGCACACGTCAAGCATCCGCAATGGAGTGCGACGCTCTACGATCTGCTCTCAGCCTACGCGCAGCAGCGGGCGAAGTCGGCGCTCGCCCATGTTCGGCTCGCACCGCGCACCGTCTGGTCGTTGGCCGAAGCACGCGAGGCGCTCGAGCGGCTGATCGGGCAGTCGGCGGATTGGGCGAGGCTCGACGAATACCTGATCTCGTTCGTGGTCGAGCCGTCGCTTGCTCCGTCGGTGTTCGCGTCAAGCTTCGCTTCCACCCTTGAACTGGTGCGCGAGGGCGTGATGGAGGTGCACCAGCAGACGGCGTTTGCGCCGCTCTATGTGCGCAAGCGGCAACAGGCCGAAAATGGAGTGGCCGATCCAGGCGGCGTGGCGGCGCCGACGGATCGCAAGGCGTAGAGGAGGGCGCAGCGATGCCGAGTTTGAAAGTAGTGATGCCGGACGACGAACCGGACCATGCGGCGTCAGGAAAGGGCCGAGGAACTGCGGCTGCTCGAGGCAATGCTGTTCGCTTCGGCCGAGCCGCTCGACGAGAAATCGCTGGGGGCGCGGTTGCCGCAGGGAGTCGATGTGCATGCGGCGCTCGTTTCGCTGCAGGAAGAATACGCCACCCGCGGCGTCAATCTCGTGCGGGTCGGCGGCAAGTGGACCTTTCGCACCGCAACCGACCTGTCCTGGCTGCTGAGCAAGGAGACGATCGAGACCCGCAAGCTGTCGCGCGCGGCGATCGAGACGCTCGCCATCATCGCCTATCACCAGCCGGTGACGCGGGCGGAGATCGAGGAGATCCGCGGGGTGACGACGTCCAAGGGCTCGGTCGACGTGCTGCTGGAGACCGGCTGGATCCGTCCGCGCGGTCGGCGCAAGGCGCCGGGCCGGCCGGTGACATACGGTACGAGCGAGGCATTCCTGTTGCACTTCGGGCTCGACGCCGTCGGCGATCTTCCCGGGCTCGAGGAGCTCAAAGGCTCCGGCCTGCTCGATGGCCGGTTGCCGCAGGGATTTGCCGTGCCGATGCCGTCGGATGATCCGGCGTTGCGCGACGACGAGGAGGCGCTGGAACCGGGCGACCTCGATCTCGGCCTTGCGCCGCCGCCCGAGCGCGCCGGCGAGGACTGAGCCGTGCACGCAAGCGGCCTTACGCGACTTGCGCAAGGAGTTCGTTAATTGCGGCGAAAGGCCGCCGTTCCCAAACGGTTAGCGGTCATCATCAGCACGGCATTGCACGCTGCGGCGAAGGGCCCGGTCCTTGTTTTTGCCGCGTCCGACGCCTAGGTTCAGCTTGAAACGCGAGCGGGGTAAGCGCCCCTCGCTGCGGAGGGCACCGCGAGAACCTCCATGAGCACATCTCTCGGGATGACGACCGTTGCTATCGTCCCCGGGCTCCTGGTATCCCGCGGACAAGATTTTCACGCTCTGATTGGGAGCGAAACTCGAGGCGGGCGATGCCACTCGCACCCGCCGCTGCGGAGGACAATCCGATGGGTTCCATGAGTATCTGGCACTGGATCATCGTGCTGGCGGTCGGACTGCTGCTGTTCGGCGGTCGCGGCAAAATTTCCGAGCTGATGGGCGACTTCGCGAAAGGGATCAAGTCGTTCAAGAAAGGCTTGTCGGAAGACGAAAAGGCCGAGGAGCCCGCGAAACCCGACCCGCTCAAGACCATCGACCATCAGCCCGCCGCAACCACGGGAGCGCCGGTGGCGAGCGGCGCGACGGCGGGCACTTCGTCGGAGGCCCGCAAGGCCGGCTGACGCGAAGGCGGCGCCCGGCAGTCGGCTGGAGTGATACCGGGGCGCCGGCCTGAAGGTCTGCGCCCTTGGAGTTGATAGCGCAATGTTCGACATCGGCTGGGGCGAGCTTCTTCTCATCGGCATCGTCGCGCTGATCGCAATCGGCCCGAAGGAGCTGCCCGGGGCGTTACGCACGCTGGGGCAATGGATGGGCAAGCTGCGGCGCATGGCCGCCGAGTTCCAGGGCCAGTTCCAAGAAGCGATGCGCGAGGCCGAACTCGCGGACCTGAAGAAACAGGTCGACGAGATGACCACCCAGGCGCAGAGCTACGCCAACTTCGATCCCGTCAGCGACGTGCGCAAGGAGCTGGAAAGCACGCAGCAGCAGATCGAGAGCGCCGTCGCCTACACGCCACCAGCCAGTCCGTCCGATACGTCCGCTGCCGCGGAGCCTGCCAGCGCATCGGGCGCCACCGAGCCGGCGATCGCGCCGACCCCCGTCGAGCCGGGCCCGGACGCGCCCGCAGCCGCACCCTCCGGCACGCCGCCCGAGCCCGCGGTGGCTGCCAGCCAGCCCGATGCGGGAGGCAAGCCCGCATGACGCACGAGGACATCGAGGCCACCAAGGCCCCCTTGATGGATCACCTGATCGAGCTGCGTTCGCGCCTGATCAAGGCGCTCGCAGCGTTCGCGGTGATGTTCGTCTTGTGCTTCTTCTTCGCCAAGCAGATCTACAATGTGCTGGTATGGCCGTTCGTGTTCGTGGCCGGTCCGGAGAATTCCAAGTTCATCTACACCGCGCTGCTCGAATACTTCATCACGCAGCTCAAGCTTGCGATGTTCGGTGCCGCCTTCCTGTCGTTTCCGGTGGTGGCGACGCAGCTCTACATGTTCGTGGCGCCCGGGCTCTACCGCAACGAGCGCCAGGCGTTCTTGCCCTATCTCATCGCCACCCCGATCTTCTTCGCGCTCGGCTCCGCCGTGGTCTATTTCCTGGTGATGCCGATGCTCGTGCGCTTCTCGCTCGGCATGCAGCAGAGCCCCGGCGAGGCCACCGCGGAGATCGCGCTGCTGCCCAAGGTCGGCGAGTATCTCTCGCTGATGATGAGCCTGATCTTCGCGTTCGGGATCGCATTCCAGCTGCCGGTCATCCTCACCCTGCTGGGCCGCGTCGGCATCATCACCTCCGAGCAACTCAAGGCAAAGCGCCGTTACTTCATCGTCGGCGCCTTCGTGATCGCCGCCGTCCTCACGCCTCCGGATGTGCTCAGTCAGCTGTCGCTCGCCTTGCCGCTGATGCTGCTCTATGAGGGCTCGATCTGGTCGGTGCGGCTGGTGGAGAAGAAGGCGGCGGCCGACAAGGCGAAGGATGCCGCCAACGCGGCCGCCAAGCCGGCGGAATGAAGATAGTCATCAGGCCACTCCACGCCACGTCATCACCCGCGCCGGCGGGCGATCCAGTATCCACCGGCCTTGGAATCAGGCACGACTTTTCCTAGACAGGCGGCGCCGGCGGTTGGTGGATGCCCGCTTTCACGGGCATGACCGCGGAAAGAGTTCGGCATGCACGACATCAAATGGATTCGCGAACACAAGGAGGAATTCGACCGCGGGCTGGCGCGGCGTGGATTGCCGCCGGAAGCGGACAAGCTCCTTGCTCTGGACGAGCGCCGGCGCGGGGCCATTCAGAAAGCGGAAGCTGCACAGGCGCGGCGCAACGCAGCGTCGAAGGAGATCGGCGCGGCCAAGCGCAGCAACGAGGAAGCCGCGGCGCAAATGCTGATGGCCGAAGTCGCGCGCCTCAAGACCGAGCTTCCGGCGCTGGAGGCGGAGGAAAAAAGGCTCTCGCAGGAACTCGAGGACGCGCTCGCGCAAATCCCGAACCTGCCGCTCGATGACGTGCCCGACGGCGAAGACGCGGATGACAATGTCGAGCACCATCATTTTGGAGCCAAGCGCAACTACGGTTTTACGCCGCAAGAGCACTTCGATCTCGGCGAAGCGCTTGGCCAGATGGATTTCGAGACCGCCGCCAAGCTTTCGGGCGCCCGCTTCGTGGTGCTCAAGCGCGGCCTGGCGCGGCTCGAGCGCGCGCTCGGGCAGTTCATGCTCGATCTGCACACGGGTGTGCATGGCTACAGCGAGGTTAACCCGCCCCTGCTGGTACGGGATGATGTGATGTTCGGTACCGCGCAATTGCCGAAGTTCAAAGATGATCAATTCGTGACGTCCCGAAGCCCCAATCAGGCAGACGAACTCTTCGACAATTTGATCAAGGAGGGGTTCAAGGGAGCGGTGGCGGAAGTCGTGGGAAGAGGCACGCCCGATACGGAAGCCCTCCAGCAATTGGAACAGATCTTTACACAGCAAATGCCAGAATGGCGGAAGCGGTTCGAAAGCGAACTGCCGGAACAGCTCAGGCTCTGGCTCATCCCGACCGCCGAAGTGCCTCTCACCAATCTCGTGCGCAACTCCATCCTCGGCGAGGATGCGCTGCCCATGCGGCTCACGGCGCTGACGCCGTGCTTCCGTGCGGAAGCGGGCGCCGCCGGCAAGGATACCCGCGGCATGATACGCCAGCATCAGTTCGCCAAGGTGGAGCTCGTCTCCATCACCACGCCGGAGCAGGGGAGGGACGAGCACGAGCGCATGCTCGCCTGCGCCGAGGAAGTGCTGCGGCGGCTCGACCTGCACTATCGCACCGTCACGCTGTGCGCGGGCGACATGGGATTTCCCTCGCAGAAGACCTACGACATCGAGGTCTGGCTGCCGGGGCAGAACATGTACCGCGAAATCTCGTCCTGCTCGCTCTGCGGCGAGTTCCAGGCGCGGCGGATGAATGCGCGCTATCGGGCAGGGGAGGGACGTCAGGTGCGGTATGTGCACACGCTCAACGGCTCGGGCGTTGCCGTCGGCCGCGCGCTCATCGCGGTCATGGAGACCTATCAGCAGCAGGGCGGCTCGGTCGCGGTGCCGGACGTCCTGCAGAGCTACATGGGCGGATTGAAAGTTATCGAATAGGCAGATGGCGGATCAGGGAGGACGGATGGCAGGGAATGCGCGAATTGAGGATCCGCGGCTCATGAACGGGCGTCCGCCGTCCGCTTTCCCTGGTCGGAGCTGATGCGCGTCCTGGTCACCAACGACGACGGCATCCATTCGGAGGGTCTCGACGTCTGCGCTGAGATCGGTCGGGCGCTGTCCGAGGACGTGTGGGTGGTCGCGCCGGAATTCGACCAGTCTGGAGTGTCGCATTCGCTCTCGCTCAACGATCCGCTGCGGTTGCGCGAGGTGGGCGAGCGCCGCTTCGCGGTCAAGGGCACGCCCACCGACTGCGTCATCATGGGCGCGCGTCACGTGATCAAGGACCGCCCGCCGAATCTGGTGCTCTCCGGCGTCAACCGCGGCCGCAATGCCGGCGAGGATGTGATCTATTCCGGCACGGTCGCCGGCGCGGTCGAAGGCACCATCCTAGGGATTCCGTCGCTCGCGCTATCCCAGGCCTACAAGTCCCGCAGCAACCAGCCGCCGCACTGGGACACCGCGGTTCGTTTCGGCCCCGACATCATCCGCCGCGTGCTTGCTGCGGGCATTCCGCGCGACGTGCTCATCAATGTCAATTTTCCCGACTGCCCGCCAAGCGAGGTGAAGGGGATCGCCGTGACGACCCAGGGCCGCAACCGCCAGGACCGGCTGCAGATCGATGCGCGCCAGGACGGTCGCGGCAACGCCTACTATTGGATCGCCTATGTCCGCATGCGCGGCTTGCCGCCTGCCGACGGCAGCGATATCTCGGCGCTGGCGGACAATCGCATCGCCGTCACGCCGCTGCGGCTCGACATGACGGACGAGCCGTTCATGACCAAGCTCGCGGAGCTGTTCCACTGACTCCCGCGCGTGACACCGTCGCGCGATAAGTTGGATCCAAGTGGTTTCGCTCGATGCAGCCTAGCTCTCGAGGGCGCTCTCGAGCATCTGCTTGAGCCCTTCCATCTGGAACGGCTTCTTCAGCGTCGGCCGGTCGCGATAGGGTTCGGGCAGCCCACGCTCGCCATAGCCGGTGGCGAACACGAACGGTGTGCCGCGGGCGACAAGCACATCCGCCACCGGTGAGACCGGCTGGCCGTTGAGGTTGACATCGAGGATCGCGATGTCGAACTCGGCGTTCTTCGCCGCGTCCAGGGCTTCCTCGACGCGTGCAGCCTCTGCGGCGACGGTGTAGCCGAGCTCGCCCAGCATGTCCTCGAGCAGCATGCGGATCATCAATTCGTCCTCGACGACGAGAATTCGCTTGGCCTGGGGCGCGGACTGGACTTGCGTGGCAGACGTCATCCTTCAGCCTCCCATGAAAACATCACGTCGAAAAAAACCAGCGGTCGGGCATCGCGTCGGCGGTCGAGCCGCGCGAAAAGCTTCGGTCGTTTAGCAGGGTAGAGGTCGACCGGTCACCGCCTCCATCGGCCTGAGACATCTTCGAACGGCGTTTCCACGCCGGGAATGGAGCCCGCGGCTAAGGTAGCAGGCCGCAAGGCAGACAAGGCAGCAGGCGGTCAAGGCAAAGTTGAGGCATTTTCGCTCCATCGCGCCGCGGGCTGCGTATCGGCCGTCCTGGAGGCTTCATTGGTGGCAAAGTCGAGTAGGCGGTTGGGCCCGATCGCAAACGCCCGTGGGGAACTTTGGTTCCGGACCTTGGCCCGAATCCATTGACCCCTTGGGTCCAGACCTCCCGCCCGCCGTCTGGCCGGACGCCGATTTTGGGCTAAAGTCGGCGTGGAGACTCGGCGTGCCCAAGCAACCGCCTGGCGACGACAATGTCGGCCGCATGCAGTTCCTGCTCGGCTTGCGCAGGCGCGGCATCAGCGATCCGGCGGTGTTGCGCGCGATGGACGAGGTGCCGCGCGAACATTTTGTCGAGCACCCCTTCCTCGACAGTGCCTACGCGGACCAGGCGCTGCCGATCGCCTGCGGCCAGACCATCAGCCAGCCCTATGTGGTGGCCTTCATGAGCGAGCATCTCGATGTGCGGCCGGGTCACCGCGTGCTCGAAGTGGGCACGGGCTCGGGCTACCAGGCCGCCGTCCTCTCGCGGCTCGCCCGCGAAGTGGTCAGCGTCGAGCGCTACCGGACGCTGGCGGACTCCGCGCGCGGACGGCTGGCGACGCTCGGCTACGATAACGTTGACGTGCGGCTGGGGGACGGCCTTGCCGGCGTGCCGGAGCGCGCCCCCTACGACCGCATCATCGTCACGGCCGCCGCCGAAACCATTCCCGAGACATTGGTCGACGAGCTCGTCGAGGGCGGGGTCATGGTACTGCCGCTCGGGCCCCATGCGGGGCCACAGCAACTCGTGAAGCTTTCAAAGGGTGAACAAGGAATTAATCAGGAGGAACTGATCGGGGTTCGCTTCGTGCCGCTTTTGCCCGGAAAGGCACGCGAACTGTAACGATTTTGTTCTCGCCCCGGCGAGGTTGCGGCGTCGCAATCGCTTAAAGCCTTATTTACCCGCAAGGTGTTAGCTCGGCGCTTGTCGTGCGTACGAGTGGATAGCCATGTCCTGCGTTCTCGAGATGTTGCGCTCGCGATACTGGCTGCGAGCAGCGGCGTTGGCGCTGACGGCCGGCGGCCTCGCCGCCTGCAGCACCGATTCATCTCAATTCAACGAAAGCCCGTTCGCCGCGCTCGGCAATCCCGACGCCACCGGCTCGATCTCGCAGTCGCAAGGCGCGCCCGTCGGCCGGGTGGAGAGCCGGCCGCTTCCGGCCCAGAACGCGCAGGCTCCTCGCGTGGCGGCGGCAAATCCCGCCGCGCCGGGGGCCGCCATGGCGCGGCCCGGCGGCGACAGCAAGGGCGCGACGAAGACCGCGGCGGGCTGGAGCTGGGACGGCGGCACGGCGGTCACGGTCGGACCGAGCAACTCAATCGATGCCATCGCGCGGCGCTACGGCGTACCGGCGTCCGTGATCAGGCAGGCCAACAACATCGCGCCGGCAGGGACCGTCTATCCCGGCCAGCGCCTGGTCATTCCGCGCTACCAGCAGCCTGCGGTCGCTGCCGCGGGGGCGCCTGCCGCCGCAGGACATGCTGGGCCGACGCCCGCACTGGCCGCAGCCGGCACTCCAGGCGTGCACGTGGTGGCCTCAGGCGACACGCTCAGCCGGATCTCGCGGCTCTACCGCAAGCCGGTGAACGAGATCGCCAAGGCGAACAACATCGAGGCAACCACGACTCTCAATGTAGGCGACCGCCTGGTCATTCCGGGCGTGCAGATGGCAGCCGTGGCCAAGCCGGCGTCCGCGCCAGCGCCCGCCCCCGCGATTGCGACGCAGCCGAAGCCCGCGCCGGCGGCGCCGGCGAAGGCGAGCGAACCTGCACCGAGCGCAAACGTCGTGACGCCGGCCGCGCAGGAAACGCCGGACCCGGAGGCCGCGAGACTGGCGGAAGGGACCGGAGCGCTACCGAAGTTCCGCTGGCCCGCGAACGGCCGCGTGATTGCCGGCTACGGACCCACGACCAACGGTCAACAGAACGATGGCATCAACATCGCGTTGCCGGAGAACACTCCGGTAAAGGCGGCCGAGGACGGCGTCGTGGCTTATGCCGGCAACGAGCTCAAGGGCTACGGCAACCTCGTGCTGGTGCGCCACCCGAACGGCTACGTCACCGCCTACGCGCACGCCAAGGAGCTGCTGGTCAAGCGCGGCGACCAAGTCAAACGCGGACAGGTCATCGCGCGATCAGGTCAGACCGGCAACGTCAACGCGCCCCAGCTCCACTTCGAAATCCGCAAGGGAGCGTCCCCGCTCGATCCGACGCGCTTTCTCAACGGCGCGTGAGGCGCCGGCGACGGATTGCCGTCTCCTGCCGCATCCCCGGTCGTCAGGTTCTTTCACGTCTGCGTCCGCCGTCATCCAGCCTGATACCGAGCCGGCCGGCGAGGTCCTGCACGTACTGCCAGGCGACGCGGCCCGAGCGCGCGCCGCGCGTGGTTGCCCATTCGAGCGCCTCGGGGTGAAGCTTCTCGCGCGGATGTGCAATGCCGAAATAGGCGATATAGCCGTCGACCATCGCCAGGAATTCGTCCTGGCTGCAGCGATGGAATCCGAGCCATAGACCGAAGCGGTCCGACAGCGATACCTTCTCCTCGACGGCCTCGCCGGGATTGATCGCGGTCGAGCGCTCGTTCTCCATCATGTCGCGCGCCATGAGATGCCGCCGGTTCGAGGTTGCGTAGAACACGACGTTATCGGGCCGGCCCTCGATGCCGCCTTCGAGCATGGCCTTCAACGATTTGTAGCTGGTATCCTCCACTTCGAAGGAGAGGTCGTCGCAGAATACGATGAAGCGGTAGGGCGCGCCGCCGCGTATCAAAGCCATCAGGTCGGGCAGGCTTTCAATATCCTCGCGGTGGATCTCGACGAGCTTGAGAAGCCCATTGTCGTCCTTGCGTCTCGCATGGGCGGCATTCACCGACGCGTGTGCGGCCTTGACGAGCGACGACTTGCCCATGCCGCGTGCGCCCCACAACAACGCGTTGTTGGCGGGCAGGCCGCGCGCGAAGCGCTCGGTGTTCTCCAGCAGCACGTCGCGCACGCGGTCGATACCCTTGAGCAGCGACATCTCGACGCGATTGACGCGCGCCACCGGCACGAGTTGGCGACCGTCCGGATGCCAGGAAAAGGCGTCGGCGGTGGCGAATTGCGGCGCCGACGGCGCGTCGGGCGCGAGCCGCTCGAGCGCGGCGGCGATGCGCTCGACTGCGCCGTCGGAACCGGCCGATTCCTTCGCTCGGCGCGGGCGCGAAGAGGGCGTCGGTGGGAGTGTTCGGCGGCGTTTGGCCATGGGATGCGATCGGCTACTGGTGCGACCCTTACCGGGGTGTCGGCTGGGCCGCAAGTCGCCCTGTTGCCGGGCCAAATCGGCCCGATTGTCACAGCAAGGCAACATTGCAATTGGGCCTGTGGCCGCTATAGTCCGCGCCGATTTCGTGGGCCGGAACACTGTGGTTGCGCCGGCGCGGAAAGTACAGCGGACACAGCACAAAGGACGCAAAGATGTTCGTGACGCCCGCTTTTGCCCAAGCGAGCCCATTTTCCGGCGACAGCCTCTGGATGCAGTTACTGCCTTTCGTGCTGATCTTCGTGATCATGTATTTTCTGATTTTGCGGCCGCAGCAGAAGCGAGCGAAAGAGCACCAGGAACTGATCAAGAACTTGCGCCGTGGCGATACCGTCATTACCTCCGGCGGGCTGGTCGGCAAGGTCACCAAGGTCGTCGATGACGATCAGATCGAGGTCGAGATAGCGGACGGAGTACGCGTACGACAGGTGCGCGGGATGGTGTCGGGCGTGCGCGCCAAGGGTGAGCCGGTCAAGGACGATGGCTCGAGTTGATCGCCGACCCTGAGACCAGTCGACGCGCGAACCGGGACGACGCATGCTCTATATTTCGAAGTGGAAGGCGACTGCGATCCTGCTTACGGCGGTTATCTGCTGCCTGTTCGCGCTGCCCAACTTCTTCCCCGAGAGCACCGTCAAGCGCTGGCCGCAGTGGGCCCAGCGTCACATCGTATTGGGTCTCGACCTGCAGGGCGGTTCGAGCATCCTGCTCGAGGTCGATGCCAGCGACGTGCGACGGCAGAGGCTGCAGGCGCTGCAGGACGACGTGCGCAGGACCTTGCGCGATGCGCGCGTCGGGCTGGTCAACGCTCCCGTCATTCGCGGGAACGCGGTCGAGGTGCGCATCCGCGACAGCGACCTGCAGCAAGGGCTCGCAAAGCTGCGTGAGTTGTCGCAGCCTCTCGGAGGCCTGCTCGGAACGACGGGACAGCGGTCGCTCGACGTGGAAAACGCCGGCGGCGGGCTCGTCCGGCTGACCGTGCCGGAGCCGGCGGTCATCGAACGCATGCGGCAGGTCGCCGAGCAATCCGTCCAGATCATCGAGAAACGGCTCAACGCTTTCGGGCTGGTCGAACCCTCGATCCAGCGGCAGGGGGTGGACCGGATCCTTGTCCAGGTGCCGGGCTTCGACGATCCGGATCGGCTGCTGGAAGGTCTCAAGCCTGCCAAATTGACCTTCCGCCTGGTCGATACTTCGATGTCGGCGGATCAGGCGTTGCAGGGAAGGCCGCCACCGGAATCGGAAATCGTCAATGGATCGAAGGAAGAAGGCGGCCGCCCGTACCTGCTCGAAAAGCGGGTCATTGTGGAGGGCGCGGATCTCACCGACGCGCAGCCCGGCTTCGACCAGCGCACCGGCGAACCGATCGTCTCGTTCAAGTTCAACAGCTCGGGCGCGCGCAAGTTCGCGCAGGTGACGCAGGAGAATGTGGGCCGCCCGTTCGCCATTGTGCTCGACAACGAGGTCATTTCGGCTCCCGTGATCAGAGAGCCGATCCTGGGCGGGCAGGGTCAGATCTCCGGCAACTTCACGGTCGAATCCGCCAACACGCTGGCGGTTCTGCTGCGTGCCGGTGCGCTGCCGGCAAAGCTGATACCGATCGAGCAACGCGTCGTCGGCGCCGGCCTCGGGCAGGACTCGATCGAAAAGGGCAAGGCCGCCTCGTATTTCGGCGCCGCGCTGGTGGCGCTCTTCATGGTGGCGACCTACGGGCTGTTCGGGGTTTTCGCCACCATCGCGGTTGCCGTGAACGTCGGAATGATCTTCGGCCTGCTGTCGCTTTTCAACGCGACGCTGACATTGCCCGGCATCATCGGCGTCGTGCTCACGATTGGAATTGCGGTCGACAGCAACGTGCTGATCTACGAGCGTATCCGCGAGGAGGTTCGCACCGGACGCACACCGATCACCGCCATCGACGCCGGCTTCACGCGCGCTCTCGCGACCATCCTCGATTCCAACATCACGACTTTCATCGCGGCCGCGGTGCTGTTCTTCATCGGCACCGGACCGGTGCGCGGCTTCGCGGTAACGCTCGGTATCGGCATCATCACCACGGTGTTCACGGCCTTCACGCTCACCCGGTTGATGGTGGCGTGGTGGGTGCAGTGGGCGCGTCCGCGACAGCTGGCGATTTCATAAGGCGAGATCAGACGTGCGCCTGCATCGCTCCATCCCGCTGCTGCGGATCGTTCCGGACGATACCAAGTTCGATTTCATGCGCTTCCGGCGCATCAGCTTTCCGATTTCGGCGCTGCTGTCGATCCTCGCGATCTGTCTCTATTTCTTCCACGGCCTCAACTTCGGCATCGACTTCGTCGGCGGCACGCTGATCGAAGTGCAGTCGAAAAGCGGACCCGCCGATCTCGCCAAGATGCGCACGACGCTCGGCGGGCTGGGTGTCGGCGAAGTCCAGTTGCAGCAGTTCGGCGGTCCGGAGAACGTGTTGATCCGCGTCGCCCAGCAACCCGGCGGCGAGCAGGCGCAGGCGGCGGCCAAGACCAAGGTGCGCGAAGCGCTCGGAAACGAAGTCGAGATCCGGCGCGAAGAGGTCGTGGGACCGCGCGTATCGACCGAGCTTCTGGCCAAGAGCACGATCGGACTTGCACTCGCGATCCTGGCGATCCTGGTCTATCTGTGGTTTCGCTTCGAGTGGCAGTTCGCGCTGGGCGCCATGATCGCCAATGTCCACGATCTGGTGCTGACCATCGGCTACATGTCGGTGACGCAGATCGATTTCGACCTGACGAGCATCGCGGCGCTTCTCACCATTCTCGGCTACTCGCTCAACGATACGGTGGTCATCTACGACCGCATTCGCGAAATGCTGCGCCGCTACAAGCGGATGTCGATGCCGGACCTGCTCAACGTCTCGGTCAATTCGACGCTGTCGCGCTCGATCATCACGCACGCCACGGTGACGCTGGCATTGCTGGCGCTGCTGTTCTTCGGCGGCCACGCCATCCACAGCTTCGTGGCGACGATGATCTTCGGCGTCGTCCTGGTCGGCACCTACACGTCGGTCTTCATCGCCGCCCCGATCCTGATCTATCTCGGCGTCGGGACGACGCGCAGGGAAGCGGAAGAGGCACCGGAGAAGCCGGCGGAGAAGCAGCCGACCCGCGCCTAGCGCCCCAACGGAACCGCTCCCGCGGGCGGGTGGAAACTGTCATCGGCGTGCCTTGACGTGCTCCCGAGCTCGCCGAGTTTTCGCATCGTCCGTTCACGGACTACCGTTCTTCACCGTTCCCGGCATACGCGCCAAGCCCCATGCAGGACGTATTCGCCCACTGCGAGGCGCTGGTCCGCACGGCGGACAAGGATCGCTTTCTTGCGACCCTGTTTGCCCCGGCAGAGCATCGCAACGCGCTATTTGCGCTCTACGCCTTCAATCTGGAGGTGGCGCGCGTGAGAGAAGTCGTCCGCGAGCCGCTGGCCGGCGAGATCAGGCTGCAATGGTGGATCGATCTGCTGGCGGGCACGGCCCGCGGCGAGGCCGAGGGCCATCCCGTGGCGGCAGCCGTGCTCACGAGTATGGCGCGCTATCGGCTGCCGCCGCAGCTGTTCGAGGCCATCATCGCGGCGCGCAGGTTCGATCTCTACGACGAGCCGATGGCCACGCTCGCCGAGCTCGAAGCCTATGCGGAGGGAACGTCCGGAGGCCTGCTCGCGCTTGCCACGGAAGTTCTCGATCGCGATCGCGCCCATGCGCCGGCAATGGGCGCGCTGATCCGGCATGCCGGGCTGGCGCACGCCATCGCCGGGCTCCTCAAGGCGCTGCCGGTTCACGCCGCCCGCGGCCAGCTGTTCGTGCCGCGCGAGGTGCTGGAACGGCACGGGTCCGATGCGCAACAGGTCGCCGCCGGCCAAGCGACGCCGCAACTGCGCGCGGCGCTGGCGGAATTACGCGGCCGTGCGCGCGCGCATCTCGACGAGGCGCAGACGCTGCTGCCGGCCGCCGGGCGTGACGTCCTGCCCGCCCTGCTGCCGGTGGCGCTGACCGGGCCGACGCTCGCGTTGATGGAGCGGCCGGACCATGATCCATTCGCGCCCGTCGAGCTCCCGGCCTGGCGGCGGCAGTGGCTGATCTGGCGCGCGGCGAAACAGCCGGCGCGCATCTTTCGGTAGAGCGGGGGCGCGCCGATCCCACCGTGCGCCTGCAGGGCAGGGCGAGCGGCAGCGTGCATTCCTATTCACAATGTCAAACAGCCTAGCTTCTTCGTTCCCGGGCACGTTGCTGCGCCCCGGGTTTCTTCCTTTCTCTCTCTCTCTCTCTCTCTCTCTCTCTCTCTCTCTCTCTCTCTTTCTCTCTTCGCGGCCCCCTCGCGAGGGGGGAGCGCCGGGAGGCGATAGCCTTGAACTGGTCGCGCTGGTAAGGCGCGACGCCACGCTTGCGAGGCATGGGCCGTCCCGCGCAACCGGGACGCCGCCTCGCGGCGCTCC
>CAVUAI010000021.1:0-46397 GCA_963739385.1 uncultured Alphaproteobacteria bacterium
GGACTCGAACCCCTGTTTTCGCCGTGAGAGGGCGACGTCCTGGGCCGCTAGACGAAGGGAGCACGCGGAGAAGTCTGCAAATAGCCCCGATCCCGGTCGCGCGCAAGCAGCCTGCGACCGCACGCCGGCCCTCCGCCGCGATGGGGAGCGCCGAAGCAACCGACTTGCCTGCATTCACGGAACCCCAGGCGAACATCGCGATTGTTACCGGTGCGACGTCCCCGGCATAACAACGAGGAGGCAACGATGGGGCTGTTTTCCAAGGACATCAAGACATTCGAGGACCTCTACAAGCATGGCCTGCAGGACATCTATTACGCCGAGAACCAGATCGTGAAGTCGCTGCCGACCATGATCGACAATGCCAGCGACGCCGAGCTCAAGCGCGGCTTGCAGCAGCACCTGCGGGAGACGAAGGAGCAGGTGAAACGGCTGGAGCAGGTCTTCAAGCTGCACGACGAGACCCCGAGCGGCACCAAGTGCCCGGCGATCGACGAAATCATCGAGGAAGGCAGCGACCTGATGGGCGAGGTCGAGGACAAGGCCGTGCTCAATGTCGGCCTCATCGCCGCGGCGCAGGCGGTCGAGCACTACGAGATCACCCGCTATGGCGCGCTGATCGCATGGGCGCGGGAGCTGGGCCACGACAAGGATGCGGCCATCCTTGCCCGCAATCTCAGCGAAGAGCGGGCGGCGGACAAGAAGCTTACCGCGCTGGCGGAGCGGCGGGTCAATCCCAGGCCCGCAACCGGGAACGCCACCCAAGCCCGCCGGCCCAAAGCCGCGGCGTCGCGCCGCGCGGCCGCGACCCGCCGCAAGCCGGCGCAGAAGAAGCAGAGGAAGAAGTCGGCCCGCCGTTCCTGAGCCGGGAGTCGTGGCAGCGAAGCCAACGGCGACCCCGCGAATGCGGGGCGCCGTTTAACATGTGCGCTGGTCACGGCTCGGTCGCGAAGCGGAGCCGACCGACCGGCTTGAGCGTGCGCGCATCGAAGGTGCGGATCTCCACCGTCCCGCCGGCATCGACGGTCACCACGATGCGGTCCTCGGCCACGGCGGTTCCGATGATACGCGCCCCTTTGGGCAGCAGCGCGGTGACGTCGGGCACACCCGCGCTTCCCTCGGCCTTGAAAAGGCGATAGCCGATGACCCCGATCACCGCGGCGATCGCCACCAAGGTGGTGACGCCGGAGATCAGCATCAGCCATCGCACCTTCGCGACCATGCGCGCGGCCGCGGGATCGAGTGGCTGGTCATCGTCCGCCGATGGATTGCTCATGGCCTCGACGCAGGAGCGCAGCGAGAAACTGGTGGTCGCCGCCGAGGAGGCCGGCGAGCGGCTCGACCGCGTGCTGGCTGCGCGCGTGGCCGATCTGTCGCGCTCGCGCCACAAGGCGCTGATCCTGGCGGGTCGCGTCGCGGTCGACGGCGCCACGATCCGCGATCCCGGCCATCGCGTCAACGCCGGCGGAACCATCAGGGTCGAAGTCCCCCCGCCGGACCCGGTCGGGGTCGGTCCCGAGCCTATTCCGCTCGTGGTCGTGTTCGAGGATGACGAGATCATCGTCATCGACAAGCCGGCCGGCCTCGTCGTCCATCCCGCCGCCGGCAACTGGACGGGCACGCTGGTCAACGCGCTCATCGCCCATTGCGGCGACAGCCTGTCCGGGGTGGGTGGCGTCAGGCGCCCCGGCATCGTGCATCGGCTCGACAAGAATACCAGCGGCCTGATGGTGGCGGCGAAGACCGACCGGGCGCACCGCGCGCTCAGCCGGCAGTTCGCCGACCATGGCCGCACCGGGCCGCTCCGCCGCGGCTACCTCGCGTTCGTCTGGGGGGTTCCGGACCGGCCGCGCGGCACCATCGACAGGCCGATCGACCGGCATCCCCGCACCCGCGACAAGATGGCGGTGCGGCAGGGCGGCCGGGAAGCGGTCACCCACTTTGAGGTGCTGGAGCGCTACGCCGGCGCCGATGGCGCCCCGGTCGCGAGCCTCCTGGCCTGCCGGCTCGAGACCGGCCGCACCCACCAGATTCGGGTCCACCTCGCCTCGATCGGGCATCCGCTGCTGGGCGACGAAGTCTATGGCCCCGGCTTCAAGACCAAGGCGAATCAGCTGGCTCCCGACGCGCAAGTCGCACTCGCGGCCCTTGGCAGACAGGCTTTGCATGCCTATTTATTGGGTATCGAATATCCATCGCACGGTGACAATCTGGAGTTCCGATCGGAACTGCCGGACGATCTCTCTCGTTTACGTCACAGCCTCGGTGCACAGGGCACGTCGGCCTGAACGCAAAAGATCAGGCTACACATGGGCTTAGGCGTACACAGAGGGGTCACGGCGACGTGACGCCGAGTTCACTTCCTTTCGCCCCCGCTTGTCCTGTAATGTTGCGGCTGCGATCAAGACTTCGCAGTTGCAGCAAAATGGCATCGCCGGCTCGGGGAGCGGTGGTGTGCACTGCCTGCCGGTCCGCCGGGGGCAAACTTTGGAGGGCGCTGCTATGGCCCGAACTGCGGCTTTGCCGATTCTGACGGCCGAATCCGGCCTGACCCGTTATCTTGAGGAAATCCGGCGGTTTCCAATGCTGGAACCGCAGGATGAATACATGCTGGCGAAGCGTTGGCGCGAGCACGGCGACCGCGACGCAGCCCACAAGCTCGTCACCAGCCACCTGCGCCTGGTCGCCAAGATCGCCATGGGCTACCGCGGCTATGGGCTGCCGATCTCCGAGGTGATCTCCGAGGGCAATGTCGGCCTGATGCAGGCGGTCAAGCGATTCGAGCCCGAAAAGGGCTTCCGTCTCGCCACCTATGCCATGTGGTGGATCAAGGCGGCGATCCAGGAATACATCCTGCGCTCGTGGTCGCTGGTGAAGATGGGCACCACCGCCAATCAAAAGAAGCTGTTCTTCAACCTGCGCAAGGCGAAGAGCAAGATTTCCGCGCTGGAGGAAGGCGATCTGCGGCCCGATCAGGTCAAGCTCATCGCCAAGCGGCTGGGCGTTTCCGAACAGGACGTGGTCGACATGAACCGGCGTCTGGGCGGCGACGTATCGCTCAACGCGCCGATCCGCGAGGACGGCAATTCCGGCGAATGGCAGGACTGGCTGGTCGACGACGTCAACGACCAGGAAACGCGGCTGGCGGAGAGTGAAGAATCCGACAACCGCAGGAAGGCGCTGGGCGACGCGCTCTCGGTGCTCAACGACCGCGAGCGGCGCATCTTCGAGGCGCGGCGGCTGGCCGACGACCCGATCACGCTGGAGGATCTGGCGGCCGAGTTTGGCGTGTCACGTGAGCGCGTGCGGCAGATCGAGGTGCGCGCCTTCGAAAAGGTGCAGCGGGCGGTCAAGAGCCGCGTCGCGGCGATGGAAAGCCGCCCGGCGGCGCCGGCGCTTCAGGCCCACTGATCCGGCTGGAAAAGGGCACGGCGGGTTTTCCCCCCGTGCCTTTTCGCGACTTCGCTCAAGAACCTATTGCTTCCAGGCCTTGAAGGCGTCGGCAAATACGCGCTCCCCGGGCGAGCCTTTTTCCAGCGCAAGAATGGCGCGTCGATTGTTGTTGTAGACGACGGGGATGTCGAACCAGGCCCGTTCCTTGAGCAATTGAAGATTGCGGTCCTTGTCGGCATCCATGTTGGAGAGGCCGATCAGGTAGAAGGCGGGCGTCACCTTGACCGCGAGCCCCGCCAGCGGAACGCCGCGGGTCTGCTCGGCCTGCTTCATCAGGATGCCCGGGACGTTGGAGATCCCGCCCGACGGAAAGTCCGCCGGCAACTTGAACATGATCTCCACCGTGTGAGTCGCCGGCAGTCCCTTGTCGGTGTTGCGGCGGAGCGACCAGGTCATGGCCAGCTTGCGCTCGGGCACCTCGACGTCTGCGCGGATGGCCAGTTCCGGCGGTTGTCCGGGTCCCGGCGTCACCGTCTCGGTCCGCCAGATCGCGGAGCCGACGAAACGCTTGCCGTTCGGGTCGGCGGGATCCTCTTCGTACAGCACCACCTTCTGTGCCGCCGGGGCTTCGACGCCGGGTGCGGGCGCCGTGGTGGCCGGAGCCTGCTGCGTGCCAGGCTCGATCCGGTCGGCGATCTTCGGACGCGTCGTTGCCGCCGGAGGCGGTTGGTCGCGGGCGGTCTCGACGGCGGGCGCGCGGAACGAGCGATAGATCCCGACCAGATTGGGCCACTGCCATAGCAACAGGCCGCCGACGCCGATGATGACGACGGCGACGGCGAGCCCCTTGATCAGGTCGCGATAGGAGCGGCGCGGTGCCACCTCATCGTGGTCGGCCTCCTCGTACGCAAACTCGTCCTCGATCGGGGGTGGGCCGCGGCGCTCATAGGGGGGAGCGGGGTGCGCATCGTCGAAGCTGTACGACGAATCGGGCGGCGGCTCGGAGAAGTCCTGGTGCGGAGGGGCTTCGCGTAGCGCCTGCGGCTCGAACCCGCGCTCCTCCGGCTGCTGCGGCACGCGCGGCTCGAACATCGGCTCTTGCGGCTCGTGCGGCGCCTGCGGCTCGAACATGCGCTCCTGCGGCGCTTGCTGGTCGAACATGAGAGGCCCGGGGCGCTCGAGCGCGCGCCGGTCGATCGGGCGCAGCAGTCGCTCGCGATCCGAGGGCTCGGCTGCCGGTCTTTCCGCCCGCGCCGGCACCGCGTCGGCCTCGTGTTTTTCCGAGACGACGTCGTCGCGCGCCTCCTTGCGGCCGGCGTCCGACCGGAAGATCCGGTCGCCGGCAAGGCGACGCAACAGGCTGCGTGGCTCCGACACCGGCGCTGCCGCGCTCGGCTCCGCCGGCGAAGGTTGCTCGCCGACGTCGTCCGACTCCCACGGTTCGGGCATGGTCGGCGGCGATGGCGACGGCTCCCAGGGTCTGCGGGCGAACTCTTGCGGCGCGACCCGCGGCACGTCTTGTGCCGGCGGCGCCGGTGGGGGCGGATTGACGTAGCGCCGCGGAGGCAGGGCGGACGGTTCCGGGTCCTTCCTTTGACGCGGCTCGGCCGGCGCAGGTTCCGGCGGTGGAGTTTTGGATGCTGGCGGCTCGTCCCGGCCGCGGGCCTCCGCGGTGCGGGCTGCCGCCGCGCGAATTCTCGCCGCGGGCGACTGTCGCGACGCCTCGACAAATTGCCGCGCGGATTCCGCCTCCACCTTGCGGATCGACTCTTCGAGCGCCAGACGCTCGCGGGTGATGTCCGATTCGTCGAGTGCCGGCGTCACTCCACGCAACTGGGCCAGCAACGCGGCCCGCGCGCGTTCGTACAGCGCGCGGCGGTTCTCGCCGCTGTTCTTTTCAAGACCGGCGACGGCGCGGGAAATGAGCGGATAATAGTCGGCCATCGGATGAGCTTGCTCGTTGCCTGCGGGGAATTCCGCTGAATTCAGTTTTCGAACGGGTTCTTCATCAGGATGGTGTCCTCGCGCTCAGGGCTGGTCGACAGCAGGGCGACCGGGCAGCCGACCAGTTCCTCGATGCGGCGCACGTATTTGATGGCCTGCGCCGGCAGCTCCGCCCATGACCGCGCGCGGGCGGTTTCGGCCTGCCAGCCCTCGACCGCTTCGTAGATCGGCTCCACCTCCGCCTGGGCATGCTCGCTCGCCGGAAGGTAGTCGATTTCGCGCCCGTTGAGACGGTATCCCACACAAACCTTAAGTTCCGTCAAACCGTCCAGGATGTCGAGCTTGGTCAGCGCCAGACCATTCATGCCGCTGGTGCGGACCGTCTGGCGCACGAGCACCGCATCAAACCATCCGCAGCGCCGCGGCCGGCCGGTCACGGTGCCGAATTCGCGCCCGCGCTGCCCGAGCAGGCGTCCGGTTTCGTTCGCCTGCTCGGTCGGGAACGGCCCCTCGCCCACCCGGGTCGTATAGGCCTTGCAGATGCCGAGCACGTAGCCAATCGCCGCAGGCCCCAAGCCGGAGCCGGTCGCAGCCTGGGCAGCCACCGTGTTGGACGAGGTCACGAACGGATAGGTGCCATGATCGATGTCAAGCAGCGCGCCCTGCGCGCCCTCGAACAGGATCCGCTTGCCCTCGCGCCGCTTGCGGTCGAGCAGGGACCACACCGAATCCATGTAAGGCAGCACCCGCGGCGCCACGCTCTCGAGTTGCTCACGCACAGTGTCGACGCCGACATCCGCGAGTCCGAGCCCGCGCCGCAGCGCATTGTGATGGGCCAGCAGCCGCTCGATCTTGCGCCCCAGCGCCAACGGGTCGGCGAGGTCCATGACCCGGATGGCGCGCCGGCCCACCTTGTCTTCGTAGGCCGGGCCGATGCCGCGCCGGGTTGTACCGACGCGCGTCAGCAGGTTCGAGGATTCGCGAATGGTGTCGAGCTCGCGGTGCAGCGGCAGGATCAGCGTGGCGTTCTCGGCAATACGCAGGTTCTGCGGCGTGACGCTGATCCCCTGCCCCTCGAGCCGGTCGATCTCTTCGAGGAGCGCGTGCGGATCGATGACGACGCCGTTGCCGATCACGGACAGTTTCCCGGGCCGCACCACGCCCGACGGCAGGAGCGAGAGCTTGTAGGTGACCCCGTCAACGACGAGCGTGTGACCTGCATTATGTCCACCCTGGAAGCGAACGACGATGTCGGCTTGCTCGGACAGCCAGTCGACGATTTTTCCCTTCCCCTCGTCCCCCCACTGGGAGCCAACCACGACCACATTGGCCATGCGGTGCCTTTCCTCCACATGGCCGACGCCCGGGATAGCCTCGCGGCAACAATGGCTTGCCCGGCATTCGGCCTTCTACGGGATAAGCGATCATGCCCGTGCAAGCAAGGCAACACGGCCTGGACAGGAGCACCCGTCCATAACCAACCAGCTGATTTTACGGGCCTTATTTTGCCCCTTGCCGTCGCGCCCCCAATAACCACACCGGATGATTCCGCTCTCTCCAAGGCAATCTCGCGGCAACATCGCGGCGGGCGGCGCTTACTCGATTGCAACCGGTGGCCGTCGGCGGCACGCCGTCACGTGCGCGCGGCGCGCCGACGGGATGCGCGTCACGCGATGCACGCAGGGGTGTGCGTACGACGCGGCGTCACGCCTTGCAGGTCGCAGAAAACCCGGCTGCGTCGAAAGAATTGAGGCTCTGTGTAACCTACTTCACATTTGCGGATCGGGCTCGCTCCGTATCGTTGCAGCGTCGGTGATCTCGGAGGGTCTCATGGAAAACAGGATACAGGTTGCCCACTACGCCGCGACAATGACCAAGGAGCTTTGCAGGATGTGCCGCAAGGTCGAGTTGGACGACCTGGCCTATCTTCTGGAAGTGGCTGCCGCACAGGCGACGAAGGAACGGACGATCAACGGCGCACGGGAAGCCATCCAGTAGTTGGCGGCTCGCGGCGGTTAAGACGCATGTCTGCCGGCATCTCCGGACCGATCGGATACGGGGTCTCGAGCCGGGGCCATGCGGGTCCCCCAAAACACCTGGAGCGGTTTCCGATTGCGGGAAACCTGAAACCGCTCCAGGCTCAAAACTTCAACGGCCGCGCCTGCTGCACCTGCGGCAACGCACGCACCGCCGCAAGCACATGCGGCGGCAATTCGCCGTCGATCTCGATCAGCGCAATGGCATTGCCCCCGGGCGCGTCGCGGCCGACGTGGAAGGTAGCGATGTTGATGCCGGCATCACCCAGCGTGGACGAGAAGCGGCCGATGAAGCCGGGCTTGTCCAGATTGGTAATGTAGATCATGGACGAGCCGAATTCCGCATCCATGCGGATGCCCTTGATATTGACGATGCGTGGCCGCCCGTCGGCAAAGACGGTGCCGGAGACCGAACGCGTCTGCCGCTCGGTGACGACCGTTACCGTGATCAGACTTTCGTAGTCGCCCGCCGCCGCGCGCGTCGTCTCCTCGATGACGATGCCGCGGTCCTTGGCCACGATCGGCGCGGACACGACGTTGACTTCCTGCAGCATGGGGCGCAACAGGCCGGCGACGGCGGCCGAAGTCAGCGCCTTGGTATTCATGCCGGCCACTCCGCCTTCGTAGGAAAGGCGGACCTTGTGAAGGCCGGTCTCGGTCAGCTGGCCGGCGAACGAACCGAGCTTTTCCGCCAGCTCGATGAACGGCCGCAGCCGCGGCGCCTCCTCCGCCGTGATCGATGGAAAGTTGACGGCGTTCGCGATCGCGCCGCGCAGGAGATAGTCCGCCATCTGCTCGGCGATCTGCAGCGCGACATTCTCCTGCGCCTCGCTGGTGGCGGCGCCGAGATGCGGCGTGCACACGACGTTCGGATGGCCGAACAGCGGATTCTTGGTCGCGGGCTCCTCGGTAAACACGTCGAAGGCGGCGCCGGCGACGTGGCCGCTATCGAGCGCCGCGCGCAGAGCGTCCTCGTCGACCAGGCCGCCGCGCGCACAGTTGATGATGCGCACGCCTTTCTTCATCGCCCCGATTGAGCGGGCGTCGATGATGCTCTTCGTCTTGTCCGTCAGCGGCGTGTGCAGCGTAACGAAATCGGCGCGCCTGATCAGCTCGGCAAGATCGACCTTTTCCACGCCGAGCTCCATGGCGCGCTCGGGCGACAGGAATGGATCATAGGCGATCACCTTCATTTTCAGTCCGATCGCACGATTGGCCACGATCGAGCCGATATTGCCGCACCCGATGACGCCGAGCGTCTTGCTGGTGATCTCGACCCCCATGAAGCGGTTCTTCTCCCACTTGCCCGCTTGCGTGGAGGCGTCCGCCTGCGGGATCTGCCGCGCGAGCGCCAGCATGAGGGTGATCGCGTGCTCGGCCGTCGTGATCGAATTGCCGAACGGCGTGTTCATCACGATGATGCCCTTGGCGGTCGCCGCGGGGATATCGACGTTGTCGACGCCGATGCCGGCGCGCCCGATCACCTTCAGGTTCGTCGCCTTGTCCAGGATCTTGGGGGTGACCTTGGTGGCCGAGCGGATGGCGAGGCCGTCGAAACTCCCGACGAGGTCGGCAAGTTTCTCCTTGTCGCCGCCGAGCTTCGGCTGGAAATCGACCTCGACGCCGCGATCCTTGAAAATTTGCACGGCGGCGGGGGAAAGCGCATCGGAGATGAGAACTTTGGGGGACATGGGGAAGAACCTTACGCGCTGTTTGCTTGTGCCGTGCGCGGAGCCGACCCGCGCATCCCTTCGCCTTGCGTCACGCAGGGATGGATTGCCGGCAACGACGCAGGGTTACGCCGCCTTACGCAGCGCCTCCTTGCTCCTGGCGAAGGCCCAGTCGAGCCAGAGCGTGAGCGCCTCGACGTCGGCGCGCTCGACGGTCGAGCCGCACCAGATGCGCAGGCCGGCAGGTGCGTCACGATAGGCATCGATGTCATGGGCGATGCCTTCCTTGTCGAGCGCGGCGGCAATGCCCTTGACGAACGCCGCCTGTGCCTCTGCGGAAAGCTGCCCCACCGCCGGGTCAACGATCTTCAGGCAGACCGACGTATTGGAACGGGTCGCCGGATCGCGGGCGAGGAAATCAACCCACGGCGTCAACGCCACCCAGTCGGCGATCGCCTGGGCATTGGCATCGGCGCGCGCCATCAACGCCTTGAGCCCGCCGATCGATTTCCCCCAGGTGAGCGTGTCGAGATAGTCTTCGACGCACAGCATCGAGGGCGTGTTGATGGTCTCGCCTTCGAAGATGCCCTGATTGAGCTTGTTGCCCTTGGTGAGCCGAAAGATCTTCGGCAACGGCCAGGGCGGCGTATAGCTTTCGAGGCGCGCGACCGCGCGGGGCGACAGGATCAGCATGCCATGAGCCGCTTCGCCGCCGAGCGCCTTCTGCCAGGAGAACGTGACGACATCGAGCTTGCGCCAGTCGAGCGCCTGCGCGAAGCAGGCGGACGTGGCGTCGCAGATGGTGAGCCCCTCGCGCTCGGCCGCGATCCAATCGGCGTTCGGAACGCGCACCCCGGACGTGGTGCCGTTCCAGGTGAAGACCACGTCCGATGCGGGATCGACCTTGGCGAGATCGGGAAGCTCGCCGTAGCCGGCCTTGAGCACGGTCACGTTCTTGAGCTTGAGCTCCTTCGCTACATCGCTCACCCAGCCCTCACCGAACGATTCCCAGGCCAGCATGGTGACCGGTCGTGCGCCGAGCATGGACCACAGCGCCATCTCGACCGCCCCGGTGTCGGAGGCCGGCACGATGCCGATCCGGTAGTCGGCGGGGACCTCGAGCACCTCGCGGGTGAGATCGATCGCGCGCTTGAGCTTCGCCTTGCCGATCTTCGATCGGTGCGAGCGTCCGAGAACGGCGTCGGTGAGCGCTGAGAGACTCCAGCCGGGGCGCTTGGCGCAGGGGCCGGACGAGAAGTGCGGGACCGCCGGCCGCACGAGGGGCTTTGCATCGGTCATGGTCTACCCTTCCAGATAGCGCGCCCCTCGGTGGGGAGGGGTGTCCCGCGCTGGGGCATACGGAAGGAGCCAAGTCCCGTCAAGCGGGCCTGCAACTCGGTGTTACCGGATTGCCGCCATCATCACGCGCCGCAGACCGACCCGGCGAGCCCGCACAATTTCCGAGCGCCGGCCGACGTCGTCAGTCTTTGTGATCGTGGTCGGGTTCGCCGATGTGGTGCTGGGCGTAAAGCTCGAGGCCGAGCTTGGCCACGAGATCGAGCTGGGTCTCGAGGAAGTCGATGTGATCTTCCTCGTCGTGCATGAGCTGCTCGAACAGGTCGCGGGTGACGTAATCCTTCACCGAATGGCAGTGGGTCGCCGCCTCCTGATAGAGCGCGCGCGCCGACATTTCAGCCGCTAGATCGCAGTCGAGCACTTCCTTCACGTTCTGACCGATATGCAGCGGATCGATCACCTGCATGTTGGGAAAGCCGTCCAGGAAGATGATGCGCGCCACGATCTTGTCCGCGTGCTCCATCTCTTCGATCAATTCCTTGCGCCAGGTCTTGGCCAGCACGCGGTAGCCCCAATTGTCCAGGAGGCGGTAATGCAGCCAGTACTGATTGATGGCGGCGAGTTCGTGCCGCAGGCCGCGATTGAGGTATTCAATGACTTTTGCGTCGCCCTTCATGAATCCGCATCCCTGCCTGACCGCGCCGGCGATCATCGACCACTGTTTTGAATCGCTCTAATCTGGCGCAAATCGTGCAGCGCCACAAGGCCCCGGGGCGACTTTGCCCGGTCGGCCTAAGCTACGGCAATTGCCGGTGGAATCAGCCGCGGTGCTGGCCGCTCGGGCAGCATTGGCAGGCGGCGGCGCAGGCTCCCACGATCGCCTCGTCCATGATGCGGCGGATGGTTCGCGCGCAACGGCCGCACTGGGCGCTGCAACCGAGGCAACCATAGACTTGGCCGGTGGTGCGCGGCGTCTGCTCCGCGCTCAGCGCCGAGCGTACATCCTGGTCGGTCAGCACGTTGCAAGAACAGACGATCATTGGAAGGCGGCGTTCCCAACCGGCTTTAGTTCTTTATGCAACTATCGATACATGAGGCCGACCGGTCAAGCAAAACCAAAAACGCCGGTTTTGTAGATATTCCAATCTGCGGGCGAGGCGCCGGGCGGGAGACGGCGATTGGGAGTTTTGCAATTCTGCTCAAAAGGTTAGGAGCCACACGGCCCACAGGCGTGCGCACCGCAGGCGTCACGCCGCGCTGGTTAGCGCATCGACGATCCCGTCGACGACTTCCTCCACCAAGACCCTGTCGTCGCCCTCGCCCATCACCCGGATCACCGGCTCGGTACCCGAGGAGCGCACGATCAATCTCCCATGGCCGTCGAGACGCGCCTCGGCATTCTTGATGGCGCTGCGCACCGTGGCGTTATCCAGCGGCTTGCCGCTCTTGTAGCGCACGTTCTTGAGGACTTGCGGCAGCGGATCGAAGCGATGGCAGACCTGCGACACCGGCTGCTCCCGCTTCTTCACCACCGCCAACACCTGCAGCGCCGCAAGCAGGCCGTCGCCGGTGGTGGTGTAGTCGGAGAGAATGATGTGGCCCGAAGGCTCGCCGCCGACGTTGTAGCCGTGGGTGCGCATATGCTCGAGCACGTAGCGATCGCCGACCGGGGTGCGCACAAGCGAGATTCCGAGATTCTCGAGGTAGCGCTCGAGACCGAAATTGGACATCACGGTGGCCACGATGCCGGGCTTGGCCAGAAGCCCTTCCGCCATCCAGCTCTCGGCGATCACCGCCAGCAACTGATCGCCATCGACGATCCGCCCGCGCTCGTCGGCAATGATCACGCGGTCGGCGTCGCCATCGAGCGCGATCCCGATATCGGCGCGCATCTCCTTCACCTTCTGGCAAAGCGCGACAGGATCGGTGGATCCGCACTCGTGATTGATATTGAAGCCGTTGGGCTCGACACCCATCGAGATGACCTCGGCGTCTAGCTCCCGCAACGCCTCAGGGGTGACGCGATAGCCGGCGCCGTGGGCGCAATCTACGACGACACGCAAGCCGTCGAGCGAGAGGTTCTTCGGCAAGGTGCGCTTGGCGAATTCGATGTAGCGATCCTGCACGCCGTCGATGCGCTTGGCACGACCGAGATCCGCGCCTTTCGCGAGCTTCTTGATCAGCTCAGCGTCGAGCAGCGCCTCGATCTGATGTTCGACCTCGTCCGACAGTTTGAAACCGTCGGGGCCGAACAGCTTGATGCCGTTGTCCTCGAAGGGATTGTGCGAGGCCGAGATCATCACGCCGAGATCGGCGCGCATGGAGCGCGTGAGCATGCCGACCGCCGGCGTCGGTATGGGGCCGGTGAGCAGCACGTCCATGCCGACGGAGGTGAAGCCGGCGACCAGCGCCGTCTCGATCATGTAGCCGGACAGCCGGGTGTCCTTCCCGATCAGCACGCGGTGGCGGTGGTCGCCGCGGCGAAAGATCAGTCCCGCCGCCTGCCCTACCTTGAGCGCCAGCTCCGGCGTGATCACGCCGTTGGCGCGGCCGCGGATACCGTCGGTGCCGAAGTATTTGCGCATCATGTCTCCCACGCCCGAAGGGCGACGTTCTGGGCTAAATCATAGGTCAATTCAATGCCCGAAATCTTGAAAAAATTCGAACAATTCTTGCTTGCATGATAAATGCCGCCGCGGACCGGCCGCGGCGGCACAATGTGTTGAGGGCGGTTCCCGCTATTTCTTCTTGTCCGCTGCAGTCGGAGGAGGCTGGGTGACATTGATCGGATCGGAGCCTGGGAAGCTGTCCTCGAGCCCCCGCTCGAGCGACTTCTCGAGCTTGCGCTTGCGCTCCTCCTCGCGTTCAGTTCTGGCCTTCTCGCCCAGCTCGTTTTCCGCGACCGTTTCGTTCGGAATTCCCATGAATGGTCTCCCTGCAATGCCCGCTCCCGGGCTCCGTCGGATAGATAATGTCCGAGACGGAGCTGGCGTTCCGAGCCTGCGCGCGAGTCGCGCTGCGCCCGTCCACGCGCGCGCCCGATCGTGCTAGGAGTACCGGCCATGTCCATGCGTGCCATGACCTGCATCGAGGACCTGCGGCAATTGGCGCGTCGCCGGGTGCCGCGTGCCTTTTTCGACTACGCCGATGCTGGTTCCTATTCGCAGGCGACCTTGCGCGCCAATCGCGACGACCTCGAACGCATCAAGCTGCGTCAGCGCGTGCTCGTCGACGTATCGCAGCGCGACCTCTCCACATCGATCATCGGCGAGAAGGCCTCGCTTCCCCTGGCGCTCGCACCGATCGGGCTGTGCGGCATGCAGCATGGCGACGGGGAGATACTGGCCTGTCGCGCGGCGCACGCCGCCGGCATTCCGTTCACCCTCTCGACCATGTCGATCTGTGCGATCGAGGACGTGGCGCAGGCGGTCGACAAGCCGTTCTGGTTCCAGCTCTACGTGATGAAGGACCGCGGCTTCATTCGCGGGCTGATCGAACGAGCGGCGGCGGCGAAATGCAGCGCGCTCGTGCTCACGCTCGACCTGCAGGTGCTCGGCCAGCGCCATTGCGATATCCGCAACGGCATGACCGTGCCGCCGCAGATCAAGCTCGGCAACATCATCGACATCGCCACCAAGCCGGCCTGGGCGCTCTCGGTCGTGCGAGGCAAGCGCAAGACCTTCGGCAATCTTGCCGGCTACGTGCGGGGCATGGAGAACGTGAATTCGCTGGCGCAGTGGACCGCCAGCCAGTTCGACCCGGCTCTGAGCTGGAAGGACGTCGAATGGGTGCGCAGCCTGTGGCCCGGCAAGCTCATTCTCAAAGGAATTCTCGACGTCGAGGATGCCAGGACTGCGGCAAAGACCGGCGCAAGCGCTCTCGTCGTTTCCAATCACGGCGGCCGCCAGCTTGACGGCGCGCCCTCCTCGATCTCGGCGCTGCCGAAGGTGGTGGACGCGGTCGGCGATCAGATCGAAGTGATGTTCGACGGCGGTATCCGCTCGGGCCAGGACGTCGTGCGCGCGCTCGCGCACGGGGCGCGCTCCTGCATGGTCGGACGCTCCTATATCTACGGGCTCGGCGCAGGCGGCGAGGCCGGTGTCGCCAAGGCCATCGATATCCTGGCCAAGGAGCTCGACGTGACGATGGCGCTCTGCGGCGTGAAGAGCGTGCGCGATATCGATCGTCAGGTCATTGCCCAGCCGTGAGATGTGGGGCCAACAAGCACAACCCCAGGATGAGGGGAATCATGCCGAAACAAAGCAGCATTTCCAATAGCTTATTTCCATCCTTGACGACGCCGACGGGGTGGGGAATCAATTAGAACAAACCATGAACAATATTGTGCGGATGGCCGATGGCCGCAGCCGAGCCGCTCTCCTTTTCATCCTGCGCCGGAGGGTCTGCAACCCTCCTCGATCGCCTGCGCCGCAAACTCTGCGCGGTCGAAACGGCAATCGGACTCACGGCTGAAAACGGCGCGCCGGTTTCGCTCGGCATTCCTGTCATCGACGGGGTTCTCGGCGGCGGCCTCGGGAGCGGCGCGCTGCATGAAATTGCCGCCGCACGGGAGACGGCGACCGCCGCCGCCACGGGTTTTGCGTTGGCGCTTGCGGCCCGACAGATGTCGGCGTCAGGCCGAAGCGCACCTCGCAATGGCGAGAGCGTGGTTTCCGTCCTCGCTTCTGGCAGAAACGTAATCTGGATCGCCGAGGATCTCTCCCGCGCGGAGCATGGCGCTCCTTACGGGCCCGGTCTCGACGGAATCGGCATTGCCTCCGAGCGGCTGATCACGGTTGCCGCCGCGCGCGGCCGCGACGTGTTGTGGGCAATGGAGGAAGCTTTGCGCTGCCGCGCCGTCGGCGTGGTGATCGGCGAACTGCGGCCGGGGAGCATCGATCAGGTGGCGACGCGACGGCTCGCGCTGGCCGCCGCCGCCGGCGGCACGCTCGGCCTGCTCCTGCGCACTGCGCCGGACGAGACGCCGTCCGCTGCCGCGACGCGCTGGATCATCGGCGCGGCGCCATTTCCGCTTTCAGGACGGGGTGAAGACCGACGTCACGGCATCGGTCCGCCGCGCCTGACCGCGCGCCTCGCGCGCAATCGCCGTGGTCGTCTCGGAGCATGGATCGTGGAGTGGAACAGTGAGGAGCGGCGTTTCGAGCTCACAACGCATTCTGAGCCTGTGGCTGGAGCGGCTTTCGACCGACCGCATCGCGCGGCAGTGGCGTGAAGCGTCTCCTCCCCTCGTCGTCTTCGGCAAGCGCGGCAACCTCGAGCTCCTCCTCGCGGTCGACGCCGCAGCCGCGCGCCTCGGGCTCACCGCGGGCCTTGCGCTGGCGCAGGCACGTGCCATGCACCCGACGCTCACGGCGGTGCCGGAGGACCAGGGAGCCGACGCGCGCCTCCTCGACGCCATCGCCGACTGGTGCCAGCGCTACACCCCGCTGGTCGCCGTCGATCCGCCCGACGGTATTCTGCTCGACATCGGCGGCTGCACCCATCTCTTCGGCGGCGAGGAGAAGCTCTGCGACGGTCTCCTCACCCGGGTGACGGGCTTCGGCTTTTCGGCGCGCGCCGCCATCGCTTCGACCATCGGCGCCGCCTCTGCGCTGGCGCGTTTCGGCAATGCCGCCATGGCGCAACCTGGTCGAATGCTTCAGGGTTGCGAAGCCGGATGTCGCGGAAGTTGGACCCACGCGACGTCGGGGAGCGAACGCGGGCTCCTGGCTCCGCTGCCGCTTGCGGGGTTGCGGCTGCCGCCCGAGACGGCCGCCGCGCTGGCGCGCCTCGGCTTGAAATGCATCGGCGACATCCTCGATCTGCCGCGGGCGCCGCTCGCGGCCCGGTTCGGGACCGACCTCCTGCGCAGGCTCGACCGCGCGCTCGGCCGCGAAGATGAGCCGCTGAACCCGCTGCTTCCGGTCGCACCCTATGTCGCCGAGAAGAGCTTTCACGAGCCGATCATGCGCGAGGAGGAGGTGCTCGCGACCGTGGAGCGGCTGGCAGCGCGGCTCAAGGCGACATTGGCGGCACGCGGGGACGGCGCACGGCGTCTCGAGCTTGCCCTCTTTCGCACCGATGGGGTGGTCAAGCGCATCGCCGCCGGCACTTCGCGTCCGGTGCGCGATCCGCAGGCTATCCGCGCCCTCTTTGTCGAGCGCCTCGCTGCACTCGGCGACGAGATCGATCCAGGCTTCGGCTTCGATCTGGCGCGGCTCTCCGTGCTCAACGCCGAGCCCTGCCCGGACGAGCAGCACGGTCTCGGCACCCGCGAGGATCGGGCCGAGTTCGACCGCCTTGTCGACAGGCTGAGCGCACGGCTCGGGCGGCGGCGGGTTTCCCGCCTCACCGCCTGCGACAGCCATATTCCCGAACTCGCCGTCGTCGCGCACCCGGCGCAGGCCACGGCAACAGCCGAGCTTGGCTGGGAGGCCTTCCGCCGCTTCCGCGCCGACACCCTGCTGATTCCGCGGCCGTTGCGTCTTCTCGCCCGGCCCGAGCCGATCGCGGATGTGTTTGCCCTTGTGCCCGACGGCCCGCCCGTGCGCTTCCGCTGGCGGCGCGCCATGCACGAAGTGGTGGTCGCCGAGGGGCCCGAGCGCATCGAGGGCGCCTGGTGGAGCGAAGACGCCGGTCCTGCGCGCGATTATTTTCGCGTCGAGGACAAGGCGGGGCTGCGCTTTTGGCTGTTTCGCGCCGGTCTCTACCGCGACCTGGCGCAGTCAACGCCGCGCTGGTTTCTGCACGGGATGTATGCGTGACATGCCCCGGTACCTCGAATTCGCCGTCGCCTCCAATTTTTCGTTCCTGCGCGGCGCCTCGCATCCCGAGGAGCTGATGCTGCAGGCGACGCATGTCGGGCTCGACGGTCTCGGACTGTGCGACCGCAATTCGGTCGCGGGCGTGGTGCGCGCCCATCTCATCAAACGCGAACAG
Source organism: uncultured Alphaproteobacteria bacterium (assembly GCA_963739385.1). Lineage (GTDB taxonomy): Bacteria > Pseudomonadota > Alphaproteobacteria > Rhizobiales > Xanthobacteraceae > VAZQ01. The sequence continues at coordinate 17,279 of CAVUAI010000021.1, forward strand.
GAATTGGCGCTGCGCTATCACCCCGGCGCGCGCCTCGTCTTCACCGATGGTACGCCGGACATTCTCGCCTATCCGCGCGACCGGCCGGCCTGGGGGCGGCTTTGCCGCCTGCTCACGCGCGGCAACCTGCGCGCAGAGAAAGGTCACTGCATCCTTTATCTCGATGATTTGCTCGACCACATCGATGGCCTCGAGCTGGTGGTCATGGAGGCATCGACATGGCAGCTGCCGTCCCCTCCGTTCCTGCGAAAGCCGACAGGCGGAGAGACCGGACACGGCCCCGGGACGAGCAGCGACGTCGCGCTGGCGCCGCCCGCACTCCCGCTCGCGTTGCGCGAGCGCAAGTCGGCGGACGATGCAAAAGCAGGACAGCCCGCCAATCGGCGGAAAAAAGCCGCCCCCGGTGCAAGCCAATTTCTCTCTCTGCTGCGTGCAGCTGCACCCGGACGCGTGCGGCTGGCCGCCAGCATGCTCTATCGCGGCAACGACCGCGCGCGACTGGCCTGGCGCGCCGATCTTGCACGCCAGGCCGCTGTGCCGCTCATCGCCGTCAACGACGTGCTCTATCACCATCCCGACCGGCGAGAATTGCAGGACGTACTGACCTGCATCCGCGAGCATCTGACGATCGACACGGCCGGCCGGCGGCTGGCGGTCAATGCCGAACGCTATCTCAAGCCGCCCGCCGAGATGGCGCGGCTTTTCCGCGATGCGCCGGAAGCGGTCGAAGAAACATTGGCGCTCGACCGGGAGCTCACCTTCTCGCTCGACCAGCTGCGATACGAATATCCCGAGGAAATGCGCGCAGGTTTCGCGACTCCGCAGGACGCACTCGTCCATCTGGCATGGGCGGGCGCCGCCGCACGCTATCCCGAGGGCATTCCGGACAGTGTCCGCCGCTCGCTCGACCATGAACTGGCGCTGATCGCGGGACTCAACTACGCGCCTTACTTTCTCACCGTCCACTACATCGTCGGTTACGCCCGCAGCCAGAACATCCTTTGCCAGGGCCGCGGCTCCGCGGCCAATTCGGCGGTCTGCTACTGCCTGCACATCACCGACGTCGATCCGCGCGACGGCCGCCTCCTGTTCGAACGTTTCATCTCTTCGGATCGCGGCGAGCCGCCCGACATCGATGTCGATTTCGAGCACGAGCGCCGCGAGGAGGTGATTCAGCACATCTACGAGCACTACAGACGCGACCATACCGGGATCGCCGCGACCGTCATCTCCTATCGCGGCCGCTCCGCCATCCGCGAGGTCGGCAAGGTGTTCGGGCTGTCGGAAGACACGATCGGCGCGCTCTCCTCCTCGATCTGGGGCATGGGCGGCGGAGCGGTGCGCACCGACGAGCTCGTGCGCGCCGGCATCGACGTGAACAGTCCGCGCATGCAGAAAATGCGCGCGCTCGCCATGGAGATCCAATCCTTTCCGCGCCATCTCTCCCAGCATGTGGGCGGCTTCGTCATCACCCGCAGCCGTCTCGACGAGGTGATGCCGATCGGCAACGGCGCGATGGAGGACCGCACCTTCGTCGAATGGGACAAGGACGATCTCGACGCACTCGGCATCCTCAAGGTCGACGTGCTCGGGCTCGGCATGCTCACGTGCCTGCGCAAGGCATTCGAGCTGACCGAAAAGCACTATGGCCTTTCGTTCCGGGCGCTCCGGCGGGAGCAGCAGCAGGGACCGGGTTTCTTCGCGCTCTCTACAATTCCGAAGGAAGACCCCGCCGTTTATCACATGCTGCAACGGGCCAACTCGCTCGGCGTGTTCCAGGTCGAGAGCCGCGCGCAGATGTCGATGCTGCCGCGTCTCAAGCCGAAGGAATTCTATGATCTCGTCATCGAGGTCGCGATCGTGCGGCCGGGGCCGATCCAGGGCGACATGGTGCATCCGTATCTTCGCCGCCGGCAGGGAATCGAGCCGATCTCCTACCCCTCCAAGGAGCTCGAAACCGTCCTCGACAAGACACTCGGGGTACCGCTGTTCCAGGAACAGGCGATGAAGATCGCCATCGTCGCCGGCGGCTTTACGCCCGGAGAGGCCGACAAGCTGCGCCGCGCCATGGCGACCTTCAAGCGCACTGGCACCATCGGCACGTTCAGGACCAAGATGATCGAAGGAATGGTGGCGCGAAACTATCCGCGCGATTTCGCCGAACGCTGCTTCGGCCAGATCGAGGGCTTCGGCGAATATGGTTTCCCGGAAAGCCACGCGGCGAGCTTCGCGCTTCTGGTTTATGCCTCGGCTTGGTTGAAGTGCCGCTATCCCGACGTGTTCGCGGCGGCACTGCTCAACGCGCAGCCGATGGGTTTTTATGCGCCGTCGCAGATCGTGCGCGACCTGCGCGAGCACGGCGTCGAGGTGCGCCCGGTCGATATCAACCATTCCGACTGGGACGCCACGCTCGAGCCCGGCCCGCGCGCAGCCGGACGCCTGCATGCGCTCCATCGCGCCATGGCGGGCGACATCCATTCGACCCACGCGCTGCGGCTGGGTTTTCGCAGGATCAAGGGATTGAGCGAGAACGATGGGCGGCTGATCGTCGCCAGGCGTCGCAACGACGACGGGCGCGCGCAACCCTATGCCTGCGTGCGCGACCTTTGGCTGCGCACCGGTCTCTCGCCCCGCCTCATCGAGCGGCTCGCCGATGCCGATGCCTTCGGCTCGCTCGGCCTCTCGCGGCGACAGGCACTATGGGCGGCCAAGGCGCTCGGCCGGGTCGGCGACAAGGACGACGATCTGCCGCTGTTTCGCGCGAATGCGATGCGGAAACCCGCTGCACCACCAGCCCCTGCGCAAGCCGCAATTGCGCGCGAACCCGAGGTGTTGCTCCCGCCCATGCCGCCGGGTGAGGAGGTCGTGCACGATTACCGCTTCCTCGAACTGTCGCTGCGCCAACATCCGGCATCGTTTCTGCGCGCCGATCTCGCCCGGCGCGGCATCATCCGCAACGAGGAGCTGCGCGTGCGCAAGTCAGGCGCCCAGGTCGCGGTCTCCGGTCTTGTCACCATTCGCCAGCGGCCGGGCTCGGCCAACGGCGTCATCTTCATGACCCTCGAGGACGAGACCGCTATCGCCAACATCATCGTCTGGCCCAAGACCTTCGAACGCTTTCGCCCCATCGTCCTGGGCGCGCGTTACGTCGCCGTGAGCGGGGAGGTGCAGCAGGAATCCGGCGTCATCCATGTGGTCGCCGGGAAGCTCGACGATCTCACCTCGTTGCTGGCCCGCCTGACCGAGGATGCGCCTCCGATCGAGGCGCTCGCCCGTGCCGACGGGGTCAAACGCCCGCACGACGAGGACGTCGACAGCCGCGCCCGCGGGCGCCGCAACCCGCCGCGTCTTGCCGCGCCGGCGCAGCTCCCGGATCTGCTGGCGAGCGACCTCGACGTTCCGGCCCGCGGCTCGGCGCACGCGCCCTCCCGCCGCGGCGGCACCAAAATCGCCCGGCGTTGATGCCTGCTACGGCACGACGCCGTCGCGGCCGACATTGATCCGCCCGGCTTCGAACGTGCCGTCCGGCTTCTTCGTCGCGGCGACGATATTGATATTGGCGCCCGGCTTGAGCTCGTCCCGGCCGCCCACCACGTAGGCGCGGATCACGGCGTCGGGGCCGACGACGACCTTCTTCTCGCCGTCCTTGTACTTGACCATGACGACCTGACCGTCGACGCCGGCCACCGTGGTGTCCACCGTTGCATTGGTCATGGTGGTGTTCGGCCGATCCCATGGGCGATGCCCCTCGCCGGTGCCGCGCTGCGGCTCGGCAAAGATCATGACCTGAATGGCGCGCTGGCTGCCGTCGGCCTGGGGCGTCGCGCCGACGCCGATAAAGGCGCCGGGCTTGACGTCGGCGAGGGTCGCCTTGACCACTCCGTACACCGCCGCGTTGTCCGTGAGCGTCACCTTCACGTCGCCGGCCTCGCCGGCCTTGACGGTCAGCGTCGAGCCCTCCACCGCCTCGATCGGTCCACGAATCCGGGTCGTTTGCGGCTGTTGGGCAAAAGCTGAAGAGATCGCAAGCGCAGCGGCGAGCGTCGCGACCGCCGTCACGCGGGATGTCATTTTGCTCATTCGGTCCTCCAAAAACATCGTGCGCCGCCACGGTGGGACAGCACGGATCAGGCTTGAGCTTGAATTCGTATCCCGGAGGCAGCGCAAGAGCGACGCGCTGCACACCCGGGACCGTTACGATGCGGGGCCGTCCTGGATCAGAGCACGCTGCTCAAACAAAGAGCGCTGCACCGTTCCGCAGCACGAAGCGTCACATCGGCGGAGTGATGCCGTCGCGCCCGACCGAAACGGAGGCGGCTTCCAGCGTGCCGTCATCCTTCTTGTTCGCGCCGGCGATGAAGATCTTGGCGCCCGGCTTAAGCTCGTCCTTGCTTCCGGGCACGTAGGTCACGATCACGGTCTCCGGCGTCACGACGATCTTCTTTTCGCCCTCCTTGTACTTGAGCGTGATCTCGTCGCCCGACACCCCTTTCACCGCCTGCGCCACCGTGGCGTTGGTCATGGTGCTGTTCGGCAGCAAGTCCCAGGGGCGATGACCCTCGCCGGTGCCGCGCATCGGCTCGGGGAAGATGTGGATCTCGACCGCCTTCTGGCTGCCGTCCGCCTGCGGCATGCCGGTGACGCCGATATACGAGTTGCTCTTGATATCGGACAAGGGTGCCTTCACGATCCCGCGAACCGAGGCGTTGTCGGTCAGCTTGATCTTGTACGTCGTCTGTCCGTCGCGCGACTTGACCGTCAGCATCGGCCCGTCCACAGCCTCGACCGTACCGCGCACGCGAACCGGAGCCGGCTGCTGGGCGAAGCTGGCGGATGTCAGCAGCAGCAGTGCCAAGCCGGCCGCGCCGACAACGCGCCGTGTCGTCTGATTCATAGTCTCCTCCCGAAATCCCATCGCCGGCAGGGCGCGCGGCGACGGAGTGAACAACCCTTCGCGGCCCACGCCTATTCCCTGCGGTTCCCCGGGGTTGCGCCTGCTATGAGACCAGCCTCCGGCGGGCGGCACAAGTTCCCCGCGACCGTCATTCGAAAATGTGAAGTCGGTCAGTAATGGCCTGGCGTTGCACCACCGTCGACCGCGATGGCCGTACCCTGGATGTGACGGGCGTGGTCGGAGCACAGGAACAGCACCAGCGCGGCAATGTCCTCGGGCTTGCCGAAACGGCGCGTGTTGCTCTTGACCAGCGCCTCGCTGCGCAGGGCCTCAACGGTGGTGCCCAGTGCCGCCGCGCGCTGCTGGCGCAACTGCTCCTGTCGTTCGGTATCGGTGTTGCCGGGATGAATGACGTTTACGTTGACATTGTCGCGATTGCCGAGCTTCGACAGGCCCTTGGAGAAATTGGCCACCGCGGCATTGACTGAAGCGCCGATCAGGAATTCGGGATCGGGTGTGCGCGCCGCTCCGCCAACGATGTTGATGACGCTGCCCTGCGATGCCTTCAGCAGCGGCCAGAACAGCCGGGAAAGCCGCACGCAGCCGAACAATTTCAATGCGTAGCCGTCGAGCCAGGCGGCGTCAGGCAGCTCGGTGAACGCGCCCGCGCGGGTCGCACCGGCATTGTTGACGAGCACGTCGCAGCGCCCGAATTGCCCGTCGACTCGTTTGAACAGCTGTTCGCACCCTTCGAGCGTGCGCAGGTCGCCCGCGACGGTGAGCGGTTGCGGGCCCTCGGCGGCGATTGCCTTGGCGGCGGCGGCGAGGTTCTGCTCGGATGACGAGGCCAGCACGGTTTGTGCGCCTTGCCGCGCGAAGGCGAGCGCGATCCCGCGCCCGATCCCGCGGCTTCCCCCCGAGACGACCACGACCTTGTCCTTGAACTCACCCGGCATTCCAGCCTCCCTGCTGATCTGACTTACAGTATTACTAGTCCGGCGCATGACGAGGGAACAGGGCACCCATGAAATCGATCTTCGTCGACTGCAACAACCAGCTCGCGCCGGTCTTCGCCCGCGTGCAACGGCCCGACGATCCGGCGATCGCGATCAACACCGCCCCCTTCCAGTCAGCCGATCTGCCGCGGTTGCTCGCCGGCTACGACATTTGCCTGGACGATCACTCCTACATGCCGACGGAGATCATGGCGAAGTGCCGCGGGCTCAGGCACATCGTGTTTCTCGGCACCGGCGCGTCGAGCTACATGGACGTTCCCGCGCTCGATCGGCTTGGCATCGAGGTGCATACGATCAAGGGCTATGGCGACACCGCAGTCGCCGAGCACACGATGGCGCTCATATTCGCGTGCTGCCGCGACCTTGCGCGCATGGACCGCGCCGTGCGCAGCGGGGTGTGGGATCCGTTGGAAAGCATGCAGCTCAAGGGCAAGACGCTCGGCCTGATCGGGCTCGGCGGCATCGGCCGGGAAGTCGCCCGGATCGCGCGCGGGGTCGGCATGGATGTGATCGCCTGGAATCGCTCGCCGCGCCCTGACGCCGGCTTCCCCCACGTCGATCTCGATGAGCTTCTGGCGCGAGCGGATGTGATCTCGCTGCACCTGGCGCTCAACGACGAGACGCGGGGCCTGCTCGACGCCGAGCGGCTCGCGCGCACCAAACCCGGGGTGATCCTGGTCAATACTGCCCGCGGAGCGCTGGTGGACGAGCCTGCCCTCCTGGCGGCGCTCGCGAGCGGCCATATCCGTCACGCCGGGCTCGACGTCTTCCACGCCGAGCCGCTCAAGCCCGACCATCCGCTGGCCCGGATGGAGAACGTGACGCTGACCTCCCATGCGGCATTTCGTACCCTTGAAGCCTCCCTGACGCTCATGCGCCGCGCGATCGACATCGTGCGCCGGCTGGTCGCCGCTCCCCCGCCCGGTGGAGCACCGGGATGAAACTTTCGGGCCCCTTCCCTGTTGTCATGGAACTTGTCACGAGAATGGGTTCATGACCGATCAGAGCACGACCTTGCCGACCGTCGCGGCGCACGGCGGCGCCCGCCTCCCCTCGGTGGAGGTCGATTCCTACAATGCGGAGTTGAAGGACGACGAGGGTTTCATCGGCGACCGCGCCAGCAAGGGTGCCTTCCGCGCCATTCTCGAGAACTGGCGTAAACCCCTGCGCAAGGCGGGCAAGGACCCGTTCGGCGAGGAAGCGAGCGAGGACATCAGCAGGAAGGAGCTCGACGCCCTGCTCGCCCAAGGCGACCCGGAAGCGGCCGGCGTCCTGCAGGGTGCGATCGAGGATTTTTCCCAGGAGCTCGCGGTCATCATCCGCCGTTTCCTCAAGCTCAAGGGCTGGCGCGACACCGAGCGGGTCGTCGTCGGTGGGGGCTTTCGCGCCAGCCGGGTCGGAGAGCTCGCCATCGGCCGCACCTCCGTGATCCTCAAGGCCGACAAGGTTGCCATTGACCTGGTGCCGATCCGGCACGAGCCGGATGAAGCCGGACTGATCGGCGGTGCCCATCTTGCGCCGCGCTGGATGTTCGAAGCGCATGACGCCATCCTCGCCGTCGATATCGGCGGGACCAACATCCGCGCCGGCGTGGTCGAGCTCAACCTCAAGAAGGCGCCGGACCTCTCCAAGGCGTCCGTCTGGAAGTTCGAGCTCTGGCGGCATGCGGACGAGAAGAAGAAGCTCAATCGCGAAGACGCGATCGACGAGCTGGTCGCCATGCTCAAGACCATGATCGCGCGTGCCGGCAAGGAAGATTTGCGGCTGGCGCCCTTCATCGGCATCGGTTGCCCCGGCATCATCGAGGCGGACGGCACAATCGACCGCGGCGCGCAGAACCTGCCGGGCAACTGGGCAAGCAGCCGCTTCAATCTGCCGCGCGCTTTGCACGAGGCGATTCCCACCATCGGCAAGCACGAGACCGCGATTCTGCTGCACAACGATGCCGTCGTGCAGGGACTGAGCCAGGCGCCGTTCATGACTGACGTGGAGCGCTGGGGCGTGCTCACCATCGGCACCGGACTGGGCAACGCCCGTTTCACCAACCGCACGGCGAGCGACAAGGATTGACGGCACGCGCTCGCAGCGGCGACAATAAGAAAAAACGCCGCTCGGAGGGACGCATTGAAGCCGGCACCGTTTGCCTATGCCAAGGCTCGCTCGCTGGCGCACGCGATCGAATTGTTGGCGAATGACGACGCGCGGCTGCTGGCCGGCGGTCAAAGCCTGATCGCCACGCTCAACATGCGGCTGAGCCACCCTGCGCTGTTGGTCGACATCAACGGCGTCGCCGGCCTCGATCGGATCACCTCGAAGAACGGAAAGCTCGAGATCGGGGCGCTGGTGCGCTATGCGCAAGCGGAGAACTCCACCGACGTCGCGCGCCAGGCGCCGCTGATCGCTCTCGCCCTTCCCCATATCGGCCACCCCGCCATCCGCAACCGCGGCACGGTCGGCGGATCGCTGGCCTTTGCGGACCCGGCCGCCGAGCTGCCGGCATGCCTGCTTGCACTCGAAGGCGAGATTGACGTCACCGGGCCGCAGGGAGCGCGCACCGTCAAGGCCGACGATTTTTTCCAGGGCCTGTTCGAGACCGCGCTTGGTGCCGATGACGTGCTGACCGCGATCCGTGTGCCGGCTGCGACTGCCGAAACACGCCTTGGCTTTTCCGAATTCGCGCGTCGGCATGGCGACTACGCCATGGTCGGCCTTGCCGGCTGTGCGCGCGCCGCAGGCAAGGGCCTCGGCGATGTCCGCCTTGCCTATTTCGGCGTCGCCGCGACGCCGGTTCGCGCGCGCAACGCCGAACGTGCTTTGGCCGGCGGCGATGTCGACGCTGCGGTGCAGGCGCTCGTGAAAGATCTGAACCCGCCCGACGACGTGCAGGCAACGGGCGCGGTCAAGATGCACCTGGCGGGCGTGCTGTTGCGGCGGGTCGCCCGCCAGCTCGCGGAGGCGCCGTCATGACCGAGCGCTCCCACGACGTCACCGTCACGGTGAATGGCGAAGAGGTGCGCGAGCGGATCGAGGCACGCAAGACGCTGGTGGATTTCCTGCGCGAGGACCTCGCGTTGACTGGCAGCCATGTCGGCTGCGAGCATGGCGTGTGCGGCGCCTGCACGGTGCGCGTCGACGGCGTGGTGGTGCGCGGCTGCCTGATGCTCGCCGTGCAATGCGACGGTGCGCGGGTCGACACGATCGAGGGCGTGGCGGACACGGCCGAGATAGCCGACCTGCAGCAGGCCTTCATCGAGCGCAACGCGCTCCAGTGCGGCTTTTGCACGCCGGGCATGCTGCTCGCCGCGCAGGAATTGTTGGCCGCGGGCGGCGTTCCGAGCCGTGAGGCGATCCGCGTTCATCTCTCCGGCAATTACTGCCGCTGCACCGGCTACCAGGCGATCGTCGATGCGGTGGAGGCCGTTGCGCAGGCGCGAGCGGGAAACATGCGATGAGCGCTCCATGAAAATCGCAAGTGACTCGCCCCCGGGCCTCTCCGCCCTCGACCGGCCGAATTCCTATATCGGCCGCTCCGTGCCGCGGCCCAATCTCGCCCGCCTGACGCAAGGCCGCGCCCAGTTCGTGAGCGACATGACGCTGCCGCGCATGGCGCATGTCGCCTTCGTGCGCTCCCCCCATGCCCATGCCGTCATCAAGGCGATCGCCACCGCGGCCGCGAAGAAGGCGCCGGGGGTCATCGCCGTCGTCACCGGCGCCGAGCTGGCGCCGGTAATCACGCCCTGGGTCGGCGTCCTCACGCACCTGAAAGGCATCAAATCAGCGCCGCAGCACGCGCTCGCCGTCGAGCGCGCGCGCTGGCAGGGCGAGGCGCTCTGCGCCGTAGTCGCTCGCAGCCGCGCCGAGGCCGAGGATGCGTGCGAGCTGGTCGAGGTCCACTACGAGGAACTGCCGGCGGTCACCGACGCCGAGACCGCGCTCGATGCCGCCACGCCGATCATTCATCCCGAGCTGGGAGACAATCTCACGTTCGAGCGCGTGCACGTCGCCGGCGACCCGGACAAGGGCTTCGACCAAGCCGACGCGGTGGTGGAGACGACCTTCGTGTTCGGCCGCCACACCGGCGTCACCAACGAGCCGCGCGCCGTCGTCGCCGACTGGAACCCGGGTGACGATCGGCTCACCGTCTATCATGGCACGCAGGCACCGCACATGATGCAGAACCTGTTCGCCAAGCACCTCGGCCTCGAGGAGCATCAGGTTCGGGTCGTGACGAGGGACGTGGGCGGTTCGTTCGGCATCAAGGTGCACACGTATGCCGACGAGATGGCGACGGTGGCGCTGTCGAAGCTGCTCAAGCGTCCGGTCAAGTTCGTGGCCGACCGCATCGAGAGCTTCGTCACCGACATCCACGCCCGCGACCATCGCGTCAGGGCGAAGATCGGCGTCAAGAACGACGGCACCATCACCGCCTGGGAGATCGACGATCTCACCGGCATCGGGCCCTACTCGGTCTATCCGCGCACGTCGGGCATCGAGGCGAACCAGATCGTCAACCTCACCGGCGGGCCCTATACCTGCCCGAATTATCGGGCCCGCGCGCGAGTCGTCTTCCAGAACAAGAACGTCATGTGCCAGTACCGAGCGGTCGGCCATCCGATCGCGACCGCGGTGACCGAGGGATTGGTCGAGCTCGCCGCCGCCAGGATCGGCATGGACCCGCTGGAAATCCGCCGCCGCAATCTCATTCCGGACGATGCGCATCCCTCCAGCGGCCCGTCAGGCATCAAGTTCGAGGCGCTCTCGCACCACGAGTGCCTCGCCCATCTCGACGCCATGATGAACTACGCCGGCTTGCGGGCAGAGCAGACGCGGCTCCGCGCGCAAGGGATCCACCGCGGGATCGGCTTCGCCTCGTTCATCGAGGTGACCAATCCGAGCGCGGCCTTTTACGGAGTCGGCGGCGCGAAAATCTCGGCGCAGGACGGCGTCACCATCAGGCTCGACGCCCAGGGCGCGATCATCTGCCAGACCGGCGTCACCGAGCAGGGCCAGGGCGCCGAGGCGGTGATCGCGCAGGTCGCCGCTTCCGCCTTCGGCGTGCCGATCGAGCGCGTGCGCGTCATCACCGGCGACACCGACAACACGCCCTATGGCGGCGGCACCTGGGCCTCGCGCGCCGCCGGCATCGGCGGCGAGGCCGCATGGCAGGCGGGCAAGGCGCTGCGCGCCAACGTGCTGGCCTGTGCCGCATCGATCCTGCAGGCCAAGCCGGACGAGCTCGACATCCGCGACGGCCGCGTGGTCGATCGCGACAGCGGAACCGAGCGCCTTCCGCTCCACGAGCTCGCGCGCATCGCCTATTTTCGCCCGGACACGTTGCCGCCGGGCTTTCAGGCCGAACTGATGGCGACGCGCCACTATGTGCCGCGGGCGTGGCCGTTCGCATTCACCAACGGCATCCAGGCAAGCTATCTCGAGGTCGACACCGAGTCCGGCTTCGTCACCCTGCTCAGGCACTGGTGCGTGGAAGACTGCGGCACCGTGATCAACCCGCAGCTGGTCGACGAGCAGATCCGGGGCGGCGTGGTGCAGGGTATCGGCGGGGCGCTGTTTGAGCACTGCATCTATGACGAGCGCGGACAGCTCACCAACGGCAACATGGCCGACTATCTCGTGCCCATGGCCGCGGAGATGCCCGACATCGAGGTCGGCCACGTGGTGACGCCGACCGCCGATTCCGAGCTGGGCGCCAAAGGCGCGGGCGAAGCGGGCACCGCCGGCGCGCCCGGCGCCATCATGAACGCCATCAACGACGCGCTGCGTCCGCTCGGTGCCACGCCGCTGACAGACATGCCGTTCACGCCCGGCCGCATCTTGCGGGCGCTCAATCGCGTGTAGCCCTTTTGCATGGACGAAGTTTGCGTGCCGGGCCACAATCGGCTCGCGGTGCGAGGGTTCGCCCCGGCTGCGAGCGCACTGACGCGCGAGGCGATCGGCGTCCGTATGTCATGCAAGGAAGACGGGAGATGACGGAATGAACATCAAGGTGGGCCGCGAGGCGATCGCCAAGGCCACGGAGAAACTCAAGAACTGGGGTCGCTGGGGCAAGGACGACCAGATCGGTACGCTCAATCACGTCACGCCTGCCGATATCGTCAAGGCGGCGAGGCTGATCCGCACCGGCAAGGTGTTCGCGCTCGGCATTCCCCTCGACGCCAACGGCCCGCAGACCGGCCTGTTCGGCGGGCGCTTCAATCCAATCCACCAGATGCTCGCGACCGGCACCGACGCCATCGCCGGCCGCCAGGACTGGAACAAGGTCCGCTACGCCGACGACACGCTCACGCTGTGCGTGCAGGGCGCCACCCATTGGGACGCGCTCGGGCATATCTTCTATGAGGACAAGGCCTACAACGGCTATGACGCCAAGCTCATCGATGCGCGCGGACTGAGCGTGCTGGGCATCGAGCACTCCAAGGACAAGATGATCGGGCGCGGCGTGCTGCTCGACATCGCCCGCTTCCGCGGCGTCGACTGGCTCGCGGATGGCGAAGCCATCTCCAATGACGAGCTCGACCAATGCGCCAAGAAGCAGAAGGTCGACATCGGCCGCGGCGACTTCGTGATCATCCGCACCGGACAGATGGAGCGCTGCCTCAAGGAAAAGCAATGGGGCGGCTATGCCGGCGGCGATGCGCCCGGTGTCAGGTTCGAGAACTGCTACTGGTGCCAGGACAAGGAGATCGCCGCCATCTGCACCGATACCTGGGGGGTCGAGGTGCGGCCCAACGAGACCACGGAAGCGAACCAGCCCTGGCACTGGGTGGTGATCCCGGCGATGGGCCTCTGCATGGGCGAGATCTTCTATCTCAAGGAGCTGGCGGAGGATTGCGCGGCCGACAGCGTCTACGAGTTCTTCTTCTGCGGCCCGCCGCTGATCATCACCGGCGGAACCGGCTCGCCGATCAACCCGCAGGCGATCAAATAAGCTAGGCTGAGCCCGTACTCTCGCCCGTCGCCCTGAGATGCCACCTGGCCTTGGGCGCGGCGCCTCGAAAGGCGACGGACCGGATGACGCGCCTGTCATCGTTCGAGCGCCGATCGAAGCGGCCAGTTCGGGATGACGGCGGCAGAATGGAGGTGCCCCATGGCCCGCTATCTCAAGCGCGGAATGGACGCGAGCGCGGTCAAGGCCGCCGACGCCAAGGTGCGCGAAACGGTGGAAACCATCCTGGCCGAAATCGAGGCCGGCGGTGATGCGGCGGTGCGCGCGCTGTCGCAAAGGTTCGACAACTGGTCGCCGCCATCATTCAAGCTCTCCGCGCCCGAGATCGAGCGCGCCATCTCCCAGGTCGCCGAGCGCGACCTCGACGACATCAAGTTCGCGCAGGCGCAGGTGCGCAATTTCGCGCAGAAGCAACGCGAGACCATGCGCGACCTCGAGGTCGAGACCGTGCCGGGCGTCGTGCTCGGCCACAAGCACATCCCCGTCAACTCGATCGGCTGCTACGTGCCGGGCGGCCGCTATCCCATGGTTGCCTCCGCGCATATGTCGATCGTGACCGCGCGGGTGGCCGGGGTGAGGCGCATTGCCGCCTGTGCGCCGCCGTTCAAGGGCGGGCCGCATCCGGCCATCGTCGCCGCCATGCATTTCGGCGGCGCCGACGATATCTACGTGCTGGGCGGCGTGCAGGCCGTCGCCGCCATGGCGCTCGGCACCGAGACCATCGGCGCCGTCGACATGATCGTCGGGCCCGGCAACGCCTATGTGGCGGAAGCCAAGCGCCAGCTGTTCGGCCGCGTCGGCATCGATCTGCTCGCGGGCCCGACCGAGACGCTTATCATCGCCGATGACAGCGTGGACGGCGAGATGTGCGCCACCGATCTGCTCGGACAGGCCGAGCACGGCCCGACCTCACCCGCCATCCTGATCACGACATCGGACCGGCTCGCGCGCGACACCATGCGCGAGGTCGATCGGTTGCTGGCGATCCTCCCCACCGCCGACGCCGCCGGCAAGGCATGGGCGGATTTCGGCGAGGTCATCCTGTGCGAGGACGAGGCCGAGATGGTGAGCGAGGCCGACCGCATCGCCTCCGAACACGTGCAGGTGATGACGCGCGATCCCGACTACTTCCTTGCCAACATGAAGAACTACGGCTCGCTGTTTCTGGGGCCGCGCACCAATGTCGCCTATGGCGACAAGGTGATCGGAACCAACCACACCCTGCCGACCAGGAAAGCCGCCCGCTACACCGGCGGGCTGTGGGTGGGAAAATTCCTCAAGACCTGCACGTACCAGAAGGTGCTCACCGACCAGGCGTCTGCGCTGATCGGCGAATACTGCTCGCGGCTGTGCATTCTCGAGGGCTTCTACGCCCACGCCGAGCAGGCCAATGTGCGCGTACGCCGCTACGGCGGCCGCAACGTGGCCTATGCGCAGGCGGCGGAGTGATCGGATCGCGATGAGCGCGATGCCGCCGGTCGATCTCGCCGCAACCCCCTCCTTCCGCCTCGACGGCAAGCGCGCGCTCGTCACCGGGGGCGGACGCGGCATCGGGCTGGCGGCGGCATCGGCCCTCGCGCAGGCGGGCGCGCATGTGACCTTGCTCGCGCGGACAGCGACCGACGTCGAAGCGGCCGCACAGGCGATCGCCGCGCGCGGCGACAAGGCCGACGCGCTCGCGCTCGACGTCACCGATCTCGAGGCCGTGCGCCGTGCGGTCGCGACCGCGGAGCCGTTCGACGTGCTGGTCAACAATGCCGGCACCAATCGCCCGGCCTATCTGATAGATGTCAAAATCGAAGATTTCGACGCGATCTTCGCCCTCAACGTCCGCGCGGCCTTCTTCATGGCGCAGGCGGTGGCGCGCCGACTGGTCGACGCCAGGCGCCCCGGCTCGATCATCAACATCTCCTCGCAAATGGGCCATGTCGGCGCCGCGCGCCGCACCGTCTATTGCGCCAGCAAGCACGCCATGGAAGGCTTCACCAAGGCCATGGCGATCGAGCTCGCGCCCCACAACATCCGGGTCAACAGCCTGGGGCCGACCTTCCTGGAGACGCCGATGACGCGGCCGTTCTTCGAAAACAAGGCATTCCGCGACGAGGTCCTGTCGAAGATCAAGCTCGGCCGTCTCGGCCAGCTCGACGAGCTGACCGGCGCGATCGTGTTCCTCGCCTCCGACGCGTCATCGCTGATGACCGGCTCCGCGCTCGTCCTCGATGGCGGCTGGACGGCGGAATGACGGCGACAATGATCTTGCCGCATTGATTCCACCACAGGGGGGCAAAATGGAACGTCCCGCTCTCGCCCTGGCCTTTGCCATTGCGCTCGGCGCCGGGCCCGTCCTCGCGCAAGTCCAGGCGCCCGATCGTCTGGACAAAATCGTCACGAGTGGCGTTCTGCGCGTGGGCACCACGATGGACACG
The DNA here is from genome assembly GCA_963739385.1 of uncultured Alphaproteobacteria bacterium. GTDB lineage: Bacteria > Pseudomonadota > Alphaproteobacteria > Rhizobiales > Xanthobacteraceae > VAZQ01. The sequence continues at coordinate 32,579 of CAVUAI010000021.1, forward strand.
CCGGTTTTCAGCATGCGCGATCCGGCGACCGGCAACCTTCACGGCCTCGATATGGATGTGCTGGAGACGCTGAGTTCTTCGCTCGGCGTCAGGCTCGAATATGTGAAGATGAACTTCGGCTCGATGCTCGCCGACCTCGCCGCCGACAAGTTCGACATCGCAATGTCCGGCATGGGGCGGACGCTCGACCGCGCCCGGGTCGCCACGTTCTCGAAGCCATACATGCGCTACGGGAAGCTGCTGCTGATTCGCAGTGTCGATCAGGGGCGTTTCAGGACGCTTGCAGACCTCGATCATCCCGGTCTCAAGATCGCCTACAACAGGGGCGGCTTGAACGATCGTTTCGCGCACAACATGTTCACCCGGGCGACGCCGGTCGGCTTCGACACCAACGAGCTTGCCACCGCGGACCTCCTCGCGGGCAAGGTCGATGCGCAGGTCGCCGACTCCACCGCCGCGATCTATATGGGACGCCAGAACCCCCGGCTCGCGGCGATGAGTCCGGACAAGGTGTTCCACCCGATCTACGTGGCAATTTTGCTGCGGCGTGATGATCAGACGCTGCTCAACTACATCAACATCTGGCTCGACCAGATCGAGTTGGACGGTACGCTGGGAAAGATTCGCACGAAGTGGTTGGGCGACACGCGATAGAGCACGATCCCGAAAAGTGGGCACCGGCTTTCGAAAAAGATCTTGCTCCACCACCAAGCTGGAGTGGATGACGATTTCGAAGAAGAGGCATCGCGCTCTGGCCCGCATGCCGTTGTGGCTTGGTGATTATCGCGTTGGCCCCGGAAACGCCGCTGGTGTGCGAGTCCCCGGAGAACCACAGGTCTGGAGGAAATGGCATGCGGGTCCTGTTGCTTTGTCTGTTGATGCTCGGCGCCGGCACGGCTCATGCCGACGACAGGGATCTCAAGCAGAAGATCGTCGGCACCTGGAAACTCGTCTCGGTGGTCTATGAGGATCAGGACACCAAGGGGCGCACGCCAGTCTATGGCGAGCATCCCCGCGGCCGCCAGATCGCCACCGCCGACGGCGTGTGGCTCGCGCTCGTCACCGCCGACGGCCGGGCGATCCCGAAGACCGACGAGGAGCGCGCGCAGGCGTTGCGCACCATGATCGCCTATACCGGCCGTTATCGGGTCGAGGACGGCAAAGTCGTGACCAAGGTCGAGGCTGCCTGGAACGAAGCCTGGGTTGGCGGCGAGCAGACCCGCTTCATCCGTTTCGAGGGCGACCGGCTCTTCATCGAAAGCCCGCCGATGCCGCACCCGAACCAGAACAACAGGGTCGTGCGCGTGATCGTGATCTGGGACCGCGAGAAATAGCCTGTAGCCGGCGCGCGCCTATTGCAGATTGAGCTTTAGCCTCGGATCGGCAACGATTCCGCGGTAGAGCGCGATCTGGTCGCGGTTGAACGTGTCGAGCTCCTGCGGCGACGAGCCGACCGCTTCCGTGCCTGCCTCCTTGAGGCGGCCGACGACGCCCGGATCTTTCATCGTCTTTCCGATCTCGGCCGCGAGCTTGTCGATGATGGGCTGCGGCGTCCCGGCGGGAGCATAGATCGCGGTCCAGTACGGAACCTCATAGTCGAGTCCCAGCTCGATCATCGTCGGAACGTTCGGCAGCGCCGTCGTCCGGGTCCTGGTCGTGACCGCCAGCGCGCGCACCTGGCCGGACTCGATGTTCTTGGCCTGCGCGGGCACGCCGTCGATCAGCATCGCGATGCGACCGGCGAGAAGGTCGGGCATGACCCCGGCATTCCCGCGATAGGGAACGTGAACGATATCGACTCCGGCGGCGGCCTTGAACAATTCGCTGGCGAGGTGGATGGCGGTTCCCGGACCCGAGGAGCCGTAGCTGAACTTGCCCGGATTAGCCTTTGCCAGCGCGATGAATTCCTTGAGGTCGTTCGCCGGCAACGCGGGATTGATGATCAGCACCGGCGCAAAGCGGGTGACGAGCGACACCGGCGCGAGATCGCGCACCCAGTCATAGGGCAGGTCCTTGCTCACGACGGAGCTCACCACGCCCGACACCGAGTGGTAGAGCAGCGTGTAGCCGTCGGGTGCGGCACGCGCGACCGCGGTGATTCCGATCGTGCCGCCGGCGCCGCCCTGATTCTCCACAACCACCTGCTGCCCGAGCACGTCGGACAGCTTCTGCGCGGTCGTGCGGGCGGTGAAGTCGATGCCGCCGCCCGCGGCCAGCGGAACAATGAGCCTGATCGGCTTGGCCGGGTAGCTGTCCTGCGCCGCCGCTCCGTCCACCAGTAACGCCACGGCAGCGCATCCGAACGCGATCCGATTGAGCCAAGCCATTGCTCCCGCTCCCGCGATCATCATGTCACCGCCTTCACCGGATAGACCGGTGGCTCGCCGCTCAAGACCCGCGCGACGTCGGCCGCGCACTTCGTTTGCAATTCGTCGAGCGCTTCGACGGAATAGAACGCGGTGTGCGGCGTGAGGATGACGTTGTCGCGGCCCTTCAGCCCGGAGTCGGTCGACAGCGGCTCGACCGCAACCACATCGAGCGCCGCGCCGCCGAGATGGCCGGCATCGAGCGCCGCAACAAGCGCGTCTTCGTTCACCAGCGGACCGCGCGCGGTATTGATGAGGACCGCGCCCGGCTTCATCTTGCGAAACACATCGGTGCTGAACAGGCCGCGCGTGGCCGGGAGCAGCGGCGCATGGATCGAGACGAAATCGGAGATTTCGAGCAGCCGGTCGAAGCTTACGCCTTCGACGCCGGCGGCGGCGAGCGCGTCCTGCGCGACGTAGGGATCGTGGGTGACGACGCGCAGCCCGAATGCCTTCGCCTTCGGCGCCAGCGCGCGCGGAATGTTGCCGAATCCGACGAGCCCGAGCACGCGCCCGGCGAGACGGTGGATCGGGACCACTGCCGGCATTTCCCAGCGCCCGGCCTGCACCAGGCTGTTCGACAGCGGAATCTTCCGCGCCAACGCCAGCAACAGCGCCATGGCGTGGTCGGACACCTCCTGCATGCAATAGTCCGGGACATAGGTCACGGTGATGCCGAGCTCCGTTGCCGCCTTCACGTCGATATTGTCGACGCCGAGGCCGAAGCGGCCGATCGCCTTGCAGCGCGTGAGCTGCCGCAGCAGTTCGCCCGGCAGCTTGGCATAGGTGACGAGAATGGCATCGGCGTCGCGCGCCACCGCCAGGATGTCCTCGGCCGACGCGCTCTTTGCCATGCGCAGCTCGGGATCGACGCGCTGGAGTGCGGCCTTCGCCGGATCGAGCGAGGGAAACGGGCTGTCGGTGACCGCGACCAGGGTACGCGACATGGCGATACTCCTAATTCAGCTCGTCATGCCCGGGCTTGGACCCGGGCACCCATCTTCTTGCGAAGATGATGCTCTCGGCGCTGTCATTTGACCGCGAGCACCTCCGGATTGACGCAATTGGGCGGGGTCTTGCCGGCGAGAAACGCCAGAATATTGTCCACGACGATGTTCGCCATCTCCTCGCGCACCTCGACGGTGGCGCTGCCGAGATGCGGGGCCAGCACGACGTTCGGCATCTTGCGCAGCGCGGCGTCGACCTTGGGCTCGTGCTCGAACACGTCGAGGCCGGCGCCGGCGATCCGGCGCGCCCGCAACGCCCGCACCAGCGCCGCTTCGTCGACGATCGCCCCGCGTGCGGTATTGATCAGGAAGGCGGTGCTCTTCATCAGCCTGAGTTCGCGCGCCCCGATCTGGTGGCGCGTCTCCGGCCGCAGCGGCTGGTGCAGCGAGACAAAGTCGAACTCGGCGAGCAACTGGTCGAACGGAACAAAAGTCAGGCCGGCCTCGCGTTCCACGCTCTCGGGCTTACGCCGCGGCGTCCAGTAGAGGACGCGCATGGAGAAGCCATGCGCGCGCCGCGCGACCGCCCGGCCGATCAGTCCGCCGCCACCGACGAGCCCGATGGTTTTGCCCCAGACAAAGGAGCCGAGCAGATAGCTCGACTGTCCGCCGGGAAACTTTCCCGCCCGCACCAGGCGGTCGCCTTCCGTGATCCGCCGCGCGACCGCGAGCATCAGCCCGAACGTGAGATCGGCAGTCGCCTCGGTGGTCACCGGTGGAACGACGGTCACGGGAAGCCGCTGCGCCGTTGCCGCGGCGACGTCGATATTGGACGGCGAGATCGATTGTGCGGCAACGAGCTGCAGCTTCGGATTGGCGGCGAGCACGTCGGAATCGATCCGGTCGTGCAACAGGCAGAACAAGATGTCGCATTTCCGCGCCGCAGCGATGAGCGCCCTCTTGGCGATGATGCGGCTGGCATCCGGATTGACCGTCACGCTCGCGACCTTGCGCAGCCGGTCGATCGCGCTTCTGGCGACCGGCTGGGTGACGAAGATTCGCGGTCGAGAACGATTTTGGCGCATCAGGCCATCCACCGCACGATGCCGGCGACGCCGTCGACCGCGACCTGCGAACCGTCGGGGATGCGGCTGGTGGCGTCGAGCACGCCCAGCACCATCGGAATCCCGCGCTCGCGCGCCAGCGAGGCGAGATGGGAGGTCGAGCCGCCGAGCTCGGCGACCACACCGGCGACGCGCGGCAGCACGTGGGTGAGCGCGGGGCCGGCGACGCGCGTGACCAGGACATCGCCCGGCGCCACCCGCGCAAGCTCGCACTCGCAATTCACCACCACCGCGCGGCCCGCGCCCCAGCCGATCCCGGCCGGATGCCCGTTGAGACCGGGATGCTTGAGCCAGATCGCATCGGGCACGGTGAGCGGCTCGACCGTGAGCGGACGCGCCTGCAGAAGCTTGAAGCCGACGTCGTCGAGCGCCCACTCGATCTCGACCGGCCCGCCGGCGACGGTCTCGACCTTGCGCAACATGCGCCCGAGGATGACGGCCTCGGCGGCATTGAGACAGGGCTTGGCCACGAGCTCGTCCGGCACCGCCTGCGGCATCGCTCCCGCGCCGTGGCCGCAGGTCTCGCGGTGATCCTTGCGGCCGGCGTCGACCTTGCGGAGAAATCCCTGGCGCGAGAGCACGATGCGATCCGGCACGACCTCGCCCTGCGCGATGGCGGAGCCGAGCCCCCAGGTCGCGGTGATCAGCATCTGTCCCTCGGCCGTCTCGCTCAGGCCGCCGCCCGCGGCGCGCGCGTCGACCAGCGGCTGGATCAGCACGGCCATGGCCGTGTCGGCCGGCGACAGCCCGTGGTTCTCCATGTAACGCCGCGCGTTGGTCGTCCACAGCGCGGCCCAGCAGGCCCGCACCGCGGTGAGGAACGCAGCCTCCTCGTCGATGCCCAGGAAGCTCTCGAACTGGCCGGCGAAGTTGGCGCCCTTGCGATCCTCGATCAGCGCGGAGGAGCGCACCGCGCTCGAGTGGCCACTGTCCGCACGCTGCGCGCGCCACGCTGCCAGCAGCGGCGCGCCAATGTCAGGCGCCAGCGGCTGCTCGTAGAGGCCGAGCCTGATCTCGACCGACAGCCGCCGCTGCTCCACCACGTCGGCGGCGGCGAAGCGAGCCACCAGATCCGCGAGGCCGAGCGCCGCGATCTGCGCCCGGTAGGCCTCCGCGCTCAGGCAGAAGCCGCCCGGCGTCGGCAGGCCCGCTCGGGTCAGCACCGCCAGGGTTGCCGCCTTCGGTCCGACCCGTTCGGCGTCAACGGCCGCCGCGGCGGTCAGCGGGATGATGAAGTCAATCATGCCTTGCTCGCTTCGGCCGCTCGGTTCGTCATGGCCGGGCTTGTCCCGGCCATCCACGTCTTCGCACTTGGCGTCACCAAATCGAGATCAGCGGGTCTCGGCGCTGCGCGCCGGCCCGGTGATGACGCCGGCCGGCGGCCGACGTCATTTCACGTGGTCGGCGTAGCCCGGGATCGGATCGACCACGGTGATCTGCTTGACCGGGAAGTTGGAGATGATCTCGATCTCCTTCTCGTGCACGATCAGCATTTCCTCGATGCGCACGCCGTAGCGGAAGCGTTTGCCGTGCTGGGTCTCGAGCGCGAACGTCATTCCCGCCTTGATCTCGATCGGATGGTCGAGCGACCAGATGCGCGAGATCACCGGCGGATCGTATTGCGCGAGGCCGAGCCCATGGCCCCACAGATTGGCCGCCGCCTGGTCTTCTTCCTTGTAGCCCCAGGCTTCCTTGGCCGACGGCCACTTCTTGGCGATGTCGCGCGTGGTCGCGCCGGCCTTCACCGCATGGATCGAATCGTAGAGCCACTCCAGCGCGGTCGCGTAGGTGTCCTTCTGCTCCTTGCTCGGCTCCTTGCCGACGCAATAGGTGCGGTAATAGCAGGACTTGTAGCCGTTCCAGGTGAGCGCAGCCAAATCCATGAACACGATGTCGCCGGGCTGGATGATGCGGTCGGAGAAATTGCGCCAGTTCGGCCAGGTGTTGGGACCGGACGAGACGATCACGTCCTCCACGTCCTCCATCCCGGGAATGCTGTAGAGATACTTCATCAGGTGTGCCGTCACCTGGTTCTCGGTGATGCCGGGCCGCAGGAACTTCATGCACTCCCAATGCGTCGCGTCGCCGATCGCACCGACGATGCGCATGCATTCCTGCTCGTCGACGTTCTTGACCGCGCGCGCCTCCATCATCGGCGTCATGCCGTCGACCCAGTTGATCTTCTTCTCCTTGAAGATGTTGATCATGTTGATGTCGATGAAGTCGACCCCGAGCTTCTGGCCGGCAACGCCGTGGCGCTTCATCTCCTGGAGGATGGCATCGGTGAATTTCTTCACCTGCTGCTGCGAGGCGGGCCCGGCCGCGCCCTTGATCCACGCATAGGAGTAGCGGACGTTCTCCTTCGGCAGCCATGGCGAGTGGCGCTCAATCTGGAAGCCGAGATCGCCCTGCTCGAACAGCACCGGCGCGCCGTCGCCGCAGAGAAGCGCGTAGCGCAGGCCCGGCTTGAGCCGATTCCAGCCCGGCGTGAGCGTGCCGGTGAGATAACGCACGTTCTCGTCGTACATGCAGAGCATGGCGCCGAGGCCGTGCTTCTTCATGTGTGCGCGCGCGCGCTCGGTGCGGTGCTTGCGCAGCCGGTCCCAGTTCACCCGCTGCTGCCAATCCAGTCCGGCGATGCCGAAATTTGCCGTGCCCATGAACGCCTCCCAAGGATGAGCCGCGCGTTCTCGGCCGCGACCCGTGCTGTTGGCAAGAATCCTAGCCGGGTGGCACCGGCAGCCGAAATAATATATTCTTCGCTAGGGCATCAGTTTTGTTGATAGCAGCGTCGTGGCCGACATCGCACTCCGGCAGATCCGCGCCGTCATCGCCGTGTGCGAGGAGGGCTCGTTCACGCGCGCAGCCGAGCGCGAGAACGCCACCCAGTCCGGCATCTCGCAGCATGTCGCCATTGTCGAGCGCGCGCTCGGGGTGAAGCTGTTCGAACGCTCGGCGCGCGGCATCGTGCCGACGCCGGCGGGCCTGCGCTACTACAAGAGCTGCGTCGAGGCGGTCGGCCGGCTCGAGAACGCCAACGAGGAGGCGCGCGGGCTTTCCGGGCTGGTCACCGGCGACTTGCGCATCGGCCTGATGCCGACCTTCACGCGCGCGGTGCTGGCGCCGACGCTCGACGACTTCGTGCCGCGCTATCCCGACGTCCGGCTGCACGTGTTCGAGGGCTACAGCGGCGTGCTGACCGACATGGTCCTGGCCGACGAGCTCGATTTCGCACTGGTGCCGGCGTTCGAGGGCCGCATGGGGCTCAAATCGCGGCTGCTCGTGCGCGACCGCGAGATGCTGCTGTCGGGACCGAAACGCGCGCTTGTGCCGCTGGCACCGGTGCGCTTGGCGGACTGTGCCCCGTTGAAGATCGTGGTGCCGGGGCCGGACAATATCCGGCGACGCAACCTGGAGACCTACTTCCAGACCAACGGCGTCGAGATCTCCGCCATGCTCGAAATGGACGCCATGATCGGCACGCTCGAATTCGTCGCGCGCTCGGACTGGGTGACGGTGCTGCCGAGCCTGATCTCGGTCAACGACATCGGCAGAGGCGATCTCGTGGTCAATCCCATCAGCGATCCGGCGCTGCACGCCGAGTTCGTGGTCATCCAGCCCGCGCGCCGCACCTTGAGCGTGCCGGCACGGCGCTTTCTCGAGCGTTTCGAAACCGAGGTCGCCCACATCCAGGCGATCTGGGACAAGGCGCTGGCGGCGCCGCTCGCGTCAAATGGCCGCAAGCGCAGCCGGGGTTAGAGCATGATCCCGAAAAGTGGGCACCGGTTTTCGGAAAAGATCATGCTCCAGCAATAAGCTAGAGCGCGATGACGAGTCGAAGATAAGGCATCCCGCTCTAGTCTTGGCCCGGATCAGCCTTGAGCCCTGCCGCTTCGATGCCGGCGATGGCGCAGGCTTCGTCCTTGTCGGAGGTGTCGCCGGAAATGCCGACCGCGCCGACGACGTCGCCCGCCGCGTTCCTGATCAGAACGCCGCCGGGATTGGTGACCATGCGCCCGCCGCTCGCCGCCGCCAGCATGGTGAAGAACTGCGGGGTCTTGGCCGCGCGGCCCGCCAGCGTACGCGAGCCGAAGCCCATGCCGAGCGCGCCCCAGGCCTTGCCGAAGGCGATGTCGAAGCGCAGCAGCCCCGACTTGTCCTCGCGCTTGAACGCGACCAGATGCCCGCCGGCATCGAGCACGGCGACGGTCAGCGGCGCGCAATTGGTGTCGCGGCCCTTCTTGAGCGCGGCATCGACGATGGTGGAAGCTTGGGCAAGCGTGACGACCGACATGAGGAGCTCCGTGGCGTGTTGGCGGGACTGATCGAGGGGTCGGGAGACGCCAGCGCGGGTCACGGCCTGGCGGCGCGGTTTGCCCAGTAGACGGACACCGCCGAAACTTCTGCCGCGCCCGATACCTTGCCTTTGGTCTCCTCGTAGCAGGCCAGCGTCTTCTCGACGAGCGGCAACTCGAGGCCGCGCGCCTGGCCTTCGGCCAGCATCGTGCGCAGATCCTTGACCGCGCTCTCGAGGTCGAATGTCACCGGCCCGCCGTCGCCGCCCTTGAGCATGTCGGCGATGCCGGGCCCGCGCACCTTGAGGACGTTCGGGCCGCCCGACGTGTCCGCCAACAAATCCATGATCCGCGCGGGATCGAGGCCGAGCGGGCGGCAGAGCGCGAGCGCCTCGCCGAGCGCCTGCCAATAGATCATCAGCGGCATGTTGATGGTGAGCTTCATGACCGCGCCGGAGCCGACCGGCCCGCAATGTTCGAGCCGGCGGCAGAGCTGTTCGAGAATCGGCTTGGCACGCGCGGCGTCGGCCGGCTCGGCGCCCATCAGCCCGATCAGCTTGCCCTGCCGCGCCGGACCGGTCGAGCCGCCCACAGGGCATTCGACGAAGGCCGCGCCCTTGGCGCGCACCGTCTCGGCGAGCGCGACCGGCGTCTGCGGCTGCACCGTGCTCATCTCGATGAACAGCTTGTCGCCGACCTCGCCAGCGAGCAGTCCGGACGGCCCGTTGTAGACCGCATCGATCGCCGCGGCATCGGTGAGAATCGTGATGACGGCATCGGAGCCCTGCGCGAGTTCCGCCGGCGTGGCCGCGGCCGCCGCGCCCGCATCCGTTACCGCCTTCAATTTGTCAGCCGACCGGTTCCACGCCGTGACCTCGTGCCCAACCTCCATGAGCCGCTGCGCGATGGCTGCGCCCATTTTGCCGATGCCGGCAATCCCGATCCGCATTCAAGTCTCCGCCGTTGGCTTCTCTGTCGTTGCGACCACGCAAGCACTCGCTCGCTATTTCATGCGGTCCTTGATCTTGTCGAGCGCGGCGCGGGCGCAATCGTCGTCGAAATTGCCGCCGGGAGCGCCGCCGACGCCGATGCCGCCGATCGGCTTGCCACCGGCCATGATGGTGACGCCGCCGGGCGTGAACGTGATGTTCGGCAGGCCGGCGAGTGCATTCGTGGTCATTCCGGGAGCCTTGCTGATGCGCTCGAAGATCGCCTTGGTCGAAATCCTCCTTGCGCACCGGCGCGAGCGAGGCGGCGGTGTAGGCCTTGGCATAAGCGCTGTCGAGCGTATGCACCGGCGCGCCGTCGCCGCGCAGCACCGCCTGCCGCACGCCGTCCATGTCGACAACGATGGCGGTGACGGCGTAGCTGTTCCTGGCACACGCCGCGACCGCCTCGGCGACCGCTTCGTTAGCAAGCCCCGCCGACAGGCGCTGCTCGGCGATCAGACCCTGCGCGGATGCCGCTGACGCTTCGAGCAGGCTCACCAGCGCTGCGCAGAAAGCGAAGGTGGTGCGAGACATGGTCATGAGCGTCCCCCTGGGGCTGCCATCGGTTGCGGCAGCTCGGCGGCGACGATAAGGGATTATGCCTACGGGAGAAAGGCCGCTATTGAAGCGTGGCCGCTGAAGCAATTGAAAACGAAATGCAGCGCAAGCCGCGCAGCGTCCGCATCGTGCGGGGCAAGGGAGGTTCGGAATGGCGAAAGGGAAAGTCGGCATCGTCGGGCTCGGCATCATGGGAGGCGCGTTTGCGAACAATCTCGTTGCCGCCGGCTGGCGCGTCGTGGGCTACGACACCGATCCCGCGCGCCGGCGCGCCATGGCGCGCGCAGGGGTGGAGATCGCGGCTGACACCAAGACGCTTGCCGCCGCCGTGCCAACCATCATCACCAGCCTGCCGAAGCCTGCCGCGCTCGATGCGACGGTGCAGGCCATCATCGATGCCGGCGTGCGGCCGCGGGTGATCGTCGAAGCCAGCACGTTCACGCTCGACGACAAGCTCAGCGCCGAGCGTGCGCTGCGCAAGGCGGGCCACGTGATGCTGGACTGTCCGGTGAGCGGCACCGGCGCGCAGGCGCGGGTGAAGGACCTCGTGGTCTATGCCAGCGGCGACCGCAAGGCGATCCGCAGGCTCCGTTCATTGTTTGCGGGCTTCTCGCGCGCGATGCACGACCTCGGCGCATTCGGCAACGGCAGCCGCATGAAATATGTCGCGAACCTGCTGGTGGCGATCAACAATGTCGCCAGCGCCGAGGCCATGGTGCTCGGCCTCAAGGCCGGGCTCGACGCCCAAACCGTATTCGACATGGTGCACATGGGCGCGGCCAACTCCCGGGTGTTCGAGCTGCGCGCGCCGATGATGGTGAAGGACCGCTACGACGATGTCACGATGAAGATATCGGTCTGGCAGAAGGACATGGCGGTGATCGGCGAATTCGCACGCAAGCTCGGTTGCCCGACGCCGATGTTCGACGCCACCGTGCCGGTCTACAACAAGGCGATGAAGTCGGGGCACGCTGAGGAGGACACCGCCGCGGTATGCGCGGTCCTCGAGGCAATGGCCGGGGTCAAGCGGGAAAAGCGGCGCGCAAGCAAGCGCAGCAAGTAAGCACCGTGTCGGGCAGCGCGTTGCTACTGCGGCGGATTCTGCACCGTGCGCACCACGCTTGAGGTCGGCCGCCCGTCGACGGTCTGGCCTGCCCGCGTCTTCACCATGGCGGCCTCGTATTGCGGCAGCGATACGACGGGGTCCTTCGCCTTCAAATGCACGACCTTGAAGCCCTTGGCCTTGAGCTGCAACAACAAGGCCGGCAGCGCGACCGCGGTCGAACGCTGGAAATCGTGCAGCAGGACGATGCCCTTGCCCCTTTTTTCGAGCTTGGTCATCACCAATTCGATCACCCGGTCGGGATTCTTGAGCTTGAAATCGAACAAATCGACATCGATCGAGAAGATGCCGATATTCCTTTCGGCGAGATAGGCAGTCAGTTCCGGCGTCTGGCTCAGACCGGGGAAGCGAAAAAACGGCGCCAGCGGACGCCCGGCGGTAATCGCCACGGCACTGATGCCGTTCTCGATTTCATCCTTGGCTTCGTCCAGGGATTTCTTGGCAAGATTCGCGTGCGACCACGAGTGGGAGCCGACGGTGTGGTCCTTGGCGACGACCTGCCGGAGGATGTCGGGATGCCAACTCACGTGCTGGCCGATCGGAAAGAATGTCGCCTTCACGCATTGCGACGCCAGCGCTGCCAGCACGGCGGGAGTATTGCCGGGCCACGGGCCGTCGTCGAAGGTCAGCACGACCTCGCCTCGCTCCAGGAAATCGTGCGCCTTGAACTGCTCATTGCCAAAGCCCGGTCCGCCCGCAGTATCGATCGCTACCGTCCGGGAAACTCCGAGCGCGTCCGGATTTTCGCATTTTGAATTGGCGGCGGCACCAGCCTTGCCCGGTGAGCCCGGCATCATCGCAGCCGCGGGTCTGGCTTGCGGTGCCATGAGTGGCGCAGGCGGCGGGAGTGATTGCGGCGGCGCCATCTGCGGCTGTGCTGTCGCCACGGCGGCCGCACGCGATGCGACCGCGCCGGTCGCCAGCTCGCCTTCCGCGGCCTTCGCCTCCGGCACACTCGGTGCCGGCTCCTGGGGACTGAGGGTCCACCCGATGCCAATGCCTAAAGCTACCGCAGCAGCGACGGCGGCCACCAACCCTGTCATCCGATACATTGATTATTGTCCCTCGCGGTTCCGGCCGCGCACGATCGGTGGGAAATCTTTAGTTTCGATTACCGACCGCGCGGCGCCACGTCGCCGCGCCCCCGTGTCGTCCCGGCAATCCGCGGTTTCGGATCAGCGGCGCACGGAAACACAGTCAAGCTTGCTCGGACTGCGGAAATTTGCTCTCGCGCGCGCCGCACCGCGTCCGGAACACGAACACGGCAACAATGCAATCGTCGGGGGCAGAACACTGGTTTACGAGTTTGCTCACTCCGGCTTGATCCCGGCCGCCGCCACCACCTTGCCCCATTTCGCGTAGTCGTCCCTGATGAACTTCGCATAGGCCGCAGGCGTGGTTCCAACCACGTCGACGCCGATCGCAGCCATGCGCTGGTGGAAGCCGGGCGAGGCGATGATGCCTGCGATCTCGCGGTTAAGCGTCTCGATGATGTCGGGCGGCGTGGCGGCCGGCGCCACCAGCCCCACCCCCGAACCGACCTCGAAGCCGGGAAACGCCGCCTCGGACAGCGTAGGAACATCGGGCAACGAGGCGATGCGGACCGGACTGGTGGCGGCAAGGGCGCGCAGGTTGCCGTCCCGGATCAGCGGCAGGAGCGAATTGACGGCGCCGATGAACATGTCGATGCGCCCCGCCACCAGATCCGGCAGGACGGCCGTGGCACCGCGGAACGGCACATGAACAAGATCCACTCCGGCGTGCATCTTGAAAAGTTCGCCGCCGAGATGCTGCGGTGTGCCGACGCCGACCGAGCCGAAGCTCAGTCTGTTCGGCGAATTGCGCGCCAGATCCACAAAATCCTTCACCGTCTGCACCGGCAGGCTGGCCGGCACGACCATGACGAACGGTACGTCGGCGACCAGATTGATCGGCGCAAAATCGGTGACCGGATTGTAGACCGGATTGCGCGATAGATGCGGGCCCATGGTGAACGACGCCGGCGCGATCAGCATGACATGGCCGTCCGGCGGCAGCTTCGCCACATAGGAATAGGCGATGTTGCCCCCGCCGCCGGGCTTGTTCTCGACCACGGCAGTCTGGTTGAGGCTCGCTTGCAACCCGGCCGCGATTTCCCGCGCTACCACGTCATTGGAGCCGCCCGGCGTGAAAGGCACGATGATGCGGAGCGTCTTATTGGGGAATCGCACCGCAGGCTCCGACGACTGGGCGCCAGCCGTGAGCGGCCAAAAGACTGAACAAGAAATCGAGGACGCCGCCGCGTGGGCAAACAGCCTCATGAACTCGCGCCGCTTCATTCGATCGCCTCGTTTACAAGGGCAGACAGCACCACGGCTTGAATGGTCAGAGCCCGTTTGCGCGGAGAAGATCAGCAGAATTGGCAGGATTGCCAATCC
>CAVUAI010000022.1:0-40900 GCA_963739385.1 uncultured Alphaproteobacteria bacterium
GCCTGTACGCCCACCGCTCGACCGGATGGATGAAGGTGTGTCCGGGGCGCAGCGCAGTTGCGTAGGGCGGAATAGCGAAGCGTATTCCGCCAAACTGGTCCTGCAGCGGCGCAATACGCTACGCTATTGCGCCCTACGCTGTGCATTCGCACCGCGCAATACTCACGCGTCGACCCGCAGCATGAAGGTGTGTCCCGGGCGCGGCGCAGCGTGAAGCGACAGCGAAACGCTGCGCTGCAGACCCGGGACCGTTCCACACACCACCTTCGCGACGGTCCCGGATCAGCGGCGCACCGCTTCGCAGCGCAATCAAGCTTGCGCAGATTGCGTAGACTTATCTGCGCTGCTTCGCGCTGCACCGCGTCCGGGACACTCGCTACACCTTCAAGGCACCGTCAGCGCGAGCAGGCGCGATGCATCGGCGCTGCGATCGAGCGCCCAGATCGCCGCGATCAGCGGTGCCGCGTCGTAACCCGGCCGCCAGCCGTCGGCCGCCACGCGCAGCTTGTCCTCGAGGTCGCGGTCGCTCATCGGGTTTTCCGCGCTGCCGCGCGCCGCCGGCGTGGACAGGCGATAGGTGGTGCCGTCCGCGGTCGTGAGCTCGATCTCGGCGGCAATGGTCGCAATCGCGGGATCGCGCACGACCGCGATCCGGCGCCGCATCGCGATCACCGCCGGATCGCGGGCGCAATGGTCGGTGAACTGATCGATCCCCGCCCGTGCGTGCACCAGCGCGGCGGCGACGGCATGCTGCACGCTGACCTGCAACTCGCGGCCGGTCGAAATATCGGGCCGGTCGGTGCGATCGCTGAGCAGCGGATTTCCGCGCAGCACGACCCGCTCGACCGTGTCGGTCGGATGCGCGCGCCGCCAGTCCAGCACGCAATCGAGAAACGGATGGATGACGAAGCCGCAGGGATACGGCTTGATCGCGTTATGCGCGATTTCCCAGCTTTCGCCCAATGCCGTCGTCAACGCCGACCAGTTCGGCGGCTCGGCCATCGCGTTGAAAAAGCCCTGCACCCCGGCAATGGGTTCGGCCGGCCCCGCGAAGCCTTTTTCCGCCAGCAACGCGGACCACAGGCCGTTGCGCGCCGCGTTGCCGACGCCGATGCTTTTGGCCGGGGAGCCCAGGCATTCGCACAGGCCGGACGACTGCGTCGACGCGTTTCCAAGCGCCCAGATCATGCGCCGCTCGTCGAGCGCAAGCAGCTTGCCGGCAGCGGCGGCGGCGCCGAACACGCCGCAGGTCGAGGTGATGTGCCAGCCCTTCGCGTAATGTCCGGGAGAGATCGCGTTGCCGATGCGGCACTCGACTTCGAAGCCGAGAATGAAGGCCAGCAACAGATCAGGACCGCTCACGCGTCGCAGCTCCGAGAGCGCCAGCAGCGCCGGTGCGACCGGAGCCGTCGGATGAATGGCGGTCGGAACGTGGGTGTCATCGAAGTCGAGCACGTTGGCGCCGGCGGCGTTGAGAAAGGCCGCGCTCAATGCGTCCATGCGCTCGCTTCGGCCGATGACGGTCGCCTGCTTGCGATCGGAGAAGGCGGCCAGCGATTGCAACGCGGTCTCCATCGGACCCGCGCGGCAGCCGGCCAGCGCCACTGCAAAAAAATTCAACAGCGCACGTTTGGCCTGATGGCGAACCGGCTCCGGAATGTCGCTGCAGCGGGTTTCGACCACGAAGCGGGCCAGGGCTTGGGTAACGCCGGGCTTGTGCAGCATGAAGCTCATTCCCAGGTGCTGGTGCGAGAATTCCGCTATCCGGATGCGCGTGGCGAATCCGCGTGCAACGCCGCTGCGGCACCCCGCGCGATCTTGGGACGCATTTGCGGAGGTCCCGCAGCATTTGCCAAGACCCTTGCGGCCGCGACGAGCCTTGCGACCTTTGCTCCGTTGTCGACCGGGCGGGGATGACCTAGCTTGCGCCCGGGGCGCAAGCCGCACGCGGGCGGAGCAATCGATGGCATTCAAACCAACACGATTCGTCACCATCCTGGGCGGGCTTGCTGCCGCCGCAGCGCTTGCGATCACCTCTGCCGCGGCCGCCGATTACTATGCCGGCAAGAGCATCGACCTGCTGATCGGGGCGCCCCCGGGCGGCGGCTACGACATCTATGCGCGGGCGCTCGCCCGCCACTACGGCCGCCACATTCCCGGCCAGCCCAGCATCGTGGCGAAGAATATGCCGGGCGCCGGCAGCGCGCGGGCGGGAGGCTTCATCAGCACGGTCGCGCCCAAGGACGGCACGGCGGTCGCCGCCATCATGCCGGGCGCGGTCATGGGGCCGCTGCTCGACGAAAAGGCGGAGGCGCTGTTCGATCCCACCAAGGTGCTCTATCTCGGCACCGCCAACAGCGGCACGCGCGTCTGCGTGTCGCGCAAGGATTCCAGGATCAAGACCTTCGATGATGCGCTCGCGCAGAAGGCGGCCTTCGGCGGCGTATCGGCCAACAATTCCACCCGCGAATACGGCTACATGCACAAGAAGACCGCGGGCGCCCAATACGACGTGGTCTCCGGCTACAGCGGCACTGCCGAGATCGCGCTCGCGATGGAGCGCGGCGAACTCGATGGCGTCTGCGGCTGGGACTGGTCGAGCTTCAAGTCGCAGCGACCCGACTGGCTACGCGACAACAAGGTCAATGTGCTGCTGCAGGTCGGCCTCGAGCCGAACCCGGAGCTCGCGCGCATGGGCGTCCCGTCGGTGTTCAAATATTTGAAAAGCGACGAAGACCGCAAAGTGGTGGAGCTGATCATCAGCCAGCAGGTGTTTCAGCGCTCCTACATCGCGCCGCCCGGCCTGCCGGCGGAGCAGCTCGGCGCGCTGCGCGCCGCCTTCGACGCCACCATGAGCGACAAGCAATTCCTGGAGGACGCCGAGAAGATCCGCATCGACATCTCGCCCCTGCCCGGCAGCAAGGTGCAGGAGCTGGTGCAGACGCTCTATGCGATGCCGAAGGACGTGATCGCCCGGGCGCGCCAGGCCATTACACCGTAGGTGAATGGCGGCGCCGGTGCCGCCGCCCCCAGCGCCATCACGCGCTCGGCGGAGACACCCGGTCGCGCAGCAGGATGCCGCGACTGCAACCGTTCGGTCAAATCGCCGCGCGTGCGCTTGGCCCGCCTCGACCGCATTCTTCCCCACCCCACTCTCCCCCACTTGGCGAGACGCCGGCCGGACGCTAAAGATATATCTTGCGTAATAGCTGCTCCTGCTGTATCTAACGATATATCTTTAACGACAAGGAGGCCGAGATGTTCGGCATGAGACATTCGTGTGGATCGTTTGGAGGCAAGTGGGCCGGGCGCCGGGGCTGGCGCGGGCATTTCGGTCCCGGCCAGCATGGCTGGGGCGGGCGTCACGGTTTGGGCGGCGGCGACATGGTGCGCGCCGGCCGCATGCTGGCGCAGGGCGACCTGCGCCTGCTCGCGCTCGCGCTGATCGCCGAGCAACCGCGCCACGGCTACGAGATCATCAAACTGCTCGAGGACAAGACCGCCGGCTGGTACTCGCCCAGTCCGGGGATCGTGTATCCCACGCTCACCTACCTCGAGGAGGCGGGCTACGTCACCGCCCAGACCGAAGGCACCAAGAAGCTCTACACCATCACCGAGGAGGGCCGCGCCCACCTCGAGGACAATCGCGATTTCGTCGATGCGGTGCTCGAGCGGCTTGCCGCCATCGGCGAGAAGGTCTCGCGCATGCGCCGCCGCTTCAGCGCCGACGATGACGACCGCGACCGCAACGGCGTTCCGCCGCTCGTGCGCGCGGCGCTCGCCAACCTGCGCGAGGTGGCGGCCAGGCGCCTCGACGCGGACGCCGAGGCGGAAGCAAAGGTGGTCGAGGTGCTGGCGCGCGCCGCGGCGGAATTGAAAAAAGCCTGAGCGGCTGTCGGTACGGCATCGTCGAAAGAGAGCTGCCGCAGACGATCGGTCAGCGACCCCGTCGGATGAATTCCAGGATCTCGCGGCCCGAGCTGTTCGTCGGCGGTGTTGAAGGCCGCGACTTCCGACAGGTGATTGTGCTTCTCCAGACGGCTGAAGCGCGGGCAGGCGCCGTCCCGGGCGCACAGCGCCGCGAGCAGCTCGGCGCCGACGACGTCGAGCCCGGGATTGTCGTATTCGGTCACGACGACGAACACTGGAACGCGCTCGCCGGCGCGGATGTGGGAGAGCGGCGAGCGCGCCGCATAGGCGGCGGCGTCCTCCCCGAAATAGGCCTGCATGTTCTTGCCGTTGGGATCGGCCGGATCGTATTCCAGCCGGTAGCGCCCGCTGATCAGGACCGCGCCGCTCACGCCCGGTCCGGACGCGGGCTGCAGGCTGCGGTCAAAAATATATGAGGCAACGTGCGTGGCACCGGCGGAGTGCCCGATGAGGTAGACGCGGTTTGGATCGCCGCCGAATTTCGCCGCGTTCTCCTTGGCCCAATTCACCATGGCGCGAACATCGTCCGCACCGGCCGGCCACTTCGCGGCCGGCGCGAGACGGTAGGTCGCATTGATGCCAAGCATGCCCTGGCGCGCAAACCAGGTGGCGACGTTGCCGTACATCTCGCCATACGCATCCTTGTCGCCGCGGACATAAGCGCCGCCGTGAATGAAGATCACGACCGGCGCTCCGGTGCGGCCCTGCGGCTGATAGACGTCGAGAACCTGCTTGCGATCCTCGCCGTAGGCGACGTTCCTGGAGACGGTGATGCCGTCCTTCGGCGCGGCCTTCAACAGCGGCTGAAAGGCTGTGGTCGTGGTCTCGACGTTCTTCGCAATGGCCGTCCCCCACTGCGGACCGATGGCGGCGAGCATCTCCTGGATATCCGGCGGAAGCAGCGCGACCTGCGACCGCGCCGGGCCCGCCGGCGCCAGCAGGATCATCGACAAGGCTGCGACCCATGCCCGATGAAACCGCGACCACGTCATGGAGCTCTCCCGCTGCTTGCGCCCGACAGTTCGTCGAGCATGGCATGAAGCCGGGCGCGCGGTGAAGCTTGGCGGCAAGATTCGCTTCACCTGCAAAACAGGGCGGACCTTACTCCACCTTCAAGTTGAGCTTGCGAACCAGCGTCCCCCATTTCGTCTCTTCGCTGTCGATGTCCCTGGCGTATTCCTCCGGGGTCGAGGTCAGGGGATCGCCGCCTTCGGCCAGGATGCGCTGCTTGACCTGCTCGGTCTGCACCAGGGCGCGCAGCGCCGTGTTGAGGCGGTCGATGATCGGGCGCGGCGTCCCCGGCGGGGCCAGCACCCCGTAGTGCAGGACCGATTCGAAGCCGGGCAAGCCGGACTCGTTCGCGGTCGGCACATCGGGCAGGAGGCTGAAGCGCGTGGGGCTGAGCACCGCAATGGCCCGCAGCGTCCCGGCCTGCAGGTTGCCGAGCGCCGGCGGCAACACGCCGAACGCAATCGGCACGTGATTGCCGAGCAGGTCGTTCATCACCTGTCCGGTGCCTTTGTAGGGGATGATGGCGGCGTCGACCCCGGTGATCGACTTGAACAGCTCGGCGGACAGATAGCCGCCGGTGCCGACCGCCGACGTGCCGATGTTGAATTTGCTGCCCTCTTTCTTGGCGATCGCGACCACGTCGGCGATCGTCCTGGCCGGGAACGAGGGGTGCGCGAGCAGCGCGACTGGCATCGACGCGATCAGGCCGATCGGCGCGAAGTCCTTGCGCGGGTCGAAGCCGGCATTGGCATAAAGACTCGGGTTGATCGAGATCGATCCGGTGTGGCCGAGAAACAGGGTATAGCCGTCGGGCGCGCTCTTGATGAAAGTCCGGGTACCGACGAGGCCGGAGCCGCCGGCGCGGTTGTCGACCACCACCTGCTGACCGAGCGTGCCCGACAGTTTCTCCGCCACCACGCGCGCCATGGCATCGACGCCGCCCCCCGGCGGATAGGGCACGACAAGAGTGACGGTCCGGCTGGGATAGTCCTGCGCGAGCGCGTTGGTACAAATACCAAAAGCGACCGCGACGAAGGCCGCGGCCTTGATCCAACTCCGCACCGTTTCCTCCCCTTTACCGGTAGCCGTTGGTCGTTAACCGAACCCGACCGCCGCCCGGAATGTGAGCGGCGGCCGAGCAACAACTCGGCTACCAAACTTTCGCAGCACTCAGTGAACGACTGCGTCCACCTGGAGGCGTGCGATTTCGTCCTTTACCAGCAGCTTGCGACGTTTCAATTCCACGATCTGGAGATCATCGATGGAGGGATGGGAGCGGGCTTCGTTGAGTTCCGCTTCCAGGGCCCGATGCCGTCGTTCCAGTTCCGCAAGATGCGCTTCGATGGACATGTTGGGGGGTTCTCCTGAGGTCAGATTGTTGCCTGACCCCGGAAGTGTACACCTTTCCGGCCCCATTTCGAAGCGCGTTTTGATTGTGCGGCGCAGCAATCCCCGATGGTTTCGGCCGGCCTCATGCGGCGGCTTGAATGGCGGCGGGCAAAAACGGATACTTTCCCCGGTTTCGGCGGAGCGCGCCGCCGGCCTGAAGCAGGCGCCGAGCGGCCGCGAGCGCGCGGACCAATACACCACTCTTGCCTTGCTGGACGCCCGGCGGCGGCTCCAGCCTTAATCAGCGGTGGCGATGACCAAGGACGAAGAACGCGAGTTGCGAGGGCAACTGGCGCGCTTGCAGCAGGAGCACCGCGATCTCGACGCCGCGATCTCCGCACTGCAGCATTCGCCGGGCTCCGACCTGCTGCAGGTGCAGCGATTGAAGAAGCGCAAGCTTTACCTGCGCGACCGCATCTCCCACATCGAGGACCAGCTCACCCCGGACATCATCGCGTGATCGCGGCGCCCCGGGACGGCTCGGAGCGCAGACCCCTTACCTCGCCCACGGCACAGTCCGAAGCGGTCACTCCGGCTCAATACCCGCGTCACGGATTACCGCGCTCCAGCGCTCGGTCTCGCTCTTCTTGAGCTTCGCCATGTCCTGCGGGCTGCCGCCCGCGGCCATCAGATTGAGCTGGCGGAAGCGGGCCTGGGTATCGGCTTCGTTGAGGATGTCGTTCATCGCGCGGTTGAGCTTGGCGATGATCGGTGCCGGCGTCTTCGGCGGCGCGCTGATCGCGTTCCATGTATCGGAAACGAAATCCGGCAAGCCAACCTCGATCAGGGTCGGGATTTCCGGCAGGATATCCAGCCGCTTGTCGGTCGCCACCGCCAGGATGCGCGACTTGCCGCCCTCGTGCAGCTTGTGCGCGGAGGCGAGCTCCATGAAGATGAAATCGACGTGGCCGGCGACGAGATCGTTGAGCGCCGGTCCGGTGCCACGATAGGGCACATGCAACAGCTTGGTCCCCGTCGTCTTGGCGAAGAGTTCGGCGGTCAGATGCGAGGTCGTGCCCGGTCCCTGTGACGCGTAGGTGACCTTGCCGGGATTGGCCTTCACGTAGGCAAGGAATTCCTGCACGGTCTTCGCCGGGAAGTCCTGTCGCACCAGCAGCACGTTTGGAAACTTCGACATGACCGCGACCGGCTCGAGCGCGACCGGGTCGAAGTTGAGCTTCTTGTAGAGGGCTATGTTGCTGGTGATCGGAGCGGGCTGGGTCGCGAGCAGCGTGTAGCCGTCGGGCGTGGCAGTATAGACGGCCTCGGCGCCGATATTGCCGCCGCCGCCACCGCGGTTCTCGATGACGAACGGCTGACCGAGGCGTTGCTGGAGGGCGGCCGCGAAGATCCTCGTCACCGTATCCACGCCGCCGCCGGCCGGCACGCTCACGATGATCTTCACCGGACGGTTGGGATAATCGGCTGCCGGATCCTGCTGGCCGAGCGCGGGCGAAACGAAGAACAGCGCAGCCGCGGCCGCGACCAGAGCGGAGTGTCTCGACATTCAACGTCTCCTTGCAAGCAACCCGTCGAATGCACGCGCATCCGACATGACGCAGGCGGCAATGTCGCACATCGCGAGCACCCCGGTACATGCGGCGCGACGTATCAACGGAACTCCTTCCTCGTCAACGGCCGCGGCCTCCGTCGCGGAGCCGGTAGCGCCTGGGTACAAGCTCGATTACGTTGGCCGGTATCCGCCCTCACCCAAGCGCCATGCTGATCGCAAGGGGGAACGCATGCAACGAGTTCTCGTGTCCGGCCTCGCCCTGGTGCTCGGCCTCGCCGTACCCGCTCCGGCCTTGGCGCAGCCGCTGGCTGACGAGTATCCGCAGCGCACGGTGACGTTTCTCTGTCCGTTTCCCGCCGGCGGCGGCACCGACATCCTCACGCGCATCCTGGCGCAGGAGCTTCAGGACAAGCTCAAGCGGCCGGTCATCGTCGACAACCGTCCCGGCGCCGGCACCATCGTCGCGGCGCAGGCGGCGGCACGCGCGGCACCCGACGGGCACACGATCCTGCTCGCGCCGGTGACGACGCTGGCCATGGGCCCGAGCATTCACAAGTCGCTGCCCTACGACACGGTGAAGGATTTCGCACCGATCGGGCTGGTCGGCTCCTCGCAATTCGCGCTCGTCGCCAATCCGAAGCTGGGCGCCGCCACGCTCCCCGAGCTGATCGCGTTCATCAGGAGCAAAGACGGTCAATTGAGCTACGGCACCTCGGGCGCGGCGACGCCGCACCACCTCTTCATGGAGATGTTCCTGAAGATGACCGGCACCAGGGCGCAGCAGGTGCCTTACCGGGGCAGCGCCGCCGCCCTCGCCGACGTGATCTCAGGCCACATTCCCTTCATGATCGTCGATCTCGCCGTTGCGATCCCGGCGATCAACGAGGGCAAGGTGAAGGCATTCGGGGTGACCTCGACGGAACGCATCAAGGCGCTGCCCGATCTCCCCACCATCGCGGAGGCCGGCGTCCCCGGCTACGGCGGCACGCCCTGGTTCTCGGTGGTCGCGCCGGCCGGCACGCCGCGGCCGATCATCGACAAGCTCAACCACGTGCTCATGGCATTCATCAGCCGCCCCGAAACCCAGGACAAGATGAATGCGCTGGCGATCACGCCGTGGACCAGCACGCCCGACGAGCTCGCGCGGTTCATCCCCGCCGAAATCAGGAAATGGGCGCAGGTGGTGAAGGACGCGGGGATTACGCCGGAGTGACGCTCTGCGCCCGCAGGCGTCCAAAGCTCATCCGCCGCCGCAACGCCGCCGACCAGCGCACACGCAACAGCCGCAGGTTCTCGATCGCCATCAGGGCCGCCGGCGTCACGACCAAGGTCAGCACGGTCGCGAAGCCAAGGCCGAACACGATCGCGGTCGACAGGTTGATCCACCATTGCGTCGCCGGCGCACCGAGGGTGATCTCGCGCGAGAGGAACTCGATGTTCATGCCGAAGGCGATCGGCAGCACGCCGAGAATTGCGGTCACCGCGGTGAGCACGACCGGTCGCGCACGCTCGCGGCAGGTCTCGATGATCGCGTCGTAGGCTGCCACGCCTTCGCGCCGCAGGCGGTCGTAGGTATCGATCAGCACGATGTTGTTGTTCACGATCACGCCGGCATTGGCGATGACGCCGATCCCCGTCATCACGACGCCGAACGGCTGCCCCATGATCATGAGGCCGAGCAGCACGCCGAACGTCGACAGCACGACCGCGGTGAGCACCAGCCCGACCGAGGTCAGCTTGTTGAATTGCGCCAGCAGGATCGCGAAGATGAGGAAGATCGCGGTGCCGAACGCCTTGAGCAGGAACGCCGACGCCTTGGCGCGCTCCTCGTCCTCGCCCTTGAGCTTGAAGGTCACGCCCGGCCCGAGATCCGCGGTGGCGAGCTCGCTCACGATATCCTGCTGCACCTTGGCGGTCTGCACGCCTTGCGCGACATTGGCTGACACCGTCATGACGCGGTTGCCGTTCACGCGATTGATGTAGCCGACACGCTGCGCCGGCACGCGCTGCACGAAGTTGCCGATCGGCACATGGCCGGCCTGGGTCTGTACGCGCAGATCGTCGATCTGATCGAGGCTGCGGCGATCGGGCGGAAACCGCACCAGGATGTCCACCGACTTGTCGCTGTCGACGGGACGGTATTCGGTCGCCTTGAGGCCGTTGGTGACGAGCTGGACGGCGCCGCCGACGGTGTTGATGCCGGCGCCGTATTTCGCGGCCTCGGCCTTGTCGACCTCGATCTTCCAGTCGATTCCGGGCAGCGGCTGGCCGTCGTCGAGATCGCGGACGTCATGGTGGGCCGCAAGCACGGCCGCGACCTTGTTGGCGGCCGCCGGCAGCACCGACGGATCGAGCGCACCGATCTGCACCTGGATCGGCTTGCCGGTCGGCGGGCCCGCACGCGGGGCCGTCACCTCGACCAGGATGCCGGGAATATCGGCGGTCTTCTCGCGGATGGCGTCCATGATCTGGTGCGCGGGCAGGCGGTGCCGCCAATCCGCGAACTCGAACTGGATGACGCCGACGGTGTCCTCGGTCAGCTCGCCCATGCCGCGCGGCTGCTCGCCGATACGGGTGTACACGGTCTTGAGGCCCTCGAACGCGAGCACGCGCTTCTCAACCTCGGTGATCAGGCGGTTCTTTTCCTCAAGCGCAAGGTTGCCGCGGGCATGCACGATGACCTGGCCGTAGTCGGGTTCGACGCTCGGGAAGAATTCGACGCCGCGCCCGAACTTGCCATAGGCGACCTGCACCGCCACCAGAAGCAGCGCCCCCAGCGCCAAGGTCATGCCGGGATGGCGCAAGGCAAGCCGTACCGTTCGCATGTAGGGTCCGCGGTCGCGGGCGCGCTCGTCGTGCGGCACCGGCGCGGCCTTGCCCAGCAGAGCGCCGAGCGTGGGCGTGAAGAACAGCGCGACCACCAGCGACGCCGACAGCGTCGCAATCAGGGTGATCGGCAGGTATTTCATGAACTGGCCGACGACCCCGGGCCAGAACAGCAGCGGCGAGAACGCGGCGATGCGGGTCGCGGTCGCGGCGACCACCGGCCCGCACATGCGCTTGGCCGCGAGCGAGTAGGCCTGCCGCGCCGGCATGCCCTCGGCCATGCGGCGCTCGGCGAATTCCGACACGATGATGGCGTCGTCGACCAGCATGCCGACGGCGAGGATGAGCGAGAACAGCACCACGATGTTGACCGTCAGCCCCGCGAGCTGCAGGCCGAGCACCCCGGCCAGAAACGACGCGGGGATGGCGATACCGATGAACAGCGAGGCGCGGAAGCCGAGCGCGAACAGAATCACCACCGCCACCAGCAGCACGCCGGTGATGACCGAATTCTGCAGGTCTCCGAGCATCTGCCGGATGACCTTCGACTTGTCCTGGGTGAAGGTGACGTGCACGGCTTCGGGCCAGGTCTTCTGCAGCGCCGCCACCGTGGCCTTCACCGCGTCGACGGTCTCGATCAGGTTCGCGCCGGTGCGCTTGGACACCTCGATGGTCATCGCCGGCCGCCCGTTCACCCGCGTGACCGAGGTGGCATCCTTGAAGGTCGGCTTGACCTCCGCGATGTCGAGCAGCGTCACCGACGCCTTCGGGGACGCCACGATTGGAATCCGCAGGATGTCCTGCGGCTTCTCGAACAGCGATGGCACCTTGACCGCGAAGCGTCCGCTCTCGCCTTCGAGCGCGCCGGCGGCGATCAGGGTGTTGAAGGACGCCGTCATCGAGCCGAGTTGGTCCAGCGACATGCCGTAGCTGCTCAACTGCGTGGGATCGAGGATGATCTCGACCGCCTCGTCGCGGGCGCCGCGCAGCTCGGCCGACAATACGCCCGGCGCCTGCTCGATGGCGTTCTTGGCGGCGCGCGCCATGCGCAGCAGCGTGCGCTCGGGCACGTCGCCGGACAACCCGACGACCAGTACCGGATAGAGCGAGAGATTGACCTCCAGCACCTGCGGCTCGTCGACGTCGCGCGGCAGGTCGTGCTTTGACTGATCCACCTTGGCGCGCACGTCCGCGAGCGCGGACTTGGCGTCGAAGCCGGCCTCGAACTCCAGCAGCACGAAGCCGCCGCCCTCGAAGGCGGTCGACCGCATTTCCTTGACGTTGCCGACCGACTTGAGCTGGGTCTCGACCGGCCGCAGCAACAGTCGCTCGGAGTTCCTCCGGACTGATGCCGCGCTGCGAGAGCTGGACATAGATGATCGGGATCTTGACGTCCGGCTCGGCCTCCTTGGGGATGGTCACATAGGCCACCATGCCGGCGCACAGCAGGAAGATGAGCGTCGCGATGGTAAGCCGCGCGTGGTCGATGGCGTAGTCGATGAACTTGGACATCACACCATATTCTCTATTCTCTGCCTGCCTTGACCCTCGCGGGACCGCGTCCCGCCAGCGAATGGGCGCCGAGCCTGCGAGCTATTTCGCGATCGCGGTCAGCTCGGGGGCCCGCAGGGCCTCGACCCTCTGGCCTTCACGCACGAAATCCTGCCCCTGCACGATCACGTCAGTGCCATCGATGATGCCGGTGACCCACATGTAGCCCTGCTCGTCCTCGACCACGGCGACCGGAATGAACCCGACCGTGTCGTCGGCAGCGACCGCCCGTACGCCGAGATTGCCGGCAGACGAAAAGGTCAGCGCCGAGCGCGGGACCCGCGTCGCCACCACCGGTGCCAACGGCATATGGACCTCCGCCGTGATGCCGTCAGGGATCTTGCCATCCGGGTTCGGCAGTTCGACCTCGACACGATAGGTGCGCGTGGTCACGCTGGCGGTCTTGGCGACGAAGCGAATCTTTCCGCTCGTAGTCTCGCCGGTGACCAGCCGGACGTCGGCGGTGTCACCGACCTTGATGCCGGCGAGCTTGCGCTCGGCGACCTCGACCACCGCCAGCATCGGATCGAGCGCGACGAGGGTCGCGATCTCGCG
The DNA here is from genome assembly GCA_963739385.1 of uncultured Alphaproteobacteria bacterium. Classification (GTDB taxonomy): domain Bacteria; phylum Pseudomonadota; class Alphaproteobacteria; order Rhizobiales; family Xanthobacteraceae; genus VAZQ01. The sequence goes on from CAVUAI010000022.1 coordinate 12,776, forward strand.
GCCTGCCATCGAGAACGCCGCCTGTCCCACCTCGACTGCCACGTCATGCACAACGCCCGACCAGGGCGCGCGCACGACCCCGCGGTCGCGCTCGGCCTGGGCGCCGGCCAGCGCCGCTTCCGCCCCCTTGAGTTGCGCTTCGAGGTCGACGAGCTGGAGCCGCGGCAGCGTCCCGTTCAGGATCAGCGCGCGCTTGGCCTCGAGCTCGGTGCGCTTCTGCATCACCACCGCTTCCGCCTGCGCCACCTGCGCCTCGCGCGCCTCGTCCGAGAGGATGGCGAGGACGTCGCCCTTGCTGACCCAGAGGCCGCGCTTGGCCCTGAGCTCGGTCAGCACCCCGCCGGTCCGCGCGGTCACGGCCACACGCTTGTCGGCCTCGGTGCGCCCGGCGACCGTGAGCTTGCGGCTGTGCGGGAGCACCGCTGTCCTTAGCACCGCGACACGAAACAGCTTCTTCGCCTCGCCCTCGCCGGCGCGGACGGCCGCCCGGCTCTCTCCCGTTTCGTGCGGGAGAAAGTGGCCGGATGCGATCCAAAGCCCGGCGGCGGCGACGACGCCGACAGCCGTAAGGCGGCTCGCTTTCATCGGGTAGTCTCCTTGGCGTTGGATGCGCTGACATGGGCGACGCTCTTGGGCCTCTCGATCGGGCTTGCGGAGCGGCCGCGCAGCATATGGCGGGTGATATCCATGAAGATCGGAAGCAAGGCTTCCGGGTCGAACTCGGCATCGAGCGCGCGGCGCCACCACACGCCGTCGGCGATGATCATGAGCATGGTGACGACCCCGTCGAGATCGACGTCACCGGGAATGTCGCCGCGCTCGGCAGCCGCGCGCAGCAGCCCGAGCAGCCACGTCCGCACGTCGGCATCAAAGCTCGCGGAAATACGCGCGATGTCCGGGTGGCGGCGGGCCTCGGCCATGACTTCGGTGCAGAGCAGCACCTGCTCGCGCGGCCGCTCCGCGAAGTGATGGTGCGCCAGGCCCTCGATCACCGCGAACAGGCCGCGGGAGAGATCCGCGCGCGCGAACTGCTGGGCCACCTCGGCGCGGTCGCGCTCGGCGATGCCGGCGATCAACGCTTCTTTTGACGGGAAATAGCGGTAGAGGTTGCCCGGGCTCATGCCGGCCTCGGCGCAGATTTCCTGCATGGAGGCGCCGTGGAAGCCCGCGCGTACGAAGCAACGCTGCGCCGCCGCCAGAATCTCGGCGCGACGATCGGATTGAAGCTGGGCGTTGGCCCGGCGCATGAACTGAAGTCCCCCACCCCCGTATCGCAGCGCCGATAAAAGAACGAACGCTCGCTCTTTTAATACTCCCCATGCGGCGCTGTCGACAAGCCCCCCGTGGACCTCGCTGGGATGCACCCCAATTGGCCTCTTTTTGCGGCGAAAATTCGCCGAGACCGGCGTTCTCGCGCGGTTTTCTCGTCACCTTGCCACCCCAAGGGCCGCCCCTATAATCGCCGGCTTCCTTTTTGGGCCGTTCGAGGCGCCGATGGCGGGGAAGCCGGTTGCAATCATCATGGGAAGCCAGTCGGACTGGCAGACCATGAAGCACGCCGCCGAAACGCTCACCGAGCTCGAGGTCGGCTATGAGCCGCTCATCGTGTCGGCGCATCGGACCCCGGACCGGCTGTTCAAGTTCGCAAAGTCCGCCCGCAGGAAAGGCTTCAAGGTGGTAATCGCCGGCGCGGGCGGCGCCGCCCATCTGCCCGGCATGACGGCAGCGCTGACGTCGCTGCCGGTGCTCGGCGTGCCCATGAACACCCACGCGCTTGAAGGCAAGGACAGCCTGCTGTCTATCATGCAGATGCCCGCCGGCATTCCCGTCGGCACGCTTGCGATCGGCAAACCTGGCGCAATCAATGCGGCGCTGCTCGCGGCCGCGGTGCTGGCGCTCTCCGATCCACGTCTGTCCAAGAGGCTCGATCAATGGCGCGCCCGCCAGACCCAGGCGGTCGCGGCGCGCCCAAAGGACTAGACCGCAAGGTGCTCAAGCCGGACTCGACGATCGGCATCCTGGGCGGCGGCCAGCTCGGCCGCATGCTCGCGCTCGCGGCAGCGCAGCTTGGATTCAAGTGCCACGTGTTCGCGCCCAGTCCCGACTCTCCCGCCTTCGACGTCGTGCACCGGGTCACCTGCGCCGACTATGCCGACAATGCGGCGCTCGACCGCTTCGCCAACGACGTCGATGTGATTACCTACGAGTTCGAGAACGTGCCGGCGCAAACCGCGGCTTTTCTGGCGGCGCGCAAACCCGTCGTGCCCGACCCGCGGGTCCTGGCGATCACGCAGGATCGGCTGACCGAGAAGAATTTCATCGCCGGGCTTGGCATCAGGACCGCACGTTTCGTCGACGTCCCCTCGCCCGGCGCGCTCGCATCCGCGCTCGACGCAATCGGACGGCCGGCCGTGCTCAAGACCCGGCGCTTCGGCTATGACGGGAAAGGGCAGATCAGCATCCGCAACGGCGCCGACGCCGCGAAAGCCTGGCGAGAGATCGGCGAGCAGCCGGCAATCCTCGAAGCGTTCGTGCCGTTCGAGCGCGAGGTCTCGGTGGTGGCGGCCCGCTCGCGTGACGGCCAGGTGGAATCCTTCGATCTGATCGAAAACGAGCATCGCGATCACATCCTCAAGTTTTCACGCGTTCCGGCCGACATGCCCGATGCCGTCGCCCGGGACGCGCAACGGATCGCCGAGACCATCGCCACCGGGTTTGGCTATTGCGGAGTGCTCGCGGTCGAGATGTTCGTGGTCGCCGAGGCCGCCGGCTACACCCTCCTGGTCAACGAGGTGGCGCCGCGCGTGCACAATTCCGGCCATTGGACGATCGACGGCGCGACCGCGTCACAGTTCGAGCAGCACGTGCGTGCGGTCGCGGGTTGGCCGCTGGCCAAGCCCATCCGGCACGGACGCATCGAGATGACGAATCTCATCGGCGCCGAAGTCGAGGACTACGCCAAGTGGCTGACCGTGCCGGGCGCAAGCGTTCATCTCTACGGCAAGGGTGCGCCGCGTCCCGGTCGCAAGATGGGACATGTAACGCGCGTTCTGCCGCCGGATCCGGCGTGACCGGCAGGCACCTGCCTCGCCAGACATCCTCCACGCCGGACCGCACCGCCATACGAAACGGGAACGGGCGGATGGAACTCTTTGCATGGATTCTGCTACAGGCGCGGCCAATCGGGGAGCCCGCGCGGTCGCGCTTTGGCGGATCGGCGGGCTCCCGTGCATCCATAGCATGCAGGCAGCACAACAAAGGAACGACGCGTGCAGGTTCTCGTCCGTGACAACAACGTCGACCAGGCCCTCAAGGCGCTGAAGAAGAAGATGCAGCGCGAGGGAATCTTCCGCGAGATGAAGCTCCGCGGTCACTACGAAAAGCCCTCCGAGAAGAAGGCTCGCGAAAAGGCGGAAGCGATCCGCCGCGCCCGCAAGCTCGCGCGCAAGCGCATGCAACGGGAAGGCCTGTTGCCGATGAAGCCGCGGCCCACCACCGGCCCAGGCGCTCCGGCGCGCGCTCCGCGGCGTCCGAGCTTCTGATCCACCGATTTTCGGCGCGGCTGGCGCCGCGCCCGCACGACTGATGCGACAGCGCGGGCCCTTGTGGCTCGCGCTGTCGTTTTGCGAGGCCACGCGCTAGCCTGCCGTGTAACGCGCATGCGGCGGCGCACGGCAAAGCGGCGGCCGTCGCGTGACAACCGGTGCTCTCACCCGGCGGCTGCCCGCGATGTTGCCGCTGTCATTATTCAAAGGCACACTCGTCCGATGCTCGCATCACCACGGAGGAATTCATGAGATATCTTGTCTTTGCGTTGACGCTTCTCGGGGCCACCGCCACGGTCGCGCACGCCCAGGATGCGATTCCCGACCTCAAGGGCACCTGGTCAGGCAAGGGCAAGAGCATCGTCTTCGGCAATCATCCTCATCATCCCGGGGCGCAAACGCCCAACGATCCGCCGCGGGTGCGCGACATCGAGGCGACCTACGTCGTCGAGGGCCAGGACGGCCGGCTCGCCTGGGGTCGCTCGGCATCCGCGGTCGCCGATACCAAGGAGCCGTTCGCCTGGGCCATCGCCAGCGACAACAGGACGATCGTCGGCGCCGACATGGATGGCTATTTCCGCATCACGCTCCTCTCGCCCGACCGCATGGAGAAGTGTTACGCCCATAACGCCACCGGCCCGACGCGTTCGATCGTCGCCACCTGCCACGTGATGGATCGGAAACGCTAGCGATCGCCGCTTCGGAAGCCGGTGGGCGGTCTCGACTGCCCGCCCATCGGGAATCGCATCGGCCGGCGGCCGACCTCCTTGCCTCAATGGATATAGGGTTACCGGCCCTTCGAGCGCCGGGGCTCGCCCATTTCCTGAGCAGCGGCAAGCAGATAGTCGCGCCTCGGCAATGCCTCGCGGGCCGTTGCTCGTCGCCGTCGCGGCAAGACCCATTGCGCCCGCACCGCGATGCGAACCATTATTGCCGGCAGTGCAGCCGTTGGCGGAATGAGCCATGAAGGTCGTCATTGTCGGTGGCGGAATCGGCGGGCTTACGGCCGCGCTCATGCTGCACGCGCGCGGCATCGACTGCGAGATCTACGAACAGTCGGACACGATCCGCGAGCTCGGCGTCGGCATCAACACGCTGCCGCACGCGATCAAGGAATTGGCGGATCTCGGGCTGCTCGAGCGTCTCGACGCGGCAGGCATTCGCACCTACGAGCTGTTCTACACCAACCGCTTCGGGCAGGAGATCTGGCGCGAGCTGCGCGGCACCGACGCCGGCTATGACGTCCCGCAGTTCTCCATCCACCGCGGGCGGCTGCAGGCCGTGATCTACCAGGCGGTGCGCGCCCGCCTCGGCGAGTCGCGCATCCACACCGGACATCGCTTGGGTTCATTCTGCCAGGACGAGGGCGGCGTCACCGCCTACTTCTTCGACCGCCACGGCTCGCATCACGCCACCGCGCGCGGAGATGTCCTGGTCGGCGCCGACGGGATTCATTCGCTGGTGCGTGACACGCTCTATCCTGACGAAGGGCCGGCGCGATGGAACGGCGCGATGCTGTGGCGCGGCGCCGTGGAATGGCCGACGTTCCTCACCGGCCGCTCCATGGTCATCGCCGGCGGCATGGCGGCAAAGCTCGTCATCTACCCGATTGCCGAGGCGGCGCGGCCGGACCGACGCCTGACGAACTGGGCCGTGGTCGCGCGCATCGGCGATGGCTCCACCCCGCCGCCGAACAAGGAGGACTGGTCACGGCGGGGACGCTTCGAAGATTTGATGCCGCACGTGCAGCGCTTCCGCATTCCCTACGTCAATGCGCAGGCCCTGATCGAGGCGACGCCGGAATTCTGGGAATATCCGATGTGCGACCGCGATCCGCTGCCGCGCTGGTCGCATGGCCGCGTCACCCTGCTCGGCGACGCCGCCCACCCGATGTACCCGGTGGGCTCCAATGGCGCATCCCAGGCGATCCTCGACGCGCGCTGCCTCGCCGATCGGCTGCAGAGCGCCGAGCACGTCCTGCATGCACTATCGATGTACGAGCAGGAGCGGCTGCCGATGACGGCGCAGATCGTGCGCATGAACCGCAAAGGCGGGCCCGAGGGCGTCATCGACGCGGTCGAAGAGCGCGCGCCCGACGGCTTCAGCAGCATCGACGACGTGCTGTCGTTCGAGCAGCGCAAGGCGATCGTGCGCGGCTATGCCTCGACAGCGGGCTTCGCCCGGGAGCAGGTCAACAGGGCCGCCTGACTACGGCCGGATCGATTGCGGGCCTGGTTCGCGGCCCTGCTTGTCAATCACTGAGGCGGCGGCGGCAGGAACACCACCTCGTGTTTGGCAGCGAGCGCGACGACCTCCTCGGGCTTCTGTTCCTTCATGCTATGAATGGCCCAGAACAGATCATAGAGCGCCCGCGTCGGCGTCACCCAGAAGAAACATTTCACCGGCTGCTCCGACTTGTTGAAGATGCCGTGCGGGATGCCCAGGGGCAGCCGGATGAGATCGCCGGCGCCGGCGGTGAAGTCCTTGCCGTCGATGAGAAGATCAAAGCGACCCTCGAACATGTAGATGAACTCGTCCTGGGTCGGATGGATGTGCGGCGGCACGAAGGTGCCCGGCGGGAATGTGGCGTGCCAGGCAAACGAATGCTCGCTGACTTGTTTGGGCACATAGGTCTGGCCCAGGATGCTCCAGACGATGCCGTCGATGCCGGTATTGGCCCTGGTGATGCCTGCGGTGAGCGGTTGCATTGCGCGCGAACTCCCTTCACTGCTCCGTCGCCCTATTCGGCGCCGGGACATTCAACCACGAATGAAGCGCAGCAGAAACAGCCGCTCGGCAACGGACGGTCCGCCTCGCGCTACCGCAAATGCCGCATGGTCGTCATGAACGCCGCGGCGCGACTAACCGGACCGGCTTACCCGGCTTGGCGCGTATCTTGCAAACTTGCAAAACAGCCGTCCCGGACAAAGCGAGTGGCCGCGCGGACTTCCCAGGAGGCAGGCTTCGAACCTAGACTGCGCGCAACCTTGCTTGATCCCGGGTCGTCCGCACTGGGATGATCCGCCGGCCACGGCAACATCTGACAGGAGATCGCCATGACGAGATTGGTCCTGCTCGCCGCTGCGGCGGCGGTTCTGGGAGTGACCGGAGCGCAAGGGCAGGAAAAGCTCAAGGTCGGCGTCATCGCTACATTGTCTGGTCCGCCCGCGGTGCTGGGGCAGCAGCTTCGCAACGGCTTCAACCTTGCGGTCAAGAACCTCAACGGCAAGCTCGGCGGCCGCGACGTCGAGGTGACCGTTGCCGATGATGAGCTCAAGCCCGACCTCGCGGTGGTCAAGGTCAAGGCGCTGGTCGAGCGCGACAAGGTCGAATTCGTGGTCGGCCCGATCTTTTCCAACATCCTCGCGGCCATCATGAAGCCCGTAACCGACGGCGGGGCGATCCTGATCAGTCCCAATGCCGGCACCTCGAATTTCGCCGGCAAGGAATGCAACCCGAACTTCTTTGTCACCTCCTACCAGAACGATCAGGTGTTCGCGGTGTCGGGCAAGCACGCCCAGGACACCGGGATCAAGAAGGTGTTCCTGATGGCGCCGAACTATCAGGCCGGCAGGGATGCCCTCGCGGGCTTCAAGGCCTTCTTCAAGGGCGAGATCGCGGACGAGGTTTACGTCCCCTTGAACCAGCTCGATTTCTCGGCCGAGCTCAGCAAGATTGCAGCCGCGAAGCCTGACGCGATCTACGTCTTCCTGCCCGGCGGCATGGGGGTGAATTTCGTCAAGCAGTTCCGCCAGGCCGGGCTCGCCGACAACGTCACATTCCTCTCCGCCTTCACCGTGGACGAGTCCACGCTGCCCGCGCAGCAGGACGCCGCGCTCGGTTTCTTCGGCGGCGCCAACTGGGCGCCCGACCTCGACAATCCGCAGAACAAGGCGTTCGTCGCCGCCTACGAGAAGGAGTTCGGCGCGGTCCCCGCGACCTACGCATTCCAGGCCTACGACGCGGCGCTCTTGATCGACAGCGCCGTGCGCCAAGTCCAGGGCAACCTCACCAACCGTGATGCGCTGCGCGCCGCCATGATGAAGGCCGACTTCAAGTCGTTGCGCGGAGGCTTCAAGTTCAACACCAATCACTATCCGATCCAGGACTTCTATCTGGTCAAGGTCGCCAAGCGCGCCGACGGCAAGTACGAGACCCAGATCGTGAAGAAGGTGTTCGAGAACAACGCCGATCCTCATGCCAAGGATTGCGCGATGAAGTAGGGCATCGCAGGCGTCTACGCGCGACGCGACCATGGCGGCGGTCTCGCCCGGCATTTTGCCGTGACGCGTCGAAACCCGCGCGTAAACACGCCTTAGCCTTCATGCGGGCTGCGGCCTACAATCATTCCATGTCCGGCAGTCTTCTCGTGGTTCAGACGCTCAACGGGCTCCAGCTCGGCGTACTGCTGTTCCTCATTGCGGCTGGGCTCACGCTGGTGTTCGGCGTGATGGACTTCATCAATCTTGCCCACGGCGTCCAGTACATGCTGGGGGCCTATCTCGCAGTCGCCTGCTACGCGGTCACCGGCAGCTTTCTTGCCGCGCTCGTCCTGGCGCTCGCCGGCACTCTCGCCTTCGGCCTCGTGCTTGAGTTCCTGGTGTTCCGCCATCTTTACGGCCGCGATCACCTCGACCATGTGATGGCGACTTTCGGCATCATTCTGTTTCTCAATCAGGGCGTGAAGCTCGTCTGGGGCGCGGCGCCGCTGAGCCTGCCGATGCCCGACTTGCTGTCCGGATCGGTGCGGCTCGCCGACGGGCTGCTCTATCCGGTGTGGCGGCTGGTCATCATCGCGTCGGGGCTCGCCGTCGCCGCATTGCTCTATGTGCTCGTCACCTATACCCGGGTCGGCATGCTGGTGCGCGCCGGAGCGACCAACGCCGCCATGGTGTCGGCGCTCGGGGTCGACATCCGCCGCCTGTTCATGATCGTGTTCGGCTTCGGCGCCATGCTCGCCGGCTTTGCCGGCATCATGGTCGCGCCCATCCTGTCGGTCGATCCGGGCATGGGCGATACCATCCTCATCCTGGCCTTCGTGGTCATCGTGATCGGCGGCATCGGCTCGATCCGCGGTGCCTTCCTCGCAGCGCTGCTCATCGGGCTCGTCGACACCCTCGGCCGCTCGTTCTCGGTCGATATCCTGCGGCTGGTCATGGGGCCATCCGCCGCCCGCACCGTGGGTCCGGCCATCGCCTCGATGCTGATCTACCTGCTGATGGCGGTGGTGCTGTATGTGCGCCCGACGGGGCTGTTCCCGGCGAAGGGCCGTTGAGATGGCGCCGGACAACGCGGCGGCCACGTCCCTGCCCGGATCTTTCGCGCCCGGCGACCGCACATTCGAGGCTTTGCCGGTCGGCATTTTCCTGGCGTTTGCCGCGCTTCCGATTGTAGCGCTGCTAACAGGCAGCGGTTATCTGCTCAGCCTGGGGGCGCGGGTGATGATCTTCGCCATCGCCGCGGTTTCCCTCGATCTCCTGGTCGGCTACGGGGCGCTGATCTCGTTCGGCCACGCCGCCTTCATCGGGCTCGGCGCCTACGCGGTCGGCATACTCGCCGCGCACGGCATCGGCGATGCGCTCGTCTCGCTGCCGGCAGCGCTCGCGGTCTCGGCGCTGTACGCGCTGTTGACCGGCATCGTGTGCCTGCGCACCAAGGGCGTCTACTTCATCATGATCACGCTGGCTTTCGGCCAGATGGCGTTCTTCACCGCGAGCTCGCTCGCTCCCTACGGCGGCGACGACGAACTCACCATTGCCGCGCGCAACACCATCGCCGGATTTGCGCTGCTCCGGAACGAAAGCACGTTCTATTATGTCGTCTTCCTCTGTCTGCTTGGCACGTACCTCTTCTGCCGCGTCCTCGTCCGCTCGCGCTTCGGCCGGGTCCTGCGCGGCGCGAAGGACAACCCCGTACGGGTCGCGACGCTGGGGTTCGACGTCTACCGCTTTCAGCTCGCCGCCTACGTGATCGCAGGTGCGCTGGCGGGTCTCTCGGGCTTCCTGCTCGCCAATGCCAGCGAGTTCGTCAGCCCCGCCTTCATGTCGTGGCAGCGCTCGGGCGAATTGATCATCATGGTGCTGCTGGGCGGATTGGGATCGCTTAGCGGCGCAATCGTCGGGACCGCCGCCTATCTTCTCACCGAGGAGTGGCTCGCCGGCGTGACCGAGCACTGGAAGGTCATCTTCGGGCCGGTGCTCGTGCTCATCGTGCTGTTCACCCGCGGCGGTCTCGTCGGCCTCGCGAGCGCGCTGCTGCGGAGGGTTCGGCCGTGACCCAGGCCGTGCTGCGCCTGGACGGCGTGCGCAAGACGTTCGGTGCGCTCGTCGTCACCGACGATCTGACCTTCGATGTGACGGCGAACGAGCTGCATGCCGTGATTGGGCCCAACGGGGCCGGCAAGACGACCCTGATCAATCAGATTTCCGGGCTGCTGGCGCCCGATGCGGGACGCATCCTGTTCGCGGGCCGCGACATCACCGCCTTGCCGGTACACGCGCGCGCACAGCTCGGTTTGGCGCGCTCGTTCCAGGTGAGCTCCATACTCCCCAGCTTCTCGGCGCTCGAGAACGTCGCACTCGCGGTGCAGGCGCGCACCGGCTCGAGCTTTCGTGTGCTCGGCCGCGCGGATGCGGAAGCGGCTTTGAACGGTCCGGCCATGGCGGCGCTCGCCGACGTCGGCCTGGCCGACCGCGCGCAGGTGCGCGCCGGTCATCTCTCGCATGGTGAAAAACGCGCGCTCGAGCTCGCCATTGCGCTCGCGATGGAGCCGAAGGTGCTGCTGCTCGATGAGCCCATGGCCGGCACCGGCCGCGAGGAGAGCGCGCGACTCGTGGACGTCCTGCGAAGGCTCAAGGGACGCTTTTCCGTGCTCCTGGTCGAGCACGACATGACGGCGGTGTTCGCGCTTGCGGACCGCATCTCGGTGTTGATCTACGGCCGCATCCTTGCGAGCGGCACGCCCGCGGAGGTACGGGCCGATCCCAGGGTCATCGCCGCCTATCTCGGCGACGAGATGGAGTGAGCGCCATGCTCGCGGTCGACCATCTGCAATCCGCTTATGGCCCGGCGCAGGTGCTGTTCGACATCGGCTTTCGCGTCGGCGCCGGCGAGGTCGTCACCCTGCTCGGCCGCAACGGCATGGGCAAAACCACCACCATCAACACCCTCATGGGTTTGTTGCCGGCCTGCGGCGGGAGTGCGGTCTTCGAGGGCCTGTCGCTGCTCGGCCTGCCGCCCTATCGGATCGCCCAGGCGGGCATAGGGCTCGTCCCCGAAGGCCGGCAGGTGTTTCCCGCCCTCACTGTCGAGGAGAACCTGATCGCGACGGCGGCGGCGCGGTTTGCGCGCCCGCAATGGACGCTCGAGCGCATCTATGGCCTGTTCCCGCCCCTTGCCGAGCGGCGGGGCCACATGGGCAATGAATTGTCCGGGGGCGAACAGCAGATGCTCGCGATCGGTCGCGCCCTGATGACGAATCCCAAATTGCTCATCCTCGACGAAGCGACCGAGGGGCTCGCTCCGCTGCTGCGCCTCGAAATCTGGAAATGTCTCGCGCGTCTGAAGGACGCCGGCCAATCGATCCTCATCGTCGACAAGCACCTGGGCGCACTCGTGAAGTTCGCCGACCGGCACACGATTATCGAAAAAGGCGAGGTGGTGTGGTCAGGCACGTCGGCGGCATTGGATCGCACAATCGTGCAGCGCTATCTGCAGGTGTGACGCGATATCCACAGCGTCCGCATGACGGCAGGACCCCGACATCGTACGCCCGTGCAGGCGGCTCAGGGCGACTTCTCTGCCAGAAACTGTTTGGCAGCTTCGACCGCGCCCATGCCGAGATCGTTGTGCCCCACACCCGGAAACCGCACGAAGCGTTTGGGCGCGTTGATCATGTCGAAGAGCCGCTCGCCCAGGCGGATCGGCACGACGGCGTCGCGATCGCCGTGCAGCACCAGCACCGGCACCGTGATCTTGCCGATGCGCAAGTCCGTCCGGAATTGATCCTTCATCAGCATCCGCACCGGCACGAACCAATAGCGATGCATCGCGACGTCGAGTGCCGAGGTGAAGGGCGACTGCAGGATGACATGCCCGACCGGATGCTCCGCCGCGAGCGCGACCGCCACGGCTGAGCCCAGCAACTCGCCCCAGAGCACGATGCGCTGCGGCTGATAGCGGCCACGCGCGAAATCATACGCCGCCAGGGCGTCGTTGATGAGACCGGCCTCCGTGGGGCGTCCGCTCGAGCCGCCATAGCCGCGGTAGCTCAGCGCCACCAGCCCGCTGCCGTCGGCGATCAGCGCGCGGAAGCGATCGACCCGCCAGCGCAGTGACGCGCCATTGCCATGAAAATAGAGCACAACCGGCTGCTGCTCGCGGGGCGGCACATGCCAGGCGACCACGCGCTCGCCGTCGACGGTGTCGAGTATTACCTCCTCTGCCTCCGGCAATCCGGCCTCGGCGGGCGCGGTACGGACCCTCTCCGGAAAATATTGCAGCGCGCGCTGGGTGACATAGAGCAGCGCGATCAACCCACCATAGAAGGCGACACCCAGTATCAGGAGCCATTTCAATGTGGCCATGGCCTGCGCAACCCAGTTCAGTGGCGGTCAAAGCCGCAGGGCCGCCTCCGGCGGCGTGAACTTCAACTTCAGCGCGTCCGCCACGGCGCGATGGGTGACTTTGCCTTCGTAGACGTTGAGCCCGTTGCGCAGATGCAAATCTTCGCCGAGCGCCCGCCGGTAGCCCTTGTCGGCAAGCGCCAGCACGAAGGGCAGCGTCACATTGTTGAGAGCGAAGGTCGACGTGCGCGCGACCGCGCCGGGCATGTTGGTGACGCAATAATGCACGACGTCATGGACGGTGTAGGTCGGCGCCGAGTGCGTCGTTGGACGCGACGTCTCGGCGCATCCGCCCTGATCGATCGCGATGTCGACAATGACGGCGCCGGGTTTCATGGCTTTGACGGTGTCGGCGGTGATCAGCTTGGGCGCCGCCGCACCCGGGATCAGGACAGACCCGATCACCAGATCCGCCCGCCGGCAAAGCGTCTCGATGGCATCGCTGGTGGAGAATACCGTGCGCACCCGCGCACCGAACTGGCTTGCGATGCGGCGCAGCACGTCGGGATTGCGATCGATGATGGTGACCGTCGCTCCCATGCCGGCGGCGATCAGCGCGGCGTGGCTGCCGGCCACTCCGCCTCCGAGGATCAGGACATCCGCAGGCGGCACACCCGGCACGCCGCCGAGCAACACGCCGCGGCCGCCGTTTTCCTTCTCCAGGCAGCGCGCGCCGACATGCGGCGCCATGCGGCCCGCGACCTCCGACATTGGCGTGAGCAACGGCAGGGTGCCCTGGGAGCTCGTCACGGTCTCGTAGGCAATCGCGATGACGCCCGATGCCATCAGGTCGGCGGTCTGCTCCGGATCGGCCGCCAGATGCAGATAGGTGAACAGCACTTGTCCGGCCTTGAGTCGCTTGCGTTCCGACGCGAGCGGCTCCTTGACCTTCACGATCAACTCGCCGCGCGCATAAACCTCGTCGGCATGGGCCGCGATTTCGGCTCCCACCGCCTGGTAATCGGCATCGCCGAGGCCGGCTCCCAGGCCGGCATTCTTTTCGACCAGGACCCGATGACCGGCCCTGGTGAGCTCGCGAACCGTCGAGGGCACGAGACCCACGCGATACTCGCTGTCCTTGATTTCCTTCGGCACGCCGACGAGCATCTTCGCGATCCCTCACTGCCACCGACCAGGCTCCAACCAGCAAATTCTACGGCTCAACGGGACCTGTGGCCACCACTGCGCCTCTCACCATTATGGTTGCCTCGCGCGCTGCTTGATTTCCGCCATCGGGTCGCGTTCCCTAACAGCGTGAGCCAGTCAGACAGGAGCGCCACGTGAGCGAAGATCCCTACGCTGTGCTGGGCGTTAAGCCGGAGGCGACGCAGGACGAGATTCGCAAGGCCTATCGTCAACTGGCGAAAAAGCTTCATCCCGACCTCAATCCCGGTGACAAGCAGGCGGAAGAGAAGTTCAAGCAGGTTTCCGCGGCCTATGACCTGCTCGGCGACGCGGACAAACGCGGGCGCTACGATCGCGGCGAAATCGATGCGTCCGGCAATGAGCGCCAGCGCGAGCGTTATTACCGCGACTTTCATGGTGCCGGCGCCGAATCGCACGCCTACAGCAACAGCGGCGGCTATGCCGACTTCATGGATTCGGAGGACATCCTCAAGGAGATGTTCGGGCGCGGCGGCGGCGAGGCGCGGTTTCGCATGCGCGGGCGCGATGCCCTCTACCGGCTGCCGGTCGAGTTCCTGGAAGCGGTCAACGGCGCGACCAAGCGCATCACCATGCCCGAGGGCGGCACGCTCGACGTCACGATCCCACCCGGCACCAAGGATGAGCAGGTGCTGCGCCTGCGCGGCAAGGGCGGCCCCGGCATCGGCGGAGGTCCCGCGGGCGACGCCCTGGTCGAGATCGGGGTTCAGCCGCACAAGTTCTTCACGCGCAAGGGCGACGACATCCACCTCGAATTGCCGATCAGCCTGCCGGAAGCGGTGCTCGGAGCCAAGCTCGACGTGCCGACGCCGACCGGGCCGGTACGCATGACGGTCCCCAAAGGGGCCAACACCGGCACGGTGCTGCGCTTGCGGGGCAAGGGCGCCGCCCGTGCCGACAAAAGCCATGGCGACGAATATGTGACGCTCAAGGTCGTCCTGCCGGAGCGGCTCGATCCCGAGATCGAGGAATTCGCGCAACGCTGGCAGGCCGGCAAAGAGCAGAATCCGCGCCGACATCTGGAGGCATGACATGATCACGCTGCAGGAATTTCTGCTCCGCGCCCATCTGGAGCATCAGTCGGTGGAGACCTGGATCGCCGCCGGCTGGCTCGTTCCGCCGCAGACCGAGCCGGAGCCCGTTTTCTCCGACGTCGATGTCGCGCGCGCGCAGCTCATCCGCGACCTGCGCGAGGATTTCGGTGTCAATGACGAAGGTGTCTCGGTCATCCTCCACCTCGTCGATCAAATGCACGGGCTGCGCAGGACCATGCAGGATCTGCTCGAAGAAATGCGTTCTCACCGCCCGCCGTCGGGGTGACGACGGATGCGCAATCGTTCCTCATGACGCGGCAGCCTGGCGTTACAGAGACTTGACGATCTCTTCCGTCATCTTCTTGGCGTCGCCGAACAGCATCATGGTGTTGTCGCGGTAGAACAGCGTGTTGTCGATGCCGGCATAGCCGGAGGAAAGCGAGCGCTTGGAGAACATGACCGTGCCGGCTTTCCACACTTCCAGCACCGGCATGCCGTAGATCGGGGAGGTCGGATCCTCCTTGGCCGCCGGATTGGTCACGTCGTTGGCGCCGATCACGAAGGCGACATCGGCCTGCGCGAACTCGGAATTGATGTCGTCGAGCTCGAACACTTCGTCATAGGGGACGTTCGCCTCGGCGAGCAGCACGTTCATGTGGCCGGGCATGCGACCGGCGACGGGGTGGATGGCGTATTTCACCTCCACGCCCTCCTGCTTGAGGCGGTCCGCCATTTCGCGCAATGCATGCTGTGCCTGCGCCACCGCCATGCCGTAGCCCGGTACGATGATGACCTTGCCGGCGTTCTTCATGACGAAGGCCGCGTCCTCGGCCGAGCCCTGCTTGACCGGCCGCTGCTCCTTGCCGGCCGCGGGCCCCGCGACCTCGCCGCCGAAACCCCCGAGAATGACGGAGATGAAGCTGCGGTTCATTCCCTTGCACATGATGTAGGACAGGATCGCGCCGGACGAGCCGACCAGTGCGCCGGTGATGATCAGCGCGGAATTTCCCAGCGTGAAGCCGATTCCGGCAGCGGCCCAACCGGAATAGGAATTGAGCATCGAGATCACCACCGGCATGTCGGCGCCGCCGATCGGAATGATGATGAGCACGCCGAACAGGAACGAGGCGAGGACGAGCAGCCAGAAGGCGAGGTGGCTTTCGGCGCGCACGAACCAGACGATCAGCACGACGATCGCGACCGCGAGCGCGATGTTGATGACGTGACGGACGGGAAGCATGATCGGCGCGCCGCTCATGCGGCCGGAGAGCTTCAGGAATGCGATCACGGAGCCGGTGAAGGTGACGGCACCGATGGCGACGCCGAGCGACATCTCGACCAGATTGGACTTGGGAATGGCGCCGACGTCTCCGATGTCGAAGGCTGCCGGCGCGTAAAGCGCCGCCGCCGCCACCAGCACCGCCGCCATGCCGACCAGCGAATGGAAGGCCGCGACCAGTTCCGGCATCGAGGTCATCGGCACGCGGCGCGCGATCACCGCGCCGGTGCCGCCGCCGATGGCGAACCCGGCCACGACCAACGCCCAAGCGCCGCCGTCGGCAGGCGGATGCGAGGCGAGCGTGGTGACGATGGCGATTGCCATGCCGACCATGCCGAACAAGTTGCCCTGCCGGCTGGTCTCGGGGCTGGACAGCCCACGCAAGGCCAGGATGAAGAGGACGCCGGCGACGAGATAGAGCAGCGCGACGAGATCAGGGGACATGCGCCGCTCCCGTCACTTCTTTTTCTTCTGGTACATGCCCAGCATGCGCTGCGTGACGAGAAAGCCGCCGAAGATGTTGACGGACGCGAGCACCAGCGCAAAGAAACCGAGGACGCGTGCCCAGAGCGGTCCCGCAGCGTTGGTCACGAGCGGAACCCCGACCGCGAGCAGCGCCCCCACCACGATCACGGATGAGATCGCATTCGTGACCGACATCAGCGGCGTGTGCAGCGCCGGCGTCACCGACCACACCACGTAGTAGCCCACGAAGATCGCCAGCACGAAAATCGAGAAGCGAAAGACGAACGGGTCGACCGCGCCGTCGGTCACCGCGTGCATCGCGCCGCCGCTCGCGGCCGCGATGATGTCGAGCTGAGCGAGGACGATGTCGTGACCGGCGTGCGGCGCGACGTCCGGGACGGCGGGGCCGGCCGCGGCGGGGACCGCCATCAGATTGGCGGCTGCGATAGGTGTCAGCATGGATGTCTCCGTCGCGCTTGCCGTTGCACGCCTGCGTCGCCGCAAGCCGGCGGATGTCCGGCCTGCAGCAACACCCCTGGCGACGACATGGGGGAGGTCGCCGGCGCGCCCCGCATCGCTCATGCCGCGCTTTTGGGGGCAAAACTCGGATGAATCACGGCGCCGTCGCGGGTAAGCGCCGTCGCCTTCACGATCTCGTCGTCCCATTTGACCGCAAGCGCATGATTGCTCTTGTCCACGAGGATTTCGAGAAAGGCGAACAGGTTCTTGGCGTAGAGGCTCGACGCGGACGCCGCAATGCGGCCCGGCACGTTGAGATGGCCCACGATCTTGACGCCGTTTGCGACGACGAGCTCTCCCGCCTTGGCGAGTTCGCAATTGCCGCCGCGCTCGACCGCGAGATCGACGATCACCGCGCCCGGACGCATCGAGGCGACCATCTCCTTCGAGATCAGCCGCGGTGCCGGCCGGCCGGGGATCAGCGCCGTCGTGATCACGATGTCCTGCTTCTTGATGTGCTCGGCCACGAGCGCGGCTTGTTTCGCCTGGTAGTCCTTGGACATTTCCTTGGCGTAGCCGCCGGCGGTTTCGGCCTGCTTGAATTCCTCATCCTCGACGGCGACGAACTTCGCGCCGAGGCTTTCCACCTGCTCCTTGGCCGCCGGTCGAACGTCGGTCGCGGTGACGATAGCGCCCAGCCGGCGCGCCGTGGCGATCGCCTGCAGACCGGCAACACCCGCGCCCATGACGAACACCTTTGCCGCAGGCACCGTGCCGGCCGCCGTCATCATCATCGGGAGCGCGCGGCCGTATTCGGCGGCGGCGTCGATTACCGCGCGATAACCGGCGAGATTGGCCTGGCTCGAGAGCACATCCATGCTCTGGGCGCGGGTGATGCGGGGCATCAGCTCCATCGCGAAGGCGGTGACGCCGGCATCCGCCATCGCCTTGAGCGCTGCATCCGCGCCGTACGGATCCATAATGGCGATGACGAGCGCACCTTTCTTATAGCTGGCGAGCTCGGAGGTAGATGGCCGCCGCACCTTGAGCACCACGTCGGCGTCCTTGACCGCGCCAGCCGCGACGGTTGCACCCGCGGCGGTGAATTCGGGGTCGGGAATACCCGCCTTCGTTCCGGCATTCGGCTCGACCGCCACGTCGGCGCCGAGCGCCTTCATCTTCTTGACCGTTTCCGGCGTCGCCGCGACCCGGTCCTCGCCTGCATCGGCCTCGCGCGCTACAGCAATGCGCATCCACTCCACTCCTGCACGGGAGACCCGTGGTGGCTCCGCCGGTCAGTGGCCGGAGGTGAGCGCAAGCGCGATCAACGACACCACGACCATGATAAAGCTCGGCAGCCTTACGCCGGTAAAAAGCCCGTGGATGGCCACAGCGGTCGCGATCACGAAAATGGCGAAGGCGACGAGCCAGTGACCGGTGGTCGCACCGATCGCCAATCCCAGAACGATGTTGGCGACATGAGCACAGCCGACGGCAACCAGATGAACGAAACGTTCGTACGTCGCCTCATGCGCCGGAAGGTCATTGCCCTCCGCTGTTGCATATTCGACATGCCCGTGGTCGGCCATTCCGTCCTCCAAATGCATCGTCACGGCAGCCGGGGCTTACCGCAATTGCCGGGCAAGAGCAACGGCGCCGACGGGCCAGAAGTGCGCGCCGCGGCGGGCCCGTTATAGCGCCCGTCACAACGAACTGCCCGCTGTCTGCCGTCTTCGCCCCAGTCACGCCCCGGCCGCAACTGTCTCGAGGCCGGCGGCCGCGAGCGCTGCATGTTGCCTCTCCCTGACCCCGCGTATGGAGAAGTCTTCGATCGCGTGATTGAACAGCTTGTGAAAATTGAGCTCGGCGCGCAGATGCAGAAACACGGCGCCGAGGCCGATCGCCGCGCGATCCATGAACACGAACTCGCGCGGAACGGTGACCGGTCCTCGCCGCTTGAGCGCCTGGTGCACCCGAAACGCTTCACGGCGGCCGTATTCGGCCGGCTTCACGCCGTCGGCGAGACTGCGCACCCGGTCATCCAGCAGCGGCCCATAGATGAAGCGGGCCCAGATGTTGAGCACGTCGATCAGTTCGCGATCGAGCCGCTTGAAGCCCCAGGTCTCATAGGCGTGAACGATGAGGTCG
The DNA here is from genome assembly GCA_963739385.1 of uncultured Alphaproteobacteria bacterium. Taxonomy (GTDB): domain Bacteria; phylum Pseudomonadota; class Alphaproteobacteria; order Rhizobiales; family Xanthobacteraceae; genus VAZQ01. The sequence continues at coordinate 31,494 of CAVUAI010000022.1, forward strand.
TCGTCGCCTTTGAGCAGCCCATGGTAGAGATCGACCACGCCGCCGACGAACTTCGGGTGGAAGATGCGGATGCAGCCGTAGTCGAGCAGATTGATGCCGGCGGGGCGGCCGCCGACGTCGAAAACGGTGTAATTGCCGAGGTGGGGATCGCCGTGGATCACCCCGAAGCGGCTGAACGACCACCACCATGCCGTGAACATTGCGGTACCGAGCCGGTTGCGGGTGGCGAGGTCGGCCTTCGTGTGCTCGAGCAGGCGCCGCCCATGGAGCCAATCGAGGGTGAGGAGGCGGCCGCTTGAAAGCTCCGGCCATACCCGCGGCACCCGGATCTGCTCGATGCCTTCGAGCATCCGGCGGTAGAGCATGACGTGCCTGGCTTCGCGCCGGTAGTCGAGCTCCTCGCGGATACGCGCACCGATCTCCTTGGCGATCTCGGTCGTGTCGATCACCGGATCCATCCGGCGGTGGATGGCGAAGATCAGTTGCAATTGTCTCAGATCCGCCTCGACCGCCGACTGCATGTCGGGATATTGCAGCTTGCACGCCAGCTCGCTCCCATCGTGGGCGCGCGCGCGATGCACCTGCCCGAGCGAGGCCGCGGCCGCCGGGTGATGCTCGAAGCCAGCGAATTTCTTTCGCCAATCGGAGCCGAGCTCGGCGCTCATGCGACGCCGCACGAACGGCCAGCCCATCGGCGGCGCCTCGCTTTGCAACTTCATCAGCTCGGCGGCGTATTCGGGCGGCAAGGCGTCCGGGATGGTGGCCATGAGCTGCGCCACCTTCATGATCGGACCCTTGAGGCCGCCGAGCGCCGCTGCAAGCTCGGTTGCGTTCTTGCCGCGGTCGAGTGCGAGGCCGAACAAACGCGCGCCGGCCAGGCGTGCCGCCACCCCGCTCATGTTGGCGCCGACGCGCGCGTAGCGGGCAGCACGGGCGGAAAAACGGTTGGCTTCGCGGTCGGTCATGATCGCATTCTGCGACAAAGGCTCGGTTGCCGCATCTGATTTAAGCGCGACTGAAGGAATATAAAGCGAAGGGATTTCGCATGCCGAGAGTTGCCGCGAGCGGCTTGCGCTCGTGGGTTTCATGTCCGCGAGCGTCGTCATCGGCAAAGAATCGGCTACGCCTTCGCGTCCAGCTCCTCCAGTTCGCCGATCATCCGCTCGATGACGCCGAGACCGTTCTGCCAGAAAGCGGGGTCGCGGGCATCGAGACCGAACGGTGCCAGCAGCTCGGAGTGGTGCTTGGTGCCGCCCGCGGCGAGCATCTGGAGATAGCGTTCGGCAAAGCCTTCAGCCGCACGCTCGTAGACGGCATAGAGAGAGTTCACCAGGCAGTCGCCGAAGGCATAGGCATAGACGTAGAACGGCGAGTGCACGAAGTGCGGGATGTAGGCCCAGAAGGTCTCGTAGCCGGGCTTGAGCTCAATCGCAGGTCCAAGGCTCTCGTGCTGCACCTCGAGCCAGAAGGCATTGAGCTGCTCGGCGGTGAGCTCACCGTTCCTGCGTTCCAGATGGACCTTGCGCTCGAAGGTGTAGAACGCGATCTGGCGCACCACCGTATTGATCATGTCCTCGACCTTTGCCGCCAGCATGGCCTTCCGCAGCTTCGGGTCGACATTGGCGAGAAGCTTCTTGAAAGTTAGCATCTCGCCGAAAACGCTCGCCGTCTCGGCCAAGGTCAGGGGCGTCGGCGCCATCAGCGCCCCATTGGGGGCGGCGAGCACCTGATGCACGCCGTGGCCGAGTTCGTGCGCCAGCGTCATCACATCGCGGGGCTTGCCCTGATAGTTGAGCAGCACATACGGGTGCGCCGACGGCACGGTGGGATGAGCGAAGGCGCCAGGGGCCTTGCCGGGACGCACGGGCGCATCGATCCAGTTGCTCTTGAAAAAGCGTTCGGCGATCGTCGCCATCTCGGGTGAGAACGCGCCGTAGGCGGTGAGCACGGTGGCCTGCGCCTCGGTCCAGCCGATCGTGCGGGTAGGAACCTTGGGCAGCGGCGCGTTGCGGTCCCAGTGCGGCAGGCGTTTCTTGCCAAACCAGCGCGCCTTGAGCGCATAATAGCGGTGCGACAGGCGCGGATAAGCGGCGCGCACCGCCGCAACCAAGGCTTCCACCACTTCGGGCTCGACACGGTTCGACAAATGGCGCGCGTCCGCCACATCGGCGAAACCGCGCCAGCGATCGGAGATTTCCTTGTCCTTCGCAAGAATATTCGTGATCAGCGCAAACGTCCGCAGATTGTCCTTGAATGTCTTGGCGAGTGCCTGCGAGGCCGCCTTGCGCGTCGCCGCACTGGAGTCCTGCATAAGGTTGAGCGTCGGCTCGATGGCGAGCGACTTCGACCCGACCTTGAAGCGCAGGCTCGCGATGGTCTCGTCGAACAGCCGGTTCCAGGCGGAATAGGTCGTGACCGACTTCTCATGAAAGAGTTGCTCGATGCGGTCCTCGAGCTGGTAAGGCTTGTCCTTGCGCACGTCCTCGAGCCACGGCCGGTAATGGCCGAGCGCAGGATCCTGCATCGCGGTATCGAGCTTGGCGTCCTCAAGCCGGTTGAGCTCGAGCACGAAAAACAGAAGATGGGTCGAGGCGGCGGTGATGCGTTCCTGCACGTCGGCATAAAACTTCGCACGCGCGGGATCGACGGTGTTACCGGCATGAACGAGGCCGGCGTAGGACGTGATCCGGCCGAGAAGATCGTCGAGCGCCTCGAAGCGCTTTACGGCTTCGGCGAGCGCCGCGCCGGCGTCGGGCTGCTCAGCCAGCGCCGCGAGCTTGCCTTTGTAAGCGTCCTCGAAGGCAACGCTTTCCGCATCGGCGCGATCGAGATCGCGCTTCACATGCGGATCATCGATCCCGGAATAAAGGTCGGCAAGATTCCATTCGGGCAGCGTGCCGAGGCTGGTGGCGGGACGTGATTTGGCCGCGCGTTGAACGGCACTGCGTTTGGCTTTTTCTGGCATCGCAATTTGCAACGGATCGATGACATTGCGGCGACAATGTCGCCATCTGGTCACGCCGCGTGAAGGGAGGCATGGCCGCTCATCTCATTGCATAGGCCGCCACTCGGTCGCCGGTCAACAGCGTCGATGGGTATGATCGCCTCCGGCCTGCGACGTGGTTTTACAGCCCAAGCGCGCATTGGACATCAAGGGTCGAGCTGCGCCGCTTCCTACCATCGCACATCTTGTTTCTGGGTGCAGAATCTCTCATGCGCAAATTGTCTTCCGTGCGCGTCATCGTAACGACGGTGCGGGCGATCACATCTTGCGAACTGTTTGGATCGACCGGAGAGGCAGGCGCGGGCGATCTTCTATGCCAACACTCCGAGTTGCGGCACGACATGCGTGAGCAACTCCTCGCCCTCGATCGCCACGGCGTCGAGCTTTTCTTCGAACGCCTGGCGGATGGCGCACCAGACGAGGGCAACGCGCGCGGCGATCTGGGATTTCTTCTTTCGCAGAACCGTCCGGGCCTGCTCGGCGAGCACCAGCAGGCTGTTGTGCTCGAACAGAACCCGCCCGCGTCCATCCTCCAGCACATAGAGGCGTCCGAGACGCGAGATGCAGAGCAGGCACTCGTCCTGCGGCGGCCGGCCGAGCAAATAGAATTGCGGGTCGCCGACCTCGGTCACGCCCACGTCCCAGCCCCCGGCGTCGCCGTCGTTGAGCGGAGCTGCCAAGCCGTCCACGATCTGCTTGAGCTCGGCCGCACGCCACGGCCCCTCTCCCGGTAACCTGGGCTTGAACGCCACGACCGTCATTCCTTCACCTCGAACAGCAACCGATGCAGCTCCGGCTCGTAGAACGACAGCAGCCGGCGCGCGAATACCGCAGGCTTCACCCCGAGCGCGCGCGCCCATGCCTCCATGCTCTCCGTCGGCACACGGCCAAAGCCATTCTCCACCTGCGAAACGAAGGTGTAATATTTGAGGCCCAGCCGCTCCGCGAGCTGGATCTGCGACAATCCCGCGCGGCCCCTCAGCTCCTTGAGCCAGGCTCCCGCCCGCCGGCGCAACTCCTTAGCCTCGGGCGCTGCCCTTGCGAATTGCATCCGCGTCCTCAGCTGGCTGCCCTTCTTGCGTTTAGGACGTTTCAGAGTTACTAAACTATCATTCGATAATCGACCAAAGCCAAGTCAATCATAGCAGATCCGCCCCTGCGAAACGAGACCCGAGAACGGGTACCACCCGGCCGAGGCGGCAGGGGCATCAGGACGGACGCGGAGGAGCCGAATGCCGATCACCAATCCGGCCAGACGGCTGGGGCAGCGAAGCCGCCTGCAGGCGCGCGGTCCCGCAGTCACCTTTGCGGCATCGGTGCTGACTGTTTTCGCGGCGATCGCCGCATGCACCGCGATGCTCGCGGCCGAGTTCGTGCTGCCGGCGGTCAGCACGCTGCTCTTTGTCATGGCGGCCCTGGTTGCACTCGCCGCATGGCGCTGGGAAGGCCAGGGCACGTCCGACCAGATCAGCTACTGGGACGTTGCCGGCGCGCTCACGCTGTTCGGAATTTGCGTCGCCTCGCAGATCGATCCCGATCAGATGGTTCGGATCGTCGAAGGCGCTCGCCGCGAGCACTAGGCAATTGCCTCTTGTCCCGACACTGCGCCCGCATTCCCCGGACGTCCCTAAGCCAGCCGATGAACCCATGAGGACAGCGTCGTGAACCTGCACCACAAGTCGAGCGACATCGAAACCACACAGGCCGTGAAGCCGGCGACCCTCGCGCTCTCGCCCCATCGCGCGCCGGCGCCGGCCGTGGTTTCGGCGCTGGGCTCGGACCTGACCCGCGGCTTGAGCCGGGCGGAGGCGGAGCGGCGCCTGCAGCAATACGGCGAGAACCGTCTCAAGAGCGCGCCGGAAACGCCCTGGTGGACGCGGTTGATCGAGCAGTTCCAGAACTTCCTGGTGATCATCCTGCTGGTCGCGACCGTCATCTCCATGATCGAGTGGCTGCTGCAGGATCCGCGCGAGACCGCCCTCCCCTATGAGGCGATCGTCATCCTGCTGATCGTGGTTCTCAACGCCCTGCTGGGCTTTTTCCAGGAGTCGCGTGCCGAGCGTTCCGTGCGAGCACTGATGGCCCTCGCGGCGCCGAAATCGACCGTGATCCGCGACGGCGAGCGCCAGCAAATCGCCGCCGACCAGATCGTTCCCGGTGACATCGTGATGGTCGAGGCCGGCGATCGCATCCCCGCGGACGCCCGCCTCGTCGAAAATGCCAACCTGCATACCGACGAGGCTCCTTTGACCGGGGAGAGCGTGCCGGTCGCGAAAAAGAGATTCAGCCGATCGACGCCGATGTGGGAATTGGCGACCGGCGCAACATGCTGTTCTCGAGCACGGTGGCGACCTACGGGCGCGGCCGGGCCGTCGTCGTGGCGACGGGGATGGGGACCGAGGTCGGGCGCATCGCCGGGCTGCTGGAAGCCGCCGAGAAGGAGCCGACGCCGCTGCAGCAGGAGCTCGATCGCACCGGCAAACGCCTGAGCATCATCATGCTGGGGATCTGCGCGCTCGTGTTCGCGACCGGCCTCCTCAGCGCTCCCGTCATGAACCTCAATGCCGTGCTGAGCTTGTTCCTGTTCGCCGTAGCGCTGGCGGTGGCCGCGATTCCGGAGGCGCTGCCGGCGATCGTCACCGTCGGTCTGAGCCTCGGCGTACGGCGCATGGCGGCGACCAACGCCATCGTGCGCAAGCTGCCCGCGGTCGAGACGCTCGGGGCCGCGACCGTGATCTGCTCCGACAAGACCGGCACGCTGACCCGCAACGAGATGACGGTGCGGGCGATCGCCACGGCGAGCGAGCTCGTCGAGGTCGACGGCAGCGGCTATATCCCGGAGGGCGGCTTCACGGTGAAGGGAGCGCCGCTGGCCGAAACCTCGCCGGCTCGCGCTGCCGTCGCGCAGATGTTGCGGGCGGCGGCCCTCGCCAACGATGCTGCACTCACCAACAGCGATGGGCGCTGGCGCGTACAGGGCGACCCGACCGAAGGCGCGCTGATCGTCGCGGCGCGCAAGTTCGGCGTCACCGAAGCGGAACTCGCGCGCTTCCCGCGAATCGCGGAAATCCCGTTCACGTCGGAGCGCAAGCGCCATGCAACCCTGCATCTCGATCGCGAGACCCCGGCCGAGCTGCGCGTGTTCGTCAAGGGCGCGCCCGAGATGCTGCTCGCGAGCGCGCGTTATGTGTGGGAGGACGGCAAGGCCGTGGCGCTCGACGCCGAGCGCCGCGCCGAACTCTCACGGCGCAACGATGCCCTGGCTGGGCAGGCGCTTCGCACCCTGGCCATTGCCACCCGCACCGTGCCCGCGGCATCGCTGGGGCTTCGTCCGCAGGGAGAGATCCCGGCACAGCTCGAATTACCCGACAGCATCGAGCACGACCTCGTCCTGCTCGGCCTGGTCGGCATGATCGACCCGCCGCGGGCGGAGGCGAAGGTCGCCGTCGCCACCGCCAAGCGCGCGCATATCCGTTCGGTGATGATCACCGGCGATCATCCGGCGACCGCCGAGGCGATCGCGCGCGAGCTCGAAATCTTCGAGCCCGGGGCGCGGCTCGTGACCGGCACCGAGTTGCGCACGATGGAAGATGCCGAGCTCGACGCCATCGTCGAACAGGTGCGCGTGTTCGCCCGCGTCGATCCCGAGCACAAACTGCGCATCGTGGGCGCGCTTCAACGCAAGGGTCATATCGTCGCCATGACCGGCGACGGCATCAACGATGCGCCCGCGCTCAAGACCGCCAATATCGGCGTCGCGATGGGCATCACCGGCACGGACGTCTCCAAAGAGGCCGCCGACATGGTGCTCACCGACGATAATTTTGCCAGCATCGTGAAGGCGATCGAGGAAGGCCGGGGGATCTACGACAACATCCGCAAATATCTGATGTACCTGCTGTCGTCGAACGCCGGCGAGCTGCTCACGATGTTCGTGGGCGTGATGTTCGCGGGTGTTCTCGGCCTCGCCTCTGCGGAGCCGGGACTGTTCCTTCCACTGCTCGCCGCGCAGCTCCTCTGGATCAACCTGATCACCGACGGGCCGCCGGCGCTGGCGCTTGGGATCGATCCCAAGGAGCCCGACGTGATGGAGCGGGCACCGCGAAGCCGCGGCGCCGGGGTGCTCACCACGCAGGACTGGTGGCGGCTCGCCGCGATCGGCTTCGTGATGATGCTGGGAACGGTCGCCGTGCTCGATGCCTACTATCCCGGCGGCCTGTTCACGCTGTTCGCGCAAGGCAGCGGGCCGAACGTCATCGACGAGGCCCACGCGCGCACCATGGCGTTTACCACGCTGATGATGTTCCAACTCTTCAACGTATACAATTGCCGTTCGAACTGGCGCAGCGCCTTCAGCGGATTCTTCGACAACAAGTGGCTGATGGGCGCGGTGGCGTTGTCGCTGTTCATGCACATACTCGTGATCTACCTGCCTTTCCTGCAGACGGCGTTCCATACCGTGCCGCTGTCGGCGTTGGACTGGACGGTCGCGACGGGTGTTGCGGCCACGCTCCTCATCGGGATGGAGCTGGTCAAATTGGTGCTGCGCATGGAACGCCGCACCAGCCCTGCCGCGTTGGGGGAATCCCTTCGCCGGGGCTCGCCCTCCCGGGCGTAGGTCGGGCACCATGCCGGCGCCCCTCGGGTGCCGGCATGGCAAAGGGGGATGCCTTTCCTGCTCGCGCGGGCCGCGAGAAACGCGCCATTCGTCGAACGCAGAATGGCCCGGCTCCAGCGCGGCGCCGACGCATTTTTATCAAAGCATTAACCGAACACGGCGACAGTGCCCCGATTCGGCACAGGGTCGATCGAGGATTGTGTCATGGGTGAGCGCCCCGCCGCCGGTAATATTGCACCGTTGGCGCCCTCCCTCGAGGTAGCCGCGGTGGCCGCGGCCGCACCGTCCGCTGCCTCGCTCGAACTGCTCGATGCGAATGGCGCCCTGCGCCCCCTGCACGAGATTGAGGCCGAAGCCATCAGGTTCGCCATCAAGCATTGCCGCGGACGGATGTCCGAGGTGGCGCGGCGATTGCACATCGGTCGCTCGACCCTCTATCGCAAACTCAATTCGCTCGGCGGCGATGCCGGCGTTGCGGGCGCCGAAACGGCTGCATGGTAACTCGCTGACCCCACACCAAAATCGGCCGATGCGTTGCAGGCGAGTGACAGCGCGCCAAAATCGACCACATTCGCCGTCAACCATGTCCGCTAACGGTTGCCTCACGCGGTGAAATCAAGTCAGTTTTGGAACCGCATGGGCGCAGGTGGATTTGAACGTGGGGGCGTGACCACGGTCCCGCCGGAACTTGGGGAGAATTCCTGATGAGGGGCCCGCGCTACGACCGCATCCTGGCGACCACGGCTCTCGCGCTGATATTGTCCGCCCGCATCGGCGTCGCCATGGCGCAAGAAGCCGGCGACTCGTGGTGGGACCGGCAACAGCCGTAACCGCGCCGGTTGCGCCCGCGCCTGCCACCGCAGCGCCGACGGCCCCCAGGATCGAGGCGAATGCTTCGACGGTGCCGGCCAATCTTCCGCGCGCGCCCGAGCCAGCCGCCGAAAATCCGGTGAAATCCAAGCAGACGGCCGTTCCCAGCGAAGCTCCGGCTGCGCCGAACGAGGTAACCCAGCCGAAAGACACTGCCGCGCCGCTCGACGCGCCGGCCAAACCCGCGCTCGCGACCGAGCAGACCGTGGCGCCCGATCCGATGGCCGCGCTCGACCCGGCCGACCGCGCCGTCGCAGAAAAGATTCGCGACCTGTTCGCCGCCAAGGCCGACAAGATTTTCGCCAGCAAGAAAGAGCGCAGCGCCGCTGAGACCTTCTACCAGAACCGTGGCTTCGCGCCGTTGTGGCTCGACAAGGGCGTCGAGACGCGCGCTCCAGGTCGGCGATTGCGCGCCTGAAGAACGCCGGGAGCGACGGACTCGATCTCAACGACTACAAGACGCCAGATTTCGCCGGGCTTGGCCCCGATGCGCTGGCCGAAGCCGACCTCAAGCTCAGCCAGACGGTGCTGACTTATGCCCGCCACGTGCAGGCCGGGCGCTTCCCCTATTCCCGCGTCAGCCACAACATGGAGCTGGCGCAGACACCGCCGGAGCCGGCCGAGGTGCTGGCCAAGATGCGCGATTCCGCCGATGCCGGCAAAGCGCTGGACGAATTCAGCCCGCCGCACGAGCCGTACAAGCGGCTCAAGGCCGCGCTTGCGCAGCTGCGCGGCAAGACTGGCGCGAGCAAGACGCTGGCAGATGGTCCGCTGCTCAAGCTCAACGCCAAAGCACCGATGGAAGACCCGCGCGTTCCAATGCTGCGCGAGAAGCTCGGCATCGTCGGTGACGCGTCCGATCTCAAATACGACGGCAAGCTCGCTGAGGCGGTGAAGAAGTCCCAGCGCGCCAAC
>CAVUAI010000023.1:0-31595 GCA_963739385.1 uncultured Alphaproteobacteria bacterium
TGAACCGCCACACTAGCCTGATGCACGCTTGGCCGCATCGAACAACACTTCAGGAGGAACCGTGCTCGCTCCCGCGCCAACCCGCGCCGACCGCATGTCGATGCACAATGCGAACAAGCTCAAGATCGGGCTGTTCGGAGCCAACTGCTCATCGGGGCGGGCGGTCACGCTCGTCCCGGAGCGCTGGTCGGGAGTTGGCCGGACAATCTCAAGCTCGCGCGGATGGCGGACGACGCCGGCATCGATTTCCTGCTCCCGATCGGGCGCTGGAAAGGCTACGGCGGCGACACCGACTACCAGGGGGCGACGCTCGAGACCATCACCTGGGCGACAGGCCTGCTGGCGCTGACCAAGCGCGTCACGGTATTCGGGACGGTGCATGCGCCGCTGTTCAATCCGGTGATCGCGGCCAAGGAGATGGTCACCGCCGACCATATCGGCGAAGGGCGCTTCGGCCTCAACATCGTCGTCGGCTGGAACGAGGGCGAGTTCGCCATGTTCGGCGTCAAGCAGCGCGATCACGAGTCGCGTTATGACTATGCCCAGGAATGGATCGACGTCATCAAGATGATCTGGTCCGACAAGGAGGACTTCGACTTCAAGGGCCAATACCTGAACATGACCGGCATCCGCGGCAAACCGAAGCCCTACGGCGGCACGCGGCCGGTGATCATGAATGCCGGCGCCTCGCCGGTCGGCCAGGCCTTCGCGATCCGCAACTGCGATGCGTTCTTCCTGCAGGCGTCCCGCACGTCGCTCGACGAGACCGCGCAGCGGGTGGCATCCGCGAAAACGCAGGCGAAGGAGCAGGGCAGGGAGCTCGGCGTCTATACCGTCGGTGTCATCACCTGCAAGCCGACCCGCAAGGAGGCCGAGGACTACTATCACTATTCGATCGTGGAGCATGCCGACTGGTCGGCGGTCGACGCCATTCTCGCGCTCAAGAACATTACCGCGCAGAACACGCCGCCGGAGAAGTTCCAGCAGATCCGCACCGGCTATGCGCAGGGCATGGGCGGCTTGCCCATCGTCGGCGATCCCGACCATGTGGCGAGCCAGCTCATCGATCTCGGCAAGGCCGGCCTGACGGGCGTCGCCGTGTCGCTCGTCAACTATGTCGACGAGCTTCCGTTCTTCTGCGACGAGGTCCTGCCGCGCCTGCAACGGGCGGGCCTGCGCGAACAGCAATGAGCGGAAAACCCGCAGCCGCGCGTGTCGGGCTGATCATCCCGTCGTCGAACCGGATGGTCGAGCAGGAGATGGCGCCGGCATTCCCGCCGGGAGTAACGGCGCATGTCACGCGCCTGCGCATGACCGGCGCCAATCACGTCGCCTTCGATCGCCTGCTGCCGATGATCGAGGAGGCTGCATGCGCGCTCGTCGACGCGCGCTGCGGGGTCGTGGCCTTCCATTGCACCGCCAACTCGACGGAAGGCGGTACGGCGGGCGAGCGCGACATCCTCGCGGCCCTGGCGCGCGCCGGGGCGCCGCAAGCGACGACGACCATCACCGCCATTCAGCGCGCGCTGGACGCCTTCGAAGCCAGGCGGATCGTGCTGCTCACGCCCTATAGCGCCGCCACGACCGAGCACGAGGCCGAGTTCCTGCGCCACGCCGGCTACGAGGTGGTTGCGGCTCGCGGCTTCGCGCTCGCCGGCAGCGATGCCTATTGCGCGGCGCCGCCGGCATTCTGGCGCGACCGCGCGCTTGCCGCGGCCCATCCCGAGGCCGACGCCTATCTGATCAGCTGTGCGAACATCGCCGTGTTCGGCGTGATCGAGGAGCTCGAGGCGAAGCTTCGACGCCCGGTCGTCACCAGCAATCAGGCCGTGATCTGGGACGCGCTGCGTCTCATCGGCTGGCAGGACTGGCGACGGTGCCCGGGACGACTGTTCGCTGCTGCTGCCGTCGATCTGCCGCCGGGCATTGCGATCGGCCGATGAAACTCCGACCGCCGCTGTTGTTGTCCTTGCTGATGCTCTGCGCCGCGCCGGCGAGTGCACAGGACGATGTCGCTTCGTTCTACCGCGGCAAACAGTTGCGCATGATCGTGGGCTCGGCGGTGGGCGGCGGCTACGACCTGTTCGCCCGCATCGTCGCACGCCACATGGTCAATCACATCCCGGGCCACCCGCACATGATCGTGCAGAACCAGCCGGCGGCCGGCGGCGTGGCGATGACCAACCAGCTCTACGGCCAGGGACCGAGCGACGGCACCGTGATCGGCGTTCCGATCAACGGCATCCCCACGGCACCGCTGCTGCAATCGGGCACGCAGTTCGATCAGACCAGGCTCATCTGGCTCGGCAGCACCAACCGGGAAGCCTATGTCGCGTTCGTGTGGCACAGCGCGCCGGTCGAGCGCATCGCCGATCTCGGCAGCACTGAAGTGGTCGTGGGCGCGACCACGCCGGGAACGACCATGGTCGACTTCCCGTTGCTGGTGAACGACGTGCTCGGCTTCAAGTTCAAGGTCGTGCGCGGCTATCAGGGCACCCCGCAGATCAATCTCGCCATCGAGCGCGGCGAGGTGCAGGGTATGGGCGGCATCGGATGGGCGTCGGTCAAGGCGCAGACTCCGCACTGGATCAGCGCGCGCAAGATCCGGGTGCTCGCGCAATACGGCCTCAAGCGATACCCGGAGCTGCCGGAGGTCCCGGCCATGCTGGAGCTCGCGAGGTCGGACGCCGATCGCCAGGCCATGATGATGTTGTTTGCGCGCACCGAATACGGCCGGCCCTATTTCCTGCCGCCCGACGTGCCGCAGGCGCGCGTGACGGCGCTGCGGCGCGCCTTCGATGCCACCATGAAGGATCCGGCCTTCATCGCCGATGCGGCACGGCTGCAGTTCGAGGTCGATCCGCTCACCGGCGAGCAGGTGCAGGCGCTGGTTGCGCAACTCACGGCGACGCCGCGCGATATCGTCGCGCGCGTGCGCGCCGCGCTGGAGGCGCCGGCGGCGCAATGATGCCGCTTCATGCGGCTGCCGGCAGCCTCGCCGAAGGCTGCTTCAGTCCAGCTTGATGGCTCCATAGTCCCGGAGAACGCTCGCCCAGCGCTCGGTCTCGCTGCGGATGAATGCCGCGAACTCCGCGGGGCTGCTGCTGCCGACGGGGATGATGCCGGCCTTCTCCAGCCTGGCGACCATGGCGGCATCCGCGTAGATCGCCGCGACCTGGCGATGAATCTTGTCGATGATCGGTTTCGGCGTGCCGGCGGGGGCGGCGAGAGCCACCCAGGTGGAGCTTTCATCGAGCGCGGGCAGCTCGGCGGCGGCCGCGAGGCTCGGCAGGTCGGGAAGGATCGGCAGCGGCCGGTTGCTGTATTTCGCCAGCGCCCGGTAGTGGCCGCCCTGGATCAACGGCAGGCTCGTGCCGGTGCTGTCGAGCGCGAAATCGACCGTTCCCGCGAGCACGGCCTGGCCGATCTCGGCGCTGCCCTTGAACGGAACGAGTTGCACATCGATGCCCGCGCTCCTGGCGAACAGCAGCGCGCCGAGGCGCGAGGTGATGGTGCCGGCGCCCATGTTGAGCTTGCCGGGATTGGCTCTTGCCCGGGCGATCAGCTCGTTGATCGTCTTTGGCCCGTCGGCTCGCACCACGACAAGCGACATGTTCCTGGTCAGGAGCGTGATCGGGGCGAAGTCCCTGAGCGGGTCATAGGGCAGATTGGGCGTGACCAGGGGATTCATCACCATGGTCGTGTCCATCGGCACGAACAGCGTATAGCCGTCGGGCGCAGACCGGGCGGCCGCCTGCGCGCCGATCGCGGTGTTGCCGCCGGCGCGGTTCTCGACCACCACCGGCTGGCCCCAGTCCTCACTCATCCGCTGGCCGACGAAGCGCGCCACGATGTCGGCCGGTCCACCTGGCGGGAACGGCACGATCAGGCGGATCGTCCGGCTGGGATAGGCTCTCGCCTCGGCATCACCCGCCTCTTGCGCTGTCGCGGACGCAACCGTGACGGCGAGCACGAGCGCACCAGCGAGCAGGCGGGGTGCGAGCGGCATGCGCGTGCTCAGTCGAGTTTCATTCCGACCGCCTGGATGACTTTGGCACGGGTGTCGGCCTGCGAGCGGATGAAGGCGGCGAACTCCTCGGGCGAAGTGCTGCCGGCAGGCTCGATGCCGGCATTGGCGAGCTTCTCGCGCACGTCCGGCATGGCCAGCACCTTCTGGATCGACGCATGCAGCTTGTTCACGACGTCGCGCGGCGTGCCGGCGGGCGCGACGATGCTCTGCCATATGCCGAGATCGTAACCGGGGAAGGTCTCCGCGATGGTCGCAATTTCGGGGGCGAGCGAGAGTCGTTGCGCGCTCACCAGCCCGAGGATCTTGAGCTTCTTGTCGCGCCAGAGCGGCAGCGAGACGTTGATGCTTTCCATGCCGAGCGGAATATCCCCCGCAAGGATGCCGGTGATCTGCGTGGTGCCGCCGCGATAGGGGACCATGCTGAAATTGGTCCCGGCCATCATGTTGAGAAGCCCGACATTGACCTGCGAGGTCGGCGTGCTGATGCCGATCTGGAAGGTGCCGGGCTTCGCCTTCTCCTGCTCGACCAGGTCCTTGATCGAACTCACCGGAATGTTGATGTTCCCGACCAGGGCGGAAGGGACAAGCGCCACCAGGGAGACCGGCACGAAATCCTTGAACGGATCGTAGGCGAGCTTGCTGTAGAGGAACGGATTCATCACCAGCGTGCCGTCGATCGCCATCAGCAGCGTGTAGCCGTCGGGCGCCGCCTTCGCCACGGCCTGGGCGCCGATGATGGTGTTCGCCCCCGGCCGGTTGTCGATCACCACCTGCTGGCCGAGGTCCTCGCTCATCTTCTGGCCGATGAGCCGTCCGAGAAAATCAGCGGGCCCGCCGGGCGCGAACGGCACCACCAGCGTGATCGGCCGCGCGGGATAGGTCTGCGCCGCCGCCGTGGAAGCCAGAAGCGGGAGACAAACCGCTGCCGCCGCCAAATGCCGAAAACCGATTTTCATGGTGCTACCCGCTGCCGCCGCTATTGCACGTTCACGTGTTGCATCAGCCGGCCAAGCTCGGGCATCGCCGGCACCGCGCCGAGCACCGGCTTGAGCCGATTGAGGCAGCCCCAAAGCACCGCCTGGTTGCTGTTGACCACCGGCTTGCCGAGTGCGCGCTCGATGTCGGCGATCGCCTCGATCTGGGTGGTGTTGGTGCAGCTCAGAAAAATGCCGTCGACGTCGGGACGATCGTGCTTGCGCGCGAGCTCCGTCCATTGCCGCGGTGTGACGGTGGTGAATTCGAGCCCGTTGAGGCCGAGCGCCACGTCGTGCGCCACGGTGAAGCCGGTCGCCTGCAAGTAGTCGATCACCGCGCGATTGCTCTTGTAGGGGCTCAGCAGCAGGAGCCGGCGCACGCCGAGCGCCTGCAGCGCTTCCAGCACCATCCGGCTGGTCGCGACCGCCTCCACGCCGGTTGCATCCCGGACGATGTCGAGGATGCGGCCTTCGCCCTGCGGGCCTTGCGTCATCGACGTGTCGGTGCAGTGGAAAACGATCAGATCGGGCGCCACGTCCGAGAGCAACCGTGCGGCGGTGGCGATCTCCTCGGCCATTGCCGGGAGCGGCCGCTTCCATTCGCCGGCGACCCGCGCGCGCGCCACATGCACCCCCAGCCCGGGCGGCGCGAAATGATTGAATTGCAGCTCGGTCATGCTGTTGACCGACGGAATGATCATCCCGATGCGGGCGCGGGCGGCCGGCAATGCGGGGTCGGCGCGTCGTTCATCCAAAGTCGCGGCGGCAACCATGATCATGTCTCCCGAACTGAATCCTATTGCACCTTCAAGCCGGCCTGCCGTGCAAGCGGCGCCCAGAACGCGTATTCCTCAGCGATGAAGGCGGGCACGCCGGCCGCGTCGAGATCCTTCGACAACAAGGCGAGCTTCTGGAAATAGGCCTCGATCTTCGGCGACTTGACGATGCTGCGCGTGGCGGCGTTGAGCCTGCCGACCATCTCCGGTGGCAGGCCGCGCGGTCCGCACAGCCAGAACCAGGTGGCGCCGCGAACCTCGGGATAGCCTTGCTCGGCGAAGGTCGGAATGCCCTTGAATACGGGATTGCGCTCGGTCGAGGTGACTGCGAGCGCAACAAGCTGCCCGGCCCGTACCTGCTCGCCGACCGTCATCATGGCGGTGAGCGTCATCGAGATGTGATTGCCCAGGACGTCGATCACACCCGAATTGGGTGCAGGCACGTGCTGGATTTCGACGCCGGCCTTGCGCTTGAATTGCTCGATGAGAAGATGCCCGAGCGAGCCCGGCCCAGGCGACGACGATGTGATCGGATTTTGTGCGCGCGCCCGCGCGAGCGTGACCAGTTCGGGGATCGATTTCACGCCCAGGGCGGGGTTTGCCGCCCAGGCATAGCTGTCCGCGCCGATCATCGCGATGTGGGTGAAGTCCTTGAGCGGATCGTAGCCGATGTTCGGATTGATGGCGGGACCGGTGAGGTGAGGGCCGGACCCGCCGATCAGCAAAGTGTATCCGTCGGGCTCCGCGCGCGCGACCTGCGCGGAGCCGATCGCGCCACTGTTCCCCGGCCGGTTCTCCACGAAGAACTGTTGCTTGAACACGGTCGAAAGCTCGGGTGCCAACAGGCGCCCGAACTGGTCGGCGCTGCCGCCGGGGGCAAAGGCGACGACGATCTTCACCGGACGGCTTGGCCATTCATCGGCGCACGAGCCTGCAATGGCCCATGGCCCGAGTGCCGCTGCCAGCGCGATGGCGATGCCGCCAGCTCGGCGCATCCGGTATCCTCCCGTGCCCGTTCGGCCGCGGCGGCCACGAGCTTGTGCGTTCGTTGGGTGGCAGGATAGTCGAGCCACCGGTGGAGTGGAAGCTGGCGCCGCCCTATGACATCTTGGCCCAGGAGCGCTGGGGCGATGCTCGGCGCGAAACGGCGAGGTGGAAATGAGCGGTGACGAAATCGACATGCGGATGTTTGCCCAGCGCGCCGGCGCGAGCGTGACCTATGCGGCGGGAAGCGTCGTCTTCAACAAGGACGATCCCGGCTCGTGCATGTACGTCGTGCAGTCCGGCATGATCGAGATGGTCATCGGCGACAAGGTGGTGGAGGTCTGCGGCCCCAACGAAGCGATCGGCTTCATGTCGATGATCGACGGCGCGCGAAGAAGCTCGACCGCGCGCGTGAAGGAGGCCTGCGAGCTGTCGCTGATCGATCAACGCAAGTTCCGCTTCATGATCGACGAGGTGCCGAATTTCGCGCTTTACATCATGGGCGCCATGGCGCGCCGCATCCGCGGCATGAGCCAGGCCATGTAGGAAGCCGGACCGGGCTCAGGCAGCTCCGGCCAGGAAGGCGTCGCGCACCTGCCATTCGTGCCATTTGCCGCAGGCCGGGCAGAGAGCACGCACATTCTCCTGCCGGATCCGCAAGAGCGTGCCGATTTCGGTTTCGACGCCGCTGTCCACCTCGCGTCGTGTGGTCGGGCAGACAAAGATGAGGTGTTCCATGACCGCCTCCTTTACCGCACTTTGCCACATCATCGTGTCGGCAGCATGACTTGGGGTGCGGTCGAGCGTCGCGCTATTCACGCAAGAACGTGATTGAATGGGCATGGCATCACGGAAAGTTGCGGAGAGGAGATTTGTTGATATGTGGCCCGACCGCCGCCTTATCGATCTCGTTGGCCTTGAACATCCCATCGTGCAGGCGCCCATGGCGGGCGCCATGGACTGGGAACTGGTAGCGGCAGCGGCAGAGGCGGGTGCGCTGGGCTCGCTCCCCTGCGCCATGCTCGATCCGAATCAGATCCGCGAGCAGGTCGGAAAAATCCGTGCGCATACGACGAAGCCCATCAACTTCAACTTCTTCTGTCACACTCCGCCGGTCCTCAACAACGAGCGGGAGGCGCGCTGGCGTGACGCTCTGGCGCCGTATTACCGCGAGCTCGAGATCGATCCGGCGGCGCCGATTCCCACAAGCAATCGTGAGGCGTTCAATGCCGCGTTCTGCGAGGTGGTAGAGGAGGTCATTCCGGAGGTTGTCAGCTTTCACTTCGGTCTGCCGGAGCCGGACCTGGTGAAGCGGGTGAAAGGCGCAGGCTGCCTCATCATTGCCTCCGCCACGAGCGCGGCCGAGGCCCGCTGGCTCGAAAGCCGCGGCGTCGATGCGATCATCGCGCAGGGCTACGAGGCCGGCGGGCATCGCGGCATCTTCCTGAGTGACGACATCGCGGCGCAGGCCGGCACCTTCGCGCTGGTTCCGCAAGTCGTCGACGCGGTCAAGGTTCCGGTGATCGCCGCCGGTGGCATCACGGATGCGCGCGGGATCGTGGCGGCGTTTGCCCTTGGCGCGGCGGGGGTGCAGATCGGAACGGCCTATCTCTGGTGCCCGGAGGCAAAGATTTCGGCGCCCCATCGCGCTGCACTCAAATCCGCGCGCGATGACGGTACCGCGGTCACCAACCTGATGACCGGCCGGCCGGCGCGCGGCATCGTCAACCGCGTGATGCGCGAAATCGGGCCGATGTCCGACGTGGCGCCGGAATTCCCGCTCGCCGCCGGCGCCCTCGCGCCGCTGCGAGCCAAGGCCGAGGCGCAAGGCTCGGGCGATTTCTCGCCGATGTGGGCAGGTCAGGCGGCTGCGCTGGGGCGCGCCATGCCGGCTGGCGAATTGACCCGGGTGCTCGCCGCAGAGACGCTGGCGCGTCTGAATGCGCTCGCAAACCCGAAAGCCTGACAAAGCTACGCGCGGATGACTCGCAGCCGGGTCCCCCAGGGGTCCGCGGTCTCGATCTCGCCGGACGTCACCGCAAGTTGCGTGCCCGCCTGGGTGAGACGGGCCTTCGCCGCGTCGAAGGCGGCCGCATCGGCGGCCTCGAGCGCAAGCCACGACAGGCCGGCGCGGTCCGCGTCGCGCCGTCCGGCGCCGGCGCTGTGCCAGACATTGGCAGCAATGTGGTGGTGATAACGTCCCGACGACATGAACGATGCGCCGTGGCGGCGGCGCGTAACATCAAGTCCGAGCGCGTCGCGGTAGAATGCCTCCGCGCGCGCGACGTCGCCGACGCGCAGGTGGACGTGGCCGATGCGCAGCCCGTCGGGCGCGCCCGGGAACGCCGCGGTTGACGGCACCTCGTGCAGGATGCTGTCGACGTCGAGCGGGTCGGTGGTGATCCTGAGATCGTCGCCGGTCCACTGCCAGGTCTCGGCCGGGCGATCATAGTAGACCTCGACGCCGTTACCCTCGGGATCGTCGAGATAGAATGCCTCGCTCACCGCATGGTCGGAGGCGCCGGTGAGCGGCACCTTGTTGCGCGCGACGTGCAGAATCCAACGCGCGAGGTCGCCGCGCGTCGGCATCAGGAATGCGGTGTGATAGAGGCCGGCGATGCGGCTGTCGTCGGGCTTGGCATCGGACTTGTGCTCGAGATGAACAAGCGCTGCGCCGCCGGCACCGAGCACGGCGCCATCCGGGCGGCGATCGAGCACCGACAGTCCCAGCGCGTCGCGATAAAAGCCGGTGAGCCGCTCGAGATCGCGAACCCGCAGGCCGATCGCGCCGATATGGAGCGGCGTGCGGCTCGCAAAGGTGGGGGTGGCGGAGGGATTGGGCGCGTCCATCGGCCATATATCGGCCCTTCCGGGCGCCCGCGCAATACGGCCGGCCTCGCCGGTTGCGGCCGTGAAAGCGGCTCTGCTATAGGCTCGCGCAGTGCCGACCGGACGTCACCGGTCACCGGAGCCTCCCATGGCCGTGGACGCCGCCACTGTCCGCCGCATCGCGCACCTCGCCCGCATCGCCGTTGCCGACGACGAGGTGGAGCACCTGCGGGAGGAGCTCAATGCCATCCTCGCCTTCGTGGAACAGTTGTCGGAGGTGGATGTCGAGGGCGTCGAGCCGATGACGTCGGTCACGCCCATGGAGATGAAGAAACGCCCGGACGTCGTCACCGACGGCGGCATCCCCGACGACATCCTGCGAAACGCGCCGGCGCGTGAAGACCATTTCTTCGTGGTGCCGAAGGTGGTGGAATGAAGGGGGGCCGACGCACGGCTTCGACAAAGCAGACGGGAGCCGCGACAAGGTCGCGGCAGTGATACGCGTAGATGTGTCTCGCCTGTGAGCAGCAGGAATATTTCTTCCGCCTCTGGTGCGCGGATTTCCTTGCGCGGGGCGAAATGCCGCCGGGCGTGACGCTTGATGATCTGCAGGCGCTCGGCCTGCCGCCGCCGAAGTCGCCCGGCGAGGGCGGCAAGCCGAAGCCCGAGGCCGGCAATCGGCCGTCTCCGGTCCAGCCCGCGGGCTCATTTGCCTGCGACAGCCCGGACGAATGACCGAGCTTACCGCTCTGACGCTCGCGGATGCCCGTGACCGGCTGCGTCGGCGAGAGCTCTCCGCCGGCGAGCTTGCCGATGCGCACCTGGCCGCCATGGAGACGGCCCGCGCGCTCAATGCCTATGTGCTGGAGACCCCTGATCGGGCGCGCGCCATGGCGGCGCAGGCCGATGTGCGTCTCAAGGCCGGCGACGCGCGGCCGCTCGAGGGCCTTCCGCTCGGCATCAAGGACCTGTTCGCCACCAAGGATGTGCGTACGACGGCCTGCTCCCGCATCCTCGGCGATTTCCTGCCGACCTACAAGTCGACCGTCAGCGCCAACCTCTGGCGCGACGGCGCCGTGATGCTCGGCAAGCTCAACAACGACGAGTTCGCCATGGGCTCGTCGAACAAATCCTCGTTCTTCGGTCCGGTGATCTCGCCGTGGCGGCGACAGGGAGCGAACACGCCGCTGGTGCCGGGCGGCTCCTCCGGCGGCTCGGCTGCCGCTGTAGCGGCTGGCCTTTGCCTTGGTGCAACCGGCACCGATACCGGCGGCTCGATCCGGCAGCCCGCGGCCTTCACCGGCATCGTCGGGCTCAAGCCCACCTACGGCCGCTGCTCGCGCTGGGGCATCGTGGCGTTCGCGTCCTCGCTCGACCAGGCCGGACCGTTCGCGCGCACGGTGCGCGATGCCGCCATCCTGCTCACGTCGATGGCGGGGCACGATGCCAGGGATACGACTTCGGTGGATGTCCCGGTGCCGGACTACGAGGCAGCTGTCGGCAAGTCGGTCAAGGGCATGAAGATCGCCATTCCCAAGGAGTACCGCGTCGAGGGGATGGCCGCAGAGATCGACAAGCTGTGGCAGCAGGGCGCGCAATGGCTTGCGGCCGCCGGCGCGGAAGTGGTCGAAGCGTCGCTGCCGCATACCAGGCACGCGCTGGCGGCCTATTACATCGTGGCGCCGGCGGAGGCCTCATCCAATCTCGCCCGCTATGACGGCGTGCGCTACGGCCTGCGCGTGCCCGGGCGCGACGTCGCCGACATGTACCAGAAGACCCGCGCCGACGGGTTCGGCAAGGAGGTACGCCGGCGCATCCTCATCGGCACCTATGTTCTGTCTGCCGGTTATTACGACGCCTATTACCTGCGGGCGCAGAAGGTACGCACGCTGATCAGGCGGGACTTCGAGAACGTCTTTGCCGAGGGCGTGGATGCGATTCTCACCCCGGCGACGCCGTCGGCCGCCTTCGGCATCGGCGAGAAGGGCGGCGCCGATCCGATCGAGATGTATCTCAACGACGTGTTCACGGTGCCGGTCAACATGGCGGGCCTGCCCGGCCTCTCGGTTCCGGGCGGCTTGTCGGCGGAGGGTCTGCCGCTCGGGCTGCAGCTCATCGGCCGCCCGTTCGGCGAAGAGACGCTGTTTTCGCTCGCTCACGTCATCGAGCAGGCCGCCGGCCGGTTTTCACCCCAGAGGTGGTGGTAGACTGCCCCTGAACCTCGCGCGGCTCTGGGTGCCCACCGCGATGACGCTTGGCGAATTCAAAGATACGTTGTCGAAATCCAGGCCACCCGCCGGCCTCGCCCCGGCACTGGCGGCGCTGTGGTGGGCGGGCAACGATAAATGGGACAAGGCGCACGCCATCGTCATGGACGACAGCGGCAGGGATTGCGCCTGGGTGCATGCCTATCTGCACCGGGTGGAAGGCGATCTCGGCAATGCCGGCTACTGGTACCGGCAGGCGCAGCGTCCAGTCGCGACCCAATCAATCGCCGCCGAATGGGACGCGATCGCGAAGGCGCTGTTGAAAGCGCAGCAATAGGAATCGCCGCGCTTTCGCCGTCGTCACTTCGGCATGGCGTCGTGCACGATCCTGCCGCCCACCATGGTGAGGAGAGGGCGGAGGTCCTTGATTTCGTCTTCCGGCACCGTGAGGTAGTCGCGGTCGAGCACCAGAAGGTCGGCGTATTTGCCGGGAGCGAGCGAGCCGAGATTGCCTTCCTGGAACAGGAATACGGCATTCGACCGCGTGTGCGCGATCAACGCCTCTTCCCGCGTGATGGTCTGCCGGTTCACTTTCCGGCCGCCGACCATGCGGCCCGTGACCGCGAGGCTGAGCGTGTAGAAGGGGTTCGACGTCGTCACCGCGGTGGCGTCGGAGCCGAGCCCCCAGTGGATGCCGCTGTCCTGGATGCGGCGGAAGGGCGGCATGTCCCAGGCCTTGTCGCCGTGCACTTTGTGCATCAGCGCGCCCTGGATCAGCGGGCGGCTGTGGATCTGGGCGGTCATGCCGAGCTTCTTCATGCGTTCGAGCTGCGCTTCGCTCACCTGGTCGAGGTGCGAGAACGACCACCGGAGCCCCTTGATCGGCCGTTCCTTGTTGATGGAGTCGTATTCGTCGAGGAAGGCGTCGATGGCCGCGCTCATCTCCACGTGAGAATTGACGTAGATGCCGCGCTCGGCCAGCGCGAGCAGCAGGCGGCGCATCTGCGCGAGATCCTCGGGCTTGGTGTTGCTCGCGACCCGCAGCAGCTGGGTGGTGACCGGGGCGAAGACCGATTCGCCCCAGCCGACATTGTCGAAATAGTCGGTCCCCTGGAACGGCTTGAGCTCGCGAATTTCGCCGATCACGGCATCGACCTGCGCCGGCGTGGCGGGCTGCCGGATCGTGGTCCAGAACAGGCGGATGTTAAGCTCGCCACGGTCGGCGAGATACTTGTAGGGCTCGTAGTGCTTGGCGCCCATGCCGCGGCCGCCGGCGTCGAGCCAGGCCGTGACCCCCATGGCGTTGAGATAGGCCACGAGCTTGCGGGTGTTGGCGAGCCATGCCTCCTGCTGCTGCAGCGGCACCCGCGCCGCGACGAACGCGACGCCGCCGGCGCCGCGCACCAGACCGGTCGGCTTTCCGCTGCCATCCTTTTCGATGCTGCCGCCCTGTGGATCCGGCGTGCCGGGATCGATCTTGGCGGCGATGAGGGCCGAGGTGTTGAGATAGCTGTGGTTATAGACCGCCTGCAGCACCACCGGATTGTTCGGCGCGATGCGGTCGAGCTCGTCGACCGGGAAGCCGCGCGGCTCGTCGGTGAACTGCTCCTCCGACCAGCCGCCGAGCACCACGATCCACTGGCCGGGGGGAGTCGTGCGCACCCGCTCGGCCAGCATCGTGAGCGCCTGTTGCCGCGACGTCACGCCGTCGAACCGCAGCTCGTCGTGCTCGGCGGCGCGCACCCAATGGGCGTGATTGTCGATCAGCCCCGGGATGACGGTGCGGCCTCCGAGTTCGATGACGCGTGTCTGCGGTCCCTTGAGCGCCTCGATCTCGGCGGTGGCGCCGACTTTGACGATGCGTCCGTCCCTGATGGCGAGCGCCTGCGCAAGCGTAAACCGGTCATCGACGGTAACGATCTTGCCGCCGACGAGCACGGTATCCGCAACCTGCGCCGAAGCGGGTGCGGGCGCCGCCACGACGGCAACGGCAAGCATGATGGCCCGGCTGAACGACAATCGCATGCTCCATCCTCCCGTTACGCTTTCAGCTTGGCAGCCTCGCAAGCTGTGCGCGACGCACGCAGCTCAACCCGGCTCCATGCCCCGCTTCTTGAACGCGTCGGCCGCCGCTGGCGCGGTGATGAACTTGACCAGGGCCGCTGCGGCATCCCGTTCCTTTGTGTTCGCGATGATGCCGCTCGAGAACATGGTGAACTTCTGCAGATCTGCCGGCAGCGGACCGACATAGTCGACGCCGGCGAAGTGCGAGAGCTCGCTGACCTGCTGGAATCCGATCTCGGCCTCGCCGTTGGCGATGATGGTGCCGACGAAGACGCCGGTCGGCGTCTGCCTGAGCTTGCTCTTGACGTCGTCGGCCACGCCCATGCGCTGAAACAGGCTGACGATGTAGACACCGCTCGGGCCGGTGGAATAACCGATGGACCTGGCTGCCAGCACGGTCTTTTTCAACGCCTCGGCCGTGCCGATATCGGGCTTCGGCGCGCCGGCTTTCACGCCCATGCCCACGCCGGATTTCGCCAGGTCGACCTTGCTGCCGGGCACGACCTTGCCGTCCTTGATATGCTCGTCGATCGACGGCCCGGCCATGATCAGGAGGTCGTAGGTCTCACCCGCCGCCAGGCGCTTGTTGGCGTCGAGCGTCCCGGTGAACACCGTCGTGACCTTGTGGCCGCTGGCCTTTTCGAACTGCGGCACCAGCTCGCGATAGGCCTCTTCGGTGGCCTGCGTCGAGAGAACCTTGATCTCGGCGGCCTGCACGATGCCCGACACCAGCATTGCGCCCGTTATGGCGATGATGAAGTCCGATTGCATGACGATGCTCCCGTTGTTCGATCCACTCGCTGCTTGATCCCGCGGTGTCCGCAGCCGGTTTCATTCGCGGATGCTCAGGCCGGCGTCCTTGATGAGCGGTCCCCATTTTTCCATCTCTGCCTTGAGGAATTCCCCGAGCTCGGCGGGTGTCGATGCCGCGACGAACAGCCCGAGCTCCTCCAGCCGCCTCTTGATGGCAGGGTCCGCGAGCGCGGCAACGATGTCGCTGTGTATCTTCGTCGCGATTGCGGGCGGCGTCCTGGCCGGCACGAACACGGCGTACCATCCCGACACTTCGAACTGGGGGAGGGCCGCTTCCGCCATCGTCGGCAGGTCGGGCGCCGCCGGCGTGCGCTGGGCCGAGGTGACGGCAAGCGCGCGCAGCTGCCCCTGCTGCATGAGCGGCACGATCGGGGCGATATTGTTGAAGAAGGAGTCGACACGACCGGGAACCACGTCCTGCAGCGCGGGTGCGGCCCCCCGGTAGGGCACATGCGTGAGCTCGATCCCGGCCACGCGCTTGAACAGCTCGCCGGCAAGATGCGGACCGGTGCCGTAGCCGGGCGAGGCGAAGGTGAGTTTCCCGGGGTTCGCTTTGGCATGGGCGATGAACTCCTTGACCGAGCGGGCGGGCGAGGAGTTCGGCACGACGAAGGCGACGGGATATTTCACCACCAGTGTGATCGGCATGAAGTCGGCCACCGGGTCGTAGCCGAGCTTGGGATAAAGGTAGAGGTTGGTCGCTTGAAACTCTCCCGCCAGATACAAGGTGTAGCCGTCGGGCGCGGACCGCGCGGCCGCTTCCGACGCGATGTTGCCGCCGGCTCCGCCCCGGTTCTCGATGAGGAGCTGCTGGCCCCAGCTTTCGGAGAGCCGTCCAGCGAGGATGCGGGCGATGGTGTCGGCGCCGCCGCCGGCCGGATACGGCACGATCAGCCGCACGAAGCGGTTGGGCCAAGCCGGTGTTTGCGTCTCCCCTTGCGCGCGGGCGGCCGGGCTCAAGGGATCGGTTGCGAGCGGCGCGAGCGTTAAGGCTGCGGACAGTCGCAGCAAGCGGCGTCGGCTGATGATGTTCATCGGTCCCGCAACCCCATCTCTGTTATCAACCGGTCTCATTCGCGGATGCTGATGCCGGCCTCGCGGATGACCGGCGCCCACTTGTCCATTTCCCCCTTGAGGAACGCAGCAAGCTCCGCCGGCGTCGAGCCCACGACCACGACGCCGAGCTGTTCGAGCCGTTCCTTGGTGACGGGATCGTTCAGCGCTGCAACCGTATCGCCGTGCATCTTGCGCAGGATATCCGGCGGCGTCCTGGCCGGCGCAAAGAATGCATACCAGGAGGAGACGTC
Source organism: uncultured Alphaproteobacteria bacterium (assembly GCA_963739385.1). Taxonomy (GTDB): domain Bacteria; phylum Pseudomonadota; class Alphaproteobacteria; order Rhizobiales; family Xanthobacteraceae; genus VAZQ01. The sequence continues at coordinate 15,985 of CAVUAI010000023.1, forward strand.
AAAGCCCGGAACGCCGGCCTCGGCGATCGGTGGCAGCTCCGGCGCCGCCGGCGTCCGCTTGGCGGTGGTGACAGCCAGCCCCCGCAGCTTGCCGCCCTGGATCAGCGGCAGCACGGCCCCGATATTGTTGAACATCACGTCGACGCGTCCGGGCAGCAGATCGTTGAGCGCCGGCCCCGCGCCGCGATACGGCACGTGCAACATATCGACGCCGGCCATGCGCTTGAACAGTTCGCCCGAGAGGTGAACCGAGGTGCCGTGGCCCGAGGACGCGAAGCTCAACTTGTTCGCCTTGGCGTAGGCGATGAAATCGGTGACCGACCGTGCCGGCGACGTGATCGGCACCGCCATGATGTTGGGGTATTCGCAGATCAGCGACACCGGTGCCAGATCCTCGACCGGGTCGTATGGCAGCGAGGGAAAAAGGAAGCGGTTCACCGCCAGCGGCATCGACGTGATCAGCATCGTATAGCCGTCGGGCTCGGACCGCGCGACCGCTTCGGTGCCGATATTGGTGGCGCCGCCGCCCCGGTTCTCGACCACCATCTGCTGGCCCCAGATCTCGGAGAGCTTGCCGGCGACCACGCGGGCGATGGCGTCGGTGCCGCCGCCAGGCGGGAACGGCACGATCAGGCGTACGAAGCGGCTGGGCCAGCTCTGCGCCGACGCCGGCGCGTCTGGCGGAGGTGCGGCGGCAAGGTCGGGAGCAAGCGCGGCCGTTGCGGCAAGCGCTATCGCCGCGCGGCGGGTGATCATTCGTTGACCTTTATATTGGCGGCCTTGATCACAGGTCCCCACTTGTCCATCTCGGCCTTGAGATGAGCGCCCAGCTCTTGCGGCGTCGACCCGATCACCACCACGCCCAGGGCGTCGAGCTTCGCCTTGATTGGCGGCTCCGCGAGCACGGCGACAGTGTCGGAATGCATCTTGCGGATGATGTCGGGCGGCGTCCTGGCCGGGACGAAGAACGCGAACCACGATGAGGTGTCATAGCCGGGCACGCCGGCCTCCGCGATGGTCGGCACCTCCGGTGCGGTCGGCACCCGGGTGGCGGTGGTCACGCCGAGTGCACGCAATTGTCCGGATTGGACGAGCGGAAGCCCCGAGGCCATCACCGCGAAGGTGCAGTCGACGCGGCCGGCGATCACGTCGGTGAAGGCGGGCGCGGCTCCCCGGTAGGGCACGTGAGTCAAGTCGACTTTGGCCATGTACTTGAACAGCTCACCGCTCATATGCGGCGAGCTGCCGTGACCCGGCGAGGCGAAGGTGACCTTGCCCGGGTTCGTCCGGGCTTGCGCGAGGAGATCACCGACGGAACGCAAGGAGGAGGAATTCGGCACCACCAGCAGATTGGGAAAGAGGCAGATGAGCGTGACGGGGGCGAAATCGGCCACGGGATCGTAGCTGATCGCAGGGAAAAGGTACTGGTTGACGGCCAATCCTCCGGCGGTGATGTACATCGTGTAGCCGTCGGGCGCCGAGCGAGCGACGAATTCCGAGGCGATGTTGCCGCCGGCGCCGGGCTTGTTCTCGACCACCACCTGCTGGCCCCACATTTCGGACAGCCGCGCACCGACGATGCGCCCGATCCCGTCGATGCCTCCCCCGGGCGTGAACGGCACCACCAGCCTGACGAAGCGGGCGGGCCAGCCCTGCGCTGGAGGGCTCTGCGCGAGCGCGCTGCGGCCGCCGGCGGCGGGCACGAGCGCGCAAGCTGCGGACATCTGAATGAGCTTGCGGCGGGTAATCATGGCGTCGCCTTCCTGCGGCCCGGCTTTGTCATTCGCGAATCCCTGCGTCCCTGATGATCGGTCCCCACTTGTCCATATCGGCGCGTACCACCTGCGCCAGCTGGCTCGGCGTCGAGGCGATCACCACGACGCCCATGTCCTCGAGCTTGCGTCTGGTCGGCGGATCGGTCACCGCGGCGACGCTGTCGGCGTTGAGCCTGCTCACGAGCTGCGGGGAAGTCTTCGCCGGCACGAACAAGCCGATCCAAGACGACACGTCGAATCCGGGAACGCCGGCTTCGTCAACGGTCGGCAGGTCGGGCGCCACCGCGACGCGATCGAGCGTGGTCACCGCCAGTCCGCGCAGGCGCCCGGCCCTGACCTGCGGCAGACTCGAAGGCAGGAGATTGAACATCACGTCGATGCGGCCGGGAATGAGGTCGCTGAACGCCGGTGCCGCACCGCGGTAGGGGACGTGGGTCATTTCGATTGCGGTCATGCGCTTGAACAGCTCGCCGGCGAGATGCAGAGAGCTGCCGTGGCCGCCCGATGCGTAGGTGATCCTACCTTTGCTCGCCTTGGCGTAAGCGATGAACTCGCGCACGGAATGGGCGGGCGATGCGTTGGGCACCACCATGATGTTGGGATAGGTCCCGATGAGCGAGACCGGCGCAAAATCGGCGATCGGGTCGTAGGCCAGGGACGGAAACAGCAACCCCGCCACCGCCAGGCTCGGCGGCGTGGCGAAGATTGTGTAGCCGTCAGGCTCGGCGCGGGCGGCGGCTTCCGCCGCGATATTATTGCTGCCGCCGGTTCGGTTCTCCACCACAACCTGCTGGCGCCAGATTTCGGAGAGTCGTGCCGCCGCCACGCGGGTCACTGCGTCGATGGCGCCGCCGGCGGCGACCGGGCAGATGATCCGCACGCCGCGGCTCGGCCAGGACTGCGCCGGTTGCGCGCGTGCCGCGCGCAACATTCCTCTATGCGTCAGCGCGGACGTGAGCAGCACCCCGGCCACACCGCGGCGGGTGAACATGGCTGACCTCCCCGGCCCACCGCAACCGTTGATCGGCGCGACGGTGCGGGCAAGGTTCGCCCGCACGTTTCTCTTTCCAGGGAGGCTACTGCCGCGCGACGAGTCCGACAACCCGCACAGGTGCGTTGGCCGCGCGCCGTAGCGGCGCGGAGGCCAGCTTGCTGCGGCTATTGCGCCTTGGGGCTGCCCGATGCGATCGGCGGCAGATCGTTGTCGCTATTGACGGTCTTTTTACCCACATGCTCGCCGCCACTGAGCAGGAATACCGCCGCCGCAATCGCGATCAGCGCGCCCAGCGCCACACCGAGCTTCCCCGTCGGTCCCCTATTGTCAGTCATCACGACCTCCGATAATCCGGAACTAGTGGGCCAACGCCTGTGCGGCGGCGAGGTTCCTGCGGCGGGCCGAGGCGCGGGAACTGCGGCAGTGTTGTGGCGCATCTGCCCAGAATTTGACCGCGTAGGATCAAAGCGCACCTTCTTGCGACGGGCCGGCGATGCGCCAATTCGGATTCGTACTGACGCTCGCGCTAGCGATGCTGGCGGCCCAGACCGGAGCGGCCTGCGCGCAGGCCGTGCCGAGCGCGACATCCGGATTTGCGACGGAGCCGTTCTCTGCGGCGGAGTTGCTGTCGGGGACGCGGCTCTCCGAGGCGGCCTGCGCCGCGCTGCCCACGGCGGTGTGGGTGGTCGTTGCAGGCCACGGCGAATGCATCCGCTACTATCTCTCCGCGGCAGGCGGAAGCGGGACCGAGCCGCTGGTCTATTTCAGTCCCGATGTCGTCTCCAACAACAGTCGCGGCGAGGCAACGCCGAACGAGGAATACGTCGAGACCAGTCCGGCGCAGCTGCAGGCCGTCAGCGCCAGCTGGTCAACGGATCTGCACCTGCCGTACATTCTTCTCGGCCGGCCGGGCACCTACGGCTCCTCGGGCGCGCACGCCACACGTCGCACGGCGCAGGAGATCGCCGTCGTGTCGGCGGCGCTCGACGCGATCAAGGCCAGGCACGGTTACACGCGTCTCCACCTCGTGGGGCACACCGAAGGCGGACACACGGCGGCCGCGCTGCTCCCGCTGCGGAACGATCTCGGCTGCGTGGTGCTCGCCTCGTCGCTGCTGTCGGTGCGTGCCTATCTGAGCGAGCTCGGGACGGACAGGGATTTCACCGGCAACAGGACTCCGGTCGATCCGATCGCCTCGGTGGATCGCATCGCGAAGCGTCCGCAGTTGCGCATCTTCATCCTGACCGATCCCGACGATGTCATCATATCGGCCCGCTCGCAGGCCTTGTACGCCAGTCGCCTCGTTGCGGCCGGGCTTCCGGCCCGCCAGGTCTTCGCCGCTGCGTCCGGCCTGTCTGCGCACGATCTCCTGCGCCCGGGGCACCAGCTCGCGGCGGCCTGCGCCAAGGGGATGGACGATCGGACGATCGTGGCGACCTATCAGAACAAGGTGCCGGACGTGGCGCCCGACGCGCCCGACCCGCCACTGCACGCGGCGCGGGCGGCTGCCGGGGGCGGTGCCGCCAACGAGAGCCGCTGCAAGGCGCTGGCCACCGGGTTGTGGGTGCATGTGGACGGCCGCGGCTATTGCGTGCGCTACTGGATTTCGACCGCCGGCGGCAAGGGCGACGAGCCCATCGTGTTCTTCCACGGCGACATCGGGGCCTACATCAACAACAAGCTCGAGCTGAGCTCCTATTCCGCGGCGGCCACCTCCGGCGGGATGCAGCGACGCGCCAATCAGCGGTCGCGGGTCGTGGAGGCGCCCTACATCGCCATCGGACGCATCGGTGCATATGGATCCTCCGGCGAGCACCGCGACCGTGCGCGCCCGATCGAGGCGCGCGTCGCGGCGGCAGCGCTCGACGCGCTGAAGGAGCGATACGGCTTCAAGCAATTCCACGCCGCCGGCCAGTCGGGCGGCGGGCATACCGTCGCGGCGCTGTTGCAGAAGCGCGACGACATCGGCTGCGCGGTGATGGCATCGGCTGCCATTTCGTTCCGGTCCGCGATCCGCGGCGTCGGCCGGTGGTCGCAGGCCGCGATCAAGGAGCGCTATGATCCGATCGACTTCGTGGGAGCGATGGGAGAGCGGCCCGGGCGACGGATGATCGTGCTGTCCGATCCCGACGACCGGGCGGTATCGTTTCGCTCGCAGAAGGAGTTCGTGGACCGGGTCAGGGCCAGGGGGCTGCCCATCCTGCACATCACGGCCGCCGCCGGCGACGAAGATTTCCACGGGCTCGAATGGGACGCCGTGCGCGTGGCCGGCGACTGCGCGAAGGGCGTCGACGACAAGGGGCTCGTGGCGCGCTACCAGAACAAGCCCGCGCCGGCCGGCCGCCGACGGTGAGACCGGGTCGCGAGGCCGGACGGTCTTGCAGCCGTCGCCCGCCCCACCTATTCGAATAAGGTCATGAACGTGCGCACCAATTCAAAAAAGCTGATCAAGGGCGCCGCCGGCGACTGGGAAGTGGTGATCGGCATGGAGGTCCATGCCCAGGTGACCTCGCAGTCGAAGCTCTTCTCCGGCGCCTCGACCGCGTTCGGCGGCGAACCGAATTCGCATGTGTCGCTTGTCGACGCGGCCATGCCCGGCATGCTGCCGGTGATCAATGCCGAGTGCATCCGCCAGGCCGTGCGCTCCGGCCTGGGGCTCAAGGCGCGGATCAACCTGAAATCGGTCTTCGACCGGAAGAACTATTTTTATCCCGACCTGCCGCAGGGCTACCAGATCAGCCAATACAAGTCTCCGGTCGTGGGCGAAGGCGAGGTCGTCGTCGATCTGCCCGAGGGCGAGACCGTGACCGTCGGCATCGAGCGGCTGCATCTCGAGCAGGATGCCGGCAAATCGCTGCATGACCGGCATCCCGCCATGTCCTTCGTCGATCTCAACCGCGCCGGCGTGGCGCTCATGGAGATCGTGTCGCGGCCGGATCTGCGCTCCTCGGAGGAAGCGAAGGCCTACGTCGCCAAGCTGCGCACCATCCTGCGCTATCTCGGCACCTGCGACGGCGACATGGAAAAGGGAAACCTGCGTGCCGACGTGAACGTGTCGGTGCGCAAGCCAGGAGCGGCGCTTGGCACCCGCTGCGAGATCAAGAACGTCAACTCGATCCGCTTTATCGGGCAGGCGATCGAATACGAGGCGCGCCGGCAGATCGAAATCCTGGAAGACGGCGGCACGATTGAGCAGGAAACCCGGCTGTTCGACCCACATCGGGGCGAGACGCGCTCCATGCGCAACAAGGAAGAGGCTCACGACTATCGCTATTTTCCCGATCCCGACCTGCTGCCGCTCGAGCTGACGGCGGCTTACGTGGACGATCTCAAGGCGCATCTGCCGGAACTGCCCGACGAGAAGAAGGTGCGCTTTGTCCGCGACTACGCGCTCTCCGGTTATGACGCGGGCGTTCTGGTCGCCGAGCGCGAGACTGCGGACTTCTTCGAGGCGGTGGCGAGTGGTCGCGACGCAAAAGCGGCCGCCAATTGGGTCATCAACGAGCTGGCCGGCCGGCTCAACAAAGAGGGCAGGGACATCAGCGGCTCGCCGGTGTCGGCCTCGCAACTTGGCGCCATCCTCGACCTGGTCGCGGCGGGCACGATTTCGGGCAAGATTGCCAAAGACTTGTTCGAGATCTGCTGGAGCGAGGGCGGCGACCCGCATGCCATCGTCGAAAGTCGCGGCATGAAGCAGGTCACCGACCTGTCGGCGATCGAGAAGCTGGTCGACGAGATCATCGCCAACAATGCCGACAAGGTGACGCAGGCGAAGACGAAGCCGGCAGTGATCGGCTGGTTCGTCGGTCAGGTGATGAAAGCGTCTGCCGGGAAGGCCAACCCACAGTCGGTGAACGATCTGCTCAGGCGCAAGCTCGGCATGTGAGGACGGAGCGACGAGCCTCGCGAAAACCGACGAAGCATTTGGTGCTTCGTTCTTCCCGGCAGGCGCCTCCGTCGACGGTCTGTCGCGAATCACTTTGGGGGCGATTCGCTCGAAATCGCGTCGGACCGGGCGGCTCGGAGCCGCTTTGCAAGCCTCTTGACGGAAAATTTTTGCACAGTCGCTCGGTATGCTTAACACCCGGTTTGCACCGCGCTTCGCGCACGTGCGCGCCATTCGTGCGCGCGTCGTCACGCGCATCGACGAAAAAAACCTCGAGTTGCAGAAACCCTTATTTTGTCGATGTTTTTCGATCACTTGAAAAGAGTCGCGCGACGCAGCGCGCGAATGCATCGCGCAACGCGCCGCATGCGTCATGCCCGCTCGCGGAGACGCAACATGTGGTGTCGAGGCGCGTGCGAACGCGTGCCATTGTGCAAAAACACTGGTTTTTTTGCCGCGCTGTAGTAATTCGGATGCAGTGTTCGCGATCCCCGCGGGCACTGTACGACATCGCCACTCACTCATGGCTAGGAGGGCAGCATGGCGAAGAAGCGAAAATCATACGCGAAGACGGCGAAAAAGGGCCACAAGAAGACGAAGGCCAAGTACCGCCGGAAGAAGAAGTAGCCACGCGCTGCTTCCCAGTCTTCGACTTCGTACGACGTCGATGACTGCGTCAAACGGGCCGGCGTGAGTCGAGGAGCGATGAGCGCATCGCGATCGTCCCTTCGACACCGCCGGTCCTGGTTGACGACAGAGGGCGTCGGCGAGACAGGGCTTCGAGCTTCATCGGTCTCCGTTCCCGGAGCAAGGTGAAGATAGAGGGCGGGAGAATTTCCGTACCTCGCCGCGGCAAGAATATCCGCCGGCGGCCTCGAAGCCGGGCTTCTCGCCGACGCCCCCGGTGTGTTTTTTTGGGTGCCGAGCAGAGCTGCCGTGGCCAAGATATTGACCGGGGCTCGGGTCTGGCCAGCTAAAGCTAAAGCTCGAGGCGCCGCTTCCTACTCAGCGCCGGAAGGGAAAGACGCCCGACCCACCAGTCGGGGCCCGATTCCGTTGTGAGCGCTTGCGTTTTCGCGGTGGCTCGATCAGGCTGTAAGATCGGGAAGACACCGCCGTGCTTCTCGCACCATTGCTGCCACATCGCGCGGTATAGCTTCTCCACGGCACGTGCATATCCCTTTTCGGGTCGCCGAACTCGGTGTCTGCGATGCGGCGCGCAAGTGCTGCGAAGCTCCGCCAGCGGCGCCGTGTCTCCTTGGCAACGGCGAGTTCGACGTTGTGATCGAAATTTGAGACGATATAGTCGTCGAGACCTGCCGCGGTCAGATTTGCTGCGGCGAGCCGGGACGAGATCGTGCGGGCGGGACACGTCACGACCTGCACCCCATTCACAACGCGTCCAGGATGGTCATGACGCCGCTGTGTGGGAAAGGATCGAGCACAATATCGAGGTCGCCGTATGCGGTGAAATTAGCGGCGTGGTTTTCCTGGTTGAGAATGTTAACTCGTTCCGGCGCGACGCCATCCTCCTCGAGCAGCCAGGATCGGTTCCTGCTGGTTCGCCCGATCGATCAAGCGGTCTTTCGGCACAAGGCGCGCTTCGGGCACTGCCCACAGGATGGCCCCCAGCTTGAAGCACCGAGCGGGCAGAACCTTGGAAGAGACGATTGAACGAGCCGAACGTCACATAGCCGCGGCTGGGGACCGAAAGCGGTTGGGCGGCGGGGATGGGTCCGGCGACCAGTAGCCCAGAAAGTTCGGTAGAGCGATGACTTGTTCTCTGAGCAATGCGCGTTCGCCGGCCGGAATGGCGACAGGGTCGGCAAAAATATAGTCGATCGCCTTGCCGCCAGCACCCGCCGGTCGGAAAATGCCGCTAAGCCGCCAGCCGCCAGGAGGCATGACAATGGACGTTGAATTGCAGATCAACAACAGTGCAAACCCCCTAGCGCGCTTCGTCACTTGGGCACCGTCGCCATGCCGGATTCGCGTGACGAACCCGTCCGGTGCCACGACGCCCACCGTCAACGTGACAATCACCGGGGTTTCGGTGGCTGGTGGTGGCACGGTCGTGTTTCCGAGCGGCACAACGGGATCGGCCGTGTCTCGACCAAATCTCAAGCGCAACGATCGCGGACAGGCGGTCATCGATCTGCAAAATCTTCTTGGTGTTAAGGCAGACGGCGTGTTCGGGTCCAAGACTGTGCAAGCCGTGCGCGCGTTCCAGGCCAGCCGCAACATCTTTGTCGACGGCGTTGTCGGATCTCGCACCTGGGAGGCGTTGACCGCATCGCCGGCCAGTGCGGCGTCTTCCAACAGTCTGACACTACCGGTCCCAATCGATGGCACATCCGTTCCGTTTTTCGTCGCCGGCAAGTTCGGGCAGCCGAGCGTCAACAACGGCGACGTGAAAATCGAAGCCCGCACTGGAACCACACTGGTCGGCTCGGTTGAGGTGATGGTGCGCATCCGAAAGAACGCCACCACGCTGACACCAGGGGAACGCAACCGATTTGTGTCGGCATTCGCGCAATTGAATAGCCAAGGCTTGGGACGCTTCGCGGACTTCCGCAGCATGCACACGGACGTTACTTCCCCGCAGGCCCATGGCGCGCCGGGCTTTCTGCCCTGGCACCGCGCTTACCTTCTCGATCTCGAACGTGAGCTTCAAGCGATCGATCCAAGCGTGGCACTGCCTTACTGGCGCTTCGACCAGGCCGCGCCAAATCTCTTCAAGCCCGATTTCTTCGGCGCTTCCAATTCGCTGGGTACCGTCCAGTTCAGCGCAACCAATCCATTGCAGTTCTGGACGACCGACGGCGTGCAGGGGATCAATCGCCGGCCATTTTTCAATACCGCCGCGGTGCCGGAGGACCTGTTCACCGAGGCGCAGACGCTGGGCCTTGGTACTCGGTACTCGGCGTTCCAGGACATCGAAGGTAATCCGCACGGATCGGCGCACGCCAGCTTCGGCGGTTCCATCTCCGAAATTGACACCGCCGCCAAAGATCCGCTGTTCTTCCTCCTTCACTGCAACGTCGACCGGCTGTGGGCGAAGTGGCAACGCCAGAACCGCCGTTTCGATTCGGCGCAAGCGGACTCGTTCCATAACAGCGGCCGAAACCCGATCGGTCACAACTTGTCGGACACGATGTGGCCATGGAATGGAATCACCGGAGGCCAACGTCCTCCAACGGCTCCCGGTGGCGCGATGGCCGCGTCACCCTGCGTCAGCGCGCCGGGACCAACACCGAGCGTGCGAGATTGCCTGGATTACCACGGCGTCGTCAATGCCAGCTCACATATGGGTTTCGATTACGACGATGTGTCGCTCTAACGACCGCGTACAAGGAGATAGAAACCATGGCCACGAATCGTAAAGCTGCAAAGAGCTCAAAATCGGCGAATAAGAATGCTGCGACGAAGAGGTCGGCCCGCAGTGCGTTATTGGTCGGGACAAATGCGCGAAGGGCCACCGAGGAACGAATCGCAGCGTTGGCGGAAGCGCCCCTGGCTGTGTGTGAGAGCGACAAGAACCTGCAGGCGATGCTGAACGTCCTGCGCAATCAGGACGAGCCCGTGGAAGTGCGGCTCGCGGCGCTACAATCGCTCCAGGCAGCGAGCTTCAGCGTCATCGCATTCGAGTCGTGCCGGGGCGATTACCTTGCGACCTTGCGCCAGGTCGCAGAAGACCCGAACCCGGAAATTCGTCAGCGCGCGCTCGGTCTGCTCGCGCGCAAGAAGGACGGCTTCGCGCAGAAGAAACTCCTTGAGGGGTTGAAGAATCCTGACAAAGCGTTGGTGCCACCCGAGAAAGCGCTGCAACTCCTCAGCTATGACGTGCATGCGGAAGCCTATTCGGCAGCACGTACCATCGTCAACAAGCCGCCAAACGACGACGCAAGGCGAGAGGCCCTGCGACTGCTCGCTGCGGACGCCAGCGCCGCACCTTTATTCGAGAAGCTCCTTCTTGACAAAAATGAATTGCGCGAGATTCGGCAAATTGCGGCTTCCGCGCTACATGCGCTCAAGCCGGAGAAACTGCAGGAGCTCGCGCGTAAGATTCTGCTCGACAAGTCGGACTATGACGATATCAAGGCCACAAGCCTGACCGCGCTCACGCAGTTTGGCGACGAAGCCCTTGGCAAAGACAAAGCGCTGCTGAAGAGCGTTGATCGCTTCAGTGTTGGCAAGGTGCCATCGAAGTACAAACAGAGCGCTCGACGGTTCCTCAGCAAGTATGGCCAGTGAGGGCGCAATCGATGCAGGACCCTACAACGGTGAGCGCGCAGTCAGAGCCGCAGTTTGCGGCGCTGGTCGACGCGATCGCCGCTGATCCGGATCGGCGGGAGCAGCTAACGGATCTGTTGCGTGAAGATCACCCGTTCTACGACGAGCGGGGAGCAGCGACGATCGTCCGGATGCGCGGCTGGGTCCTGCTCGCTATCGCGCGCACGGGGGTATCGGACGCCGCGCTCATCTTCGTGCTCGAAGAACTCGACACTGGGATTGATGCCTATCTCGTCGCGGCAGCCGCCCGCGCACTGCGGTCTTACCCACACCCCACCGAGAATCTCGCTCCATTCGTGATGCGCGCGCTCGCAAACATCCGCTATCGCGACGAGCCCGTATCATTCGAGAACTATGGCGAATACGCGGTCTCGTCCACAGGAACGACTCCTGTTCGTGAATTGCTCGCGACGTTGGCATGGCTCGGTCCACACGCGCGAGGAGTTCTGCGTGAGCTCGAGTCGCTTCGCGGCCGAAGCAGCGGGCTCTCCGGGAAGCTTCGGATCGATATCGACCGAGCCGTGCAGGCAATTCGCGGCGCCGATCAAGTCGAAGAGCTCGGCTCAGACACATGCTGCACGCTGCCGGGCGGCCCGAGAAACACGGCTTACTGGCCGTTGAATTCCCGTTGCGGTGTGGAGACGATCGAGACGGCGGTTTTTGAAGATCATCAGGGTGATCTGGTCACCTTCAAGGAATTCTTCCGAGGCCACCCATCTATTGTTGTCTTTTTCTACACGCGCTGCGGTAATCCGATGAAATGCTCGCTTACTGTGACGAAGCTAGCCCGAATTCAGAAATTGCTAGAGGCGCAAGGACTTGCCGATCAGATTCATACCGCAGCGATTACCTATGATCCAGCGTTTGATCTGCGCGAGCGCCTTCATGTTTATGGGCGGGACCGAGGCGTACGCATGAACGCTCATCATCGACTGCTGAGAGCGACCGACGGTATGGATCTGCTTTGCGCGCACTTCAAGCTCGGAGTTAACTTCATCGAGTCGCTGGTGAATCGACACCGCGTCGAGGCTTACATCCTTGATGTCGAGGGTCGGGTCGCGGTGTCCTTCGAGCGTATCCACTTGGACGAGCAGCAGATTGTGACTCGCGCGATCGAGGTGCTGAAGGAGAAAGAGTCTTGCAGCAGGATTCGAGCGCAGCGTATCGATTGATGCGATCTGCGTTCTTATGTGCCCGAAACGACATGCGCCTGGCCTTCTCATCGCGGGAGTTGGCGCGCGTGACGCGCGTGCAGGATTTGAACCGCCCTGGGCAACACCCGCCCTGACTAGTCGGGTAGGCCACGTCCGGAGCATGGCCGCAAAGCCGAACGTGGTCCGACGCAGCCGCGACACGCGATTTTCGGGTATGACGTCTATCGGGTGCATCAACTGGGGCGCCCTCCGTGCCGTCGCCTGACGTGCGGTTTTGCCGACAGGCAATTAAGCCCATCGCATCGCTGAAGGGAGTGTCGCATGGCTCGCATCGCCGATGGACCGAGTGCAAGGAGCAGGCGCAACGCCAAGCCCGCGTCGGCCACGGTCAAACCGGCGAGGCCCGCGGGCGGCACGCGGCCAATCGACCTTTATTACTGGCCGACGCCCAACGGCTGGAAGATCACCATCATGCTCGAGGAGTGTGCCCTTCCTTACACCATGATCCCGCTCGACATCTCGAAGGGCGACCAGTTCAAGCCGGAATTCCTGGCGATTTCGCCGAACAACCGCATGCCGGCGATTGTCGATCCCGATGGCCCGGGCGGCAGACCGATCTCGATCTTCGAGTCAGGCGCAATCCTGCAATATCTCGGCCGCAAGACCGGCAAGTTCTATCCCAAGGACGAACGCAGCAGGGTCGAGGTGGAGCAGTGGCTGTTCTGGCAGATGGCCAATCTCGGCCCCAAGGCCGGGGAGGCGAACCATTTCCGCAACTACGCCGCCGAGAAATTGCCGTACGCCATCGATCGCTTCGCCAACGAGATGAACCGCATCTACGGCGTCATGAACAGTCGGCTGGCGGACCGCGAATTCCTCGCCGGCAGATATTCGATCGCCGACATCGCCTGCGTGGGCTGGGCGAGCCGCGCCGAGCGCCACGGCCACGACTTGGGGGCGTTTGCCAACGTGCGCCGCTGGCTCAAAACCATGTTGGCGCGGCCGGCGGTGAAGCGAGGGCTGTCCGTCAAGGTGGAGGCGGCGTTCCATGTCGACATCAACGACCCGAAGGTGCGCGCCGTCCTGTTCAATCAGCGGGCAGGCGGCGCCCCGCGCGTTGGGTCCTAATGTGCGGTAGTCAAACTGATTGTTCCGGGTGTCAGCCGCTCTTTGCGCCCCGATAAAGTTGGATCCAGGAGGTGATGCGGTCTCCCCGCGCTTGGCCGGGGATGTCTTTGTGCGTGGGTTATGCGATAGTTCCACCACGATTACACCGCCTTCGACGCGACCGCACCAGCGGACGACAGGACGCTCGTGGCCCATTCAGACGGCATCCTCACGTTCCGTTGCCCACCCGAGCTGGAGCCGATTTTGCCCCGGCCCATGCCTGCCGTGCAAGGATTGCCCGCCTGGTTCAAAGCCATGCCGCACAAGTCCTTCAGTGCCGTTCTGCAGGAGGAGCAATTCACCCTCAAGAAGTGCGCGCCTTTCGTGGACGCCATGACCCATGGCTTTCTCCTCTTCCTTGTCGCCGACGTGAAAGTCGAAAACGGTACGTTCTCCTGGGATCGCGACGTTCCTGGCGGCGCATCAACCAACTATCCGCGCTCCCCGATCGATTTTCACGACAACAACCAAGTGGCCGGAACGCCGCTGTTCGATGAGGATCGCTTCATCATCAAGTTCAACAATTTTTGGACCATCGAAACGCCGCCCGGCTATTCGCTTCTGATAACGCATCCGATCAATCGGCACGATCTGCCGTTCGTGACATTGACCGGGCTGGTGGACGCGGACCGCTACCGGGACAATTTCATCCATTTTCCCGCGCGCTGGCGTGACCCCGACTTCAATGGCGTGCTCCCGAAAGGAACGCCGGTTGCGCAGTGCCTGCCGTTGAAGCGCGAGAGCTGGACGGCGCGCTTCGAAACGATCGACCGCGAGGCGGCCGGTCGCTTGCATGAGACCGCGGGCGCCGTTTCGCGCGAGCCCGGCACCTACCGGCGGCAATTCCGTGCGCCGAAACGTTGAGCCTATCGGCCGGACCGCAAGAATTCGGCGGCCACGCTCGGCCTGAGCCAGAGGCGTCCGCGTCCGGCCGTGACGAGCATGCGCAGCGCCGACGCAAAACATTGCGGGGACGCTTTGACCGCGGCACGTAGACAGGCGATGGCCTCATCCTGTTGCCCGAGCTCCAGCAGGCAATAGCCGAGATTGAGCCGCGCCTGGGTGTAGGCCGGGTCGCGCGCCAATGCTTGCCGGAATCGCTCCGCCGCGGGAGCAAATTCGCCGTCATCCATCAGTGCCGAGCCAAGGCCGTAGAGCGCGCTGGGATGTCCTGGCGCATTCGCGAGCGCTCGCGCAAACGCGACCTTGGCGCTCGTTCGATCCGCCCCGGCGAGGAACACGCCGCCCAGGACAATCGATAGTTCGGGCATGGCTGGCGCGACATCGAGACCTCGCTTCAGCACGATCTCGGCTTCCTTTAGCCGGCGCAATGAAAGGAAGAGCACGCCGAGCTCGTGAAATGCGGGGGGAAATGGGGGTTGTCGTGCAACGGCTCGCTCCAGCCATGTGGCCGCATCACTGGTGCGGCCGGCCCGCCGCAAAGCGATCGCGAGGTGGGTTTCGATGGCGGGGTCGGGGCGTTTGCGCGCGACATCCTCGAGCGGTGCGATCGCCTCGCGCGGCCGCTGCTGCGCCAGGAGTGCGAGGCCCAGAAGGTGCAACGCGCCGGCTTGCTGCGGTGCCCGTGAAAGGACATCACGCGTGATGCGTTCCGCCTCGGCCGGCCGCCCGCTCCGCAAGGCGGCCAGCGCGGGCTGCAACAATTCATCGATCGTCGCCGTACCGGCAGTTCCTCCCGTCGCGTGCCGCGGTTTCTTCATCACCGGGGTCCCATGGGTTCGTCGGCGGCCGGTCCCCTGGCGTAGCGGAAGGGAACCTTTCGTGTCGCCGGCGGCTTGGCAACGTATGTCTCGCCGCCGATCACGGAGCCTACGGATGCGTTGGCCTTGGCCTGAAGGCCAGCGCTCATGTCCCTTCAGCTCTGCTCCTACCCGTGAACGGGGCGCAGCCAAGCCAAGATGTTTCAGCGCGGGACAAGATTGCGCAGGAACCTCGTGACCGGCCGCTCGACAAAAATGTAAATCACGATCGAAGCGGCACCCGCAAGGCATGCGATCATCGCCGCATGGAGCGCAGGCTGCGCGGGGCGCGAATGCGAAAGCGTGAGGCCCTCGCGATACGCGAGCGCGCATGTTTCAGCAGCGATCGATGGCGAAGCAAGAGATAAATGAGCACGAGCCAAGAGACCGGCACGGGCCCGATGAGCCGTCGAAGAGATAAGAAATTAAGAAATAAGGTGGGCGGCGCGCCCGGTTCTTCAGCCAGCCCCTTGGGGCGTGGACCATGACGCTGGTCGCGTTACGTGCGATATTCGCGCGGCGCGATTTGACGCGAAAACGCTAACTCTGTAGGGATTTCCTTAACTGGAGAGGTGGCCGAGA
>CAVUAI010000024.1:0-37333 GCA_963739385.1 uncultured Alphaproteobacteria bacterium
GCGCATGACCTCGCCGCGCTGAAGACGGAATGGATGGCACTCATGGACGCCCCAACGGGCCGTCGGAGAGCGACCTCATGAACCCCGGCGAGAGCGCGTTCGAAGCCGATCTTTCGGCCGACCTGCCACCGGCGAGCCGGCCTTGGTCGTCGACGTGGAGGGCTTCGAAGGGCCGCTCGATCTCCTGCTTGCGCTCGCCCGGCAGCAGAAGGTCGACCTCGCCAAGATCTCGATCCTGGCGCTCGCCGACCAGTACCTCGCCTTCATCGAGGAGGCGCGCAAGCTCCGTCTCGAGCTGGCGGCCGATTATCTCGTGATGGCGGCATGGCTCGCCTACCTGAAATCGCGCCTGCTGTTGCCCGACACATCTGCGCCGGAAGGCCAGAGCGCCGAGGACATGGCGACCGCGCTGGCCCTGCGGCTGAAGCGCCTCGAAGCCATCCGCGAGGTCGCCGAGCGTCTGTTCGGTCGCGCGCAACTCGACCGCGACGTGTTCCAGCGCGGCCAGCCCGAGCCGATCGCACACGTCAAGCATCCGCAATGGAGCGCGACGCTCTACGATCTGCTCTCGGCCTACGCGCAGCAGCGGGCAGAAGTCGGCGCTCGCCCATGTGCGGCTCGCACCAGCGCACCGTCTGGTCGCTGGCCGAAGCGCGCGAGGCGCTCGAGCGGCTGATCGGGCAGTCGGCGGATTGGGCGCGGCTCGACGAATACCTGATCTCGTTCGTGGTCGAGCCGTCGCTTGCTCCGACGGTGTTCGCGTCGAGCTTCGCTTCCACCCTTGAACTGGTGCGCGAGGGCGTGATGGAGGTGCACCAGCAGACGGCGTTTGCGCCGCTCTATGTGCGCAAGCGGCAACAGGCCGAAAATGGAGTGGCCGATCCAGGCGGCGTGGCGGCGCCGACGGATCGCAAGGCGTAGAGGAGGGCGCAGCGATGCCGAGTTTGAAAGTAGTGATGCCGGACGACGAACCGGACCATGCGGCGCAGGAAAGGGCCGAGGAGCTGCGGCTGCTGGAGGCAATGCTGTTCGCCTCGGCCGAGCCGCTCGACGAGAAATCGCTGGCGGCGCGGCTGCCGCAGGGAGTCGATGTGCATGCGGCGCTCGCTTCGCTGCAGGAAGAATACGCCACCGCGCGGCGTCAATCTCGTGCGGGTCGGCGGCAAGTGGACCTTTCGCACCGCAAGCGACCTGTCCTGGCTGCTGAGCAAGGAGACGATCGAGACCCGCAAGCTGTCGCGCGCGGCGATCGAGACGCTCGCCATCATCGCCTATCACCAGCCGGTGACGCGGGCGGAGATCGAGGAGATCCGCGGGGTGACGACGTCCAAGGGCTCGGTCGACGTGCTGCTGGAGACCGGCTGGATCCGTCCGCGCGGTCGGCGCAAGGCGCCGGGCCGGCCGGTGACCTACGGTACGAGCGAGGCATTCCTGTCGCACTTCGGGCTCGACGCCGTCGGCGATCTTGCCCGGGCTCGAGGAGCTCAAAGGCTCCGGCCTGCTCGACGGCCGGCTGCCGCCCGGCTTTTCCGTGCCGATGCCGTCGGATGATCCGGCGTTGCGCGACGACGAGGAGCCGCTGGAACCGGGCGACCTCGATCTCGGCCTTGCGCCGCCGCCCGAGCGCGCCGGCGAGGACTGAGCCGTGCACGCAAGCGGCTTTACCGCTTGCGCAAGGAGTTCGTTAATTGCGGCGAAAGGCCGCCGTTCCCAAACGGTTAGCGGCCATCATGCAGCACGGCATTGCACGCTGCGGCGCAGGGCCCGGTCCTTGTTTTTGCCGCGTCCGACGCCTAGGTTCAGCTTGAAACGCGAGCGGGGTAAGCGCCCCTCGCTGCGGAGGGCACCGCGAGAACCTCCATGAGCACATCTCTCGGGATGACGACCGTTGCTATCGTCCCCGGGCTCCTGGTATCCCGCGGACAAGATTTTCACGCTCTGATTGGGAGCGAAACTCGAGGCGGGCGATGCCACTCGCACCCGCCGCTGCGGAGGACAATCCGATGGGTTCCATGAGTATCTGGCACTGGATCATCGTGCTGGCGGTCGGCCTGCTGCTGTTCGGCGGTCGCGGCAAGATTTCCGAGCTGATGGGCGACTTCGCGAAAGGGCATCAAGTCGTTCAAGAAAGGCTTGTCGGAAGACGAAAAGGCCGAGGAGCCCGCGAAGACCCGACCCGCTCAAGACCATCGACCATCAGCCGCGCCGCAACCACGGGAGCGCCGGTGGCGAGCGGCGCGACGGCGGGCACTTCGTCGGAGGCCCGCAAGGCCGGCTGACGCGAAGGCGGCGCCCGGCGCAGTCGGCTGGAGTGATACCGGGGCGCCGGCCTGAAGGTCTGCGCCCTTGGAGTTGATAGCGCAATGTTCGACATCGGCTGGGGCGAGCTTCTTCTCATCGGCATCGTCGCGCTGATCGCAATCGGCCCGAAGGAGCTGCCCGGGGCGTTGCGCACGCTGGGGCAATGGATGGGCAAGCTGCGGCGCATGGCCGCCGAGTTCCAGGGCCAGTTCCAGGAAGCGATGCGCGAGGCCGAGCTGGCCGACCTGAAGAAGCAGGTCGACGAGATGACCACCCAGGCGCAGAGCTACGCCAACTTCGATCCCGTCAGCGACGTGCGCAAGGAGCTGGAAAGCACGCAGCAGCAGATCGAGAGCGCCGTCGCCTACACGCCGCCAGCCAGTCCGTCCGATACGTCCGCTGCCGCGGAGCCTGCCAGCGCGTCGGGCGCCGCCGAGCCGGCGATCGCGCCGACCGCGCCGTGCGACGCCCGGGCCCGGACGCGCCCGCAGCCGCACCGCCCTCCGGCACGCCGCCCGAGCCCGCGGTGGCTGCCAGCCAGCCCGATGCGGGAGGCAAGCCCGCATGACGCACGAGGACATCGAGGCCACCAAGGCGCCCTTGATGGATCACCTGATCGAGCTGCGCTCGCGCCTGATCAAGGCGCTCGCAGCGTTCGCGGTGATGTTCGTCTTGTGCTTCTTCTTCGCCAAGCCGATCTACAACATCCTGGTGTGGCCCTATGTCTGGATCGCCGGCGCGGAGAATTCCAAGTTCATCTACACCGCGCTGCTCGAATACTTCATCACGCAGCTCAAGCTTGCGATGTTCGGTGCCGCCTTCCTGTCGTTTCCGGTGGTGGCGACGCAGATCTACATGTTCGTGGCGCCCGGGCTCTACCGCAACGAGCGCCAGGCGTTCTTGCCCTACCTCATCGCCACCCCGATCTTCTTCGCGCTCGGCTCCGCCGTGGTCTACTTCCTGGTGATGCCGATGCTCGTGCGCTTCTCTCTCGGCATGCAGCAGAGCCCGGGCGAGGGCCACCGCGGAGATCGCGCTGCTGCCCAAGGTCGGCGAGTATCTCTGGCAATGACAAGCTGGGTCTTTGCGTTCGGGATCGCATTCCAGCTGCCGGTCATCCTTACCCTGCTGGGCCGCGTCGGCATCATCACCTCCGAGCAACTCAAGGCAAAAGCGCCGTTACTTCATCGTCGGCGCCTTCGTGATCGCCGCCGTCCTCACGCCTCCGGATGTGCTCAGTCAGCTGTCGCTCGCCTTGCCGCTGATGCTGCTCTATGAGGGCTCGATCTGGTCGGTGCGGCTGGTGGAGAAGAAGGCGGCGGCCGACAAGGCGAAGGATGCCGCCAACGCGGCCGCCAAGCCGGCGGAATGAAGATAGTCATCAGGCGCTGACTCCACGCCACGTCATCACCCGCGCTGGCGGGCGATCCAGTATCCACCGGCCTTGGGATCAGGCACGACTTTTCCTAGACAGGCGGCGCCGGCGGTTGGTGGATGCCCGCTTTCACGGGCATGACCGCGGAAAGAGTTCGGCATGCACGACATCAAATGGATTCTGGAACACAAGGAGGAATTCGACCGCGGGCTGGCGCGGCGTGGATTGCCGCCGGAAGCGGACAAGCTCCTTGCTCTGGACGAGCGCCGGCGCGGGGGCCATTCAGAAAGCGGAAGCTGCACAGGCGCGGCGCAACGTAGCGTCGAAGGAGATCGGCGCGGCCAAGCGCAGCAACGAGGAAGCCGCGGCGCAAATGCTGATGGCCGAAGTCGCGCGCCTCAAGACCGAGCTTCCGGCGCTGGAGGCGGAGGAAAAAAGGCTCTCGCAGGAACTCGAGGACGTGCTGGCGCAAATCCCGAACCTGCCGCTCGATGACGTGCCCGACGGCGAAAGACGCGGATGACAATGTCGAGCACCATCATTTTGGGGCCAAGCGCAACTACGGTTTTACGCCGCAAGAAGCACTTCGATCTCGGCGAAGCGCTTGGCCAGATGGATTTCGAGACCGCCGCCAAGCTCTCGGGCGCCCGCTTCGTGGTGCTCAAGCGCGGCCTGGCGCGGCTCGAGCGCGCGCTCGGGCAGTTCATGCTCGATCTGCACACGGGCGAGCATGGCTACAGCGAGGTCAACCCGCCCCTGCTGGTACGGGACGATGCGATGTTCGGTACCGCGCAATTGCCGAAGTTCAAAGATGATCAGTTCGTGCGTCCCGAAGCCTGAATGAGGCAGCGAACACACGCATATGATTCAATGAGGGGTTCAAGGATCGTAGCGGAAGTCCTAAGAGCACGCCCGAAACGGAACCCTCCGGCAATTGGAACAAATCTCTGACGCAGCAAATGCAGAATGGCGGGAGCGGTTCGGGATTGTCTACCGGACCCGCACAGGCGCTGGCTCATACCGACCGCGGAAGTGCCCCTCACCAATCTCGTTCGCGAATCATCCTCGCCGAGGAGTGCTGCCCATGCGGCTCACGGCGCTGACACCGTGCTTCCGTGCGGAAGCGGGTGCCGCCGGCAAGGATACCCGCGGCATGATACGCCAGCATCAGTTCGCCAAGGTGGAGCTCGTCTCCATCACCACGCCGGAGCAGGGGAGGGACGAGCACGAGCGCATGCTCGCCTGCGCCGAGGAAGTGCTGCGCCGGCTCGACCTGCACTATCGCACCGTCACGCTGTGCGCGGGCGACATGGGATTTCCCTCGCAGAAGACCTACGACATCGAGGTCTGGCTGCCGGGGCAGAACATGTACCGCGAAATCTCGTCCTGCTCGCTCTGCGGCGAGTTCCAGGCGCGGCGGATGAATGCGCGCTATCGGGCAGGGGAGGGACGTCAGGTGCGGTATGTGCACACGCTCAACGGCTCGGGCGTTGCCGTCGGCCGCGCGCTCATCGCGGTCATGGAGACCGATCAGAGAGGCCGGCTCGGTCGCGGTGCCGGACGTCCTGCAGAGCTACATGGGCGGATTGAAAGTTATCGAATAGGCAGATGGCGGATCAGGGAGGACGGATGGCAGGGAATGCGCGAGTTGGGGATCCGCGGCTCGTCAACCGGCGTCCGCGGTCGCTTTCGTGGTCGGAGCGATGCGCGTCCTGGTCACCAACGACGACGGCATCCATTCGGAAGGTCTCGACGTCTGCGCGGAGATCGGCCGGGCGCTGTCCGAGGACGTGTGGGTGGTCGCGCCGGAATTCGACCAGTCTGGAGTGTCGCATTCGCTCTCGCTCAACGATCCGCTGCGGTTGCGCGAGGTGGGCGAGCGCCGCTTCGCGGTCAAGGGCACGCCCACCGACTGCGTCATCATGGGCGCGCGTCACGTAATCAAGGACCGCCCGCTGAACCTGGTGCTCTCCGGCGTCAACCGCGGCCGCAATGCCGGCGAGGACGTGATCTATTCCGGCACAGTCGCCGGCGCGGTCGAAGGCACGATCCTAGGGATTCCGTCGCTCGCGTTATCCCAGGCTTACAAGTCCCGCAGCAACCAGCCGCCGCACTGGGACACCGCGGTTCGTTTCGGCCCCGACATCATCCGCCGCGTGCTTGCCGCGGGCATTCCGCGCGACGTGCTCATCAATGTCAATTTTCCCGATTGCCCGCCAAGCGAGGTGAAGGGGATCGCCGTGACGACCCAGGGCCGCAACCGTCAGGACCGGCTGCAGATCGATGCGCGCCAGGACGGTCGCGGCAACGCGTACTATTGGATCGCCTATGTCCGCATGCGCGGCTTGCCGCCTCCCGACGGTAGCGACATCTCGGCGCTGGCGGACAATCGCATCGCCGTCACGCCGCTGCGGCTCGACATGACGGACGAGCCGTTCATGACCAAGCTCGCGGAGCTGTTCCACTGACTCCCGCGCGTGACACCGACGCGCGATAAGTTCGATCCGAGCGGTTTCGCTCGATGCAGCCTAGCTCTCGAGGGCGCTCTCGAGCATCTGCTTGAGCCCTTCCATCTGGAACGGCTTCTTCAGCGTCGGCCGGTCGCGATAGGGTTCGGGCAGCCCACGCTCGCCATAGCCGGTGGCGAACACGAACGGCGTGCCGCGGGCGACAAGCACATCCGCCACCGGTGAGACCGGCTGGCCGTTGAGGTTGACATCGAGGATCGCGATGTCGAACTCGGCGTTCTTCGCCGCGTCCAGGGCTTCCTCGACGCGTGCAGCCTCTGCGGCGACGGTGTAGCCGAGCTCGCCCAGCATGTCCTCGAGCAGCATGCGGATCATCAATTCGTCCTCGACGACGAGAATTCGCTTGGCCTGGGGCGCGGGCTGGACTTGCGTGGCAGACGTCATCCTTCAGCCTCCCATGAAAACATCACGTCGAAAAAAACCAGCGGTCCGGGCATCGCGCCGGCGGTCGAGCCGCGCGAAAAGCTTCGGCCGTTTAGCAGGGTAGAGGTCGACCGGCCACCGCCTCCATCGGCCTGAGACATCTTCGAACGGCGTTTCCACGCCGGGATGGAGCCCGCGGCTAAGGTAGCAGGCCGCAAGGCAGACAAGGCAGCAGGCGGTCAAGGCAAAGTTGAGGCATTTTCGCTCCATCGCGCCGCGGGCCCCGTATCGGCCGTCCTGGAGGCTTCAATTGGTGGTAAAGTCGAGTAGGCGGTTGGCCCGATCGCAAACGCCCGTGGGGAACTTTGGTTCCGGACCTTGGCCCGAATCCATCGACCCTTGGGTCCAGACCTCCCGCCCGCCGTCTGGCCGGACGCCGATTTTGGGCTAAAGTCGGCGTGGAGACTCGGCGTGCCCAAGCAACCGCCTGGCGACGACAATGTCGGCCGCATGCAGTTCCTGCTCGGCTTGCGCAGGCGCGGCATCAGCGATCCGGCGGTGTTGCGCGCGATGGACGAGGTGCCGCGCGAACATTTTGTCGAGCACCCCTTCCTCGACAGTGCCTACGCGGACCAGGCGCTGCCGATCGCCTGCGGCCAGACCATCAGCCAGCCCTATGTGGTGGCCTTCATGAGCGAGCATCTCGATGTGCGGCCGGGTCACCGCGTGCTCGAAGTGGGCACGGGCTCGGGCTACCAGGCCGCCGTCCTCTCGCGGCTCGCCCGCGAAGTGGTCAGCGTCGAGCGCTACCGGACGCTGGCGGACTCCGCGCGCGGACGGCTGGCGACGCTTGGCTACGATAACGTCGACGTGCGGCTGGGGGACGGCCTTGCCGGCGTGCCGGAGGGCGCCCCCTACGACCGCATCATCGTCACGGCCGCCGCCGAAACCATTCCCGAGACATTGGTCGACGAGCTCGTCGAGGGCGGGGTCATGGTACTGCCGCTCGGGCCCCATGCCGGGCCACAGCAACTCGTGAAGCTTTCAAAGGGTGAACAAGGAATTAATCAGGAGGAACTGATCGGGGTTCGCTTCGTGCCGCTTTTGCCCGGAAAGGCACGCGAACTGTAACGATTTTGTTCTCGCCCCGGCGAGGTTGCGGCGTCGCAATCGCTTAAAGCCTTATTTACCCGCAAGGTGTTAGCTCGGCGCTTGTCGTGCGTACGAGTGGATAGCCATGTCCTGCGTTCTCGAGATGTTGCGCTCGCGATACTGGCTGCGAGCAGCGGCGTTGGCGCTGACGGCCGGCGGCCTCGCCGCCTGCAGCACCGATTCATCTCGATTCAACGAAAGCCCGTTCGCCGCGCTCGGCAATCCCGACGCCACCGGCTCGATCTCGCAGTCGCAAGGCGCGCCCGTCGGCCGGGTGGAGAGCCGGCCGCTTCCGGCCCAGAACGCGCAGGCTCCTCGCGTGGCGGCGGCAAATCCCGCCGCGCCGGGGGCCGCCATGGCGCGGCCCGGCGGCGACAGCAAGGGCGCGACGAAGACCGCGGCGGGCTGGAGCTGGGACGGCGGCACGGCGGTCACGGTCGGACCGAGCGACTCAATCGATGCCATCGCGCGGCGCTACGGCGTGCCGGCGTCCGTGATCAGGCAGGCCAACAACATCGCGCCGGCAGGGACCGTCTATCCCGGCCAGCGCCTGGTCATTCCGCGCTACCAGCAGCCTGCGGTCGCTGCCGCGGGGGCGCCTGCCGCCGCAGGACATGCTGGGCCGACGCCCGCACTGGCCGCAGCCGGCACTCCAGGCGTGCACGTGGTGGCCTCAGGCGACACGCTCAGCCGGATCTCGCGGCTCTACCGCAAGCCGGTGAACGAGATCGCCAAGGCGAACAACATCGAGGCAACCACGACTCTCAATGTAGGCGACCGCCTGGTCATTCCGGGCGTGCAGATGGCAGCCGTGGCCAAGCCGGCGTCCGCGCCAGCGCCCGCCCCCGCGATTGCGACGCAGCCGAAGCCCGCGCCGGCGGCGCCGGCGAAGGCGAGCGAACCTGCACCGAGCGCAAACGTCGTGACGCCAGCCGCGCAGGAAACGCCGGACCCGGAGGCCGCGAGACTGGCGGAAGGGACCGGAGCGCTACCGAAGTTCCGCTGGCCCGCGAACGGCCGCGTGATTGCCGGCTACGGACCCACGACCAACGGTCAACAGAACGATGGCATCAACATCGCGTTGCCGGAGAACACTCCGGTAAAGGCGGCCGAGGACGGCGTCGTGGCCTATGCCGGCAACGAGCTCAAGGGCTACGGCAACCTCGTGCTGGTGCGCCACCCGAACGGCTACGTCACCGCCTACGCGCACGCCAAGGAGCTTCTGGTCAAGCGCGGCGACCAAGTCAAACGCGGACAGGTCATCGCGCGATCAGGTCAGACCGGCAACGTCAACGCGCCGCAGCTCCACTTCGAAATCCGCAAGGGAGCCTCCCCGCTCGATCCGACGCGCTTTCTCAACGGCGCGTGAGGCGCCGGCGACGGATTGCCGTTTCCCGCCGCGCGTTCCCGGTCGTCAGGCTTTTTCACGTCTGCGTCCGCCGTCATCCAATCTGATACCGAGCCGGCCGGCGAGATCCTGCACGTACTGCCAGGCAACGCGGCCGGAGCGCGCGCCGCGCGTGGTTGCCCATTCGAGCGCCTCGGGGTGAAGCTTCTCGCCCGGATGTGCAATGCCGAAATAGGCGACGTAGCCGTCGACCATCGCCAGGAATTCGTCCTGGCTGCAGCGATGGAAACCGAGCCATAGGCCGAAGCGGTCCGACAGCGATACCTTCTCCTCGACGGCCTCGCCGGGATTGATCGCGGTCGAGCGCTCGTTCTCCATCATGTCGCGCGCCATGAGATGCCGCCGGTTCGAGGTTGCGTAGAACACGACATTGTCGGGCCGGCCCTCGATGCCGCCTTCGAGCATGGCCTTCAACGATTTGTAGCTGGTATCCTCCACTTCGAAGGAGAGGTCGTCGCAGAAGACGATGAAGCGGTAGGGCGCGCGCCGCGTATCAAAGCCATCAGGTCGGGCAGGCTTTCGATATCCTCGCGGTGGATCTCGACGAGCTTGAGAAGCCCATTGTCGTCCTTGCGTCTCGCATGGGCGGCATTCACCGACGCGTGTGCGGCCTTGACGAGCGACGACTTGCCCATGCCGCGTGCGCCCCACAACAACGCGTTGTTGGCGGGCAGGCCGCGCGCGAAGCGCTCGGTGTTCTCCAGCAGCACGTCGCGCACGCGGTCGATGCCCTTGAGCAGCGACATCTCGACGCGATTGACGTGCGCCACCGGCACGAGTTGGCGACGGTCCGGATGCCAGGAAAAGGCGTCAGCGGTGGCGAATTGCGGCGCTGACGGCGCGTCGGGCGCGAGCCGCTCGAGCGCGGCCGCGATGCGCTCGACTGCGCCGTCGGAACCGGCCAATTCCTGCGCTCTGCGCGGGCGCGAAGAGGGCGTCGGTGGGAGTGTTCGGCGGCGTTTGGCCATGGGATGCGATCGGCTACTGGTGCGACCCTTACCGGGGTGTCGGCTGGGCCGCAAGTCGCCCGGCTGCCGGGCCGAATCGGCCCGATTGTCACGGCAAGGCAACATTGCAATTGGGACTGTGGCCGCTATAGTCCGCGCCGATTTCGCTGGCCGGAACACTGTGGTTGCGCCGGCGCGGATAGTACAGCGGACACAGCACAAAGGACGCAAAGATGTTCGTGACGCCCGCTTTTGCCCAAGCGAGCCCATTTTCCGGCGACAGCCTCTGGATGCAGTTACTGCCTTTCGTGCTGATCTTCGTGATCATGTATTTCCTGATTTTGCGGCCGCAGCAGAAACGAGCGAAAGAGCACCAGGAACTGATCAAGAACTTGCGCCGTGGCGATACCGTCATTACCTCCGGCGGGCTGGTCGGCAAGGTCACCAAGGTCGTCGATGACGATCAGATCGAGGTCGAGATAGCGGACGGAGTACGCGTACGACAGGTGCGCGGGATGGTGTCGGGCGTGCGCGCCAAGGGTGAGCCGGTCAAGGACGATGGCTCGAGCTGATCGCCGGCCCTGAGACCAGTCGACGCGCGAACCGGGACGACGCATGCTCTATATTTCGAAGTGGAAGGCGACTGCGATCCTGCTTACGGCGGTTATCTGCTGCCTGTTCGCGCTGCCCAACTTCTTCCCCGAGAGCACCGTCAAGCGCTGGCCGCAGTGGGCCCAGCGTCACATCGTATTGGGCCTCGACCTGCAGGGCGGTTCGAGCATCCTGCTCGAGGTCGATGCCAACGACGTGCGACGGCAGAGACTGCAGGCGCTGCAGGACGACGTGCGCAGGACCTTGCGCGATGCGCGCGTCGGGCTGGTCAACGCTCCCGTCATTCGCGGGAACGCGGTCGAGGTGCGCATCCGCGACAGCGACCTGCAGCAAGGGCTCGCAAAGCTGCGTGAGTTGTCGCAGCCTCTCGGAGGCCTGCTCGGAACGACGGGACAGCGGTCGCTCGACGTGGAAAACGCCGGCGGCGGGCTCGTCCGGCTGAGCGTGCCCGAGCCGGCGGTCATCGAACGCATGCGGCAGGTCGCCGAGCAATCCGTCCAGATCATCGAGAAACGGCTCAACGCTTTCGGGCTGGTCGAACCCTCGATCCAGCGGCAGGGGGTGGACCGGATCCTTGTCCAGGTGCCGGGCTTCGACGATCCGGATCGGCTGCTGGAAGGTCTCAAGCCTGCCAAATTGACCTTCCGCCTGGTCGATACTTCGATGTCGGCGGATCAGGCGTTGCAGGGAAGGCCGCCACCGGAATCGGAAATCGTCAATGGATCGAAGGAAGAAGGCGGCCGCCCGTACCTGCTCGAAAAGCGGGTCATTGTGGAGGGCGCGGATCTCACCGACGCGCAGCCCGGCTTCGACCAGCGCACCGGCGAACCGATCGTCTCGTTCAAGTTCAACAGCTCGGGCGCGCGCAAGTTCGCGCAGGTGACGCAGGAGAATGTGGGCCGCCCGTTCGCCATCGTGCTCGACAACGAGGTCATTTCGGCTCCCGTGATCAGAGAGCCGATCCTGGGCGGGCAGGGCCAGATCTCCGGCAACTTCACGGTCGAATCCGCCAACACGCTGGCGGTTCTGCTGCGTGCCGGTGCGCTGCCGGCAAAGCTGATACCGATCGAGCAACGCGTCGTCGGCGCCGGCCTCGGGCAGGACTCGATCGAAAAGGGCAAGGCCGCCTCGTATTTCGGCGCCGCGCTGGTGGCGCTCTTCATGGTGGCGACCTACGGGCTGTTCGGGGTTTTCGCCACCATCGCGGTTGCCGTGAACGTCGGGATGATCTTCGGCCTGCTGTCGCTTTTCAACGCGACGCTGACATTGCCCGGCATCATCGGCGTCGTGCTCACGATCGGAATTGCGGTCGACAGCAACGTGCTGATCTACGAGCGCATCCGCGAGGAGGTTCGCACCGGACGCACACCGATCACCGCCATCGATGCCGGCTTCACCCGCGCCCTCGCGACCATCCTCGATTCCAACATCACGACTTTCATCGCGGCCGCCGTGCTGTTCTTCATCGGCACCGGACCGGTGCGCGGCTTCGCGGTAACGCTCGGTATCGGCATCGTCACCACGGTGTTCACGGCCTTCACGCTCACCCGGCTGATGGTGGCGTGGTGGGTGCAGTGGGCGCGTCCGCGGCAGCTGGCGATTTCATAAGGCGAGATCAGACGTGCGCCTGCATCGCTCCATCCCGCTGCTGCGGATCGTTCCGGACGATACCAAGTTCGATTTCATGCGCTTCCGGCGCATCAGCTTTCCGATTTCGGCGCTGCTGTCGATCATCGCGATCTGTCTCTATTTCTTCCACGGCCTCAACTTCGGCATCGACTTCGTCGGCGGCACGCTGATCGAAGTGCAGTCGAAAAGCGGACCCGCCGATCTCGCCAAGATGCGCACGACGCTCGGCGGGCTGGGTGTCGGCGAAGTCCAGCTGCAGCAGTTCGGCGGTCCGGAGAATGTGTTGATCCGCGTCGCCCAGCAACCCGGCGGCGAGCAGGCGCAGGCGGCGGCCAAGACCAAGGTGCGCGAAGCGCTCGGAAACGAAGTCGAGATCCGGCGCGAAGAGGTCGTGGGACCGCGCGTATCGACCGAGCTTCTGGCCAAGAGCACGATCGGGCTTGCGCTCGCGATCCTGGCGATCCTGGTCTATCTCTGGTTTCGCTTCGAGTGGCAGTTCGCGCTGGGCGCCATGATCGCCAATGTCCACGATCTGGTGCTGACCATCGGCTACATGTCGTTGACGCAGATCGATTTCGACCTGACGAGCATCGCGGCGCTTCTCACCATTCTGGG
Source organism: uncultured Alphaproteobacteria bacterium (assembly GCA_963739385.1). Taxonomy (GTDB): domain Bacteria; phylum Pseudomonadota; class Alphaproteobacteria; order Rhizobiales; family Xanthobacteraceae; genus VAZQ01. The sequence goes on from CAVUAI010000024.1 coordinate 12,931, forward strand.
CTACTCGCTCAACGATACCGTGGTCATCTACGACCGCATTCGCGAAATGCTGCGCCGCTACAAGCGGATGTCGATGCCGGACCTGCTCAACGTCTCGGTCAATTCGACGCTGTCGCGCTCGATCATCACGCACGCCACGGTGACGCTGGCATTGCTGGCGCTGCTGTTCTTCGGCGGCCACGCCATCCACAGCTTCGTGGCGACGATGATCTTCGGCGTCGTGCTGGTCGGCACCTACACGTCGGTCTTCATCGCCGCCCCGATCCTGATCTATCTCGGCGTCGGGACGACGCGCAGGGAAGCGGAAGAGGCACCGGAGAAGCCGGCGGAGAAGCAGCCGACCCGCGCCTAGCGCCCCAACGGAACCGCTCCCGCGGACGGGCGGAAACTGTCATCGGCGTGCCTTGACGTGCTCCCGAGCTCGCCGAGTTTTCGCATCGTCCGTTCACGGACTACCGTTCTTCACCGTTCCCGGCATACGCGCCAAGCCCCATGCAGGACGTATTCGCCCACTGCGAGGCGCTGGTCCGCACGGCGGACAAGGATCGCTTTCTTGCGACCCTGTTTGCCCCGGCAGAGCATCGCAACGCGCTATTTGCGCTCTACGCCTTCAATCTGGAGGTGGCGCGCGTGAGAGAGGTCGTCCGCGAGCCGCTGGCCGGCGAGATCAGGCTGCAATGGTGGATCGATCTGCTGGCGGGCACGGCCCGCGGCGAGGCCGAGGGCCATCCCGTGGCGGCAGCCGTGCTCACGAGCATGGCGCGCTATCGGCTGCCGCCGCAGCTGTTCGAGGCCATCATCGCGGCGCGCAGGTTCGATCTCTACGACGAGCCGATGGCGACGCTCGCCGAGCTCGAAGCCTATGCGGAGGGAACGTCCGGAGGCCTGCTCGCGCTTGCCACGGAAGTTCTCGATCGCGATCGCGCCCATGCGCCGGCAATGGGCGCGCTGATCCGGCATGCCGGGCTGGCGCACGCCATCGCCGGGCTCCTCAAGGCGCTGCCGGTTCACGCCGCCCGCGGCCAGCTGTTCGTGCCGCGCGAGGTGCTGGAACGGCACGGGTCCGATGCGCAACAGGTCGCCGCCGGCCAAGCGACGCCGCAACTGCGCGCGGCGCTGGCGGAATTACGCGGCCGCGCGCGCGCGCATCTCGACGAGGCGCAGACGCTGCTGCCGGCCGCCGGGCGTGACGTCCTGCCCGCCCTGCTGCCGGTGGCGCTGACCGGGCCGACGCTCGCGTTGATGGAGCGGCCGGACCATGATCCATTCGCGCCCGTCGAGCTCCCGGCCTGGCGGCGGCAGTGGCTGATCTGGCGCGCGGCGAAACAGCCGGCGCGCATCTTTCGGTAGAGCGGGGGCGCGCCGATCCCACCGTGCGCCTGCAGGGCAGGGCGAGCGGCAGCGTGCATTCCTATTCACAATGTCAAACAGCCTAGCTTCTTCGTTCCCGGACACGTTGCTGCGCCCCGGGTTTCTCTCTCTTTCTCTCTCTCTCTCTCTCTCTCTCTCTCTCTCTCTCTCTCTCTCTCTCTTCTCTCTTCGCGGCCCCCTCGCGAGGGGGGCGGAGCGCCGGGAGGCGATAGCCTTGAACTGGTCGCGCTGGTAAGGCGCGACGCCACGCTTGCGAGGCATGGGCCGTCCCGCGCAACCGGGACGCCGCCTCGCGGCGCTCCACCGTGGCGCTGTCGGCCCAGGGTCCGCCTCCGGCGCCGGCATTCAGCCGGCCCCGGCGCGAAGGCTCCACGCCGCCGGGCGAAACGTGCCCAGCCGCGGCCCCGGGCGTCCCGTATCCGCGGTTACGAGCCGCGGTCGACGCCACATTCCGCTCCGTCTTCGGGATCGTCTCCGGAGGACGCCCCTCGCCAGCGGAATTCCGGCAACCTAGCGCAGATACAAATCGTAGTCAACAACAAAGTTGAAAATGTAGTCAGATTTCGCAGGCACCCGATCATTGCCATCCGCGAAGCCAGTGCTCCCCCGGGGCGTTGAGGGCAAGTGCGATGCCGCCTGCAGCCGTCCAGACGGGCAGTCCGACCGCTCCCGCTGTAGATTGATTGATTACACTCGCAGCTTTGGGCGGTTGAGACTCCGCGTCGCCGATCGGAAGCTCGGCTAGAACGCAAACCGGTCGCGCAGATTGCGGCGCTCCGCGACGATGCGGGCGACCACGCTGCGCTCGCGCTCGCCCGCGATCAGCGCCTCGATCAGGTCGACCTGGTTCATGGCTACGAGCTGCAGAATTTCGCTGCGCACTTCACCGGTGGCGCCGCGCGGCATCTCCTCGATCACCTGCAGGTGCTCGGGTGGTTTCGGCACTCCCGAACTCGCCCTGGTCGCGATCGGCGCCGGCGCATCGGCGGCGATGAATTCGCGCAGCGCAAGCTCGGTCAGACCGGGATCGCCCTCGACGAAGGCGTAGAGCCCGGTTCCCACGCGGCGGTCGGGAAAGGCCACGATGACGGTCTCGCGCACCTGCGGATGGGTCTTGAGGCGGGCAGCAATGCGCGGCGCGTCGTAGGCAAGCCGGGTCCCGCCGCCTTCGCGGTCGGTGACGTGCAGGATGTCGCGGGTGACCCGGTAGTAGAGCTTCTTCCCCGTCGCCATCCAGACGCGGGTGAACAGGCTCTTCTTCGCGAGCACGCGCCGCTCCGCGGCGGTGAGCGCGTCGGGTGCATAGCGGCGCTTGTGCTTGAGCAGGTGCCGCAGATCCTCGTAGGCCGCGATCCGGAACAGCCAGCTGCGGCGCGAGAACCTCGCGGCCAGCTGGAAATCCGTGAGGTAGGCGCGGCCGTCGCGTCCACGCAGCCAGTTCTGCTCCTTGGCGAGGTCGTTATGGCAGATGCCGGCGCGGTGCAGCTTGCGCAACGCGGCCTTGGCCGATCGGAAGTAGGCACGCTCGCCATGCGGCTTGGCGATATGGAGCGGCAGGCCGTCGATCCAGCCGCGAACCAGCGCATGGCGACCGCTCGACAGGAGCCGCGGTGCAATGCCGAGATCGCCCGCGGCCGTAAGCGCCCGGCGCTCGCGCGCAAACAGATGGCGCGCCAGGCCGAAGCTCCACCACGGCACTTCGTCGATCCGGCGCAGGACCGCCTCGACGTCTCCGGTGGCCGTCCGGAAGCGCCCGCGCTCCACGGTCGAGAGCGGGTCGCGCTTGAGCACGACGCCGCTCGTCCAACGTCCCGCGATGTCGCTCGGCAGGCTCATGGGATCTATTCGGCCGCAGCGGCGCGATGATCGCCCGCGATCCAACGCTCGAGGTCGACAAGCGCCCGGCGGGCGAGCGCACGCTTCTTCGCCAGCGTTTTCTCCGCGCCGCGCAGACGGCGGCCGCTCTCGCGCTCGAGCGGGTGCGCGAGCGGAGGGAACAAGCCGAAATTGACGTTCATCGGCTGGTACGAGCGCGTGCCGGCGACGCCTGCCTCCGGGGCCGTCTCAACGTGGCCGCCAGTGATGTGCGCAAGCAGTGCGCCGTGCGCCGTCGTCGCCGGCGGCGGCACAAGGCATTGGGACAACCGCTCGGCCGCCGCGAACCGGCCGGCGAGAAGTCCGATCGCCGCCGATTCCACGTAGCCCTCGCAACCCGTAATCTGTCCGGCAAAACGCAGCCGCGGGTCGAGCCGGAGCCGGAGCCCGCGATCGAGCAGCTTCGGCGCGTTGAGAAATGTGTTGCGATGAAGTCCGCCCAGGCGCGCAAACTCCGCCCTCTCCAGGCCCGGAATGGTGCGGAAGATTCGCGTCTGCTCGCCATGCTTGAGCTTGGTCTGGAAGCCCACCATGTTGAACAAGGTGCCGAGCCGGTTGTCCTGGCGCAACTGCACGACCGCATAGGGCTTGACGCCCGGCGCGTGCGCGTTGGTAAGGCCGAACGGCTTCATCGGGCCGTGGCGCAAGGTTTCACGGCCGCGTTCCGCCATCACCTCGATCGGCAGGCAGCCGTCGAAATACGGCGTTTCCCAATCGTGAAAGGCGGCCTTGTCGCCTGCGAGCACGGCCTCGATGAATGCGTGATATTGCTCGCGCGTGAGCGGGCAGTTGATGTAGTCGGCGCCCGATCCGCCCGGCCCGGCCTTGTCGTAGCGCGACTGTGGCCAGGCGACCGACATGTCGATCGAGTCGCGGTGAACGATCGGAGCGATGGCGTCGAAGAAAGCGAGAGCATCTTCGCCGGTAAGCCTTGCGATCGCCCCGGCAAGGCCCGGCGAGGTCAGCGGCCCGGTCGCGATGATGACGCTGTCCCAATCCGCCGGCGGCAGTGCCGCGACTTCTTCGCGCTCGATGCGGACCAGCGGATGGGAGGTGAGCTCAGCGGTGACCGCGGTGGCAAAACCTTCGCGGTCGACGGCCAGCGCTCCGCCCGCCGGAACCTGGTTGGCGTCCGCCATGCGCATGATCAGGGAGCCGAGGCGGCGCATCTCCTCGTGCAGGAGACCGACAGCATTGTGCTCCTTGTCGTCGGAGCGAAACGAGTTGGAGCAGACAAGCTCGGCGAGGTCTGCAGTCTTGTGAGCCGCGGTTGCGCGCAGCGGGCGCATCTCGTGCAGCACCACGCGCACGCCACTCGCGGCGATCTGCCAGGCCGCCTCGCAGCCGGCAAGTCCGCCGCCGATGATATGTACTGCTCGAATGTGCGCGTCACTCATGGGACAGAGTTGCTGCTATCATAGATGCGCCGCCGCCTCGCATTTATAGCGACCTGCGCGCGGGGGCGTAAAATGGGCTTTCGACAACCGGACCATAAATATGGTGACACGCCCGACGTCGAGCCCGCAGGAGTGGCTCGACGAGGCCGCCGAAGGGGCCTCGTGCGCGGGCCTCGGCCGCCACGGAAGCTGCAATCCCCCCGCAAACACGTTGAGGCGACAGCAATTGTCGTTTACGTCAAGATGACGCGGGGGAGTTAGCCCGATTCGCAGGAATGGGGGCGGGAAAACCCGCTCGCTGGGGCATTTACGATGTCACGCGGAGCCAAGTCCCACCGCCCGGAAACCACCGAGCAGGCCCGCCGATGAACGCCGCCACCGCTCTTCTCATCTTCGTGACCCTGCAGCGTTTCGCCGAGTTCGTGTGGGACCTGCAGAACACGCACCGGCTGCGGGCCGCCGGCGGCATCGAGGTCGGCGGCCTGCACTATCCGGCAATGATGCTCGTGCACGCGGCCTGGCTCGCCGGCCTTTGGCCGCTCGGCTATGACCAGCCTGTCATCGCGATTTATGTCGTCGCTTTCCTGCTGCTGCAGATCGGTCGCTACTGGGTATTGGCAACGCTTGGCCGCCGCTGGACAACGCGCGTGATCGTGGTGCCCGGGGCACCGCTGGTCGAAAGCGGCCCATATCGGCTCATGCGCCACCCGAACTATGTGATCGTGGCGGGGGAATTGGTCCTGGTGCCGCTGGCGCTCGGGCTTCCGATCTATGCCCTGGTATTTCTCGTGCTCTACGCTGGCGCCGCTTACCTGCGCATCCAGGTCGAGAACGCCGCGCTTGCGGGGGAGCTCGCAGACGGCGGGCGCGATCCGGCACGCGGCTGGCATTCGAAGCCCTCAACGCAAAAGCGCCCGCACGCGGGCGGGCGCTTCCGGACTTTTTGAGGGACTTCAGCGGTTGGCGTCGTCCCAGGCGATGCGCGGAATGTCCGATCGGGTGATCCCGATGTCGGCCAGCTCGCGGTCGCCGAGCTGATAAAGCTCGTTCAGGCTGGCATTGTAGCGCCGCCAAGCCTGCAGGAAGTTGAGGATGGCGAAAAACATGGCTGTGACCTTTCTTCACCCGGCCACGCCGGGGACTTCTTCTCCCCAGAAAATAAGGTTCCATATTGCGCCGCAACAGTCATCCATTGGCGCAAGAGCTATGCAGAAAACGCATGGATTAAGACACTGTTTCTTCACAAACTTCCGAGGGGATTCGCCCTCCTTTGCGATGCAGCAAAAGGGGCGCGATCCCGGGCCGGAAGGAGTCCGGCCGCGCAGCTTACGAGCCGGTCACGCTCGCCCCGCCGAAGCGTTCCTTCCAGCGCGGTATCACGTCCCGGTTGTAGACATTGTCGGGAATGCCACCCTTGAGGGCGGTGACCACCGAGCGCGTCGCCCAGGCCACGCCCTGCCGGAGCTCGCCACCCTCGGTGTAGGACGCCGAGTGGGGTGACAGCAGCACGCGGTCGGCGAGTTTGCGCAGCGGCAAGTCCATCGGCAGCGGCTCCTCCTCGAAGGCATCGATGGCGGCGCCGCGGATGCGGCCTTCCTCGATGGCGCGGGCGAGCGCCTTCTCGTCGAGCACCTTGCCGCGGGCGGTATTGAGCACGATGGCGTTCGGCTTCATCAGCCTGAGCTGCTCCTCGCCGAACATGTAGCGCGTCTCGCGGGTGAGCACGACGTGGAACGACACCACGTCGGACTGCCGCAGCAGCGTCTCATAGTCCACCGGGGTGACGCCGTGGGTGAGGAAATGCGCCGGCGGCACGTACGGATCGTAGGCGATGATGCGTGCGCGCCACGGCGCCAGCAATTGCGCAACCCGCGTGCCGATGCGTCCGAGGCCGACCAGGCCGATGGTCTGGCCGGGAAAACCGTCGGACGCGCGGCTGCCGACGTAATAGGCGAAATTGTCCGCCGTCCGCCACTTGCCGGCGCGCACATCTGCGTCACGCTCGGCGACCTTCTTCAACAGCGACAGCATGAAGGTGACCGTGGTTTCGGCCACCCCGAAGCAGTTGGATTCGGTCGGCGCGTGGCAGACCATGACGCCGAGCTCGGTCGCGGCCTCGGTGTCCACATCGTCGACGCCGACGGTGTATTTCGCCACGATCCGCAGCCGCTGCGACGCCTGCATGATGCGCCGGCTGATCGGGGTATGGCGGATGGACGTACCCATGAGCGCGACCGCATCGCGCGCGGCCTCCACCACCGCATCTTCATGCGTGGCACGCGGCAATTGCCAGTCGCGATCTCCGAAAACGAGCTCGCAGCCCATGCCTTCAAGCGCATTGACGGTCTCCGGCGGCTCCTCGCGCGGCGCAAAAATCAAAATCTTCGGCTTGGACATGAAGGCTCCGTGGTCGGGTTGACGGCGACCTGGATCGCGATGACTTTCTTCGAATCGTCATCGCGATCTAGCTCATTGCTGGAGCATGATCTTTTCCGAAAACCGGTGCCCACTTTTCGGGATCATGCTCTAGTCGCTGGTCTCGTTGGGGATTGGGCGCACGCGAGGCGGTGCGAATTGTGCGAGTTCAGTTGAGCTGGATGCCGCTATCCTTGAACACCTGCCCCCAGCGGTCCAGCTCTTTGCGCACGAAGAGGTCGAATTCCTCCGGCGAGCTGCTGGCGATGCTGATGCCGGCTTTTTCCAGCTTCTCGGCGATGGCGGGATCGGCATACATCGTCACGACCTCGCGTTGGATCCTGTCGATGATGCCGCGCGGGGTGCCCGCCGGCGCCACCAGACCGATCCAGGTCGAAATGTCGTCGAGCGCGGGGAGGCCGGCGGCAACCGCAAGCGGCTGCACGTCCGGCAAAGCCGGCAGCGGGCGGCTGTTGAGCTTGGCAAGGGCGCGCAGCTTGCCGCCCTGGATGAGCGGCAGGCTGGTCGCGGTGCCGTCCACGATGTAGTCGACCGCGCCGTTGAGCAGGCCTTGCACCGTCGGAGGGCTGCCGCTGAACGGGATGTACTGGACGTCGATGCCCGCTTCCCGATTGAACAGATAGCCGGCGAGCCGCGTGGTGATGATGCCGGCGCCGTAGTTGAGCTTGCCCGGACTGGTCCTGGCCCGCGCGATCAGCTCCTTCACCGTCGCGGGGCCATCGGCTGCGCGCACCGTGAGCAGCGAAGTGTTCTTGGACGCAAGCGTGATCGGCGCGAAATCTTTCAGCGGATCGTACGGAAGGCTTCTGTTGGTGACCGGGTTGAGCACCATGGTCACATCCATGGCCGCCAGCAGGGTGTAGCCGTCGGCCGGCATCTTCGCGACGCGCCCGGCCGCGATGGCGGTGTTCGCGCCGGGCTGGTTCTCGATAACGACAGGCTGGCCCCAGACCTCGCTCAGGCGCTGGGCGATGACCCGCGACACGATGTCGGTCGGTCCGCCCGCCGGGAACGGGACGATGATGCGTACCGCCCGATTGGGATAGCTCCGGGCGGGGTCTGTCGCCTGGGCGGCCGCGTGTTCCACGGCAAGCACGCCCATCATCCCGACGAGGACGAGGCGAGCGACATATCGTGGCATGGCGAGCATCGAAACACCCTCCCGCGATTCAGCCGCGGTTTGGTCAATCGTATTTCATTCCGGTTTCCTTCACGACGCTCGACCAGCGCTCGGCCTCCTTGCGGATAAAGGCCGCAAACTCCGCCGGCGTGCTGGTCGCCGGGAACAGGCCGGAGGCGTCGGCCTTCGCCTTGATTGCAGGGTCGGCGAGGATCTTCGCCACTTCCGCCTGCAGCTTGTCGATGACGGCCGCTGGCGTGCCCTTCGGGGCTACGAGGCCGAGCCAGACCGTGATCTCGTCCATGTTGGGCAGCGTGGCGGTGATGAGCGGGAGGTCGGGCACCGGCGGGAACGGGCGCGGATCGAACTTGGCCAGCACCCGGAACTGGCCGCCCTGGATCAGCGACAGCGAGGCGGACGGGCCATCGAAAGAGAAGTCCACGCTCCGGGTGAGCACGCCCTGGGCGACCTCGGCACTGCCGTTGTAGGGAACGAGCACGGTTTCGATGCCGGCCGCCTTGTTGAAGAGATGGCCGGTGAGCCTGGTCGTGATGGTGCCGGCGCCGTAGTTGAGCTTGCCAGGCTGCGCCTTCGCCTTGGCGATCAGATCCTTCACCGTCGTCGCGTCGCTTGCCGCATTCACGATCAGCAGCTGCATCGTCTTGGCGGTCAGCGTGATCGGGGCGAAGTCGTTGAAGGGATCGTACGGCGGGTTGCGGTAGAGGAACTGGTTCATGGTCAGGGTCGAGTCGATCGCCATGAGCAGCGTGTAGCCATCGGGCGCAGCCTTCGCGACCTGCTGGGCGCCCAGCACGGTATTGGCGCCGGGACGGTTCTCGACCACGACCGGCTGTCCCCAGTCCTCGGTCATTTTTTGCCCGATCATGCGCGCGAGCACGTCGGACGGTCCGCCCGCCGGAAACGGCACCACGATCTTGATCGCGCGGCTGGGAAACGCATCGGGCCGTTCCTGCGCGGCGGCCACCCCCGCCAGCAGGACCGACAGCAGTCCAAGCACGACCGAACGAGCGTTCATGGGCGATTTCCCCTCAATCCGATTTGATGCCGGCTTCCCTGATGACCTTGCCCCAGCGGTCAGCCTCCTTGCGCATGAAGACGGCGAATTGCTCGGGCGTCATGGTCACGGGATAATTGCCGGTGCGTTCCGATTTCTCCTTGACCGCGGGATCGCTCAGGATCTTCACGACCTCGGCGTGGAGCTTGTCGATGATCGGCTTGGGCGTGCCCGTGGGTGCGACCAGCCCGAGCCAGACCGAGATGTCCTCGAGCCCGGGCAGGCGCGCCTCCCCGGACAGGGTCGGGATGCCGGCCATCGAGGGCGGCGCGTCGCGATCAAGCTTCGCCAGCGCCCGCACCTGGCCGCTGGCGGCGAGCGGGGCCACGATCTGGTGGGCGGCATAGATCAGCTCCACGCTTCCGGTCAAAAGCCCGTTGACCGTCTCCGGCGTGCCCTTGAACGGCACATAGACGATGTCCAGTCCCGCGGCCTTGTGGAACAGATGGCCCATCAACTGCGCGGTGATGGTGCCGGCGCCGTAGTTGAGCCTGCCGGGCTGCGCCTTGGCGCGCGCGATCAGGTCCTGCACGTCCCTGGGTCCGCTCGCGGCCGATACGGCCAGCACCGAGATGGTCTTGGCGGTCAGCGTGATCGGCGCGAAGTCATTGAACGCGTCATAGGGCAGGCTCTTGTGCAGGAACTGGTTCATCACCAGCGTCGAGTCGATCGCCATGAACAGGGTATAGCCGTCGGGCGCCGCCTTGGCGGCGGCCTGCGCGCCGATGATGGTGTTGGCGCCGGGGCGGTTCTCGATCACTACCGGCTGCCCCCAGTCCTCGCTCATCCTCTGGCCGATCACGCGCGCGACGATGTCGCTCGGCCCGCCGGCGGGGAACGGCACGATCAGCCGCATCGGCCGGTTGGGATAGTTCGCGGCCGCATCGTCTGCAACCGCCGCGCCGCAGGCAGACGTCGCAAGAATTGCAGGTAGCAGTATGCGAACGGCCCAGCTCATGGTTCCTCCCGCCGGCGTCTCTTCTTGTTCGTTATCGCGATTGTCACCGCTGGCCCTTGCGGTGGCAACCGATTAATCCGGGCGGCATTCAAAACGCGGCGGCGATGCGCTAGTGTCCCGATTCCGAAGTTCGCCTCATTGTGAGGCACGCTCGTTTTGCGAACTTCGGAATCGAAGGACACTAGCAACTTATTGACCTAGTGTGGCTTTGGTTCAGAAGTCCGCATTTCGGACTTGCCGCGGAAATGATGCGGACTTCTGAACCGCCACACTAGCCTGATGCACGCTTGGCCGCATCGAACAACACTTCAGGAGGAACCGTGCTCGCTCCCGCGCCAACCCGCGCCGACCGCATGTCGATGCACAATGCGAACAAGCTCAAGATCGGGCTGTTCGGAGCCAACTGCTCATCGGGGCGGGCGGTCACGCTCGTCCCGGAGCGCTGGTCGGGGAGTTGGCCAGACAATCTCAAGCTCGCGCGGATGGCGGACGACGCCGGCATCGATTTCCTGCTCCCGATCGGGCGCTGGAAAGGCTACGGCGGCGACACCGACTACCAGGGGGCGACGCTCGAGACCATCACCTGGGCGACAGGTCTTCTGGCGCTGACCAAGCGCGTCACGGTATTCGGGACGGTGCATGCGCCGCTGTTCAATCCGGTGATCGCGGCCAAGGAGATGGTCACCGCCGACCATATCGGGGAAGGGCGCTTCGGCCTCAACATCGTCGTCGGCTGGAACGAGGGCGAGTTCGCCATGTTCGGCGTCAAGCAGCGCGATCACGAGTCGCGTTATGACTACGCCCAGGAATGGATCGACGTCATCAAGATGATCTGGTCCGACAAGGAGGACTTCGACTTCACGGGCCAATACCTGAACATGACCGGCATCCGCGGCAAACCGAAGCCCTACGGCGGAACGCGGCCGGTGATCATGAATGCCGGCGCCTCGCCGGTCGGCCAGGCCTTCGCGATCCGCAACTGCGATGCGTTCTTCCTGCAGGCGTCCCGCACGTCGCTCGACGAGACCGCGCAGCGGGTGGCATCCGCGAAAACGCAGGCGAAGGAGCAGGGCAGGGAGCTCGGCGTCTATACCGTCGGCGTCATCACCTGCAAGCCGACCCGCAAGGAGGCCGAGGACTACTACCACTATTCGATCGTGGAGCATGCCGACTGGTCGGCAGTCGACGCCATTCTCGCGCTCAAGAACATTACCGCGCAGAATACGCCGCCGGAGAAGTTCCAGCAGATCCGCACCGGCTATGCGCAGGGCATGGGCGGCTTGCCCATCGTCGGCGATCCCGACCATGTGGCGAGCCAGCTCATCGATCTCGGCAAGGCCGGCCTGACGGGCGTCGCCGTGTCGCTCGTCAACTATGTCGACGAGCTTCCGTTCTTCTGCGACGAGGTCCTGCCGCGCCTGCAACGGGCGGGGCTGCGCGAACAGCAATGAGTGGAAAACCCGCAGCCGCGCGTGTCGGGCTGATCATCCCGTCGTCGAACCGGATGGTCGAGCAGGAGATGGCGCCGGCATTCCCGCCGGGAGTAACGGCGCATGTCACGCGCCTGCGCATGACCGGCGCCAATCACGTCGCCTTCGATCGCCTGCTGCCGATGATCGAGGAGGCTGCATGCGCGCTCGTCGACGCGCGCTGCGGGGCCGTCGCCTTCCATTGCACCGCCAACTCGACGGAAGGCGGTACGGCGGGCGAGCGCGACATCCTCGCGGCCCTGGCGCGCGCCAGGGCGCCGCAAGCGACGACGACCATCACCGCCATTCAGCGCGCGCTGGACGCCTTCGAAGCCAGGCGGATCGTGCTGCTCACGCCCTATAGCGCCGCCACGACCGAGCACGAGGCCGAGTTCCTGCGCCACGCCGGCTACGAGGTGGTTGCGGCTCGCGGCTTCGCGCTCGCCGGCAGCGATGCCTATTGCGCGGCGCCGCCGGCATTCTGGCGCGACCGCGCGCTTGCCGCGGCCCATCCCGAGGCCGACGCCTATCTGATCAGCTGTGCGAACATCGCCGTGTTCGGCGTGATCGAGGAGCTCGAGGCGAAGCTTCGACGCCCGGTCGTCACCAGCAATCAGGCCGTGATCTGGGACGCGCTGCGTCTCATCGGCTGGCAGGACTGGCGACGGTGCCCGGGACGACTGTTCGCTGCTGCTGCCGTTGATCTGCCGCCGGGCATTGCGATCGGCCGATGAAACTCCGACCGCCGCTGTTGTTGTCCTTGCTGATGCTCTGCGCCGCGCCGGCGAGTGCACAGGACGATGTCGCTTCGTTCTACCGCGGCAAGCAGTTGCGCATGATCGTGGGCTCGGCGGTGGGCGGCGGCTACGACCTGTTCGCCCGCATCGTCGCACGCCACATGGTCAATCACATCCCGGGCCACCCGCACATGATCGTGCAGAACCAGCCGGCGGCCGGCGGCGTGGCGATGACCAACCAGCTCTACGGCCAGGGACCGAGCGACGGCACCGTGATCGGCGTTCCGATCAACGGCATCCCCACGGCACCGCTGCTGCAATCGGGCACGCAGTTCGATCAGACCAGGCTCATCTGGCTCGGCAGCACCAACCGGGAAGCCTATGTCGCGTTCGTGTGGCACAGCGCGCCGGTCGAGCGCATCGCCGATCTCGGCAGCACTGAACTGGTCGTGGGCGCGACCACGCCGGGAACGACCATGGTCGACTTCCCGTTGCTGGTGAACGACGTGCTCGGCTTCAAGTTCAAGGTCGTGCGCGGCTATCAGGGCACCCCGCAGATCAATCTCGCCATCGAGCGCGGCGAGGTGCAGGGTATGGGCGGCATCGGATGGGCGTCGGTCAAGGCGCAAACTCCGCACTGGATCAGCGCGCGCAAGATCCGGGTGCTCGCGCAATACGGCCTCAAGCGATACCCGGAGCTGCCGGAGGTCCCGGCCATGCTGGAGCTCGCGAGGTCGGACGCCGATCGCCAGGCCATGATGATGTTGTTTGCGCGCACCGAATACGGCCGGCCCTATTTCCTGCCGCCCGACGTGCCGCAGGCGCGCGTGGCGGCGCTGCGGCGCGCCTTCGATGCCACCATGAAGGATCCGGCCTTCATCGCCGATGCGGCACGGCTGCAGTTCGAGGTCGATCCGCTCACCGGCGAGCAGGTGCAGGCGCTGGTTGCGCAACTCACGGCGACGCCGCGCGATATCGTCGCGCGCGTGCGCGCCGCGCTGGAGGCGCCGGCGGCGCAATGATGCCGCTTCATGCGGCTGCCGGCAGCCTTGCCGAAGCTGCTTCAGTCCAGCTTGATGGCCCCATAGTCCCGGAGAACGCTCGCCCAGCGCTCGGTCTCGCTGCGGATGAATGCCGCGAACTCCGCGGGGCTGCTGCTGCCGACGGGGATGATGCCGGCCTTCTCCAGCCTGGCGACCATGGCGGCATCCGCGTAGATCGCCGCGACCTGGCGATGAATCTTGTCGATGATCGGTTTCGGCGTGCCGGCGGGGGCGGCGAGAGCCACCCAGGTGGAGCTTTCATCGAGCGCGGGCAGCTCGGCGGCGGCCGCGAGGCTCGGCAGGTCGGGAAGGATCGGCAGCGGCCGGTTGCTGTATTTCGCCAGCGCGCGGTAGTGGCCGCCCTGGATCAACGGCAGGCTCGTGCCGGTGCTGTCGAGCGCGAAATCGACCGTTCCCGCGAGCACGGCCTGGCCGATCTCGGCGCTGCCCTTGAACGGAACGAGTTGCACATCGATGCCCGCGCTCCTGGCGAACAGCAGCGCGCCGAGGCGCGAGGTGATGGTGCCGGCGCCCATGTTGAGCTTGCCGGGATTGGCTCTTGCCCGGGCGATCAGCTCGTTGATCGTCTTTGGCCCGTCGGCTCGCACCACGACAAGCGACATGTTCCTGGTCAGGAGCGTGATCGGGGCGAAGTCCCTGAGCGGGTCATAGGGCAGATTGGGCGTGACCAGGGGATTCATCACCATGGTCGTGTCCATCGGCACGAACAGCGTATAGCCGTCGGGCGCAGACCGGGCGGCCGCCTGCGCGCCGATCGCGGTGTTGCCGCCGGCGCGGTTCTCGACCACCACCGGCTGGCCCCAGTCCTCACTCATCCGCTGGCCGACGAAGCGCGCCACGATGTCGGCCGGTCCACCTGGCGGGAACGGCACGATCAGGCGGATCGTCCGGCTGGGATAGGCTCTCGCCTCGGCATCACCCGCCTCTTGCGCTGTCGCGGACGCAACCGTGACGGCGAGCACGAGCGCACCAGCGAGCAGGCGGGGTGCGAGCGGCATGTGCGTGCTCAGTCGAGTTTCATTCCGACCGCCTGGATGACTTTGGCACGGGTGTCGGCCTGCGAGCGGATGAAGGCGGCGAACTCCTCGGGCGAAGTGCTGCCGGCAGGCTCGATGCCGGCATTGGCGAGCTTCTCGCGCACGTCCGGCATGGCCAGCACCTTCTGGATCGACGCATGCAGCTTGTTCACGACGTCGCGCGGCGTGCCGGCGGGCGCGACGATGCTCTGCCATATGCCGAGATCGTAACCGGGGAAGGTCTCCGCGATGGTCGCAATTTCGGGGGCGAGCGAGAGTCGTTGCGCGCTCACCAGGCCGAGGATCTTGAGCTTCTTGTCGCGCCAGAGCGGCAGCGAGACGTTGATGCTTTCCATGCCGAGCGGAATATCCCCCGCAAGGATGCCGGTGATCTGCGTGGTGCCGCCGCGATAGGGCACCATGCTGAAATTGGTCCCGGCCATCATGTTGAGAAGCCCGACATTGACCTGCGAGGTCGGCGTGCTGATGCCGATCTGGAAGGTGCCGGGCTTCGCCTTCTCCTGCTCGACCAGGTCCTTGATCGAACTCACCGGAATGTTGGTGTTCCCGACCAGGGCGGAAGGGACAAGCGCCACCAGGGAGACCGGCACGAAATCCTTGAACGGATCATAGGCGAGCTTGCTGTAGAGGAACGGATTCATCACCAGCGTGCCGTCGATCGCCATCAGCAGCGTGTAGCCGTCGGGCGCCGCCTTCGCCACGGCCTGGGCGCCGATGATGGTGTTCGCCCCCGGCCGGTTGTCGATCACCACCTGCTGGCCGAGGTCCTCGCTCATCTTCTGGCCGATGAGCCGTCCGAGAAAATCGGCGGGCCCGCCGGGCGCGAACGGCACCACCAGCGTGATCGGCCGCGCGGGATAGGTCTGCGCCGCCGCCGTGGAAGCCAGAAGCGGGAGACAAACCGCTGCCGCCGCCAAATGCCGAAAACCGATTTTCATGATGCTACCCGCTGCCGCCGCTATTGCACATCCACGTGTTGCATCAGCCGGCCAAGCTCGGGCATCGCCGGCACCGCGCCGAGCACCGGCTTGAGCCGATTGAGGCAGCCCCAAAGCACCGCCTGGTTGCTGTTGACCACCGGCTTGCCGAGTGCGCGCTCGATGTCGGCGATCGCCTCGATCTGGGTGGTGTTGGTGCAGCTCAGAAAAATGCCGTCGACGTCGGGACGATCGTGCTTGCGCGCGAGCTCCGTCCATTGCCGCGGTGTGACGGTGGTGAATTCGAGCCCGTTGAGGCCGAGCGCCACGTCGTGCGCCACGGTGAAGCCGGTCGCCTGCAAGTAGTCGATCACCGCGCGATTGCTCTTGTAGGGGCTCAGCAGCAGGAGCCGGCGCACGCCCGAGCGCCTGCAGCGCTTCCAGCACCATCCGGCTGGTCGCGACTGCCTCGACGCCGGTTGCATCCCGGACGATGTCGAGGATGCGGCCTTCGCCCTGCGGGCCTTGCGTCATCGACGTGTCGGTGCAGTGGAAAACGATCAGATCGGGCGCCACGTCCGAGAGCAGCCGTGCGGCGGTGGCGATCTCCTCGGCCATTGCCGGGAGCGGCCGCTTCCATTCGCCGGCGACCCGCGCGCGCGCCACATGCACCCCCAGCCCGGGCGGCGCGAAATGATTGAATTGCAGCTCGGTCATGCTGTTGACCGACGGAATGATCATCCCGATGCGGGCGCGGGCGGCCGGCAATGCGGGGTCGGCTGCGTCGTTCATCCAAAGTCGCGGCGGCAACCATGATCATGTCTCCCGAACTGAATCCTATTGCACCTTCAAGCCGGCCTGCCGTGCAAGCGGCGCCCAGAACGCGTATTCCTCGGCGATGAAGGCGGGCACGCCGGCCGCGTCGAGATCCTTCGACAACAAGGCGAGCTTCTGGAAATAGGCCTCGATCTTCGGCGACTTGACGATGCTGCGCGTGGCGGCGTTGAGCCTGCCGACCATCTCGGGTGGCAGGCCGCGCGGTCCGCACAGCCAGAACCAGGTGGCGCCGCGGACCTCGGGATAGCCTTGCTCGGCGAAGGTCGGAATGCCTTTGAATACCGGGATTGCGCTCGGTCGAGGTGACTGCGAGCGCAACAAGCTGCCCGGCCCGGACCTGCTCGCCGACCGTCATCATGGCGGTGAGCGTCATCGAGATGTGATTGCCCAGGACGTCGATCACCCCCGAATTGGGTGCGGGCACGTGCTGGATTTCGACGCCGGCCTTGCGCTTGAATTGCTCGATGAGAAGATGCCCGAGCGAGCCCGGCCCGGGCGACGACGATGTGATCGGATTTTGTGCGCGCGCCCTCGCGAGCGTGACCAGTTCGGCGATCGATTTCACGCCCAGGGCGGGGTTTGCCGCCCAGGCATAGCTGTCCGCGCCGATCATCGCGATGTGGGTGAAGTCCTTGAGCGGATCGTAGCCGATGTTCGGATTGATGGCGGGACCGGTGAGGTGAGGGCCGGACCCGCCGATCAGCAAAGTGTATCCGTCGGGCTCCGCGCGCGCGACCTGCGCGGATCCGATCGCGCCACTGTTCCCCGGCCGGTTCTCCACGAAGAACTGTTGCTTGAACACGGTCGAAAGCTCGGGTGCCAACAGGCGCCCGAACTGGTCGGCGCTGCCGCCGGGGGCAAAGGCGACGACGATCTTCACCGGACGGCTTGGCCATTCATCGGCGCACGAGCCTGCAATGGCCCATGGCCCGAGTGCCGCTGCCAGCGCGATGGCGATGCCGCCAGCTCGGCGCATCCCGTATCCTCCCGTGCCCGTTCGGCCGCGGCGGCCACGAGCTTGTGCGTTCGTTGGGTGGCAGGATAGTCGAGCCACCGGTGGAGTGGAAGCTGGCGCCGCCCTATGACATCTTGGCCCAGGAGCGCTGGGGCGATGCTCGGCGCGAAACGGCGAGGTGGAAATGAGCGGTGACGAAATCGACATGCGGATGTTTGCCCAGCGCGCCGGCGCGAGCGTGACCTATGCGGCGGGAAGCGTCGTCTTCAACAAGGACGATCCCGGCTCGTGCATGTACGTCGTGCAGTCCGGCATGATCGAGATGGTCATCGGCGACAAGGTGGTGGAGGTCTGCGGCCCCAACGAAGCGATCGGCTTCATGTCGATGATCGACGGCGCGCGAAGAAGCTCGACCGCGCGCGTGAAGGAGGCCTGCGAGCTGTCGCTGATCGATCAGCGCAAGTTCCGCTTCATGATCGACGAGGTGCCGAATTTCGCGCTTTACATCATGGGCGCCATGGCGCGCCGCATCCGCGGCATGAGCCAGGCCATGTAGGAAGCCGGACCGGGCTCAGGCAGCTCCGGCCAGGAAGGCGTCGCGCACCTGCCATTCGTGCCATTTGCCGCAGGCCGGGCAGAGAGCACGCACATTCTCCTGCCGGATCCGCAGGAGCGTGCCGATTTCGGTTTCGACGCCGCTGTCCACCTCGCGTCGTGTGGTCGGGCAGACAAAGATGAGGTGTTCCATGACCGCCTCCTTCACCGCACTTCGCCACATCATCGTGTCGGCAGCATGACTTGGGGTGCGGTCGAGCGCCGCGCTATTCACGCAAGAACGTGATTGAATGGGCAATGGCATCACGGAAAGTTGCGGAGAGGAGATTTGTTGATATGTGGCCCGACCGCCGCCTCATCGATCTCGTCGGCCTCGAACATCCCATCGTGCAGGCGCCGATGGCGGGCGCCATGGACTGGGAACTGGTAGCGGCAGCGGCAGAGGCGGGTGCGCTGGGCTCGCTCCCCTGCGCCATGCTCGATCCGAATCAGATCCGCGAGCAGGTCGGAAAAATCCGTGCGCATACGACGAAGCCCATCAACCTCGGCTTCTTCTGTCACACGCCGCCGGTCCTCAACAACGAGCGGGAGGCGCGCTGGCGTGACGCTCTGGCGCCGTATTACCGCGAGCTCAAGATCGATCCGGCGGCGCCGATTCCCACAAGCAATCGTGAGGCGTTCAATGCCGCGTTCTGCGAGGTGGTAGAGGAGGTCATTCCGGAGGTTGTCAGCTTTCACTTCGGTCTGCCGGAGCCGGACCTGGTGAAGCGGGTGAAAGGCGCAGGCTGCCTCATCATTGCCTCCGCCACGACCGCCGCCGAGGCCCGCTGGCTCGAAAGCCGCGGCGTCGATGCGATCATCGCGCAGGGCTACGAGGCCGGCGGGCATCGCGGCATCTTCCTGAGTGACGACATCGCGGCGCAGGCCGGCACCTTCGCGCTGGTTCCGCAAGTCGTCGACGCGGTCAAGGTTCCGGTGATCGCCGCCGGTGGCATCACGGATGCGCGCGGGATCGTGGCGGCGTTTGCCCTTGGCGCGGCGGGGGTGCAGATCGGAACGGCCTATCTCTGGTGCCCGGAGGCAAAGATTTCGGCGCCCCATCGCGCTGCACTCAAATCCGCGCGCGATGACGGTACCGCGGTCACCAACCTGATGACCGGCCGGCCGGCGCGCGGCATCGTCAACCGCGTGATGCGCGAAATCGGGCCGATGTCCGACGTGGCGCCGGAATTCCCGCTCGCCGCCGGCGCCCTCGCGCCGCTGCGAGCCAAGGCCGAGGCGCAAGGCTCGGGCGATTTCTCGCCGATGTGGGCAGGTCAGGCGGCTGCGCTGGGGCGCGCCATGCCGGCTGGCGAATTGACCCGGGTGCTCGCCGCAGAGACGCTGGCGCGTCTGAATGCGCTCGCAAACCCGAAAGCCTGACAAAGCTACGCGCGGGTGACTCGCAGCCGGGTCCCCCAGGGGTCCGCGGTCTCGATCTGGCCGGGCGTCACCGCAAGTTGCGTGCCCGCCTGGGTGAGACGGGCCTTCGCCGCGTCGAAGGCGGCCGCATCGGCGGCTTCGAGCGCAAGCCACGACAGGCCGGCCCGGTCCGCGTCGCGCCGTCCGGCGCCGGCGCTGTGCCAGACATTGGCAGCAATGTGGTGGTGATAACGTCCCGACGACATGAACGATGCGCCGTGGCGGCGGCGCGTAACATCAAGCCCGAGCGCGTCGCGGTAGAATGCCTCCGCGCGCGCGACGTCGCCGACGCGCAGGTGGACGTGGCCGATGCGCAGCCCGTCGGGCGCGCCCGGGAACGCCGCGGTCGGCGGCACCTCACGCAGGATGCTGTCGACATCGAGCGGGTCGGTGGTGATCCTGAGATCATCGCCGGTCCACTGCCAGGTCTCGGCCGGGCGATCATAGTAGACCTCGACGCCGTTACCCTCGGGATCGTCGAGATAGAATGCCTCGCTCACCGCATGGTCGGAGGCGCCGGTGAGCGGCACCTTGTTGCGCGCGACGTGCAAAATCCAACGCGCGAGGTCGCCGCGCGTCGGCATCAGGAATGCGGTGTGATAGAGGCCGGCGGTGCGGCTGTCGTCGGGCTTGGCGTCGGACTTGTGCTCGAGATGAACAAGCGCTGCGCCGCCGGTACCGAGCACGGCGCCATCCGGGCTGCGATCGAGCACCGACAGTCCCAGCGCGTCGCGATAAAAGCCGGTGAGCCGCTCGAGATCGCGAACCCGCAGGCCGATCGCGCCGATATGGAGCGGCGTGCGGCTCGCAAAGGTGGGGGTGGCGGAGGGATTGGGCGCGTCCATCGGCCATATATCGGCCCTTCCGGGCGCCCGCGCAATACGGCCGGCCTCGCCGGTTGCGGCCGTGAAAGCGGCTCTGCTATAGGCTCGCGCAGTGCCGACCGGACGTCACCGGTCACCGGAGCCTCCCATGGCCGTGGACGCCGCCACTGTCCGCCGCATCGCGCACCTCGCCCGCATCGCCGTTGCCGACGACGAGGTGGAGCACCTGCGGGAGGAGCTCAATGCCATCCTCGCCTTCGTGGAACAGTTGTCGGAGGTGGATGTCGAGGGCGTCGAGCCGATGACGTCGGTCACGCCCATGGAGATGAAGAAACGCCCGGACGTCGTCACCGACGGCGGCATCCCCGACGACATCCTGCGAAACGCGCCGGCGCGTGAAGACCATTTCTTCGTGGTGCCGAAGGTGGTGGAATGAAGGGGGGCCGACGCACGGCTCGGACAAAGCAGACGGGAGCCGCGGCAAGGTCGCGGCAGTGATACGCGCAGATGTGTCTCGCCTGTGAGCAGCAGGAATATTTCTTCCGCCTCTGGTGCGCGGATTTCCTTGCGCGGGGCGAAATGCCGCCGGGCGTGACGCTTGATGATCTGCAGGCGCTCGGCCTGCCGCCGCCGAAGTCGCCCGGCGAGGGCGCCGAGCCGAAGCCCGAGGCCGGCAATCGGCGGTCTCCGGTCCAGCCCGCGGGCTCATTTGCCTGCGACAGCCCGGACGAATGACCGAACTTACCGCTCTGACGCTCGCGGATGCCCGTGACCGGCTGCGTCGGCGAGAGCTCTCCGCCGGCGAGCTTGCCGACGCGCACCTGGCCGCCATGGAGACGGCCCGCGCGCTCAATGCCTATGTGCTGGAGACCCCGGATCGGGCGCGCGCCATGGCGGCGCAGGCCGATGTGCGTCTCAAGGCCGGCGACGCGCGGCCGCTCGAGGGCCTTCCGCTCGGCATCAAGGACCTGTTCGCCACCAAGGATGTGCGTACGACGGCCTGCTCCCGCATCCTCGGCGATTTCCTGCCGACCTACGAGTCGACCGTCAGCGCCAACCTCTGGCGCGACGGCGCCGTGATGCTCGGCAAGCTCAACAACGACGAGTTCGCCATGGGCTCGTCGAACGAATCCTCGTTCTTCGGTCCGGTGATCTCGCCGTGGCGGCGACAGGGAGCGAATACGCCGCTGGTGCCGGGCGGCTCCTCCGGCGGCTCGGCTGCCGCGGTAGCGGCTGGCCTTTGCCTTGGCGCAACCGGCACCGATACCGGCGGCTCGATCCGGCAGCCCGCGGCCTTCACCGGCATCGTCGGGCTCAAGCCCACCTACGGCCGCTGCTCGCGCTGGGGCATCGTGGCGTTCGCGTCCTCGCTCGACCAGGCCGGACCGTTCGCGCGCACGGTGCGCGATGCCGCCATCCTGCTCACGTCGATGGCGGGGCACGATGCCAGGGATACGACTTCGGTGGATGTCCCGGTGCCGGACTACGAGGCGGCCGTCGGCAAGTCGGTCAAGGGCATGAAGATCGCCATTCCCAAGGAGTACCGCGTCGAGGGGATGGCCGCAGAGATCGACAAGCTGTGGGAGCAGGGCGCGCAATGGCTTGCGGCCGCCGGCGCGGAAGTGGTCGAGGCGTCGCTGCCGCATACCAGGCACGCGCTGGCGGCCTATTACATCGTGGCGCCGGCGGAGGCCTCATCCAATCTCGCCCGCTATGACGGCGTGCGCTACGGCCTGCGCGTGCCCGGGCGCGACGTCGCCGACATGTACCAGAAGACCCGCGCCGACGGGTTCGGCAAGGAGGTGCGCCGGCGCATCCTCATCGGCACCTATGTTCTGTCTGCCGGTTATTACGACGCCTATTACCTGCGGGCGCAGAAGGTACGCACGCTGATCAGGCGGGACTTCGAGAACGTCTTTGCCGAGGGCGTGGATGCGATTCTCACCCCGGCGACGCCGTCGGCCGCCTTCGGCATCGGCGAGAAGGGCGGCGCCGATCCGATCGAGATGTATCTCAACGACGTGTTCACGGTGCCGGTCAACATGGCGGGCCTGCCCGGCCTCTCGGTTCCGGGCGGCTTGTCGGCGGAGGGTCTGCCGCTCGGGCTGCAACTCATCGGCCGCCCGTTCGGCGAAGAGACGCTGTTTTCCCTCGCTCACGTCATCGAGCAGGCCGCCGGCCGGTTTTCACCCCAGAGGTGGTGGTAGACTGCCCCTGAACCTCGCGCGGCTCTGGGTGCCACCGCGATGACGCTTGGCGAATTCAAAGATACGTTGTCGAAATCCAGGCCACCCGCCGGCCTTGCCCCGGCACTGGCGGCGCTGTGGTGGGCGGGCAACGATAAATGGGACAAGGCGCACGCCATCGTCATGGACGACAGCGGCAGGGATTGCGCCTGGGTGCATGCCTATCTGCACCGGGTGGAAGGCGATCTCGGCAATGCCGGCTACTGGTACCGGCAGGCGCAGCGTCCAGTCGCGACCCAATCAATCGCCGCCGAATGGGACGCGATCGCGAAGGCGCTGTTGAAAGCGCAGCAATAGGAATCGCCGCGCTTTCGCCGTCGTTCACTTCGGCATGGCGTCGTGCACGATCCTGCCGCCCACCATGGTGAGGAGAGGGCGGAGGTCCTTGATTTCGTCTTCCGGCACCGTGAGGTAGTCGCGGTCGAGCACCAGGAGGTCGGCGTATTTGCCGGGTGCGAGCGAGCCGAGATTGCCCTCCTGGAACAGGAATACGGCGTTCGACCGCGTGTGCGCGATCAACGCCTCTTCCCGCGTGATGGTCTGCCGGTTCACTTTCCGGCCGCCGACCATGCGGCCCGTGACCGCGAGGCTGAGCGTGTAGAAGGGATTCGACGTCGTCACCGCGGTGGCGTCGGAGCCGAGCCCCCAGTGGATGCCGCTGTCCTGGATGCGGCGGAAGGGCGGCATGTCCCAGGCCTTGTCGCCGTGCACCTTGTGCATCAGCGCGCCCTGGATCAGCGGGCGGCTGTGGATCTGGGCGGTCATGCCGAGCTTCTTCATGCGTTCGAGCTGCGCTTCGCTCACCTGGTCGAGGTGCGAGAACGACCACCGGAGCCCCTTGATCGGCCGTTCCTTGTTGATGGAGTCGTATTCGTCGAGGAAGGCGTCGATGGCCGCGCTCATCTCCACGTGAGAATTGACGTAAATGCCGCGCTCGGCCAGCGCGAGCAGCAGGCGGCGCATCTGCGCGAGATCCTCGGGCTTGGTGTTGCTCGCGACCCGCAGCAGCTGGGTGGTGACCGGGGCGAAGACCGACTCGCCCCAGCCGACATTGTCGAAATAGTCGGTCCCCTGGAACGGCTTGAGCTCGCGAATTTCGCCGATCACGGCATCGACCTGCACCGGCGTGGCGGGCTGCCGGATCGTGGTCCAGAACAGGCGGATGTTAAGCTCGCCACGGTCGGCGAGATACTTGTAGGGCTCGTAGTGCTTGGCGCCCATGCCGCGGCCGCCGGCGTCGAGCCAGGCCGTGACCCCCATGGCGTTGAGATAGGCCACGAGCTTGCGGGTGTTGGCGAGCCATGCCTCCTGCTGCTGCAGCGGCACCCGCGCCGCGACGAACGCGACGCCGCCGGCGCCGCGCACCAGACCCGTCGGTTTCCCGCTGCCGTCCTTTTCGATGCTGCCGCCCTGCGGGTCCGGCGTGCCGGGATCGATCTTGGCGGCGATGAGGGCCGAGGTGTTGAGATAGCTGTGGTTATACACCGCCTGCAGCACCACCGGATTGTTCGGCGCGATGCGGTCGAGCTCGTCGACCGGGAAGCCGCGCGGCTCGTCGGTGAACTGCTCCTCCGACCAGCCGCCGAGCACCACGATCCACTGGCCGGGTGGAGTCGCGCGCACCCGCTCCGCCAGCATCGTGAGCGCCTGTTGCCGCGACGTCACGCCGTCGAACCGCAGCTCATCGTGCTCGGCGGCGCGCACCCAATGGGCGTGATTGTCGATCAGCCCCGGGATGACGGTGCGGCCTCCGAGTTCGATGACGCGTGTCTGCGGTCCCTTGAGCGCCTCGATCTCGGCGGTGGCGCCGACTTTGACGATGCGTCCGTCCCTGATGGCGAGCGCCTGCGCAAGCGTAAACCGGTCATCGACGGTAACGATCTTGCCGCCGACGAGCACGGTATCCGCAACCTGCGCCGAAGCCGGCGCGGGCGCCGCCACGGCGGCAACGGCAAGCACGATGGCCCGGCTGAACGACAATCCCATGCTCCATCTCTCCCGTTACGCTTTCAGTTTAGCCTCGCAAGCTGTGCGCGGACGCACGCAGCTCAACCCGGCTCCATGCCCCG
>CAVUAI010000025.1:0-223335 GCA_963739385.1 uncultured Alphaproteobacteria bacterium
TTGAGTCTGCCGAAGGCAGTACCAAGGCAGAGGCATCGACACGCCTACGCTACAATCCGCCGCCTATAGAGGGGTCAATGAGACAAGTCCTTCCTGTCTTACTCGGCGCCGCCCTGATTGTGGTGGGACTATCGCTTGTCGTTTACAGCGTGGTGTGGGGTACCGGGCAGCTCATCGTCCTGGGAGCTGGAGTTTTGATGGCGCTACTGGGTGTCCTCTCACTGAAGGAGGACCTCATGCGCCGACACAACCGCCCGAATGGCGCTTAG
This sequence comes from uncultured Alphaproteobacteria bacterium, assembly GCA_963739385.1. Classification (GTDB taxonomy): domain Bacteria; phylum Pseudomonadota; class Alphaproteobacteria; order Rhizobiales; family Xanthobacteraceae; genus VAZQ01. The sequence goes on from CAVUAI010000025.1 coordinate 270, forward strand.
AGGGAGACGCCAAGGCAGCGCCATGCAAAAAGCAGGACTTTGCACACGCATTAGGGCTGCTGTTCTGGATTTCGTCTTACCCCAACATCGCCTGCACTGCGCTGGTTCACAGCCGCCCTCGCACCCGGATGACCTGCGTCGCATGCCACGGCTTGCCTTCGGCTGTGGTGATGCCGCGTCGGTTCAGCTCCTCGGCAGCCTTGCGGGCAGACAAGCCGGCCAGCTCCTCGAACACGCCGCGCAAGGCCTCGGCACGCTCCGCTGCCTCGCGCTGAAACTCCTCGCCCTTCGATCGTAGCCCGCCCAGGCGCACGCCGCGCGCTTTGGCAGCCGCCAGGGCATCCTTGGTGCGCCGCGAGATCAGCGCCCGCTCCTTCTCGGCCAGGGCGGCGTAGATGTGCAGGAGAAACGGGTCGGTGTCGGCACCCAGCTCGGTCACGATGAAAGGCACCCGGTGCTTCATCAGGCCGGAAATGTAGTGGACATCTCGGGACAGCCGGTCGAGTTTGGCTACAACGATCGGGGCCTTACGCTTGCCCGCCAGCGCGATGGCGGCGGTCAGCTCGGGGCGAGCGTCATCGGCACCGCTCTCGGTCTCCGTGAACGTCTGCAAGAACCGGTAGCCCTCGGCCTCGGCGAACCAGGTTAGAGCGGCGGTCTGCGCCTCAAGGCCCAGGCCGGATCGCCCCTGCTTTGCCGTCGACACCCTGATGTAGGCGATCGCGTCCCTCATTTTCCCCTCCGGTGAAACGCCGTTGTAGTGTTACACCGGATTTGGAAACTGGTCAACGGTTAATGTTCCACCGCTCGATCACCTCGGGTGCTCTCTTGGAAGATGGAAGATTTCGCCCAATTGGCAGGTACCGGCGGTGGCGGTTCGCCTGGGCCAAAAAAAGAGCCGCCCCAACCGAGGAGACACCATTGGTCGAGCGGCTCTGGAAAGTTAGGGAGCAATCCGGGCTGTTAACCCGGGACTGCCGGGGTTGAACTTAACCGTCCCGGAACTTTTATGGAACCGAAATTTTATCAATGAGCCACCGACACCAGGGGATCACCCGCTCGATCGGCTCGGCGAGGGTCGCTCATTGGAGCGTCGTTTGGCCCTACCCATACTTGGCGAGCCATTCCTCTTTGGTGAGCACGTCAGGCAACTGCGCCACATAGCGGTGTGTCACCTCCTCTTTCACCTCGGTCTTGGTCAGGTCGGGGAGGCACTTTTTCAGTATGATTTCGATCGCGCGCACCTGCATCATCGTGAGTTCAATTTCACCAAAGGCGCACGCTTGCAGCCTTAACCGTCCCGGAACTTTTATGGAACCGAAATTTATCAATGAGCCACCGACACCAGGGGATCACCCGCTCGATCGGCTCGGCGAGGGTCGCTCATTGGAGCGTCGTTTGGCCCTACCCATACTTGGCGAGCCATTCCTCTTTGGTGAGCACGTCAGGCAACTGCGCCACATAGCGGTGTGTCACCTCCTCTTTCACCTCGGTCTTGGTCAGGTCGGGGAGGCACTTTTTCAGTATGATTTCGATCGCGCGCACCTGCATCATCGTGAGTTCAATTTCACCAAAGGCGCACGCTTGCAGCCTTAACCGTCCCGGAACTTTTATGGAACCGAAATTTTATCAATGAGCCACCGACACCAGGGGATCACCCGCTCGATCGGCTCGGCGAGGGTCGCTCATTGGAGCGTCGTTTGGCCCTACCCATACTTGGCGAGCCATTCCTCTTTGGTGAGCACGTCAGGCAACTGCGCCACATAGCGGTGTGTCACCTCCTCTTTCACCTCGGTCTTGGTCAGGTCGGGGAGGCACTTTTTCAGTATGATTTCGATCGCGCGCACCTGCATCATCGTGAGTTCAATTTCACCAAAGGCGCACGCTTGCAGCCGATTGATTAGTTGCGAGGCGCGGATTTTCTCGCGCACACTGTCGGGCTTGAAGCGCCCCCCGGGAAGGCGTGCGGGTCTTGCCATCATGTCACCTATTCAGCTCGCATCAGTGTAAGTCTTTTCCTCAATGGCTTCAATCATTTGGGGAATTAACTGGTCGGCGATTAAACCGCCGCTGATGGTGGTTCGATCGACGCCGTAGCTGCGGGCCACGTAGCCTGCCTTTCCCCCGCCCTCAGCCCGGCCGCCGCTTCTTCACGCTGATGCCGGTTTGACACAGCGCAGCCGCGTTGAACCGGACCGTTATTGGGCTTGGCAGGCCTTCGGGACAGATTAGCGGGCCATTGAGATTTGTCGCTGGGCGTGCGCGTGATCACGATCGGTGTAGCCTGTCCAGCTCGGCGTTGACCCGTCGCAGGACGAAGTCCGTGAGGCTGGCTACAGGGGCCGGGCTCGAACCGGCTCCTCCGGCTTGCACCGGCGCTCTAGCTGTTAAGCTACCCTGTCCTTCGCTTCCGCTTCGCGGGCTAGTGGCTAATCTAGATATGTCCGACGGGACAATACACTTCGGCGTGCCGCCTATGTCCGACGACGCAGTACATACGCACTCCCTGCCGGAGGTCTTCCGTATGTCCGACGGGACAATACGGGGTGTCCGACGGGACAATACGGGGTTCTGTTTTTCGGTTGTGCTGGGGGTGTAGAGCTCGCCGTCCCATTTCTCATAGTCTCGGGTCGGCGGATGCGTGCCGTGCGGCAGATCGGTGAAGCGATATTTCGCGGCGATGCCGTATCCGTCGCCTCCCAGGAAGCCTTCGGCGGTCTTGCGCAGGAACCCATAGTGCTCGATCTCGGCGTACCGGCGGGAGATCGTGTCCTTGTTGGCGCCAAGCGCCTTTGCAGCGTCGCGGCAGGAGCGGTAGATTTTGCCGTTGTTCAAGCCGCCATTCCGCAATTCGCGCCGCAGTTCAATCCAGAGCAGCCGCGCAAGGGGGTCCATGACGCGCCACGCCGGTGTATCCCAGATTTCCAGCAGCACAGGCACAAACGGGCCCTTGATCGTTCGTTTGCGCTTCATTTCATCAACTCGTTCTGGGGCGCCACCACCTCCGCAGCGAGCGGTGCGACGATCCCGAGGTCGTGCATATGCGCCACGCATTGGGCGGGGCTGATCAGGCCGCCCTTGAGGGCGAGGCCGAGTGCGTCGACATCGGCTTGGATGGTGCGCAGGCGCAGCGACTCGATGCGCAACATGGCGAGGAGGAGTTCGGGACTCATGCCACGGCTCCCTGCTTCCGCTCGCCTTCACGCTGCCGTGTCTTGGCGTAGGCGATCTGCCTCGACTTAACCCAGCCCATCGTCGCGAGGGTCGGCGCCTTCTCGGGGTGGTGGTTCCACGTCCACGGTGGGAATTCTCCGTGCTTTGCCCGATACTGATGCGCCGCCCATCCTGACTTGTGTTTGCGATCGAGCGCGATCTGACGAAGCTCGGCATAGAAGGCGACGCGCTCCTCGATGGATGACCCGTGCCTCGCCCGATACGAGCGAGAGATTTCCATCGGCGAAGCGCATCCGCGCCGGCGTGCGCCCGCACTGAGCCGAGCGCATCGAGCGCAGTCGTCCGAGCTCGGCGATAGGCGCACATCGCGCGATCCAGGACGCTTCGGCAGTGAACCCGCAGGCATCCGCCGGCCGCAGCACCCGGCCGATCATCTGGCGGAATAGCCCCATCTTCTTGGTCGGACGCGCCAGGACGCAGCAGCCGACCTCGGGGCAGTCCCAGCCCTCGGTCAGCACCATGCAGTTGGTGACGACCTCGGTGTCCCCGCTCGCGAGACGGCCCAGGATGGCCTCACGCTCATCGAGCGGCGTGTCGCCGTCGAGGTGTTCGGCTCGGATGCCGCAGCTTTGAAACTCGGCGCAGATGTGGAGCGAGTGCGCGACGTTGACCGCGAAGGCGACGGTCCGGCGGCGCTCGCCGTACTTGAGTCAGTGCGTGACAATGTCGCCGACCAGCTTGGGCGTATCCATCCGCCCGGCCAACTCACCCTCGACATAGTCGCCGTGTCGAGTCTGCACGCCTTTGAGATCGGGCCTGACAGGGGCGTAGACGCGGCTCCCGACGAGATGGCCCTCGACGGTTAGGTCGGCAATCTGTGGCGCCTCGACGATCGCGGTGAAGTGCCCGCCGAGTCCGCGGCCGTCGCCCCGACATGGCGTGGCGGTCAGCCCGAGCACCTTGGCGTCGGGATAGTGCTCGATGATCTTGGTGTACGTGTTGGCAGGGGCGTGGTGGCATTCGTCGACGATGATCAGGTCGGCCGCCGGCATCGGCATTGCGTCCGAGCGCATACCGCGGGACCACAGCGTCGCCACCGAGGCCACCTGCACGCATGCCATCGGGCGGAGCCTGTCATCGGCGCCGGCCATAATGACGCCGTGACGGACACCGTGAGCGTGAAGCTTCCGGCTGGTCTGGTCGATGATCTCGCGACGATGGGCGAGGAAGAGAACGCCGCGGTGTTGCTCCGCAGCGTGTTGAGCGATAGCGGCACCCATCACCGTCTTGCCGGAGCCGGTCGGCGCGACGAGGATCACCTTCTCCCCCGCCGCCAGGGCCGCCTCAGACTCCGCGACGACCTTCTCCTGATATGGGCGAAGGTCCGTCATCGCTACCTCCGCTCGTGTCCGGCAGCGATCGCCCCGCTTATCGCGTCGGCAAACGCGCGATCCATCTTGCGAAGCTGTTCGGAGGTGTACGGCAGCGCGCCGTCTGTCGCTTCGGGCACGTCGCGCTTGCTGGCACTGCCGGTCGGCGGCGCGGTGACGCGTGCTCGCTTCGCGCTCATGCCGCGTCCCCGGCCCGAATACGGCGGAGAAATCCCGGAATACCGAGCCCGTCTTCAGGCTCCTTCGTCGCCCGATTGATTACCCCACGCTGCCCAACCTTCACGCGGCGAGCGGCTGAACAGCTCGATGCGCGGAAGGTCGGGATACATCCGCTCGATCATCTCGTAAGCCCCGACCGGCTTGGCACTGTGCTGTCGGCGTGGAGCCTCAATGACGGAGTCGGGACGCTGATCCGGCAATGGTGCAGGGATGTCACCGCGGGTCGCGATGAGCAGGAGTTCATGCCGATTGCGCAGCAGGTAGCCCAAGCCGATCGAGGGCTTCACCCAGACCGCGGTCGTCTTGAGAGTGAATCCCCAGGCCCGGACGAGATCAACAGCGTCGCCCAAATGGGAGCTTGTCGCCCACATGAACAGGACGCAATCGTCCATTGCCGGAATGGGCAATCTCCTTGAGCTCGTCGAGGTCCATCACCGGGTACGGGACAGACCGCTCGCCACCAGTTTCTTCGTTGAAAGGTTCGAACTTCCACGGTGGATCGGCGTAGACCACCGGGTAACGCTGCTCGGGCAGGGCGGCATTGGCCTTCGAAATCTCTGTGAACTTCTCCATGCGGGCGGCATACGATTGCTTCACCCGCCTGCCCCGAATCTCCTTTGCCGCGGCAAGAATTTCGCGCTCCCCCCGCGCCACCACCTCGGTCTGCTCCGCGACCGGCAACGTTGCCACGTCAGCGGCCGCAGAGACTGAGACTTCGCCGCGCTCGACGGCGGTCACCAACTCGGGCGCTCCGTGGTTGAGAACCTCGCGGGCGCGCGCAACCGTGCGTTCGCCGACGTTCAGCAGCTCGGAGCTTCTGCCAATTGGCAGACCCTCGCTGTGCTGGTTGCCGCCCTGCTTCAGGGTCGCGAGCTTCGACGCCACCATTGCGCGCTGCGATTCGCTCAGGTGTCGCCGAGCTACGTTCATGCTGACGACGTAGGCGGCGGGGTCGTCGATCCACTTGTCGCCGGTGATGGGGGCGGGAGCGACGCCGGCCTTAAGGCAAGCGCGGTAACGGTTGCGCCCGTCGAGGATCATTCCCTCGAACAGAACGATGTCCTCGCGCAGCCCGTTCGCCTTTATGTCGGCGACAAACGCGTCGAACTCGTCGCCTTCGATCAGTGGGAAGAGGTCTGCGAGTGGGTGGAACCGAAGGCTTCTATGGGGAGGCAATTCGGTGTTGCCGCCATCGGGCGGCGCTGGTAAGGAATGCATATCGTCGGTGCCCTCCTACGGGGTTCCGGTGGTGAGCCCCGCGGCTGCTACCGCGGGGTTGGGAGAGTGAATATCCAGACTTCAGTTGGGAGCGGCCGGGGTTGGCGCCTCGGCCGTTCCGTTTTTCGGTCACGCAGCCTCCGACGATCGGACCGGTTGCACCCGAGCATCCGCCCAAGCCAACACGTCGGCTGGCTGGAAGAGCGGACGACGGCCCCAGCGCGAGGCCACGGGTGGCCCCGAACCATTCGCTGGCGCTACCATCTTCTCCAACGACGACAACGCGACTCGAATGCCGCGGTGCTCGTGGAGAAATGCTGGTAAATCTTGCAGCATAAGATATTTCTGATCGCTCACGCTTCGATCTCCTTTCTGGCACCACCGTAGTCCGCCAAAGTAAGAGTGCCCTTTACCTTGGCGGCTCGTTTCGTTTCGACGCAACGATTGACATCCATATGCCGAATAGCCGCGCCACGTCGCCCCCCGACGCGACACCATCACGCTTTTCCACAACGCGCGGTGCAGCGACCGTTCAGATCTTTGTTCTCTTTTTGTTCTAACAGCCCCCATCCGCTTGCCCCATGCTTACCGCTGCGGCGCCCATTCCGATAACTGTTTGATATCGCTGGATACGGATGCCAGAAGCATATTAAGGTTGGTCAGGTGCTCGCGCGCCGTGGCCTCCTCGACTGCGCGCTCGAACTTGCTGCGCAGGCGCATGCCGACGAGCCCGGCGACGACGCCGACGACCACCATCGTGACCGCCTTGGTGATGTGAAAGAACGGCGACAGTACCAGGTCGGCGCTGTGGGTCGACAGCGGCAGCAACGCCATCGCCAGGCCCATGTATTCGATCGCCGCAACCAGTCCGGTGAACGCCGGCAGCACGAAGTCGAGCCGGAGCGTCGCGGCGACGATGAACAGGAAGTAGAGCATGGACGGCCAGGCGCTGAACGCCAGCGTCGGGCCGCCATAGTGGTTCGCCGACCACAGGATGAGCGTCGGCAGGCTGGTTTCGACCACTGCATTGGCGAAACGCGCCGCGCCCGGCATTCCTTTGCCGCGCGCGATGCGCAACCCGAGAACCAGTTGCACCGTGAGCTCGTAGGCGAGGAACGGGCCCAGCAGGACGATCGGAAGCCACCACGGGACCGGCTTGATGAAGAGGTGTTGCAGGGCGTCGCCGGGCAACCCGAAAAACGCCACCAGCAGCACCAGCAGGACGGCAAGGGCGACGGCCAGCACGCGCATGCGAAGCAGCTCGCTGGCGGCGATCTCCGCGGACAGCGCGCGCGCAAACGAGTTCGGCCTCGGTGCTGGGCATCCGTCTTCCATCGGCCCTGAAGAGACGCCCTGCGGGCGCAGGTGCGATCCATGGCGGCCTGGTATCTTACCCAGGGCGCTTCTGAGAGGTCCATCGATGTCCACCAAGCGGGCGCGTTCGCAGCCCACAGGCAGACTCATGCTGCACACGACGTGAAAAGGCGGCGTCGCCTTGCGCGATCGCCTCAAGGCCCGAGCGCACTGACAACACCGGCCAAGAACGCGGATGGGTCGCGTTCAAACCCGCTGGCATGAGCGCACCGCGGGCTTCGGCTATCGCTGCAGAACCTCGATGGCGCGGTTGGCAAAACTCAGCCGTTCCGCCATCACCCTGACCACGTAGGCGAGCAACGCCTGCAACAGCGCCGGATTGGTGTCTCGCACCTGCTCGAATGCGTCGGCTTTGAGAACGTAGAGTACGCTGGCCACCTCGGCCTCGATGGTCGCGCTGCGCGCCTGGCCGGCGATGAGGCCCATTTCGCCGATCGTGGTATGCGGTCCGAGGCTGCGCACGCGAACCTTGGGCCTGTTGCCCCCGTTCACCACGACGCTGACGCGGCCCTCGAGGATGAAGAGCATGGAGTCGGCGGCGTCGCCCTGGCGAACAATGGTTTCTCCGGCGGCGACTTCGACCCGGTGGCACTCCTTTGCCAGTTGATGGGCGTGCTCGGCGCCGACCATCTGAACCAGCCATGCAAGCAGCGACCTTGACTCGCTTCCGGGGAACCGGTGCGCCTTGATGATTTCGTTCTCGCACTGCTCGAGCGCGTGATCGAGGTCGCTCACGACCAGCACGTCGTCGGAGATCACGCCGGTGATCCGGAAGGCGCTCTCGATCTCGCGCGTCATGTTCACCAGCGCCAGTCGCGTCCCGCAGCCGTCCGCCGCCTGCTTGATCTGCCTGAAGCTGTTGGTGGCCGACGAATCGATCCCGGTCACCAGTCGCAGATCGAACAGGAGAAAGCGGCAATGCGGCCGCGCCGCGAGCAGGGCCTTGACGTGCTGATGCAGCCGGCTGGCCGAGCCGAAGAACAGGTAACCGTGCAGGCTCAAGCCTTGCAGCTCATCGCCATGATCCGTCAGCACCGCGAGCTCGTCCGGCCCGCGGTCGAGCGACGAGTGATACTCGGAGCCGTCGAAGCTGAATTTGATCACGGGGATCCGGCTGGCACTGAACGCGAACGTGGCGCAGCCGATCACGACCCCGATTAGGAGGCCGGCCACGAATCCCCAGGTGACGATGATGAGTGCGATCCCGAGCAGGGACAGATATTCGATGAGCGCAAGCCGGCGCGCCGAATCGACAAGCCACCGATAGAGCAGATCGGCCCCCAGGTAGAACAGCAGCCCGCCCAATACGCATTTGGGCACGTAGCCGAGAAAGCTTGCATCGACCGCAAGGACCGCCGCCGAGACCGCAGCGACCGTCATTGCCGAGAGGCGCCCGGTTGCGCCGGCGAGGTGATTGACGGTCGTGCGGCTCAGTGACGTGACGCTGATGTAGCCGCCCAGCGCCGCTATGATGAGATTGGCAATGCCGTTGGATTTGAGCTCGTGATCGAGATCGGCCTCTCGCCGCGCGGTAAGCTCGATGCCGGTGGTGTTGAGCAGGAGCGTGATCGCGACCACGAATACGACCGAAAGGATGTCGCCGGACAGCGCGGGGAGCATTTCCCAGGGAAATCGGCGCAGCTCGTCGCCCTGCCAGGGCGCCGCCAGCCCGACGTTCGATTGCGGGGCGAACATCCAACCGCTGACCTGCGCCTCGGCGAGCGGGATCCCGAACGCCGGCAGCACGAGATGGACCGCCACCGTGGCAGTCACCAGCAGGCCGGGCAGCGCGAAAGAGCTGCGCAGCCAGTGCCGCCCGAGCAGCAGTGCGATCGCGATCGCCGCGCCCGCCAGCAGCTTGGCGCCCGCCGATGCATCGAGCAGCGCGCTTGCGCCATCGATGGTGACAGGCTGCCCCGTCGTTACCTGCGCGCCGCCGGCGACGATCAACCATCCGGTCGCTCCCAGGAACCCGCCGATCACCGGATAGGGCACGAAGCGGATCGCGCGTCCCGCCCGCGTCACGCCGAGCACGAGCAGCACGGCTCCGGTCACGGCGGTCACCAGCGCCATGAGCATGATTGCGGGCCTTAGAACGTCCCCGCTCGCCCCCTGGGCGACGAGCCGCTGGACGAAATTGGCGACGAGCACCGCCAGGAGCGCCGAGGTCGGGCTGTCGGGGCCGGCGATTGCAATGGGCAGCGTGCTGCGCAGCCCGATCACCAGCGCTCCGACCGACGCCGAGAGCAGACCGATGGCAATCCCGTAGCCAAGCCATCCCGACAGCGGGCCCGAAAAAATCAAAGTCGCAAACGACAGGCAGTAGGCGACCGACAGAACACTGCAGATCGTGCCGGCGAACAGGTCTTGCAGCCGGACGCGGAGGAGCGCGGTTTCCTGCCTGTGATCGGTGGGCAGGGGGTCGGCCGCGATCACATCCTTCCGACCGCTGGCGCGTCTGAAGCGCGTGGGAGTGCCGATGCGCCACCCGCGCCCCTCCGCCCGAGTACGCGTGGCAATCGGCGATGCGGCCGCCGCGCCGCCCAACAGGGTGATCAACTCGCGACGGCTCATCTACCTACCCCCCAGCGCCGAACATCAGGCTGGCTCGAAGGCAGACGCTACGACGTCGCCGGCCGGGCGTAGGTGAATTGGCTCACGTAAGGGCGGGATGGCAGTCGCGGCCGCGGTGGCATTTTGCAGCCCGCACAGCGCCGGGCTGGCACAATCGAGGACTCGGCTGAAGCACGAAGCTCAAAGTGATGTCTTGACGAAGCATATATGCATATATATACATATACACCATGACACATGCAGATGTCTTCCTGACCCTGGCCGATCCCACGCGTCGCCTTGTCGTCGCAGCGTTGCGGAGCGGCGAGCGGCAGGTCACCGATATCGTCGAACAGGTCGGCATCCACCAGTCCGGGGTCTCCCGCCATCTGCGCATCCTCCACGAAGGAGGCTTCGTCTCGCGACGGGCGGTTGGGCAGCGGCGCCTCTACGCGCTCCGCGCCGAGCCGTTCCGCGAGCTCGATCAGTGGCTCGCGCAATACCGGAACCTGTGGGAAGCGCGCCTCGACCGCTTCGGAGCCGCGCTCGAGAAGCAACGCAAGCGCCGCAAAGGCGGTACCAGGAGCAAAGCACATGAGTGACAGGAGCAAGACCGCAGCCGTCGGTGCGAACAGGCCGAAGGTGGTGCTGGAACGCACCTACCCCGCGCGGGTCGAGGAACTGTGGGAGCTTTGGACCACCAAGACCGGATTCGAATCGTGGTGGGGACCCCAGGGTTTCCGCGTCGAGGTGCATACCATCGAAGCGCGCGTCGGCGGCTCACTCCACTACGACATGATCGCCGATGCGCCCGGGCAGATCGAGGCCATGAAGCGGATGGGCCGCCCGACGTCGCACGAGACGCGCGGCACCTTCGTCGAGATCAGCCCGCACCGGCGGCTCGCGATCACACACGTGATCGACTTCCTGGCCGAGGTGACGCCCTACGAGAGCACCATGGTGGTGGAGTTCTTCCCATCGGACAAGCACGTGCGGATGGTGGTCACGCTCGATCCGATGCACAATGAAGAATTCACCAGGATGTCGACGGTGGGCTTTACCAGCCAGCTCACCAAGCTGGACAAGCGGTTCGGAGGCCAGACAACGTAGCGGCGGTCACACGGCGTAAGGGCTGGCGAGAATTTCCCGCGGCCTTGCACGGCGGCACGACAGCTTCGGCAGGTTTGGGGCTTATGCGGCGCTCGTTCGTTCAAGGCGCTGCACCGAGCGCATTGAGTTCCGCAATCGCGGCGAACGATTCGTCGGCATCTCTCGGGCAGCCGCTCGCCGCCTGCCGGAACAGCCGCACCGCCTCGTCCTTCGCATCCTGCCGCAGCGCCCATTCGCCGCTGTAGAAATTGGCTTCGCAGACCTGCTTCTTTTTCTTCCTGGCGTCCGGATCATCGGCGGCGGCGAGCACGGCGGCCGGAGGCATCCGGCCGAGGAACATGCGGATGATCGGCGCGGGCCATGGGGTCATGTCGATTTTCGTGCTCGCGTGCGATAGCCGGCTGGGGGCATTGCTGCGCTGTCCGATGATATCGGCCCACAGCGCCTTGTATGCATCCGCCGGATCGAGGTCGCTCGCCTCGTTGACATCGGCCAAAGCCTTGGCAACAGGACCGCTGTAGAGATACGCGAGGCCTCTGCCGTAGTAGGCGTCGGCGAACTTGGGAGCGAGCCGGATCGCCTCGCTGAAGTCGGCGATGGCGTGGTCGCTGTCGCCCCTCGCGCGGTACGCGTTGCCCCGCACGACGTAGGCCAGGATGGCCTTGGGATCGAGCCGGATCGCCTCGCTATAATCGGCGATGGCGCGGTGGTTGTTGCCCCTGGCGCGGTACGCGTTGCCCCGCCCGAAATAGGCGAGGACGAATTTGGGGTCGACCCGGATCGCCTCGTCAAAGTCGGCGATGGCAAGGTCGTTGCGCCCCTGGGCGAGGTGCGCTGTGCCCCGGTTGGCGTAGGCGAGGACGTATTTGGGATCGAGCCGGATCGCCTCGCCGAAGTCGGCGATGGCGCGGGCGTGGTCGGCCTTGGCGAGATACGCGTTGCCCCGGTTGTTGTAGGCGGAGGCGAACTCGGGATCGAGCCGGATCGCCTCGGTGTAGTCGGCGAGCGCGCGGTCGTAGCTCCCTTCGAGCTGGTACAACTTGCCGCGGTCGTTGTAGGCGGAAGCGAGCTTGGGATCGAGCTGGATCGCCTCGCTGAAATCGGCGATGGCGCGGTTGTTATTTCCCTGCAGGAAGTACGCGGTTGCCCGGTCGTTGTAGGCCGGGGCGAACTTGGGATCGAGCCGGACCGCCTCGGTGTAGTCGGCGATGGCGCGATCGTTGTTGCCTTGGAGCTGGTAGAGCCTGCCGCGGTTGTAGTGGGCGGCTGCGACCCCGGGAACAAGCCGGATCGACTCGCTGAAGTCGGCGATGGCGTGGTCGAGATCGCCCTGGAAGGCGTACGCGCTGCCGCGGTTGTTGTAGGTGACTGCGGACTTGGGATCGAGCCGGATCGCCTCGGTGTAGTCGGCGATGGCGCGGCCGAAGTTCCCCTGGCTCTGGTACAACCTGCCCCGGTCGGAGTGGAAGTTGGCGACCTCAGGAGCGAGACGGATCGCCTCGCTGAGGTCGGGGATGGCGCGGTCGACATCGCCCTTGTCCTGGTATGCGAGGCCGCGGTTGTTGTAGGTGACTGCGGACTTGGGATCGAGCCGGATCGCCTCGCTGAAGTCGGGGATGGCGCGGTCGAGATCGCCCTTGTCCTGGTATGCGAGGCCGCGGTTGTTGTAGGTGACTGCGGACTTGGGATCGAGCCGGATAGCCTCGCTGAAGTCGGCGATGGCGCGGTCGTTGTCGGCCTTGTGATAGTACGCGCGGCCCCGGCTGCGGTAGACGGAGGCAACCTTGAGACCGAGCCGGATCGCCTCGGTAAAGTCGGCGATCGAGCGGTCGAGGTCGCCCTTCTCCTTGTACGCGACTCCCCGGTTATAGTAGGGGATGGCGGTATCTTTCGCAGTTGCGCCAGGGCGCTGGATGATACGCGTGCAGGCGGGAATAACGCGGTCCGGATCGCCACTCTCGCAAGCGTCCCAGTCGCCTCGGCTCGCGGCCGCGGCAGGGGATGCGGCCGCGAACAACGCGGCGGTCCCGATCAGCACCACCAATATGCGCATGACCCGCTCCGTGCCAGCGGACGGAGGAAGCTATCATTGTCCGATCCGGAGCGAAAGGCAGGCGCATTTTGTCCTGCAGCCAGCATCGACCGCCTGCGCAAGCAGTCGAACAGTGCTTCAACACCATCAAGGACTGTCGGCGCGTCGCCGCCGATAGGACAAGCTCGCAGCGAATGACTTCGCCTTGATCAGATCCGCAACCATCCGTGTGTGGCTGCGCGTCTTATGTCTCTGTCGCGAGTTTCAACGACGTCATGACGCCCTCGCGTGATCTTGGAGTCCGGGACTGCTACTTGCAGTGAGCGGCGTAGCACTTATGTTCGCAGTAGGAGAGCCGCGTTGCAATGTCTCGCAGGTACCTCATCCCGATTGGCTCACAGCACAGCGCACAGAAAGATTGCGGGCGGGGTGTCCTGCCATTCACCAAAACAAATTTCATATGCCGGCTCCTGATGCGAAGCGGAACATGGTGCCGCGAGGAGCTGTCTGCTGATTGCGTTCCCCTTTGAAGCTCAGGGCCAATCACGCCAGCTTCCGATGTGCCATTGATGCTAGTGCCGTGCATCACCCGGAGCAATTGCGCATAGGTAGGCTGGAACTATGCTTTGGTTTTAAGGTAGTTCCACGCGCCGTGGAATGAGGACCACCCTTAGCATCCGTTACGGTCCGCGTCGTTTGCAGCCGTATGGGTTCGATCGGTGGGCTCCGCCGAAGCTCATCTTCAGCGCAGCCCCAAGATCGAGTTTGGCTGACGCATATGCCTTCGTGCTGATCGAGTTACGGCGTGACCTGCGCCGCGATCCGCTTGAGGCTCGCAAACGAGCTTGGCTTCCTGATGGGTCGTCCGGCGCCGCTGAATAAGGAGGGCACCCCAGCGCCCTCCGATTTTGGAGGCCTGGACGCTCGTTCCTGACCACCCCTACTTCGCGGCGGCCGGGAATGCCGGCAGTTTGTCTAGGTCGCGCGCATCGTGCTGGATGACGACGGTCGCCTTCGAGCCCGCCACGATCTTCTTGACGCGGTCGAGCGAAGCCAGCGTCTGCGAGCGGTCGGTGTTGAAGGCGGGCACGCCGTTGGTGTCGTAGTTTTCGCGGAAGTGCATGAGGTCGCCGCTGAGCAGCACGTTTCCCATCTGCGGCAGCTTGACCAGGAGACTGTGATGGCCCGGCGTGTGCCCCGGCGTGTACAGCATGATCACGCTGCCGTCGCCGAACACATCCTTGTCGAGCGGCACGGGCTCGACCTTGCTCTCGCCTTTGATCCAGTTTGCGAACGGCGCGGGGTTCGCGTTTTCCGGCGGCTTGGGGCTGGTCAGCACATCCCAGTCGCCCTTGCCGATCAGCAGCGTCGCCTTTGGAAACGAGCCGACCTGGCCGATGTGATCGCCGTGATAATGGCTGATGCCGACGTACTTGATCTGCTCGGGCTTGACGTTGATCTGCCCCAGCAGATCGACCAGGCTCACCTTTGGCGCCACGTTGGGGGTGGTCATGGCATGGCCGGCATCCCACAGCATGTATTCGTCGCCGTGCTTGATGAGATAGCAGCTGAACACGAACTGCAATTTCAGATCGCCATAGGCATAGGTGTCCGAGAAGCGCTGGTTGACGGCCGTGGGAGCGGCGGAGGTGCCGCAGTCCAGGCGCGTGAGAGACATCTCTGGCGCGGCTTGCGCCGAGGCCAGTCTGATCAGGGCAACGGCGCAGGCGCCCGCCAACAGCAGGGTCGAGATTCGCTGCATGGTTTTTCCTCCCTTGAAATGAGCGACTAACGCCGCCCATGCCTGCGGAGGGTGCCGGTTGGGCGGTGCGCGGTCAACGCGGTTGGGCATCGCGCGGGTGGGCAGCGGAGAAAACTTTGGTCCGAGCTTTCGCGCATTCGCGCAAGTTGGTAGCGTTCCCTTCGTCAGCCGGCCAACACAAAAATTCACAGGGAGGCTCTCATGAATCGTAACATCGTGGGAATATTCGTCAGCATGGGCATCGTGCTTGCTGCGTCCGCCGGTGCGGCGCGTGCGCAGAATTCTCCGGGCGGCGCCGGCATCGACGCGGCGCTGCGCGATGCGGTCGCGCGCAAGGACGTGCCGGGCGTGGTGGCGCTGGTCACCGATCGGCGGCGCGTGCTCTATCAGGGGGCCTTCGGGGTGGCGGACGTCTCGACCGGGCGCGCGCTCACGCCCGACGCGCTGTTCCGCATCGCCTCGATGACCAAGGCGATCACCTCGCTGGCGGCCATGCAGCTCATCGAGCAGGGCCGCCTCGGTCTCGACGATCCGGCCGAAAAGTATCTGCCGGAGCTCGCGAACCTGAAAGTGTTCGAATCCTTCGATCCGGCGACCGGCGCCTATCGGCTCCGCCCGGCATCGAGGCCGGCGACCGTCCGGCACTTCCTCACCCACACGTCGGGGCTCGCATATCCGTTCACCAGCGCGATCTGGCGCGATTTCAAGCCGCAGCCCGGCGAGACCTATCCGTTCGGCGGTCCCTTGCTGTTCGACCCCGGCGAGCGCTGGCACTACAGCACGAGCACCGATGTCGTCGGCAAGCTGGTCGAGAAGGTATCGGGCCAGAAGCTCGAGGACTATTTCCGCCAGCACATCTTCGCTCCGCTGCAGATGGCGGACACCTCCTACAACGTGCCGCAGGAGAAGGCGTCGCGGCTCGTCGCCGCGCAACAGCGCGCCGGCGAGCGCATGGACGGCGCCGTCATCTTGCAGACTCCGCAGCCGGGGCTGACCATACCGGAGCCGATCGGTGGCGGCGGCCTGGCCTCGACCGCAAACGACTATGGTCGCTTCGTGCGCATGCTGCTCAATGGCGGCGAGCTCGACGGCGCGCGCGTGCTCAAGGCCGAAACGGTGACGCTGATGGGCCAGAACGCCATGGGCGCCGTGTCGGTGCCGGCGCTCAAGACCGCGCTGCCGCGCAGCGCCGACTTCAGCTTTATCGCGGACGGCCGCGACAAATGGGGGCTCGGCTTCCTGATCACCGCCGATCAGATGCCCGGCAAGCGCTCCCCCGGCAGCCTGAGCTGGGGCGGCATCAACAACACCTATTTCTGGATCGATCCGAACCGCGGCATTGCCGGTGTGATCCTGATGCAGTACCTGCCGTTCGCCGACGCCAAGGCGTTGGCGGTCTACGATGCGTTCGAGCGCGGCGCCTATCAGCTCGTGAGCGCTGAGCGCTAGAGCATGATCCCGAAAAGGCCTGCCCCGGACTTGATCCGGGGTGGCCGCCGGTTTTCGGAAAAGATCATGCCCCAGCAAAGAGCATGATCCCAAAAGGCCTGCCCCGGACCTGATCCGGGGTGGGCACCCGGTTTCGGAAAAAGTCATGCTCCGGCAGTAAGGTGGAGCGCGATGACGATTCGAGGAGAAGTCGTCGCGATCCAGATGCCGCAGCTTTCCCTTGTGGCGATTATGAAATCGCGAACCGGCTGGATTTGCCGATCCAACCGGATTAGCATTTTACCGTTTCAGGAGCACTGAATCGGGCGACAAACACCCCCAGGAGAGGACCGATGCGCAAAATCACGCTCACCCTTGCGATCTCGCTGCTGTTCGCAGGATCGGCGGTCTGGACCGCCGACGCGCAAACTTCGCGCGGTGCTGCCAACGTCGCCGGTGCTGTGCAGAATTTCACGCCAATCGAACCGGCGGCTTGCCGGGGATGGGGACCTGGGGGGTATTGCCGGCCTGGATTTACGCGGACCTGCGGCCGGTATCGCTGCTGGTGTCGTCCCTGTTGGTAGCCATAGACATAGAGAACGAGGCCGCCGCGGATGGCGGCCTCGTACTAACCAGCTAGGTCAGGGCAGGGCGGCGCCACCGCTTCTCGCTTTGGATCATCGCTGCCGCTTCGCGCCGCTACTGCAATGCGAACCAGAACTTGGCGACGAACGTGGCGCTGCACCAGCGTGACATGAGACCTTCGGGATTTCTCACCGGGTCGATGATTCCGCCGGGCGTGGCGCCGGGATCGCCGGTGAAAACGAAGCAGTTCTCTTTCGACAGGTTGGTGTCGAAGTAGCGCAAGTCGAGATTGAACATCGCGCGGGTGAAGGTCACGCCCGCGGTCCAGTTGAGATAGGCGGGCAGCGGGAAGCCACCTAGTGCGGCCGACTGATTGCCGAACCAGTAATAGCCGGTACCGCCCGTCAGCGACGCGCTGACGTTCTGCGGCAGCGCGCTGCGCGGCAGGTCGACGCCCAGGCCGAGCGCCGCGTACTTGCTCCACGCGCCGGTATTCGAGACGTTCGGCGAGTAGGCGAAGCCGCCGGCGACGCGCAGCGCCTCGCCGATCCGGGTGTCGGCGCGGGCGCCGGCTTCCCAATACTCGATGCCGGCGGGGACGCCGGGCGGCGCCGTCTCGCCGGGGTAGAGAAAATAGGTCCAGCCGAAATCGAAATCGATGCTGCCCAGGCTCGGGCGGACGCCGGCGTTCATGGTGATCTCGGCGGCCGGCTGCGTCGGCAGCTTCACGCTGGTGACGGTGGCGCCGGCATAGAGCAGGCCGAGCGCCGCTTCGAGTCCAGCGCCGACCGCGGGTTTGCGATCGGAGAGCGTGACGCCGCGATAGATGTAGTCGGATGCAAATCCGGCGCGGGCGCTGAGCTCGAACGGGCCGGCCGCACCGTCCTGTCGCGGGGCCGTTCGGACCGGAGCGTCGCCGGCAAGCCCGGCGCGGGCGCCGATATCGATCGAGCCTCCCGCGGTGGCGTCGCCGGTCTGCGCGCGCGCCGAGTTGCCGATCATCGGCGCAGGCGACAGTGCAACGGCTGCGGCGAGCGCAACGATGCGCCCGCGTGCGCGACCGACCTCAGCCACGGCATCCCCCCGCAAGTGCCGCTCCCCCAACGCGCCTTGATGGATGCCTGGAGAGCAGAGGTTGCAATTGGGGCGGTTCTCGGGCCGGTCCTGCGTGGTCTTGAGAGGAAACTCCAGCCGGACGCCTTGGTGTTGCCGCCGCAGCCGCAGCGCTCCCCCGAGAGTGGTTACGGCGGGGCCGTGATTTCTTCCACACCCTGCGAACGCATCGCCATCTCTTGCGAATCGTCGGGCTGACGTATCGGGGAAGATCGCTGCGCGAGTCATTGGCGGTTTTCTGGGACAAGCGGCGTCAGCTGCCGCGCTATGCGATCGCCTTCTGTCGAATGCTGGCTGCGCATGTGCGCGAAATCCTTCCAGTCACGCGCCCATCCGAAAGCGAGTCCGCAGGCAAGCGCGCGGCCAAACGCCGAAGCGTGGACCAGCGCCGTGACCGATCGCGCCGCGTGGGGTCACCGTCGCTCGAGCGGCCTGAGTGACAGGCTGATGCGGGTGATCACCGCGTCCCAGGCGCGCTCTTCGTCCTGGGGATAGACGACGTCGAAACAATGGATGGCGCCGCCGGTGCGGCGCGTGAAATTGCAACGGCTGTAGAAGATCAATCCGTCACGTTCCATGGATATGGCGAAGAAGGAGTTCGTCACCCGCTCGTAGTCGAGCCCCGCTCGCTCTACCCGCATGTTGTTTTTCAGGTAGGCGGCGGGTGTTTCGCCGCGCTCGTTGGCCAGGGAGTAGACCGACAGAACGGCGCGGCCATCGTTCCGTTCGAACCGCTGGCCGACGCCCTTTTCGGCTTCACCGGCCGCGGCGAAAACCCGGGCCGGATAAAGCACCGTCGTCCCGTAGTCGGGGATGGCGAACACACGCCAATCAAGTGCGGAAATCGGTTCACGTGCCTGCACGGTTTCGCCGGCGCAGGGGAGCGAGACGGCGAGGATCGCGGCATGTACGGTTGCGCGTAAGGCGTTGCCCATCACATCTCCACTCCGGTTTGTGTTCCCTCGATCGGTAGGAGATCACCCTGGATAATTCCACACCTCGCGATCGGTTTCACGACCGCCCGGATGCAAAGGCAACAGGACGATCGGTGCCGGGATGGGCGACGCGCCTCCGGCGCGATGTTGCGGCATCTCGCAGAGGTGGAAACCCGACGATCCTTCGCATACTCTCGCCCGCTTCTTGGACATGGGGGATGTCATTGATGCAGACGAGCGCAAAGCGCTACATCGGCGGCTGTCTGTGCGGCGCGCTTCGCTACGAAGCCGAAGGTGAGCCGCTCTACGCGGGTCACTGCTACTGTTGCGATTGCCGCAAAGCGTCGGGCTCAGGCTTCATACCCTTCATGGGGTTTGCGGGCAGTGCCGTGCGCTTCAGCGGTGAGACGCGCAAATTCGCAACCCGGGCCGCAAGCGGAGTCGATGCCGTGCGCAATTTCTGCGCTGTGTGCGGCAGTCTCGTCTTCGGAGGCGAGGTCGGCAGGGACGACGAGTTCACCATCTATGTGGGCTCTCTCGACGATCCGTCGTTGTTCCGGCCGACGGTCGCGATCTTCACCCGCGGCCGTCCGGATTGGGCCTCCATACCGCCGGACCTCAAGGTGTTCGAAGCGATGCCGACCGGGTGAGGCGCGGAAGATTGCGCTGCGCCGGCCGCAGCGTCGGCCGGCTTTCGCCGCAGGACCGGCGTACGCGAGCCCGACGGTGCGGCCGCATCTCCGTCGCTTCGTAACCCGACCGGCCCAAAGCCGAAGGGCGCGGCTTGCGCCGCGCCCTTCGTTATTGAGTGCTTGAAGGTGGACTGGATCAGAAGTCCATGCCGCCCATTCCGCCGCCGCCACCCGGCATCGGCGGCATGGGAGACTGCTTCTTCGGCGCTTCCGCGACCATGGCCTCGGTGGTCACCAGGAGGCCCGCGACCGACGCCGCATCCTGCAGCGCGGCGCGCACCACCTTGGCGGGGTCGATGATGCCCTTGTCGACCATGTCGACATACTCCTCGGTCTGGGCGTCGAAGCCGAAGGTCTCGGACTTGTTCTCCAGGATCTTGCCGACCACGATCGAACCCTCGACGCCGGAGTTCTCGGCGATCTGCCGCACCGGGGTCTCCAGCGCCTTGAGCACGATGTTGATGCCGGCCTGGACGTCGGAGTTTTCGTTGGTGATCCGGCCGACCGCCTTCTTGGCGCGCAGCAGCGCCACGCCGCCGCCCGGCACGATGCCCTCTTCCACCGCGGCGCGGGTGGCGTTGAGCGCGTCCTCGACCCGGTCCTTCTTCTCCTTCACCTCGACCTCGGTGGCGCCGCCGACGCGGATCACCGCGACGCCGCCCGCCAGCTTGGCCAGCCGCTCCTGCAGCTTCTCGCGGTCGTAGTCCGAGGTGGTCTCCTCGATCTGCGCCTTGATCTGCTGGATGCGGGCCTCGATGTCCTTCTTCTTGCCGGCGCCGTCGACGATCGTGGTCTTCTCCTTCTCGATGATGACCTTCTTGGCGCGCCCGAGCATCGCGGTGGTCACGTTCTCGAGCTTGATGCCGAGGTCTTCCGAGATCAGCTGGCCGCCGGTGAGGATCGCGATGTCCTCGAGCATGGCCTTGCGGCGGTCGCCGAAGCCGGGCGCCTTGACGGCGGCGACCTTGAGCCCGCCGCGCAGCTTGTTGACCACGAGGGTGGCGAGCGCCTCGCCCTCGACGTCCTCGGCCACGATCAGCAGCGGCTTGCCGGCCTGCACGATCGCCTCGAGCACGGGCAGCATGGCCTGCAGGCCGGAGAGCTTCTTCTCGTGCAGCAGGATGAAGGCGTCCTCGAGCTCGGCCACCATCTTCTCGGCATTGGTGATGAAGTAGGGCGAGAGATAGCCGCGGTCGAACTGCATGCCTTCGACGATCTCGACCTCGGTCTCGAGCGCCTTGGCCTCCTCGACCGTGATCACGCCTTCATTGCCGACCTTCTGCATCGCCTCGGCGATCATCTTGCCGACCTTGGCGTCGCCGTTCGACGAGATGGTGCCGACCTGGGCGATCTCGGCGGAGGAGCCGACCTTCTTCGCGCGCTTCTCGATGTCCTTCACCACGGCCGAGACCGCGATGTCGATGCCGCGCTTGAGATCCATCGGGTTCATGCCGGCGGCGACCGACTTGGCGCCTTCCCGCACGATCGAGGCCGCGAGGACGGTCGCGGTGGTGGTGCCGTCGCCGGCCAGGTCGTTGGTCTTCTGGGCGACCTCGCGCACCATCTGGGCGCCCATGTTCTCGAACTTGTCCTCGAGCTCGATCTCCTTCGCCACCGTCACGCCGTCCTTGGTGATGCGCGGGGCGCCGAAGCTCTTGTCGAGCACGACGTTGCGGCCCTTGGGGCCGAGCGTCACCTTCACGGCATTGGCGAGGATGTCGACGCCGCGCAGCATCTTGTCGCGCGCGTCGCCGCCAAATCGTACGTCTTTCGCAGCCATTTCAATTCACTCCGTTCGTGTCTGGTGTAATTCGTGTTGGTGAGTTCCTCATCCTGAGGAGCGCCGCAGGCGCGTCTCGAAGGATGAGGCCCGTGATGGGTGCCCTCGTCCTTCGAGACGCGGGCTTCGCCCGCTCCTCAGGACGAGGCTCGGGGTCAGGCGATCACGCCCATGATGTCGGACTCCTTCATGATCAGGAGGTCCTCGCCGTCGAGCACGACCTCGGTGCCCGACCACTTGCCGAACAGCACCTTGTCGCCGGCCTTGACGTCCGGCTTCACCAGTTGGCCGCTCTCGTCGCGGCCGCCGGGGCCGACGGCGACGACTTCGCCCTGCGACGGCTTTTCCTTGGCGGTGTCGGGGATGATGATGCCGCCCTTGGACTTCTCCTCGGCATCGATGCGCTTGACGACCACGCGGTCGTGCAGGGGACGGAACTTGGTCTTGGCCATACTGTCTTTCCTCGTGCGACGCTTGGGCTTTAAGTGTTTGATTGATCAGTCTGATTTTGAACTTCGCGGGAGCTGTTAGCACTCCATAGATATGAGTGCCAGCTTGCTGGCGCGGAGATAAGGGCTGGCGCCGGAACTGTCAAGGATCGTGCGATTTGGCCGCGGGGAGGGAGGGGGTGCCGAACGGCCCGAGCGCCCTGCGGGGATCCCAGGGATCGTCCGCGATGTGTATTTTTCGATTGACTACGTTACGTGATGATGGTATGAAACGCGCACGCTCGGGAAATGTGACCGGAGCACGGCGCGGCAGCGCGAATCCGGTGCGCATCCTGACCAGTAACCCTGCATCCCTTTTTGCGCGTTGGCTCTTTGGGGATCGAATTTTCCAAAGACCGGCGTCGTGAGTGCTACAATCCCGCAATGAGCAGATCCCTGCGCGCCCTGGCCTCCTTGACTGTCGGGATCATGACCGTTGTCGGGATGCTGGCGTATCAACACTATTCCCGCGAGCCGCCGACCGGCACGTTCACTGCGGCCGTTACGACGGCGGCATCGGTACTGGCGTGGCTGGTGACGGGGCTCGAATGAAAATCGAGGTCAAAACGAATTTCCCAACTTGGCGGAGCTCCTCCTGGCCGCCCGAACTATGAGAGTTTTTGGACCTCTTCATTGATCGCATCGTATGGTGCCGGCAGGTCGCCCGGTTGTATCAATGACGGATCGATCGATACGGTGGACGGAAACGCTCGCACGCGCGTTGGCGCCGGCCGATGACACGCCGCGCGATGTCACAGGCTCTATTCTCCTTAACCTGGCCGTGCTTGTCGCCTACAGCATCGCCGGGCTTGTGGTGCTGGTTTTCGGCATAGGCCCGGCAAAGATCAGTCCGATTTATCCGCCCGCGGGCATCGCGGTGGCGGCGACCTTCATCCTCGGACCACGGATCCTGCCGGCGGTCTTTCTTGGCCAGTTTCTCAACGGTTTCCCGCTTCTGTCGGACCCTCACATGACGCTGGCGAGATACGTCCTCGCCAACACCGGCACCGGTGTCGCAGCAGTACTGGAAGCGCTGATGTCGGTCGCGTTGCTGCGGCAACTTGCCGGTACCTGGCATCCGTTCGATCGCCCGCGCGACGTCGTGATCTTCCTGGTCGGCTCGTGTCTCGTCGCCGCACTCGTTGGCGGCATGGTCGGGACATTGTCGTTCTGGGCGGCCGGCATTGTCCCGACAGAGCAATTGCAGATCACGATCGTGACGTACTTTCTTGCGGACGCCGCAGGCATTGCGGTGTTCGGATCTCTCATTCTCGCCTGGTATCGCGAACCGCGGCCCGACGCAAACATCCTGACCATCTCCGTCGCCGTTGCAAGCCTGGCTGTTCTGATTGTGGCCCTCGAAATCTGGACCGGCTACCCGATCAGCTATCTCTTCCTGCCACTGTTTCTTTGGGCCGGATTCCGGGCGGGTGCCCGCGCCGTCACGCTTGCAGCGACGGCGATCATAATCATCGCCATTCTCTCTACCAGCCGCGGCGCCGGTCCATTTGTTGCCGGCACACCCAACGAGTCCATCCTTCTGCTTGAAGGTTTCATCGCTGCGATCACGTTTACCGGGCTCATCGTGGTTGCACTTCGCGCCCAGCAGTTGGCGGCGGAGGCAGCCCTCGAAGCTCATAATCGGGTGCTGGAGCAGCGCGTCACGGAGCGCACAGCCGAAATCAGCGACAAGAGCCGGCAGTTGGCGGAGGCGAGCGAGCGCAAGTCGCAGTTCCTGGCCAGCATGAGCCACGAGCTGCGCACGCCGCTCAACGCCATCATCGGCCTGACGGAAATGATGGTCACCAATGCCGCGCGCTTCGGCACGGAGAAGGCCCTGGAACCGCTGCGGCGAGTGAATGCGGCCGGCAGCCACCTCCTGAGCCTCATCAACGAGGTTCTCGACCTCTCGAAGATCGAGGCCGGCAAGCTCGACCTCAATCCCGAGCCGGTCGATCTGGCGCGGCTTATCGATGAAGTCATCGGCACCGCGGGACAACTCGCCGAGAAGAACAAAAACCGCCTTGTTGTCGAAGCGGCGGAGAACGTGGGTCCGCTGACCGCGGACTCCATGCGGCTCAAGCAGATTCTGCTCAACCTGCTGAGCAATGCCTGCAAGTTCACGAAAGAGGGCGAGGTCGCCCTGCGGGTGCGCAGGGTGGTGGACGGACATGCCTGGATCGAACTTGCCGTCGCGGATACCGGCATCGGCTTGACTGCCGAGCAGCAGGCGAAACTATTCCAGGACTTCACGCAGGCAGATTCTCTGACCTCACGCCGCTATGGCGGGACGGGGCTCGGTCTTGCCCTGTCGCGCAGGCTCGCGCGCATGATGGGCGGCGATGTGACGGTGGCGAGCGAGCCGGGCAAGGGCTCGGTGTTTACAGTGCGGATGCCCGCAAGCGCCGGCCGCTGATCCAAGACTTCAAAATGGTGCCGAGATCGGTGCTGATCCACTGCATCGCGTTATGACGCGATGGGCACGAACGTGACCAACCGGCATGCCGCTCCAACGACCGCTTCGGGGCCAAAGCGGACTCGATATGTTCACTTCGAACCTTTCCGGTTTTGACCCGAACCGGATATGGCGCTGCCTTGAAATCGGGACGTCAAACACTCACCGTGTTGGGGCAATATTGCGCTGGGAGCATGCGCCCCGGTTCCGGCAAGGAGCATCGTTTTGGTTTATGATCACAAGTCCGTCGAGCCGAAATGGCAGGAGCGTTGGCGGGCCGCTGGGCTGCATCGGACCGCCTGCAATCCGAGCCGTCCCAAATTCTACGTGCTGGATATGTTTCCATATCCATCGGGGTCGGGGCTCCACGTCGGCCACTGCGAGGGATATACGGCGACCGATATCGTCACCCGCTGGAAACGGATGCAGGGCTGGAACGTGCTGCATCCGATGGGCTGGGATGCCTTCGGCCTGCCCGCCGAGAACTATGCAATCAAGACCGGCATCCACCCGCGCATTACCACGGGGCAGGCGATCGCCAATTTCCGAAGGCAGATCGATGCGATCGGGTTCGCCTATGACTGGGGGCGCGAGATCAACACGACCGATCCCCAATATGTGAGGTGGACGCAGTGGATCTTTCTACAACTCTTCAAGGCCGATCTTGCCTATGAGGGCATTGCACCGATCAACTGGTGTCCGTCGTGCAAAACGGGCCTCGCGAACGAGGAAGTCATCCAGGGCCGGTGCGAGCGGTGCGAGACGGCTGTCGAGCGCAAGGATATGCGCCAGTGGCTGTTGCGCATTACCCGTTACGCCGATCGCCTGCTTGATGATCTTGGCGAGGTCGACTGGCCGGAGTCCACGCTCTCCATGCAGCGCAACTGGATTGGTCGCTCAGAGGGGGTCGAGGTGGCGTTTGCGGTGGTGGATGCGGCCGGGCAGCCGACCGGCGAGACAATCGACGCCTTCACCACGCGTTCTGACACGCTGTTCGGTGCCACATATGTGGTGCTGGCGCCCGAGCACCCGATGGTAGGCAAGCTGACCACGCCGGCCCGGCGCAAGTCGGTCGAGACCTATGTTCTAGCCGCGCGCCGCAAGAGCGACCTCGAGCGAACCGATCTGGCGAAGGAGAAGACCGGAACCTTCACCGGCGGATATGCAATCAACCCGGTCAATGGCGAAAAAATCCCGGTCTGGATCGCAGATTATGTGCTCGTCAGATACGGGACGGGTGCGATCATGGCAGTGCCCGCGCACGACCAGCGCGATTGCGAGTTTGCCGCGAAGTTTGGGCTTCCGAGCCGGCAGGTGGTGCGGCAGGCGGGAAGTGACGTACTCGTGCCCGGCTTGGCCTTCACTGGGGACGGGATCAACGTCAATTCCGATTTCCTCGACGGGCTGCCCACACGCGAGGCCCAACAGACGATCACAGCATGGCTTGAGCACCGCGGGCATGGGCGCCGGGCGGTCAGTTATCGGCTGCGCGATTGGTTGTTCTCGCGCCAGCGGTATTGGGGCGAGCCGATCCCGATTGTGCATTGTCCAACCGATGGCGCTGTGCCTGTTCCCGAAACGGACCTGCCGTTGCTGTTGCCGGATGTGGAGCGGTACGCCCCGACGGGGACGGGCGAGTCGCCGCTTGCCGCAATCGATGCGTGGGTGAACACCACCTGCCCGACGTGCGGCGGCCCTGCCCGGCGCGAAACGAACACGATGCCCCAGTGGGCTGGCTCGTGTTGGTACTACCTGCGCTATCTCGATCCACGCAAGGATCAGGAGGCGTGGTCGAAGGATGCCGAGCCCCAGTGGATGCCTGTCGACCTTTACGTTGGCGGCGCGGAGCACGCCGTCCTGCACCTGCTGTACGCGCGCTTCTGGCACAAGGTGCTTTATGATCTCGGCTACGTGTCGACGAAAGAACCGTTCAAGAAACTCCGCCATCAGGGAACGGTGCTGGCACACGCGTATCGCGACGCTCGGGGCCATTATCACGGGTTCGATGAGGTCGAGCATCGCGGCAGTTTCGCGCGCCTGAAAGCCACAGGCGAGAAGCTCGATGTGTCCGTCGCGAAAATGGCCAAATCTACGCTGAACGGCGTCAACCCCGATGACGTTGTGGCGCTGCATGGGGCGGATGCGTTGCGGCTCTACGAGATGTTCATGGGCGACTTCGAGCAGCCCAAGCTGTGGGATCCGCGCGCCATCGAGGGGATGAGCCGGTTCCTACGTCGCATCTTACGGCTCGTCGTGACATTCGCCGAGTGCGAAATGCCGAGGGGCGACCGACATCTGCGGCTGCGGCACAAGACGATCAAGAAGGTGACCGACGACCTCGAGGCCATGAGGTTCAATACGGCCATCGCAGCGCTGATGGAGTACGTCAATGAGATCAGGAAGCAAGGCGCAACTCGTGAGGATCTGGTCACGCTGATCAAGCTGCTCGGCCCCTTCGCACCCCATCTTGCGGACGAGGCGTGGGAGGCGCTCGGGGAGCAAGGATTCGTCATCCAGGCGACCTGGCCGCAGTACGCGCCCGCGCTGGCAAATGATGAAGAGGTGACGCTGGCGGTGCAGGTCAACGGGAAGCTCCGCGGCACGCTACGACTGATCCGAGATGCGCCCGAAGCGACCGTCCGCGCACACGCATTGGCGCTGCCGCCAGTCGCAAAGTATGTGGAGAACAAGACAATAAAGACCGTACTCGTCATCCCGGGCAAGGTCGTGAGCATCGTGACGGAGTAGTCAGCGTCGGCTGCCCCGTGCCAACCATGTCTCTTCTTGGCACTTCTCGGACATATCACGATGTCCGACTTGAGTCCGCAAAGCGATCCAAAGCGGACATTAATCAAGGCCGCTCTCGCTGTCGCGATTTAATGAGTACGGCTTTGAGCGATCGCGCCGCTTGCGTGCGCACTTCCACGCGTACCGGCCGAAACCAATGTACCATTCTTGTAACGTGCCTGCCGGCAGGCAGACGGGTTGGTGAACACGGCGCTGCACGGCGTGCGAAGTCCTTAGAGCCGTGGGATCACCGCAATCACCTCGACCTCCACCAGATAGGCCGGATTGGCGAGACGCGATATCTGCAGCAAGGTGCTCGCGGGAAGCGCCGCCTTGTTGGGGAAATATGAGCCGCGCACTTCGCGAAACTCGGCGCCATTGGCTTCGAGGTCGGTCAAGTAGCTTGTCAGCTTGACCACGTGCTGGAAGCCCCCTCCGACCGAGGCAAGCGCGGTCTTGATGTTCTCCATCACCTGTACCGCCTGGGCGCGGAAGCCTTCGGCGACCTTGCCGGTGGCATCGATGCCGGTCTGACCGGCCAGGTAAATGGTGCGGTGTGGCCCGTTGATTTCAACGACGTGGCTATAGCTCGCCGGCTTTGACATTCCGGCCGGGTTGAAAAAGCGCAGGGTCGACGGTGTCTGTGCTTGCGCGCCACTTGCGGCGCCAGCGGCGGCCGCCACAGTTACGGCCGCGGCAACCAAATCACGGCGCGAAGCATCGACGGGCTGGTTTGTCATGATGTCCTCCTGATTACGCATCAACGTTCCCCCTTAATTGGGGTTGCGCCTCAAGCAACGTGCGCTGGCTTGATCAACGAACTCGGAAGTGCCGCCACGTCTCGCCTACATATCAGGTTCAAAGCGGACGGACTTGAGAGCCGCACTCGGCAAGCCGGATCGATCTACCAGGATCGCGCCCTAGCATCCGATCAGCGCGCGGACAGTCTAAGTGAGAAAGATGGACCGCAGGACCTCTGTCGACCAAGTGCTTGATTGCTCAACCCGACGCCCCCGCGGCACGCCGCGTCCTGCTTTTTCCCTGTTCTTTACAGGAACCGGGTCCGGATCCGCTGCGCTGCACGCTGGAGATTTTGGCCTCGGGAGTGACAAATCCGCCACGGTCTCGGCCGCCGATTGGGGCTAGACTGCGCGCGGTCTCAAGGGGGCGTTTCATGAAAAAGCGCGTGCTAATCGCGTTGCTGTCGACCTCGCTCACGGCCGCGACATCATTCGCCGCCGACTATTCGGTGCCGCCGCGGATCTCGCCGGGCTATTCGCTCGGGCCGCTGCTGCCGGTCGACTGGAACGGCTTCTATTTCGGGGCGAACGCCGGCTACGGTTTCGCGCAAGGGACGACCGACTCGTACTTCGCCGGCAATCTGCTTGGCGGTACGACCACCCCGCTCGGAGCACTGCCGAACGAGCTCAGCGCGACCAGGCTGCATGGCTCGGGCAACCTGAGCGGCGCGATTGCCGGAGGTCAGGTGGGGTTCAACTGGCAGACCGGGATGCTGGTGTTCGGCGCCGAGTTCGACGCCCAGTGGTCGGGACAGAAGGGCGGCTTTGCGGTCACCTGCAGCACCGGCTGCACCGCCACCCAGAACATCACGATCAGGTCGCTGATGACCGGACGCGCGCGCGTCGGTCTGGCCTTCGACTGGATCATGCCCTACGTGACCGCGGGCGGCGTGGTGGTCAACATCGACGACGATTTGACCGTGACTGCCGGAGGGGTGACCGGGAAATTCCGCGAGCTGTCGGACAGCTCGATGGGATGGACGGCCGGCGCCGGCGTGGACATCGCCCTGACGAGCAACTGGTCGGCGCGCTTCGAGTATCTCTACATCAAGGCCGGCGACCACTCCGCCGTTGCCTTCATTCCCAACCAGCTCGGCATCGGCACCGTGAACGAGGGCGGCAGCTATCAGGACAACATCGTGCGCGTCGGCTTGAACTACAGGTTCGGCCCGCGCGGCGGCCCGGGCGTGCTCGAGCGCCAGCGCGTAGCGCCCGCCGCCTACGCCTCGGCCTACGATTTCGTGCCGGCCATGGCGACGTTTGCGGACAACCTGCGGATCGACAAGCGGCCGCAGGCGGCGCCGCTGGTCGCCGAGACCGCCGCGCCAGCGCCGGCACCGGTTCGGGCTGCGGTGGCATCACCGGCCGAACCGAAAGCGGCGGCCCCGGCTCGGGTTGAGGTTGCTACCGCGGGCGAGCTGCCGGCAATGCCGGCTGCAGTTTCAGCCGAACCGAGGCCCGCTATGGCGGCTGCCGTTGCGGCCGAGCCCAGGCCGGCCAAATCGCCTTACAAGAATTTTGCCGATATCGACGACGCCGACCTCAACGACGGGGTGCCGGCGGCGCCCAAAGCGATCACGCTGCCCTCCAAAAAGCAGCGGCAGAATGTCGAGAACGAGAGCCAGCGCCTGAAGAGCATCATGGCGATCTGCTCGGGCTGCTGAGCCGCAGCCTGTCGTCCGGATGCGACGAGCGTTTTACTGCCCCACGCGCGGCAGCGCTCGCTCGTAATAGCCAAAATCGATGTAGCGCTCGGGCGCGGCCGGGCTGCCGCCCTCGATCTCGGCGCGCAGCGCCAGCGCGTTCTTGAATCCGACGAGATCGAACTTGGCGTCCGGGGTAAAACCGAAATCGGGGTCCATCAGCAGCGTGTAGGTGCGCTCGGCCTCCTTGGCCGGGATCTTCAGTTTCTCCATGAGAAGGGCGACGCTGTCGGCGCGGTTGGCGGGATCGCGCGTCCAGCGCAGCGCCTCGATATAGGCGGCGATGTAGCGCTCGAGCGTGGCCGCGTGCGCGCGCGCCCACGGCCGCATGACGAAGACCCCGCCGGCCTGATAGGGGCCGAGCAGGTCGATGGTCCGTCCCAGGCTCTTCATGCCGAGCGCTTCGGCCTGCACGGTGAAGGGCAGGTTGAGGATGGCCGCGGCATTGTCCTTGCTCTCGACCATCGCCTTGAAGCGGAAGACACCGGCGCCGACCGGCTTGACCGTGTAGTCCGCTCCGTCCTTGAGCCCGTGCTGCGCCAGGATTTTCTTCGCTTGCAGCGCATAGGCGGTGTCGGGCGCATCGACCACGAGCGTGCGGCCGCGCATGTCGGCAAACGATTTCACGTCCGATTGGACAAAGAATTCGTTCATGCCGCTGTCGCCGCCGGTGACGATCACCACGTCGTGCTTGCCCACCTCGATCATGGCGAGCGCGTTGTCGACCGCCGAATGCACGATGTCGAAGGTACCGGCGGCGAGCCCATCGCGCTGGCTGCGCGAATTCTCGGTGAGATGCAGATCGATCTTCAACCCGCGCCGCTCGAAGATGCCCTTGGCGATGCCGGCATGCAGCGGGAGCGTCTTGGCCTGGGGGAAGGCGTTCACCCGCAGCACCGCGGGCTCGTCGGCGGCGCGGCCCGCGCCGGCCGCGAGCGTGACGCCGCAGGCGAGCGCGATGGCCCATGATCGAATGCTCGAGGACCGAATGCGGGAAGACCGAATGCCGGAGCACCGAATGCCGGGGCGGGCGAGACAGGCCATGGAATTTTCCTCCCTGCGCGATCCCGGGAGCCGGTCGCGTCGGCGCACGATAGCAGGATGATCGAGCGATGGCAGGACGGCGGGCGGCTGCGAATGCTTGCGGCGGCGATATGGACCGGCGGGCCGCAGCCTTTATTGTGGCCGCGGTTGCAACCACGGTGAGAGGACGGGAATGCGGGCAATTTCGCTGGCCGAAGCCAACCGGATCATCGAGGGCACCTTCGCCTCGGCCAGGACGCGCAAGGCCTATGCGCTCGCCGCCATCGTGCTCGACGCCGGCGGGCGGGTGAAGGCGTTCCAGAAGCAGGACGGCGCGTCCCTTCTGCGCTTCGAGATCGCCTATGGCAAAGCCTTCGGCGCGCTCGCGCTCAACCGCTCCTCCCGCCAGGTGCTGCAGAAGGCAAAGGAGAAACCTGCCTTCATGCAATCGCTGGCCGAGCTGTCCGACGGGCCGCTGTTCCTCGAGGCCGGCGGCCAGCTGATCCGCGACGCGTCGGGCGAGATCGTTGGCGCGCTCGGTGTGACCGGCGACGTCAACGAGGTCGACGACCTCTGCGCCATCGACGGCATCCATGCCGGCGGGTTCCGCGCCGACGCCGACTTCGACGTCAAGGCGGCGAAGCGCCTCAACATCAAGGTGGATCCGCCGTTGCGGGACCCGCGCAAGCGGTAGATCGGGCGCCGGGTCGTGCTGCCGCCTCATATCCGCCCTACCCGGGCACCAAAGTCGGCGGCATCGGGGCGGCCGGATCGGGGGGTCCGGGAACCGGGGTTGCCGTTCCGTTAACCATGCGACTGATAGAACTGTATCGGTCTGCCCGCACGCTTGGCGTCTCTGGCTCCCGAGGCTGCGGGCAGGAGGAGGAGAAGTACCCGATGGGGAATCTCAGTTTCGGCTGGCCAGCTATTGTGATTGCGGCGTCGGCGCTGGCGGCCTGCACGACCGCGCAAAACCCCCAGATGGGTGCGCCCGCGCCGCCGCAACCCGAGCTCCCGTCCAAGGTCCGCGCATCCGAGATCGTCGGCCGCTGGGGCTATGCTGCCTTCCACAAGCCGGAGGACCGCGCGCGCACCGAGGCCAATGCGAAGGGCCAGTGCAAGCAGCCGTTCGTGATCGGTCAGGGCACCAATGGCGGCGTCATGATGTATCTCGCCAACTCCAACCAGCTGCAGGAGCTTCGCCTCAAGGGCAGCACCGGCGGCCGCGACTATATCGGACCGGCGGGGGATACGCCGGGACCGCAGGATCGCGAGATCCTGTCCTTCGACGGCCGCGTCATGCTTCTCAAATTCGTCGATCCCGAGATCGACGGACGCTACGGAACCGGTATCTTCGTGCGCTGCGCGCCACGGGCGTGAGGCGACCGATCGCCCCGCGCGCCGCACCGGCGCGCATCTGAGACGGAGATGCCGCGATGACGCGCCGCCTGCTGGTCACCCCGCTGGCGGCCTGGGAGCGCGACGGGCTCAAGGCCGCGCTGGTCAGGGCCGGGCTGCCGGCTGACGACATCGGCGATGCGCAGAAGTTGTTCTGGCGCTTCGAGACCCACGAGGATATTCCGGTCGGCTTTGGCGGGCTTGAAATTCATGGCGAGCACGCTGTGCTGCGCTCGATCGTAACGCTGCCGCCGCTGCGGCAGATCGGCATGGGTGCCGCGATCGTCGCCGTGCTCGAGGCCGAGGCGCACGCCCACAAGTGCCGCGCGATCTATCTTCTCACCGCGTCCGAGCGCGAATTTTTCGCCAAGCTCGGCTACGCGCCCTGCGCCGCCGGCGATCTTCCCGACGCCGTGCGCGACAGCGGTGAATTCGCCGCGCTCGGCACCGCGTCCGCGGTCGCTATGGTCAAGACGATCGCGTGAAACGCCGCGGGTCAACGCCCATCCGCCCGCCTCTTGTTTAGATGCCGAATCTTCGCGCTGTCATCGCCGGCCCTTGGCGCGCCGTCCTGGTGCTCGGCGTCACGCAAATCCTCGCCTGGGGCGCGATCTTCTATCCGCCGGTCTTGACCGTGCCGCTGATCGCTGCCGACCGCGGCTGGTCGATGACCTTCGCGATGGGCGGGTTCTCGCTCGCGTTGCTCACCGCCGGAATCGCGTCGCCCCGGGTCGGGCTCATGATCGACCGCTACGGCGGCCATCGCGTCATGGCGCTCGGCTCGCTGGTGGCGGCGCTCGGCCTGCTGCTGATCGTCTATGCCAATCATCCCGTCGCGTATCTGGCGGTGTGGATGCTGCTCGGCGTGGCGATTGCCGCAAACCTCTACGATCCGGCCTTTGCCACGCTCGGCCGCATCTTCGGCGCCGCCGCGCGGCGGCCGATCACCGCGCTGACCTTGGCCGGTGGTTTCGCATCGACGGTGAGCTGGCCGACGACGCATGTTCTGCTCGCGGCGGTCGGCTGGCGCGGCACTTATCTCGTCTACGCCGCGCTGCTCGCGCTCGTGGCCGCGCCGCTGCACGCGTTCGCGCTGCCGCGCACGCGCGCCGATCCTGCCAGCCGTCCAGATGGACCGGCGCCGGCGCCGGCCGTGGTGCTCAAACCACAGGGATGGGCGTTCGTTCTGCTGGCCGCAGCGTTTGCCGCGTACGCCTTCGTGCCCTCGGGCCTGTCCGCGCATCTGCTCGCGATCTTCGGCCGCGCCGGCATCGATGCGGCGGCGGTGGTGGCGATCGGAGCGCTGTTCGGGCCGGCGCAGGTCGCCGCGCGCATTTGCGAGCTCATGTTCGCGCGCCGCGTCCACCCGCTCGACGTCGCCCGCTTCGCGATCGCAATGCTGCTTGCAGCGTTCCTGCTGCTCGCCGTGTTCGGACTCACAGTCGCCGTCGCCGCGAGCTTCATGGTGATGTTCGGGATGGCCAACGGCCTGCTTACCATCGCGCGTGGCGCCGTGCCGCTCGCGCTGTTCGGCCCCGCCGGCTACGGCCACGTCGTGGGCCGCATCGGGGGGCCTTATCTGGTGATGCAGGCGATCGCGCCGCTCGCGCTCGCCTTCGTCGCCGAGCGTGCGTCCGATCCCGCGGTGCTGGCTGTGGTCGCGGCGTTCGCCGCCGCGGCGTTCATTGCGTTCGTGGCCGTGCGCCGGCCGCGGGCGCCGTCCGGTGCCGCGCCGTCATAGGAATCGGTCGAGGCCGGTGAACGAATCTCGACCGTATCGTGGTTCAATCCGATCGCGATGCGCTCGAACGCACCGCGCTCACGGGTCGCCGCTGTCGAAGCCGCCGTCGTCGAAATCGTCCCCGGATTTATCGTCCTGGAAGTCATCGTCCTGGCTGCCGTCGAGCAGACCGTAGTTGCGATCGCCGCCACTGTCGCCGGACGCGGCGGGCGAGCGGCCGATGTCGTTGAGGCCGGCTTCGCGCGACAGGTCGCCGCCGCCCCAGGGCGACGTTTCGGTCGCGCCTGCTGCATTGGGATCGACCGCTGCCTGCGCGGTGCCGCGCTGGCCGCCCATCATGGAGCGGATACCGTCGAGCAGGAGCGAGCCGCCGATCACGCCGGCCGCGGCGGACGCCGCGGTGCCGAGAAAGGAGCCGCCGCGACCCATCGGCGCGGCCATGGGTGGCGGCGCCGAAGCAGCGCCGGCCGCCATCGGCGGCGCGCCGGTCTGCCAGGCGGGCGACACTCCGGCCTCGGCCGCTTTTACCGAGGGCACGGAGCTGCGGCCCTCGCGCCGGCCGAGCAGGCTCTCGCGCATGCCGCCGAGAAAGCCGGTGTCGCGCGCCGCGTTTTCGGCGCCGCCGGCACGGTCTTCAAGCTCGCGGATGCGCGCGTCCGCGCGCTTGAGCGCTTCGTCCTGCACCAGCACGGTCTGCACCAACGCGTAGGGCGCGTTGGGAGCCTGCCGCAGGCCGTCCCTGATCAGGCGCTCGGCGTCCGGATCGCGCTGGGCATCCTCCAGCGTCGCCAGGCGGTCGAACAGATCGATGATGAGATTGCGTTCCTCTGGGGTCATTTGGTCGTCTCCTTCCCTGTCGTGACGACCCGAGTCATGTAGGCAACCCCCGTGGCAGCGGAATGACCGCGCGCGATAAAAAGATTTGGGTTGTTTTCCCTCGCTCCGCCAGCGGGATAGAGGCAAGGTCGGGTCAGGCCAGCGCGACGCCGTGACGCGCCAGCAGCGCCGGGAAGGTGGCGGCGGCGAAAAAGGCGTATTCCTTCTCGCGCAGCGTCGTGACCGGATCGAGCCGCTCGAGTTCGGCATCGACGAAGCCCGGGTGGCACATGACCACGCCGCCGTCGGGCAACCGGTCGAGAAAGCGCGGGAACATCGTCGCGATATCCGCCGCGTCGTCGAAGCGGTAGGTGCCGGCGAAGGCTGGATTGGTGCGCACGCCGAGCACGCGGGCGCGGCGCCGGAACCGGTGGCTGAAACCGTCGAGCAGCAGTCCCTTGGGGTCGGCAAATCTCGCGGCGAGCGGCACGGCCCGCCCGCACTGGCGCACCCATGCGTTTGGCGCAGCGTCTTTCACGACGGTCAGGACGGCGTCGCTGATCTGCGGCAAAAGATGCACGTGCAGGTGACCATCGACGAAGTCGGGAACGCGGCCGAAGGCTTGGACGAAGGCCTCGATCTGGCTCTGGATCTCCGCCGTGAGCGCGGCGCCCGCGAAGCGGTGCGTGAGAGCGTGGCGAAACGTCGCCGCGAGCGGCAGGAAAGCGCCGTCGCTCACCGGTTGGAAGCGCTTGCTCAGCGGCCGGAACGGCGCCGTGAAACCGAGATGGAGTCCGATCGCCACTCGCGGGGCCGTGGCATTGAGCGCGGCGAGAGCGATCGCTTCGGAGCGGTGAAAGCTCGGCGCCACCACCAGCACCGACGTGGCATTGAGATGCCCGCGCACCACGAGGTCGCGGATCGCGGTGTTGACCGAGCTGGAAATGCCGTAGTCGTCGGCGCACAGCCAGATGCGACGGGGCTGCGGCCGGTCAATATCGCGTGCAGGTCTGGCGCCGTTCATTCCGCCGCCGAGCGCGCCGGCGGATCGGCGGTGGCGTCGGCGCTCTCGGGCGTCTTGAGCGTGTGCTCGGCCACAAAATAGACCGGGCGCGCCTTGAGCTCGGACAGGATCTTGCCGATGTACTCGCCCATGATTCCGATCATGATCAGTTGGACCCCGCCGAGCACCATCAGGCCGACGACCACCGAGGGATAGCCCGGCACCTTCTCTCCGAAGACGACGGTCTCGATCAGGATCTGCACGCCGAAAATGAAGGCTGCGGTCGCAAGCAGCACGCCGAGCAGGCTCGCAAGCCGCAGCGGCGCGACCGAGAACGAGGTGAGGCCTTCGATCGAGAGCGCCATCAGCGAGTAGAGATTCCAGGTCGTGCGGCCGTGGATGCGCTCGGCCGGCTCGTAGTCGACCCGGATCTGGCGGAACCCGATCCAACTCGCGAGGCCCTTGAAGAAGCGGTTGCGCTCGGGAAGCTGCTTGAGCGCGGCGGCCGCGCGCGGCGACAGCAGCCGGAAGTCGCCGGCGTCCTCGGGGATTTTCTGCCGCGCGCCCCAGTTGATCAGCGCATAGAACGTCTTGACCCCGAGGCGACGCAGCCAGGGCTCGCTCTCGCGGTGGGCCTTGGCGGTATAGACCACGTCGCAGCCGTCATCGAGCCAATGCCGCACCAGCCTCTCGACCAGGGCGGGCGGATGCTGGCCGTCGCCATCCATGAACAGGACCGCGCCCAGGCGGGCATGATCGAGACCGGCGAGCAACGCCGCCTCCTTGCCGAAATTGCGCGAGAGCGAGATGACCTGGACGTCGAGGCCTTCGGCCGCAAGTTGCCGCGCGGCAGCGAGCGTGGCGTCGCGGCTGCCGTCGTCGACATAGACCACCTCACTCGCGAGTCCGTGCGCCGCCTTGAGGTCGCGGGCGACCGCGATCACGCTGGTGTGGAGGGTGGCGAGGTTGTCTGCCTCGTTGAACAACGGAATGACGATCGAAAGGCCGGCAGGCGCGGCGCCGCGCGGCCGCGGGGTTGCGCTGGTGCCGCCCGTCCGGGTGATCGAATCGCCTGCCATCGCGCGCGCCTTCTGCCTCCTTGCCGCCGGGCCAAGCCTTTGACCGGCAGGCGTTATAGCCGAGACGCGGGCGGCTGTCGCGCGCGGCGGGCTGCCATGACGTGGGGTGGCTCGGCGGGACCGGCCGGACGTGCTAAGCGGGGCGCGTCATGCCGCTCCCCACGCCGCTCGATGGTCTCCAGCGCCGCCTCGGCGAGGCGTGGCGCAAGCGTGCCGTGACGCTCAAGGCGGCGAGCTTCGCAGTGGTCGGCGTGGTCAATACGCTGGTCGATCTTGCGGTCTTTCTCGCCGCCTATAACCTGCTCGGGCTCCCGTTGATCCCGGCCAACGTGCTGGCCTGGCTGGTCGCGGTGTCCGGCTCCTATGTCATGAACTGTCTCATCACCTTCGCCGCCGAATCCGGCGGCCGGCTTCGCTGGCGCGCCTACGGTGCGTTCGTCGCCTCGGGCGTCGCCGGCGTGATCGCCAATACCGTGACGCTCGTTGTCGCGTCGTATTGGATTCCGGTCCTGGCCGCGAAGCTGCTGGCGATCGTGGCCAGCTTCGCAGTCAATTTCGCGCTGTCGCACTTCGTCGTGTTTCGGACCCGCGAGCCGCGGGCGGAGCGGTCCGCCGAATGATGCAGCGCGCGGTTGGGGATCGGCATATGCGCGACGACGAGAACGTGACCGCGGAACGGCCGACATTCGTCACGCATCTGGAATGCTCGGCGACGGGGGAGCGCCATGCCGCTGATCAGCGGCACAATCTGTCGCGCGCCGGCAAGCCGTTGCTGGTGCGCTATGACCTCGATGCGCTGAGCAGGGCGCTGAGCAAGGAGGCGCTGGCGCGGAGGCCGCGCGATCTCTGGCGCTATCGCGAGCTTTTGCCCGTGCGCCGGGCGCAACACGTCGTGAGCCTCGGCGAGGCGATGACCCCGATCATTGCCCTGTCGAAGCTCGCGCGGGCGCAGGCGGCGGCGGAGATCCTGGTCAAGGACGAGGGCCGGTTGCCGACCGGTTCGTTCAAGGCGCGCGGCGTTGCGATGGCGGTATCGATGGCGAAGGCGCTCGGCATCGTTCACATGGTGATGCCGACCAACGGCAACGCGGGCGCCGCGCTCGCCGCCTATGCCAGCCGCGCCGGCATCAAGAGCACGGTGTTCTGCCCGGAGGACACGCCGGAGGTGAACGTGCGCGAGATCGCCGCGCAGGGCGCGACCGTGTACCGGGTCAACGGCCTGATCGACGATTGCGGCAAGATCGTCGCGGAGGTCGAGGCCAAGGCCGGCTGGTTCGACACCTCGACCCTGAAGGAGCCGTACCGGATCGAGGGCAAGAAGACGATGGGGCTGGAGCTTGCCGAGCAACTCGGCTGGGAGTTGCCGGACGTCATCCTCTATCCGACCGGCGGCGGCACCGGGCTCATCGGGATGTGGAAGGCGTTCGCCGAGCTCGAGGCCATCGGCTTCATCGGCAGCAAACGCCCGCGCATGGTGGCGGTGCAGGCGGCGGGCTGCGCCCCCATCGTCCGCGCCTACGACGCCGGCAGCGAGCACGCGCAGCGCTGGGAGGACGCCCACACGATCGCGGCCGGCATCCGCGTGCCGCAGGCGCTGGGCGATTTTCTCATCCTGCGCGCGGTGCGCGAGAGCGGCGGTTTCGCCGTCGCGGTGGCGGACGATGCGATCACCGCGGCGATTGACGAGGTCGCGCGCGTCGAAGGTCTCTTGCTGTGTCCGGAGGGCGCCGCCACCTACGCGGCGCTGAAACAGGCTCTCGCGGACGGACGAATTCGACGTGACGAGCAGGTCGTGCTGTTCAATTGCGCGAGCGGGCTCAAATATCCGCTGCCGGCGGTCGACCGTGCGCTCGATCGCTCGCGGCCGATCGACGTCGGCGCGCTGTGCTAGGGTGTCGGGCGTATGCCAGGACGTGTTCCGGAACGAGAGCCATGAACAAGCCCGTGATAGCCGTCGTCGTCGCGGCGATGGTTGCAGGCATCGGCGGTGCCGCGGCGCAGCCCTATCCCTCGCGCCCCATCACCATGATCGCACCGTTCCCCGCCGGCGGTCCCTCGGACGCGCTCGCGCGCATTCTGGCCGAGCCGATCAGGGCCGCGCTCGGGCAGCCGATGGTGATCGAGAATGTCGCGGGCGCGGGCGGCAATATCGGCGTGGGCCGGCTCGCGCGCGCCGCGCCTGACGGCTACACGGTCGGCATCGGCCAATGGAGCACGCACGTCGTCAATGCGGTGACCTATGCGCTGCCCTATGACGTGTTGCACGATTTCGAGCCGATCGCGCTGCTGGCGATTACGCCGCAGCTCATCATCGCGCGCAAGAGCTTCCCGGCGAACAGCGTCCGGGAGCTGGTCGAGTGGCTCAAGGCCAATCCGGACAAGGCGACGGCGGCGACGGTGGGCGCGGCCGGCGGCGCGCAGGTCACCGCCCTTTACTTCCAGCAGGCGACCGGAACCCGCTTCGGGTTCGTGCCCTATCGCGGCGGCGCGCCCGCCATGCAGGATCTGGTCGCCGGCCAGGTGGACATCATGTTCGACCAGGCTGCGAACGCGATCGGCCAGGTTCGCAATGGGACGATCAAAGCTTACGCCGTGCTGACCCGGGACCGCTGGCAGGCGCTGCCCGACGTGCCGTCGATCGACGAGGCGGGCGTGCCGTCGCTCTACGTCTCCTATTGGCACGGTCTGTGGGCGCCGAAGGGGACGCCGAAGGATATCGTCGGCAGGCTTAACGGCGCGGTCGTCAATGCCCTTGCCGATCCGACGGTCCAGCAGCGCTTTGCCGATATCGGGCAGGAGGTCTGGCCGCGCGACCGGCAGACACCGGAGGCGCTGGCGGCGCACCACCGGGCCGAAACCGAGAAGTGGTGGCCGATCATCAGGGCATCGAACCTGAAGGCGGAATGATCCGGCGGAAAATCAGCCAGACACATTGACGCAGACGGCGCCAATCAGGCCGCATCCGTGCGATGAAACCGCGTCCGTCGGGTGGGCGCGTTGCGAGCGAGGAATCTCGAGCGAGGAATCTCATGAGGACGCTGCACATCCTGTTGGTTGCCATCATGGCGAGCGTCGTGGGCGCGAACGCGCAGACCTATCCGTCGCGCCCCATCACCATGGTGGTGCCGTTCTCCGCCGGCGGGCCGGTCGACACCGTGGCGCGCATCCTCTCCGAGCGCATGCGCCTCTCGCTCGGGCAAACCATCGTGATCGAGAACACGACCGGGGCGGCGGGCTCGATCGGGGTCGGCCGCGTCGCCCGCGCCGCGGCCGATGGCTATACGCTGAGCATCGGCCACTGGAGCACCCACGTCGTCAACGGCGCGGTCTATCCCCTGCACTACGATCTGCTGCGGGATTTCGATCCGGTCGCGCTGTTGCCCAGCAATCCGATGATCGTGGTCAGCAAGAACGCCGTGCCGGCAAAGGACCTCGGAGGATTCGTCGACTGGATCAAGGCGAATGATGGCAAGCTCTCGGCGGGAACGGCGGGCGCCGGCTCCGCCACCCACGTCGCCGGCGTCTATTTCCAGAACGTCACCGGCACGCACTTCCAGTTCGTGCCATATCGCGGCACCGGTCCGGCGTTGCAGGATCTTGTGGCGGGGCAGATCGATTTCATCGTCGATCAGGCGTCGAACTCGGTGCAGCAGGTCCGCGATGGCAAGATCCGCGCCTATGCGGTCACCGCCAAGGCGCGCATGCCGTCGGCGCCGGAAATACCGACCGTAGGCGAAGCCGGTTTCCCCGGGCTCGACATCAGCGTCTGGTACGGCCTGTGGGCGCCCAAAGGCACGCCGGTGGATATCATCGCCAAGCTCAGCGCCGCCGTCATGGCCGCCCTGGCCGACGCAGGCGTTCGCCAGCGTTTCGGCGAGCTTGGCCTCGAAATCCCGGCGCGCGAGCTGCAAACGCCCGCCGCCCTTGGCGCCCACCACAAGGCGGAGATCGAAAAATGGTGGCCGATCATCAGGGCCGCCAACATCAAGGGCGAGTGAAGCCGCCGCCGCAACCTAAGGCGTGGCTGCGGTCGCGGCGAGTCCCGCCTCGAGCCTGGCGTAGAGCGGATTGGCGCGCGAGAACACGTAGCCGAGGTCTGCGACCACGATGTTCTCGGCGCCTTTTGCGCGCAGCAGCGTGGCCAGCA
The DNA here is from genome assembly GCA_963739385.1 of uncultured Alphaproteobacteria bacterium. Taxonomy (GTDB): domain Bacteria; phylum Pseudomonadota; class Alphaproteobacteria; order Rhizobiales; family Xanthobacteraceae; genus VAZQ01. Next base: position 41,076 of record CAVUAI010000025.1, read on the forward strand.
TGTGCACGTGCTGGGGCGGGCAGTGCAGCGTGATCATGCCCGAGGAGGTCGGACCGCCGAACGGGGTTTCGACGCCGAAGCGCTGCTTCACTTCGGCGAGCAGGGCCTGGTCGCAGCCGGCAAAGCGCGTGCGCACCTCGCGGAATGCGCGCGCGCGCGCCTGTGCGGCGATGCGGTCGAGCACGATGCGCGCAGTCTCGCGCTCGGCCGCACCCCAGGTCGCGGCGCGGGCGGCGACGAGGTTCGCCTGCGAGCGCAGGATCACGCCGTCGTCGATCACCTTGAGCCCGTTGGCCGCGAGTGTCGCCCCGGTCGTGGTGATGTCGACGATCAGCTCGGCGGTGCCGGCCGCCGGTGCGCCCTCGGTCGCGCCCGAGCTCTCCACGATCCGGTAGTCGGTGACCCCGTGGATGGAGAAGAAATTGCGCGTGAGGTTCACGTATTTGGTTGCGACGCGCATCTTGCGTTCGTGCTTGAGGCGGAACGCGGTCGCGACATCGTCGAGATCGGCCATGCTGTGCACGTCGATCCACGCCTGCGGCACCGCCACCACGACATTGGCATGGCCGAAGCCCAGGCCGTTGATCAGCACGACGCTGCGATCGGCATCGGGGATCTTCTCGCGCACCAGATCCTCGCCGGTGAGCCCGAAATGCACGGCGCCCTGCGCCAGCAGGTCGACGATCTCGGCCGCCGAGAGATAGGCGACCTCGATATCCGGCAAGTCGGCGATTGCGCCGCGATAGTCGCGCACACCGCGCGGCTTGACGAGCTCGAGCCCGGCGCGCGCGAAGAACGCTTCCGCGTTCTCCTGCAGCCGCCCCTTGGCCGGGACGGCGATGACGAAGGGCGCGCTCATGCGCCGCCCCGCAATGCCGCCAGCCGCTCGATCCAGACCGCGAAGCCCACCGCCGAGATCGGGCGCGCGCTGCCGAGGCGCGCGAGCAAGCCGTCATAGCGACCGCCCGCCACCAGCTGGCCGGGTGATCGCGCGCGCGGATCATGGAGCTCGAACACGAAGCCGGTGTAGTAGTCGAGGCCGCGGCCGAACGCGGTGGAGAAACGGATGCGGCCGACGTCGACGCCGCGCGCAGCCAGAAATCCGGTGCGGCTCTCGAACAGATCGAGCACGGCATCAAGTGCGATCCTGGCGTCGCGGGCAAAGGCCCGCAGCTCAGCCGCGGCGTCGTCGGGGTCGCCGCCGATGGCGAGGAAACGTTCGATCAGTGCGCGCGTCTCGCGCGGCAGGGATGTCTGCGCGCCGAGCGCGGCCTGCTCCAGGAAGCGATTGGCGATCTCGCCCACCGAGCGGCCGCCGACGGCGGTGATGCCGGCGATCGACAGCAGGTCGGTTACGAGCGCCTGCGCCGCCTTGGGATCGGAGCCGGCAAGCGCGGCGAGCACGCCTTGATATTCCGGCCGCCCCTGTGCCGCGATGGTCAGCCGGTCGAGATCTTGGGCGAGCGATGTCTTGTGGTTGAAGTCCTTGATCAGGCGGCGCTTCCATGCGGGCGCGAGGTCGAGCGCGGCGACCAGCGTCGAGAACAGCGCGACATCGCCCATGAGGATGTCGGGCGAGGCGAGGCCATATTGCGCGGTGGCGTCGAGCCCGAGCGCGAGCATTTCGGCATCCGCCGCCGCCGTGTCCGAGCGGCCGAACAATTCGATGCCCGCCTGCAGGAATTCGCCGGGGCCGTCGGCGCGATGGCGGAAGACCGGACCGAGATAGCAAAAGCCTTGCGGCTTTCCGGCTGCGGGCGAGGCGAGATAGTCGCACGAGACCGGGATGGTGAGATCGGGCCGCAGGCACAGTTCGCGTCCCTGCGGATCGGTCGTGAGATACATGCGCTTGCGGATGTCTTCCCCGGACAGGTCGAGGAAGGGCTCCGCCGGCTGCAGGATCGCCGGTGCGACGCGCGTATAGCCCGCGCGCTCGAACGATGCGGCGAGCGCTTCGGCCGGCGCGTCCGGTGTGGCGCGCGTGGGGGTGATGGTTGCAATCGTCATGCGCGATCGGCGGTCGTCGAAAATACCTCTTGGCGGCGGCGATTTAGCACGCTGGGCAGTTCAATTCGACGTCAAACCCGGGAAGCGATTAACGCCGGTTTCCGGTCAAGGGCCGGCGCGACCTTCATCGCCAATCCCCGAGCACCGCCCCCACCAGCGCAAGCGCCGCGACCGCGGCGGTATCGGCGCGCAGAATGCGGGGGCCGAGGGCAAGGCGCACCGTGTTCGGCAACGCGAGCAGGGCGGCGCGCTCCTCCGGGGCAAAGCCGCCCTCGGGACCGATCAGGACGGCGAGCGGCGGAGGGCCGGCGGCGCGACCGCGGGCTTGCGTGAGCGCGGCAACCGGATTCTGTCACCTCCGCCTCCTCGTCGCAGAACACCAGCAGGCGGGCGGGATCGCGCTCGACGATCATTTGGTCCAGGGCGATCGGTGCACCGATTTCGGGCAGCGTCAGGATGCCGCACTGCTCGGCGGCCTCGATGGCATTTGCGCGCATGCGCTCGAGGTTGAGACGCGCGACCTGGCCATGCCGCGTCATGATTGGTTGCAGGCGGGAAGCGCCCATCTCCACCGCCTTTTGCGCCATGTAGTCGAGGCGGGCATGTTTGAGCGGCGCGAACAGGTAGTGCAGGTCGAGAGCGCTGGTCTGGGGGCGGCTCTGCGTGTCGATCGACAGGGCAAGCCCGCGCTTGCCGCTGCCTCCCAGAATGGCCCGCCATTCGCCGTCGCGGCCGTTGAAAACCAGGACGGAATCGCCGGCTTTCCGGCGCAGGACGTTCCCGAGGTAGTTCGCCTGGGAGGCGTCGAGCGCGACCCGCGTGCCCTCGCCGAGCGAGGTGTCGAGGTAGAGGCGGGGGCTGGAAAAATCGTAGCGCGGCATTGGCCTTGTCGGCGGGTTCAATCGGTTGTTTTCTATCGGGGACGGATCCAGGGGTCCAATCGCGAGGCCGGGGGCCTTGCTGCCATGAGGCTGAGCCTGGCCTTCCCAATCCTGCTCATCGCCTTGCCGCTGTCGCCGGCCGGGGCGGAGCCGCGGCCGCTGCCGCAATGTCAGCGGCTCCTGGCCATGAAAGATGAGGTCCAAAAGCAAAGCCAGGCGCTGCTGGCGGCCGGCCGCAAACGCGTGCCGCCTGATGAATTATGTAATCTGTTCAATGAGTTCCTGGCAGCGGAGAGCAAGCTCGTGCGGGGCTTGGAGGCGCAGCGCGCGGCCTGCGGGCTGACCCGTCCGTTCATCGAGCAGGTCAAGACCGTGCACGGCAAGGTCACCCAATTGGGCAAGCGGGTGTGTGATGTCGCGGAGCACGGGCCGCCCCGCCAGGAGTGCCGGGATACGCTGTGGGAGCGTCTATCCTGCCCTTTGCCCGTTAATGACTGATCACTGGGGACCCGTCCCCGGTCTTGTTATCGCCGAATTCAAAGGCTTTTAATCTCTTCGCCGCAGGATCGGCCGGAGGTCGAATTGGGCGGCCGGGGATATGCCGGGGGAACTACGTGATGACAGTCAGCCGAGCTCTGCCATGGGTGCTCGCGCTCGCCGTCTTGCCGGTCGCGCCGGCGGCGGCGCAGTTTGGCGGCATGCCGGGCATGCCGGGGTCCCCGGGGATGACGTCTCCGGGCGGCGGCGCGCCGGGGGGCTTCGGCGCCCCGCAGCAGCAAGGGCCGCCGCCGGCCTGCCAGCAGCTCCTCGTCGCGCGGGATGAGACCCAGAAGACTGCGCAGGCGGTGCAGGCGGCCGGCCAGAAGAAAGCGCCGCCCGAGGAATTGTGCAAACTGTTCAAGGCCTTCCTTTCCGCCGAGAGCAAGATGATCAAGGGGCTGGAAGACCAGAGCGAGACCTGCGGGGTGCCGCCCGATCTGGTCAAGCAGATCAAGTCCAGCCACAGCAAAACCTCCCAGATCGGCAAGCAGATTTGTGAGGTCGCGGCACAGGGGCCGCGACCCAGCGGGCCGACCCTGAGCGATGCGTTGGGCACGACGCCGGTGGTGCCGGATACGTCGACGGTGAAGAAAGGCCAGGGGACCTTCGACACGCTCAGCGGCAGCCCGCTGGCGCGATGACCCGCGGCGCGGGCCGCGTCGCCGATTCGACTGGCAATTGGGTCGACGGCCTCGCGCCCGCCTGGACCCGCCCGTATCTGCGGCTCGCCCGCCTCGACCGGCCGATCGGTTCCTGGCTGCTGTTGATGCCGTGCTGGTGGTCCACCGGCCTGGCCGCCGTGCATGCCGGCAGTAACGTCAATCTCTGGCATCTCATGCTGTTCTTCATCGGCGCCTTCGCCATGCGCGGGGCGGGATGCACCTGGAACGACATCGTCGACCGCGATCTCGACCGCAGGGTCGAGCGCACGCGCTCGCGGCCGATTCCGTCCGGGCAGGTGACGGTCGCGGCGGCCGCCGGTTTTCTCGTGCTGCAGGCACTGGTCGGGCTTGCGGTGCTGCTGCAGTTCAATCGCTTCACGGTCTATGTCGGATTGGCGTCGCTCGCCGTCGTCGCGGTCTATCCGTTCATGAAGCGGATCACGTACTGGCCGCAGATCGTGCTCGGCCTGGCGTTCTCATGGGGCGCTTTGATGGGATGGCCGGCGACGTTTGGCCGGCTCGATCCTCCGGCCTTCCTCCTTTATGCCGGTGCGATCGCATGGGTGATCGGTTACGACACGATCTATGCCCATCAGGATCGCGAGGATGACGCGCTGATCGGAATCAAGTCGACGGCGCTGCTGTTTCGCGAGCGTACCAAGCCCATGCTGGCGGTGTTCTATGCGCTCGCCGTCGTGTTGATCGCCTGCGCGGGATGGAGCGCGGGGGCAGGCCCCGTCTTCGCGCTCGGGCTCATCGCCTTCGCCGCCCATCTCGCGTGGCAGATCGCACGCCTCGACATCGCCGACCCGGTGCTGTGCCTCGAGGTATTCAAGTCGAACCGCGATGCCGGGCTCATTCTGTTCGCGGGACTGATGCTCGACGCGGCCCTGCGCGCGTAGCGGTCGTAAGATGGGTTGCTGAGCGAAGCGTATCGCGAAGATGCCGAAGTGATGCGTTTCGCTTCGCTTGACCCATGCTCCATTGGGAGAAGATCTGATGCTGCAGGGCGGATGCTTTTGCGGCCGTATTCGCTACGAGATCACGGGCACGCCGTTCCACCGGACGAATTGCCATTGCTCGATCTGCCGGCGGACGACCGGCGCGCCGTTCGTCACCTGGTTCAGCGTTAATCCCCGCGATTTTCGTCTGGTGTCCGACGCGCCCGCACGCTTCCGGTCGAGCGATAAGGGAACGCGGACCTTCTGTCCCCATTGCGGCACCCAACTGACGTTCCAAAGTGATGACTCGTTGAACGAGATCGACGTCACGACCTGCAGTCTCGACGTGCCCGACGCTTTGCCGCCGGACGACCACACCCACACCGCCAGCAGGTTGCGTTGGATTCGGTTGGCCGATGGTCTGCCCCAGCATGCGGACGCGCGTTTGGGGGCGTAGTGCCACTCAACCAATGGTCGCCACTTGCCCTACATGGCATGGCCGCGCGCCGACGCCGCGCCCTGCGCAAGGGCGGGCCATGCCGCCGGCGCCCGCGCCGCGACGGCCGCTTCGGCCGCCGGCAGCCGCCTGTCCCAGTCGCGCGCGATAAAACGAAACCCGGTAATGCCGTCGGATTGCGGCGATGCGAGCCATACGACCGGGACGCCCATGATCTCGGGGTCGAGCAGGACAGGCGGGCGGGGTTTGCCGGGCGGAAAGAATCCGGGCGTATCGGTCGGTCCTCCCGGTACCAGGATGTTCACGGTGACGCCGGTGCCCTCGAGGTCCTTCGCAAAGCTCACGCTGCCGGCTTCGAGCGCGGCCTTGGATGCGCCGTAGGCGGAGAGCCCGGCCGCCAGCATCGTGTCGAAGCTCGTCGTCACGTTGATGATGCGTCCCCAGCCGCGCTGGACCATGGGTTCGGCGGCGAACCGCGCCATCAGGAATGCGCCGATGCAGTTGATCGCAAAGATGCGCCGCCAGGCTTCCGGATCGGCTTCCAAGAATTTGATCCGTGCTTGCCGGTGGCCGGCGGCGGTGGACATGCTGATGCCCGCGCAGTTGACCAGGATGTCGGGCGCGCCGAGGGTCTCCGCCGCCTGCGCCACCGCGCGCCGGCAATCGTCGGTCTTGGATACGTCGGCGGCAACGGCCAGCAGCTTTCCGGTGAGCGTCGGTTCGCCGCCGAGCCGGTCGAGACCGGCGGCGTCGAGGTCGACGCCCGCCACCTTGGCGCCGGCGGCCGCGAGCGCACGCGCCATGACCCGCCCCATCCCGTTCGCGGCACCGGTGACGATCGCCACGCGACCCGCAAGCATCGGCTGCTCCGCCATGATGAGGACCTCCCGCACCGACGATGACAAATCGCGGCCGCGGGTTCAATTGCGCGCGGCGTGCGGGCCGTTCTCAGCGTGGCGAGAGATTGGTGTTGGCCTCTTCGAAGCGCGCGACCGCCAGCGCAGGGTCCCAGGGATGTTCGCTCAGCGATTCCGGATCCCACTCGCTGCGGTGGGTGGGATCGAAGAAATCGCCGCCGTAGACGTGGATGGCGCCGGTCAGTCGCGGGATCGGGTTCGTCACGGAATGGATGATGTTGCGCCCGAGCGGCTCGGCATCGCGTTCCGCCAGGGCCTTGGCGCCGGCGGCTTCCAGCCGGCCGCTGCGATCGCCCGCCACGCGACGCCAGAAGATATTGTCCTCGCGGCCGGTATAGATGCCGATGACCGCCCACATCTGATGGTTATGCGGCACGGCCATCATCCTGGGCGCCCAGACGACGTTGACAATCGTCAAATCCACGGAGCGATGGAGCGGCTGGAATACGGAGCGGGTGGGCTCGCCCAGGCGCTGGAGAACAGCCGCCGGCTCGGAGACGGCGCGCGCCACCACCTCACGCACAAGCTTGTGGGATTGATCGGCGGCGCGGGCGGCACGGCAATCGGCGACGAATTGATCCAGATCGAACATGGGTTCAGATACCCTGCTTGGCCGTCCTTGCGCAATTCAACCTCGTCCGCGCTTTTGCCGAAAAACCGCCGCCGCGGCTACCTATTTCGTCAGGATCTTGTAGGTCTCGATCGCCTTCCTCAGATCGGCATATTGCTCGCACGGGATGAGACAAATTCGTTCGAGAGCTGTGAGATGCTCTTCCGCTTTGGCGAGCTCGCCGAGCACGAGATAGGCCTCGCCGAGGTGCTCATGCGCGCTGCGCTGGCGAGGATTGAGCATTACCGCCAGTTGATAGTGCTCCAGTGCCTGCTCGATCTGACGCAGCCGGCGATAGGCGTAGCCGAGATAGTTCTGAACATCGGCATTGCGGGTATCGCGCAAGGCTGCGGCTGTCAGCGCGGTGACGGCGCTGCTCCAGTCGTTTCCCGCCAACGCCTTCAAGCCGGCCGCGAAATCGGTATCGATCTGCGCCCAATCCGCATTCGCACCGAGCGACCCCATGGTCGTGCATATCGGCCAAGCCTCAATGGCGTGGTCCGCCACCGCGCGCTCCGCCTCGGCCTGCGGCGCGACCGAATATTTCAACGCCGATGGGATCGCCACGACGAGAGTCGAGGCGCCGATGATTGCGCCGAACAAGGCCGCACATGCTGCCGAAAGTGTCATCATCGCTAGCACCAAGTCGCCGTGAGGATTTATCTCGTCGCGAGGTAACTCTTGGCCTCCTCGATTTCCTGGCGGTCGGTGTCGGCCTCCTTCGTCAACGCGACGAGCTGGCGATAGTAGGTCGTGGCCGCGTCCGCCCGGCCGGCTCCTTGCGCGGCCTTCGCGGCGCCGTAAAGCCCGCGCAACCGATTCGGAGTGCTCTGCAGGGACGTCTCATACTCCTTCAGCGCTTCGGCTGGCCGCTGCTGCGTCAGCAACAGGTCGCCCAGGAGTTCACGCATTGGGTAAAGCCGGTTCTCCATGGCGACGTGCTTCTCGCTGCCATCCTCGAGGTCCGCGGCGGCGCGCATGAATTTCTCCGCATCGTCCTTCTGACTCCTGGCCTGCGCAAGCCAAGCCGATGCGGCCAACGCCTGGATTTCAACCTGCTCGGCCCAATAGGACTGGTTCGCCTTTTCCAACGCGGCGCGCAGTTGCGTGAGCTTGGCGACGGCCCGCTCAGCCGCAGACAGATCACCGCTGCGTGACGAACCCATCGCGCGAGCGAAATATGTGATCGCCTCGGCCTGCGGGAACTGACTGCCGCGCGGCTCGAGGGCCGCGGCCTCCGTCCACGCTTGCCGCTCCAAGGCGTAGCGCGCCGGAACCGCGGCCAGCCCCGTGTAGCCGACGACATATTCAAACCCGAGCTTCTTGATCGCACTGTTTTCGTCGAGGACTTGTTTCGCGCGTTTCTGCTGGCCCATTTGCAGGAGCGCGTATTGCGTGAAGTCCAGCATGTGCGACTCGACGGGATGGGACGCACCCGGCCAGGTCCTTAAGGCCTGCTCTCTCGCGGCGACCAGGGATGCCGCATTTGACGCCACGGACTCTGCCCACAGCCCCACCATGGAATAAATGTGTGCCGGCATGTGCCGGGCGTGAGGGGCAGCGGGCGCGACCTTGGCGTATCTGTTGGCGGCCTCGAGACCGCGCCGCGCCAGCGGCGCATAGTCGTAGCTGTGGATGATGTAGTGCAGCACGCCCGGGTGGTCGGGCAGCGTCTGGGCGACCTGCTCGAGAATGGCGCCGGCCTTGAGCAGCTTGGCATAGGTCTTGTCGCTGGGCAGCGCCGTCTCGTTCAGCGACAGCGCGTAGAAGATGGTCGCCTCGAGGTCGTCGGGATATTTCTGCGCGAGGCGTTCCATCGCCCGCTCATAGGCCAGCCCGCGGGTGGTCTGGTCGACCTTGTCATGATCCTTGAAGTAGACTTCGATCGCCGCGAGCCAGTCGCGCTCGCGCTCGGTCCCGGCGCCGATCGCCTTCCCCTTCTCCACCGCCTCGAGGCCATTCTTCAAGGCGGCGGCAGCGAGCGGAAGAACCAGCGGGTTGGGACGCTGGCTGATTGCGATTCCCCAATAGGCGATGGCGCATTGCGGATCGGCGGCCGCCGCCTCGGTGAACGCCTGGATGCTGTCGGGATAGTAGAATGAATGAACGAGCGCCACGCCGCGATCGAATTTCTCCTGTGCCGCCGGCGCGCAGGAGGTCTTGAAGCTCACGCGGCCGAGATCCTGCGCAAGGCCTGCCGTGGCGAACGCGCTTGCGATTACCGCTATCGTGAGCATCCTCGAATTCGGTTTCATGGCTCGCTTCCATCGTGCTGGTGACTCGCCGTGCGCCGGACTTTGCAGAACCGACGCGCTCGCTCGTTGCGAACAGAGTCGCATTCGCTGCCGGCTTGCCCGGGCGAAAGATTGGGTTGATGGCGGCCACGATAAGCGGCTCGGACTTGATGTGTCCAATGCATTTATCGTTTCCTCATCGATGCAAAATAGTTATCATGGAGCGGCATGAATTTGCGCCACCTGCGCGCCTTCGCCACCATTGTCGATGCCGGCGGGTTCGCCCGCGCGGCCGCCCGCCTGAACGTGAGTCAGCCGGCGCTCTCCCGGCAGATTCACGGGCTGGAGGCGGAGCTGGGCGTGCCGTTGTTCGACCGGATCGGGCGGCGCGTCCGATTGACATCGGAAGGCGAGGACCTGCTGCGGCGCGGCCGCCGGCTGTTGGCGGAAGCCGACTCGCTTGGCGAGCGTGCGCGCTCGCTCAAGGCCGGCGAGACCGGCATCCTCCGGGTCGGCGCCACACCGCAGGTGATCGAGAACCTGCTTGCGGATTTCCTGGTGCAGTACCGGCGCCGCCATCCCGGCGTGGAGGTACACCTCGTCGAGGATGGCGGCGTGCGGTTGCACAGCCGTCTCGAACGCGGCGACGTTCACTTGACCATGACGGCCGCGGGCGGCACCCGCTTTCAAGACCGGCTGCTCTATCCCATGCACGTGCTGGCGGTGCTGTCGCCAACGCACCGGCTGGGCCGACGCGCCGTGCTGGAGATCGCCGAACTGGCCGACGAGCCATTGCTGCTACTGGGCCGCGGCTTTGGATCGCGCGAGTGGTTCGATGCCGCCTGTCAGATCGCCCATATTCGGCCGCGGGTACTGCTGGAAAGTGCCGCTCCGCATACCCTTGTCGCGCTTGCCGCCACCAGCTACGGAATCGCAATCATTCCGTCGAACGCGCAGGTGCCGCGCGGGATTGTTCGCGCCCTCCCGTTGGTCCACCGTGGGGCGTCGGTCGGCAGATGGTCGCACATCGCGTGGGATCCGGAGCGCTTCCTGGCTCCCTATGCCGAACGGTTCGTCGAGGAACTGGTCGCCTATGCCCGGCGCAGCTATCCGGGCCGCGAGCTCATCAAGCGCGCGCCGCCGATCCCAAGACCCAGAGAGCCGAAAGCCCGCCCGATGCCGTGAGCGTGCGCTGGGGCGCCCATTGCACCCGGGGTCAGGCAGTTGTTAGCTGCCGGCAAGAACAATATCGGAGGAGACAGCAATGTGGCGTGCAAGATTGATGGCGATGGCCCTCGCGGCCCTCGCAGCATTTGCCGCTGGAGAGTCATGTCGCGCAGAGGACCGGCTCAAGATCGCGGTCGGCGGGCGAGGTATCGGCGAGACCTTCGTCACCGAGGTCGGGTACAAGGCCGGCCTGTTCGACAAGCACAACCTCGCGCTCGATATCTTCTATACCGACGGCGGCGGCGAGACCCAGCAGGCGGTGATCTCCAACAGCGCGCAGATCGGTATCGCCTCGGGCTTCCTGGGCGCGATCGGGGTGTTCGCCAAGGGCGCGCCGGTGCGGGTCATCGGCGGGTCCTATACCGGCGGCAGTCAGGTGTTCTGGTACGTGCCGGCGAATTCGACGATCACCGCTCCGCAGGATCTGGACGGCAAGACGGTTGCCTATTCCAACAACGGCTCCTCGACCCATGCCGGCGTGCTGGCCTTGCAGAAGCACTACAATGTCAGGTTCAAGCCGACACCGACCGGGAATGCCGCCGCGACCATGACGGCAGCCATGAGCGGGCAGGTCGACGTCGGCTGGGCGGGCGCACCGTTCGGCGTGGCCGAGCTCGAAGCCGGCAAGACCCGGCTGATCATGAAATCGTCAGATGCGCCGGACTTCGACAAGCAGACCAGCCGCGTCATCATCGCCAACACCAATGAGCTCAAGGCACGCCCGGACGTCTTCGTGCGCTTCATGCGCGGCTATCGCGATTCGCTTGCCTGGATCTATTCGACGCCCGACGGGCTCAAGGCTTATGCCGCCTTCGCGAAGCTCTCCGAGCCGACGGCCAGGCGTGCATTGCAGGAGTTCCTGCCGCCGGCAGCGGTCAGCCCCGATCGCATCTCCGGAATCGAGGAGGTGATGGCCGATGCGATCGGTTTCAAGTTCATCAGCGCACCGCTCAGCAAGGCCGAGCTTGCCGAGCTCATTCAAATTCCTGAGCGGCGGTAGCGCAGCGGCGCGGCGGTAGCCGATCAGCTCCGCGCGATGATCTCGCGCTCGCCGCGGTGCACGAGGAGCGCTGCCGGACGCCCGATCGGTCGTCGGCGCAGCGGCCGCGCCGGCCGCCGCGCCTTGAGCGCGGAGCGCCTGCGGCGCCGCGCGATCGGACTGGCGATGCGAATGTCCCCGACGTGCGTGAACGGCTCGCGCAGGCGGCCGTCGGCCTCGGCGATCAGGAGAGGCGTGCCAAGCGCGCGACCCCAGGCCCGCCAGTCGGCGACGATGTCGGCGCCGTCGGCAGCGCGGTAGAGTGTCAGCGAGAAGGCCGGATCGGGATGTTCCAGCACAAGCGCGACGGCGCCGGCGCTGCTGGTGGTGGGCGGCTCCATCCGGATCGCCACGCCGAGATAGGCCGCGACCGGCAAGTCCAGCGCCGTCTTGACGCCGCGTGACGCGCGCCGCAGCACCACGCGTTCCCGATGCAGTTCGACCAGCCGCACCCGCTCGTCTCCGGGCGGATCGGCGACATCGAAACGCAGCGGAAGGGCGAAGGGGTCGAGCCGCTCGCCGCGGCCCGACCCCGCAGGCATGACCCTGCTGGTTGTTGCTTGACGCCTCAAAGCTTATCTCCTCCCCCAACCGGGCATTCCCGGCTTGTTTGGCCCCGTCGGAGTTTCCCCCCGTTCGTTGCCGCAAACATGCCTCAAACAGGTCGGAATCCCCTTAACGTTCCTGGTTAACCTGCGGTATCACCGCGCGGAGTGTGACTCATGCTTGACGAGACCTTGCCACGCTCTCTCGCACCGCACCGTCCGCCCCCCGCCAGAAATGAAGCGTAACCCGTCCGATGTCCTCCCTCCTTGACCAATCCGCCCTGACCGACCTCGCCCAGCAGCTCGTGACCGCCGCCCGCCGCGCGGGGGCAGACACGGCCGACGCGCTCGCCGTGCGCTCGGTGTCGCTGGCCGTCGAGGTGCGCGAGGGAGCGGTGGAGGAATCGGAACGCGCGGAAGGCGACGATGTCGGGCTACGCGTATTCGTCGGACGCCGCCAGGCGGTGGTGGCGACCAACGACGTCAAGGCCGACGCAACGGAGCTTGCCGAGCGCGCCGTCGCCATGGCGCGGGTGGCGCCGGAAGATCCGTTCGCGGGCCTTGCCGATGCTGCCCGGCTCGCACGTGACACTCCCGACCTCGATCTGCTCGATCCGGATCTGCCGACCGTCGCGCTGCTGGAAGAGCGTGCCAAACGCGCCGAGAGCGCGGCGCTTGCGGTCAAAGGCGTAACCAAATCGGGCGGTGCCTCCGCCTCCGCCGGGATCGGCGGCATGGTGCTTGTCACGAGCGAGGGATTCCGCGGCGCGTATCTCAACTCCGGCCAGAGCGTGTCGATGACCGCGATCGTGGGCGAGGGCACCGCGATGGAGCGCGACTACGACTACTCGTCAGCCATCCATGGCGCCGATCTCGACCCGCCGGAGAAGGTCGGCCGCACCGCCGGCGAGCGCACCGTCGAGCGGCTCAATCCGCGCAAGGTCGAAACCAAGCGGGTGCCAGTGGTGTTCGACCGGAGGGTGGCGGGCTCGCTCGTCAGCCATCTCGCCAGCGCGATCAATGGTGCGTCGGTCGCACGCAAGACGAGCTTCCTCAAGGACAAGCTCGGCGAGCGCCTGTTCAGACCGGGCATCCGCGTGTTCGACGATCCGCTGCGCCTGCGCGGCCTGCGCTCGCGGCCGTTCGACGCCGAGGGGGTCGCGACCAAGCGCCTCGCCGTCGTGGAGGATGGCGTGCTCGCATCCTGGTTTCTCGATTCGGCAACGGCCCGCGAGCTCGGGCTCGCGACCACCGGCCACGCGCAGCGCGGCGTGTCCTCGACGCCGTCGCCCGGCCCGAGCAACCTCCATCTCTCGGCCGGCACCGACACACCCGATGCCCTGCTGGCGGACATTGCCGAGGGCTTCTATGTCACCGACCTCATCGGCATGGGCGTCAACCAGGTCACCGGCGACTACAGCCGGGGGGCATCCGGATTCTGGATCGAGAACGGCAAGCGCAGCTATCCCGTGAGCGAGGTGACGATCGCCGGAAATCTGATGGACATGTTTCAGGCGCTGTTACCCGCGAATGACCTCGAATTTCGCTTCGGCACCAATGCGCCGACCCTGCGCGTGGAGGGCCTCACCGTTGCCGGCCGGTGATCCCGGTCCCGACCGCGCGGAGCTGCGCGACCGTCTCGGCACGGCGGTGCGCGAGGCGGGGGCGCTGGCGCTGCAGACCTTTCGCGGCGAGCTCAAGAGCTGGATCAAGGGCGCTTCATCGCCGGTCAGCGAGGCCGATCTCGCCGTCGATGCGCTGCTGCGGGAGCGCCTGCTGACAATTCGCGATGCCGGCTGGCTGTCGGAAGAGACGGAGGATGATCCGGCGCGCCTGCAGCGGGCCGACGTGTGGGTGGTCGATCCGATCGACGGCACGCGCGCCTATCTCGCGGGCCTTCCCGACTGGGCGATTTCGGCGGCGCTGGTGCATGCGGGCCGCCCCGTGGTCGCCGCGCTCTATGCGCCGGTAACCGACGAACTGTTTCAGGCCATCGTCGGCCGCGGCGCCACACTCAACGGTGTACCGATCAGGGCCAGCACCGGCGAACGGCTGGCTGGCGCGACGTTTTCCGGAGCCAAGCGCCGGCTCGACAGCCTTGCGTCGGTCGAGCCCCTGATCAAGACGATGCCGCGCGTGCCGTCGCTTGCCTTGCGTCTCGCACGCGTCGCGACCGGCGCGATCGACGGCACGTTTGCCGCTCCCAACAGCCGCGACTGGGACCTTGCGGCGGCCGACCTTTTGGTGCACGAAGCCGGCGGGTTGATATCGACTTTGACCGGGCAAATGTTGATCTACAACCGGCCAGATCCGGTTCACGGTGCCCTGGTGGCTGCCGGGCGCGCTCGTCACGCGGTGTTGCTCAGCCTCATTCGCGACCGGCTTGCCGAATTTGCGTGATCGCGCCAGAGCGGTTCCGTTTCTCCGCATCGGAATCGCTCTGGATGTTGTGTGGATGCATCTTCTGCGGCGAACCGGGATCAGCGCTGCCGGAAAATGCGATAGCTCCGGATCGACGGGATCGAGGGGACACTGTCATGTCGGATCAGGCTGCACGCGGGCAATTGTTGCACCTCGTCTTCGGCGGCGAGCTCACTGAGTTGGATAAAGTCGAATTTCGCGACCTCGACAAGCTGGACCTTGTCGGCATTTTTCCAAATTACGCCAGCGCCCACGCCGCGTGGAAGGCAAAGGCGCAGCAGACCGTCGACAATGCCCTCATGCGCTACTTCATCGTCCATCTGCACCGACTGCTGGATCCGGAAACGGATCAGCACCCGGGCTGACGCCGTTCTCATGTCCTGGGTGAAGCGTCTCGTGGGCTCGCGTCCATTTCAGCAGACGGCTGGCGTCGTGGCTGCCGAATACCTGCGCCTGGTGTGGAAGACCACGTGGCTCGCGGTCGAGCCAGAGGGTATCTACGAGCAGTTCGAACGCGACGCGCCGGTGATCATCGCCATGTGGCACGGCCAGCACTTCCTCGCCCCGTTCATCCGGCGCGAGGAGGATCGCGCCAAGGTACTGGTGTCGCGCCACCGTGACGGCGAGATCAATGCGCTTGCTGCCGAACGCCTCGGTGTCGGCGCCATCCGCGGCTCCGGTCATCATGGCGGCGGCTTCGTCGGCAAGGGTGGCGTGAGCGCGTTCAAGGAGATGCTCGGCGCGCTGCAGGAAGGCTACAACGTTGCCCTTACCGCCGACGTACCCAAGGTCGCCCGCGTCGCCGGCCTCGGCATCGTCAAGCTCGCGAGCGCATCCGGCCGGCCGATCTATCCGATCGCGATCGCGACCAGGCGTCGCATGGAGCTCAGGAACTGGGATCGCACGACCATCAATCTTCCGTTCGGCCGTGGCGGCGGGGTCGCCGGCGAGCCGGTGCGCGTGCCGGCGGATGCCGAGGGTGCTGCGCTCGAAACCGCGCGCCGCGAACTCCAGCTCGCGCTCGAAGTGGCGACCGCGCGTGCGTACGTGCTCGCCGACCGTCCGAAGGACGACGGCCGTGGCTGAGCGCTTGCCGTTCACGCTGCGGGTCTACCGCCTGCTGACGGCCGCCGCGACGCCGCTGGCGCGCTCGCTCGTTTCGCATCGGCTCAAGCGCGGCAAGGAGCTTCCGCAGCGGGTCGACGAGCGCTACGGCGAAAGCAAACTCGCGCGCCCGCCGGGCCCGCTGGTGTGGGTCCACGGCGCCAGCGTCGGCGAGTTGCTCGCGGTGGTCCCGCTGATCGAGCGCATCCACGCCCGCGGCTTCGCGGTGCTCTGCACCTCCGGGACCGTGACCTCGGCCAATCTGGCCCAGCAACGTTTGCCGAAAGGCGCGATCCACCAGTTCATCATTCTGGACACGCCACGCTTCGTCGAGCGCTTCCTCAAGCATTGGCGGCCCGACCTCGCGATCTTCGTCGAGTCCGATCTCTGGCCCAATCTGATCGTCACCAGCGCCGAGCGTCGCATTCCCCTGGTGCTCGTGAACGGCCGCCTCTCCGAGCGCTCCTTTCGCCGCTGGCGGCGCGTTCCCGCCACCATCGCGGCGCTGCTGCGCTGCTTCGATCTCTGCCTTGCGCAATCAGCCACGCACGCCGACCGCTACCACCAGCTCGGCGCGCCCCACGTCATTACCACCGGCAACCTCAAGCTCGACGTACCAGAGCCGCCTGCCGATCCCGCCAGTCTGGCCGGGCTGCGGACAGCGGTTGGAACGCGCCCCATCATCGCCGCGGCCTCGACCCACGCCGGCGAGGAGACGATGATGATCGAGGCGCACCAGCGGCTGCGCGGCTCGTTTCCGCATCTGCTGACCATTATCGCACCACGCCATCCCGAACGTGGCCCTGGCATCATCGAGATGGCGCAGGCCGCCGATCTCAAGGCGGCGTTGCGCTCGCGCGGGGAATTGCCCGGGGCCGAGACCGATCTCTATATCGCCGACACGCTTGGCGAGCTCGGTCTGATCTATCGGCTCGCACCCATCGTCTTCGTCGGCGGATCGCTCGCAAGCCATGGCGGCCAGAATCCGATCGAGCCGATCAAGCTCGGCACGGCCATCCTGCACGGCCCGAACGTCTGGAACTTCGTCGAAATCTACGCCGCGCTCGACAAGGCGGGTGGCGCCGAGGGGGTGACTGATGTCGGCAAACTGGTGGAGCGCATGGCTGCGTTGCTCGAGAATGCCGACGCGCGCATGGCGATGGTCCGGGCCGCGCACGAGACCGTGGCGGGACTTGGCGGCGGGCTTGAGCGCACGCTCGCCGCGCTCGAGCCCTATCTGATGCAAATCCGTCTCGAACGCCGCGGCGATGCGTGAGCCGGCCTTCTGGTGGCGTGAGCCGGGGCCAGCCTCAGCCCTGCTCGCACCGTTGGCTGCGGCTTATGGCATGGTCGCGCGGTTGCGCCTGGAAGGGCGTGGCCGGCGCGGCGATGCGCCGGTGGTCTGCATCGGCAATCCCACCATCGGAGGGGCTGGCAAGACGCCGACCGCGCTCACGGTTGCGCGCATGCTGGCGGCGGCAGGCGAGCGGCCCGCATTCCTGAGCCGCGGATATGGCGGACGGCTCGCGGGCCCATTACAGGTCGATCCGGATCGCCATCATGCCGGCGACGTGGGCGACGAACCACTCCTGCTGGCGCGTGTCGCACCGACGATCGTGGCGCGCGATCGCGTCAAGGGTGCCGACATGGCTGGCGCCGCTGGCGCGAGTGTCATCGTCATGGATGACGGATTCCAGAATCCCTCGCTCGCCAAGGATGTGTCGCTGCTTGTGGTCGACGCCGGCCGCGGCATCGGCAATGGCCGCGTCATCCCGGCCGGGCCGCTGCGGGCGCCGCTCGCAGCACAAGTGGCGCGCGCGCAGGCCGTGGTGGCGGTGGGGCGGTCCGGGCGCACCGCCGATGTCATCGCCGAGGCAGCCGCGCGAAACATTCCGGTCCTGCAGGCCCGCTTGCAGCCGGACGCGGGGGTGCTCGCGGCGCTCGGCCGCGGCCGGGTGCTGGCCTTTGCCGGCATCGGCGACCCGGCGAAGTTCTTCGCGACTCTGCGCGACGCTGGCATCGCGGTTACGGCAACGCGAAGCTTTCCCGATCATCACCGCTATACCCGGGCGGAGGCCGAGGCCTTGTGCGAGGATGCCGATCGTGCGGGCCTCGCGCTGGTAACCACGGAGAAGGATCTCGTGCGTCTTGCCGGCGACGAGGAGGTCGCCCAGCTCGCCGCCTACGCCCGCGCGCTGCCCGTCACGCTCGTTCTCGACGACGCGGATGCACTCGCATTGCTGCTGCGCGAACGGCTCGCGGGCGCCCGGAGTCCCCTTCGGAGCTGAGCGGTGGCGCGGTTACCGTCCGCGGTCTTCCGCGGTCCGGCGTCTGGTATCGGGAAAATGCCGCTGCAGGACCGCTTCGGGATTGATGTAGGGCTCCTGCAGATCGACGCTCCAGTATTTCAATTCCTCGAGCGGAATGGGCAAGCCGGTCACCGCGCAGCGCACGAATGCCCCCGGCCGCACGACCCGAAAGTCGCCGTCGAGATACTTGACCTCGGCTTCGCCCGCCATGGGGGAGGCGCGATCGGATCGATTCAGCACGTCGTGTCTCCACTCCAGTCTGCGCGGACGGGTTGTGAGCGCCGCAACGCTGCGGCAATGCCTCCCAACATAGTGGCTCGGCCGCAGCCGTGAAACCCCGGATCGCCGCAAGGGGAATTCGCCGCGCTCGCTGCAGGGCGAATTGCCGCTATGCACCGAACAGGCTGCCTTGACCGGAATCGCCCCCGCCGCGGCGGCCGCGCGGCCGGATCGGGACGACGGGTGCCGGCGTGTCGGCGGGGGCGGCGGACGAGCTTTCCGCCGCCGCGCGTACGTGTCCGTCGGAAAATTCGAGGTCGAGGCCCATGCCCGGCTTCACCGCCGCCGCATGCCGCAGCGGGCGGCCCCTGGAATCGCGCACGAGGGCAAAACCGCGGGCGAGCACGCCGCGGTGAGAAAGTGCGTTGAGCATTTGTCCGCAGCGTTCGAGCGATGCCGCACGCTGCCGCAACAACAGTCGCGCCGCGCGCCGCGCCCGCTCGGACAGCGTCGCGACGCGCTCGCGCTGCCGGCTGATGCGGTTGCGATGGGCGTCCGCATTGGCCCGTACCCCGGCCGCCAGACGCGCCGTCGCCGTCGTCAGCCGTTCCCGCCGGCGCATCGCCGCAACGTTCTGCGCGCGCTTTGCCCGCTCGACCAGCGCGGCCACCAGCTCGCAGCAACGGACCATGCGCGTGCGCACGATCTGCGGGCCGAGCCGGCCGGCAACGCGCGAGAAGCGGGTGTGGTGGAGTTGCGCATTGGCGATCAGCGCGCGCGGCAGGCGGGCGCTCGCCTGGTCGAGCCGCTGGCGCGGCAGCGCGAGCAGTTGCTCCGCCGTGGGGAGCGCACGGATCGCGGCGCGCAGCTCGGCGCGCCGGCCCTCCTGGCAGCGCAGCCAGCAGGCGAGCGATCGCCTCCTGAGGCCGTCGAGGCGCGCAAGCAGCTCCATGCGCACCGGCACCGCCAGTTCGGCGGCCGCGGTCGGCGTCGGCGCGCGCACATCGGCCGCGAAGTCGATGAGCGTCACGTCGGTCTCGTGCCCGACCGCCGCGATCAAAGGGATCAAGCTCGCGGCCGCGGCCCGCACCACGATCTCTTCGTTGAACGACCACAGGTCCTCGAGCGAGCCGCCGCCGCGCGCAACGATCAAAAGCTCGGGTCTGCGGATCGGACCGAGCGGGGAAAGGGCGTTGAAGCCATGAATGGCGGCCGCCACCTCCTCGGCGGAGCCCTCGCCCTGCACGCGCACCGGCCACACCATCACATGGCGGGGGAAGCGGTCGGCGAGGCGATGCAGGATGTCGCGGATGACCGCGCCGGTCGGCGAGGTGATGACGCCGATCAGTGCCGGGAGGAACGGCAGGAGCTGCTTGCGCTCCGCATCGAACAGGCCTTCGGCGGCGAGGCGTTGCTTGCGCTCCTCGACCAGCGCCATCAGCGCGCCGAGTCCCGCCGGCTCGAGCGTCTCGATCACGATCTGGTATGTGGACTTGCCGGGATAAGTCGTCAGCCGGCCGGTGACAAAAACTTCGAGCCCGTCTTCGGGCTTGATCCGCATGCGCGCGAACGCGCTCCGCCAGATCACCGCGTCGATCTTGGCGTTCTCGTCCTTGAGCGCGAAATAGCAGTGGCCGCGGGAGTGCGGCCCCTTATAGCCGGAGATTTCGCCGCGTACGCGCACATAGCCGTAGGCGTCCTCGACGGTCTTCTTGAGCGCCGCCGAGAGCTCGGAAACCGTCCATTCCGGGATATTGACGCGTGCCTGCTCGTTCATTGCGATCGGTGAATCACCATATGGGCGTTGCGTCAACCCAGGTGCAGCCTACCGGCGCGCACAGATCGCGCAAACTCCTGTCGTTTGCGGAAAACTAGCGGCTGATCTTGGTGTTGTATTGCTCATCCGTGACGTGCTCGAGCCAGGTGACATGGTTGCCGTCGAGAGCTTCCTGCAGGGCAATGTGTACCATGGTGGTATCGGGACCGGCGCCATGCCAATGCTTCTCCCCGGGCGCGATCCAGACCGTGTCGCCGGCGCGGATTTCACGCACCGGGCCATCCCACAGCGCAACCCGCCCCACCCCGGACACGACGTGAAGGGTCTGTCCGAGCGGGTGGGTGTGCCATGCGGTGCGTGCCTTCGGTTCGAATCGCACCCACGCGCCCCTGATGCGGGCCGGTGCCGGCGCTTCGATGATCGGCTCCTGCCAGACCGTCCCGGTGAACGAGTCGGCGCCCATGCGGCGCGAGGGGGTCGTGCCCAGCGGCTTGATGTCCATGGCGGCATTGTCCTCCAGCTTTGTGAGCATCAAGTCTAGTCGAGCTTGATCCCGATGTCCTTGATCAGCTTGCCGTACTTTTCGTAGTCGCTGCGGATCAGCTGCGCGAAATCCGCCTGTGACAGGATCAGGGGCTCGAGGCTGCCCGACACGTTGAGCTTCTCCGCGAAGTCGGGACGGGCGAGGATGCTTTGAATCTCGGTGCGCAGCCGGGTCACGATCGGCTCGGGCGTGCCCGCGGGAGCAAACAGGCCGAGCCAGATGTCGATCGCGTATCCCGGATAGAATTCGCCGATGGTCGGCAATTCGGGAAAGCGTTTTGACCGGTTCTTTCCGCTGGTGGCGAGCGCGCGCAGCTGCCCGCCCTGAATGAGCGTGGCGCTCGCCGAGCCGGAGAACAACACCTTGGTGTCGCCTGCGACCGTGGCCGT
Organism: uncultured Alphaproteobacteria bacterium; assembly: GCA_963739385.1. Lineage (GTDB taxonomy): Bacteria > Pseudomonadota > Alphaproteobacteria > Rhizobiales > Xanthobacteraceae > VAZQ01. The sequence goes on from CAVUAI010000025.1 coordinate 61,899, forward strand.
GGTGGCGGGCGCGGCACCTCGGAAGGGGACATGCAGAAGATCGATGCCCGCGCGTTGCTTGAGCAGCTCCATGCAGAGCTGATGCTGGCTGCCGTTGCCTCCGGAGGCATAGGGCAGCGGCGGCTTGGCGTTGCGCGCATAGTCGATGAATTCCTGGAAGGTCTTGACCGGAAGCTCCGGATTGATCGACAGCATGAACTGGTTGGTGGCGACGCTCGACACCGGCAGCAGGTCAGTCAGCGGGTCGAAGGTAAGCTTGGAATAGACGTGCGGATTGATCGTGATCCCGCTGTCGGCGTGGAGGAGCAGCGTGTATCCGTCGGGGGCGGACTTTGCGACCGCATCGGAGGCGATGTTGCCGTTCGCGCCGGGACGGTTCTCGATCACGACCGACCAGCCCAGCGTTTCCTGCATGTAATGGGCGAGCAGGCGCGCGGAAATATCGGGCGCCCCGCCCGGCGGGATGGTCACCAGGATCCTGATCGGCCGCGACGGAAAGGGCGCCTGCGCCTGGGCCACCGCGGCGGAAAGCGCCACGAACAGCAAGACGGCGATGCGCAGCAACCTGGATATCACGATGTCCTCCGCGTTTTGGCCCGGGTGATTCCGCGCGCCTCCGCTCCTCCCTTGCGGGAGCTTGCCGCCATGCTACACCACGCGTCGCGAGTCCAGCCTGCGGTCCGGTAGCGCATCCATGAACATCCTTCTTCTCGGCTCGGGCGGGCGCGAGCATGCCCTCGCCTGGAAGGTCGCCGCGAGCCCGCTCGTTCGCCGGCTCGTCTGCGCGCCGGGCAACGCCGGCATCGCGCGCGAGTGCGAGCTGGCGACGCTCGATATCGCCGACCATGCCGCGGTGATTGCGTTCTGCCAGGCGCAAGGCATCGACCTCGTCGTGGTCGGGCCGGAGGGCCCGCTCTGCGCCGGCATCGTTGACGATCTTGGCGCGGCCGGCATCAAGGCCTTCGGTCCGAGCGGGGCTGCGGCACAACTCGAAGGCTCCAAGGGCTTCACCAAGGATCTGTGCAGGGCCAACGCCATTCCGACCGCCGCCTATGAACGCTTCACCGCGGCCGCGCCGGCCAAGCGCTACGTGCGCTCGCAAGGCGCGCCGATCGTGGTCAAGGCCGATGGGCTTGCCGCCGGCAAGGGCGTGGTGGTGGCTGCCAGCATCGGCGAAGCGGAGGCCGCGATCGACATGATGTTCGGCGGCACCTTGGGATCCGCCGGCGCGGAAGTGGTGGTGGAGGAGTTCCTGCAGGGCGAGGAAGCCTCGTTCTTCGCGCTCTGCGACGGCGAGACGGCGATCCCGCTCGCCGCGGCGCAGGATCACAAGCGCGCGTTCGACGGCGATGCCGGTCCGAACACCGGCGGCATGGGTGCCTATTCGCCGGCCCCGGTGATGACGCCGGAGATGTCGAGGCGGGCCATGGACGAGATCGTGCTTCCCACCGTGCGCGCGATGAAAGCGCTGGGCGCGCCCTACAAGGGCGTGCTCTATGCCGGGCTGATGATCACGGCGGAAGGACCGAAGCTGATCGAATACAATGTGCGGTTCGGCGATCCCGAATGCCAGGTATTGATGCTGCGCCTGATGTCGGATCTGGTGCCCGCGCTGCTCGCCTGTTGCGACGGGATGCTCAAGAACTTCGATCTGCGCTGGTTTCCGGACGCGGCGTTGACCGTTGTCATGGCGGCCAAGGGGTATCCCGGCAGCTACGCCAAGGGTTCGGCGATCGAGGGGCTCGAGGCGGCGGCCGCGGTCGAGGGCGTCGAAATCTTCCACGCCGGCACCAGGGCGGAAGGTGACCGCATCCTCGCCAACGGCGGGCGCGTGCTCGATGTCTCCGCGCTCGGCAAGACGGTGGCGCAGGCGCAGGCGCGCGCCTACGCGGCCGTCGATCGCATCCGCTGGACCGATGGATTCTGCCGCCGCGACATCGGCTTTCGGGCCATACAGCGCGAGGAATTGCAGCAATCCAAGGTCTAGCGTTTGATCGCCTGCGAATGAGCCGGTCCATGTCCGATCTCGCCGATCTTTATCCGGGTTTTGCATCGAAGTGGATCGACACCAAGGCCGGGCGCATCTTCGCGCGCACCGGCGGGGCAGGGCCGCCGCTGCTCCTGCTGCACGGCTATCCGCAGACCAATGTAATGTGGCACCGGATCGCGCCGGCGCTGGCGCGGCATTTCAGCCTGATCATTCCGGACCTGCCCGGCTACGGCTGGTCCGACGCGCCGCGCTCCGATGCCGAGCACGCGCCGTATACCAAGCGCGCCATGGCTGCCGCGATGGTCGAGGTGATGGAGGCGCTCGGCCATATCCGCTTCCGTCTCGCCGGCCATGATCGCGGCGGCCGCGTGTCCTACCGATTGGCGCTCGACCACCCCGGACGACTGGAGCAATTCGCGGTGCTCGACATCGTGCCGACCTGGGCGATGTGGCATCGCATGGACGCGCGCCTCGCCTATCGCGCCTGGCACTGGATGTTCCTCGCGCTGCCGGCGCCGTTTCCGGAGACCATGATCGGAAAGGACCCGCTCTACTATTTCGATACGCGTGCGGCGGCCGGCACCAAGGCCAAGAGCCTGTCGGCGTTCGATCCGCGCGCGCTCGCGCACTACCACGCGTTCTTCAACGATCCTGTGCGCATCCACGCGACCTGCGAGGATTATCGCGCCGGCCGCACCACGGATCTCGCCCACGACGAAGCGTCGCGCAGCAAGGGCGACAAGATCGGCTGTCCGCTGCTGGCGATCTGGGGCGCGGCCGGGGGCATCCCGGCCGAGACCAATGACCCGCTCGCGACCTGGCGCGAATGGGCGAGCGACGTCCGCGGCTTCGCCCTCGACAGCGGGCACTATCTCGCCGAAGAGGTGCCGGAGGCGACCGCGCAGGCGCTGATCGCGTTCTTCACGGCCAGTTGACGACCACGGCTTCCGCCCACCGCTCGATCGTCATCGCCCCGCGTACCTCCCCGTTGTCATCGCCCGCGAAAGCGGCGATGCAGTAAACTCCGGCGTGGCGTAGGGGAGGGCGGTGTCTTTACGCCATCCTGCGAATACGGGGTCCCCGCTTGCGCAGGGACGAGAGCGGTATATGGATCGCGGCTGATGCCGATCGACCGCCAAGCGACGTTTTCAGGAACGAAGGAAGTCGCCTCCGCGCTGGCCATCAATGGCGCGCGGCTGGAGGCGTATCTACGCCCGCGTCTGCCGGAACTCCGCGGCCCGCTGGCGGTGCAGCAGTTCAAGGGCGGCCAGTCGAATCCCACCTACCTCATCGAAACGGGAGACCGCCGCTACGTCTTGCGGCGCAAGCCCCCGGGGACACTGTTGCCGTCGGCGCACGCGGTCGACCGCGAGTTCCGCGTGATCGGCGCGCTGCATGCACAGGGCTTTCCGGTCGCCGCGCCGGTGCTCTATTGCGACGATCCGGGCATCATCGGCACGCCGTTCTATCTGATGGATCATGTCGACGGTCGCGTGATCTGGGAGCCGGCCATGCCAGGCGCGCGGCCGGCCGAACGCGCCGCCGTCTACGACGCCATGAATGCGACGCTGGCGCGGCTGCATTCGTTCGATCCGGCCGGACTCGGACTTGCGGACTTCGGCCGCGGTGACAACTACGTGGCGCGCCAGGTCGAGCGCTGGTCGAAGCAATACCGCGCCTCCGAGACCGACCGCATCGACGCGATGGAACGGCTGATGGCGTGGCTGCCGTCGCACCTGCCGCCGCCCGGCCCGGTGCGGCTCGTGCACGGCGACTATCGGCTCGACAACATCATTCTGTCGATGTCGGAGCCCAAGGTGCTCGCGGTGCTCGATTGGGAATTGTCCACCCTGGGCGACCCGCTCGCCGACCTCGCCTACCATCTCATGCAATGGGACATGCCTCCCTCCGAGACGGGCGCCGGCGTCGGCACGTTGCTGGGCCATGATCTCGCCACCCTGGGCATCCCTGCGCGCAGCGATTATGTGAAGACGTATGTGACACGCACGGGTCTCGATCCCCGCGCCCAGCTTCCGGTCTATCTCGCCTACAATTTCTTTCGCCTCGCGGCGATCCTGCAGGGCATCGTCGGCCGCGTGCGCGACGGCACCGCGACGAGCGAGACTGCGGCCGCGATGGCGCCGCTGGTGCGCCCGCTCGCGGCCAGAGCCTGGCAATTTGCGCGCGAGGCGGGCGCGTGATGGGGAAGAGTTTCGCGCTTGCGCTCGGCGGCGGCGGCGCGCGCGGGCTCGCGCATATTGCAGTGCTTGAAGCCCTCGACGACATGGGCAGAAAGCCCGTTGCGATCGCCGGCACCTCGATCGGCTCGCTCATCGGCGCTGCCTATGCGGCGGGAATGTCGGGCCGGGAGATCCGCCGCTTCGTCATTGCGCTTGCGCACGATCGCGGCGAGGTCTTTCGCCGCCTCATCGCCACGCGGACCGGCACATTCGTCAATCTCCTCAACCTCGGCTTCGGCAGTGCCCCGCTGGTCGATCCGGAAAAGTTCTGCAGCCAGTTCCTGCCGGAGCGGGTGCCGGACGATTTCGACGCGCTCGCGATCCCCTTGAGCGTCATCGCCACGGACCTCTACCGGCGGCAGCAAACGGTATTCTCGTCCGGCGCGCTCAAGCCGGCGCTCGCGGCCTCCATCGCGCTGCCCACCGTGATGCGGCCGGTCGTCGTCGCCGGCAGGATTCTGGTCGACGGCGGTGCCACCAATCCGCTTCCGTTCGACCAGCTGCGCGGACGCGCCGACCTGGTCGTCGCAGTCGACATTTCCGGCGAGCCGAGCGACGAGCGGCGCGACATGCCCAATCCCTGGGAGTGCCTGGCAACCACAGTGCTGGTCATGGGCAGCGCCATCACCGCCGAGAAGGTCAAGCACGGCGCTCCCGACCTGATGGTGCGGCCAAAGGTCGGCTCCTTCCGCAGCCTCGACTTCCTGCAGGCGAGCGCAATCCTGCGGGCAGCGGAGCCGGTCAAGGCCGAGATCAAGCAGAGGCTGGCGGAATTGCTGGATGCGTGAGCATCGGGCGGCGGGACGGAGGCCAGGGCTATCGCACGTCGCAACGCTTGGAATCGTCCAGCGAGTTGGGGCTCAGATTGATCCAGTTGGCGGCGGCGAAATAGCAGACCGCGACCGATTTGTCCTTCTGCAACGTCACCACGAAGATCTCCCGATTGTCGGTCGATTCCCCGCGCGCGAAAGTGACGCTCTTGATTTCATAGCCCTTGCCGATGATGGTTTTGAACGACTGCTGCTCCTGCGCATGGCCTGCCGGGGCCCCGGCCATGGCGAGCATGACACCAGCGAGTACGAACGATTTTTTCACAACATCCTCCTCGATGCGCGCGATCCCGACGGGCCCGCCGGGCACCAACGGCGGGCGTTCATGACTCGCCCTGCTTTGCGGCACGCTCATGGTGGACAAAGCACGGGCCCGGCACATCGTGCCAGGCCCATGAAAAGTTCCATCGGCTGACGCAGGCGGTTTCGGTCTTCAGCGCCGGCGAGTGAAAAATTCGCGCAGCAAGGCAGCGGCATCACTCTCGCCGATGCCGCCATAAATCTCCGGCCGATGCATGCAAGTGGCTGCCGAGAAATAGCGCACACCGCTCTCGACCGCACCGCCCTTGGGATCGGCGGCGCCATAATAGAGCCGCTTGATGCGGGCGAAGGAGAGCGCCGCCGCGCACATCGTGCACGGCTCCAGCGTCACGTAAAGATCGCAATCGACGAGCCGCTCGCTGCCGAGCGCCTCTGCCGCCCGGCGGATCGCCACCATCTCGGCATGGGCGGTCGGATCGCGATCGGCCAGCGTGCGATTGCCGGCCTGGGCGATGACGTCGCCGTCGCACACGATCACGCAGCCGATCGGCACTTCGCCGGCGTCCGCCGCGGCGCGCGCCTCCTCGAGCGCGAGATCCATGAACGTTGGCGTTCGCATGGCTCCTTCAGCCGGGTTCAGTCCGGGACAGGCAGCTCAGGCTTTGCTATCACGCCCGCAGCTGAGCAGCGAGCCTGACGACATCCATGGACCGACGCGACGAGCAGACGGCCCCCGGCGAGCGCCTTGCCAAGGTGATCGCGCGTGCGGGGCTGTGTTCGCGCCGTGAGGCGGAAGCGTGGATCGCGGCCGGGCGCGTCTCGGTCAACGGCGAGATCGTCGCGTCGCCCGCGCGCAACGTCACGCCAGACGACCGCGTCGTGGTCGACGGCCAGCCCCTGCCGGCGCGCGAGCGCACGCGGCTCTTCCTCTATCACAAGCCGCGCGGCCTGGTGACGACGCACGCCGATCCCGGCGGCCGTCCGACCATCTTTGCCGCCTTGCCCAAGACTCTTCCCCGCGTCATCAGCGTCGGCCGCCTCGACCTCAACACCGAAGGGCTGCTGCTGCTGACCAACGACGGCGGGCTGGCGCGCGCACTCGAGCTGCCGGCGACCGGATGGCTGCGCCGCTATCGCGTGCGCGCCCATGGCCGCGTCGCGCAGGAGCGGCTCGATGAGCTGCGTCACGGCGTCACCATCGACGGCATCCGCTACGGCTCGATCGACGCTTCGCTCGATCGCTCGCAGGGCAGCAACGTCTGGCTCACCTTTGCCATCCGCGAGGGCAAGAACCGGGAGGTGAAGAACGTCCTCGGTCATCTCGGCCTGACGGTGAACCGGCTGATCCGGGTGTCGTTCGGCCCCTTTCAGCTCGCCGAGCTGGCAGAAGGTGAGGTGGAGGAAGTCAGGACGCGGACCTTGCGCGAGCAGCTCGGCGAACGCCTCGTCGCGGCAGCCGGGCTCGATTTCTCCGGACCGAAATTGGAGCGGAAAGCAGCCCCTGTGGAGGCTCCTCAGCGGCAGTCCGGGCAGCGCGCCAAGGCCGGCGCTCGCCACGGGCCGGAGCGTCCGGCGAAAGGCGAGGTGAAACGCGGCCGCCGCCGCCGTGATTCCGACCGCATCGGCGAGCCCGAGCTCGCGCGCCGGGAAAAGCGGCGCGGCCGCCGACCGCCGGGCGGCGCGAGGCACTGATGCGCATCGTCGGCGGACGCTTGCGCGGCCGCAGCCTCGCCGCACCAAAGTCGCAGGCGATCCGGCCGACCGCTGACCGGCTGCGCGAGGCGTTGTTCAACATCCTGATCCACGCCTACGACGATCCCGTCAGCGATGCGCGCGTGCTCGATCTGTTCGCTGGCACCGGCGCGCTCGGGCTCGAGGCGCTCTCGCGCGGCGCCGCCTTTGCCCTGTTCGTCGACGACGGCGCGGAGGCCCGCGCCTTGCTGCGCGAGAACGTCGCTGCGCTGGGTCTGGGCGGCGTCACCCGCATCTTCCGGCGCGACGCCGTGAAGCTCGGCATGGCGCATCCGGTCGAGCCGTTCTCGCTCGCCTTCCTCGATCCGCCCTATGGCAAGGATCTGGCGCGTACGGGCGCTCGCCGCGGCGCGCGGCGGCGGCTGGCTCATGCCAGACGCCCTGGCCGTGGTCGAGGAGACGGCAGAGGCCGACTTCGCCGCGCCGGACGGGATTCGACGAACTCGAACGGCGCAGCTACGACGATACCGAATTCATCGTCCTCCGGCACCGCGCATGACGCGGCACAATTGATCAGTCCGCGCTCAGGCCGCTCGCCTTGATCGGCGGCGCCCATTTCTTGATTTCCTTGCGCTGACCAGTTTGGCGAGGTGTTCCGGCGTGCGCCGTTCGCGCGGCGGCACGGTCAGCCCCAGCTCTTCCATGCGGCGGCTGAGCGCAGGATTGTCGAGCGCCACGGCGGTCGCGGCGTTGAGCCTGCGGACGATCGGATCCGGCGTTCCCTTCGGAAAGAACAATGCGTTCCAGCCGTCGGCATCGACATCGGCGAGCCCCTGTTCCAGCGCCGTCGGCAGATCCGGCAACACGGAAGCGCGGATCTTGGAAAGGAGGGCGATCGGCTTGACCAGATTGCTCTGGATCGGCGGCAGGGCGGTCGAGATCACCTCGCACATGAAATCGATCCGTCCGGCGATCAGGTCCTGCAGCGCGGGCCCGGCGCCGCGATAGGGCACGTGGGTGACGTTCGTGCCCATGCGGTAGTTGAGCAACATGCAAGCGACATGGGTGGCGGAGCCGGTGCCCGCCGAGCCGTATTGCAGCCTGGCCTCGTTGGCTTTGACGTAGGCGACGAACTCGGGAACCGTGCTCGCGGGAAAGTCCTTGCGCAGAATGAGCACCTTGGTGTTTTCCAGCACGACGCCGCCCGGCGTGAATTCGGTGACCGAGTTGTAGAGCGGCTTCTTGTAGAGCGACTGGTTGTAGGCGTGGGTGCCGCTGTTGCCGAGGACGAGCAGATAGCCGTCGGGCGGCGCCTTGGCGACGCGATTGCTGCCGGTCATGCCGCCGGCGCCGGCCATGTTCTCGATCACGAATTGCTGTCCCAGATTCTCGGCGATGCGCGGCGCAATGAGGCGGGCGGCGACATCGACCGGTCCGCCGGCGCTGAAGGGAACGACCAGCGTCACCGGCCGCGTCGGCCAGTCCTGCGCCCGGGCGTGACCTGCAGATGCCACGATGGCGACGAGCAAAGCACCGGCGACCGCGTTCGGCATCTTGTTGATCTCCTCCGCGCCGGCTCTCGGGCCGACCGGTCAATCCGTATTCGCCCCGCTCGCCTTCACCGGCGCCGCCCACTTCTCGAGCTCGCTCGGAACGAGCCTGGCTAGATGATCGGGCGTGCGTCGTTCCGGCGGCGGAACGTTGAGGCCGAGCCCTTCGATCCGCTCGCGCACCCAAGTCATGTCGAGCGCGTCGCTCGTCGCCTTGGCGAGGCGACGCACGATCGGTTCGGGCGTGCCGCGCGGCAGGAAGAAGGCGTTCCAGGCGTCGGCGTCGAAACCGGCGAGACCCTGCTCCTGGGCGGTCGCGAGATCGGGCAGCACGCGGCTGCGTTGCGGCGACAGGAGCGCGATCGGCTTCACCGAGCGGCTGCGAATGAGTGGCAGCGCGGTCGAGATGACGTCGCAGACATAGTCGATGCGGCCGCCCATCAGGTCCTGCATCGCGGGCCCGGTCCCGCGGTAGGGCACGTGGGTAACGTCGAGGCCGAGCGCGGCATTGAGGAGCACGCAGGTGATGTGGGTCGCCGAGCCCGCGCCGGCGGACCCGTATTGCATCTTCGCCTGATTGGCCTTGGCGTAGGCAATGAACGCAGGGAGCGTGTCGGCCGGCAGGTCGTTGCGCGTCACCAGCACCTTCGAGTTCTCGACGAAGACCGCGACCGGCGCGAAATCATTCACCGCGTCGTAGGGCGGCTTCTTCGTGAGCAATTGGCTGTAGGTATGGGTGCCGCTGTTGCCGAGGAGAAAGACGTAGCCGTCGGGCACGGCCTTGGCGACGCGGCTCGAGCCGGTCGAGCCGCCGGCGCCGCCGACGTTCTCGATGATGACTTGCTGGCCCAGCAGCTCGCCGATGGGCGGTGCGAGAATGCGGGCCACCACGTCGATCGGGCCGCCGGCCGGGAACGGCACGACCATGGTGAGCGTGCGGGCGGGCCAGCTCTGCGCGGCGAGCGGATCGGCACATGCCAGCAGGACAGCGAAGGCGGCGGCGAGCGTCCTCACCATTGCTGTCTCCCTCCGCCCGGCCGCGCTGCGCCTTGGTTGCGGATCGCCGATCGCGTCGCCGGCATCGGTCGCGCTCCGTTCCGGTTTCAGTCGGCGCTGGCGCCGCTCGCTTTGATCGGGCCGGCCCAGCGCTCGATCTCGCTCGGAACGAACTTCGCCAGATATTCCGGCGTCCTGCGGTCGGCGGCGGGGATCGTCACGCCGATGGCCTTGAAGCGCTCGCGCACCGCCGGCGTATCCACCGCCTCGTTCGACGCCTTGGCGAGACGCCGCACGATCTCGTCCGGCGTGCCCTTCGGAAACGAGAGCGAGGACCAGCTGCCGCAGTCGAGACCCGCCAGGCCGAACTCCTGCGCGGTCGGAAGGTTCTCGAGGCCCGGCGCACGGTCGAGTCCGAGCGTCGCGATCGCCTTGACGGTGTCGCCCTGGATCTGAGGCAGCGCGGTCGAAATCTGCTCGGCGATGAAATCGATGCGGCCGCCGATCAGGTCCTGCATCGCGGGCCCCGCGCCGCGATAGGGCACATGCGTGATCTTGGTGCCCATGGCGACGTCGAGCAGGACGGCGCACACATGGGTGCCCGAGCCACCGCCCGCCGATCCGTATTGCATCTTCGCCTGGTTCGCTTTGGCATAGGCCACGAACTCGGGCAGCGTGTTCGCCGGCAGGTCCTTGCGCGTGATCAGCACGCGCGCGGAATCGGCGAACAGCGCGACCTGCTCGAAGTCGGTCGCTGCGTTGTAGAGCGGCTTCTTGTAGAGCGTCTGGTTGATGGCGAGCACCGCGCTGCCCGACAGCAGGACGGTGTAGCCGTCGGGCGCGGCCTTGGCGACGCGGCTCGCGCCGGTCATGCCGCCGGCGCCGCCGACGTTCTCCACGATGACCTGCTGCGCCAGCACTTCGCTCAGGCGCGCCGCAAGAATCCGCCCGATGGTATCGACCGGACCGCCGGCGGCGTACGGGACGACCAGAGTCACGGGTCGCGACGGCCAGTCCTGCGCCCGCGCCGCGCCGAGCGACGCCAGCAAGACCGCGATCACCGCGGCGACGATCGTCCTCGCCATGCCTTCCTCCCGAAATCGGAACGCTTTGTGCGTTTCTTGGGTGTCTCGATCATCCTTCCACGCAGGCCCCGGTGCAAGCGAGGACTCGCGACGGGCGGCGGACAAAATGTCTCCGGCGTCACGGCGATCGCGCCGATGTGACGTGCATCGCAATGTGCCTGGAACGCAGCGAATTCAATCCGCGCTGATGCCGGCCTCGCGGATCGGCTTGGCCCAGCGTTCGATCTCTTCGGGCAGGTACTTGGCGAGATATTCGGGGGTGCGGCGCTCGGGCGGGATGATTTCAAGGCCGAGCTCTTCGAGTTTGTTGCGGATGGCGGCGTTGTCGAGGGTGTCGCTCATGGCCTTGTTGAGCTTGCGCACAATCGGCTCCGGCGTTCCCTTCGGGAGGAAGAAGGCGTTCCAGACGCTCGCCTCGACGCCGGGCACGCCCTGCTCGCCCGTGGTCGCCAGATCCGCAATGATCGGCACGCGTTTTTCCGACATCACGGCGATGCCCTTGACGTTCCCCTGCTTGGCCTGCTGCGCGCCGGTCTGGATGGTGTCGCACATGTAGTCGATGCGGCCGCCGATGAGGTCTTGCATCACCGGGCCGGCGCCGCGATAGGGCACGTGGGTGATGTTGAGCCCAAGCGCCAGGTTCAACATGACGCAAGGAAGGTGCGTGCCGGAACCGACGCCGGCGGAACCGAACTGGGCCGTTTTCTCGTTGGCTTTCAGGTAGGCGACGAACTCCTTGAGGTTGTTCGCCGGAAGGTCCTTGCGCGCAATCAGGATGCGGGGCGATTCCGATACCAGGCCCACCGGCTGAAAATCGGTTGCCGCGTTATAGAGCGGCTTCTTGTAGAGCGTCTGGTTGTAGGCGTGCGTGCCGGTATTGCCGATCAGAAACGTATAGCCGTCGGGCTCCGCCTTGGCCACGCGCTGGCCGCCGACCATTCCCGCGGCCGCGCCGACATTCTCCACCACGATCGATTGCCCCAGGAGCTCGCCCATCCGCAGCGCCTGGATGCGTGCGCTGACGTCGATGCCGCCGCCGGCGGTGAAGGGAACAATGAGCGTGAGCGGACGCGTGGGCCATTCCTGCGCGCCGGCGTGACCGGTCAGCGCGGTCAGGAGCATTGCGGCGGCAACCGTCGTCTTGTGCATGCTGTTCTCCTTGCTGGCCGGACAGTCGCCCGCAACGCGCGGGCGATCAAGCCCCTCTTTGTCGCGGTTGCGCAATGCAACGGCGCTCCGTCGCATGTGTGAGCCCGCGCGCGACTAGAATGCAGCGATGGCTGCGCCGCCGAGCGCACACAGCAACACGACGAGCCAGGGTGGCGTCTTCCACATGAACAGCAACAGGAACGCCGCGCTTGCGAGCGCAAAATCCGCCGGGCTGGTGATGCCGGCGGTCCATACCGGCTGGTAGAGTGCCGCGAGCAGAAGTCCAACCACGGCGGCATTGACGCCGGTCAAAGCCGATTGCGCCCACCGCCGCTTGCGCAGCGCATCCCAGAATGGAAGCGCGCCGATGACGAGCAGGAACGACGGCAGGAAGATGGCGACGAGACAGAGCAGGGCGCCAGCCCAGCCGTTGGGCTGCGTGCTCATGACGGCGCCGAGATAGGCGGCAAACGTGAACAATGGCCCGGGCACTGCCTGGGCCGCGCCATAGCCGGCGAGGAACGCGTCATTGGTGACCCAGCCCGGGGGAACGACCGCGGCCTGCAACAGCGGCAGCACCACATGGCCGCCGCCGAAGACCAGCGAGCCGGCGCGGTAGAACGCCTCGAAGACCGTCAGGCCCTGGCTCGGGACCACGGCCGCCAGCAACGGCAGGCCAAGCAGGAGCGCAAAGAACAGCACGAGCGCAAGGAGCCCGGCGTTGCGGCTGACCGGATGCGGAAGCGTGCCATGCTCGACCGACGGTGCGCCGCGCAGGACGACAAGGCCGACGGCGGCGCCGAGCACGATGGCGCCGATCTGTCCCCATGCCGAGGGAATCGCCAGGACGAGCGCGGCGGCGACGACGGCAAGCGTGGCGCGCTCGCGGTCGGGCGCGAGCGCGCGCATCATCGCGAGCACGGCCTGCGCCACGACGGCGACGGCAACGACCTTGAGCCCGTGCAGCCAGCCGCCGCCGAGCGCGCCACCGAAAGCCTCGACACCATAGGCGAACAGCACGAGCGCAACGGCTGACGGCAAGGTGAAGCCGAACCAGGCCGCGAGCGACCCGAGGTAGCCTGCGCGCGACAGACCGATCGCGATGCCCACCTGGCTGCTCGCCGGTCCGGGCAGAAACTGACAGAGCGCCACCAGATCGGCGTAGGTCTTTTCGTCGAGCCATCGCCGCCGCACGACGAACTCGTCGTGGAAATAGCCGAGATGCGCGATCGGTCCGCCAAAGCTGGTGAGCCCGAGCCGGAGAAAGACGAGCAAAACCTCCCAAACGGAGCCGCGCTGGACCGTTGAAGTCGCCCCGCCGACTGTCATCGTGGCCCTTTTAGTTTGCTGTCGTCTGAAAAGAAAGCGTCCGCTCGAGCCCCGGCGCACGCGCGCGACGGGACTGGCTGGTAACGAAAGGACAGGATTTCGGGCTGGAGCGCGTCTTCGCCGAGGCCTACTTTGCAACGCGCCTGGGGGTGGCGTCGCCGCTCATCCGCTTCCAGGGCTGCCAGGCGGCGCGTCACAACGACCACATTCATTTTCAAGTCAAACGGCAGCGATAGAACGTATAGCCCGCATGCAGCGAAGCGGAATGCGGGGTGATCTTGCCCCACGGCCCCATCCCGGATTTCGTTGCGCTCCATCCAGGCTACGTCATTGCGTCCAGCACGAGGAGCTTTTCCATGATCGCATTGAGCCGCACGGAGGTCATCACGCGCGGCGGTTCGGCCGCAATGCTGGCCGCCGCTCTGTTTTGCGCGAAGTGTTCGACGCCGTCGCGCTTGCCGCCTTCACGGTCGTCGGCGTCGTGGTCGTGCTGGACACATCGGCCCAGCCGCTGTGGGGTCCAATTGCGGCCGTCATCACCGCTTCGTTTGGCGGTCTGATGCGCGACCTGTTCCGCCATGATCGCGTGATTGCGAATCTGCATGGAGAGCTTTATCCGGAAATTGCAGTCGTTTGGGGGCTTGCGCTTGCCATATTCCTGGAATGGGAGGGCGAACGGCTGCAGCCGGATGAGATTAGACTAGGTGTGATCGTCACGATCCTGGGAGCCTTCCTGACGCGGATCGTTGCGGTCGCCCGCGGCACGAAGGGGTGGTCGTACGTTTAACGAAATCGGAAAGCGCCGATTGCAAGAGGGCAAGGGCAGGAATCGCTCGCCGTCATCCGAACTCGAATCCTTTTGCCCGTGCTCGCGGTCCCCACGCTCCGCGCCCGGATGGAGCGGGACGTCCATCGGCGTGGTCTCGCTCTCGCCCCATCTGCAACGCGGTGCCGTCTGTCCTGCAAGACGCTCAGCGTCGCCCGAACAGCCGTTCGATGTCGGTGAGCTGCAATTCCACGTAGGTCGGGCGGCCGTGATTGCATTGGCCGGAATTGGGCGTCGCCTCCATCTCGCGCAACAGCGCGTTCATCTCGTCGGGCTTGAGGCGGCGGCCGGCGCGCACCGAGCCGTAGCAGGCCATGGTGGCGGCGACATGCATCAGGCGGCGCTCGAGCGGAAGCGCCTCGTCCCACTCCGCCATGTGCTCGGCCAGATTGCGCACCAGCGCCCGGGCGTCGATGGCGCCCAGGAGGGCAGGGGTCTCGCGCACGGCCACCGCCCCGGGCCCGAACGGCTCGAGCGTGAGGCCATAGCGTGCGAGCTCGTCGGCGCGGGTGACCAGCCGCTCGACATCGGCCTCATCGAGCTCGACGATCTCCGGGATGAGCAGGATCTGACGCGCGATGCCGGTGCTGTCGAGCGCGGCCTTGAGACGCTCGTATACGATGCGCTCGTGCGCGGCGTGCTGGTCGACAATCACGATCCCCAGCCGCGTCTGCGCCACGATATAGGTCTCGTGCACCTGCGCGCGCGCCGCCCCCAACGGCCGGTCGAGCAGGTCGCCCGTGGCCTCCGCCGTCTCGACGCGTGCGTCGGCGGCGGGCCCACCGACGTCGAACGCCGCCTGCGCTGCTTCCGCCAGTCCCACACTTGCGCGTGCCGGAATCGTGCGCGTGTCCAGCGGCCGCGACGGCGAACGCCGCCAGTCCCAGTTCGCGCGCGACGAAGCGCCCCAGGCGGCACCCGCAGGCAAGGCGGCGGGACGCAGTGCGGCGATGGTGGCGCTGCCGCCGGTGGTCGATGCGCGCTGGCCGTCGCGCGTCAGCGCCTCCTGCAGCGCGCGGATGAGCAGGCTGCGCACCCGGCCGGGATCGCGGAAGCGCACCTCGGCTTTGGCGGGATGGACGTTGACGTCGACCTCGCGCGGGTCGAGCGTGACGAACAGCGCCACGATCGGATGGCGGTCGCGTGGCAGATAGTCGGCATAGGCGGCCCGCACCACGCCGATCAGGAGTTTGTCGCGCACCGGTCGGTCATTGACGAACAGATATTGGCCGAGCGAGTTGGCGCGCGTGAGCGTCGGCAGCGCGGCAAAGCCCGCGACCGCAAGTCCCTCGCCGCCGCCGCTGACCTCGGCCGCGTTGGCGCGGAATTCGGCGCCGAGAATGTCCGCGAGCCGGGCCAGACGGCCGGGCGGGCCGGGCAGCGATGCGGCCCAGGTCACCGGCATGCGCTCCTCGCCCGCGAGGGTGAACGCAACGTCGGGACGGCTCATCGCCAGGCGGCGCACGACCTCTCGGATCGCTTCGCCCTCGCTGCGGTCGCTCTTGAGGAATTTGAGCCGCGCTGGCGTGGCGTAGAAGAGATCGCGCACCTCGACGCGCGTGCCGGCGCCGCGCGCGGCAGGCTTGACGTCCGACTTCTCGCCGCCATCGATCGTGATCGCCCAGGCATGCGGCTCGTTAACGTGTCGCGTGGCGATGGTGAGGCGCGCGACCGCGCCGATCGATGGCAACGCCTCGCCGCGAAATCCGAGGGTGCGGATGTCGAGCAGGTCGTCGTCGGGCAGCTTCGAGGTGGCGTGACGTTCGACCGCCAGCGCCAGGTCGTCCGACGTCATGCCGGCGCCGTCATCGTCGACGCGGATCATCCGGCGGCCGCCGCCGTCGGTCGCGACCTCGATATGGTTCGCGCCGGCGTCGAGCGCGTTTTCCACCAGCTCCTTGACCACACTGGCCGGACGTTCGACCACCTCGCCGGCGGCGATGCGGTTGACGATGCCCTCGGAGAGCTGGCGGACTGGCATCTAGGGTTCCGGGCGAATCGGGAGCTGGCGCGTGAGCAGTGTACTCGCGCCGGTGTGGGGGGAGCAAAGGGGCGCCGTCACGGCAACGCGAGATGCAATGTCGAGCGCACACGCCATACCCCCGCGACGCATGGATCGTCGAGATGGGGATGCGCGGCACACGCTTCGCATTGCGCCTCCGGGATTGCGCTCACTCCGCCACCGCCTTGGCGCGCGCGATCACCTCGGGCGGCGAGGCGTAGATGCGCTCCACCAGGCTCTGGATCTGCTCGCCGCCGACATGCTGAACCTCGACGCCCATCTTCTCCGCCTCGGCCAGGAACTGGGCGTCCTTCAGCGTACGGGCAAAGGCGGCGCGCAAGGCGGCCACGCGCTCTGCCGGGACGCCGGGCGGCGCGAAGAACGGGCGACCCATTTCCTGCGGCGCGAACAGGAATTCGAACACGCCGCGGTCCTCCGGCGACCTGGCGTAGTCGATGATGGCGGGAATGTGGGGGAGCTCCGGATGCTTCTCGAGCGACATCTGGTAGAGGATGTTGACCTTCTTCTCCCTGATCCAGTCGCCCTTGCGCAGCTTGAGGAAGGTCCAGCCGATCCCGCAGAAGCCTTCGACCTCGCCACGCTCCATCGCCAGCAGAATCTCGGTCGAGCCGGGGTAGCCGAGCACGACCTTGAATTTCGTTCCCACCAGCTTGTTGGCCGCCTTGGGAAAAATCACTTCGGTGGCATCGGCGCCGGAGCCGCCGACGACCGCCTCCATGCGCATCGCGTCCTGCAGCGTCTTCACCTTGGCGGTGTGCCACAACGTGCAGGTCGTGTATTCCACATTCGCGGTGCCGATCCAGTTGAACTGCCGCCCGTCGAACTTGGCGTTCTTGTTGCCGAGCAGCGGCTCGATCGCGGCGGTGCGGCCGGTGATGGCGAACACCGTGCCGTCGCGCGGCGCGGTATTGTAGACGTTGTTGGCGGCGACGAGCCCGCCCGCGCCCGGCACGTGCTGTACGATGAAGTTGGGATTGCCAGGAAGATAGCGTCCCATGTGGCGGGCGAGGGCCTGGGCATAGAGGCTCGAGCTCCCGCCCGGCGTGAAACCCACGAGGATGGAAATCTGCTTGCCCCTGTAGAAATCGCCGGCGGGGTCCTGCGCCGCGCACGGCGTAGACGTGACGCCAACCGCGGCCGCGAACAGCGCCGCGAGCGTGGGCGTGAGACGCATGATCTGTTATCTCCCTCTTCCTCCCGCCGCGGGAAATCCTATTCCAATCCCGGCTTGTTCTGGCGCAGGCCCTTGATGGAGGCGCGGCGCTTCTTGGATTCAAGCCTGCGCTCGCGCGAGCCGGCGGTCGGCCGGGTCGCGCGGCGCGGAACGGGCGGCACAGCGGCTTGGCGGATCAATTCAACCAGCCGGTCGAGTGCGTCCTGACGGTTGCGTTCCTGGGTGCGATGGCGTTGCGCCGTGATCACGATCACGCCGTCGCGCGTGAGCCGCCGGCCGGCCAGCCGTTCGAGCCGTGTGCGCACGTCGTCGGGAAGGCTCGGCGAGCGGCGGGCGTCGAAACGAAGCTGCACCGCGCTGGCGAGCTTGTTGACGTTCTGTCCGCCCGGACCCGAGGCGCGGATGAAGCGCTCCTCGAGCTCGCCTTCACCGATGCTGATCGCGCGGGTGATGTGAATCATCCCCGCATGGTACATCGCCGCGGCGGGCGATCGCCGAAAAAGCGGCGTCCGGCTGGCTGGATCTCCGCTCGCGTCCCGCGCGTTGCGCGGACTAGGGTTCCTTGCCCGCCGCCGGCTGCTGCGGCTTGGCGAGCTGGCCGGCCGATGCGCCGAAACCGCCGCCCTCCTTCGAGGTGACGCCCTCGGGCCGGCCGACGACGGTGACCAGGAGGCCGCCGTCGAGCAGGCGTTTTGCCACGCGCTTGGCATCGGCCAGCGTCACGGCATCGATCAACGCGGAGCGGCGCTCGATATAGTCGATGCCGAGATTGTCGAGCTGCATCTGCACGAGCTGACTCGCGATCCGGTTCGAGGTATCGAGCCCGAGCGCGAAGGAGCCCTTGAGATAGGTCTTGGCCTTGTTGAATTCCTCCTCCGTCGGTCCTTCTTCGGCCAGCCGGCGGATTTCCTGCTCTATGATTTCGATGGTGTGGCCGGTGGCGTCGGCGCGCGTCGCGGTGACGCCGAGCAGCAGCGAGGTATGATTGAGCCAGACCAGGCTGTCAGACACGCCGTAGGCGAGACCGCGCTTCTCCCTCACCTCGCGATAGAGCCGCGAGGAGAACGATCCGCCGCCGAGGATGTGATTGACGATATAGGCGGCCATGAAATCGGGATCGCTGCGGGCAATGCCGGGACCGCCGAAATTCACCACCGCCTGCGGCACGTCGAGCCGAATGACGACGCGGTGGCCAAGCCCCTGCGGCGCGACCGAGGGGACGGACTTGAGCTCGGCCTTGGCCGGCAGCGCGCCGAAGGTGCTGTCGAGCAGCTTACCGGCCGTCTCGGCGTCGATGTCGCCGACGATGGCAACCTTGAGCGTGTCGCGCGCGAGCACGTGCCCGGTATAGGCCTTGAGATCGTCGACCGTGATGGTGGGAAGCGATTCGAGCGTGCCGTTGACCGGCATGCCGTAGGGGTGGCCCGGGAACGCTGTCGCCCACCAGTGCCGGCTCGCCAGGTCGTTCGGGCTCACGGAATCGCGCTGCAGCCGGGACAGGATCTGTGCGCGCGTGCGTTCCACCGCGTCGGCATCGAACCGCGGCTGGGTCAGCGCCAGCCGCAAATAGTCGAAGGCCTCGTCGCGATTGTCCTTGAGGGTCCGCAAAGTGCCGCGCAGAAAGTCACGCCCCGCCCGGAAGTTGAGTTCGATGGCCTTGCTCTCGAGCCGGTTCTGGAAGGCCGCGGCATCGTACGGTCCGGCGCCCTCGTCGAGCAGGCTGGTCGCCATGTTGGCCACGCCCGGCTTGTCGGCGGGATCCTGGTCGGCGCTGCCGGTGAAGGCAAACTCCATGGCGATCAGCGGCAACGTGCGGTCGCGCACCAGCCAGGCTTCGATGCCGCCGGGGCTGACCACCCGTTCGATGGTCATCGCCCGCGCCGCCGGCGCGGTAAGGGAAATTATGGCGCCGGCGACCAGCGCGACGAGAGCGCGCGTTCCCGCGCGGTGGACCGAAGCGGGCGCGTTCACGAGCGTTTCTCCTCCGGCCGGGTGTCCTTGATCAGGTAACCAGTGACCGAACGCTGCTTGTCGAGCCAGCGTCGCGCGGCCTCGCGCACGGCTTCGGCGGTGACGCCGCGGACGCGATCGGGCCAGGTCTGGACTTGATCGACCGTCGCACCGGTCGCCAGCGACGCGCCGTACCACTGCGCCAGCATGCGCTGATTGTCATTGGCATAGACCGCGTCGGCGATCATGCGGCTCTTGGAGCGCTCGAGCTCCTCGGCGGTCACACCCTTCTCGATAATGCCCGCGATGACGGCATCGATCGCCGCTTCGAGCTCCGGCAGGCTGGTTCCCGACTTCGGCGTTCCATACACGCTCAAACGGGTGGTATCGACCGCGGTGCCGTCGTAGCTCGCAGCGGCATTCACCGCGATGCCTTTATCGACCACCAGCGTCTGATAGAGACGGCTGCTGGAGCCGCGACCCAGGATATGGGTGAGCACGTCGAGCGCCTCGCTCTCGCCCGGGCGGGCGGTCGTGCTCGAGGGAACAAGATAGTAGCGACTCACGGCGGGCTGGGTGACGCGCGGATCCGCCAACGTCACCGTGCGCGGCGCCTGCTGCGCCGGCTCCTGCGGACGCAGTCGCGGCTTGATATCGGCCACGCGCGGGACCTTGCCATAAGTCTCCTCGGCGAGCGTGCGGATCTCGTCGGGGTTGACGTCGCCGGCCACGATCAGAATGGCGTTGTTGGGCGTGTAGAAGCGCCGGTAGAATTCGAGCGCGGCTTCGCGGTCGAGCTGCTCGATCTCGTGCCGCCAGCCGATCACCGGCCGGCCATAGGGATGGTTGAGATAGAGCGCGGCGTCCATCTGCTCGCCCAGCCGCGCGGCCGGATTGTTCGCGACCCGCATATTCTGCTCTTCCAGCACCACGCTGAGCTCGGGCCGCACCACGTCGTCGCTGAGCGTCAGGCCGGTCATCCGGTCGGCTTCGAACTCCATCATGGCCTTAAGCTGGTCGCGCGGCACGCGCTGGAAATAGCCGGTGTAGTCGGCCGAAGTGAAGGCGTTCTCCTGGCCGCCGATGGTCGCGACGACCTGGGAGAAGCGTCCGGATGGGTTCTTCTCCGTGCCCTTGAACATCAGATGTTCGAGGAAATGGGCGAGCCCCGATTTGCCCGCCGTCTCGTCGGCCGAGCCCACCTTGTACCAGACCATGTGGGTCACGACCGGCGCGCGGTGATCGGGAATGACCACGACCTCGAGACCGTTGGAGAGCGTGAAATGCGTGATCCGGGGAGCACTGGCGGTAGCGGTCGGGGTCGCGCCGGCAAGCGCGCCTGCGAGAACGGCAAGCGCGGCAAATGGGGTCAGGGATTTGCGCAAATCGATGGTCCTACAACGAGAGTGCAACCCGCGACGTCGCGGGCCAACGCGCCAGGGCATCGGCCGCAGGCGTTGCCCCCATGTAGCATAAGCCGAAGGACCGTGTGGCGGCGAAATGCCGCCTTCAGCGCGTCTCCCCCGACGTGCGCTGCTCGAGCGTCAGCGCCTTGCCCTTGTTGCCCTTCGGTCCCACGCCGTAAGGCTGGTTCGGCGACGGCGTCTGATAGCCGGCCGGCGGCGCGGTCAAGGTCTCGCGCACCGGCTCGCCAGTGAACGTTCCAGTCTCGCCCTTCTCGGGCGTGAACGACGAGAAGATGTCGCTGAAAATGCTCTTGTTGAGCACCCCCTTGCTTCCGAGTTCGTCGGGCCGCAGCGGACGCGAGCCCTCTTCCGGGGTCTGGGATCCGCCGACCGCGGTGCCCGCGGCAACCTTGCCGCGATCGAGTTCGGTCCGCGAAATAGGCCGCCCCTCGGCATCCATGGTTTCGGCCGCGGTGCGGTTGGGCTGCTTCTTCTTCACGGTTTCCACTTTGCGCTGGGTAACGTCGGGGTCCTTCGGCCAAGCCGGGTTGGCGGTCACCGCGGACTCGCTTTGCGGCGGCGGCAGGTTGCGGCTCGGTGGCACGACCAACGGGGCGCGCTCGCGAAAGTCGATGCCTTCGCCGTCTCTCCGCAGGCCCAAATCCTTGAGGAACTGCCGCATGAGCTTGGTATCGAGCGGCACGTCCTCGTCCTCCTCAGCGAAAGCGCTGCCGGCGCCCAATACGGTCGCCAGCGCCACGGCCAAGGTTACGGCTAAGGCGGCAGCGGTACGCCGCTGCCTCTTCGGATGTCGGTCCCACATGGCTATCCCCTTCAGCCAGCGGCGGAATGCACCGCTTGCCCCGGCACCATAGTGGCCAGGATCAGGGCGCTTTTGCGGCGTCACCCCCCAGCAAAGTCTCGTACAACAGGCCAATAACCCCGGCCACGATGGCCACGTCGGCGAGGTTAAAGACGTACCACCGGAAGCTGAAGCTCGCGGTCGTGAGGTGAAACAGCACGAAATCAGCGACCGCCCCATAGGCTGCGCGGTCGATGGCGTTCCCGACTGCCCCGCCGATGATGAGGCCGAGGCTCAGCGCGGTCAGGCGGGAGGTCGTCCGTGACAGCCAAATCCACAGCAGGATGACCGCGATCGCCTTCAGCGCCAGGAGCGCCCATTGTCCCAACGGGCCCTCCTGGCGGAACAGGCCGTAGCTGATGCCGGTATTCCAGGTCAGCACGAGGTCGAGGAATGGCGTCAGGGTCACGATGCCGCGTGCGCCCAGGTCAAAGACGTTGAGGAGCCACAGCTTGACCGCCTGATCGATCGCGGCCGCCGCCAGGGCGACCACCAGCGCAAAGCCGGTGAGGGGTCCCCACAGCAGGGAGGCCGGACGATTCGCCCGCGCCGAGCCGCTGACCTCCGCGCCGACAGGGCTGTCGTCTTGCACGGCCTACTCCGCCGCCTTGCGCATGGCGTCCCACTCGCGCAGAGCCTGGGCATCGCGCGGCGTGACGTCGGGGTAGACCGGATCGGAGCCGACGCTCGGCAGGATTTTCCACGAGCGGGCGCATTTGGTGCCGGCGGCGAGCCGCACCTCGACCGCGACGCCGCCGACATCGTCGAGGCGGAATGCGTCTTGCGGACCTTCACCCTCGACCAGCGTCGCCGCCGAGGTGATCGAAACCTCCGCCAGATCGATATCCACCAGCGCGGCGAACAGGTCGGGATCGGACACGTAGACGACAGGCGCGGCCTCGAGCGAGGAGCCGATGCGCTTCCCCGCTCGCTCGATCTCGATCGCGCCGGTGATGACGCGCCGCACGGTGCGCACCTTGCGCCATTTCTCGGCCAGCGCGTCGTCGCGCCAGGCGGCGGGCAGCTCCGGAAAAAGTTCGAGATGCACCGAACCGTCCGCGGACGGATAGCGCGCAAGCCAGGCCTCCTCGGTGGTGAACGGCAGCATCGGCGCCAGCCAGGTCACAGTGGCGCGAAACAGCTGCTCGAGCACGGTCAGGGACGCCTTGCGCGTGGTCGAGGAGATCGGGTCGCAGTACAGCGTGTCCTTGCGGATGTCGAAATAGAACGCCGAGAGATCGATGGTCATGAACGCGTTGAGCGCGGCGAAGACGCGCTTGAAGTCGAAATCGGCATAGCCCCGGCGCACGAGGGTGTCGAGCTCGGTGAGCCGGTGCAGCATGAGTCGCTCGAGCTCGGGCATGTCCGCCGGCGCGATCCGGTCCTGGTCGCGAAAGTGCGCGAGCGAGCCCAGCATCCAGCGGAGAGTATTGCGCAGCTTGCGGTAGGTCTCGGCGAAGTTCTTGAGGATTTCGGGGCCGAAGCGGACATCGTCGGCGTAGTCCGAAGCGGCGGCCCACAGCCGCAATATGTCGGCGCCGTTGGTGCGGAACACATCCATCGGCGAGATCACGTTGCCCCGCGACTTCGACATCTTGTCGACGCCCTTCTCGTCGAGAAGGAAACCGTGAGTGAGCACCACGTCGTAGGGCGCGACCCCTCGCGTTCCACATGATTTCGAGGAGCGACGACTGGAACCAGCCGCGATGCTGGTCCGAGCCTTCGAGATACATCACCACGTCTTCGCCACCGTCCTTCCTGCGGCGGACTTTGAGATCGTCGCGTGCCTCCAACGTGAAGGCGTGGGTGCTGCCGGAATCGAACCAGACGTCCAGGGTATCGTCGACCTTGCGCCACTCGTTGCTGTCGTAGTCGGGCTTGAGGAAACGCGCGGCCGCGCCGGTAGCATACCAGGCGTCGGCGCCTTCGCGCTCGAAGGCGTCGGCGATGCGCTTGTTGACGCGCGCGTCGTTGAGGATCTCGACCGAGCCGTCGTCCCGCTCGCGGATGAAAACGGTGATCGGCACGCCCCAGGCACGCTGGCGCGAGATCACCCAATCGGGCCGGCTCTCAACCATGCCGGTGATGCGGTTCTCGCCTTGCGGCGGAACCCAGCGGGTCGCGCTGATTGCCGCCAGCGCGCGATTGCGCAAGGTGTCGCCCGGCCTGGCTGCGCCCGCCGCGTCCGCAATCGGCTTGTCCATCGCGATGAACCATTGCGGCGTGTTGCGGAAGATCACCGGCTTCTTCGAGCGCCAGGAGTGCGGATACTGGTGCTTGAGCCGGCCGCGCGCGATCAGCATGCCGGCGTCGATCAGCGCCTTGATGACGGCGTCGTTGGCGTCGCCTTTTTCGCCGGCGTCGGTGAGGACGCGCTTGCCGGTGAAGCCCGGTGCGTGATCGGTGAACGCACCGTTCTCGTCGACGGTGTAGGGGATCACGGTATTGATGCCGCGCGCAGCGAGCTTTGCGGCATTGCCAGTCCAGACCTCGAAGTCCTCGCGGCCGTGGCCTGGCGCGGTATGGACGAAGCCTGTGCCGGCATCATCGGTGACGTGATCGCCGGAGAGCAGCGGCACGGCAAAATCATAACCGTGGTGGATACCGTTCAAGGGATGGCTGGCGCGCAACTCTGCCAAGTCTTCCGAGGGAACATCGCGCAGCCGCTTATATTCGGTGACGCGGGCCTGCTGCAACACATCGGGCGCCAGCTTGTCGGCGAGCACCAGGCGATCGCCCGGCTTGGTCCAGTTGTCCGCCGGCGCGTCCGTCACTTCGTAGAGTCCGTAGGCGATCTTCGGCGAGAAGCTGATCGCGCGGTTGCCCGGGAGCGTCCATGGAGTCGTCGTCCAAATGACGATGGAGGCCGAGTTCAGCCATGGGGGAACCCCCTCCCGTACCGGAAACTTCACCCACACCTGGTCCGAGACATAGTCTTCGTACTCGACCTCGGCCTCCGCCAGGGCGGTCTGCTCCACCACCGACCACATCACCGGCTTGGAGCCGCGATAGAGCGTGCCGTTCTGCGCGAACTTCATCAGCTCGCGCGCGATCTGCGCCTCCGCCGCATAGCTCATCGTGCTGTAGTAATGGTCCCAGTCGCCGACGCCGCCGAGCCGCATGAACTCGGTGCGCTGAACGCCGAGCCAGTGCTCGGCAAAGGCGCGGCACTCGCCGCGGAATTCGATGATGGGCACGTCCTCCTTGTTCTTGCCCTTGGCGCGGTATTCCTCCTCGACCTTCCACTCGATGGGAAGGCCATGGCAGTCCCAGCCCGGCACGAAATTGGAGTTGTAGCCGAACATCTGCTGCGAGCGAACCACGATGTCCTTGAGGATTTTGCCGAGCGCGGTGCCGATGTGGATATGCCCGTTGGCATAGGGCGGACCGTCATGCAGGATGAATCTCGGCCGGCCCCGCGCCGCCGCGCGCAGCCGCTCGTAGAGGCCGAGCTTCTGCCAGCGTGCGAGGATTTCGGGCTCCTTCTGGGGAAGCCCGGCGCGCATGGGAAAGTCGGTCCGGGGCAGAAATAGAGTCTCGCTGTAATCGCGGGCGGCGTCGGTCATGGTCTGGTAGGCTTCGCGGTCGACTGGTTTCGGTGGCAGGCGTGGCTCGGCAACGCAATCCCGGTCCCGCCGACCGACGGTCAGGCGGAAGCCGGGCCGATAATTGGCCGAGCGGCCGATCCGAGCACAGGAGCGAATGAAGCGCGCGCCATCATGGCGCGCTTCCTAGCAGATCGGCCCTGCCCCGAAAAGGCCCCGGACCAGCGCGGCAAATCGGCGGCCGCTCACTGCCGCTGCCGGGGCGCGGAACTTACGCTTAAGATGTCGCGTTGGGCTGCGGCCAGGGGTGGCTGCTAGCGTCTGGAGGTGAACGTTGGAGCTTCCGAACGCCCGGCGCGACAAGGGCGGCAATTCCCCGCCGGCAAAAAAGGGCAGCGCTCCTGTGCCGGTGAAGGAGCCGGAACCCCCGCTTGGATCGATCGAGGATCTCTGGTCGCCGGCGGCGCAGATGGCGACAGTCGGGATTTTCGTCATCTTGCTGGGAGCCTGCCTTTATCTCTGCCGCCCGGTGCTGCTGCCGGTCGTGGCGGCGATGGTGATCGGCACCACGCTCGCCCCGATCGTGAAGGCCGGCGCCCGGCACGGCGTGTCGCCGTGGGTCACGGCCATCGCCCTCGGCGCCGGGCTCCTTGTCCTCGCCGGGATCGCTGTCACCTTGCTCGCCAGTCCGGTCAGTGAATGGATCGCAAAGGCGCCCGAGATCGGCGCGACCGTGAAGCAGAAGCTGTATGTGCTCGATCGTCCGCTGGCGGCATTGCGTGAATTGCAGGACGTCCTGATGCCCTCGGGAGGACCAACGACGGTCGCGGTCGAATCCTCCCATCTCGGGATGGTCACGCCTGTCGTTGCTTTCGTCACGCCGGCGCTCACCGAGGCTACGCTGTTCTTCGTGACGCTGATCTTCTTTCTCGCCACCCAGATTGATTTTCGTCGCTATATGGTCTCGATCTTCGCCACGCGCGAGGCCAAGCTCCGCTTCCTGCGCATCAGCAACGAAATCGAGGAGTATCTCGGCTCCTACGTTGCGGTCGTAACCATGATCAATTTCGGTCTGGGCGTCGTGGTCGCTTTGGGCGCATGGCTGTTCGGCCTCCCGAGTCCGATCATGCTCGGGATCCTGGCTGCTGGGCTGAACTACCTCCCGTATATCGGCGCCGCCTGCGTGACGCTGATCCTTCTAGCGGTCGGTCTCGTAACCTTTCCATCGCTCGGCTTCGCATTTGTGCCGCCGGCGGCATTCGTGGCTTTGGCAACGGTGGAAGGCCAATTCATTACGCCCGCCGTCCTCGGTCACCGCCTCACGCTCAATCCGCTGGTGGTCCTGCTCGCCCTGGCCTTTTGGGCCTGGTTGTGGGGTCCGATGGGAGCCTTTCTCGCCGTCCCGCTCACAATTGTCGGACTTGTGACGCTTCATCACCTTTTCCCGCCGGAGGAGGACAAGCTTCCGGACTGACCCCCTGCATTGGCGGAACTTTTTGCCTTGCGTCCTGTTAGCGCCACAGCGAATATTCCCGGTCAGAGTGGAGCAAGTAACATGTCCAACACATCCAGCACGATGAGGGATACGGTTCGGGATACCGTGAAGGACGCCAAGGATGCGGTGCGCGAGAGCGGCAAGGCGACTGCCGCTGCGAGCGGCGACATCCAGGCCGATCTCGACGAACTGCGAAAAGACGTGCAGAAGCTCGCTGATCAGCTCGCCGGCATTTTCGCCAACAAAGGCAATGCGGTGTGGAACCGTGCGCGCTCGAATGTCGAGGGCGTGGTTTCCGATGTCAGCGCCAAGGGACAGGAAGCCGTCGACGCGGTGCGCGAGGTCGGCGACAACATGGCCGACGCGATCGATGAGTCGCTCAAGAAGAGGCCCTATACCACGCTAGCTCTGGCCGTCGGCATTGGTTTCCTGTTCGGAGCGATGTGGCGACGCTAGGGTGATTGCCGCGGGCATAGACGTCTGCGAGGCTTCGGCTACGGCGCACTGGGCTTGCACCGATCTTGAATTGGCCGGCCGTACCGGCAGATGGACGGCGGTGGATTTGACACGTGACCTTTAGCAGGCCCCTCACCCGGAGGGGCGGCACATGAGTTGATCGTATGAGCGGCTGGCTCCGGTATTTCACGCTGAAGGCGCAGGTCAGCACGGGTCTCAGTCCGCAGATTGCGATCTGGGCAGTCGTCGCGCTTGCCGGCGCGTTATTGGCGCTGGCATTTCTGCTGGCCGCGCTCTTCATCTGGCTGGCCCGTCAATATGATGGTGTGACCGCCGGGCTGATTCTGGGCGGCTTCTTCCTGCTGATCGCGGTGATAGCCGTCGTGGCGTGCCTCGTCATCCGCAACCGCAACATGGAGCGCGCGCGCCTCGAGCTCGCGGCCCGCAGCAGCAACACCAACTGGCTCGATCCCAAGCTGCTCGCGATGGGCTACCAGGTCGGGCAGGCGGTCGGCTGGCGCAAGCTGGTTTCGCTTGCCGCGGTCGGGCTGCTGGCGGCCGGACTGGCGAAGGAATGGACTGGCCGCAACAGAGCCGTCGCGGACGACGAGCCCCCCGCCGAACCCTGAGATCAGGCAAACGATCAGGCCGTCAGCTTGCCAAGCTTCGGAAATGCATCCGGCGCGGCCGCGAGTGCCGCGCGTGCCAGCCGCGTATCCTCGTCCATCCGGCGGACGAGATCCTCGACGCTGTCGAACTTGAGCTCGGGCCTGATCCACTCGATGAAGGCGACATCGACGACCTCGCCGTAGAGGTCGCCGGAAAAATCGAACAGAAATACCTCGAGCAGCACGCTGCCCTGATCGAACATCGGGCGTCGCCCGAAGCTCGCAACGCCGTCATAGCGGCGGCCGCCGATGCCCACCCGTACGGCATAGATTCCGTGCGCGAGGCCGCAGCCGGGGTCGAGGCGCAGATTGGCGGTGGGATAGCCGAGCTCGCGCCCACGCTTGTCGCCGTGCACGACCTCGGCGCTGACGAACCAGGGATAGCCGAGAAGCTCGTTCGCCTCGCGCACATCACCCGCCGCCAGCGCCGCGCGAATGGGGCCGGAGCGCACCGGCCGTCCGGCATCCTCGAAGCGCGGCACGACATCGACCGCAAAGCCGAGCCTCGCGCCCTGCGCCGCAAGGTAGTCGGGAGAGCCCGCGCGCTTGAGGCCGAAATGAAAGTCGAAGCCGATGGCGACGCCGGCGACCGCAAAGCGGTCGACCAGGACGCGGGCGATGAAATCCTCGGCGGAAAGACCTGCGAGCGCCGCGTCGAAGCGCAGCACGATCGCGCCGCTCAGTCCGGTTCCGGCCAGCAGGCGCAGCTTCGCGCGCTCGTCGGTGAGGCGGAACAGCGGCTCGTCCGGGCGGAAGAACGCGCGCGGGTGCGGCTCGAAGGTCAACGCCGCCGCCGGGCGGCCGAGCGCCGCGCTGCGCGCGAGCGCGGCCGATATCACGGCGCGATGACCACGATGCACGCCGTCGAAATTGCCGATGGCGACGACCGCGCCATCGAGCGCATGGCTTGGCGACGCGGTTCCGCGGACCACGACGAACGGCTGGGACGGCTGCGGCTGATCGGTCATGGCGACAGTGGTGAAACGCGGCCTCGGATGACGACGGCTGTTCGCGAAGCTTGGCCGGGCCTGTCATCGCAGGACCCTCGGCATTGTTCAAGCAAGGTTCGCCGCGGCTACCAGCTCAGCCGCCGCATCACCGCGGTGGGAACGACGTCCGCCGCCGCGAATATGTCGGCGAGGGCGGAGGCCTGCGGATCGTCGCGCGCGCCGAGCTCCTCGGCGTGGATGCCGGCGGTGACGAACAGGCAGTCGATGCCGAAGGCGGCGGCGCCCTTGAGATCGGTGCGCACGGAATCCCCGATCGCCAGCACCCGCTCGCGCGCCGCCCGCCGCCCGCGTGCCGCCTCCGCCTTGGCCAGCGCCTGATCATAGATCGGCCGGTAAGGCTTGCCGGCATAGGTCACGTCGCCGCCGGCGGCGGCATAGAGGTCGGCGATCGCTCCCGCGCAATAGACCAGCTCGTGGCCGCGCTCGACCACCACGTCGGGATTGGCGCAGATCATCGGCAGTTGGCGCGCGCGCATGCGCGCGATCAGCGGGTGATAGTCCTGCGGCGTCTCGACGGTGTCGTCGGTCAGCCCCGAGCAGACCGCGTAGTCGGCATCCTCCAGCGATGTCAGCGACACGTCGAGCCCATCGAAAATCGGCAGGTCACGTTCGGGGCCGATGTGAAACACGTGGCGGCCGGCGCGGTCGGCGATGAGCGCGTGAGTGACGTCGCCCGAGCTGATGATGGCGTCGTAGGAGCCGCGCGGCACGCCCAGCCGGTCGAGGATGGTGCGGACATTGGCGCCGGGCCGTGGCGCGTTGGTGATCAGCACCACCGTGCCGCCGGCCTGGCGGAAGCGCGCGAGCGCCTCGCAGGCGTCGGGAGTGGCGGCGATGCCGTTGTGCACGACGCCCCAGACGTCGCTGAGCACCACGTCGTAACGGCTCGCGAGCGGGGCGAAGTGTTGGGTGAACGGGGGGAGGGCCATGCGAATCGGGGGAGTGAGCGATGGGCGAAACATCACGGATGTCGGAGAACTTCGGCGCAGCACCGAGCTCCCGGTGCCTGGCTCCTCTTCCGTCGCCGGTCGCCCGATGTCAACCGCGGATGGCGGGCTTTGCCCTATCCGGCCGCGGCCCGCAGCCGCTATAAGGCCCTCGTCCCACGCGACCCTCGACCCTCGAACCTGGACGCCCAACCTTTGCAAGCCGAGTCATCCGTCGCAGCGACGCCGGGACTGATCGCGACCATCGAGCGTCGCCCGCTCGCGGCCTTCGGCGCCTTCCTCGCGCTGCATATGGTCGTGTGGACCGCGCTGCCGGTGCTGCTCTATCCCAATCTGCCGCTCGATCTCATCGAGGCGCTGACCTACGGCCGCGAATGGCAGCTCGGCTACGACAAGCTGCCGCCGCTGCCGTGGTGGCTGATCGAGCTGCTGCACCGCTCGCTGGGCTTCGAGACCGCCTACTACGCGCTCGCGCAGCTCGCCGTGATCGGCGCGTTTGCGCTGGTATGGATGACCGCGCGTCCGCTGGTGGGCGCGGTCGGCGCGCTCGTCGCCGTCCTCATCATCGATGGCCTGCACTATTTCCACTACACCGCGGCGAAGTTCAATCATGACGTCATCCAGCTGCCGCTCTGGGCGCTCGCCGGCTATGCCTTTCATGCCGGCTTGCGGCACGGCCGCGTGGGCGACTGGCTGCTGCTCGGGCTGGCGCTGGGTGGGGCGCTGTGGGCGAAATATTTCGTGGTCGTGCTGGCGCTGCCGCTGGTGCTGTTCCTGCTATTCGACCGCGACGCGCGCAGGGCGCTGGCCACGCCGGGACCATGGCTCGCATGCGTCGTCGCGCTCATCGTGATGGCGCCCCACCTGATCTGGCTCGTGCGCAACGATTTCCTGCCCTTCGCCTATGCCAGCGCGCGCGCCGCGCCGTCGCGCGGCCTGATCGATCACGTCCTGCATCCGGCCGAGTTCGTCATTGGCCAGGTGGGCTTTCTCGTGCCCTCGCTGTTGATTGCAGCCGCGCTGGTCTGGCCGCGCAGCAAGCCGGCCGGCACGGCTCCGGCGGCGGCGAATGCCGATGCCTTCGACCGGCGGATTGTGACGCTGCTGGCCTTTGCTCCGGCGGCGACCACCGTCGCGCTGTCGGCGGCCACGGGGCGCGGCACCGTTGCGATGTGGGGCTATCCGCTGTGGCTGTTCCTCGGGCTCTGGATCGTACTCTACGCCCGCACCGTGATCGAGCCGGCGCGTCTCGCCCGCATCGTCGCGGTGTGGGCGGCCGTGTTCGTGCTGTTCGCGATCGTGTTCGCCGCCAGCTATTCGGTGCTGCCGCAGATCGATCACCGCTATCGCGCCGTGTTCTATCCCGGCGACCGCCTGGCGGACGAGCTCGCACGGCGCTTTCGCGCCGCCACCGGCCAGCCCCTGCGCTACGTGATCGGAACCATGTGGGACGGCGGCAATGTCGCTCACTATGCGACGGAGCAGCCGCGGGTCCTGATCGACGGCGATCCGCGGCGCGCGCCCTGGATCGATCTCGGCGATCTGCGGACCAAAGGCGCGGTGGTGGTGTGGACCGCCGGCGATCCCAATGTCATGCCGATCGGCCTGCGCGGCATCGCCGGCGACGCCCAGGTGCAGCCGCCGTTCACCTTGCCGTTCCGGCGCGGCGATCAGGTGCTCACGGTCGGTTGGGCGATCCTGCGCCCGCAGCCGGCGTTCGCGCAGGCTGGTCGCGCAAGTTCGTTTTGACTGTCACAGACAAGCGCCGCGCGGCGGACGTCCGTCGCCCGGCTGGCACGTCAATCTGTGCGCACTACGCCACTGCCCGGATCACACGCGCGACCTTGGCGAAAATCTCCTCGATCTCGCGCTCGCTCACGATCAGGGGCGGCGTCAGCGCGATGGTCTCGCCGGTGACACGGATCACCAGATTCTCCGCGTTGAATGCCTTCTCCATCGCGTCGTAGCCGCGCTTGCCGACCTCGCCCGGCCGCGACGCGAGGTCGATGCCGGCGGTGAGCCCGACGCAGCGGATGTCGAGCACGTTGGGCAGGCCCTTGAGGCCCATGGCGGCGTCGGCCCAGACCGGTTCGAGCTTCTTCGCGCGCTCGAACAGTTGCTCGTCGCGGTAGAGGTCGAGCGTCGCCAGTCCGGCGGCGCACGCGAGCGGGTGCGCCGAATAGGTGTAGCCGTGAAACAGCTCGACCACATGCGCGGGGCCGCGCATGAAGGCGTCGTAGATCCCCTTGCGCACGATGGCGCCGCCCATCGGCACCGACCCCGAGGTGATGCCCTTGGCGAAGGTGATCATGTCGGGAACGACGCCGTAGCGCTCGGCCGCGAAGGCGTGCCCGAGCCGGCCGAAGCCGGTGATCACCTCGTCGAAGATGAGGAGGATGCCGTGCTTGTCGCACAACGCGCGCAGCCGCTCGAGGTAGCCCTTGGGCGCCGGCAGCACGCCGGTCGATCCCGCCATCGGCTCGACGATGACGGCCGCGATGGTGGAGGCGTCGTGCAGCGCCACGATGCGATCGAGCTCGTCGGCAAGGTGCGCGCCCCAGTCCGGCTCGCCCTTGCTGAACGCCTGGTGCTCGCGGTTGTAGGTCGTCGGAAGATGGTCGACGCCGGCAAGCAGCGCGCCGAAGAATTTGCGGTTGTTGACGATGCCGCCGACCGAGATGCCGCCGAAGCCGACGCCGTGATAGCCGCGCTCGCGGCCGATCAGGCGCGTGCGCGCGCCCTCGCCGCGCACGTTGTGATAGGCGAGCGCGATCTTGAGCGCGGTATCGACCGCCTCGGAGCCGGAATTGCAGAAGAACACGTGGTCGAGATCGCCGGGCGCGAGCGCAGCGACGCGGCTCGCGAGCTCGAACGCCTTGGGATGGGAGAACTGGAAGGCCGGCGAATAGTCGAGCTCGGCCGCCTGGGCGCGGATCGCCGCAACGATCGGGTCGCGGTTGTGGCCGGCATTGGTGCACCACAGCCCGGCGGTGCCGTCGAGCACGGCGCGGCCGTCGGGCGTGTAGTAGTGCATGTCCTTGGCGCGCGCGATCAGGCGCGGGGACGCCTTGAACGCCCGGTTGGAGGTGAACGGAAGCCAATAGGCTTCGAGGTCGTTGGGGACCGCGCCCGCGCGCGGCGCTGGTGACGACGGCATGGACAAGCTCCCTCGATTCTTCGCGTGATGCGCACGCCGGCGCTGCTTTGTACCCGCCGCGTGATCCGTCTGTTTGATACGTCTCTTGCCGCTCCGCGGGGTGGCTGCTACCACCCGCGGGCCGTTGACGTAGGGCGATAATGGCCGACAAACCGGACAAATCCAACAAGCTCAAGGCGCGCCTGCCGCGCGGGCTCGCCGATCGCGGTCCGGCCGAGATCGCCGCCACCCGGCGCATGCTCGAGACCATCCGCTCGGTCTACGAGCGCTACGGCTTCGAGCCGGTGGAAACGCCGGCGATCGAATATACCGACGCGCTGGGAAAATTCCTGCCCGACCAGGACCGGCCGAACGAGGGCGTGTTCTCCTTCCAGGACGACGACGAGCAGTGGCTGTCGCTGCGCTACGACCTCACGGCGCCGCTCGCGCGCTACGTGGCGGAGAATTTCGACGCGCTGCCCAAGCCCTATCGCAGCTACCGCGAGGGCTTGGTGTTCCGCAACGAGAAGCCCGGCCCCGGACGCTTCCGCCAGTTCATGCAGTTCGACGCCGACACCGTCGGCTCCGCCTCGCCCGCCGCCGATGCCGAAATCTGCATGATGGCGGCCGACACGATGGAGGCGCTCGGCATTCCGCGCGGCAGCTATGTGGTGAAGGTGAATAACCGCAAGGTGCTCGATGGTTTGTTGGAGACGATCAATCTGCAGGGGGAGGAGAACGAAAACCGCCGACTCACTGTTCTGAGGGCCATGGACAAATTTGATCGGCTTGGAGTTGCGGGCGTTCGTCAACTGCTCGGCACCGGACGGAAGGATGAATCAGGAGACTTTACAAAAGGCGCGGGGTTGGATGCCGCGGCGATCGAAACAATCGTGAGTATTTTCGAGTCCGCCAAGGCGCCAGAAGACAAGATCGCGCACCTCGACTCGCGTTTGAAGGAGAGCAAAATCGGTCAAGCCGGCCGCGAGGAATTGGAACAAATTGCATCCCTCGTTGCGGCAGCCGGATACAACGACGGTCGTGTAACGATCGATACCAGCGTTGTCCGCGGACTTGAGTACTACACCGGCCCGGTCTACGAGGTTGAGCTGACCTTTCCGATCGCAGGCGAGGATGGAAAGCCCGTACGCTTCGGCTCGGTCGCGGGCGGCGGGCGCTACGACGGGTTGATTGCGCGCTTCCGCGGGGAGGAAGTGCCGGCGACCGGGTTTTCCATTGGCGTGTCGCGGCTGATGGCGGCGCTGCAACATCTCGGAAAGGTGGACACCAGGCCCGAGCCCGGGCCGGTCGTCGTGACCGTATTTCCCGATGTGCCGATCGCCGAATATCAGCGCATGGTGTCGAAGCTGCGCAACGCCGAATATGCGCCCGGCAAAAGGATTCGCGCCGAGCTCTATCTCGGCAGCGGCAAGTTCGGCGCGCAGATGAAATATGCCGACCGGCGCGGCAGTCCTTGCGTGGTGATTCAGGGCGGAAACGAAAAAGCCAAGGGCGAGGTTCAGATCAAGGATCTCATCCTTGGCGCCGAGATTGCGGGCTTGAGCAAGGACCGCGACGACTACCTCAAGAAGCAGGCCGAGGCGCAGTTCGCCGTCAAGGAGAACGAGCTGATCGACGCGGTGTGCAAGGTGCTCGCCCGAAATAATGTGACGTGGGATTGATCCCGCGGTCCATTCTTCACTGCGGTCCCTGCTCTTCGACGCCCTAAGGGGCTCGCACCCTCAGGGTGACGGATCGAAATTTGCGCCCGTCGATCCCTTCGTCCGCCCGACTAATTCAGCGCCCGCACCACGGCCCGCGGGTAGAAACAGGTCGAGCGGGTCGCGACTGCCGGCATCGCATAGCGGTTGATGTAGGGCGACCACAGGCAGGCGAAGGCGATGAAGTCGCCGTATTGCCGGTGCACGCTGGTGATGCGGTGATACTTGTCCCAGCGCGCGCAATACTCGGCGGCAATCTGCTGCGCCATCGCCTCGTTCTCGCACGACCACGAGATGATCCCGCCGGTGTCATTGGCATGATAGATCTGGGCCCGGGCGCTGCCGCCCAGCAGCAAAATACCGATCACGCAAAGCATCGCCGCGCGCATCGTCACGCCTCCCGCCTGTCCCACCTGAACCTTAGACGCCCGGCCGGCGCAGGGAAAGCCGGGTCGGTGGCGAAAGCCGCGAAGTGTTGCCGATCCGCACCCGCCGGGACGATCGGCGGCGGCCGCGGCCAGCCCCGCAGCCGGCGCTTGCGAGCCAAGCGTGGCCGGAACGCCACAGTCGCGACTTTGTTGCCGCGCGCATCTGTGGACATCTTGATTCCGCCGGGGTCGGGGGTCACGGTCGCCGCGGGATTTACGGGGAGCCGATCATGTCCGGACGCGCTTTGCTGCTTGCCTCAGCGCTGGTCGCGGCGTTTGCCGCGCTCACACCCGGGGCCGCCCGCGCCGCGAACTGGCTGGAGATGAATTTCTATATGTCGGGGCCGGAATACGAGGGCAAGTTGCCGCCCTGCGACTATCCCGACGCGCTGGTCAAGATCGCCTCGCGCTTCAACCAGAAGGAAAACATGTACTGGAACACCGATCTTCGCATCGTCAATTTCGAGAAGATCCGCGAGACGGCGTTTCGTCCCTGGGCCGCCAACACCATTCCGCGCCGGTTCTGCAGCGGCATCGTCGCGGTGACCGACGGCCGCCGGCACACCATCCACTATTCGATCGCCGAGGACACCGGCATGATCGGCGCGAGCTGGGGAATCGAGTGGTGCGTGGTCGGGCTCGACCGCAACTGGTCGTATAATCCGGCCTGCAAGATGGCGCGGCCCTAGCGCGCGGTCGCGGGCCAGCCGCCCAGTACCCGGCTCATCACGCGTCGTGCAATTGGCAAGCGCAATGCGCTGGCCGAACCAGGTCGATCGCAGGCCGCGGAATCTGAACGAGAGGTCGGTGCTCGCGCCTCAGGCGGCGTCGGCGTCTATGCGACGACTGCGGGCATCCCGTTCGCGCACGATGCGGTAGCCCTTGGCCTGCAAAGCCTTGAGCAGGCCCTTGGCGCGCTCCTCGCCAAGCTTCTCGTAGAAGAGCGTTCCGTTCTCGAACACGTATCCGGTCGGGAGGCGGAGGTCCGCCAGTTCGCGGGCGTCCATGAATGTCGGTCCTTACTCGTGCGCCCCACTCTCAGATGACCCCGCGTCGATCGCCGTTCCAGATCATGCGGTTCACAAACGCGTTTGAAGCACGGCAACTTGGCTCAAAGAGGGCGGCAACGGTCTTGCCGGCGGCGACACGGCGCAGAAACGGCGGCGGCTCGGCCCCGAAATCCGGGCCTCTTTTATTTCCGGTTTGTTCTTGAAACGTTCAAGCCCGCATGATATCGTCGCTGACGTTTTCTTGTGCGCATGTGTTGGGGGTTTCTCCATGTGGAACGTCGGTCGCGCCGCGCTGGCTGCGGTTGCCCTTTGCATCGCCGTTGGTTTTGCCAGCTTTTCCGCGGCGCAGGACCGACGCCAGAACCATCCCGGCAATTTCGATTTCTACGTGCTGGCGTTGTCCTGGTCGCCGTCGTTTTGCGAAGCGGCCGGCGAGCGCGGCACGCCGCCGCAGCAGCAATGCGCCGCGCGGCCCTATTCCTTCGTCGTGCACGGCTTGTGGCCGCAATACGAACGGGGCTTTCCCGAATTTTGCCAACAGCCGGCGCCGCGGCTCAATCGCGGTATCGTCTCATCCATGCTCGATCTGATGCCGGCCCCTCGTCTCATCTTCAACGAATGGGACAAGCACGGCACCTGCTCGGGGCTGAGCCCGAACGCATACTTCGAGACCGTGCGAAAGGCGCGTGCGATCGTGAAAATTCCGGACGCCTATATCGAGCCGGGCGAAACGCTGGTGGTCACGCCCGACGAGGTCGAGGAGGCGTTCGTGAAAGCCAATCCTGGGCTCAGCCGCGACGCCATCGCGGTCACCTGCGACAGCCGGCGGCTGGGCGAGGTGCGCATCTGCATTGGCAAAGACCTTCGCTTCCGTCCCTGCCCCGAGATCGACGTGCGCGCCTGTCGCCGCGAGCAGCTGGTCATGCCGCCGGTGCGCGGTGGAAGCGCGGCGTTGACGCGTTAGCTTCGAGCGAGAAGCGCCTGTAGCGGCTTCCGGTATCACGCCAAACATGCGCGCGCATGCGCGCGGGGCGACTGCCCGCGCGTCGTATCCGCCTTTGCGCGGCAAGGTGTTGCGCGCCATAAGCTTGCGCCCATGAACTACCGCCACGCCTTCCACGCCGGCAATTTCGCCGACGTCGTCAAGCACATCGTGGTCGTTCGCATCCTGGTGCATCTGCGCGCCAAGCCGGCGGCCTTCCGCGTCATCGACACCCATGCCGGCGCCGGACTCTATGATCTCCGGGGTCCGGAAGCGGGGCGCAGCGGCGAATGGAAAGAAGGCATCGGCCGGCTCCTCGCCGCAACGATCGGGCGAGAGGCGCGGGCGCTTCTTGCTCCCTATCTGCACGCCATCGCCGAGCTCAATGGCGGCGACCGCCTCAC
Organism: uncultured Alphaproteobacteria bacterium; assembly: GCA_963739385.1. Lineage (GTDB taxonomy): Bacteria > Pseudomonadota > Alphaproteobacteria > Rhizobiales > Xanthobacteraceae > VAZQ01. The sequence continues at coordinate 99,064 of CAVUAI010000025.1, forward strand.
CACCTATCCGGGATCGCCGCTGCTGGTACGAGCGTTCCTGCGCCCACAGGATCGACTGGTGGCCTGCGAGCTCGAACCCAAGGCGGCGGCCGCGCTCGCGCGCAATCTCGGCCGCGACCCCCGCAGCAAGGCGCTCGCAATCGACGGCTGGACCGCGCTCAACGCCTACGTGCCGCCAAAGGAGCGCCGCGGCCTGGTGCTCATCGATCCGTCCTTCGAGGATGCCGGAGATTTTCCGCGCCTCGCGCAGGCGCTCGAAGCCGCGCATCGCAAATGGGCGGGCGGCACCTACCTCGTCTGGTATCCGATCAAGGAGCGCGCCGCCCCCGATGCCCTGGCGCGGCGCCTGCGGCGAACCGGCCTCACCAAGGTCCTGCGCGCCGAGCTCACGGTCGGGGGCGCACGCGATCCCGCCCGGCTGGCGGCCTGCGGCCTGATCGTCGTCAATCCGCCCTGGACCCTCGCCGGCGACCTGCAGATCCTGCTGCCAGAGCTGGCCGCCGCATTGTCAGGCGAGGCGGGCGGTGCCCATCGCGTCGACTGGCTTGCCGGCGATAAGTAGTTTCAGCACTTTTCCACAGCCCTGGATTAGCCTATTTTTACGGCGCTGGCTTTGACGTTCCGCCTCCTGTGGGGGCCGGCGGAGTGAGGGAGGCCGAAAGGCCGCTGCTTTCCCCGTTTGCGAATGTCCGGCCGAGCCGCCGTGCCGTGGGGTCGGTGGCGGAGCAACCACGGGGAAAGGAGTTTCCCGATGGCGATGGCAGGTACCGTCAAATTCTTCAATGCGGAGCGCGGTTACGGCTTCATCAAGCCCGACGACGGAGGTCGCGACGTGTTCGTGCACGTCACCGCCGTGGAACGGGCCGGGCTCAAATCGTTGACCGAGGGGCAGCGCATTTCCTTCGACGTCGAGCCCGACAAGAAGGGCAAGGGTCCGAAGGCGGTCAACCTGGTTGTGACCGGCTGACGCCCGCGCCGGCGAGCTTTCACGCCGCGTCGTCCAAGCCGAGGCATCGCCGCCATTCTCCGCCGGTGGCGGCCATCATCGTCGCTGATTTCTTCCAGGGTGCTTCATGCTGACCCTCCGCAGTTCGGCCGCCTCCCCCTTCGGCCGAAAAATCAGAATCGGCGCCAGCCTCCTCGGTCTCGAGCGCGATATCGCGATCGAGCTGGCGGACACCACGAACCCGGGCGATTCGATCCGGCAGCAGAACCCGCTCGGCAAGATCCCGACGCTCGTGCTCGAGGACGGGACAACGCTGTTCGATTCGCGGGTGATCCTGGAATATCTCGATCACCGCGCCGGCGGCGGAAAGATCATTCCGCCGGATGCCAGCGGGCGCTTTGCCGAGCTGCGCCTGCAGGCACTCGCCGACGGCCTGATGGATGCGTCGATCCTGCTGGTCTACGAAGGGCGCTGGCGGCCGGCCGAGAGGCACGAGCCGAAATGGCTCGACTACCAGGCCGGGAAGGTGACGCGCGTGCTCTCCGCGCTCGAGGCCGATCCGCCGATGCTCGATGCGCCGCCGCAAGTGGGTCAGATCGCGCTCGCCTGCGCCCTCGCCTATCGCGATTTCCGCTTCGAGGGCACGTGGCGAAAGGATCATCCGCGTCTGGTCGGGTGGCTCGATGCCTTCGCCGCGCGCGTGCCAGCCTTCGCCACCACCAATCCGCGGACCTGACGTGCGGCGAGAGCCGGAGCTTGATCAGGCTGCCGCCACGTCTGTCCCGATAGCGCGAAAATGAAAAGCCCCGGACGAGGAGTCCGGGGCTGGGTCATCGCCGTATGCGCGGCGGATCAGAACCTCACATTGAGTCCGCCGCGAAAGATATTGGCGTCGAGCGACACGTTGCCATTCGGCGCCAGGCCGCAGTTGAGGCCGCAGGCGAAGGTGCCGAGATCGACGTAGAGATACTCCGCCTTCACGCTGACATTGCTGACCACGCCCACTTCGAGACCGGCGCCGATGGTCCAGCCCGCATTGGTGCCCGTGCCAGCCGGCAGGCCGGGGCGCGTGGTGTTGATGTCGCCGGCCGCAAGACCGGCGGTCAGGTAGGGCAGGAAGCGATCCCACGCGAAGCCCAGGCGCCCGCGCACGGTGGCAAGCCATTGGTTGCGCGTCTCGCAGCTTCCCGGGCAGAGGAAAGTCGTGGTGCCCTTGATGCCCGACCAGTCGATGTCGCCTTCGGCACCGACCACGAGCTGGTTGACCTGCCAGTTGTAGCCCACCGTGCCGCCGATGAGGCCGCCTGAGATGTCGAACTTGTCGATGCCGTCCCACTGGGAAGTGCCCCAGCCGCCGCCACCGTTGATGCCGAGATAGAGCCCGGTCCAGCTGTAGTAGGGGGCATAGAGAGCGGGCCGCGCTTGATAGGGTTGATAGGGCGGTACATCGGCGGCTGCCGCGGTTCCTCCCGCGCAAGCCATGGCCAAGAAGCCAACGCACGCAACGACGCTACGCATGACGAAATCCTCCGGGTTGGTCCGTTGGAGCGGACAGTATTACTAATTATTCGATAGTCTAGTGCTTAAAAGACACACACAATTGTCAAATATTTCGTCATCATAAAACGCGAAAAGTACCTTATATACGCCGCATATATGGTAAACAAAACATTTATACAGTAACAATATACTTAACATATAGTTTAAATCGCGCATATGGCAAATGATTACTTAAGACCGCATGGATCGTCGCTGGAGCCGATCTGTCGATCCGGGATCCGGATGCGGGTCGCGATCGCGCGTCGTGGAGACGGCGGCGTTGCCGGCCACGGATCCGGCCAGGCGCCCGCCGCGCCAGCGCTGAAGCGCGCGCGCCCACGTTCGCACAAGGGCCTCGGTGCGGGTGGCTCCAACGGTGCCGAGACCTTACCTTCCCCGGCATGAACGGCTCCAAGCGCGACATCGATCCCACGAGCGAACTCGTCGAGGATGACGAGGACCCAACGCTGCCCGAGCCGGAACAGGACAACGCGATCGATCTCGCGGCGGCGGCCGGCCCGCTGGCCATCGGCCGCGCCGTCATTGCAAGCCATGCCAAGCTGGCGCCGGCGTCGCCCGGCGTCTATCGCATGATCGACGGGGCCGGCGACGTGCTCTATGTCGGCAAGGCGAAGAACATCCGAAAGCGGATCATCGCGTATACCCGTCCGACCGGCTACGACCCCCGCATCGAGCGCATGATCGCAGCGACCGCCTCGCTGGAATTCGTCTCCACCGCGACCGAGACCGAGGCGCTGCTGCTCGAAGCCAATCTGATCAAGCGGCTGCGTCCGCGCTTCAACGTGCTGCTGCGCGACGACAAGTCGTTCCCCTATATCCTGATCACCGCCGATCACTGGGCGCCCCAGATCCTCAAACATCGCGGCGCGCGCACGCGCGACGGCAGATACTACGGGCCGTTCGCCTCGGTGTGGGCGGTCAATCGCACCATCACCGCGTTGCAACGCGCGTTTCTGTTGCGCTCTTGTTCCGACGGGTTCTTCGAAAGCCGCACGCGACCGTGCCTGCTCTACCAGATCAAACGCTGCTCCGGTCCGTGCACGCGCGAGATCGACTTCGCCGAATACACCGAGCTCGTGCGCGAGGCGAACGAGTTCCTGTCGGGCAAGAGCCAGGCGGTGAAGGACGAGCTTGCGGCCGAGATGGAGAAGGCCGCAGTCGCGCTCGATTTCGAGCGGGCTGCGATCTACCGCGACCGTCTCGCCGCGCTCTCCGCAGTGCAATCGCATCAGGGCATCAATCCGCACGGGGTCGAAGAGGCGGACGTGTTCGCCGTCCATCAGGCCGGCGGCTTCAGTTGCGTCGAGGTGTTCTTTTTTCGTGCCGGCCAGAACTGGGGCAACCGCGCCTATTTTCCCAAGGCGGACCGTTCGCTGGCGGCCGGCGAGGTGCTGGGCGCTTTTCTTGCCCAGTTCTATGACGACAAGCCGTGTCCGCGTTGCATCTTCATCTCCCACGAGATCGAGGAGCGTGCGCTGTTGGCCGAGGCCTTGAGCACCAAGAGTGGCTACAAGGTCGAGGTGAGCGTGCCTCAGCGCGGCGAGAAGAAGGATCTGGTCGACCATGCGCTCGCCAATGCGCGCGAGGCGTTGGCGCGCAAGCTGGCCGAGACGTCCTCCCAGCGCAAGCTGCTGGAGCTGCTGGCCGAGACCTTCGGCCTGCCGCGCGTGCCGCGGCGGATCGAGGTCTACGACAACAGCCACATCCAGGGGACGAACGCGGTCGGTGCCATGGTCGTTGCCGGCCCCGAAGGCTTCCAGAAGAATCAGTATCGCAAGTTCAATATCCGGGCCGCCGATCTCGCGCCCGGCGACGACTTCGGCATGATGCGGGAGGTCTTGAGCCGACGGTTCAAGCGCCTCATGAACGAGGCGCCGCGGCCGGCGCAGGACGCGCCGTTCCCCCTCGCGGAGATGCCGGAGGGAGCGCCCATCGCGATCGCCGGCGACGCCGGCGAGGATTTACCCTGGCCCGACCTCGTCATTATCGACGGCGGGCGGGGGCAGCTCAGCGCCGCGCTGGAGACGCTCGCCGCCCTCGGCATCGTCGATCTGCCGCTTGTCGCCGTCGCCAAGGGGCCGGAGCGCGATGCCGGGCTCGAGACCTTCTTTCTCCCGGGACGCGAGCCGTTCAAGCTCAAGCCGCGCGATCCGGTGCTCTATTTCGTGCAGCGGCTGCGCGACGAGGCGCATCGCTTCGCGGTGGGCTCGCACCGCATCCGGCGGCGGCGCGACATCCGCGAAGCCGGACTGCAGGAAATCCCCGGCATTGGTCCCACGCGCAAGCGTGCGTTGTTGCGCCATTTCGGGACGCTCAAGGCGATCGAGCGCGCGGCGCCGGCTGATCTCGCGCGGGTGCCCGGCATCAGCGCGGAGACCGCGCGCAAGATCTACGACTACTTCCATGAGAGCGCCTCGTGAGGGCGCGGGGCTGGGCGGGCCCCCGGCGGCGCGGAACAGGCATGCAGGTCGCCAAATGCGAGACGGCGTCATATTTGTGTATGGAACCGGTGCTTGTAATCCGCGCTTATGTCCTTGCGCGGGGCACGGCCGGGCAAGACCGATGGGGATGGCGTCGCCATCCCGTTTGACGCGGCGACGGGAAGGGTATTCCTTCGATCCATGAACACGGTCACGTCACGACCACTTCCGGCGCGGCCCCTCGCGGTGCCGAACCTTTTGACCTATGCCCGCATCGTTGCGGTGCCGGCGGTAGTCGCCTGCCTCTATTGGCAGGACATTCTGCAGGGCGGCTTGTGGCTGCGCTGGATGGCGCTGGTCATCTTCATCAGCGCCGGGATCACTGACGTTCTCGATGGTTATTTCGCGCGCAAATGGGGCGAGCAGTCGGCGTTCGGACGCATGCTCGATCCGATCGCCGACAAGCTCCTCGTGGCCTCGTGCCTTCTGATGCTGGCCGCTGACGGCACCATCCGCGGCTGGTCGCTGTGGGCGGCAATCGTCATCCTCTGCCGCGAAATCCTCGTCTCGGGACTGCGCGAATATCTTGCCGAGCTGCGCGTCAGCGTGCCGGTCACGCAGCTCGCCAAATGGAAGACCACGCTGCAGCTCGTTGCCGTCGGCTTCCTGATCGCCGGCAAGGCCGGGGATGCGGTGGTGCCGGTAGTGACTCCGATCGGGCTTACCCTGCTCTGGCTCTCGGCGTTGCTGACATTGTACACCGGCTGGGATTACTTTCGCGCCGGCGTGCGTCACCTGATCGAGGATTAGAGTGTGAAGCTCCGCTATTTCGCCTGGGTGCGCGAGCGTGTCGGCAAGCCCGAAGAGGAGGTCGAGTTGCCGGCGGGGATCGCGACGGTCGCCGATCTGATGAATTGGCTGAGCTGCCGCGGCGACGAATATGCGCATGCGTTCGAGAATCCGAAGGTGATCCGGGCGGCGCTCGACCGGGCTCACGTCAAGGCCGACGCGGCGATCCAGGGTGCCCGCGAGATTGCCTTCTTCCCGCCGATGACCGGGGGCTAGGTCCCGCGCGAGACAGCCGGAGTTGCATGCATGGCCGCCACCGTCCGTCTGCAGCGCGAGCCGTTCGATGCCGCGAGCGAGGTGGCGGAGCTCACGCGTGGCCGCACGGATGTTGGCGCGGTGGTCTCGTTCGTCGGCATCTGCCGCGCCCACGAGGCCGGCGCGTCGCTCGTTGCGATGACCCTCGAGCATTACCCGGGCATGGCCGAGGCCGAGATCGGGCGTCACGTGGAGGCGGCCGAGCGGCGCTGGCCGCTTCTTGGCGTCAGCGTCGTTCACCGCTATGGCCGTATCCAACCCGGCGAACAGATCGTCCTGGTGGTCACCGCCTCGGCGCACCGGCAGGATGCGTTCGCGGCGGCCGAGTTCCTCATGGACTACCTCAAGACCCGGGCGCCGTTCTGGAAACAGGTCGAGTACGCTGGGCAGGACAGCCGTCAGAAGGTCTGGGTCGATGCCAAGCAGTCCGACGACGCTTTGGCCGAACGCTGGACGCGGCCGCCGGGACAGAGCGCGGCCGCCGAGTAACGAACCTTGATCGGTGCGCCCGCGCCACGAATGGAGATCACGATGATCCGCATCCTTGCGACCGCGGTGTTTGTCCTGGCGATCGGTGCTGCCCAGGCGCGGGCGGCGGAAATGACATTCTACCAGCTCCCATCCGGCGCCTATCCGCACGATGTTGCGCCGGCGCCCGACGGCAGCGTCTGGATCAGCGGCCAGCGGCAGGGATTTGCCGGACGCTTCGATCCGAAAACCGGTCAGCTGGAAAAAATTCCGCTCGGCGATGGAGCGGCGCCGCATGGTGTGATCATCGGTCCCGACGGCAACGCCTGGTTCACGGAAGGCGGGCAGAACGCCATTGCGCGGGTCGACACCAAGACCAAAGCAGTCACGTTGTTTCCGCTGCCCAAGGACTTTGCCCGCGCCAATCTCAACACGCTGGTCTTCGATAAGCGGGGCATCGTCTGGTACACCGGCCAGAACGGCGTCCACGGTCGCGTCGATCCCGCGACCGGGAAAGTGGACGCGTGGGCCTCGCCGAAGGGCCGCGGCCCCTACGGCATCACCCTGACGCCGGCGGGCGAGATCTGGTACGCCTCGCTTGCGGGGGATCACATCGCGCGCGTCGACACCGCGTCGGGCGAGCCCACCGTCATCGAGCCGCCGCGCAAGGGCGTCGGGCCGCGCCGCATCTGGTCGGACTCCAAAGGGATGTTGTGGGTGAGTTTTTGGCATGGCGGCGGGATCGGCCGCTATGATCCCGCAACCAAGATCTGGACGACCTATCCCATGCCGGAGAGCAAGTCCGGCACCTATTCGGTTTATGTCGACGATAAGGATCGGGTGTGGGCCACCGACTGGCTCGCCAATGCCATCCAACGCTTCGATCCGGTCACCGAAACCTTCACCACCTTCCGCAGCGACAAGAAGAGCGCCAACGTACGCCAGATGCTCGGCCGGCCGGGCGAGGCGTGGGGCGGCGAGTCCGGTACCGACCGGCTGGTGGTGATCCGGGATTGAATGATCGGGCGCGACGTTCCTGGTCGCGCCATGCGCTGGTCACGGGGCAAACGTGATTTCGATGCGGGTGCCCCGATGGAGCGCATCGTGCGAGATGCGGCCACCCAGCTTGTCGGCCATGGCCTTGACGATTCGTTGTCCGAGACCGGTCGAGCCGAGCGAGGGTGACTCCGCAAAACCGACCCCGTCGTCTTCGACGCTGATCACCGCATCGCCTTCGCCCCGCGCCCGCAGCCCGACGCGAATCGGGCCTTTGCCCGCGGGGTAGGCGTATTTGACCGCGTTGATCACGAGCTCGTTCACGATCACGCCGATCGCGACGGCGCGATCCGGATCGATTTCGACGGGGTCGGCCGCGAGCGAAAGCTGCGCAAATTCGTCGCCCTCGGTCGAGCTGCGCAGGTCCTCGATCAGCGCATCCAGATATTGGTCGATCGCCACCGATTTGACGTTGTCCGAGGTGTAGAGCCGCCGATGCACCTGGGCCACTGCCATGACGCGCGAGGCGGCCTCGAGCAGGGCGGTCTTCACCGCCGTCCCCGGATTGGCCTGGCTCTGCATCTGGAGCATCGCGGCGATGAGCTGCAGCGAGTTGCCGACGCGATGGTTGACCTCCTGCAGCAGGACCGCGCGCTCCTCGGCGATCGTCTCGAAGCGATCGCGCGCTCGCCGCACCTCGGCTTCCGCAGCCTCCTTGGCCCGCCGCATCCGCATCGCCCCTACTGCGCTCTCGAGCGTCGCCTTCAGCAGCGGAATGAATTCGCCTTGCGCATCCTTCACCACATAGTCGAACGCCCCCGCCTTGAGCGCCGTGACCGCCAGCTTGCTGTCCTGTGCGCCGGTGACGAAGATGACGGGAGGATGGTTGTCGATCGCGTGGATGCGCGCGAGCGTGGCAAGTCCGTCCAGTCCGGGCATGTTCTGATCGAGCGCGATGACGTCGAACTCCTCCGACGCCAGCGCCCGCAAGCCACTTTCGCCGTCGGGAGCGGAGACGACGCCGATCCCTTCCCGCTCCAGAGTGCGCGCGACGAGGCGGCGCAGCCCCTCATCGTCGTCGATATAGAGCACCCTGCGCGGCATAGGTCAGACGGTGGCCGGAACCTGAATCACGGAGAAGAACAGCCCGAGCTGCCGGATCGCATTGGCGAAGTTCTCGTAGTTCACGGGCTTGGTGATGTAGACGTTGCATCCGAGATCGTAGCAGCGCTGGATTTCAACCGCGTCGTCGGTCGTGGTGAGCACTACCACCGGGCTGCGCTTGAGATGTTCGTTCTGCTTCAGGCGGCGGAGAATGTCGACTCCGCTCATGTCCGGCAGGTTCAGGTCGAGCAGGATCAGGAGCGCGCTGCCCTTGTTCTCGGCGCCGCTGCCGTCGGCGCCGAACAGGAATTTCACCGCATCGGAGCCATTGGCGAACGGCTGAATCCTGTTGTTTACGCCGGCCCGCCGGATGTTCTTTTCGATCAGGCGGGCGTGACCTTCATCGTCTTCGACCATGATGATGGTGACCGGCTTGTCGGCCATACGGGTGTTCATGCAGCACTCCTGTTTTCCCCGACCCAATGACGCGGCAGCGTGACCGTGAAGACGCTTCCCTTTCCGAGCTCCGACCGCAGACCCATGCTGCCGCCGAGACGGCGAACCAGCGCGCGAACATGGGCGAGGCCGATGCCTTCGCCCGGCCGGTCCTGCGGGCCCGAGCGGCGAAAAAGCTCGAAAACGCGCTGGTGATCGTTCGGATCGATTCCCCGGCCGTTGTCGCGGACGTCGTAGATCACGTGCGTCGAGTTTGCGCGACCCTTGATCTCGATTCTGCCGGGCACCTCGGAGCGCCCGTATTTGAGCGCATTGTCCACCAGGTTGGAGAATATCTGCTCGAGGGCCAGCCGGTCGCTCAAGGCTGGCGGAAGCTTGGCGACGGCAATTGCCGCACCTATTTCCGACGCGCGGTGCGCGACGCCTTGCGTGACCGATGCCAGAAGGTCGTTCATGTCGATCTCTTCCGGCTTGAAGTCGCGGCGTCCCTCGCGCGAGAGCTTCAAGACCGCATTGATGAGACGGTCCATCTTCGCGGTCGACGATTTGATGAAGCTAAGCGCCTCGTCGAAATCGGTATTCAGCGAATCGTCAGCGTTACCCGTGCCGTCCTCCTGGCCCGTGCTGCTGACGACAGCGTTCGCCTGCTCGCGCAGGCGCGCGATTTCATCCAGCATCTCGTTGCGCAATGCTTCCAGCTCGGTGGTGAATCCCATGATGTTCACCAGCGGCGAACGCAGATCGTGGGTGACGATATAGGCAAAGCGCTGAATCTCTTCGTTGGCTTCGGTCAGATCGGCCGTGCGGTGCGCGACGATGCGCTCGAGATTGGCATTGGTGGCCTCGAGCTCGTCGCGTGCGGCCTCGCGTTGGCGCGATGTGCGCTGGACGAGGAAAATCGAAAACCCGCCGATCAGGACGATGAGGCCCAGGCCGGCGAGGGTGACCGTCAGCAGGCGGACATCGTTGCTGCGGGACGTTGCCTCGCGTTCCTTCAGGAGACGCCCTTCGTCCGCCAACGTCTGCTCGACCAGCAGCCGCAGGTCGTTCATGCTTTTGAGCCCGTCGTCTGATCGAAGCAGTGCGATTGCGGCGCCGGGATCGCCGGCCTCCCGAAGTTCGATCGTTCTGGCCAGTTCGGCCATTTTCGCGCGCGCGACTTCGGCCATCTGATCGAGCACCGGGCCTCTTTCCGGATTTTCGCTCATCAGCGCGCGCAGTTCGGTCATGCCGGCATCGACGGCCGGCGCGGCGGCGCGGTAATCGGCGAGGTAGTCCTGTCTCCCGGTGAGCAGATATCCGCGCTGTCCGCTCTCCGCTCGCCGAACATTCAGCAGCAGGTTGGCCAGCTTGTCCTGGATGCTGAGGGTCGAGGCGACGCGTCTGGCGTCTTCAGCGGAGCGCTCCGCAAGCCACACGGTTGCGGTACCGATGGCCACGAGCAGGGCAAATCCAATGCCGAGGAGCAGCGGCTGGATGGAAAGGCGGGAAGCCGCAGGGAATGTCATTTACCGTACTAAGGAGGGGGGATGCCGCGGGAGACTCCGCGACGGCGATATGAACTAAAATTGCGTTGGGGGGAAATCGAATCCGAGCCACAAAGTTCCAGCAGGCGCGGTCGCGAAACGTGGCGATTGGGTGTCGCGAGCACCTTGCACGCCTCAGATCGGCCCTGCACTGCGTTCGCGGTACGCCGGACGGCCTTCCCTGCCGTCCGGCGTCAGGCGATAGGAATTTGCTGCGGCACTGCCGCTGCTAATGCGACGCCGGGTAGTCGGTGTAGCCGTTCGCCTCGCCAGCATAGAATGTCGCTGGATCAGCTTTGTTGAGCACGGTGTCGCCTTGGTAGCGGGCCGGAAGATCCGGGTTGGCCAGAAACGGCACGCCGAAGGCAACCAGATCAGCGTCGCCGCCGTCGATTGCCGCCTCGGCTGAGCGGGCATCGTAGCCGCCGTTCACGATCATCGTGCCGTTGAAGATGTCGCGCAGAACCGGAGTCGTGCGCCGGGTCCCGGCGGGTGCAACACCGGGGCCTGCGACCGCCTCGGTCACATGCAGATAGAGCAGGCCGCGCTTGTTCAATTCCGATGCCATGAATGAAAACGTCTCGATCGGGTTGGAGTCCGACATCGAATATCCGGAAAAATAGGGTGAGAGCTTGTACCCCACGCGTTGCGGCCCCCACACGCCGGCGACTGCGTCGGCGACCTCGAGCGGAAAGCGGGCGCGCTTCGCGATGCTGCCGCCGTAGGCGTCGGTACGCGCGTTTGCACCGTCGCGCAGGAATTGGTCCAGCAGATAGCCGTTGGCGCCGTGCAATTCCACGCCGTCGAAACCTGCTGATTTCGCGTTCTCGGCGGCCGTGCGGAATTGCGCCACGATACCGGGGATCTCGTCCGTTTCCAGCGCGCGCGGCGTCACCAATGGGGTGCGTCCCCGCGTCGTGAACGCCTCGCCCTCCACCGGCAGGGCCGAGGGCGCGACGGGCAGCGCGCCGCCGTGAAAGTCGGGGTGCGACACGCGCCCGACGTGCCAGAGCTGAGCGAAAATCCTGCCGCCCGCGCGATGCACCGCCTCAGTGATTGTCTTCCAGCCGGCAACCTGTTCCGCGGCGTGAATCCCGGGCGTGCGGATGTAGCCGACTCCTTGCGGACTGACCTGCGTGGCCTCGGTCACGATCAGCCCGGCTGAGGCCCGCTGCGCGTAATAGGTGGCGGCGAGTGGATTGGGAACATTGCCCGCAAGCGCACGGCTGCGGGTCATCGGCGACATCACCAACCGGTTGCGGAGCGCGAGCGCACCCAGGCGGTAGGGCGTAAAGAGGGTCGCCGTGGAAGCGCCGGCGTGCGGCGCGAGGGTCTCGTTTTTCGTTGCGGCTTGGTGCGGACTCATCAGCTGCTCTCCTGAGGGGATTGGCGCCGGCGGCCGAGGACACAAAGAGATGACAATTGCCGCAGGCTGTGGTACTGACCGGTAACACCATATATTCGGTACTGACCGGTAACACCCCTGTCAAGGGAAGATCTTCAGATGCCCGCCAGATCGGGCGTAACTCACAGTCCGGACAGGCAAATCCCTCCGCGGGCGCGGATCCTTGCGGCCGCCGCCGAGCTGTTTTACCGACACGGAATCAGGGCGGTGGGGGTCGATGCCATCGCGGAAGCTGCCGCCACCAACAAGATGACGCTCTATCGCCACTTCGCATCGAAGGACGAGCTGGTAGCGGAATATTTGCGGGAAGCCGCCAAAGGTGCCGATGCCGCCTGGGACCGATACGAGCGCGTCCATCCCGGCGATGCGCGCGCGCAGCTCCGCGCCTGGCTGATGGAGATGGCCGAGCATGTCGCCAGCACCGACGAGCGCGGCTGCGCGCTCGCCAACGCGGCGGTCGAGCTTCCGGAAAAAGACCATCCGGCCCGGCGCGTCATCGAAGAAGCCAAGATGGCGCACCGCGCAAGACTTGTCCGGCTTTGCCGCGCGGCCGGGCTCAGCGAGGCGGACCTGCTGGCAGACGAGCTCAATCTGCTGCTGGAGGGCGCCCGCGTCACCGCACAGAGTGTCGGCACCGACGGCCTCGGCGCCCGACTGGTGCGCATGGGCGAAGCAATGCTCGCCGCGCACGCCGCCACGTAGTCGCTGCCAGGACGGAGCGGCGCTTGGCCTCTTGCATCGAGACCTGTGCGCAGCGGCTGTTGTCGGTCAGGCCGCCGCTTTCTTCCCCTTCGGCTGCACCTCGGCGGTGTAGTCGCTCATGAGCTGCTGGGTGATGGCGCCGGGCGTGAATGTCCACTGCGCGATCTCGGACACCGCCGTGACCTCCGCCGCACTGCCGGTGATGAAGCATTCGGAGAACTGGGACAACTCGTCGGGCATGATGCGCCGCTCGACCACCTCGATGCCGCGTTTCTTCGCCAGCTCGATCGCGGTGCGGCGGGTGATCCCGTCGAGAAAACAATCGGCGATCGGAGTGTGAATCTTGCCGTCCCTGATGAAGAAGATGTTGGCGCCGGTGCATTCCGCCACCCGGCCCTGCCAGTCGAGCATCATGGCATCGGCGTAGCCTTTGCGTTCGGCCTTGTGCTTGGAAATGGTGCAGATCATGTAGAGGCCCGCGGCCTTTGCCAGCGCCGGCGCGGTAGCGGGATCGGGGCGGCGGTAGTCGGCGAGGTCGAGCCTGATGCCCTTCAATCGTTGCACCGGATCGAAATAGCTCGGCCACTGCCAGGTGGCGATGGCCAGGTGGATCTTGTTGGTTTGCGCCGAGACGCCCATCATCTCGGAGCCGCGCCAGGCAACCGGTCGCACATAGGCGTCGGTCTGGCCGTTTTTCTCCAGCACCAGGCGCTTGGCCGCGTCGATCTCGGCGACGGAGTAGGGGATTTCGAAATCGAGCAGCTCGGCCGAACGCCTGAGTCGCTCCGAATGCGCCGTGGATTTGAAGATCTCGCCGCCGTAGGCGCGCTCCCCCTCGAACACCGAGCTCGCGTAGTGCAAGCCGTGGGACAGCACGTGCAAGGTGGCATCTCCCCACGGCACCAGCTTGCCGTCATACCAGATGACGCCGTCGAGGCGGTCGTAGGGTCGTTCAGCCATGGGCTTCCTCCTCGAATTCAGTCCGGCGGGCTTCCGCGCGCTGAGATTTTGCCACCGTCCTATGCTTTTGCGTCGCGGGCCGACAACCGGTATGTTTCAGTTGCCCATGAGAGCGCGCTTGCGCTTCCGGCGCAATCCGATGACCGTGTGGGCCGCGGGCACGATCCTTTCGCGGGGACCTGTTCTTGGATAACAATCTAATCGAAATATGTCAATATGGCTGACCTAACTGTCCCAGTTGCAACCGATCGGGCATTTCCCGCGCCAGACCGGGGGACGCGCGGGAACGAGCCGATCTGGGATATCATCGAGCTTCTGTTCTTTGCCTATCGCGACTTTATCGGCGATCCCGACGACGTCCTGGCGAAATTGAGCTTCGGGCGCGCGCATCATCGCGTGCTGCATTTCGTCAATCGCAATCCCGGCATGAAGGTCGCCGAGCTGCTCGACGTGCTCAAGATCACCAAGCAGTCGCTCGGCCGCGTGCTCAAGCAGCTTATCGATGATGGCTACGTGGTGCAGAAGGAGGGTGCCAACGATCGCCGCCAGCGCCTGCTTTATGTCACGCCCAAGGGCGAGACGCTGGCGATGAAGCTCGCGGGGCTGCAAACCGCGCGCGTCGCACGGGCGCTGTCCGAGCTGGGACCCAACGCGCACGATGCCGCCTGCCGGTTTCTCACTGCCATGATCAACGCCGATCATCGCGACGCCGTGCTGCGGTTCATTGCGCGAGCCGACCGGGCGCGGCGGGCGCGTGGCTGAAACCCAAGCCGGGATGCCGGCCATGAACACGGCGCTCGCCGCTCTCCCCGACGATGCTCCCCACCTGCTCGTGGTCGACGATGACCGTCGCATCCGCGACCTGCTCTCGCGCTTCCTGTTCGCGGAAGGCTACCGGGTCACCACGGCCGAGACCGCGGCCGACGCGCGCGCCAAGCTTGAGGGGCTGCGCTTCGATCTCCTGATCCTCGACGTCATGATGCCGGGCGAGACCGGCTTCGAGCTCGCTCGCGACCTGCGCGCCTCTTCGAGCGTGCCGATCATCATGCTGACGGCCCGCGACGAGGCGAAGAGCCGCATCCAGGGGCTGAGCATCGGTGCCGACGACTACGTGGGCAAACCGTTCGAGCCGAAAGAGCTGTCGTTGCGCATCGCCAGCATCCTGCGGCGCGCGCGCCCAGCGACGACGCCGGCGGTGGAGACGGTTCGTTTCGGCGAGTTTCGATTCCACCTCACGCGCGGCGAGCTCAAGCGCGGCGAGGAGATCATCCGGCTCACCGATCGCGAGCGCGACATGCTGCGCCTGCTCGCCGCCACCCCCGGCGAGACCGTGCCGCGTCAGGCGCTCGCCGGCAATGGCGGGGCGACCGGCGAGCGCGCCGTCGACGTGCAGGTCAACCGCCTGCGGCGCAAGATCGAGCTCGACCCCGCCAATCCGCTCCTGGTGCAGACCGTGCGCGGGATCGGATACCGGCTGGTGACGGTGCCATGACCACGCTCGACGTCGGCATCGCGGCGCTGCGCTCCGGCCTCACCGCCATGCGCTCGGGCGCCGCCCGCTTCTACGACCTCTATGACCGCTCGTCCGCGACCTTCAAAGGGCTCATGCCGAAGGGCCTCTACGCGCGCGCGCTGTTGATCATCATTGCGCCCATGGTGGTCCTGCAGTCGGTCGTCGCCTACATGTTCATGGAGCGTCACTACAACCAGGTCACCCAGCGGCTGTCGGCGGGCGTGGTGCAGGACATCGCGACCTTGATCGAGGTCCAGAAGAACTATCCGCAAACCGCCGATCATGCGCAGCTCCGCCGCATCGCGCAGGAGAAGCTCGGCCTGGTGGTCGACTTCCTGCCTGCCAACGAGCTGCCGCCGCCCGGTCCCAAGCCGTTCTTCTCGCTGGTGGACCAGGCGCTGTCGGAGGAGGTCAGGAAGCAGATCGGCCGGCCGTTCTGGATCGACACCGTCGGGCGCTCCGCGCTGCTCGAGATCCGCATCAAGCTCGACAATGCGGTCATGCGCGTGTTCGCGCCCCGGCGCGCAGCCTATGTCTCCAACTCCCACATCTTCCTGGGGTGGATGGTCGGCACCTCGCTGGTGCTGATCATCGTCGCGGTGCTGTTCCTGCGCAACCAGATCCGCCCGATCCTGCGGCTTGCGGACGCCGCCGAAAGCTTCGGCAAGGGGCGCGAGGTGCCGGACTTCCGCCCGCGCGGCGCGCGCGAGGTTCGCCGCGCGGCGCAGGCCTTCGTCGAGATGAAACGCCGCATCGAGCGCGCGATCGAGCAGCGCACGGCGATGCTGGCGGGCGTGTCGCACGACCTGCGGACGATCCTCACCCGCTTCAAGCTCGAGCTTGCGCTCATCGGCGACAGTCCCGAGGTCGACGCGATGAAGAAGGATGTCGACGAGATGGCGCGCATGCTGGAAGCCTATCTCGCGTTCGCGCGCGGGGACTCGGGCGAGCAGCCGGCGCCGACCGACATGGGCGCCTTCCTGCAGGAGCTCAAGACCGACACCGAGCGCGACGGCCACCGCTCGAGCGTTCGCTTCCACGGTCATCCGATCGTCACGGTGCGGCCGGCCGCGTTCAAGCGCTGTCTCGCCAATCTGGTGTCGAACGCGGCGCGGCATGCGCCGTCGATCGCGATCACCGGCCAGCGCGATCACCGCTGGCTGACCGTCACCGTGGACGACGACGGCCCCGGCATTGCGCCGCATCTGCGCGAAGAGGTCTTCAAGCCGTTCCTGCGCCTCGACGATGCCCGCAATCAGGATGAAGGCGGCACCGGTCTCGGGCTTGCCATCGCGCGCGACATCGCGCGCTCTCATGGCGGCGACATCGCGTTGTCGGACAGCCCGCTCGGGGGCTTACGCGCGACCGTGCGGGTGCCGGTGTAGGCCCACGGGGCGTTCGTCCCGACCTTGTCGCTTGGTAAGTTGAGGCTGGGCGCTTCAGGCCGCGACCGTGTCCTCGTCGGCCTCGTCCGCGCGGCGGCGCCGCCGGGGACGAAGGCGGCAGGCGCGTGCGGGGATTTGGAACAGATCGTCGAGGAAACCCGACCAGCGCTGGCCGCGCGCCAGCGCGCGGTCGAGAGCGGCCATGGTGCGGGCCAGGCCGGGATCGTCGTCCTTGACCCAGGTGCGCAGCACCTGCGCGAACAGCAGTGCGAGTCCCTGGGCGCGCAGCATGCCGCGCGGACCGCCGGCATCGATGTCGGCTGCAGTCAGCATCCATTGCTGCGACCGCACCGCCAGCCCGTTCAAGGCAAAGGCGAGTCCCGGATTGCTCCCGGCCGAGCGCAGCAGCAAGCGCACCGCGGCCTTGTGCGGCGCCAGCGCTTCGAGCCGGCGCATCAGCACCTCGAACAGGCGCTCGCGCGGCGGCTCGTCCGCAATATCGGCATCGCCGCCGGCAAGGACGGTGCGATCGATTTCCTTGCTGTGTGCGGCGAGGATCGCAAGCGTTGAACCGAATGCGTTGCGCAGGTCGGAAAGCGTCACGTCCGCTTCTTTGGCGACCTCGGCCAGACTAATCTCCTCGATCGACTTTTCCGCGAGCAGTGCCATAAACGCCGCGACGATGCGCTCGCGCGCAGGTTTGTCGCTGCTCGGCGCAGGACGCGCGGTCGATTTGCGCGAGCGTTTGCGGGCCATGGCGGAACTCCTGCGTTGTCCGTTCGCCAGTCTAGAGCGAAACCGCGCCGGATTGCATCGCAATTTCGCGCGATGCCGTCGTTCGCTCGCGAGCGGTCATCCGCCTCACGCGGGGCTACTTGCCGCCTGCGTTGCGCGGCGCGCGCTCGTCCGTCGGCGGGCCGTGCGCCGCGCGATTCATCCCGCCAGGTCGCGCGAGCGCCTGGTCGCAGCGGCGATTGCTTTGGTCATCAGCGGCTCAAGGCCATCGGTTGCCATCAACACCTCGAGCGCCGCGGCGGTGGTGCCGCCGGGCGAGGTGACGTTCTGCCGCAACGTCGCGGCATCGAGGGGGGAGCGATGCAGAAGCTCGCCGGCGCCCGCGACGGTCGCGCGGGCGAGCGTGGCGGACAGCGCCGGCGGCAGGCCTGCGGCGGCTCCGGCGCGCGCCATCGCCTCGGCGAGGAGAAACACATAGGCCGGCCCAGAGCCGGAGAGCGCGGTCACCGCGTCCATCTGCGCTTCGTCCGCGACCCATTCCACGGCGCCGACCGCGGAGAGCAGCGCGTCGACGAGCGTGTGCTGCCGGTCGGAGACTTGTGCATTGGCGACCGCGACGGTGATGCCGCGGCCGATCGCGGCCGGTGTGTTGGGCATGGCGCGAACCAGCGCTGCGTCCGGCAGGGCGCCGGCGAGGAATTGCAAGGTGCGCCCGGCCATGATGGAAACGACCACCGTGCCGGCGCCCACGAGCGGCGCGAGTCCGGGCAGGATCTCGGGGGCCGCCTGCGGCTTGACCGCCAGCACCACGGCGGCAACCTCGCCCACCGCGCCGGAGGGCGGATTGAGACGCAGCCCGCGCTCCGTCAGCGCCCTGATCTCGCGCGTGGGCTGCGGCTCGATCACGGCAATGGTCTTGGGCGCGAGCCCGAGCGCCAGCCAGCCCTCGAGCAGGGCGCTTCCCATCTTGCCGGCGCCGACGAGCACGACGGTTCCGGTCAGGCCGGCGAGCTTCTGTGCGGTGTGCGCGTTTGATGCAGTCATGGCGGCGTCTTCTCTGCGTATCGCCCGCCTTGGTGGAGCCGAGCCTTGCGCGTGATCGCGGCTGGGGACGGACGCTGCGGCAAGTATACGCGGCCGGTGCAGGCCTGGCTGCATGTGCAGCGGGCGCTGCCGCCGCCTGCAAGCGGGGAGAGGCGAACGCGCGAGGGCTAGGCTTCGCCCTGGGTCTCGAACATCGCGGCGTCGAGTGCCTCGCGCGCCGGCTTGCCGGCCCAGACGACGAACTGAAAGGCTGGGAAGTAGCGCTCACAGGAGTCGAGCGCCGTCGCCAGCAGGGCCTCGCACTGCCGGCCGGAGGCCTCGACGCCGCCGGCGAGCACCAGCGCATGGCGGTACATCACCAAGCCGTCCTGGGTCCAGAGATCGAAATGTCCGACCCACATCTGTTCGTTGATCAGCGAGATCAACTGCTGCACCTCGCCGCGACAGCGCTCCGGTACCTTCAGCTCGAAAGCGCAGGCGAGATGCAGCGCTTCAATGTCGTACATCCAGGTGTAGGAGACCTGATAGTCGCTCCACTTCCCGGTCACCAGGATGGTGATCTCGTCTTCGCCCGCGCGCTCGAACGACCAGCCGTTGCTGGCAGCCACCCGCTCGACGACCTCGAGAGGATTGTCTTGAGGCTGCTCGGTAAAGTCGATGAGGGACATGCTTGTCTCCACCCTGCCGCTCGGAAGTGGATGCGTACTCCGCCGCACGCACGCCATGCCGTGTTCTGCCTGCGGACCCCGGTGGAGCCGGTTGATTGCCCCGGGGCGAATCACTTGGCGACTCGAATATAACCTCTTTGATTCCAGCGGCTAAAGCACAATCGCCCGGGCGTGCGACGAACGATCGGTGGATATCGCGCGGCGGAGTCGTTTTCTCCACAGGTTCCGAGTCTCGACGATGAAGGATGCATGACGACGACGCTCGGCGCGTCCGCGATCGTCCGGAACGCCTGCCGATTCAATCGAACAAGCTCGATACCGATTCTTCGGACGCGGTTCGGCCAATGGCCTCGCCGATCAGGCTGGCGACCGACAGCGTGCGAATGTTGCGAGCGACCTTGACCGCCTGCGTGGGCTGGATGGAGTCGGTGATGACGAGTTCCTTGAGCCGCGACGCCGTGATGCGGGCGACCGCGCCGCCCGAGAGCACGCCGTGGGTGATATAGGCGTAGACGTCGGTCGCGCCCTTCTCCAACAGTGCATCGGCGGCATTCACCACGGTGCCGCCGGAATCGATGATGTCGTCGACCAGAATGCAGGTATAGCCGTCGACCTCGCCGATCACGTTCATCACTTCGGATTCGCCGGCGCGCTCGCGGCGCTTGTCGATGATGGCAAGCGGCGCATTGATGCGCTTGGCGAGCCCGCGGGCCCGACCCACGCCGCCGACGTCGGGCGAAATTACCATCACCTTGTCGATGTCGAAGCGCTCCTTGATGTCGCGCACCATCATGGGCGCAGCGTAGAGATTGTCGGTCGGAATATCGAAGAATCCCTGGATCTGGCCGGCATGGAGGTCGAGCGTCATCACCCGGTCGGCCCCGGCCTGGGTGATCAGGTTGGCGACGAGCTTGGCCGAGATCGGAGTCCGCGACCCGGATTTGCGGTCCTGGCGGGCGTAGCCGAAATAGGGGAGGACCGCGGTGATGCGCCGCCCCGACGCGCGCCGCAACGCGTCGATAATGATGAGCAGTTCCATCAGGTGGTCGTTGGCCGGAAACGACGTCGACTGGAGGACGAAAACGTCGTTGCCGCGCACGTTTTCCTGGATCTCGACGAAGATCTCCATGTCAGCAAAGCGCCGCACGATCGCCTTGGTCAGCGGGGTCGCGAGGTAGGCGGCGATCGCATCGGAGAGCGCGGGATTGGAGTTGCCAGCGACGAGCTTGATCGCTCCGTTGTTGGGCCGCATGGCTGTCTCCTGGCGCGTGCCTGAGGCGCTCCCCGCGCGCCCGCGGCGCCCTGATAACAAGGAGGCGGCGAGGCTGGCAATATGACAGGACCGGCCGGGGAGCGTTCTCCCGCAGATTTAGCCGATCGGCCCCGGCCCTAAGCCGCCGCCTTGCTCGCCCAGGCCGCTGGGCATCAGCTGGCGGGGCGCCGGCGCGGGAGCGGGACCTCCTCCGGCCGCGCGTGGGCGTGAGTATCGGACGCCAACTCGGTGCGGGTCGGGCTGCGGCGGAAGATGCGGAAGATGCCCGACGCTTCCGGCGTCCAATCGTCGAGCCAGCCCCGCGCCGATGGTGTTGCCGGCTCCGGCGGCGAAGCCGCGATGACGGGTGACGCCGGCGGTCGCGGGCGGGCCAGGGCGTCGGCCAGGCGGTCGATGCCTGTGCGGGCAATGCGCTCGAGAGCTCCATCGTCGGGGGCGTCGAAGCCTTGCGCGGTGGCCTTCTCCTCGCCGCTGAGACGAACGACCTGCCGCCCTTCGGCATCATAGGCGTCCAGGTTCCACACGATCGCAGCCGCGCCCGCGCTTCCATCTTCGCCTCGCGCGGCGAGGGAGCCCCGCAATCGGTAGCTGGCCTCGTTTGGCGGCACCATCGCGATCCGGCGCGCGGCCGCTTCATCCGCGAGCGCGGTCACAAACCTGTGGACAACGGCCGGCGGCGGCCCGTCAATCGATTCGACTGCGATCGTGGCGCGCGGCGTCTCTGCGAGATTCGCAATCTGACCGGTATTGGCGCAGGCCGACACCGCAAAGCCCAGCAACAGCCCGCCGATTCTGCCCAACCGGCATTGATCGGCAGCCTTGCCCGCCCACATAGCGCGCCATCCCGAGCCACTCTGCATCGACTTCCCCGCGGGCGCTGCGATCTCTGTTGAGATTGCTTCCCGGACCGCGAACGGTCTGGGAGCGCCGAGTGCCCGCAACAATGGATATGAGTTTCGTTATGCGGTCCAGGCCGGATTGGGCCGGCAACGCTAATTTACCAGCGCTATGGCATTGATGTGACGCCCGTAGTCGCGCTCGTGACGATGGGTCGACCGGCGGTAGCTGAAGAAGCGCGCCGCATCGGCATAGGTGCAATGCCCGACATCCTCCACCCGGCCAATGCCGGCGCGCGCGAGCGCCGTGGCGATGTAGCCGGGAAGATCGAACAAGGCGTGGTCGGGACGCGACGACGGCCGGAAGAACCGCTCGTTCTCCGGGTCGTCGGTCCGGAAGCGGGCGACGAATTCCGGTCCGACCTCGTAGTTCGGCTGGCGGATCGTCGGACCGAGCGCGGCCACGGTGCGGCCGCGCTCGGCGCCGCAGCGTTCCATGGCGGCCACCGTTGCCTCCAGGATGCCGGTCGCGGCGCCGCGCCATCCGGCATGGGCGGCGGCGATGACGCCGGCGGTCTCGTCGGCGAGGAGCACGGGTCCGCAGTCGGCGGTGGTGACGCCGATTGCGAGTCCCGGCACGCGGGTCACGATCGCGTCGGCGCGCGGGCGCGCTTGCGGATCCCATGGCCGCTCGATGGTCACCACGTCGGGCGAGTGGATCTGGTAGGCGGTCAGCAGATGGTCTGGGCGCACGCCAAGCGCCGCGGCCATGCGCGCCCGATTCTCCATGACCTTGCCGGGCGCGTCGTCCGAACCCGGCCCGCCGTTGAGGCTCTCATAGAGGCCGTCGGACACGCCGCCGTCGCGCGTGAAGAAGGCGTGGCGGATGCCTGCGAGTGCGCGCAGCGCGGCGGCGTGTATCATGCCGGCCGTCGTCTCGTTGGCAGCCGGCGGCTGGGGCGGGATGTCGGGAGGTTGCTGGGCCATGAGAATCCGATTGCTTGTGGCGTCGCTTACGTCTCGAAGCCGGGCAGGGCCTCGAGCTTGCGATCCGCCAAGACCATGACTTTCATCAGACGACCCATGCCGGTTCGGTCTTCGTCGGTGAGCCGCGCCAGCGCCGCGTCGATGGTTGCCGCGTAGTCGGGCGGTGCGCCGCGCTTGAGCGCCTCGGCGCGCTCTTCGATGCCGAGACGGCGCAGCAGATCGGCCTGCGGCAGCGGCCCGCGCGCGCGCGCGCCCATGCCTTCGGCCGCCTGCGCCAGTGCCTGAAAATCCACATGCGCGGTGAGGTCGACCGTGCCCGGTGCCGCCAGCGGGTCGGCGAAATCGTGCTGGCCGACGGCTTGCAGCGTCTCGCCGATCGCGCTCGCGGGATGACCATAGTCGGTGATCAGCGCGGCGCCACCGAAGCGCACCACCCGCCGGCCGATTTCGAGCGCGATGGTGTCGGAACGCCATTCGAAGATTTCTCCGATCTGCGCCGCGCGCAGGCCGTTTGGCAGGAGTTTGTCGAACAGCGGGATCGGATCGCGGGCGATGCCGAATTCCAGGCGGTCGTCTGCGCCGATCTTGACCACCCGCTCGTGCCAGCCGTCGGCACACATGACCGCCTGTTGCACCGGAAGCGCATCGAAAAATTCGTTGGCGAGGACAATGAGCGGGCCCTCGGGCACCTCGTCAATCGCGTGATGCCACTGCGCGGGCACGTCGCTGCGAGCCAAGGCCTGGCGCTGCAACTGTTCCAGCGTCGGGCTGATCTCGATCATATGGACGGCGACAGCGGCGCGAAACTCCGGCAACACTTTGGCCGCCCGCAGCACGTCGCTCATCATGGTGCCGCGGCCGGGGCCGAGCTCGACCAGCAAAAGCTTGGCGGGCGATCCCATCGCCCGCCAGACGGCGGCCGCCCACAATCCGATCAGCTCGCCGAACATCTGGCTGATCTCGGGCGCGGTGATGAAATCGCCCGCGACGCCGAGCGGATCGCGCGTCGTGTAGTAGCCGTGCTCGGGATGGGTGAGGCACAACGTCATGTATTGCGCCACCGCCATCGGGCCAGCGGCCGCGATGCGCCGGCGGATGTCGTGCTCGAGCGGGGCGTCCTGGTCCGCCATCATGTCCGCCGTGCGGGTTGGCGCCGCATCGCGACCGCCATCAGCACGATGCCGGCCAGCATCAGCGGCAGCGACAGCAGCGTTCCCATGGTCAGCCCGCCCCACAGAAAGCCGAGCTGCGGGTCGGGCTCGCGAAAGTGCTCGCAGATCGCGCGCGCGACGCCGTAGCCGAACGCGAACGCGCCGAGAATGAAACCCGGCCGCCTGAGCGCGCCGGCGCATATCAGCCCATTGAGTACCACGAACAGCACGAGCCCTTCGAGCCCGGCTTCGTAAAGCTGGCTCGGATGGCGAGGGAACGGGCCGCCGCTCGGAAACACCATGGCCCAGGGCACGTCGGTGGGGCGGCCCCAGAGCTCGCCGTTGATGAAGTTGGCGATGCGGCCGAGAAAGATCCCGATGGTGCCGGCGGCGCAGGTGATGTCACCGAGCGAAAGGATGGAAAGGCCGCGCTGGTGCGCGAACAGGACCACCGCCAGCACGCAGCCGAGAAAGCCGCCATGGAACGACATGCCGCCCTTCCAGAGCTGAAAAATCTCCGCTGGGTGGGCGGCGAAGTAGCCGGGATTGTAGAACAGCACATAGCCGAGGCGGCCGCCGACGATGATGCCGAGCGTCACCCACAGCACGAAGTCGTCGAAGTCGGCGACCGTCATCGGCGCTTTCCCGCCCCACAGGGCATCGCGCCGGATGATCGCGCGGGCGTAGAGCCAGCCGAGCAGGATGCCGACGATATAGGCGAGCGCGTACCAGCGAATGGCGATCGGCCCGATGCTGATGAGCACGGGATCGAAGGCCGGGAACGGAATGGCGTAAAGCGGCATCGGCGGCAATTCGCACTTCTGCGACTTGGGGGTGATGCGGGCAGGCGGCCGGCGAAGTCAAGTTGCCGACGGCGCGGCCGCCGCGTCGGCCCGGGCCGCAATGGCTGCGAGCACCGCCAGGGCCTCGACCGTGCCGTCGCCGCTGCCCTTTTCGAAGTCTTGTCCGGCCTGGCCCATCTTATTCGTGACATGGGCGAGGCAAAGCACCGACACCCCCGCCGCCCGCGCGAACGTATAGAGCGCGGCGGCTTCCATCTCGACGGCCAGCACGCACTTGGACTGCGCCCATTCGATGGCGGCAGCCGTTTCGCGAAAGGGTGCATCCGTTGTCCAGCTCGAGCCGACGAAGGCCTCGAGGCCGGCATCCCGCAGCCCCTCGCTGGCGCTTGCGACCAGGCCGGGATCCGCGTCGGCGAACTCGGCGGGAGCCCCGTAATGATAGCTGGTCCCTTCGTCGCGCAGCGCGCGGTCGATGATGACGAAATACGGCGGCGGTGCCACCGGAACGATCTGCCCCGCCGAGGTCAGGCTGATCAGCAGGCGGCAGCCGCTGGCAAACAGTTGCTCCGCAACCAGAACCGCAAAGGGCGCGCCCACCGCGCAGCCAACGATGCCGACGATGTTTCCGCCAAGCGCGAAGGTGTCGAGCCTGGTGTGATAGCAGGGCCAGCTTTCGAACGGATGCGCCTGACCGGATTCCCTGAGGGTGCGAACGATATCGCCGTCGGGATCGAGAATGCAGATCGGCGGCACATCGGAAGCGGCCAGCCCCTTTTGCCGTCGCGCTTCGCGCAACAGCGCCGTCGGCGCGAAAATCGACGGCGCGGCAAAGTTCTTGTGGTCGAGGATGGGAGGCTCTGTCACGTTGCGTTTTATCACGATGCGGTTTTCGCAGCGAATGATGCGCCCTGGAAGGGCGCGCGTTGGAAGATCGCGGCATAGTGATAGGGCGGCAGCTCCACCAGCTGTGAGAATTTCGGGCCTGCGGGCTCGACCGCCGAGATCGTCTGTTCCGGCGTGATCCGCAGCTCGGTCGCGGGTCCGCGCGGCTCGTCCAGGATCGTCGTTTCCTCCCGCGGGCGGCGGTGCCAATTGACCACGGCAAAGCGCCCGCCCGGCAGCAGGATCGCGTGCACGGCGCGAGCCAATCGTGCCTTGTCGGGAACGCCGTGAAACGCATTGGCCAGGAAAACGAAATCGACCGCGTGAGGCACCAGCCTGGTCAGATCGCAGGCGTCCCCCGCGACGAACTCGCAATTGGTGACGCCGCTTTCGGCCAAGCGGCGGCGGGCCGCATCCAGCATACCGCGGTCGATGTCGATGGCGACGACGCGGCGGGCCCGCCTGGCGATCGGCAGGGTGAACCAGCCGTCGCCGGCGCAGAGGTCGACCACGCTGCTGCCGGGAGAGACGCCGACGGCCGTGAGCACCCGTGCCGGATCCGGCCACAAGGCCTGCCACCAGCCGCCGGTCGGCATTTCGGTGCCTTCGAAAAATCCGGCAAGTGGTGCCATCGCACACCTCGCCCATGACTGCGAGCGCGGCGTGGCCACGGCCCGCTGCCGACGCTGCGCTTTTGCGCGCGCTTGATGCGGGCAGCGGGGGAGCGAAGTCAATGACCGAACCATGGCCGGCATCGGGGGTTGCGGGCGGCACGATCCGTCACCATTGTTCGGGCAGGCGTTCGATCCCAACCCGAGACCAGCGATGACCCAGACCACCAACCGTTTCTTCGACGAGATGGCGCGGCTGATGAACGACGCGGCCGGCGTCGCCTCCGGCGTACGGCGCGAGTTCGATACCGTCTTCCGCAACCAGGCCGATCGCATCCTGCGCGAGCTCGACGTGGTCCAGCGGGAGGAGTTCGAGGCGGTCAAGGAGATGGCGCGGCTCGCGCGCGAGGAGGTCGAGGCGCTCAAGGTGCGCGTGGCCGCGCTCGAAGCCCGGCTCGGTCCCGGCGGCACGCCGTAAACATCTGCATGCTCTTCGTTTTTTAGCGCGCCTGCGGCGCTCCCGGCTTCCTTGTCTTTCACCGGCGCGCTCGCTATAAGCGCGCCGAACCAAAGCGACCGCCGCGACCCAGACACCCCTGGAGGCATAGCGCGGTACTCATGGCCGCTCCGGCGGCCGTTTCGTTTCAAAAGGATGTGCAGTCATGGCGACCGTCAAGGAGATGAAGGCGGCGGCGCGCTCGGGGGCCGGCAAGGGGGCCGCCCGTGCCGAGCGCCGCGCCGGCCGCGTGCCGGGCGTGATCTACGGCGATGGCAAGCCCCCGCTCAACGTCTCGGTCGATCACGCCGAGCTCAAGCAGCGCATCTATGCCGGCCACTTCCTCACCACGGTCTATGACCTCGACGTCGACGGCGCCAAGCACCGCGTGATCCCGCGCGACTTCCAGCTCGATCCGGTGAAGGACTTGCCGGTGCACGTGGACTTCCTGCGGCTGGGCGAAGGCGCGCAGATCCGGGTACGCATTCCCGTCCACGTCATGAATGCGGACCAGGCGCCGGGCGTGAAACGCGGCGGCACCGTCAACATCGTCACGCACGCGGTCGAGGTGGTGTGCGCGCCCGAGGACATCCCGGAATCCATCGACGTCGACGTCTCTGGCCTCGAGATCAACTATTCGAAGCACCTGGACGAAGTCACGCTGCCGCCGAAGGTGCGCGTCGTCGGCCGGCTCGATCAGACACTGGTCACCATCGTGCCGCCGTCGGGCTATGCCGAAGAGATGAAGGCGGCCGCCGAAGCCGCCGCTGCTGCCGCCGCCGCCGCTGCTACTGCAGCGGCCGCCGGCGTTCCTGCCGAAGGCACGGCGGCCCCGGGCGCGGCGCCTGGTGCGCCCGCAGCCGCTCCCGCCGCCGGCGCTCCGGCGGCGGAGAAGAAGTAGAGGGCCTCCTGTGATCGCTCGCGTGGGCGGGCGATCCAGTGTGGTTACCGGCGGTGGGGCAGGGCGCGTCGCGTTGATCTCCTGGTCCGCGTTTTCTCGTTGCCCGCGTGCGCGGGGCATGACGGCACGGACAAGATCCCATGCTGCTCTTCGTGGGGCTCGGCAATCCCGGTTCGCGCTATGCCGGCAACCGACACAATATCGGTTTCATGGTCGTTGACGCGATCGCCAAGCGCCACGGCATCGGCCCGTGGCGCCGGCGCTTTCAGGGCGTGTCGGCGGAGGGACCGATCGGTGGCGAACGGGTGCTGCTGCTGCTGCCCGGCACCTATATGAACAATTCTGGCCGCGCCGTCGCGGAAGCCGCGCATTTCTACAAGCTCGGCGTGGCGGACATCGTGGTGTTCCACGACGAGATCGACCTCGCGCCCGCGAAGGTGCGGGTCAAGACCGGCGGCGGCGTTGCCGGCCATAACGGACTACGCTCGATCTCGGCTCATATCGGTAACGAGTATCGCCGCGTGCGCATCGGCGTCGGACATCCCGGCGTGAAGGATTTGGTTCATGGCCATGTGCTCAACGATTTCGGCAAGGACGAGCGGCCTTGGGTCGAGGCCTTGTGCACGATCATCCCCGACAACGCCGACCTGCTGGCGAAGGGACAGGACGCGAGCTTCCAGAACAAGGTTCACCTCGCCATGCAGGCCAAGGGATTCGGCGGCCCCCCGCCATCGGATGACCCGTAGCCGCAACCCCGGCGCCGCCTGATTGGCGCGCGGGGAAACGACGGCGCGACCGCGACCCGGACTTCACGCACAGGACATTGCATGGGATTCAAATGCGGCATCGTCGGCTTGCCGAATGTCGGCAAATCGACGCTCTTCAACGCGCTGACCGAGACCGCGGCGGCGCAGGCGGCGAACTATCCGT
Source organism: uncultured Alphaproteobacteria bacterium (assembly GCA_963739385.1). Taxonomy (GTDB): domain Bacteria; phylum Pseudomonadota; class Alphaproteobacteria; order Rhizobiales; family Xanthobacteraceae; genus VAZQ01. The sequence goes on from CAVUAI010000025.1 coordinate 126,926, forward strand.
TCTGCACCATCGAGCCCAATGTCGGCGAGGTGGCCGTGCCCGATCCGCGCCTCGTCCGGCTTGCGGAGTTGGCGAAGTCCGCGCAGATCGTGCCGACGCGGCTCACCTTCGTGGACATCGCCGGCCTCGTGCGCGGCGCCTCCAAGGGAGAAGGCCTGGGCAATCAGTTCCTCGCCAATATCCGCGAGGTCGATGCCATTGCGCACGTCGTGCGCTGCTTCGAGGATACCGACGTCACCCATGTCGAGAACCGCATCGACCCGATAGCGGACATCGAGACCATCGAGACCGAGCTGATGCTCGCCGATCTCGACAGCCTCGAACGCCGCATCGATGCGCTCGAGAAGAAGGCGAAGGGCGGCGACAAGGACGCCAAGGAGGCGCGCGAGACGCTCGATCTCGTCAACCGCGCGCTCACGCTGCTGCGTGCCGGCGAGCCGGCGCGGCTGGTCGAGCGCAAGGCAGAGGAGGAACGGGCGTTTCACATGCTCGGCCTCCTGACCGCGATGCCGGTGCTGTATGTCTGCAACGTCGACGAGGCCTCGGCCGCTACCAGCAATGCCTATTCCCGCGCGGTCGAGGCGCGCGCCAAGGACGAGGGCGCCGGCTGCGTCGTGATCTCCGCCAAGATCGAGGCCGAGATCGCGGTGCTCTCCCGCACGGAGCGCGCCGACTATCTGGCGGCCATCGGGCTCGCGGAAGCGGGGCTCGACCGCTTGATCCGCGCCGGCTACGCGCTGCTCGACCTCGTCACCTATTTCACCGCCGGGCCGAAGGAGGCGCGCGCCTGGACGGTGACGCGCGGCAGCCGGGCGCCGCAGGCCGCCGGCGTCATTCACACCGATTTCGAACGCGGCTTCATCCGCGCCGAAACCATTGCCTACGACGATTACGTTGCACTCGGCGGCGAGGCGGGCGCTCGTGACGGCGGCAAGATGCGGCTCGAAGGCAAGGACTATGTCGTCGCCGACGGCGACGTCATGCATTTCCGGTTTGCGACCTAGCGCAGTCGCGCAGGCGTGTTCTGCCTTCGCTTACCTCGCCGCATCTACATCTGGCCGCCGCGCTGGCGGATGGCGCCGAGATGCTCGTTGATGCGGAACATGATCAGCACGAATTCGGAGATGATGCGCGCGAAGATTACCCCGATCACCATCCCGATCAGGCTGCCCAGGATCCAGAACAGGCCGCCGAGCGGACTGAGCGCCATCAGTGTCAGCCCGGAGATCATCCCGGAGAGACCAAACAAAACCGAAATGCCGACCGCGAGCCAGTAGAAAATCTTGATGATCGAAGGCGTGATGAAGCGTTCCCACTGAAACAGGTCGCGAAAATCGAACATGGGGGTCCTCCCTCCCGACGCCGGGGTGACGCCAACGACGTGACGCAGTTCGAGTCGCCCGATGGCGCGTCTCCGCTGTCCCCGCCAGCTTCAACGGCGCCGCCGCATCGTGTTGAACTCGCAGCAGGCGAAAAGAACACTGTACTGCGGCATCGCGATGGTCAAATCGAGGTCTCAAATCCCTTGTGGTTAATGCCGGCTTAACCGCGGTATGCCGCCGGTTGACCCCGCTGGAGGCGGCGTCTAGAGCATTGCTCCGGCTTTACTGAAAACTAGATATTCGAGGTTTGGTCGCGGGTTGTCGGCAGGCGCTGCGCACCCCCGTTCAATCCAGGCAGTCCGTCGCCGGGCACGCGGTCACGAACGGCGACCCGCAAAACGCAGGATCGTCGTGCCTCGCCTCCACTGGGAAGATTTCAGTCCGGGTCAGGTTACCAAGTGCGGATCGCGCGTGGTCACGCGCGCGGAAATCGTCGCGTTCGCCGCCGAATACGATCCGCAGCCGATGCACCTCGACGAGCACGCGGCGCGCGCCACGCTGATGGGCGGCCTGGTCGCCTCGGGCTGGCACAGCTGCTGTATTCTCATGCGCATGCTGACCGACAGTTTGCTGCACGACGCGAGCTTCATGGGCGCGCCGGGCGTGGACGAAGTCAAATGGCTCGCGCCGGTGCGGCCGGGCGATCGCGTGACGGCGCGCGCCACCGTGCTCGAGACCCGGGCCTCGCGCAGCCGTCCCAATGTGGGCTTCGTCAAGTTTCGGTTCGAACTCCTCGATACGTCCGGCCGGACGGTGATGGTTCTGATCGTGAGCCCGATGTTCGGACGGCGGAGCGAGGACAACCTCCAAGGAACGCGCGGGACGCCGGTGCGGGCATGAAGTTCTTCGAGGACATCCGCGTCGGCGAAACCTCCGATATCGGCCGTCACACTTTCTCGGTCGAGGACATCAAGAGCTTCGCCGCCCGTTTCGATCCGCAGCCGTTCCATCTCGACGAGGCCGCCGGCGCCGACTCACATTTCGGAGCGCTATGCGCCTCGGGCTGGCACACCGTCTGCGTCTGGATACGCCTCCTGATCCTCTATCGCCGGCGCGAGGATGACGAGCGGCGCGTGCGCGGCGAAGCGGTCGCCCAGCTCGGGCCTTCGCCCGGCTTCCGCGATCTGCAATGGCTCAAGCCGGTCTATGTCGGCGACACGATTTCCTATGGGACCGAGGTGATCGAAGCGCGGCCTCTGAACAGCCGTCCCGGCTGGGGTCTGATTCTCTTGCGCAATACCGGCGTGAACCAGCGCGGAGAAACGGTGATCGCGTTCGTCAGCAGCGCCTTCGTCGAGCGCCGGGCGTAGAGCAACAGCAGCCATGAGCGTCGCCTCCAGCCGGCGCTCGATTCACGCGCCGCCGCCTGGCGCGACGAGCGTCGTGCCGCTGCCGTCGCCTGCGGCGCGCACGCCCGTGCTGGCGCATCATCCCTGAGAGCGTCGCGTTGCGCTGCGTCAGCGTCGCCGCGTGCAAGCCGCCAGAGGAACAATCTCGCGCGTCGCTCGTTGGGTCTGGGGTTGAGCCAGAGAGGAGCCACGATGAGAACCATCGTATTAGCAATGACGACGGCTGCTGCCGTGCTGACGGCCGCGCCGTTGCTCGCCGGATCCGCCAGTGCCGGTCCCGACCAGCTCGCGCAGGTCGACGTCCGCATCGGTACGCCGCCCCCGGCGGTCGTGATCGATGAGCCGCGCCCGCGGCGCGGCGTGGTGATCGAAACCGAAGGTCGCCGGCGCGATTGCCGGTCCGTGACCGTCAGTGAGTGGCGTCGCGGCACCAAGGTGACGCGCACCGAGCGGCAATGTGACTGACGGCGAATTGGGATCGTGTTGATCGCAGCAAACTCGAGAATGGCCCCGGTCGGGGCCATTCTCGTATTGCCATTACTTCACCGCGTCTCTGACCCACTTGCTCACGGCCACCGGCAGCACGTCGAGATAGGGACCCATGAAGAACGCCTCGCCGTCGCCGAAATAGCGATCATAGGCGTCGATCATGGCCCGCACCTGGGCGCTGCACCCGGGCACGGCGTCGACGATCAGATCGCCGAGATCGACGTCGCGCTGGCCGAAGCGCGGATGGGCGCTGACCTTGCGCGCGATGCACTCCGTCACCGAGTGCATCAGCGGCTGCATCGCGACGATCTTCTGCTGAGACGACAGCGCGGGTGCCGGGCCGGGCTGCACATTTGGGCCGGTCGCGACGTTCATGACGAACGCCGCCGCGGTAAGCGGTGCGAGAATCATGTCTTGTCCCTCTCCGGCCCCCGGAGCTTAGCTCGGTAGGGAAGAAGGTGCAGCCGGAAAGGCGCGGCGCGGAGCCTGGACCGGGCGGAAATCCTTCCGTTGTGTTGTCCAGGTGACATAGCATCGGCATGGCCGCTGGCCGGTCGGGTTCTCGCGGTCCCGGCCGTGCGGTCCTACCGGTACATGGTCGTTACATCGTCTGCTGCTGGTTGTCCGGCGTCTGCTGCTGGTTGTCCGGCGAGCGGGAGTGGTGGCCGACGTCACGGAGTAGCTGGCGACGTCTCGGAGGTGAAACCAAACGCCGCCTCCGGCGGTTGTGTCTGCAGACCAATCTCCGGAGGCGCGTCCCCGCGAGCGCGGATCGCGCGACAACCGGAGGCGTCACAACAGGAGGCGTCCATGCACCGTGAGTTTTTGCGGACCGCGTCACTACTGCTGCTGCTGGGCGGCACCAGCGTGGCGCTGGCTCAACAGCCGTCGCCCCCGGCGGATGCGCAACAGCAGTCGCAGCAGGAAAAAGCCCAGCAGACTCAGTCCGGCAAGACTGGAACGGTCGAGCCCAGTGCGCATGCCCCGACCGACAAGCCGGCGGCCAATGCCGTTTTCGTCAATGGCGCGCTGGCGGTTCCCGATGCGCCGGCGAACAGCCAGACCGTGCCGGCGAAATTCTCCGCGCAGAACGCCGCCGACGACAAGCTCGTGACCTTGGCCTACACATTCAAAGCGCTTAGCGACGAGCAGCGGCGGGCGATCTATCAGGCGCTCAAGGACCAGCCGGCGGGACAGGCCTTCAACGCCGACATCGGGGTCGAGCTGCCGTCCGCGGTCGAACTGCACCCGATGCCGGCGGAGGTTGCGAACCGCGTGCCGCAGACCAGGGATTATCGCTACGCCGTCGCCGACAACCGCGTTCTGCTGGTCGCGCCGATTAACCGCGTGGTGGTGGGCGTCTTCCCCGATGCCAAGGCCATCGAAGCCGGCGAAGGCCGCCGCACGCCGTAGTTTCCTTGGTTCTTTGGGGCGATGATCCGGCACGCCAAGTCGGACGCGTCCTCGTGCGCGCAAGGATCGACCGCGCCGGCCGAAAGCGCGATTTCACGCGATTCCAAGCAGTAGTTTTGCCTGCGGCACCGGCAGCACCATCCATTCAGGTTCCGTTCAGCTACCGACCTCTAGGGTGACGAAAACAGGTTGCGCGCTCCACGAAGAGCGCGCTGGGGTCGACAAACTGCTCACCGCTAGAGGAATGTCCACGGGCGCGTTGACACATGGCCTGGAGCCGCAGCCCTCGAAGGTTCGCGGCGCCGATTGCTTTTTTGCGAGCGGGTCGGGTCAACAGCCTTCAGAAGCCAGCAAGGACCGCCTCCTTCGTTGGAAGGAGGGCGAGCGGCTGCATCATCTTCTTGAGCAGGCCTGCCTGCGCTTCGCGGCGAGCGACGCGGTCGTCACCGACGAAGCCGTCCTCACCTATCGCGACCTCGACCATCGCGCCAACCAGGTCGCCAGGCACCTGATCGACCAGGGGATCCTGCCCGGCGACCGGGTCGGGCTGCTGCTCGACAAATCAGTCGAGACCTATGTCGCGCTGCTGGCGGTGATGAAGGTCAATGCCGCCTATGTGCCGCTCGACCCCGGTTTCCCGGCCGAACGCATCGGCTTCATCCTGGCCGACGCGAACGTCAAGACCGTCGTATCGATGTCCGGCTTTGGCGCCCGGCTCGGCGCGTTCGACGTGCGCCACGTCCTTCTCGACAGCGCAAAGCAGGTCATCGACACGAAACCGGGCACGCCCCTCACCGACCGCGAGGTCGGGCCGCCGCTCGATCGGATCTGCTACATCATCTACACGTCCGGGACGACCGGCAATCCCAAGGGCGTCGTCATCGAGCATCCCAGCATCTGCAACTTCGTCCGGGTCGCGGCGGAGCGGTACGGGTTTGCGCCGGGGGATCGTGTCTATCAGGGCATGACGATCGCCTTCGATTTCTCGGTGGAGGAGATCTGGGTCCCCTTGATGGCCGGCGCGACCCTCGTTCCGGCCCCACCCGGGGTCACGCTGCTCGCCGACGAACTTGCCGATTTCCTGCGGGATCGGAGGGTCACGTGCCTCTGTTGCTGCCCGACCTTGCTGGGGACGATCGAGACGGAGTTGCCCGAGCTCAGGATTCTGCTGGTCGGGGGCGAGGCCTGCCCGCACAACCTGGTGGTCCGGTGGCACCGCGCGGGGCGGTCCATCCTGAATTCCTACGGACCGACCGAGGCCACCGTCACCGCGTCATTGGCGGAGCTGACGCCCCACAAGCCGGTCACGGTTGGCCGGCCGCTGCCGACCTATTCGATCGTCATTCTGGATCCGGCCGCGGATCGGGTGGCAGCCCGGGGTGAGTTGGGAGAAATCGGGATCGCCGGCATCGGGCTTGCCGCCGGCTACCTGAACCGCGATGACCTGACGGGCAAAAAGTTCATTGCTGATTTCCTGGCAATCCCCGACAACCCGTCGAACCGGATCTATCGGACCGGCGATCTCGGCTGCTTCAATGCGGACGGGGAGATCGAGTACCACGGCCGGATCGATACTCAGGTCAAGATCCGCGGCTACCGGATCGAGCTCATCGAAATCGAATCCGTGCTGCTGGATCTGCCGGAGATCGCGCAGGCAGTGGTGACGACCTATGAGCCCGCCCCGGGAGCGGTCGAGCTCGTGGCCTACTACGCGCTGAAGCAGGACGCTTCGATCCTCTCGCGCGGCGAGATCACGCAGATGCTGCGAAGCCGGCTGCCGGCCTACATGATTCCGGCCTATCTCGAAGAGCTGCCGTTCATTCCGATGACGATCGGCAACAAGGCCGATCACCGGCACCTGCCGAAGCCCAAACGGCCGCGCCTCTCGGCCGGCAATAAGCTGGTCGCCGCCAAGACCGACTGCGAGCACTTCCTCACGCGCGTGCTGGCCGAGGTGCTCACGGTCGACCATGTCTCGACGGCAGACCATTTTTTTGACGACCTCGGAGCCAACTCCCTGCTGATGGCGCGCTTCTGCGCCCGTATTCGCCAGCGTCCGGGCATGGCGAACGTGTCGATGCGCGACATCTACCTGAACCCGACCGTCGCCAGGCTTGCCGAGCGCCTGCGTCAGGGCGGCGGCGAGGAGGTCACCGCGACCAAGCGTGAGCCGTTCCACATGCCGACCGACTTGGCCTATTACGGGTGCGGCGCGCTTCAGCTCCTGTTCTATGCCGTTTCCTGCCTGCTCGGGCTGTGGTTTTTCGACGCCGGCCTCGAATGGACCTATGCGGCGATCGGCAACCCGCTCGAAGTCTACCTCCGCGCCGTGGCGTTTGCCGTCGGGTCCTTCGTCGTGCTGACGGCAATTCCCATCGTCGCGAAGTGGATGCTGATCGGACGGTGGAAAGCCGAGACCATCCCGATCTGGAGCCTGCGCTACTTCCGATTCTGGGTGGTCAAGACACTCGTTCGCAGCGCGCCCGTGGTGGCCCTTTACGGCAGTCCGATTTACAACTTCTATCTGCGCCTGCTGGGCGCGAAAATCGGCTCCAATGTCGTGCTCGAGTGCCGCTTTGTCCCGGTCTGCACCGACCTCATCGCCATCGGCGAGAACACGATTCTCCGCAAGGACTCGATCCTGCTGGGCTACAGGGCGCAGAACAATTTCATTCACACCGGACCGGTCGAAATCGGCAGCAATGCATTCGTCGGCGAAGCCAGTGTGTTGGACATCGATGCCGCGATGGGCGACGACACCCAGCTCGGTCATGCCTCCTCCCTGCAGAGCGGTCAGCGCATTCCGGACGGCAAGCGCTATCACGGCTCTCCCGCGCAGGAGACGACGTCGAACTACTGCCCGATCGAGAACACGCCCTGCTCTGCGTTCCGGCGCGGATTCTTCGATGCGGTCCAGCTCCTGGGGCTGTTCGCGATCGCCATTCCGGTCCCGATCGTGCTGCTGGCCTATTGGGAGCATTACTCAGCCGGGCTCGCCGGCGCCTCCGACGCGCTGACCTGGGGCTTGCTGCTGGTCTCCATCGGCTCCTTCCTCGGCATGCTGGCGGCGGCGCTGCTCGCGGTCTGCGTCGTTCCGCGGATTTGCCAGCTTTTCCTCGCTACCGACAAAACCTATTCGCTTTATGGCTTCCATTACAGGCTGCAAAAAGTCATCGCGCGGCTCAGCAATTCGCGTTTCTTCAATGTGTTGTTCGGCGACAGCTCTGCGATCGTGCACTACATGCGGCTGATCGGTTGGAACCTGAACAAGGTCGAGCAGACCGGCTCCAACTTCGGCACCAACCAGCAGCACGACAATCCGTTCCTCTGCGACATCGGCAGTGGCACGATGGTCTCCGACGGCTTGTCGATGATCAACATGTACCAGTCGAGCTCGTCTTTCCGGCTCGCCAGGACCCGCATCGGCGATCACAACTATCTCGGCAACAACATCCACTATCCGCCGGACGGGCGAACCGGCGCGAATTGCCTCCTTGGCACCAAGGTCATGATCCCGATCGATGGGCCCGTGCGCGAAAACGTCGGGTTGCTGGGATCTCCCTGTTTCGAGATCCCTCGCGTCGTCGACCGCGACAGGACTGCCATGGACGCCCTGAGCGCCGAAACCCGCCGGCAGCGGCTGCGGCAGAAGAATCTCTACAATCTCGTTACCGGCACGCTGTTCCTGTTCGTCCAATGGCTGTTCTTCTTCGCCACGCTGGTCGTATGGCAGCTCGCCATGCTGAGCTATCCGCATTACGGCGTGCTCGCGCTGTTCGCGGCGGCCGTGGTCACGTCTTCGGGCGCGATTTTGTTCTACGCGCTGGTCGAACGGGCGAGCCTTGCCTTCAGGCAACTCGCGCCAAAGATGGTCACGATCTACGAGCCGTATTTCTGGTTTCACGAGCGTCATTGGAAACTCTCCAACTCGCCGATCGTGCGTCTCTTCGCGGGCACGCCGTTCAGAAGCCTGATATGGCGCCTCATGGGCGTGCGGATCGGTCGGAAAGTCTACGACGGGGGATGCAGCATTACCGACCGCTCGCTCGTCGAGATCGGCGACCACACCAATTTGAACGAGGCCAGCGTCCTGCAGGCACACTCGCTCGAGGAGAGCGTGTTCAAGTCCGATTATGTGCGGATCGGCAAGGCCTGTACCCTTGGTCCCGCCGCGTTCGCTCACTACGGCATAACCATGGGCGATCACTCCGTGCTTGATGCCAATTCCTTCCTCATGAAGGGCGAGGTCCTCGACCCCTACACCGTCTGGTGCGGGAATCCGGCCAAGCTGTATCGCCGCGATGTGGCAGCCGATCGGGTCGCGCCGAGCGCGCCGACGTCGCCGGAGATGGCCGACGATTTTGTTCCGCGGGTGGCGGCGGAATAGCTCTGCGATTGATGACCGGCCCCTGCGCCTGCGCGCGAGTTGCTCATCGGGCACGGCAGGGTGCATCGTCGCGAATCCCAATGCTTGTGACCAAGTGGTCGGCGATCTGTCATGGCAAATTGAGGAGAACGTGATGAAAACGGTCCTGGCGCTGGTCATCGCCTGGACGGTGCTCGCCCTCGAGATGGTGACGCCCGCGTCGGCCGCGGCGGCCGGCGAGGTGAGCGTGAGCTATGTACCGCCCAAGAACCCTGCGCACCAGCCGATCTTCGAGCAGCTGAAGGAAAACCGCTTCCTCGAGAAGTTGCAGGAGTTCGTCAGCCCATTCCGGCTGCCGCGCACGTTGCTGGTGAGGCTGGAGGGATGCGACGGCGATCCCAATGCCTCATATGGAAACGACACGATCGTTGTCTGTTACGAATATGTCGATGAGCTCTGGAAGGCCATGCCGGCGGAAACGACAACGGCTGGCGTCGCGCCGATCGACACTCTGGTGGGCCCCTTGTTCGACACCTGCCTGCATGAATTCGCCCACGCCCTATTCGACATGCTGCAGGTGCCGGTGTTGGGGCGCGAGGAAGACGCCGCCGATCAGGTTTCGGCCTACATCATGCTGCATCTCGGCAAGAGCGAGGCGCGCAGGCTGATCGCGGGCACCTCCTACGCGTACAAGACCGAGGCGGAAGCCGCAACGGCGCCCTTCACGGTGAAGCAGTTCGCCGACGCCCATGGCACGCCCGCGCAACGTTTTTACAATCTGCTGTGCATCGCCTATGGCGCCGATCCGCAATTGTTCGGCGACATGGCTGAGACGGTATTGCCGAAGGAGAGAGCGGAGGACTGCAATGACGAATACCGGCAGCTTGTCTATGCGTATGAAAAGCTGATCCGCCCGCATATCGACCAGGACCTTGCAAACAAGCTGTTCGACAAAAGCTGGCTGCCCGACGCAACGACAGGGATGCCGCGCAGGCCCGTCCCGGCGCAGCCGAAGTAATTCCCGGAGTGAAACCGCGGCTTCAAGGCCGCGCGGTGGCGCTCGTCAGAATGCGGGGTCCTTCGCCAGTTGATTGCGCCGGCCGCCGCCTTGAAGGATGCGCGCGAGCCGATTGGAATACGACATCGCCCGCCTTTCGAACGCATGCCAGGTCCCGTAGCCCAGCGCGGTCGTGGCCACAAAGGCGGCCAGCATGGACAGCCAGAACGGCTCGATCAGCAGCAGCGAGAATTGCTGCACCGGCCACGCAAACACATACATTCCGTAGGAGGCGTCGCCTCCCCTCGAGAACCATGCCATGGCCCTGGAGCTGCCGAGACCGATGGTCGCCGCGGCAACCGCGAGCGATTGAAAGATGGTGTCGAGCGGCACCAGGTGGCGCACGAGAAGAACCCCGATCAATCCCGCGACGCCAATCGCGATGGCGTGCCTTGCGATATACGGCCAGAACACCGCCAGGGCGGCGCCGGAGAGGAAGAATGAACTCAGCCTGAAGAAGTCGAGGCTGTTCAGCGGACCGAAGTCGAATTCGCCCACAAGCGGCGTCGCACTCCAGGCGATGCCGAGGAGGAGGGTAGCGAGAACGATGGCGGTGCCGCTGCGTCGACCGCCCAGGATGACCATCACGGACAATATGGCGTAGAGCCAAAGCTCGTAGGGCAGGCTCCAGAGCGGCTCGTTGACCGTTGGTCGCACCGCATCCGCGAACGCGCCGGGGATGAGCTGCGTCACTCCCCGCACGAACATCAGGAGATTGTCGCCGACATACTCGGCGTGCGGCCCGAGCTGGGCATAGTTGCGGTACCAGAAAAAGGTTGCGGCCGAAGTCGCAACCAGCACGAAGGCAAGATTCGGAAATATTCGCAGGAACCGCGCGGATACGAAGCGGGCCCAGCCCGGCGATCTCTGCAGCGACCGATAGATCAGAAACCCGCTGAGGCAAAAGAAGACCTCGACCGCGAGCTCGCCGAAGTCCTCGCCGTAGCTCGGCACCTGCGGTTCCGGAAATCCCGCCAGGTCAAAATGATGGCTGAACAGAACAGCGGAGGCGGCACAGAACCGGACGAAGTCGTAGCTGTTCCCGGCGCGTGAAGCGGCCGGTTCGCTCCCATCCTGACGAGGGCCTTGTGCAGTGACGCCCGATGCCGGCTGCAAGAGTGCCTGCCTTTCATCTCGCCTGAAGACGCATTCGCCGCTTGCGGCCACCCATTGGCGGCCGCGAGCCCCCGCCGAGCATGGACTCAAACACCAGACCGGTAAATGGCCCACCACGCTTCGGATGTGGCGGCCCAAGGCATGCCTCGGACGTTGTCGACGCGCCAGATATCATGCGAACCAACCCTGGAGCGGGATCGCGGTTCAGGCTGAAGCGATTGCGCTCTGGAAAGGGGGCGTTCGAAGACCCGGCGTCTTTATGCGCCGGCAAGGTAGGTCACTCACCAGGTGCGCTTGAACCCCGCCTTGAGGCTCTTGGACAGATCGCCGCCCGGAGTCTCGCTCACCGAGCCGGTCACGCTGAAGGGGCTGCCGAACAGCTTCTGCTCGGCGCTGAGCGTGCGCAGCCATTTGTCGTCGGTGCTCGACAGGTCGGCGCCGATCGACACATTGGTATCGGTTGGCGCGATGTTGAAGCGCAACGCCTGGCTGGTCGCCCAGTGCGATTGCGCCGCGCCATTCGGCGCCGCTCGCGACACCGTCACGCCGTTCTGCAGCGTCATCGATACCCCGTCGCCGACCGGGACCGAGCGGCTCAAGGTGGTGCCGAACATGCTCTCCTGGCCGGGGTCGACCCGCGTCTCGATCGACTGGTCCCAGCCGAGCGTCGACGCCATCCCGGGCGCGTTCATGGTCGCCCAGGCCACGCCGGTGGACTGGTCGGGGACGGTGCCTGCCGTCAACTGTTCGGGCTGGAAGGTCGCGGCCGGGATCGACGGCTTGCGATAGTCGATGCCGACCTTGGCATTCAAGTCGGGCGTGGCCGCCGTGCCGGCGAACGGAACGCTCGTCGCCTTGTCGGCCTCGGGCTCCGGCGTCGTCAGGTCGAGCGGCTCGCCCGCCGGTCCCTCCAGCGACGGCTCGTCCGCCCGGCTCTCCGGCGCCTGCGCGTGCGCTCCCTGCGCCAGCAACAGCAGCGCCGCCGGGATGATCGACAGGCGCAGCATTCCTGTAACATTCATCATTGCATTCCCACTGCGATCGGCTTCCTTGCCGGCACTCAAGCATCGACACTTGGCATTTTGTTGACGGTGCGAACCCTATCGCAGTAGGGGCGGTTCCCCGCCTGGGCGCAGGGCCGCCACAATGATGCCTTTGCCGTTACCGCCGGCGCCGCGCAGCTACGGCCAATGCCAGCGCATGAAGGCCGCGACCGGCTGCGGCAGCCGGACCACGGACAGCAGGAAATCGGTGTCGAGCGACAGTGCGACCGCGCCGAGCAGCGAGAGCGCAGTGCCCAGGATCATCCTGCCGCCGAAGATCTCATGATGCGGATTGAGCAAGCGGGCGAACACGAGGCGCAGCGCGTGATGCAGTTGCAGCACCGGCGTCACCACCGAGACCGGCGCGACCGCATAGGCCATGTAGATGAACATCTGCGCGATGCAGACGGAGACCCCGGAATAGGTGAACCACTTCAGCGCCTCGGGCGCGACCGCAAGCGCATGGCGCAGCTGCCCCGGCCACAGCATCAGCAGGGCGACCGCGGCCGTGGCGGCGGCGTACGACACCAGGCCGCCCGCGATGCCGCTGCCGATGTCGCCCTTGATCACCGCGACCCTGATCAGCAGCGGCGACACGCCGTAGGCGAGCGCCGCCATCAGGGCGAAGGCGTAACCCTCGGCGTAGCGCGGCTCGAATTTTGGCACTCCCGTCTCCGGTTTGCGCGCGGGCTCCGCGGCCGCGTTGCGCATGATCGCCGGCGCCAGCGCCAGCAGCGCGATGCCCAGGATGCGCAGCGGCGTCAGCGGCTCCCTGAGCACGAGCACCGCAAGCACGAGGGTGAGTGCGAGACTGAGCTGGATCACCGGCCCCGCCAGGTTGGCGCCGATCGCCTGGGCGGCGCGGAAGTTGCCGTAGCGTCCCAGCACGAAGTGCAGCACGCCTGCCAGTGCGAGAAAGCCGATGCCTTCGCCCGAGAACTGCCCCAGCGTGGCGAGATGTCCGCTCGCGAACGCCACCGCCAGGAAGATCGGCACGCCGATCGGAACCGTGATCGCGAGCGCCTGCGCCACCGATCCGGTCAGCACCCCGCGCCGCGCGCTGGCATTGTTGAAGGCGAACGTGGCCGCGGACAGCGCGGCGAGAGACACTCCGAGCACAGCTAGTGTCCCGCTTCCGAAATTCGCATCATTGTGCAGCCCCTCGTTTGCGAACTTCGGAATCGAAGGACGCCCGCAAGAATGATGCGGAGTTCCGAACCGCCACGCCAGCCGCCTTCGTGATTGGCGCGATTGGTTAACGGCGGTGGCGGGCTAATCTATTGAAAACACTGGCCTCATGCAAAAGCGCCCGTGGGTTCTATGCGGCCCGGCGGCAACACTCGGCAATGAAACGCGATGGGGCCTCTGCGCGTTAAGCAACTGAGGAGGGTCCAACCCTAGCCTTTGGAGCCGGGAGCTTCAGGGGGAGTATGATGTCGTCCGCATGGCGCCATGGCGCGATTGTCCTCACGCTCGTAGGATGCGTTGCGCTGACCGCGGCGGCCCAGACCGGCCGCAGCCGCGGCGGCACGGGCGAGATCCTCATGGACGAGACGACGGGCAGCGTTGGTTCTCCCCGCGCCCCGCGTGCCGGCGCCGAGCTGGCGTTGAGCGACGAGCAGCGCGGCCGCATCTACGCAGACGTCATGCGCATCCCCGACACGCCGGTGGCGCAGGCGGCGCCGCCCGCGCTCTCCGATCCGCTGCCCGGCGGCGTCGCCATGCAGGATTTGCCCGCGGGAGTGATGCGCGAGATCCCGCAGGTGGAAGGCCATAAATTCGTGAAATTTGACGACCGCATCGTGGTGGTCAATCCGGCCAATCGCCTGGTCGTGGCGATGATCCCGCGCTACAAGCTGTTGCCCTGATCCTCGATGATCCGTCCGGGGTGGTATCGCGTCGCGCTGACGCGGGCCGTTGCGCTGTCCGCCGTGCCCGGCCTCAGCGTGACGCCGCCAGCGGTTTGCTGAACAGCGATCTGAAGATCGAGCGGATCCATTGATTGCCGGCGTCGCGATGAAACCGGTCGTGCCAATACTGGTAGATGTCGATCTTCGGTAATTTGATCGGCGGGGTGATCACCTGGAGATCGAGGTCCTCGGCCAGGACTGCGGCCACCGACAATGGCAGCGTCGCAACGGCATCGGTGTGCTTTGCCACGATTGCCGCGCCGATGAAAATCGGAACTCGGCAGATGATGTTCTCCGGAGGAACCGCGGCCTCCAGCGCCCGTTCCGCCGTCTGATGGGCGTGGCCGCTTCCCGCGATCGACACGAGGACATGTTTCTCGGCGGCGAAGGCGCGCAGCGTCGGCTCGCTTCCGAGGCGGGGGTGGTGGCGCCGCGCGACGCTGACGTAGCGCTCGACCCAGAGCGGCTGGCGGCGAATCTGCTTGGTCAGTGACGCGAACGAGCCCATGGCGAAGTCGAGCTTGCCCGACTCCAGCCAGGGTTCGAGATGCTGCGCCTCGAGCTGCAGCACCCGCAGCCGCACATTGGGGGCTTCCTCCAGCAGCCGGTCGACCAGCGGCGGCAGCAGCTTGATCAGGCCGGCGTCGACCACGCAGAAATTGAACGTGCGATCCGACGTTCGCGGGTCGAACGAGACGTGCTCGCTGCGCAACGACTGCACGCGCTCCAGGATCGCCCGCACCGGCGCCTGCAGCTGCAATGCCTTCGGCGTCGGCTCCATCCGCAACGACACCCGCACGAACAGCGGATCGTCGAAATAGCGGCGCAGGTGCGCCAGGGTCTTGCTCAGGGCCGGCTGGGTCACGTTGAGCGTGCGCGCCGCCCGCGTCAGGCTGTGCTCGCGCAGCAGCACGTCGAGAACCTGCAGGTGATGCAGGTCGGGTTCGCCTTCATAGCTGGATGGAATAGTGGCCATATCGTTTCGCTTATAGTTTAGGCGGGCGCGCGGGCGTAGGCTAGTGCCGGTTCATAGCCGGTGACCAGCGCTCTGCGATCGAAACGGCCGACGTTTCGCAACGCCGAGCTTGGTCACCGAATTCCCGCGCGAGGGAGGTCAGGCGTGCTGCGCACCGGTAAGCAATATCTCGAAGCGCTGAACGACGGACGCGTCGTCTGGGTGGGAAACGAGAAGATCGACAACGTCGCCACCCATCCCCTGACGCGCGACTACGCCCGGCGCACGGCCGAGTTTTTCGACCTGCATCACCGCAAGGATCTCTGGGACATCCTCACCTTCGTCGACGACGACGGCGAGCGCCGCTCGATGACCTGGTTCCAGCACCGCAGCAAGGAACAGTTAGTGCGCAAGCGCCGCTATCACGAATTCATCATGAAGCAGTTCGTGGCGGCGTCGTGCCCGCGCACGCCCGACGTCCAGAACTACATCATGGTGACCTATATCGACGATCCCGAACCCTGGGAGAAGGCCTCGATCGGTGCGGACGGGCGCGGCCTCGCCGACAATATCCGCACCTTCTACCGGCGGGCGATGGACAACGACCTCGTCTGCGCGCCGCATTTCGTCGATCCGCAGGCGGACCGCTCCGACCCCGGCGCGCACGGCACGTCGCCGGCGCTGCGCATCGTCGAGACGACCGACGAGGGCATCGTCGTCAACGGGGTCAAGGCGATCGGGACCGGCTCCGCGTTCGGCGATTTCCTGCACATGGGCGTGTTCTTCCGGCCCGGCGCCAAGGGCGATCAGATCATCTACGGCGTCTGCCCGGCAAACACGCCCGGCGTGACCATCGTCTGCCGCGAAAGCGTCGTGAAGGACGATCCGATCGAGCATCCGCTCGCCTCCCAGGGCGACGAGCTCGATTCCACGGTGCTGTTCGACAATGTCCTGATCCCCTGGAAATACGTCTTCCACATCGGCAACCCCGAGCACGCCAAGCTCTATCCGCAGCGCGTGTTCGACTGGGTGCACTACCACGCCCTGATGCGCCAGGCCGTCAGGGCCGAGCTGATGGCCGGCCTTGCGATCCTGATCTGCGAGCACCTCGGCACCGCCAAGATCGAGGCGGTGCAGGCGCGGCTGGCGCGCATCATCGGATTTTCCCAGTCGGTCGCCGCCCATGTCATCGCCTCGGAAGACCGCGGGTTCTACACGCCGGGCGGGCTCTACAAGCCCGACATCCAGCTGTTCAATTGGGGCCGCGTCTACTTCCTCGAGCATTTTGGCGCGATGGTGCACGAATTGGTCGATCTGTGCGGGCGCTCCGCGGTGATGTTCCCGACCGAGAAGCAGTGGCAGGACCCGAAGATGCGGCCCTGGCTTGAGCGGCTGAACACGGGGCCGGTGGGCGAGCCGTATGACCGCATCCAGATTGCCCGCGTGATCCGCGATCTCTACCTGACCGACTGGGGCGGCCGGCTCTACATGTTCGAGAATTTCAACGGCACGCCGCTGCAGACGCTGCTGGCGCTGACCATGAAGCGCGCCGAGTTCGGCGGCTCCGGGCCGCTCGCCGCGTTTGCCCGCAAGGTGGTCGGCCTCGAGCTCGAGCAGGATGGCAAGGGCGAATACCAGGCCACGGCCGACTACGCCAAGGCCCAGGATAGTGCCCAAGGCGCGGCGCGCCGCGACAAGGCGTCGGCCCCGGTGCAGGCGGCGGAATGATTCAGGCGAGGGACAATCATGGCGAAGCAGCGCATCAGTTACATTCCGGTCGAGCAGATGGACCCTGCGATGCAGGAGGAAATGCGCCGCTGCGAGCGTGAAGGCACGCCGCGCCCGGAAAGCTCGGCGGTGCGCGCCCATGTGCCGGAGTGCTTCTGGTTCTTCGCCAATTCCTGGCGCGATATCTTCCGCAACGGCGTGCTCGATCACGCCATCAAGGAGCTGTGCCGGCTGTATGTGTCGCGCTCCGTCACCTGCGAATATTGCGGCAATCAGCGCTCGGTGAAGGCCACGACCAGCGGCGCCCTCATCGAAGACCATGTGCTGGACCTGTTGAACTTCGAGAACTCCGCCAACTACAACGACCGCCAGAAGGCGGCGCTTGCCTATGCCGAGGCGATCGTCTGGCATCTCAACACCGACGATGCGTTCTGGGACCGCCTGCACGCCCAGTTCAGCGAGCCGGAGCTGGTCGAGCTCGGCTGCATGATCGGGCTCACGCTCGGCCAGCAGAGCTGGCTGCGCCTGCTCAACATCGAGCACCACGAGGTGATGGCGGGGACCGCTGCATCGATGGCGCCCGGCTACGAGGATGCAAGCCGGCTGGCGACGACGAAGGCGGCGCCGGACTACTGGGCGAAATCCAAGACCAAGTCGGACAACGCTGCCTAGTCCAAGGACCGGGCCGCGCGGCGCGGCGGCGGAGGAGAGGGAGCGTGCGCAAGAGCGAAGACCGCATTCTGGTGACCCATGTCGGAAGCCTGCCGCGGGGCGACGCCCTCAATGACCTGCTGATTCGCTCCGAGCTGGGGGAGGGCGTCGACCGCCACGCGCTCGCCACCGCCATCGAGGACCGTGTCGCTCACGTCTACCGTCAGCAGCTCGACGCCGGCATCGACATCCCGAACGACGGCGAGCAGGGCCGCGTCGGCTTCCAGACCTACGTGGCCGAACGCATGTCGGGCTTCGGCGGCGAGTTCGAACCGGCGCCGTCCGCAGGAATTCGCGGACTTCCCGCAATTCGCGGACATGCTGATGAAGCGGTTCCCCCGCCGCGGCAAGCAGTTCAATGCGCCGCAGGCGATCGCCGACGTGCACTACAAGGACTCGTCCGCCATCGATCGCGAAGTGGCGCTGCTGCAGGCGCAGGCGAAGTCGACGGGCAGGAATCCCGGCGACTGCTTCATGACGGCGCCGTCGCCCGGCATCATCGCGAGTACCATGCTCAACGCGCACTATCCCACGCACCAGGATTACGTGCTGGCGCTGGCCCGGGAGATGCGCACCGAGTACCTGGCGATCCACCGCGGCGGATTCATCCTGCAGATCGACGCGCCCGATCTGGCGATGGACCGCCACATCATCTTTCAGGACAAGTCGGAAAAGGAATTCGTGGCCATCTGCGAGCAGCTGGTGGCGGCGATCAATATCGCGATCGAAGGCATTCCGCGCGAGCAGGTGCGGCTGCATTGCTGCTGGGGCAACTGGGAGGGGCCCCACACCCACGACATCGCCCTGGCGAGCCTCTTGCCGACGTTGACCAAGGCCAAGGTCGGCGCGCTCAGCATCGAATTCGCCAATCCGCGGCACCAGCACGAATACGCGGCGCTGAAGTCGTTCAAGCTGCCGCCGGACATGATCCTCATCCCCGGGGTCATCGACACCACCACCAATTTCGTCGAGCACCCCGAAGTGGTGGCGCGGCGGATCGAGGAGGCGGTGGCGGCGGTGGGCGATCGCGAGCGCGTCATCGCCGGCACCGATTGCGGCTTCGGCACCTTTGCGGGACGCGAATGGGTGGCCGAGGACGTGGTCTGGGCGAAGCTCAGGTCGGTGCGCGCGGGCGCCGACATCGCGTCGCAGCGGCTGTGGGGCAGGCGCCGCTGACGGATCGATCGCGCGCGCGCCGGTCTGCCCAACGCCCGCCCAACTATAACTCGGGGCAATGGGCGTTATAGCCCGCCGTCATGCTGGCCGCGCGCAACGTCGAATAGACTTTCTTCCAAAGAACAGAACGAAAAACTTCAGGGAGGGTGTCATGAACGGACTAGCATCCGCGGAAAGTGACGTGCCCGTATTGATCGCCGGCGGCGGGCTGATCGGCTTGTCGGCCGCGATGTTCCTGGCCCAGCACGGGATTCCCTCGCTGGTGGCGGAGCGCTTGCGCGGCGGCTCGCAGCTTCCGCGCGCCGCCTTCTTCCACATGCGCACGCTCGAAATGTTCCGCGCCGCCGGAATCGAGGACGAGGTGCGCGAACAGTCGAGCAGGGAGTTCGAGCCGGAAGGCGCGCTTGTCATCATGGATTCGCTTGCCGGCAAGAAGCTCGCCGACATCATTCCCAGCCTCAACGAGGGCGTCGACGCGCTCAGTCCGTGCCGGCGGCTGTTCGTTACCCAGCCCGGCCTCGAGCCGATCCTGCGCCGCCGCGCCGAAACCGCCGGCGCCAGGGTGCTTGCCGGGCAGGAGGCGGTCGGAGTCGAGCAGGATGCCGACGGCGTCACCTTGACGGTGCAGGACGTCAACTCCGGCAAGCAAAGCAAGCTGCGCGGGCAATACCTGCTCGGCGCCGACGGCGCGCACAGCCGGATACGCGAGGCGCTCGGCATTCCGTTCGACGGACGCGGGGTGTTCTCGAACAGCATCACCATCTATTTCCATGCCGATCTCGCCCCGCAGCTGCTGGGCAAGCAGCTGAGCGTCGTCTACATCAACAACGCCACGCTCGGCGGCTTCTTCCGCATGGACAAGGATTGCAAGTCGGGCTTCCTCGCGGTCAATACCGTCGGAGATCCAAAGAAGGATCCGAAGGCGGCGGCCGACGCAGCCGCCGACATCAGCGAAGCCCGCCTGATCGAATTCGTGCGCGCGGGCGCCGGCATCCCCGACCTGCCGGTGAAGATCGACGGCATCGCGCGCTGGCGCGCGACCTCGGACGTGGCGCGCAAGTTTCGCGAGGGCCGGGTGTTTCTCGCCGGCGACGCCGCGCATCTGATGCCGCCCAACGGCGGCTTCGGCGGCAATACCGGCATACATGATGCGCACAACCTCGCCTGGAAGCTCGCGCTGGTGCTCAAGGGCATCGCCGGGCCCGGCCTGCTCGATACCTACGAGGCCGAGCGCAGGCCGGTGGGCAAGTTCACCGTCGAGCAGGCCTATACCCGCTACGTCACGCGCACCGCACCTTATCTCGGCGCCAAGGACTTCGAGCCGCCCGCCAACGACTTCAACATCGAGCTCGGCTACCTCTATCGCTCGCCCGCGGTCTGCGCCGAGAACGGCGAGAGCAAGGTCCACGACGATCCGCGCCAGACCTTCGGCTGTCCCGGCTCGCGCGCGCCGCACCTCTGGCTCGAGCGCGACGGCAGGCGGGTGTCCACCATCGATCTGACGGGCGGCGCATTCCTGCTGCTGGCGGGACCGGAGGGCGATGCCTGGTGCGGCGCGGCGCGCAGCGCCGCCGCGCGCGCGGGCGTTGCGCTCGATGCCTACCGGATCGGGAACGAGCTGCGCGACCCCGGCGGCGGCTTTGCCGCCGCCTATGGCCTGTCGGGCTCGGGCGCCGCGCTGATCCGGCCGGACGGCTTCGTGGCCTGGCGCGCCAAAGCGCAGGCGGACGATCCGCAGGCCGCGATGGCGTGTGCCTTCGACGCGATCCTGGCGCGAGCCTGACCGCAAAACCACAGGGAAGGGAGCAAGGACATGGGAATCGATTTTCGACATGTTTTGGTTGGCGGCCTGTCGGTCATCCTTCTGGCGGGCGCCACGCAATGTGTGGCGGCCAAGGAGCTCAAGCTGGCGACGTTCCTGCCCCCGACGCATCCGATCGTCGGGATGTACGAGCAGCTCGGCAAGGACGTGGCGCAGGCGACCAACGGCGATCTGACCATCAAGGTCTACGCCGGCGGCTCGCTCGGCGCCGGTCCGTTCCAGCAGTACAAGCGTGCGGTGGAGGGCGTCGCCGACATCGCCGACATCTGCCACGCCTTCCACGCCAAGGTGTTCGCCAAGACCATGCTGATCGTGCAGCCGGGCGCGGCCACGACCGCGAGCGACGCCACCAACCGCTTGTGGGCGGTGCCGGAGGCGACGATGACCAGCGACTACAAGGAGGTGAAGAACGTCCACATGTATTCGGTGCCGCAGGCGACGTTGATCTCGCGCGACAAGCCCGTGCGCACCATGGCCGACCTGAAAGGGATGAAGGTCATGACACCCGGCGCAGCGTTCGCGCCGATCGTCGCGTCGTGGGGCGCGTCGCCGGTGCCGATGGACCTCAACGACATGTATAACGCGCTGTCGACCGGTGTGGTCGACATGGTTGCGCTGACGCCGACGGCGCTGATGCCGCCCTGGCGCATGAGCGAGCTCGCCAAATACGTGACGGTCGGCGTCTCCGGCCTGCACAATCCGTGCGGCGCCATCATGAACCAGGAGAGCTACGCGTCGCTCACCCCCGCGCAGAAGGCGGCGTTTGACAAGCTCACCGGCAAGGCGCTGGGGCTGCGGGCCGCCAAGATCTTCGACGACTGGGAGCAGGCGGCGTTCAAGCTGGCGAGAGAGAGCAACCGGATCGAGCTCATCCAGCTGTCGCCGGAGGTTCGCAAGTCGCTGTTCGACGCCGCCAAGCCGGCGGTCGACAAGACGCTCACGGAGTTTGAGAAGGGCGGCATTCCCGATATCCGCGCGGCCTACGCCGCCATGAACAACTAGATCGGCTTTGGGGGGCCTCGGGCCCCTCAAGCAAATCGGTGAGTGGGAATGCTCGCGATCGTCGATCGGCTGACACGGGCGGTGGCGCTCTATTGCGGCGGCGTGCTGCTGTTCGTGCTGATGGGCATCATCGTGGTCGATGTCACCGGCCGCTACGTCTTCAACAGCCCGCTCTACGGCTCGCTCGACCTGTCCATCACGTTCCTGGTGCTGATCGTGGCGTCGTCCATCGCCTATGGCGGCCGCACCGGCGCCCACGTCACCGCCGATATCTTCAAGACCTTGCTAGGTCCGCGGTTCGAGTGGATCAGCGGCATCTTCGTCAAGCTGTTCGCCGCGATCATTACGGCCCTCTGGTGCTGGCGGCTCATCGTCACCGGACGCACCGCGGCGCGGCTCGGCGAGAGCACGCTCCTCCTCAACATCCCGTTCGAGCCGATCTATTTCGCGCTCGGCGTCGGGGTCGGGCTGTATTCGCTGGTGCTGTTCACGGAGGCCTTCGTGCTGGCGCGGACCGGCGAGGTTCCTTTGCTGTCCGATGAAAGCCGCATTGTGACGGAGCAGGGTCCCGAGGGCAGCCGCCCGCGCGAGAGCCGGCCATGAGCAACACCACGATCGGGCTCATTGGCGTCGCCGGGCTGTTCCTGCTGTTCATCCTGCGCATGCCGGTCGGCCTGTCGATGCTGATCACCGGGCTCCTCGGCACCATCGCCATCCGCGGCTGGCAGCATGCGCTGCCGTCGCTGAGCTCGGAAACCTTCGCGATCGCGAGCTTCTACCAGCTCTCGGTCATTCCGATGTTCGTGCTCATGGGCAACATCGCCGGCGCCTCCGGCATGGGCCGCGATCTCTACAACGCGGCGTATGCCTGGGTCGGCCATATCCGCGGCGGACTGGCGTCCGCCACCATCATCGCCTGCGCCTGCTTCGCCTCGCTCTGCGGTTCGTCGGCGGCGTCAGCCGTCACCATGGGTCGCGTCGCGCTGCCCGAGATGCGCCGCTACAAATACGACGATGCGCTCGCGACCGGCACGGTCGCCTCGGGCGGGACGCTCGGATTCACCTTTCCGCCCAGCGCCGGCCTGGTGATCTACGGGATCCTGACGGAACAGGCGATCGGGCGGCTGTTCCTGGCCGGCGTCCTGCCCGGCCTCATTCTCACGCTGTTGTTCATCGCCACGATCTTCATCGTCACCACGATCCGCCGGGAGGCCGGGCCGCCAGGTCCGCGCGCGTCGATGGCGGAGCGCATCGCCACGCTCGGCCGCGCCTCCAGCATCGTGCTCGTGGTGTTCGTCACCATCGGCGGCATCTATCTCGGCCTGTTCACGCCGATCGAGGCGTCGGGGTTCGGCGCGAGCTTTACGCTGCTGGTCGCACTTGTCCGACGCAAGCTGAGCATTCCGGTGATGAAGGCGATCGTCCTGCAGACCATGCGGACCACCGCCACCGTGTTCCTGATCCTGATGGGCGCCTATGTGTTCATCCCGTTCATGACGCTGTCCGAGCTGCCGGAGATCGTGGTGCGCTTCCTGCTGAGCTTCGACCTCGGGACCACGGGCATCCTGATCATCATCATCCTGACCTACCTGGCGCTGGGGACCTTCATGGAGGATTTCTCCATGCTGATCCTGACGCTGCCGGTGGTCCTGCCGGTGCTCAAGGCGCTCGGCGTCGACCTCGTGTGGTTCGGGGTGGTGGCCGTTCTGATCATCCAGATGGGGCTGCTCAGTCCGCCGGTCGGCATCAACGTGTTCATCGTAAAGGGGCTCGTGCCGGACGTGCCGATGTACACGATCTTTCGCGGCATCTGGCCGTTCTGGTACGCGATGGGGCTGCTCATCATCCTGTTGCTGATATTTCCGCAGCTCGCATTGTTTCTGCCCAACACGATGTTCGGTTGAGGCGGGGGCAGCGAACGATTTCTCGTCATCACCCGCTCATGCTGACTGCCTTAGGGAGAATGTGACATGTACTACCAGGATGCATCTTGGCTCGATACCGTCGGCCGTTTGCTGATCGTGGCGTTCTTCCTGGCGGTCGGGTTGCGCAATCTGCAGAAGGTTCATGTCGAGGACCACGTCAAGCGCCTGACCAACTTCAAGGCGCCGTTCCCGCGGCTGACCTTCTGGATCGGCCAGACGATGGAATTCGTCGGCTGCGCACTCGTCCTCTTCAACTGGCAGCCGATCATCGGCGTACTGCTCCTTCTCGTGTTCACGGTCGTGGCATCCGCGCTCCTGCTGCGGTTCTGGGAGGTCGAAGGCCCGATGCGGACCGGGATGCAGAACGGCATGCTGGCCAATATCGGCATTGTCGGCGGCCTGTTGCTGCTGCTGCAGAACGTGCGCTGAAGAAGCGCGCCATGGATCGATCGACCAGTGCGCCGACCCGCCTCGATCCGCTGCCGCCGGAGCATTCGCCGGCGTTGCAGCAGCAGTTCGACTCGTTTCACCAGACGCTGGGTTTCATTCCCAACAGCGTTCTCACCATGCAGCGCAAGCCCAGGCTGGTGATGGCGTTCGTCGACATGCAGCGCGCGATCTGGGACCCCGACAGCAAGGTCGACCGCGGCTTCAAGCGCGTGGTCGCCCACGTCGCCAGCCGGGCGGCCGGCGACGCCTACAGCATGGCGCATACCGCCAGCGGCGCGCTGCATTTCGGCATCGCGGAGGACAAGCTTGCGGCGGCCTGGGATTACCGGTCGAGCCCGCTCTACAGCGCCGCCGAGAAGGCTGCCCTCGACCTCGCGGTGGCCGCCAGCTCGGTGCCGAACGCCGTCACCGACGAGATGTTCGTGGAATTGCGCACGCACTGGTCCGACGAGCAGGTCGTCGAGATCGTGGCCACGGTCGCGATGGCCGGCTTCCTGTCGCGCTGGAATACGACCATGGCGACGCCGCTCGAGCCTGAACCGCTCGCGACCGGCAGCAGGTTTCTCGCGCCGCTCGGATGGTCGCCGGGTGCGCATCAGCGTTGACGCCGCCGGCACACCGGCGCGCGTGGACCGCCGGCATCGTCGGGCGTTTCCAGGAAGGAGCCAATCATGATCCGCACCCCTGTCTGCGACCTGTTGGATCTTCAGCACCCGATTGCGCTCGGCGGCATGGGATCGATCTATTCGCCCGACCTGGTGGCCGCGGTGTCGAGCGCTGGCGGTCTCGGCGCGATGGGGTGTCATTACCTGCGCCCCGAGCAGATTCGCGCCGGCACCGCCGCGATCCGCGAGCGCACCAACAAGGGTTTCGCGCTGAATTTTCTGATCTTCGATATCGATGAGGATGGCTTTGCGGCGGCCCTTGCACTGCGGCCTGCGGCCATCGCCTTTGCCTGGCCGCGGCCCGAGCAGGACGTGAAATCCCTGATAGCGCGCGCGCATGACGCGGGCTGCAAGGTCACGTTCATGGCCGGCGGCGTGCCCGAGGCGGTGCGCGCTGCGACGGCTGGCGCCGACGTCATCGTCGCCCAGGGCACCGAGGGCGGCGGCCATGTCGGCTGGCAGGCCAGCATGGTGTTGATACCGATGGTCGTGGACGCCGTCGCTCCCGTTCCGGTTCTCGCGGCCGGCGGCATCGCCGACGGGCGCGGGCTCGCCGCCGCGCTAGCGCTCGGCGCCGACGGCGTCCTGCTCGGGACGCGCTTTCTCGCAAGCCGCGAATCACCCCTGCATCCCAATTTCAAGCAGGCGATCCTCGACAGCGACGGCCACGACACGCTGCTGTCGGAGATTCCCGATATCGCCGCGGGGATCGTCTGGCCGGGCGCCATGTCGCGCTCGCGGCGCAACCGATTCATCGCGCGCTGGGCCGGACGGGAATGGGCGCTGCGGCAGGGGCGGGCGCAAGCGCTGACCGGCGTGCAGGCCGCGCGCAAGAGCGGCGATGCCGAGGAGGCGGTGCTGTCGATGGGACAGGACGCGGGCCTGATCCACGAGATCCTGCCGGCCGCTGAGATCGTCAGTCGTATCGCCGAAGATGCCGAGCGCATCCTGACCGAGAGATGTGCGCGATTGGTCAGGCACTAGCGCGCCGCCAAAGGCGCCGCGTCTCGCTGCGACTGCCATCGGCGGAAGGTGACGACGCCCGGCTCTTTTGGTGCGTTGGCGATCGGTCACGCATCGCAGTCGGGCCTGCGCTGACGCGCATGGCCTGATCGTGCCGTCGCGCTGGAATCGCCTGGGGCTGCGGCCTATCATTCGCCGGCTGCCACAAGCTTCCAACGACACAAAAAATGCGAGGGAGGTTCGTCATGGAGAGTGCACGAGGCATTTCACGCCGGCACATGCTGGCGATGTCCGCGGCCGCCGGCGCCGCGGCCTGGACCGGCACGCGCGCATCGGCGCAGGCGAACAAGGGCATCGAGCAACTCGCGCCCGAGCTCGACAAGATCGTCGCGACGGGCGAGCCGATCAAGGAGCTGGCCACCGGATTCGGCGGCACGCTCGGGCCGGCGGAGGGGCCGCTGTGGTGGAAGGAGGGCGGTTACCTCCTGTTCACCGACATCCACAACAACCGCCGCATGAAACACGTGCCCGGACAGCAGGGCGCGACCGTCGACCTCGAACCGACCAACCGCGCCAACGGCTTGACCCGCGATCTCCAGGGCCGGCTGCTTTCGTGCGAGCACGACACCCGGCGCGTCACGCGGCGCGAGCTCGACGGCAGCCTCACGGTTCTCGCCAACAGCTTCCAGGGGCGGCGCCTCAACCGGCCCAACGACGTCGTGGTCAAGTCGGACGGTGCCATCTATTTCACCGATCCCTGGACCAGTCCGGCCGCGCCCGAGCAGTGGGACCTCACCTTCGCGGGTGTCTACCGCCTCACGCCCGATCTCGGCACGTTCAGCCTGCTCATCGACAATTTCGTGCTGCCCAACGGGCTCGCGTTCTCGCCCGACGAGAGCGTGCTCTACGTCAACGACAGCAGGCGCGGCCACATCCGTGCCTTCGACGTGCTCCCCAACGGCACGGTGGCGAAGCAGACCGACCGGGTGTTCGCCGACCTGCGCGGCAGCGAGCCGGGCGTGCCCGACGGCATGAAGGTCGACGTGGCCGGCAACGTCTATTGCGGCGGCTCCGGCGGGATCTGGATCCTCGATCCGCAGGGCAAGAAGCTCGGCCGCATCGTGCATGGGCAGCCCGCCACCACCAATATCGCCTTCGGCGGCGATGACTGGAAGACTCTCTACTTCACCAGCCGCACCCATCTCGGCTCGGTCAACTGCAAGATCGCCGGCATCCCGGTGCCGGCGCCGAAGAAATAGCGACACTGTTCGCGACCCGCGGCGCGGCCCGAAGCCGGGCCTCGCCCGGATCATCACGGGATAGCATCGTGCTGCCGACGCGTAAGGTCGGGCTCTACAAGCCGGCCTTCCCTATCAGACCGGTGGTCGGGCCTGGGCTCAACCAGGCTTCGCCGCGCGGATCACCAATCCCGGCACCGGCGCGCCCGCCTCCATGCGCAATTCGGCCTCCATGATGGTCGGCTGCAGGCCCGCGGACGTGAGCACCTGCTCGACATAGGTGCGCGCATGGCAGTAACGGCCGTGCAGCTCCAGACGGTAGCCGACACCGGTGCCGTCTCCGACAGCGTGCTCGAGCGTGAACGCGAACAGCCCGTTCGGGCGCAGCGCGCCTGCGACCGCCGCGATGACGCCCTCGAGTCCGCCGAAATAAACCAGCGTGTCGGCCGACACGATCAGGTCGAAGGCTTCGCGGTTGTCGCGCAGGTATTCCGTCAGCTCGGCTTTCGTCAGTGCGTCGTAGACGTTCTTGTCCTTCGCCTGCGCCAGCATCCCCTGCGACAGGTCCACGCCGACCAGCCGGCGCGCAAAGGGCGCGACGAGCGCGCCGCAGAGCCCTGTTCCGCATCCCGCGTCCAGCACGTCGAGACGATGCGCACGCGCAAGGCCGGAATCCTCCAGCATCGCCGCGATGAGCGCCGGCGCCCGATACGACAGCTTTTCCAGCTTCGACTCGAAGCTGGACGCAAAACTGTCAAAGGTCGTCTCGACGAAACCATTCGATGCGCGCGCAGGGACATCCCGGCCTGTGCAGGCCGCCAGCATGTGACGCGCAACCGGATCCCCCGGCTCCTCTGCGAGCCATTGCTCGAAGATCTTCACCGCCTCGGCGATCTCGCCCAGGGTGCAGTGCGCCAGCGCCAGCAGCTTGCGCGCTTCGCGGTGCTTGGGCCGCAGCGTGATCACCTTGCAGTAGCACGCCGCGGCTTCCCCGGTGCGCTTTAGTCCGTTGAGCAGAATGCCCAGGTTGGCATAGGCGTCGATGTGTTCGGGGTTCAGCCGGATGGCCTCGCGATACGCGGCTTCCGCTTCGACCGGCTGTCCGGTCGCCCGCAGCAGCACGCCCAGATTGTTGTGGGCGTTCGCGTGGCTCGGATCGATGGCGATCGCCCGCCGGTATGCGTCGATGGCGAGCGGCAGCCGGTCGTCCGACTGCAAGACGATGCCGAGATTGCTGAACCAGTACCTTGCCTGGTCGGGCGCGCAAACCGGTGCAGAGGTGTCCAGCAACTTACCGCCTCCGGATGGGCGCAAACTACGCCTGGCCTCGCGCGTGAGATGGCTCGTGGAAAACCGGATCCTGTCGATGCCGAAGCCCTCGCCCAGGATCGGCGCGTGCAGGGCAAGCTCATGGCATGCTCGTGCTGTTCAGAGTCGCTTTGGCGACAATGCTCCTGGCGCGCTGACCAGGCGACGAAGTGCTCGACGAAGTTTTCAGCGACGCGAGACCCAGGTGATTACGAACAAACTCAGACCAAGAATTACGGCCAGTCCACCCGTCAACTCAGCGCGTCGCATGGATCCCGAGAGGCGGCGCGCCAGGCATGATACCTCGCAGTGCCGGAATCGAAAAAATCATTGCTGCGAGTGCACCCGTCATTGGCGGTTGGAGGGGCCGCATTCCGAGGAAGACCAGTGCGCCGATGGTGAGGCCGCTTAAGCCGATCAATGCCATTGCCGCATAGAATGCAAAAGCCATGACAATGAATGAAGTTGGGCGGTTAACCCGAAGTTGGAGATCAATCCCGGCTGAAGCTTTCGCGGCTTCGTCGGACGGACCAATATCGAAGTTCCAATTTGACAACACCGGCCACACTGTCAGCCGTATAGGCTCGGAGCTTCGCTTTCCCTTCTTTTTGCGCTGATCGATAGACGCCCAATATAATGATCGAGTCGATATCCATTGATTGAACCGCTCAGCCCAATTTCCAGAACGGTTTTGGTCCGGCTGTCTTGCATTGCAACTTGGTAAGTCAAATAGCGATCATCAACGTGCAAGAGAATATTGTGGATGTCGGCTGGCTCTATACTTCGCTGCCAGTGGCGACTTTCGGACGGCTTGGCTGCTTCAATCCGAACATCAATTGCCTGACGACCTGGATCCATACTGACCATGTTGAAGGTCAGATCTAGAGGTGGTTCAGCTGCAGCCATCCCAAAGAATAACTCTACATCGGCGTTTTGCCGATATAGAAGCGGGATGAGACCGACATACGCTATGATAGCCGTCAGCAGCAGGCCGATGACAGTTGCGACGCGCCGACGTGTGCCTGAGCTTGACTTGTGTTCGGGTGATACCGGTGCACTCGGCGACGGGCCACTTTTCCCGTCCGCCATCGACCCAAGATCACGGGAATGCTCACTCTCTCTGCTGCCCTCAGCCATCGAGCCAAGGTTACTTGCCGGACTCAATTGACCGCAAGTGCTTTTCTGGCGAGACGTTCAGACCGCGCGAACGTGACCTAAAAGCGCAACAATGGAGATATCCGGCCTAGTCAGCTATCAGCAGAAGTCTGGCTCGGGAGAAGCTCAAGGCTGGGACGACCGCGCTCGGAACGTGCGCTCGTCGTTGGAGCAACGACAAAAAGTTGGTGGCGAGACTGTTCGCAGAATGACCAGAGCATGAGTCCCGAAAAGCCTGCCCCGGAGTAGACCGGGGGACCGCGATGTTTTGCGAGTCAACGGTTGAGGCGGACTGATCTGAGTTGCGCGCGACCGCTGCAGTCGGCGCGCCAGGCGGCGGCCGGTTGGCCGGCGCCGTGACGCGACAGTCAGCCCTGCTGGTCTCGCGCCCGACGGCGGCCTATGATCGCTGCGTTTCGACGAAAGGACGAAAATGCAGGAGAGGGCTTCACGATGTTGACGTTGTATTACGCGCCCGGTGCATGCTCGATGGCCGCCCATATCGTGCTGGAAGAGAGCGGAGAGAAGTACCAGCCGAAGAAGGTCGATCTTGCCAACGGCGAGCAACGCACCGACGCCTATCTCAAGATCAATCCGCAGGGGCGCGTGCCGGTGCTCGGCCTCGACAGCGGCGAGCCGCTGGCGGAGAACACCGCCATTCTGCCGTATCTCGGCAAGCGCTTCGGGCTGTGGCCGACCGACTCCGCCGGCGAGGCCAAGGCGCTCTCGCTGATCGGCTTCTTCGCCGCCAGCGTACACCCCGCGCACGCCCACGTTGGCCGTCCCGAGCGCTACGCCAGCGATCCCGCCGCCTACCCGACGCTGAAGGAGACCGGCCTCAAGACCTTCCACGGTTATCTCAAGCAGATCGACGGCCGGCTCGCGGGCCGCGAGTGGCTCGGCGACGCGTACTCCGTGCTCGATCCCTATGGTTTCGTGTTCTACACCTGGGGCGTGCGGCGCGAGCTGCCGATGGCGGAGCTCAAGAACTACACCGCGTTCAAGGACCGCATGCTCAAGCGTCCCGCCGTGCAACGGGTGGCTGAGGACGAGAAGGTCAAGGTCTGACCAGCGACGCGGCTGGTCGCCGTCGCATCTGTCCCGCCTCTCCAAGGCGTCACGAGCGCGTCGTACGCACTGGCGAGCTTGCGGTGCTGATGCCCATCCTCACGATCGGGAAGGGTCCGTCATGGCGGATGCCAGGATCGTAACGGACGGGAGCGACGCCGAGCCGTCCGCCTGGAGCCCGTTCGCGGTACCCGCCTTCCGGACGGTCTGGATTGCCACGCTGGTCGCCAATGTCGGCAGCTGGATGGCCAGCGTCGCGACGGGGTGGCTGATGACCACGCTCGATCCGTCGCCGATCTGGGTGTCGCTGGTGGGCACGGCGACGGCGTTGCCGATGTTCCTGTTCGCGCTTCCCGCCGGCGCGCTCGCCGACATCGTCGATCGCCGCAAGCTGCTCATTGCCGCGCAGTTCTTCATGCTGGCGGTCATGGTCGTGCTGTGCGTGCTCACCGTGACCGGGTGGGTCACGCCGATTGTGCTGCTGATTCTCATCTTCGTGCTGGAGACCGGCTCCGCTTTCGAGACGCCGGCCTTTCTGGCGGTGCTGCCCGAGCTCGTTCCCAAACGGCAGCTCAGCCCGGCGCTCGCGCTCAACGGCCTGGGGATCAACATCTCGCGCATCCTCGGCCCCGCGCTCGGCGGCCTCGTGATCGGCGCCCTGGGCGTGAGCGCCGCGTTCCTGATCAATGCGCTGGCGTTTCTCGGCGTCGTCTTCGCCTTTGCCCGCTGGCGGGCGCCCGCACACACGAGTCATCTGCCGGCGGAGCGCTTCACCGCGGCGATCCGCAGCGGCTGGCGGTTCACGCGCGAGGCGCCGGAGCTCAAGGCGACGCTGGTGCATGCCGGCGCGTTCTTCCTGTTCGCGAGCTCCTATCTGGCGCTGTTGCCGCTGATCGCCCGCGACCAGCTGGCGGGGGGCGCCAACGTCTATGGCGTGCTGTTCGGGTGCATCGGCGCCGGTGCGGTCGCCGGCGCCCTCGTGCTTCCGCGGGTCCGCGACCGCACCACGCCGGACCGGCTCGTCCTCGGCGGCGGCCTGGTGACCGCCGCCGCCACCGCCGCGCTTGCCGTCACGCGCGAGCTCGTCGTCGCGGTGCCGATCATGCTGGTCATCGGCGCCGCCTGGCTGGCGGTGATGTCGAGCCTGATGGTGTCGGCGCAGGTCGCGCTGCCCGAGTGGGTCAAGGCGCGTGGCCTGGCGGTGACGCAGATGGTGTTCAACGGCGGGCTGATGTTCGGCAGCGTCATCTGGGGCGTCGCCGCCGAGCGGTTCGGAATTCCGGTCGCGCTGCTGCTCTCGGCCGCCGGCCTCGCGCTGGCGAGCGTCGCGACCTTGCGATGGAGCCTGCCGCGCGGCGAAAGCCTCGATCTTCGTCCCTCACTGCATTGGCCGGCTCCCGTCGTCGCCGGGACGTTGCCTGCCGACCGCGGACCGGTCATGGTCACCGTCGAATATATCGTCGCGCTCGAGCAGCGCGACGCGTTCGCCGCGGCGCTGGCCGCCAATGCCCACATTCGCCGCCGCGACGGCGCGATCTACTGGCATCATTTCATCGATACCGCCGATCCGCGCCGCCACGTCGAGGTGTTCGTGGTCGAGAGCTGGATCGAGCACATGCGCCAGCACGAGCGCGTCACCCGCTCCGACCAGGTCATCGAGGCGCAAATCCGGAAATTCCACATCGGGCCCGAACCGCCGGAGATCCGGCATTTCATCAGCGCCACATCGCCCCCCTGAGCCCGGCGGCCGCCGGAATGCCCCGCGCGTGAGTCGGGCGCACGCTCTGTCACAATCGAGATCCCGGCGCGGATGTGATCCAGATCACATTCAAGCCGCCCGGGACCCCCTATGGTGCAAGGGTCATCGAGCGATCGGTGATGGCGGTAAGTCCCTTACCGCCTGCCCTCTTGGGCGTTTCCTCCCTCGACTTGGCCCCGCCGGCCCCGCCGGCGGGGCCTTTTTCTTGGCCCTCGCCCCGGGCACGTCGGGAGGTGCACGATGTGCCCTCCGTGACCGGCAGGAGCCTGTTACGTCGCGGCAGCCGCGCGAAGGACGCATGGTTCATCGCGACCGAAGTCCTACATTATACTCACCCTGAGAGGGCTCTTGCGGGCAGTGCCTCCAATCGCGGAAATCAACCGGCAGTCAGGAGAAGCTTGATGTCTGGTTTCAGCTCGCTCGGTGGGAGAATCGCCATTGGCGCGCTCAGCCTCCTCATCGGCTGTGGCGCGGCCGTCGCTCAAGGCGCTCCGCCGCCGGCGGTATCGGTCATCCAGGTGGCAAGCCGTCAGGTGACGGAGACCCGCGATTTCATCGGCCGCGTGCAGGCGATCGAGAAGGTCGACATCGTGGCGCGGGTCCCCGGTTTCATCGAGCGACGACAGTTTGTCGAAGGGCAGAAGGTCAAGCAGGGCGACCTGCTGTTCCGCATTGAACAGGCGACTTACAAGGCCGCCGTCGAGCAGCAGCGCGCCAATCTCGCGAAGGCAAAAGCGACGGAGGTCAACACGGCGCTGCAACTGCAGCGCGGCCAGGAGCTCGTCCGCAATCAGAACATCCCGCAATCGACGCTCGACCAGCGCGCGGCCGATCAGGCTGCGGCGGCGGCCAATGTGATGGAGGCGCAGGCGCTGCTCGACCAGGCGGAAATCAACCTCGGCTACACCGAGATCCGCTCACCCATCGACGGGCGGATCGGACTTGCGTATTTCACCCAGGGCAATCTGGTCGATCCCGGGTCCGGGAGGCTTGCGACCATCGTAAGCCAGGACCCGATCTACGTCCTCTTTCAGGCCAGCGAGCGCGATGTGCTTGATTACAGCCAGCGTGCCGCCGAGTCGTCCGGCAAGGACGCGCATGTGACCGTTCATATCCGGCTGCCCAATGGCACCGAGTATCCGCATCCCGCCGTCACCAATTTTCTCGACGTCCAGGTCGACCCCACGACCGACACCGTTGCGGTGCGGGCGCAAGTGCCGAACCCGGAAGGGCTTCTCATCCCCGGCGGGATCGTCGGCGTCAGCGCAGAACGGGGCGCGCCGCGCTCGTCGCTCACGGTTCCGCAGGCCGCCGTGCTGCTCGATCAGGCCGGCCGCTATGTCCTGGTCGTCGACGGGACGAAGAAGGTCGAGCAGCGCCGCGTAACGACCGGCCCCGAGCAAGGGCGCGACATCGTCGTCACGGATGGCCTCAAGGAGGGAGAGCTGGTCATCGTCGAGGGCATACAGAAGGTGCATCCCGGTCAAGTCGTGACGGCCACCGTCGTGGCGGGAAACTGAGCCCGGATGTTTTCCAGCATCTTCATCGACCGTCCAAGGCTTGCCTTCGTCATCGCCATCGTCATTACGCTGGCCGGCGTCATCGCCATCGCGTCGATTCCGATCGCCCAGTTCCCGGACATCGTGCCGCCCCAGGTCACGCTGACCGCGACCTATCCGGGTGCCGATGCCGAAGTGGTCGAGACCACGGTGGCGCAACCGATCGAGCAGCAGGTCAACGGCATCGACAATGCGCTCTACTATCAATCCGCCAGCGGCTCCGACGGCAGCTACACCCTCAACGTGACCTTCGCGCTCGGCACCAATCCCGACATCAACACCGTCAACGTGCAGAACCGCGCCAGCCTCGCAGTGCCGCTGCTTCCGCCGGAAGTGTCGCGCAACGGCCTCACCATCCGCAAGAAATCCGCCGCCCTCCTGCAGGTCATCAACATCTACTCGCCGAAGAACACCTACGACGCCGTTTATCTCAGCAACTATGCGACCATCAACATCATCGATACGCTGGCGCGGATCAATGGCGTCGGACAGGTCACGCTGTTCGGACCGCTCGACTATTCGTTGCGGATCTGGCTCGACCCCGACCGGCTGACGCAGCTCAATCTCACCCCGAACGACGTGATCGCGGCGGTGCAAAGCCAGAACGTCCAGGCGGCGCTCGGGCGGGTGGGCGCGGCGCCGATCACGGAGGAGCAGCAGGTCCAGATCACCATCAAGACCAAGGGCCGGCTTTCGCGTCCCGAGGAATTCTCGGCCCTGGTCCTGCGCACCAAGCCCGACGGCTCGGTGGTCCGGGTGAGCGATGTCGCCCGCGTCGAGATGGGCGCGAAATCGCAGGACCGCCACAGCCGCTTCAACGGCGCGCCGGCCGCCGCGCTCGGCATCTACCAGACCCCGGGCTCCAATGCCGTCGACGTCGCCCGTCAGGTGCGCGACACCCTCAATACGCTGGCGACGCGCTTCCCCGAGGATCTCGCCTATACCGTATTCTTCGACACCACGGTGTTCGTCACCTCGACCATCGAGGAGGTCATCCGCACCTTGGCCGAGGCCATCGTCCTCGTGGCTCTGGTCGTGTTCCTGTTTCTTGGCAGCTGGAGGACGACGCTGATCCCGCTGGTGGCCGTGCCGGTGTCGATCGTGGGCACGTTCGCCGTCATGCTGCTCATGGGCTATTCAGCCAATACCGTCTCGCTGCTCGCGCTCGTGCTCGCGATCGGCATCGTCGTCGACGACGCCATCGTCGTGGTCGAGAACGTCGAGCGGGTGATGGAAGAGGAGCCGGACCTGCCGGTGCCGGACGCCTGCAAGAAAGCGATGGCGGAAATTACCGGCCCGATCCTCGCCATCACGCTCGTCCTGTTGTCGGTATTTGTTCCGGTCGCCTTCATTCCCGGCATCAGCGGGCAGCTTTTCCGCCAGTTCGCGGTGGCCGTCTCGGTATCGATGCTGATCTCGGCCGTCAACGCCCTGACGCTCAGTCCGGCGCTTTGCGCGGTGCTCCTGAAACACGGTCAGACGAGCCGCGGCCCGATGCGCTACGTCCTGGGAGCGATCGATCGCGTTCGTCACGGTTATGTCGCGGTGGTGCGCCGGCTGGTGCGGGTGTCGATCGTCGGCGTCCTGGTCGTGGCCGGCACGCTCGCGGTCTCGGCGTGGCTGTTCAGCCGGACGCCGCAGAGCTTTCTGCCGGAAGAGGACCAGGGCGCGATCTTCGCCGCCCTGCGGCTTCCCGAAGGGGTTTCGGTCAATCGTACCGAGGCCGTGGTCAAGGAGATCGAGGACATCGTCACGCCGATTCCGGGCGTCGAAGGTGTGCTGTCGGTGGTGGGGCTGAATTTCATCGACTATGTCGCCTCGTCGAACCAGGCGTTCTTCGTCATCCGCCTCAAGCCCTACGAAACGCGCACCGATCCCGCGCAGAGCGCCGGCGCGATCATTGCGCGCCTGCGCCCGCAGATGGCGGCCATCAAGGGCGGCGTCGCGTTCCCGTTCAACCTGCCGCCCATTCTCGGCCTCGGCAGCACCGGCGGTTTCCAGTATGCGCTGGAGGCGCTGCAGGGCCAGCCGTCGACCGACGTCGCGGCGACGCTGCGCGGCCTGGTCGTGGCAGCCAACGGGCGGCCCGAGCTCGCCGGCGTATTCAGCACCTATGCCGCCGACACGCCCCAGATCTATCTCGATATCAACCGTGACAAGGCCCAGGTGCTGGGGGTCAAGATCAGCGACATCTTCAATGCGCTGCAATCGACGCTCGGCACCTTCTACGTCAACGACTTCAATCTGTTCGGGCGCACGTGGCAGGTCAACATTCAAGCCGAGACGCCGTTTCGCGACAACGTGGAGGATGTCTACCGGATCTACGTGCGCAACGCCCAGGGCGGGATGGTCCCGATGCGGGCGGTGGCCGAAGCGAAGTTCGTGCAGGGACCGCAGACGGTCATCCGTTACAACGGATACCGCGGCGCAATCGTCAACGGCGCGCCCAAGCCCGGCTACAGCTCCGGCCAGGCGCTTGCCGCGATGGAGCGCATCTCCGCAACGACCCTGCCGGCGGGCTACAGCTTCGAATGGACCGGGACCGCGCTGCAGGAAAAGGCCGCGGGCGGACGCACCGGCGTCGTGCTCGGGCTCGCTCTGCTGTTCGCCTATCTGTTTCTCGTTGCGCTGTACGAGAGCTGGAACATTCCGATCCCGGCCCTGCTGTCGGTCAGCGTCGCGGGACTCGGCGCCCTGGTCGCGCTGGTGGTGTCCGGACTGAGCTTCGACGTCTATGCGCAGATCGGGCTCGTCGTGCTGATCGCGCTTGCTGCCAAGAACGGCATCCTGATCGTCGCGTTTGCGGTGGAGCAGCGCAACGCCGGGAAAGATGTCCAGACCGCCGCCATCGAAGCGGCAAGCCTCAGGTTCCGCCCGGTCATGATGACCAGCTTTGCCTTCATCTTCGGACTGTTGCCGCTCGTCGTTGCGCAGGGGGCCGGGGCCGTGACCCGCCATGCGGTGGGCACGCCGGTGTTCGGCGGCATGATCGCGGCGTCCGTATTCGGGATCTTCATCATTCCGCTGCTCTACATCACCGCCGAGCGCTTGCGCCGGCGGGCGCCGCGCCAGAAGAAGAAGACCGCGTGATCGCGGCCCCGCTCCCGTGAGCGCGTGCGTCTGTCGGACTTGCCGCGATGCCAAAAGAAAAACGCGCCGGCGGAGGCCGGCGCGCAAGGACGGGAAGTTCAGCCGATACGAAAGTCTAGTCGCGCAGGCTCGGAGCGTCCGGCACCTTCTTCCAGTGCGTCAGGCTCTCGGCGATGATCTTCGTCGACTGCAAAGCCGCGTTGCTCAAGGTCGCGTATTCGACGATCTCGCGTTGGACGCGGGCCGCCTCGTTGTGCAGCATGTCGCGCAAGGTCTGCAGCTCGGTGATGAGCTTGTCGATCTCCTGCACCGACGTTCCCGCCACCCGTTGCAGCAGAGCGCCGATATTGCTGGCGACCATTTCGCTGTCGCTCTCCGGCTGCCGCCGCAGGCTGGTCGCTACGTCACGCCGCACGAAATCCCGGATTTCCCCTTCCACTGCCGTTTCCACCGAAGTGTCGACTTCGGCGGACTCACGCGTCTTGAGAAAGGTCATGTTTGATACCCCCGTTGAGCGCCCGCCCGGGGCGCAAACTCCACCGGCCCGATAGCCGCACGAGAATGTGACCACTTCGCGGCCGATTCGCACGAAAACCGGGGCTTTCCGGCCCCTCGGCCCCCCGCCCATTTCTGGTCGGACGGAACCCGGGGCGCCGGCGATCGCCCCGCCGGATGTTATTTCGCGGCCGTCTTCATCTTGTCGTAGAGGAACACGAAATCCTGCTTGTCCAGGGGCTTGTGGCAGTTGAAGCAGGCCGTGAGGTTGGCCGCCGGGTTGACGGTCTTGTCGGCCTTGAAGTTCTGATACTCCCACTCGCCGTTGCGCACGTTGTCCGGGTATTCCGCCCCCCAGCCCGTGCGCTTCTCCATCACCGCATAGCCGATGAGGTTGCCCTTGATGAAGCGGCCGTTGGCGTCCTTCTCGGGGTTGCCCTGGGGGTCGAGCTTGGCGGCGTATTGCAGCATCGTGACCACGGTGCCGTCCGGCAGCGGCGCGCCTGTCTTGGCGGCGTCGAGCGCCGCCGCGCTGGTGTAGAACTCGCGGAACTGCTTGTTGTCCGGGCGGTCGACGGTGGTGAACAGCACGCCGGCCGCGTAGTTGTCGGGAAAGGCGACCTTGTCGCCGCCGGCGCGCACGGGAATGATGGCGGCAAGAACCGCGGCCGCGGCGGCGACCGACGCAATGGTGACCTGGGTGCGGATTGTCATGCTGTCTCCCCCTCGTTCTGGTGGCGCGCGCTGCGCGCGATTTCCCGCAGCGGCGTGCCGGCCGCGGCAGGTGCGGCAGCATAGGCCAAACCCCACCCAGGGGTTGTAAAATGGTGGTGATGCAGCGCCAGTGGCCGGCGGCGCGCGCGCCATTCGCCCTCGCATCGGGACTGGCGCCATGTCGGCGGTGACCTTCGCGATCGGCGACATCCACGGCTGCCTCGACAAGCTCACCCGCCTGGTCGCGGTGTGCGAGGCGCGGGCCGCGGGGCGCCCGGCGCGCTTCGTCTTTCTCGGCGACTACATCGACCGCGGGCCCGACAGCCGCGGCGTGATCGATGTCCTGATGCGCCGGCAGCAGGCGCAGCCCGCCACGGTCGTCTGCCTGCGCGGCAACCACGAGCAGCTCGCCATCGACGCCCACGACGACGAGCGCGCCATGCCGCTGTGGCTGCAGAACAGCGGCGGCCGCACCTTGCGCAACTACCGCGAGACCAACGGCCGCATGTCGGATGCGCATCTCGAATGGCTGCGGGCGCTGCCGTTCTGCCACGACGACGGGCTGCGCTTCTTCGTGCATGCCGGCATCGATCTGGCCGTGCCGCTCAACATGCAGTCAGAGCAGGTGATGCTGTGGATTCGCGAGCCGTTCCTCAGCGGTTGCGACCGCGTCGATTGTGGCCGCTTCATCGTGCACGGCCATACCCCGATGCACACCGCTAGGCCGGATCTCCGCCATCGCCGGCTCAACCTCGACACCGGCGCGGTGATGGGCGGCCCGCTCACCGCGGCAGTGTTCGACGACACCCGGGCGGAGCCGCTGGCCTTCCTGACCGATCGCGGTGCGATGCCGGGCTGGCTTCGGTCCTGACAGACGGGGCGAAGGGCGGTAGCGGTCTCTGACCTCGGGGCAAAGCGAGGCGTGACGTAGTGGTTGATCCGTCACGCCGCAAAGCTCTCGCTGTTGTCATGCCCGCGAAAGCGGGCATCCAGTAATCTGCAGCAGTGAGTGTCTCCCCCGTCGAATACGACCGCGCACGCTATCGCGAAGGGAAATCACCGGGTGGGGCGGGTAGGGGACCTTCATTCTTATCCGGTGCAAATGCTCCGCACAGGGCTGAACCGGAATCCGAGAGCGTCTACTATTCGCGAATCGAGCCCGGCCTCGTGGCCGCGCGTTTTTCTCTCGCGATAGGTCTGACAAAACCCACGTCATGGACGCCATCGGACGCGACCTGCTCGCCCTCACCGGTAAACGCCGATTCGCCACCATCCTTGCGGATCCGCCGTGGCGGTTCACCAACAAGACCGGGAAGGTCGCGCCCGAGCACCGGCGGCTCGCGCGCTACGGCACCATGACGCTCGCCGAGATCGCGGCGCTGCCGGTCGCGCAGCTCGCCGCGCCGACCGCGCACCTCTATCTCTGGTGTCCGAATGCGCTGCTGCCCGAGGGGCTGGCCGTGATGCGGGCGTGGGGCTTCGCCTACAAGTCCAATATCGTCTGGCACAAGGTGAGGAAGGACGGCGGCTCGGACGGCCGCGGCGTCGGCTTCTATTTCCGCAACGTGACCGAGCTGATCCTGTTCGGCGTGCGCGGCAGGAACGCGCGCACCTTGGCGCCGGGACGGCGGCAGGTGAATCTCCTGGCCACGCGCAAGCGCGAGCATTCGCGCAAGCCCGACGAGCAGTACGCGATCATCGAGGCGTGCAGCAGCGGCCCCTATCTCGAGCTGTTCGCGCGCGGCACCCGCAAGGGATGGACGACCTGGGGCAACCAGGCCGGCGAGGATTATCGCCCGACCTGGAAGACCTACGCGCATCATTCCGCGGCCGGCCGGATGATCGCCGCGGAGTAGCGCCGCTCGCGAGCTGCCGCATCCGCCGCTCCGGCGGCACCGGACCCGCGACGGCGCGGTGCGCTACGCCCGTGGCACTACGCCTTCTTGGCAAACGGATTCTGCGTGGGCTGGCCCGCGCCCGGCCCGATCGCGAACGGCGACGGCGGCGGTCCGCCCTTCTTCTTCTTGTTATGCTCCGCCTTCGGTTTCTTCTTTTCCTTGTTGCTGCGCATCTGACCCTTGGCCATGGCGTCCTCCTTGGCTTGCCAACCGAGAAAAGCGGCGGGCGCGATTGAAGCGCCGGCTGCGGCCGGTTGCAAGCGGCGGCCCGCCAGGTGCCCAGCCCGGGCGCTGATTTTTTTACGCGCGGTGCGTAGAAATACATTGACTACGTTTCGAGGATAGGATAAGAATGACCTATCCCGCTCGATGAGGGGCGTCTCCGGAGACGATCCTGATGGCGGAGCGGGTGTGGCGTCCGGCTGCGGGTGTTTGCGACCGCGGACCGGAGGTCCGGCACCGCCGGCCAGGCCGTAACGGCTGGTGCGGCGAGGCCTGCGCGACGAAGCCGGCGCTGCCGGACGGGACGCGTGGGCTCCCCGGACCGAAAATCGCCACGGTGGAGCGCCGAGAGGCGAGCGCACCGATCGCAAGGTGCGCGCCGCGCGCAACCCGCGCGGCACAACAACAAGGAACACGCGCCTGTCGGCGCTCCGCCGCCCCTCGGGGGTGGCTGATGAAGGAAGAAGGTGCGGACCCGGGGCGCGAGAGGCGCAACGGGGGACGGAGAGGTGTAGTTCGATGCGGGTGCCGGGCAGTGGGGTTTTGTCCGGCATGCGAGAGGTGGCTGTTTGACAGCGTGAATAGGAATCAGGCGATAACCCCGGAGGCTTCACGCCCTGGGGGCGATGTCGCACGTGCATAGTTGGTTGTGTCCCGGGCGCAGCGCAGCACGAAGTGATGCGCTGCAGAACCGGGACCGTACCACACACCGTCTCTGGAACGGTCCCGGCTCAGCGGTGCACCGTTCCGCGCTGGTGCGCTCCACGCTGCACCGCGTCCGGGACACGGGCTACATTACGGCCGGTGTCACGATCGCGATTTTCGCTTTCCCTTCGTCTTCCTCGCGCCTCCCTTCTTCGGCGGCGGCTTGAACACCATGCCTTCGAGCTTCATGCCGTCGGGATCGGTGAAATAGACCGCGTAGTAGGAACGGCCGTAATACTCGCCGGGCGGGTCGACCACGTTCATGCCGTGCTGCTTGAGGAAGGCGCCGAGCGCATCGACGTCGTCGCGGCTCGACAGCTCGAACGCGTAGTGATGGAAGCCGATGTCGCCCTTGCGGTACTTGTGCTTTTGTCCCTCGGCGTCGGCGGCGGCGATCCAGAACAGCGTCTGGCCGTTGCTCCAGCCCGCCATGTCCTCATACTGGTGCTTGAGCTTGAAGCCGAGGAAGCGCAGCAGCTTGCCGTAGAACGCCTTCGAGCGCGCGAAGTCGCCGACGCTGAGCACGAGATGATCGATGCCGACGACGCGCGGCATGGTCGACTCCTACAGCCTGCCTTGCGGAGAGGGTAACAGCGCGAGCGGCAAACTCGGTCTGCTCCCTCCCCCCTTGTGGGGGAGGGCTGGGGTGGGGGGTGATGCGTTTGGCACTATCGGTGCGCTAATCTCGTGACCCCCACCCCCACCCCCTCCCCACAAGGGGGAGGGGAGCACACCGCATGTGTGGCGCTGTTGCGCGTCAACTCTAACGCGGAGGAGAGCAAAAATAGTGCCTCACTACCGCCGCCCGCGCGGGCGCCAGCCGCCGCGCATGCCGGCGCGGCCGGAGGTCGAGCGCGGACCGGGGCGATAGGGCTTGGATTCGGGTCCTGGGCCCATCTCGTCGAGGTCAGGCTTGCGCGGGCCCTCGCGGCGCTCGCCCTTCGCCGCGCCCTTGCCGCCCGGGCGGTGCGGCACGCTCTCGTGGTAGAGCGCGATCCCCATCTCGTCGAGCTCGGGCTTGTGCACCTTGCTGCGCGTGCCGGAGGTCTGGTCGCCGCGCGCGATCGCGATCGCCTTGGCGGTGGGGTCGTCGATGACCGCGAGCTCGGTGGTGCGCAGGCGCTTGATCTCGTCGCGCAGCCGCGCCGCCTCCTCGAAGTCGAGATCGGCGGCGGCTTCGCGCATGCGGGTCTCGAGGTCGGCGATCACCGCCTCGAAATTGTGCCCGATGGTGGCGGGCGCGTCCTCGTCGCCGATGCCGGAAAGGCCGCCGCCGGTCGAGATCAGCACGTGGTCGCGCTCGTACACGCTGGAGAGAATGTCGCCGATCGATTTCTTGATGCTCTCCGGTGTGATGCCGTTCGCGGTGTTGAAAGCCTCCTGCTTCTCGCGGCGGCGATTGGTCTCGGCCATCGCGCGCTCCATCGAGCCGGTCACGGTGTCGGCATAGAGGATGACGCGGCCGTCGATATTGCGGGCGGCGCGGCCGATGGTCTGGATCAATGAGGTCTCGCTGCGCAGGAAGCCTTCCTTGT
The DNA here is from genome assembly GCA_963739385.1 of uncultured Alphaproteobacteria bacterium. Taxonomy (GTDB): domain Bacteria; phylum Pseudomonadota; class Alphaproteobacteria; order Rhizobiales; family Xanthobacteraceae; genus VAZQ01. Next base: position 169,194 of record CAVUAI010000025.1, read on the forward strand.
CGGCGTCGAGGATCGCGACCAGCGCGCATTCCGGAATGTCGAGGCCCTCGCGCAGCAGGTTGATCCCCACCAGCGCGTCGAAGGCGCCGAGCCGCAGGTCGCGGATGATCTCGATGCGCTCGAGCGTGTCGATGTCGGAATGCATGTAGCGCACGCGGATGCCCTGCTCGTGCAGGTACTCGGTGAGATCCTCGGCCATGCGCTTGGTCAGCACGGTGACGAGCGCGCGGTAGCCGCGCTGCGCCACCTGCCGTACCTCGCCGACGAGGTCGTCGACCTGGGTGCGCGCGGGCCGCACGTCGACCGGCGGATCGATCAGCCCGGTCGGGCGGATCACCTGCTCGGCGAAGATGCCGTGCGCCTGCTCGATCTCCCAGCCGCCGGGGGTGGCGGAGACGCCCACGGTCTGCGGACGCATGGCGTCCCATTCCTCGAAGCGCAGCGGCCGGTTGTCCATGCACGACGGCAGGCGGAAACCGTATTCCGCGAGCGTCGCCTTGCGCCGGAAGTCGCCGCGGAACATGCCGCCGAGCTGCGGGATGGTGACGTGGCTCTCGTCGACGAAGACGAGCGCATTGTCCGGCACGTATTCGAACAGGGTCGGCGGCGGCTCGCCCGGCTTGCGGCCGGTGAGGTAGCGCGAATAGTTCTCGATGCCGGCGCAGCTTCCGGTCGCCTCCATCATTTCGAGGTCATAGAGCGTGCGCTGCTCGAGCCGCTGCGCCTCCAGCAGCCGGCCGGCGGCGTTGAGCTGCTCGAGCCGCCATCTGAGCTCCTGCTTGATGCCGGCGATCGCCTGCAGCAAGGTCGGGCGCGGCGTCACGTAGTGCGAGTTGGCGTAGATCTTCACGAACTCGAATTCGTCGGTCTTCTGCCCGGTGAGCGGATCGAACTCGTGGATCGATTCGATCTCGTCGCCGAACAGCGACACCCGCCAGGCGCGGTCTTCGTAGTGGGCGGGGAAGATCTCGATCACGTCGCCGCGCACGCGGAAGGAGCCGCGATAGAAGTCGCCGGCGCTGCGCTTGTACTGCAGCGCGACGAGGTCGGCGATGAGCTGGCGCTGGTCGATGCGTTCGCCCTGCTTGAGGGTGAAGGTCATCGCCGAATAGGTCTCGACCGAGCCGATGCCGTAGATGCACGACACCGACGCCACGATGATGACGTCGTCGCGCTCGAGCAGCGCGCGCGTCGCGCTGTGGCGCATGCGGTCGATCTGCTCGTTGATCGAGGATTCCTTCTCGATATAGGTGTCGGTGCGCGGCACGTAGGCTTCGGGCTGGTAGTAGTCGTAATAGCTGACGAAATACTCGACCGCGTTGTCGGGAAAGAAGCTCCTGAACTCGCCGTAGAGCTGGGCCGCGAGCGTCTTGTTGGGCGCGAGGACGAGCGCCGGGCGCTGCGTCTCCTCGATCACCCGTGCCATGGTGAAGGTCTTGCCGGAGCCGGTGACGCCGAGCAGCACCTGCGTGCGGTCCTGGCGATTGACGCCCTCGACGAGGTCGGCGATCGCCTGCGGCTGGTCGCCCTTGGGCGCAAAGTCCGACTTGATCACCAGCGGCTGGCCGCCTTCGGATTTCTCCGGCCGCGGCGGCCGGTGCGGCGTCCACGGCCGCTCGCTGAATTCCGGCCGGCCTTCGCGCAGCAGCACTTCCAGCGCCTGCACCGTCGCGGACGCGCCGGTAATGCCGCGGAAGGTGGCGAGGCCCTTCTTGTCGCCGGGCTGCGCGTCCGCCTCGTCGCCGTCGAAGCCGAGCGCCTGCGCCAACTCCGAATCGCCGCCGGCGGGAGACGCGCCTTTTCCGACATAGCCGGCCTGCGGCGCCTCGTGGAATCCCTGCGCCGTCGACTTGCGCGCGCGGTGGGCGGCGGAGAAATCGGCGCGGCGGTCGAAGGAATTGTCGGCCGGCGGCTTGAGGCCGGTCTGCGAGCCGGGGCCCGCGGTTCCCTGGCCGATGCCGGGGTTGAGCAGGTCGGCGAGCGCAGGCTCGATCGGCGGCAGGTCGGGCCGCGCCGCCTTGGCGCGCGTGGGCTTGGCCGGATCCTTCTTCGAGTGCTTGGCCGGATCGCGCGCGCCCTTGGCCTTCTTCGGTGCGTCCGGATTGTCGGGAGCTTTCGCCATCGCCCAAATATGGAGCGTCGTCTATGATGGAAAAAGGGCGGAACGAGCGATTGCAGCGTCAAATTATGACGACAATGGAGGGAACCGTGCGCCAGCGACAAGGGCTCACGCGGCGGCAGGTTTTGGCGGCGTCGGCGGGCGTGTTGCCGCTGGTGACCGGCGGCTCGTTCGCCGCGGCGCAGGCCGCGTATCCGGCGCGGCCGGTGAAGGTGGTGATTCCCTATCCGCCGGCGGGCGGCGCCGACACCGTAGGCCGCATCCTGTTCCAGAAGCTCGGCGACATGTGGGGCCAGCAGTTCGTCATCGACAATCGCGGCGGCGCCGGCGGCACGATTGCCGCGGCCGCCGTGGCCAAGGCCGAGCGCGACGGTTACACCATCATGTACGACGCCACCGCCCATTCGGTGAATCCGTCGCTCTACGCCAACCTGCCTTACGACACGGTCAGGGACTTCCAGCCGATCTTCCTGGCGGCGCTGGTCACCAACCTGCTGGTGGTCAACAAGTCGGTCGAGGCGCAGACTGTGGCCGACGTGATCGCGCTCGCCAAGGCGACGCCCGGCGGGCTCGACTGGGCTTCATCCGGCAACGGCACCGTGCAGCACCTCGCGCTCGAAATGTTCAAGCATCGTGCCGGCATCCAGCTCAATCACATCCCCTACCGCGGCGGCGGTCCGGTGCTCAACGACCTGATCGGCGGGCAGGTGAAGTTCTACTTCTCCAATGCCGCCGCCTCGATCGGACACGTGCAGTCGGGGACGCTCAAGTGCATCGCCCATACCGGCCGCGGGCGGCTCGCCACGCTGCCCGACGTGCCGGCGGTGGCGGAAACGCTGCCGGGCTTCGAGGCCTACGAGTGGCACGGCGTGTTCGCGCCCGCCGGCACGCCGCAGGACATCGTGCAGAAGCTCAATGCCGGCCTCAACGCGGTGATCCGGCAGCCCGACATCGGCGAGCGCCTCAAGCAGCTCAACGTCGAAACCCGCGCCAACACGCCCGAGGAATGCCGCGCCTTCGTCGCCGCCGAGATGGACAAGTGGGGGCGCGTGGTGCGCGAGGCCAATATCCGGCTGGGCTGACGCCACTCGTGTCCCGGATGCGGTGCAGCGCGTAGCAGCGCAGATAAGTCTATGCGATCTGCGCAAGCTTGATTGCGCTGCGAAGCGATGCTCCGCTGATCCGGGACCTTTCCAAACGTTGGAGTTCGTAACGATCCCGGGTCTGCAGCGCACCACTCCGCGCGAAGAGCGCTTCGTGCTGCGCTGCGCCCGGGACTCGAATTGGCCATGCAATCCGGTCCAACCGAACCGCCGCCGATCGCGGGGCCGGTGGCAAACCCCGGCCGTCCGCGCGTGCCGCCGCCGCCCGGCGCGTGGGATACCCACGCCCACGTCTTCGGTCCCCCCGAGCACTTCCCGTTTGCGGCCGGGTCGCGGCTACACGCCGCCGCCGGCGCCGATCGCGCGCTACGTCGCGCTGCTCGATTGCCTCGGTCTGGCGCGCGGCGTGGTCGTGCAGGGCAATGCCCACGGCTACGACAACCGCGTGGTGCTCGATGCGCTCGCCCGGCACGGCGACCGCGTGCGCGGCGTCGCCATCACCGATACGCGCGTGGCGCCCGGCACGCTCCGGGACTGGCATCGGCTCGGCATGCGCGGGCTGCGGTTTCACATCTTCTCCGCCGCCGGCAGGCCGGGCTACGTGCGCGGCGTCGGGCTCGACGTGTTCGAGGCGTTTCGGCCGGTCATGCGCGAGCTCGGCTGGGTGATGCAGGTGTGGTGCGATTGGCGCGTGTTGCCGGACGTCGGTGGCAGGCTGCGCGAGATGTCCGCCGAGATGCCGGTGATCGTCGACCACATGCTGAACATTCCGGCGGCGCGGGGGATCGACGACCCATCGTTCCAGACGTTGCTGCGGCTCGTGGGCGAGGGGCATCTGCACGCCAAGCTGTCGGCGCCCTATCGCCTGTCCGATGCCTTCCCGGACTACGCCGACGCCGAGCCCTTCCACGCGGCGCTCGTGCGCGCCAACCCCGAGCGGCTCATCTGGGGCACCGACTGGCCGCATCCGCAGATCGCCGCAGCTGTCATGCCGGACGACGGCCATCTCCTCGACCTGTTCACGGCCTGGACGCCGGACGCGCGCCATCGCCGCCTCATCCTGGTCGACACGCCCGCGCGCCTGTTCGGCCGCTGACGGCAGCCGTCGCTGCCGCCGCCGCCGGCAACGCCTGCTCACTGATTAATCATCCGCCACCCCCGCGCCAGCCGGCACAAGCGCTTCGAGGTGGCATGGCCGTTGCATCGAAACCTGCGCCATGGAGCCCACGAATTGGGCAGGCAGGCGTGGAGGTCCCCCATGAAGCGCAGAGATTTCCTCAAGACGACCGCGGCCGGCGTGGCGGTGCTCGGCACCCCCTTCATCGCGCGGGCGCAACAGGCGATCCCCGAGGTGATCAATGTCGGCCACCTCGTCGGCATCTGCATGTCGCCGCTGTTCTTCGCCCACGCTCAGGGCTACTTCAAGGACGAAGGCCTCAACGTCCAGCTCAAGTTCATGCCCAATCCCGGCGACGCCATCACCGCGCTGATGAGCAACGCCATGGACGTCATCCACAACCCCTTCACCAACGCCTTCGTGGCGGCGGCGCAGGCGTCGGCGCCCATCCGCATCATCGCCGGCAGCGGCGCCGGCGGGCTCTTCATCATCGCGCAGAAGGAGAGCGGCATCCGCAGCATGGCCGACCTGGTGGCCGCCAAGGGCAAGGGCCTCAAGATCGGCACCATCCGCTTCAACACCTTCGAGCTCGCGCTCTACCGCAACCTGGTGCGCAACAATGTCGGCTACGGCGACTACAACATCGTGTGGTTCAACGACACGCTGTCGATGGCGTCGGCCTTCGAGGCCAAGGCGCTCGACGTCGTCACCCATGTCGAGCCGTTCGCGACCCGCCTGGTCGACCAGCTCGGCGGCGCCGCGCTCGCCAGCAGCCTCGACGTCTGGGGACCGCACGGCCCGGACTGCGTCACCAACACGTCCGCGCGCTTTCTCGAGCGCCATCCCGAGGCATTGCGGCGCTACCTCAAGGCCATCCTGCGCGCCGACGCCGCCATCAAGGCCGACATGCCGAAGGCGGTCGAGGCGCTCGACGCCGGCAAGTACTATCGCGTCGACAAGACGACGCTGGCCGCCGCGCTGCCACGGCAAATGCCGCAGGTCGACATCACCCAGGGCGGCGCCAAGGGCATGGAGATCGCCATCAACGACATGGTGACCTTGGGCTATCTCAAGACCGCGCCGGCCATCATCGACACGACGCTGCTCAAGCAGGCGCTCGGCTGACGCGATGGAGCAGACCGGGACGCTCGACCACGCGGCCGCCGTCGAGGCGCGGCCGGCCAGCGTATCGCTGTCGTGGCTCGCCACCGTGCTCAAGGCGGCGGCGCCGTGGGCGGTGATCATCGCGCTCTGGGAATGGGCCGCGGCCGCCGGCTGGACCGGCGCCGTGCTGTTTCCGCCGCCCTCCGTCTTCCTGCGCTACGCCGTGGAGAGCGACTTCCGCGTCGGCTTCGGCAACGAAGCCATGACGATCCCATGGGCGATCGTCGCCAGCGCGCTGCGGGTGCTGGCCGGGCTCGCCATCGGCTTCGCCGCCGCCATCGTCACCGGCATTCTGATCTCGGCATCGCGCACGGTCTCGGACTTCGTGCTGCCCGTCGATCCGCGGGCTGGCGCCGATCGCGCCGATCGCCTGGATCCCGCTCGGCATCGTGCTGTTCGGGATCGGCAACCCGACCGCCGTGTTCGTCGTGTTCATGGGAATCTATTTCATCCTGACGATCTCGACGGTGGCGGCGGTCAAGGCGGTCGACGAGCGGCTGATCAAGACCGCGCGCAGCCACGGCGCCTCCAGGGTGCAGATTTGGACGCGGGTGATCTTTCCGTCCATCCTGCCGCAGGTCTTCACCATGCTGCGGATCAACTTCTTCGCCGCCTGGATGGCGGTGCTGGCGGCCGAGATGGTCGGGCTCAAGAACGGGCTCGGCATGATGATCATTCTCGGCCGCGAGATGTTCAACACCAAGCTGATCCTGCTCGGCATGTGCATGGTCGGCGCCACCGGATATTTCGTCGACACGCTGCTTGTGCAAATCCAGCGCCGGATATTATGGTGGCAGCCCTCGCCATGAAGACGCTCGCCTGCCAGCACGTGAACAAGGTCTGGACCTCGCCCGGCGGCCTGTCGGTGCGCGCACTGAAGGACGTCGATCTCACCGTGCAGCGCGGCGAGTTCGTCGCCATCCTCGGCCCGAGCGGCTGCGGCAAGAGCACGCTGCTCGAGCTGATCGCCGGGCTCGAGCCGGTCTCCTCCGGGCGCATCGCGTTCGACGGCAAGCCGATCACCGGGCCCGAGCCCGGCGTGGTGATGGTGTTCCAGGAGCACTCGCTGTTTCCGTGGCTGTCGGTGCGCGACAATGTCGGCTTCGGGCTCTCGGTGAAGGGCGTGCCGCGCGGCGAGCGGGAGACGCGGGTCGGCCGCCTGCTCGAGCGCGTGCGGCTGACGAAATTCGCCGGCCACCGGCCGCATCAGCTCTCGGGCGGAATGAAGCAGCGCGTGGCGATCGCGCGCGCGCTGGTGGAAAATCCCGACTTCATCATGATGGATGAGCCGTTCGCGGCGCTCGATTTCCAGACGCGCGTGCTGATGCAGCGCTTCCTGCTCGAAGTGTGGCTCGAGTTCAAGCCGACGATCATCTTCGTCACGCACCACATCGACGAGGCGGTGCTGCTGGCCGACCGGGTGGTGGTGATGAGCGCCGGGCCCGGCCGCGTCCTCGCCGAGATCGCGGTCGACCTGCCGCGGCCGCGGCGCATGACCGACCCGGGCTTCAACGACTATCGTGCGCACCTGACCGATATCCTGGAGCGCGAGGTGATGCGCGCCTACGCCCAGGACGGCGTGGAGGCGGTTTCCCATGCTGCCTGAGCCGGCGCTGCCGCCCAGCGGCGAGAGAGCGGGACCGCTGGCGCTGCGGTTCGAGGATCTGTTCGATCACATCGGCACCCTCGATCTGCGCTACAGCGCCGCCGCGCGCGAGCTCAGCGGCCGTGAGGTCGTGATCGACGGTTTTCTCGCGCCCGCGCACGGGCCGCATGCGCGGCTGTCGCTGGTGGACCAGCAGGGACTGTGCCCGGACTGCTCGCCGGTTGCGGCAATATCGCTGCTCGATGCACGCGCGCCGATGCGGGCCGGCGACGACGGTCCGGTTCGCGTGCGCGGACGCCTCGACTGGGGCCTGCGCATCGACGACGGCATCGCCTCGATGCTCCGCATCGAGAACGCCGCCGTGCTGCCGGTGGAACCGTGAAGCAGCTCATCCACGGCGGCCGCGTTCTCACCGCCGGGCAACTTGCCGGCGCGCATGCCGATATCCTGATCGAGGACGACACCATCCTCGCGATCCTGGCGCCCGGCGAAAGCGTCAGCGACGACGCTCGCCGCATCGACGCCAGCGACCGGCTGCTGATCCCCGGTCTGGTCAATGCCCATACCCACGCCACGGTCAATCTGTCCAAGGCGGTGGCGGACCGCTGGTCGCTCGAGCTGCTGCTCAATGCCTATCCGTGGACCGCGGGCGGGCGCACGCTCGAATACAAGTATCTCTCCGCCTTCATCGGGGCGGTGGAAATGGTGCGCAAGGGCTGCACCGCCTGCTACGACCTCGTCGCCGAGATCCCGGTGCCGTCGGTCGAAGGAATCGAGGCGGTCGCGCGCGCGTACAACGACGTCGGCATCCGCGCCGCGATCGCGCCGATGATGGCGGATGTGTCGTTCTATCGCGCGATCCCCGGACTGCTCGATGCGATGCCGCCGCCGCTGCGCGAGCGTGCCGCTGCGATCACTCCCGCGACCCGCGACGGCGCGCTGGCGACCTGCCGGCAACTGCTGGACAAATGGTCGTGGGATCGCGAGCGGCTGCGTCCGGCGCTCGGCCCGACGATCCCGCATCACTGCACCGACGAATTCATCATCGGCTGCCGCGATCTCGCCAGGGAACACGGCATCGGCGTGCAGATGCACGTGGCGGAATCGAAGGTGCAGGCCGTCGTCGGCGTCAAACGCTACGGCACGACGCTGGTCGGCCATCTGCACAAGCTCGGGCTGCTGGGGACGAATTTCACCGCGGCGCACGCGATCTGGCTGGACGACGACGACATCGGCCGGCTGGCCGATGCCGGCGCATCGGTCGCGCACAATCCCGGCAGCAATCTCAAGCTCGGCTCCGGCCTGGCGGCGACGCGCAAGCTGCGCGACCGCGGCGTCACGTTTGGCATCGGCACCGACGGCTGCTCGTCATCCGACAACCTCAACGTGTTCGAGGCCATGCGCATGGCCGCGTTCGGCTCGCGCGTGCAGGGTCCCGATCCGCGCCAATGGCTCACCGCCGCGGAGGTGTTCGAGGCCGCGACCATCGGCGGCGCGCGCGCGCTCGGAATGGAGCGCCACATCGGACGGCTGGCGCCGGGCTACAAGGCCGACGTCGTCTTTCTCGACCTCACCAGCATCAACTACGTGCCGCTGAATGAGCCGTTGCTCCACGTGGTGTTCTGCGAGGACGGGACCGGCATCGACCGCGTCATGGTCGGCGGCAAGATGGTCGTGCAGGACGGCCGCGTCGTCGGCGTGGATATGGCAAAGCTTGCGCGCGAGGCCGCCGATGCGACCGCACGCCTCGCCGAGGTAAACGCCAACGCCCGCGCCTTCGCGCAGGCGCTCGAGCCCGTGGTGCTCGACTATTGCGTCGGCCTCGCGCGCCAGCCCTATCCCGTGCACCGCTGGTGCGGACACGACCGGCATTGATGCCGTCCGGTTATTGCGGAATCGAAACAGGCCATGGCGCCGTCGGCGCGACGCGATAAGCGCGCGATACGACGAGCGGTTCGATTGATGGATGTCGTGCCGGGCTACTGCTGCACGATCACCTTGGTCCCGACCGGCACCCGCTCGTAGAGATCCATGATCTGCTCGTTGACCAGCCGGAAGCAGCCGGACGAGACGGCGTGGCCGATGGTCTCGGGCGCATTGGTGCCGTGGATGCGATAGACGGTATTGCCGAGGTAGAGCGCGCGGGCGCCCATCGGATTGCCGGGACCGCCGGCCATGAAGCGCGGAAGATACGGCTGCCGCTCGATCATCTCCGCCGGCGGCGTCCAGTCCGGCCACTCGCCCTTGCGCGTGATCTTGAGCAGCCCGTTCCACTGGAAGCCGTCGCGCCCGACGCCGATGCCGTAGCGCAATGCGGTGTTGTTGGCCTGGATCAGATAGAGAAAGCGGTCGGAGGTGTCGATGATGATCGTGCCGGGCGCCTCGTCGGTGCGATAGAACACCGGCTGGCGGCGATAGACGTCGGGCAGGACCTTGTCTTCCGGCGCCGGCTCGCTGCCGGGTTCAGCGTCCTCGATGGTGGGCGTGAAATTGCGCAGCTCGAACGGCCGGCCGTGCTGCGCCCACCCCGGCGTCGTGGCCAGGCATGCGGCGGCGAGAGATGCGACAAGGAAGAGAGGAAGGTTCATGGTTGGCGGCCGAACGTGCAATTAATTTCTACCGGATGCAACCGCCGCCCCATGTGCTTCCACGCCGGTTGCCGTTGGGAGAGGTTTATTCGGTGGATGCTCGACAGGCAAGGGTGGCATGCGCCTCGGCCGTGATCGGGAGATCCATGGGTGCGCCCTGTGCGCGAACTATGTTACAGCACTATCGGAGTGATCGAAGCGCAAGGGACCACACCAATGATTGATGTCTATTATTGGACGACGCCGAACGGCCACAAGATTACGATCTTCCTCGAGGAGGCGAAGCTCCCCTACAAGATCATGCCGGTGAACATCGGCAAGGGCGAGCAGTTCAAGGCCGAGTTTCTCGCGGTATCGCCGAACAACCGCATTCCCGCCGTGGTGGATCACGCGCCGGCCGGCGGTGGCAAGCCGATCGCGGTGTTCGAATCCGGCGCCATCCTGCTCTATCTGGCCGAGAAAACCGGCCAGTTTCTCGCGCACGATCCGCGCGCGCGCATCGACGCCATCCAATGGCTGTTCTGGCAGATGGGCAATCTCGGTCCGATGGCGGGTCAGAACAATCACTTCAGCAACTATGCCCAGGAGAAGATCCCCTACGCGATGGACCGCTATCGCAACGAGGTCAATCGCCTCTACGGCGTGCTCAACAAACAGCTGGCCGGCCGTCAGTTTGTCGCCGGCGACTATTCGATCGCGGACATGGCGATCTATCCCTGGATCGTGCCGTACGAGCGCCAGGGTCAGAACATCAACGATTTTCCCGACCTCAAGCGCTGGTTCGAGAGCGTGCGATCGCGGCCCGCGGTCGAGCGCGCCTACGAGAAGGCGAAGGCCGTCAATCCGAATATGGGCGGCATCCGCACGGCGGAAGAGCGTGCCATCCTGTTCGGCCAGACCGCGGCCTCGGTCGCAAACGCGGCGTCGCGCGCGGGCTGACCCGCGGGTGCGATGCCTTGGATCGGAGTCGCGTCGCGCTCAGGCCAGGTGCGGAATCTTCGGCCGCTCGCCGCGCGCCTTGCCGCTGATCGGCGGCCGCGGCAGCTTGGTGCGGCCGCCTTCCATGACGAAGGTGTGCGCGAGCGAGTACCAGGCTCCCTTGACGTCGGACGCCGGCGCCGCCTCGCCTTCATGCCGCACGTAGTTGCCGATGAGATGGCGCGTGACGCCGAACTGCACGTCGGTCTCGAGATACTTGTCGTCGGGAACGTAGAGTTGCGAGATCAAGGTCTTGAAACCGTCCTTGCTGGCGAGGACGTGCAGGTGCGCCGGCCGCATATTGTGCCGGCCTTGTGCGCGCAGAAGATCTCCGGTCGGTCCATCGATCGGAATCGGATAGCCCGCCGGTTTCACGCTGCGGAAACTGATGTGGCCGTCGCTGTCGGTGAAGAACTTGCCGCGCAGGTTCATGTCGGCCTGAACCGGATCCTGGTTCTCGTAGAACCCTTCCGGCGAGGAATGCCAGATGTCGACCTCCGCGCCCGCGATCGGATTGCCCTCGCGGTCGCGGAACCAGGCATCGACGAACAGCGCCGGCCCCGGCGTGGGCGAGCGCACGATCGAGCCGCCGTTCGGGGTCACGGGTGAATGCATGCGCCAGAACGGTCCCAGCATGTTCTGGTCGGTTTCCGTCGTTCCCCGGTCGCCGTTGTTGATCAGGCAGATCAGCGCCGACAATCCGAGCGAGCCGGACATCAGCACCGCCTCGTTGTGGGACTCGTTGCTGTGCTTGCCAAGCGCGATCACGTAGGCGATGGCGGCGTGGAATTCCTCCTCGCTCAGCTTCGTCTCGCGCACGAAGTCGTGCAGGTGGCGCACGAACGCCGACATGATCTCTTTGAATCTGGCGTCGGGAGCGCGCTGCAGTTCGGACAGGACCGCAGTGGTGACGTCTTGTTGATTCTCAATGATCATGTCGAGCTCCGATGCCCGGTGCTGGCCGTAGGCGCGATCTTCGCGGTTTAGGGCATGACCTTACGTCCGTCCGGCCGCCGCCTGCAGGCAGGCGGGACAGAGGCAATCCTGCCCCGATCCGGCCTCCGGCATGGGCAGACGAAACGAGGCGGCGTGACACCAGCAGTCGCCGCCGAGGCTGCAGTCAAAGGCCGCGCCGCAACGCGCGCAGACCAGCTGCCGTGGCAGGAGGGGTTCGCCCAGCTCCATCAAGCGATCATGCCCCGACTGCGTCATTGCATGACTGCCTATGGATTTGGCTCCCCGCCAAAGAAGCCGGCGATCTTCCAGTTGCCGCCCTCCTTGACGTAGCACAACTGCTCGCCGCCGATCGGTAACACGGCGTCGATCGGCACGTAGCCGACCGTGCCCGCCGGGGTGAGCACCTTCAGGAAGGTCGCCATCACCGCGTTCGCCGGCGATTCGTCGGCAAGCACGCGCACCAGATGGAGGCCCAGCTTACCGACCACGGCGGCGTCCGGCTTCGCCGCTGTACGCACCTCGATGCCGTCCCGGATCGGAAACGCCCAGTCGGCCGCATCGGTTTGGGTCGCGTTGGCCAGTTCGTCGGCTGCCTTCTCGTCGAAGGCGGGTTCGGCCGGCGCGCAGAAGACGCCCTGGCGCTGCGGGTCGGCCGATACACTTGCCTCGGCCGCGTAGGCGACGAGCGCCTCCCAGCCGAAACCGTCGGTGCCGTCGATGTTGAGCGCCTTGGCGAGATTGTCCATGCCCGACTTGCTCTTGTCGGCAATGTCCTTGTCTTCCGGTACCCAGAAGAACTGCGCGGCAACCAGTCGGGCAAGTCCGGCGCGGTCCTTCTTTTGAGCGACCTGGCCGAGTTGCTTGCGGAACGCATCGTAAGCGGGATCGTTCAAGGACGGCGGCAGCGTGATCGCGACCGGCTTGTACGGTCCCTGTGCCGGTGCGGGCGGCTGCCCTTGAGCCGGTGGCGGCGCCTGGGCCAGAGCCAGCGCGGGCAACAGCAGGAGCGCGGTCACCAGGACGGCCGCGACGACAGGAATTGAGGGGACGCGTGGATGCCGCATCGCGATTTTCTCCCAATTTCGGGTGAGCCCTGCTACCGCCGCATTAAGTCCGCTGTGCGGCAACAAAATCAAGCCTCGGGCTGGCTGGCTCGGGCTCGCCCTCCCGGAATCGCGGGTCAACCTAGCACCGAACGGGTGCGAGTACCGAAGCTCCGCTGGCGGGATGGCCGAAGGCCCTGCTCAGAATGCGGACCGATCGCGCTGCCCTGCGCGTGCGCAGGCACACGGGAAAAAACGGCTCCAGCCCAGGGGCAAGCGCAGGCTGGAGCCGCCAGTCATCATGACGAACACGGACGCTACAACTCAGGATAAAAGCTGGAGGGCGTTCCTACGCGAGCAACTCTATCGGGCACGTGTTACAGCGGCGTGACGCCGGCTTGCCGATGGTGTGCGAGTGGGGAAGCGGCGCCCGGCCGGCATCCGCGCAGATGCCACGCCCGGTCATGTTTTTCGGAGTAAAGCGAAGTTTCGTTCCTCCCACGGCGCCGTCACCAGCATCGTCCCCTTCCATCTCACCAGCATCCTTCCCCTTCCATCTCATCGGTGTGCCATGCCCCCATCGTTTATTTCGCCTTACCTCCTGCCGATCCTGCTGCTGATCGGCTCCAATGTGTTCATGACGCTCGCATGGTACGGGCACTTGCGTTTCAAGGAGGTGCCGCTCGCCGGCGTGATCGTGGTGAGCTGGCTGATTGCCTTCGTGGAGTACTGCATGGCCGTGCCGGCCAATCGCTGGGGCAGTGCCGTCTACACGACCGCACAACTCAAGACCATGCAGGAGGTGATCACCCTCCTGGTCTTTGCGGGCTTCTCTATCCTGTACCTCAAGGAGCCGATGACCTGGAACTATGCGATCGGGTTCTTGCTCATTGCAGCCGGTGCATTTTTCGTGTTTCGCGGCCCGCTGTGACTGGAGACCCGGACTGGCGGGTGGCCGCTTGCGCGGCTGCCGGGCCGCCCAGGCTTGCGTGGACAAGGCCTGGCCTTCCAAAATGTCATCCGGTGGCAATGATTGCGAAAGGTTGCCGGCCGCAATCTTGACACCGCCATCGCGGACGATACCCATCGCGGGGGAGCGTCGCGTCCGGAAAGGCAAGGACATTGACGCATGGCCCTTGATCCCAAAGCCGAAGCCGCGCTCGCCTTGCATCGATTTGGCCTGGGTCCTCGCGCCGGGTCGATCACCGCGATTGCGTCCGATCCGCGCGGCGCCCTGCTCGCCGAACTGGATCGCGCCGACGCCGCAAGGATAACCTCCGCGGACCTCCTGACCAGCGGTGTCGCCGCCCGCACGGCGTTCGCCTACCAGCAGGCGCAGCGGCAGGCGCGGCAGGCCGAGCGTGCGGCGCGACAGGCCAATCCACAATCCGCCGGCAACGCCGCCGCGCCGCAGGATCCGCCGCCAGAGATGAAACCCGCAGATCAGGCGGGCGCGCCTCCTCCACCGCCCAGGCCCAACCCCGGCCCCGGCGTTCCGCAACAGATTTATCTCGATGAAGCCAAGGCGCGCATCAATACTGCGCTCGACGCGGAGACCGGCTTCGTCGAGCGGCTGGTGTGGTTCTGGTCAAATCATTTCTGCGTCTCGGCCGACAAAGGCAATGTGCGCCAGATCTGCGGCGCCTACGAACGCGAGGCCATCCGCGCCAACGTCCTCGGCCGCTTCGGTGACATGTTGCTGGCCGCCGAGTCGCATCCGGCCATGCTGATCTATCTCGACAATGCGCGCTCGATCGGGCCGGATTCGATTGCGGGACTGCGCCAGCGGCGCGGCCTCAATGAGAATCTCGCCCGTGAGATTCTCGAGCTGCATACGCTCGGCGTGCGCTCAGTCTACGACCAGGAGGATGTCACGCGCTTCGCCAACGTGATCACCGGCTGGACGGTCGTGCCGTTTCGCCAGGACGCGGCGCGCGCCGCGCTGGCGAGCGAAGCGAGCGGCCAGCGCGACTCCTCTACGGTGCGCGCGCCGGACACTCGCCCTGAACCGGGCTTGTCGGCGCGCGGCGGCGAGTTCGAGTTCAATGCGCGCATGCACCAGCCCGGCGCGCAGACGGTAATCGGCAAAAGCTATCCGGACACCGGACTGGAGCAGGGCCGCGCTGTGCTCGCGGCGCTGGCGCGGCATCCCGCGACGGCGAAGCACGTGGCCACCAAGCTTGCGCGCCATTTCGTTGCCGATGAGCCACCGCCGGCGCTGGTCGAGCAGCTGGCAAAGCGCTTCCTCGCCACTCAGGGCGACCTCAAGGAGGTGACGAAGGCGCTGGTGACGTCGCCGGAGGCGTGGGAGTCGCCGCGCGCCAAGCTCAAGCGTCCAGGCGAATGGATCATCGGCGCATTGCGCGCTACGGGCGTCACGTCGCTCGAGATCGGGCCGGTGATGCAGGCCCACAACCTGCTGGGTGAGCCGCTGTGGCGACCGACGGCGCCGAAGGGCTTTCCCGACGAAAGCGCGCCCTGGCTCGACGGTCTGGCGCAGCGCCTCGACATCGCCAACCAGTTTGCCCGCCGTGCCGGCGGTCAGGCCGACGCGCGCGAGGTGTTCGAGGAAACGCTCGCGCCGCTCGCCTCGACCGAGACGCGCCAGGCCATCATGCGCGCCGAGAGCCGCCCGCAGGCGCTCGCGCTCTTGTTCATGGCGCCGGAATTCCAGCGGCGATGACGCGTCGTGACCCGACGGAGGAGCCAATGACGTCGAACCTCAACGCGCCGACCCGCCGGCAACTGCTGCTCGGCTCGGGTACGCTGTTTGCATGGGCATATTTGCCCAAGGTGGCGCGGGCGGAGGGGCGCGATCCGCGCCTGCTCGTGATCGTGCTGCGTGGCGCACTCGACGGGCTGGCGGCAGTTGCGCCGGTTGGCGATCCGGACTGGGTCGGCCTGCGCGGGGATCAGGCGCTCACGCTCGACGGCAAGACCCCGGCGCTGCCGCTCGACTCGTTCTTCGCACTCAATCCGGCGATGCCGAACCTGCACCGGCTCTACCAGGCCGGAGCGGCGACCATCGTACATGCCGCGGCGACGCCTTACCGCGAACGCTCGCATTTCGACGGCCAGGACGTCCTGGAAAGCGGCGTCGACAAGCCAGGTGCAGCCTATACCGGCTGGCTCAATCGCGCGCTCGGCGCGCTGCAGCCGGGCGAGCGCGCCGGCCGCGGACGCGACGCCTTCGCGGTCGGCCCCATTGCGCCCCTGGTCGTGCGTGGACCGGCGCCGGTGCTGTCGTGGACGCCGCGGCGATTGCCGCCGGCAAGCGACGATACGCTGATGCGGCTCATGGATCTTTATCAACATACCGATCCCGTGCTGGCACGCGTGCTCGCCGAGCGCCTTGGGCTGGTCACCATCGCGCGCGCCGGCGGGATGGACGCCGAGCAGCCGCGCGCGGCCGGCGCCGGACAGGTTCGCGCCTATTTCGCCGAATCCGCGGGCACTGCCGCGAAGTTTCTGGCGCGCGCGGACGGGCCGCGGATCGGCGCGCTCGCCTTCGACGGCTGGGACACCCACGCCGCCGAAGGGGCACTCAACGGCCGGCTCGCGAACCTGCTCGGCGCGCTCGATGGCGCCATTGCGGCGGTCGAGACCGAAATGAAGGAGGCCTGGCGCGAGACCGTCGTCGCCGTCATTACCGAATTCGGTCGCACTGCTCGCATCAACGGCACCGAGGGCACCGACCACGGCACCGCGACCGTGGCGCTGCTCGTCGGCGGCGCGCTCAAGGGCGGTCGCGTGGTCGCCGACTGGCCCGGGCTCAAGCCGGCCAAATTGCACGAGGGGCGCGACCTCAGGCCGACCACAGACCTGCGCGCCGTGCTCAAGGGCGTGCTCAAGGATCATCTGCGCGTCGACGGCACGGCGCTCGCGACCACGGTTTTCCCCGACAGTGCCGGCGTGAAGCCGATGGGCGGCCTGCTGGCATAGTCGCCGCGGGCCGGCGCGCTCCAGCCTCGCCAGCGCTACGGGGTGGCGGCGCGGAAGGCTTTCGCGAAGGTGGCGAGATCGGCCGCGCCGAGGTCGGAGATAGCCCAGTAGGCGACCCCGTTGTCGGTCCAGGACAGGATGTTGTAGCCGGCGATCTGGGCCGGCGTGGCCGGCATCGTGCTTCCGCCCGCAATCGCCATGAGGCTGATCAGATGCTGGCGATGGCGATAGACCAGCGTCGGCACCGGTGCGCGGCCGATCACGTCGATACGGCCGCCGACCAGGGGAAAGCCTTCATTGGCGAGATCAACCACACGGGGCGCCTCGGGGACGCGCCCGTTGAACCATGGCTTGACGGTGTGGCGGTCGGACGAAATGACGTCGGTGGATTGCGGTGCCATCAACGATCGCATGTGACTTGCCACGACCATATCGGCGACGGTGTCGGTCTCCCCGGGACGGAGCACGAGCCAGGTCGCGCCGCTCGCGACCAGTGCTGAGAGCACGATCGAGGCCGCGAGCGCGCGCCAGGACGGCGCCAACCGCGGATACGCGCGCGGCCGGCCGATGGCCTCGATCCGGCGCGCCAGATCCGGCGGCACTACCTCGGGCGGCAGCCGCTCCTTGATGACGCGCCGCAGTGCCTCCACGCGGTCGCGCTCCGCCGCCAGCGCCGGGTCGCGCGCCAACAGCTGCTCGAGTTCGAGCGCATGCGCTGGGTCGAGCTCGCCGTCGAGATAGGCGTGCAGGAGCAGGCGCGGATCGGTGCTCGCGGGGGTCATGTCCCGTCCTTCGGCGCGACCGTCCCAATGCGCGCGATCAACCGCTGGCGCGCGCGTGCGAGCCGCGACATCACCGTGCCGATGGGCACCTTGGTCACCTCGGCAATCTCCCGGTAGTCGAGGCCCTGCACATCACGCAGCACCAGCGTTTCGCGAAATGGCAACGGCAGCTCCGCGATCGCAGTTTCGAGAAAGGCCGCATCGGCCTTGGCGATCAGCGTGGCCTCCGGCGTCTCCGGCGCTGGTTCGAGCACAGCGCCGGCGCGGGTTTGCTGCTGCTCGACAGCTTCGAGATCGTCCACCATGAGCAGCGACGCCGAGCGGTTCTTGCCCAGCCAGGTATAGGCGGCATGGCGCACGATCGTCAGCAGCCAGGCCCTGGCATTGAGCCCGGTGAAGCCGCTGATCCCGCGAAATGCGCGCAGGCAAGCCTCCTGCACCACGTCCTCGGCGTCGGCACGATTGCCGGTCAGCCAGCGCGCAAGCGCATAGGCGTCGGCGAGGTGCGGCAGCACCACGCTTGCGAAGCGCGCCTGATCGTCGTCCCTGGGCAGGCTCGCCATCCTCGATGTGCACCGCTGCGATCATACCGGTCGAGATCGCTCGCGCCGGAGTTT
The DNA here is from genome assembly GCA_963739385.1 of uncultured Alphaproteobacteria bacterium. GTDB lineage: Bacteria > Pseudomonadota > Alphaproteobacteria > Rhizobiales > Xanthobacteraceae > VAZQ01. Next base: position 187,210 of record CAVUAI010000025.1, read on the forward strand.
TATTCCCGCAGGAGCAAGGTTTTTTGACGCGTTCACTGCGCTTTAAGCCGCCGGGACGAGCGGCGCGCACCGCCGCGCCACCCCGCCCGCTCACTCCGCCGCCTGCATGCCGGCGTCGATGAAGCCGCCCGACTGGCGCCGCCACAGCGCGGCGTAGTGGCCGCCGCGCTGCAGCAGTTCGTCGTGCGATCCCTGCTCGACGATGTGTCCGCGGTCCAGCACGATCAGCCGGTCCATGCGCGCGATGGTCGAGAGCCGGTGCGCGATGGCGATCACGGTCTTGCCGGCCATCAGCGTGCCCAGGCTCGACTGGATCGCGGCCTCCACCTCGCTGTCGAGCGCGGAAGTGGCCTCGTCCAGCACCAGGATCGGCGCGTCCTTGAGGATCACGCGCGCGATGGCGATGCGCTGCCGTTGTCCGCCGGACAGCTTGACGCCGCGTTCGCCCACCTGCGCCGCGTAGCCGCGCCGTTCCCTCCAGTCCTCCAGCTCGAGAATGAACTCGTGGGCATGGGCGAGCTTCGCGGCTGCGACGATCTCCGCCTCGGTCGCCTGCGGGCGGCCGTAGCGGATGTTTTCGCCGATCGAGCGGTGCAGCAGCGAGGTGTCCTGCGTCACCACGGAGATCTGCGCGCGCAGGCTTTCCTGCGTGACCGCGGCAATGTCCTGGCCATCGATCAGGATGCGGCCGCCTTCGAGATCGAAGAAGCGCAGCAGCAGGTTGACCACCGTCGACTTGCCGGCGCCGGATCGGCCGATCAAGCCGATCTTCTCGCCCGGCTTCACCGTCAGCGTCAGCCCGTCGATCACGGCATAAGGGCGCCCGTCTTCGCGCACCGATGTCTGCCGGCCATAACCGAAGCGCACGTCCTCGAAGCGGATTTCGCCGTGCGTCACCTTGAGCGGGTCCGCCCCGGGCCGATCGGTCAGCATGATCGGCCGGGCGATGGTCATCATGCCCTCCTGAATCACGCCGACGTTCTCGAAGATCGAGGTGATCTGCCAGGCCACCCAGCCGGCGATGTTGGAGATCTGCCAAGCCAGCGGCAGCGCCATCGCCACCGTGCCGACCTCGACCTTGCCCATCGTCCAGAGGACGAGGGCGAGCCCGCCGGTGCCGGTCACCAGCATGGCGTTGAGCGAGGACAGCCACAGGCCGAAGAGGGTGTTGAGCCGCAGCGAGCCATAGAACAGCGTGGTGTGCTGGTCGATGGCGTCACGCACATAGGCATCTTCCTCGCGAGCGCGCGCGAACAGCTTGACCGTCAGGATGTTGGTGTAGCTGTCGACGATGCGCCCGGTCAGCATCGAGCGCCCTTCCGACACCTGCTTCGAGCGGTCGCGCATGCGCGGCACCAGCACGCGCAGCATCAGCAGATAGCCGGCGAACCACAGCACGACCGGCAGCGCGAGCACCGGGTCGGCGGAGCCGAGCAGAAGCAGCGCGCTGGTGCCGTAGACCAGGATGTACCAGACGCTGGTGAGCAGTGCGACCAGGGTCTCGCGGATCGCAGGGCCGGTCTGCATCACCCGGTTGGCAATGCGGCCGGCGAAGTCGTTCTGGAAGAACGCCCACGACTGGCGCACGACGTACCAATGGTTCTGCCAGCGGATGCGATTCGAAACGTTGGCCGAGATCGCCTGGTTGGCGAGCAGATTCTGTGCGGTGAGCGCAAGCGGGCGCGCGATCAGCAGCACCACCGCCATGCCGACGAGGTGCGGCCAGAATTTCTCGAACAGCTCGTCCGGCCGGCTCTCCGTGATCAGCGTGACGATCCGGCCCATGAACACGGGAATGGTCGAATCGAGCAGCGCGACCACCAGGCCGGCAGCGAACAAAGCCGCGAACAGGCCCTTCGCCTGCTGGGCGAAGTGCCAGAAGAAGGCAATGAAGCCGGGCGGGGGCTCCGCCTGCTCCGGTGTTGCGGTCGGCTTCAGCAGCCGTTCGAAGATCGAAAACATGACACGGGCTCAATGGGTCGCGACCGCTTCACGACGCCAACCGTGGCGCCGTCAAGTGGTGCGACCCCTCATTCCTTATCGGATCGGATGCGGGCGGGTAGACGAGCTTCGTGTCGGCAGTATGACATCGATGCGCGCCCGCATGCCATGGCCGGCACTGTTGCCGGCGCGCCACAGTGGCAGCAGGGCGCTCGCGACTGCGCGCGCCGATGGGCTCATGTCTTGGGCGCGACGCGGAGAATCCGGCCCGCCGAATTGTCGGTGGCGAGCCACAGCGCCCCGTCGGGTCCTCGACGCACGTCGCGGATGCGCTCCCGCAGCTCGTGCAGCAGACGCTCTTCCTTGATCACCTTTTCGCCGCTGAGTTCGAGCCGCACCAGGGACCGGTCGACCAGTGCCCCGACGAACAGGTTGCCCTGCCAGGACGGAAACAGGCTACCGGTGGAGAACGCCATCCCGGATGGGGCGATGGAGGGCACCCAGTACCAGACCGGCTGCTCCATGCCGTCCTTGCGCGTGCTGTCGTGGATCCTGGCGCCGCTATAGTCGATGCCGTAGCCGATCACGGGCCAGCCGTAGTTCTTGCCCTTCTCGATGATGTTGATCTCGTCGCCGCCGCGCGGTCCGTGTTCCTGCTCCCACAGCTTTCCGGTCGTGGGGTGGAGCGCGAGGCCCTGCGGATTGCGGTGCCCGTAGCTCCAGATCTCGGGCTTGGCGCCGGCTCTGCCGATGAAGGGATTGTCGGGCGGCACCGAGCCGTCCGGCCGGATGCGGATGAGCTTGCCGAGGTGATTGCCGAGATTCTGCGCCTGGTCGCGCGGACCGAAATGGTCGCCCGTGGTCAGAAAGAGATTGTCGTCCGGCGTCTGCACGATGCGGCAGCCGAAATGATTGCCGCCGGACAGCGGACCCTCCTGGCGGAAGATCACCTGCACGTCGTCGAGCCGCGGCGTGTCCGCATCCGTGAACTTGGCGCGGGCGAGCGCGGTGCGCGCGCCGCCGTTCGCCGGTTCGGCGTAGCAGAAATAGATGACGCGGTTCTGTGCGTAGCTGCGGTCGAGCACGACGTCGTGCAAGCCGCCCTGGCCGGACGCGAAGACCTTCGGCACGCCGGCGAGCGGCGGCGAGAGCCTGCCGTCGGTCGCGACCACGCGCATTCGCCCGGGCCGCTCGGTGACCAGCAAGCGGCCATCGGGCAGGAAGGCGAGTGCCCAGGGATGATCGAGACCTTTCGCCCTGGTTTCCACCACGAGGTCTCCGGCGGAGGAGCGAACGATCTGCGCGCCGGCGGGGACGCAGCCGATCCAGAGTCCAGCCGCACAGGCCACTGCTGAAAGTCTCATGCGAGAATTCCGGTCGTCGGCGCGTGCTCGACGTCGGCGCGCGCGTCTCTTACGCGTTCACGTCGCAACGCGGCTCCGCCTGAACAGTTCATGCGCTCGAAAGTCTGCTGGTTTTCCAAGCCGGACGAGAATGCTGCTGTCGTTGGGTCGGCCGTTGCAGGATGCGACGCGCTCAGGATTGCGACTTCAGGAATTGCAGCACCACCTGGTTGAACTTGTCCGGATGTTCCAGGAACGGATAGTGGCCGGCTTTATCAATGAGGACCTTGCGGGAATCCTGGATGACCGCGTTCAATTTATCCGCATTGGCAGGCGGAGATAGCTTGTCGTTCGCTCCCCAGACAAGAAGGGTGGGCGCTTTGATCCCGCGCACCTGCTCTTCGGTCAAGCCGCCCAAGCCTCTGTCGCTGGCCAGCTGCATGCTCTCAATCGTATGCGCGGAGCGCAGTCGCAGGATGAGATTGCGCTCCACCAGTTCGTCGGTAATCAAACTGTGGTCGTAGTAGAGCTTCTCCAAATACTCGCGACTCTCCGACAGTGTCCCAGCGTTCGCGATTTGCCGGGCATGCCAATCCGGGGGCGCCGCGTTCGATGTGGCAGACCCCGAACGGAAGCTCCCGCCATTGACGAGTACCAAGCGATCGACCGATTGGGGATTTTGCACCGCCAACGAAAGCGCCACTTGTGCACCCATGGATTGACCCACAAGCGAGGCCTTGGGAACACCGATCGCCTTCATGAACCGGGCAAGAAAACCTGCGAACACACCGTTGTGGTAGGTCGTGAGCGGTTTGTCGGACTGCCCGAAACCGATTTGATCCAGGGCGATGACTCGGAATTCAGGCGCAAGCGCCCGAATCGTCGGCATCCAACGCGCGCCCTCGCCACCCGTTCCGTGCAGCAAAATGACGGGTTGGCCGCTACCGGCTTCGAGGTAATGAAGCTTGAAACCGAAGACAGTCGCATCCTTTGCGCCTGGTTCAAGTCGCTCCTGCGCGCCGGCGTTCGTGCCGAACAAGAGCAGGGCAGCAATGGCGAGGACGAGGACGCGTGCCATGAATTGTTCCTCTTTCGAAGCCCGCCGCTGGCGGCGTTTGTCTTTGACACAATAGCACGTCTGGCAGATTGCCTCCCACGGCGAAGTTCACGACTCGCCGGTGTCCGGCCCGGCCGTGTATTCGGGCAGTGTGGCGGCAAGGCACATCGTTGTGACAGCATTGCTGACTTTTTTCGCCGCAACGCCTCGTGCCATCGTCTTGTCAAAGAAACGGCAGGGAACAGCGAGGAATCCATGAAAGCGACATGTGTTGCCGCGGCTCTTGCGGTCGCGGTTGGCGGCGTTGGCGATGCGTCGGCACAAACCTATCCGTCGCGGCCGATCGCGATGATCGTGCCGTTTCCCGCAGGTGGCCCAACCGATACGCTTGCACGCATCGTGGGGGAGCGGATGCGGATTTCGCTCGGGCAGACCATCATCGTGGAGAACGTGACCGGCGCGGGGGCAACCATCGGCGTCGGCCGTGCCGTCCAGTCGGCTCCGGACGGCTACACGCTGAGCATCGGCAACTGGACGAGCCATGTCGGCCCGGGCGCGATCTACCGTTTGTCCTATGATGTGCTCGCCGACTTGGCCCCGGTGTCGATGATCTCGGCGTCGCCGCTCATGATCGTCGGCAAGACCGCGCTGCCGGCGAGCGACGGGAAGGAACTGATCGCCTGGCTCAAGGCAAACCCGAACAAGGCCTCGGTGGCGACGGTGGGCGTCGGCAGCGCCGCGCATCTCTGCATCATCTATTTCCAGAACAAGACCGCGACCCAGTTCCAGACGGTGCCCTATCGCGGCGGCGCGCCTGCGATGCAGGACCTCGTGGCCGGCCAGATCGACCTGATGTGTGCCGAAGCCTCGCAAACCCTGCCGTATCTGCGTAGCGGCAAGATGAAAGGTTTTGCCGTGATGTCGAAAGCGCGCTGGCCGGCGGCGCCCGAAGTCCCGACCATGGACGAGGTGGGTGCGCCGGGGATGTACATCTCATTCTGGAACGGCCTGTGGGTGCCGAAGGGAACGCCGAAAGATGTCATCGCCAAACTCAATGGCGCGGTGGTCGAGACCCTGGCCGACCCGGCGGTGCGGCAGCGGCTGACCGAACTCGGCCACGTCATTGCCACCCGCGAGGAGCAGACGCCGGAAGCGCTCGGCGCCTTCCACAAGGCCGAGATCGACAAGTGGTTCCCGATCATCAAGGCGGCTAACATCAAGCCGCCGGAATAGCGGACGGCGGAATCGCCGCCGCCAGGGAGCCTGCCTGCAATGAGAAAACTGCTGCTTGCGGCGGTGCTTGCAATGTTCGCGGGTATCGCCGGCGCTGCGGCGCAGACCTATCCGTCGCGGCCGATCACGCTGATCGTGCCGTTCGCGGCAGGCGGCGTGACCGACATCGTCGCGCGCATCGTGGGCGATCGCATGAAGACGTCGCTCGGCCAGTCGGTGATCGTCGAGAACGTCAGCGGCGCCGGCGGCACGATCGGGGTCACGCGCCTGTACCGCGCCCCTCCCGACGGCTACACGCTGGTGGTTGGCCAATGGACGTCGCATGTCGGCGCCGGAGCGATGTATCCGGTGCCGTTCGACTACCTCGACGACTTCGACCCGGTGTCGATGCTTTCAATCGGGCCGCTCTGGATCATCGGGCGGACCAACCTGCCGGCGAAGGACCTGGGAGAGTTGATCGCCTGGCTCAAGGCCAATCCCGACAAGGCTTCGGCGGGGACGACCGGCCTCGGCAGTGGAATCCACATGTGCCTGGTCTATTTCCAGAACATGACCGGGACCAGGTTTCCGCTTGCGCCCTATCGCGGCGCCGCGCCCTTGATGCAGGATCTGCTGGCCGGGCAGATCGACCTGTCGTGCCCGGAGGCCGGGCAAACGCTGCCGCAATACCGCGCGGGCGGCATCAAGGCCTACGCGGTTCTGACGCAGAAGCGCTGGTTCGCCGCGCCGGACGTTCCGACCATCGACGAGGCAGGCGTGCCGGGCCTGCATTTTCCCTTCTGGCACGCCGTCTGGGCGCCCAAGGGCACGCCCAAGGACGTCATCGCGAAGCTCAACAGCGCGATCGTCGATGCCTTGGCCGATCCGACCGTGCAGCAACGATTCAACGAGCTCGGCCATGAGATCGCGCCGCGCCAGCAACAGTCGCCGGCGGCGCTCGCGGCCTACCACAAGGCTGAGATCGCAAAGTGGTGGCCGATCATCAAGGCGGCGAACATCAAGCCCGACTGACGGATCGCAAAACATCACTGCCGCGCATCCGACGACGCGCGGCAGTGACGTCCCCCCGACCGGCCGCCTAAAGGGTGAAAACGATCATGCGCGCCGCGGACTCCCGGCCACGATGGCCGTGAGGACGCCCATGGCGGAGAGCAGCAGACCGAAGAACAGCGCGATTGCGAACGGCGTGCGGTCGCCGCTGGTGACGGCGCCGAGCACGTCGGCGCGGGCCATGCCTATCGACACGGCGGTGACAGCGATGGCGGTCGACAAGGCAAGTGCGGCCGTCGTGATCAATTCCACGAAAGCGATGGACCGGTGTTTGGGAGCGCAAACCTGCCGTGGCGCCCGCCTGATTCCGGTGCGAACGATCAATGGTTTCGACATGTCAATCTCCACGAATCAGCTTGCAATTTGTCGCGGCGCATGCCGGCGCGGGTTCGGCCGGACTAGGGCGAAGGCTTTGGCGAAGAGGGGCAAATTTGTGTTTTTGGTTAATGAAAGGTTAACGCCGAAAGCCGCGGCACGAAAAAGCATTGAAATTGCGTGATTTCTCGCGCCTGGGGCGCCGCCGCGTGCGAGCGACGGGTAACCGCCTGGTAAGGTTTGCGAAGCCGCCCGGCCGAAAGATTACCGCCAACTTATTCCGCGGCGACGGTGGTCTCGGGCTGCCAGTCCATCGCGATGTGACCGGGCTCGCCCGCGATGCGATCGAGCCAGGCACGGATTTTGGGGAACGAGCCGAGGTCGAAATCGCATTGGTGCGCCAGATGCGTATACGCATAGAGCGCGATGTCGGCGACCGAGTAGCGGTCGGCCGCAAAATAACGATGATGCTTGAGGTGACTTTCCATCACCGCAAGCGAGCGATAGCCTTCCTCCATCCAGTCCTCGAGCGCGTGCTGCTGCAGCTCACGGCCGCCCTTGACCAGCACGAGCCAGAAATATGCCGCACCGAGATTGGTCTCGATGCTGTGCTGCTCGAAGAACATCCATTGCAGGGCCTCGGCCCGGTCGACGCGGTTGTCCGGCCGTAGCCCGGTCTGGCTGGCGAGATGCCAGAGGATCGCGTTCGATTCGGCGAGGTAACGCCCGGGCGCCGCTTCCAGCAGCGGCACCTGGCCGTGCGGGTTCTTGGCCAGGAACTCGGGCGTCCGGCTCTCACCCCTGAGAATATCGATCTCGACCAGGCGATACGGTATGCCGAGCTGGGCCAGCGCCAGCCGCACCTTGTAGCTGTTGCCCGACCGTTGCATGGAATAAAGCGTATACATCGCCGTCCCTCTGGCGGTGGTTTACCGCTGTGCTCGAGCCTCAGCTAGGACCTCACAGCGGCAATGTCATGACGGCCGCGCGACCGACATGCGGACACCGTCGCGCCGTCATGTCGCAGCCCATTCCTGCTGCGGTGCACGCCGCATGCAGAAGATTATTTTCCGTCATTCCGCCGCGACGCGATGGGCACGCGCATGGGCGATGAGGGCGTCGTCCTCCACCGGCACGATGGGGGCGAAATCGCGATGCGCGATCCATTCAGCGCGGGTGAATTTGGTGATGTGATTGGAGACGGCGCACAGCGTGAGATAGACGATCTTGCGTGGGTAGGGCGTGATGTTCGGTGGCGAAGCGTGCACGAGATTGCCGTGGAACATCAGCACGGAGCCGGGCTTGCCCGTCGGTGCCACGATGCCGATGCCGCCGGGCGGCGCCGCCTCGGCGCAAAGCCGCGTCACCGTTTCGGCGTCGAGCGTCCACAATGGATATGAGGTCGTGCTCTTGTCATGTCCGGCGGCAAGCGTGCCATGCTTGTGACTCTTCGGGATAAGCATCAGCGGACCGTTGACCGGCAAGACCTCGTCGAGAAAGATCGAGATGTTCATGGCCCGCGGCTCGGGCATGCCGTCATCGCGCGCCCAGGTGCCGTAGTCCTGGTGCCATTGCCAGACTTCGCCTTCGAACGCGGCCTTGGCGTTGATCTTGAACTGGTGGACATAGACGCCTTCACCGAACAGCTGCTGCAGCGGCTCGACCAGCCGGGGATGATGCGCCATCAGGCGAAAGGCTTCGTTGTAGGTGTGGGCGGCAAACGCGGTGCGCGGCGCCCCGCTCGTCTCGCGCCAGACCTCCTGACGCTGACTCGTCAGGATGGTCTCCGCCTCGCTGCGCAGAAGCGCGACCTCTTCCTCGGCGAAGCAACCGGGAAAGAAGAGATAGCCCTGCTCGTTGAAATTCTTGATTTGCTCGGGCGTGAGCTTCATGACGTTCCTCCGCACGGTGTCGTTGTGTCGCTTTCACGCCAGTGTAGCGGCCGCCGGCGCGGAAATCACGCGCTGCGACGGTAACGGACATTGCCTTTTCGCAAGCGGCGGCCGACCATTGCGGCAAGGCGACGATCGATAAAATGTTGCCGATGGAGGATTGCAATGGGGACGCCGGTCCGATCTGCCGCGGCTTTCGCCCTCGTCCTGGCTGTGGGGTCCTGGAACGGATCCCTCGCCTTTGCGCAGGCGCCGGACAAGGCCGACGCCGAGGCCGCACGCAAGGAAGGCACGTTGAGCTGGTACACGTCGACGCCGGTGGCGCTCGCCCAGCAACTTGCAGACAGGTTTCAGCAGCAGACCGGAATCAAAGTCCAGCTTCTGCGCACCGGCGGCCAGGCGGTGCTGCGGCGGCTGCAGCAGGAAGTCAGCGCAGGCCGTCCCGGGGCCGACGTGATGACCATGTCTGACGCTGGCGCCGCCAACGGCCTGGCAAAACAGGGTCTGTTCGAGCCGTTCCGGCCAGAAGGTTTCGACAAGGTGGTGGAAGAGGCGCGCGACCGCGACGGCCGCTGGATCGCACAGCGGCTTTCGATCGTCGGCATCCCGATCCGCAGCGACAAGGTGAAGGAAATCCCCACGACCTGGTCCGACCTCAAGCATCCGAAATACAAGGGCCTGATGGTGATGCCGGATCCCTCCTTCACGGCGATCCAGCTGATCGTGGTCGGAATGCTGTCGCGGACGCTCGGCTGGGACTTCTACAGGGCGCTGCGGGCAAACGAGACCATGATCGTGCAGGGCCACCAGCAGGTCTTCAGCACGATGCAGCAGGGCGAGCGGGTGATCGGTGCCGAGGGCGCCGATCCGCGCAGCTTCTCGGACGGGCAGGAGGTTCCCAACCAGAAGATGATCTATCCGACCGAGGGTGTCTTCATCGTCTCGTCGCCGACCGCCGTGATCAAGGGCGCGCGTAACCCCAATGCGGGCAAGCTGTTCGCGCAGTTCATGATCTCCCCGCAGGCGCAGAACATGATCGCGGAGGGCGGCATTCACGCCGCGCGCGCCGACATCCCGCCGCCGCCCGGCCAGCCGGCGCTGACCGAGGTGAAATTCATGCCGGTCGACCTCGACCTCATCGAGGAGCGGGGCAGGGAGCTCAAGACGAGGTTTGCGGAAATATTTCAGTAGCCGCGCGGTGTCCCCGACCGGCCCGGAGTCCCTGTCGTCGCGACGGCTTTGGGCGCCCATTACTGCCCATCACTAGTGTGTGCACTCCGTGATTGAGGCTTGCCGTAAGCGGCGCGGCCCATTAGGAAGCACGCGCCCCCGGGGTCTAGCGGAGATTCTCATGGCGCTGCTCGCGGAATCCCTCAAGCGCATCAAGCCGTCTGCCACCATCGCGGTGACGGACAAAGCGCGCGCGCTCAAGGCGTCCGGCCGCGACGTGATCGGGCTCGGAGCGGGGGAACCCGATTTCGATACGCCGGAAAACATCAGGCGCGCCGCCATCAAGGCGATCGAGGGCGGCAAGTCCTCGAAGTACACCGCGGTCGACGGCATCCCGGAGCTCAAGGCGGCGATCGCCCGCAAATTCAAGCGCGAGAACGGCCTCGACTACAAGCCGAGCCAGATCATCGTCGGCACCGGCGGCAAGCAGGTCCTGTACAACGCGTTCATGGCAACGCTCGATCCGGGCGACCAGGTGGTCATCCCGGCGCCCTACTGGGTGAGCTATCCCGACATGGTGATGCTCGCGGGCGGCGAGCCGGTCGCCGTGCCGACCACCCTCGAGTCCGGCTTCAAGATGACGCCCGCGGCGCTTGAGCGGGCGATCACGCCCAAGACCAAGTGGGTGCTGCTCAACTCGCCGTCGAATCCGACCGGCGCGGCGTATACCCGCGCCCAGCTCAAGCTGCTCACGGACGTGCTGGTGCGGCATCCGCATGTGCACGTGATGACCGACGACATGTATGAGCATCTCGTCTACGACGATTTCCAGTTCACCACGCCGGCCCAGGTCGAGCCGAGGCTTTACGAGCGAACGCTGACGGTGAACGGCGTATCCAAGGCCTATTGCATGACCGGCTGGCGCATCGGCTACGCCGGCGGCCCTGAGCCGCTGATCAAGGCGATGGCGATGATCCAGTCGCAATCGACCTCGAACCCCACCGCAGTGTCGCAATGGGCGGCGGTCGAGGCGCTCGACGGGCCGCAGGATTTCATCGCCAAGCACAATGCCATCTTCAAGGAACGCCGCGACCTGTGCGTGTCGATGCTCAACCAGGCGCGCGGCATCCAGTGCCCCAAGCCCGAAGGCGCGTTCTACGTCTATCCGTCCTGTGCCGGCACCATCGGCCGCACTGCGCCGACCGGCAACAAGCTGGTGACCGACGAGGACTTCGTCACCGAGCTGCTGGAGGCCGAGGGCGTGGCGGTGGTACAGGGTACGCCTTTCGGCTTCGGCCCCGCGTTTCGCATCTCCTATGCGACCAAGACCGAAGACGTCGAGGAGGCCTGCCGGCGCATCCAGCGTTTCTGCGGGAATCTGAAATAACCCGGTCGCGGCTCCCGCGGACACTTTTCCGCCGCCTGCGCAAGGTTGACTGCGTCCGGCGCGTCTGCGTCCTGGCGTAAAAACCAACCATGCGCGAGCCGGTCCGGCTGGCGCGATTCACCAAAAGGAGGGTCCTTAATGCTTCGCTATGCCATCGGGGCTGTCGTTCTCGCGTCAGCCGTGATTTCCATCGATCCTGCCGGCGCCCAGCGCGTGCGCGCTGGCGTCCTGACCTGCGATATTTCGGCCGGCATGGGCTTCATCATCGGCTCGCAAAAGACGGTCGCGTGCAACTTCGCGCCGGAGCCGCCCGGACCGCCACAGGTCTACAGCGGCTCGATCAGCAAGTTCGGGCTTGATATCGGCGCCACCGGTGGCGGCGTGATGGTGTGGGCGGTGTTCACGGACAGCCTTGCCCCTCCCGGTGGGGCCTTTCTCGCCGGCGATTATTTCGGGGCGAGCGGGCAGGTGACGGTTGCCGCCGGCCTCGGCGCCAACGTTCTGATCGGCGGCTCCAACAACACTGTCGCGCTACAACCACTCTCGGTGGACACTACGGTCGGGCTCAATTTCGCGCTCGGGGTGGCCGAGCTGCGTCTGCGCCCCGGCGCCTGACGGCTGCAGCGTTTCTGGACGATACTTGGACGGCCGCCTCCCGAGGCGGCCGTTTTGCATGCGGCATGCAGGTCGCGCATGTCCGCCGGGTTCCGCGCTCGTGCCCCGAGACGCCGGCGCCTCTTGCCAACTCCCCCTCCGGCCTGAAACGATGGTTGCAACGGTCCCGGAGAAGGCCGCATCTCGGTTCAATTGGGAGGCGGAAATGGCACAGAACGGCACACGAGCCACGGGTCCACGGTGCATCGCACTTGTGGGCCCATTCCAGAGCGGCAAGACAACCCTGCTCGAAGCGATCCTTGCGCGCACCGGTGCGGTCCAGCGCCAAGGCACCGTCGATGCGGGCAACACCGTCGGCGACGCCAGCAAGGAGGCGCGCCATCACCAGATGAGCGTCGAAATCTCCGTCGCTACCACCGAATTCATGGGCGACGCCTATACGATCCTCGATTGTCCGGGGTCGATCGAATTTGTTCACGACATGCGCGCAGCGCTGCCCGCAGTCGACGCCGCGGTCGTGGTGTGTGAGCTCGACGAGAAGAAGGTGCCGCAACTGCAGCTCATTCTGCGTGAGCTGGAGGAGCAGAAAATTCCGCGCTTCCTGTTTCTCAACAAGATCGACAAGGCGGATTCCACCATCCACGACGTGCTGCGGGTGTTGCAGCCCGCGTCGCGCAGCAAGCTGCTGCTGCGGCAGATTCCCACCTTTTCCGGCGATATCGTAAACGGGTTCGTCGACCTCGCGCTCGAGCGCGCGTTTGTCTACAAGGAGCATTCGCCCTCGGAAGTCATTCCGCTCGAAGGCGATGCGCTCGACCGCGAGAAGACGGCGCGCTTCTCCATGCTGGAGACGCTGGCCGACCACGACGACGAACTGATGGAGCAACTGCTCGAAGACATCCAGCCGCCGCGCGACAAGGTCTTCGACGATCTGTCCCGCGAGTTGCGCGAGAGCCTGGTCTGTCCCGTGTTGTTTGGCTCGGCCACCCGCACCAACGGGGTGCGGCGCCTGATGAAGGCGTTGCGGCACGAGGCGCCTGGTGTTGCCGAGACCGTCAAACGGCTGGGCGTCAAGGGCAGCAATCCCGTCGCGTACGTCTTGAAGACGGTCAACACGTCGCACGGCGGCAAGATGTCGGTGGCGCGCGTGCTCACCGGCAAGATCGGCGACGGCGCCACGCTGCAAGGTCCCGAGGGGGAAGCGGGACGGGTCGCGGCGGTGTTCAAGCTCGTCGGCCAGCACGGCGAGAAGCGTGGGCCGGCCGAAGCCGGCGAGACCGTCGCGTTCGGCAAGCTCGATCACGCCAAGACCGGCGAGACGCTGACCGAGGGCCAGCCGGTGCATGCACCCCTCGCCAAGGTCGCTCCTCACGCGCCGGTACTGTCGATCGCGGTCGTGGCCAAGGAGCGCAAGGACGACGTCAAGCTGGGCCAGGCACTGGCGAAGCTCCTGGATGAGGATCCTTCCATCAGCGTCGTCCACAATGCGGAAGCGCATGAAGTGGTGTTGTGGGGACAGGGCGAGATGCAGCTGCGCGTGGCGACCGAGCGGCTGGCCGACCGCTTCGGCATCGCTACCGCCTCACACAAACCCACGGTCGGTTACCGCGAGACCATCAAGAAGGGCATCGTGCAACGCGGCCGCCACAAGAAGCAGTCGGGTGGCCACGGCCAGTACGGCGACGTCGTGCTCGATATCAAGCCGCTGCCGCGCGGGTCCGGCTTCGTCTTCGCCGAGGAGATCAAGGGCGGTGTGGTGCCGCGAAACTACATTCCCTCCGTGGAAGAGGGCGTCCAGGACGCGCTCAAGCACGGCCCGCTCGGCTTCCCGGTGGTCGACATTGCGGCGAAGCTGATTGATGGCTCCTATCACACGGTCAATTCCTCCGACATGGCGTTCCAGCTCGCAGGCCGGCTCGCCATCCACGAGGGCCTGCCGCAATGCCAACCGGTGCTGCTCGAGCCGATCTACCAGGTCGAGATCGTCTGTCCGTCCGAGGCGACCGCGAAAATGAATGCGCTGATGTCGGGCCGGCGCGGCCAGATTCTCGGCTTCGATACCCGCGAGGGGTGGGATGGCTGGGACATTGTCCGCGTGCAGATGCCGGAATCAGAGATCGGCGATCTCATCGTAGAGGTGCGCTCGGCGACCGCCGGCGTCGGCAGCTTCACCTTCAAGTTCGATCACATGGCCGAGCTCAGTGGTCGTACCGCCGACCAGATCGTGGCGGCGCGAAGGTCGGCGGCAGCGTAGCGAAGGCGGGTGAACCGAGGGCGGATGGCGGACGCCGGCACAATTTTCCGGCGTCTGCCGTCTGCCACCCTTACTCAAGTTTTGCCGAAGCCTCGGTTCGCCACATCCGAAGAGAGGGCCGCAGCGCGCCTGCTATAAGCGGGCATGGATGTCTCCATCGTCGTCGTCATCGTCTTCACGTTCGTGCTCGCCGGCTTTGTGAAGGGGGTGATCGGTGTCGGGCTGCCCACGGTGGCGATGGGCCTTCTCGCCACCGTGATGACGCCGGCGCACGCGGCATCACTGCTGACGGTGCCGTCGTTCATCACCAATGTCTGGCAGGCGAGGGGACCCGCATTGACGCCGCTCATGCGGCGGCTGTGGCCGATGCTGCTCGGCATCTGCGCGGGGACCTTGGCGGGGGCCGGATTGCTGACCGCGGACGGCGGCACGCGCGCCGCAGCAGGACTTGGCGTCGTGCTCGCGCTCTACGGCGTTCTGGGCCTGACCTCGGTGGAATTCGCCGTCCCGCCGCGGCTCGAGCCGTGGCTGTCGCCGCTGATCGGCGCGATCACCGGGATCGTGACGGCGGCAACGGGTGTCTACATGATCCCGTCGGTTCCATATCTGCAGGCGATCGGACTCGAGAAGGACGACCTGGTGCAGGCGATGGGGCTGTCGTTCACGGTGTCGACCGTGGCGCTGGCAGTTCTCCTCGTACAGGCGGGAGCGCTGCAAGGGTCGATGGCAGGCGCCTCGCTGCTGGCGCTCGTGCCGGCGCTGCTCGGCATGGCACTGGGCCAGTGGGTGCGCGCACGGGTCCGCTCCGCGACGTTCCGCATCTGCTTCTTCGCGGGCTCGCTCTTGCTGGGTGCTCACCTGGCCTTGCGCGCGTTCGTGTGAGGCGAGGCCGGGGAAGGACTGTGTCCTGCCTGGGCATGGAACCGCCTGCCAAGTCGCCCCATCACCCGGTCCTGCCGTGGCCGTGACTTGCCCGTGATGGAAGGGCGGCGTATCGAAAAGGCGCACCCGAATCCGGAGGACGAGCCCATGCACGTCATTCGCCGCCGCGGATGGGAAATTCCCGAACGCCTCGCGACCCCCGAGCACCTGTTCTTCAATCGCCGCGAGTTGCTGGCAGGAGCCGGATCGGCGGCGTTGGCCGTGTCGGCGTCACCTAATATTGCGCTCGCCCAGCGCGTCACCGACCTGCCGGATCCGACCAAGGACCTCTATCCGGCCAAGCGCAACGAGCAATTCACCCTCGATCGGCCGATCACCGACGAGAAGATCAACACCAACTACAACAATTTCTACGAATTCGGCCCGACCAAGACCGTGGCCAAGGCGGCGCAGGCGCTCAAGCTGCGGCCGTGGACGGTCAAGATCGACGGCATGGTCGAGAAGCCGCAGGAGATCGGCATCGACGATCTCATCCGCAAGATGCCGCTGGAGGAGCGGCTCTATCGCCACCGCTGCGTCGAGGCGTGGTCGATGGCGATCGCGTGGAGCGGCTTTCCGCTCGCCAGGCTCGTCGAGCTCGCGAAGCCCCTGGGCTCGGCAAAGTATCTGCGCATGGAGACCTTCCTCGATCCATCGACCGCTCCGGGGCAAAAGCAGAGCTGGTACCCCTGGCCCTACGTGGAGGGCCTGACCATTGCGGAGGCGACCAACGAGCTCGCCTTTCTCGTGACCGGCGCCTACGGCAAACCGGTATCGAAGCAGCAGGGCGCGCCGCTGCGCCTCGCGGTGCCGTGGAAATACGGCTTCAAATCGATCAAATCGATCGTGCGCTTCAATTTCACCGATCAGCGTCCGAAGAGCTATTGGGAGTCGCTGCAGTCCTCGGAGTATGGCTTCTGGGCCAACGTCAATCCGGAGGTGCCGCATCCGCGCTGGAGCCAGGCGACGGAGGAGCTGATCGGCACCAGCGAGCGCCGGCCGACGCTGCTGTTCAACGGCTACGGGGACTACGTCGCCGGTCTCTACAAGGGACTCGAGAAGGAGCGGCTGTGGGTCTGATCGCCCGCCCGCGAGTGTCGCGAGTTCGCAAACTTCGGCAATGGGACATCAGCGAAGTTCAGCCATTGCGGGCGGCAGCCAGGACCAGGGGATAGATCCAGTAGCAGTTTCCCCTCTGGAAATTCATCGTCGGGCCCCATTCGGCCGCGCCGGCGACGTCCGGAATCTCGAAACCCAGCGTCAGGTCGCCGGCGTGTGACATGGTGAGCGTCGTCACGCCGACCGCCGGTTTCCACCGGTAGACGGTTTTGGTGCTCGGGTCGGACAGCACAAACGCCACCGGCTTTGAATAGAGCGCCAGAGCATTGTTCCTGAGCCCGATCATGGTATCGCTCGAGTGCAGGAGCGCCGCGGCACCGCCGACATTGCCCATCGTGCCGGGCGTCCAACCCGGCAGCGCCTGACCGGTCGCGATCACCGGCACGATCAGGAAATGCACACTGTCCAGCTTGTGCTTGGCTTCCTCATCGCACTCGGCCATGGCCTTCACGATCCAGCCGTAGTCGAGCGTTGCCCCGGGCGCGGACGCCGCTGCTTCCTCCGGCGATGCATCCGGCTGCGCTTCGTCGTGACGGAACACCTGCCAGCCGAGGACGATCAGCCCCGCGACCACGAGCAGTGCCGACAGCGCCACGACCGCCGCAACCGGGTTTGGCTGGTTGGATTCATGACAGCTCGGGCACCAGCGGGCGAAATAGGACGCAGCGGCGCCACAACGCTGGCACTGGCCGACGGCTAGTTCGATCATCTGACGGAACCGAATCGGCTGCGAATCGCGACCGGAGAGTAAAGGCTTTCAGGGCAAAGCGGAATCGATTACCTCCGATCCGTTCTAAGGGTTGTCGCCCGCCTCCGCCTCGGCGAGCTTGCTGCGCCAGTCCTTGCGGCTGCGGACCAGGGAGAGGGCGGCGAGTGCCAGCAAGACCGCGCCCACGGCGAGGAGGGCAAGTGCGATCGGACGCTGGAAGAAGATCGTCCAGTTGCCGTTCGACATGATCAGCGACTGGCGCAGCGACATTTCCAGGATCGGCGCGATCACCAGGCCCAGCACCAGCGGCGCCGGATCGAGCCCGAACTTGCGCAGGCCATAGCCGACGACCCCCATGATCAGCATGATCCACACGTCCACGATCGAGTGGTTCACCTCGTAGACGCCGATCACGCAAAACATGATCACGAGCGGATAGAGATACGAATAGGGAATCCGCAGCACGTTCACGAAGATGCCGACCAGCGGCAGATTGAGCGCGAGCAGCATCAGGTTGCCGACATACATCGAGGCGACGAAGCCCCAGAAGACGTTCGGATGATCGTTCACCAAAGTCGGTCCCGGCGGCACGCCGTGAATCATCAGGGCGGCAATCAGCACCGCGGTGATCGGGCCGGTGGGGAGTCCGAGCGCGAGCATCGGCACGAAGGCGCCGGTCGAGGCGGCGTTGTTGGCCGCCTCGGGCCCGGCGACGCCGGCGACCGCGCCCTTGCCGAACTGCTCCGGATGCCTGGAGAGCCGCCGCTCGACCGCGTAGGACAGAAAGCTCGCAATGATGTGGGCGGAGCCCGGGGTAAGGCCGACGAGAAATCCCAGCACGGAGCCGCGGGCAATCGGCATGGCCGACTGCCGCCATTCCCCGCGGCTGGGCAGGAGCTCGCGCAGCTTGGGCGCGATCACGTTGCGCACCGCGCTGGCGGAGGGCGTCGACAGAATCTCGCCTAGTCCGAACAGGCCGACCGCGACCGGGACGATGCCGATGCCGTCGCCCAACTCGGCGATGTCGAAGGAATAGCGGAAATGCCCGGTCATGTTGTCGATGCCGATGGTGCCGAGCAGCAGCCCGACGGACGCCATCAGCAGCGTGCGCAGCAGCGAGGTCGAGGACATGTAGGCCAGGAAGATGAGACCGAGCACGAGCAGGGCGGTGTATTCGGGCGGTCCGAAGCGCAACGCGAAGGCGGCCAGCGGCGGCGCGATCAGCGTCAGCATGAGGACGCCGAACGTACCCGCGATCCATGAGCCGACGGCGGCGATGCACAACGCGGCGCCGGCGCGCCCTTTCTGCGCCATGGCGTAGCCGTCGATGCAGGTCATCACCGACGCGGCTTCGCCCGGGATCCGCATCAGGATCGAGGTGGTGGAACCGCCGTATTGCGAGCCGTAATAGATGCCGGCGAGCATCACGACCGACTTGGTGGTATCGAGGCCGAAGGTCGCGGGCAGCAGAATGCTGATGCCGGAGAGAGGCCCGATCCCGGGCAATACGCCCACGACGGTGCCGACCAGGCAGCCGAGAAAGGCGTACCACAAGACGTCGGGCTGCAACGCGACCGAGAAGCCAAGCAGGAGGCTTTCGACCGTTCCCATTGTCAGAATCCAAGAATGCCGGGTTCGAGCGGGACCTTGAGGGCGACGCCGAACAGCAGATAGGCGAGCGCGACCACGCCCACGCTGAAGGCGGCAGCGGTCAGAACGGGGCGTCGTTCGGCGCCGTACACCAGCGCGAACAGCAGCAGCGTCATCGTAATCAGGAAGCCGAGCGTCTGGTAGAGCGCGATCGCGACCGCGGTGATCGCGACGATGCGCGCCGCGTGCGGCAGGTCTCCCCACGGCACCGTGGCAAGCGGCGCGCTATCGCGTGCACGCAGCATGAGCAACAGGCCGAGCGCGATGAGCAGTCCGGCAAGAAGCTTCGGCATCATGCCCGCGCCGGGAAACGACAGTGTGCCGATGGGCAGATCCCCGCTCATCGCGAGCACGAGAATGCCGAAGGCGACGAAAAAGCCGCCGGCGACGTGATCGGTGCGGAGAGTCACGATCGCTCCGTTCCGCTCTCCGCGCGCACCGCGCGGCGGAGGGGAACTGAGCAAGCGTTTGTTGTCGCGTCGTTACCTGCGGTGAAAAGGGCTCGCAAAGCCTAGCCCTCGACCTTGCCGATGGATCGGATCGCGGCTTCGATGCGTTTGGTGTCGGCCTCCCAGAACTGGGCGAATTCCGGCTGGTCCATGTAGGCGAGGTCCTGTCCGAGATTGGCGAGCGCGGCCTTGAACTGCTCGGTGTTCGCCGCCTTTTGCAACGCTTCACGCAGATAGGTGACGGCGTTCGCCGGCGTGCCCTTGGGCGCGAACATGCCGACCCACAGATAGTATTCGATGTCGTAGCCGGATTCCTTCATGGTCGGCACGTCGGGCAGCGCCTTCGAGCGCTGGCCGCCGAACACGGCCAGCGGCTTCGCCTTGCCAGCCTTGATCTGGGACATACAGGCCGAGACCGACGACACCAGCACCTGTGCGTTGTTGCCGAGAAACGCGGTGATGGCCGGCCCGCCGCCCTGGGTCGGCAAATGCCGCAGCTTCAGTCCACCGGCCGCCGCAGCGAACAGCGCCGTGGGGATGTGGAGCGCGCCATAGAGTCCCGAGGAGCTGAAGATGATTTCGTTGGGCCGTTTCCGGGCGTCGTCGATGAATTCCTGCAGGGTCTTGTATGGCTGCTGGTCGTTGACGATGAGCACGCAGGGATCGGCGACGAAACGCGCGAGCGGAATGAAATCGGCATTGGTGAATTTCGGCGCGCGGCCGAACAACCGGTCGACCTCGGCAAAGCCCGAGATCGACGTGATGTGGGCGAGCAACGTGTAGCCGTCGGGCTTGGCGTGGGCGGCGACCTGCGCGCCGACCTGCCCGGCCGCGCCGGCCTTGGTGTCGATGACCACCGGTTTCTGCACCATCGGCTCGAGCACCGCGGCGAGCGGCCGGATGACGACGTCGGCTGCGCCGCCGGGTGGAAACGGATTGATGACGGTGATGGCGCGTGCAGGGTAGGCGTCCTGCGCGAAGGACGCATTGAGGGTGGCCGCGGTCGCGGCCGAGCCGACGATGAAGCTGCGTCTGTCCACGCGTTCCTCCTGTGGCGAAGCCGGACTTCGTTACCGGCGTGATTGGCGCGGATGGTAGCCAGCGTGCTCCGACCGGGTCAACCGCACGCTGTGTGGCATTTGCGCTGGACGCGCTCAGTCGATGATCGCCACCGCGCGCGTCCAGCCCGCGGAACCGCCGCGCACCTTGATCGGAAAGCAGCTCACCGTGAATCCCGCGGCCGGCAGCGCAGCGAGATTGTGCAGCTTCTCGATGTGGCAATAGCCGATATCGCGACCGGCCTTGTGGCCTTCCCAGATCAGGCTCGCGTCGCCGGTGGCGAGATATTTCTCTTTGGTGTGAACGAACGGCGCGTCCCAGCTCCAGCCGTCGGTGCCGGTGACGCGCACGCCGCGCTCCAGCAGATAAAGGGTCGCCTCGCGGCCCATGCCGCAGCCCTTGGCGACATAGTCTGGGCGCCCGTAGGCCTCGCCCGCGCTGGTGTTCACCAGCACGATGTCGAGCGGTGCGAGCACGTGCCGGATGCGTGCGAGCTCGGCCTCGACGTCGCGCGCGGTCGCGACATAGCCGTCGGGGAAATGGCGGAAGTCGAGCTTGACGCCGGGCTGCAGGCACCATTCGAGCGGCACCTCGTCGATGGTGATCGCGCGCTTGCCGCGGTCCATGGTCGAGGCGAAATGCCAGGGCGCGTCGAGATGCGTGGTGTTGTGGGTCGATAGCCTGATCCATTCGATCGCCCAGCCTTCGCCGTCGGGCAAGTCCTCCTCGCGCAGGCCGGGAAAGAACTTGACGACGTCCGCCGCCGTCTGGCGATGCGTGAAATAGTCGATCTTCGGCCCGTAGCCCGGCGGATCGGCGGCGACGTCGTTCTCCAGCGGGACGGAAATGTCGATCAGCTTGCGTGCCATGATGGGCGCTCCTCGTGCGGCAATTTCCGCCTCATCATCCGCGAAAACCGGGATGATCCAATAAACACCGGCGCTTGCGATTCTTGCCGTCAGCGCAGAGTGTACTCGATGCCCGCCTGCGCGGGCATGACGGTCGTTTGGTAGCAGGCAGAAGTTAGCGAGGACATTACCATGCCGGCCTATTGGGTTGCGCGCTCGAAGATCAACGATCCGGTCGAATACAAGAAGTATACGGACCTGGTGCCGGGCATCATCGCCAAGTTCGGCGGCAAGGTGCTCGCGCGCGGCGGCCGCTACCAGATCATGGAAGGACCGGACAAGTTCCAGCGGTTCGTGGTGATCGAGTTCCCGACCTTCGAGCAGGGGGTCGCCTGCTTCACCTCGCCCGAATACGACCGGGCGGCGGCATTCCGGCGCAAGGGCGCGGGGGAGGTCGAGACCATCATGGTCGAAGGCGGCGACCCGTCGCGGTGATCCAAGGGCAGCGTCCCGGTCGTGTCGCGTGCAAATGGAATCGAAGGACACCGGCAGCGTGAATGATTCCAGTGCAGTTTGAAATTGGACGTTCCCAGCCGAACGCGCCGCAAGATAAGCAGCTTCAATTCAGCCGGACAAGCCGATGTGCGCGCGTTGCCGATAAGCGGCCTGCGCCGCCGGCTCTCGATCGTTGAGCCGCTACAGGCCGAGATAGAATTTGCGGATCAGCTCGTTGTTGTTGAGCTCGTCGGCGGAGCGGCCCTCGAACGCGATCTGCCCGTGCACGATGACGTAGCCGCGGTCGGCGATGCGCAGCGCCTGCGGAAAATTCTGCTCCGCCATCAGCACGGTCAGCTTGTACTGATCCTTGAGTTCCTTGATCTTGTCGATGGTGCGGCTGACCAGCACCGGCGCGAGCCCCACCGACGGCTCGTCGATCAGCAGGATGCGCGGCGCCAGCATCAAGGCGCGTGCGAGCGCCAGCATCTGCTGCTCGCCGCCGCTCATGGAGCCGGCGAGCTGGGCGCGCCGCTCGGCCAGCCGCGGGAAGCACTCGAAGCAGAAATCCAGGTTGGATTTGAGCATCGCCCGCGCCTTGCGGCGGAACGCGCCGAGCAGGAGATTCTCCTCCACGGTCAGGCGCGGAAACAGCCTGCGGCCTTCCGGCACCAGGGCGATGCCGAGGTCGACGATCTGCTCGGTGCTGCGGCCCACCAGATCGTGCTTTTCGCCGTCGATCTCAACCACGATGCGCCCGGTGCGCGGACGCACGATCCCCATCACGCACTTCATCAGCGTCGACTTGCCGTTGCCGTTGGTGCCAAGCAGCACCACGGTCTCGCCGCCATTGACGTTGAGCGAGACGCCCTCGAGCACCCGCACGGCGCCGTAGGCGGCGTCGATGTTCTCGATGGTGAGGCTATTGGCCAAGGTAAGCCCTCTCCACCTCCGGGTCGCGGATGACGGTGTCAGGCTTGCCATCCGCGATCTTCTTGCCCGAGACCAGCACGACCAGGCGCTGCGAGAACCGCATCACCGCGCGCATGATGTGCTCGATCAGGATGATGGTGATGCCGCGCTCGTTGAGGCGGATAAGCAGGCCGACGATGTCGTCGACCTCCGACTGCGAAAGCCCGGCCATGGATTCGTCCGCGATCAGGAGCTTGGGCTCCGCCGCCATGGCGCGCGCAAGCTCGAGCTTGCGCATCTCGACCTGCGTGAGGTCGCGCGGATACTGCGCCCCCTTTTCGCCGAGCGCCACGAGCTGCAGCAGCTCCTCGCAGCGCGCATCGATGTCCGCCGCGGAGAGCGATTGCCCCGGTCGCGCGTTGACGGTGTAAAGCAAGGGAACGCGGAGGTTTTCGGCGACGGTCAGGGTGGTGAACGGGCGCGGCAGCTGGAAGCTGCGCGCCATGCCGCGACGGGTGCGCTCGTGGGTCAGCAGCCCGTCGACCGGCTCGCCGTTGAATCGCACCGTTCCGGTCTCGTTCGCGAGCGTGCCGCAGATGCAGTTGACCAATGTCGACTTGCCCGAACCGTTGGGGCCGATCAGGCCGACGCGCTCGCCCTCGGCGACCGCAAGGTCGATGCCGTCGAGGGCGACAAAGCCGCCGAAGCGTTTGCTCAGACCCTGGACCTCGAGCAGGGCGGCGGCCATCACTTCGTTCTCCTGCGCGTCCAGCTCTGCACCAGCCCGACGATGCCGTTCGGCGCGATGATGACGAACCCGACCAGCAGCAGGCCGACGATGAGCAGGTTGACCGCCGACGAGATGGTGACGGTCGCGACCTGCTGCAACGTCCCGAGCAGGATCGCGCCGATCAGCGGTCCGACCCAGCTGGTGGTGCCGCCGATCATCGGCATGGCGATCGAGTTGACGGCATATTCGAGCCCGAAGGCGGACGAGGGCTGAAGATAGCCGATGTAGTAGGGAAAGGGCGCTCCGGCCATGCCCATGAGCGCGCCGGAAAGCGTGGTGGCCACGAGCTTGAGCTTCAGCGTGGGCACGCCGGAGGCTTCCGCCGCCAGCTCATCGTCCCGGATGGTGGCGAAGCCGTAACCGAGCTGCGAGCGCTCGATGCCGCGCGCGATGGTGAGCGACATGACCACGAGCGCCAGCATCAGCAGGAACAGATATTGAATGTAGGGCCCGATCGGCCAGATCTCGTTCGGACGGATGATGTAGGCGCCCCGCGAGCCGCCGACATAGTCCCAGTTGACGACGAGCGTCTGCAGCACGACGGCGAGCGCGAGCGTCGCGATGGCGAAGAAGGCGCCGCGCAGCCGCAGCGTCAGGTAGCCCATGCCGAGTCCGACGATGCCCGAGACGACGGCGGCGAGCACGATCAGGAGCGGGATCGGCAGCTGATAGAACTTGTGGAAGAAGACCGTCGTATAGGCGCCGAGCGCGAAGAACGCCGCCGAGCCGAAATTCACGTACCCGGTGTAGCCGCCGAGGATGTTCCATGCGGTCGCCAGCACGATGAATTGCAGCACGGTGTAGCCGGCAAAGAACACGTAGTCGTTGTTGACCGCGCGCGCGCCGAAGAACACGAGCGCGGCCACGGCGATCGAGATCAGCAGAAAGTAGCGGGTCCGCACGATCGAGAATCCTATCGTCCGAGCAGGCCCGCCGGCCGGAACGCCAAGGTCAGCAGCAGCACGCCGAACGCCACCGCCGGCGCCCAGGACGGTCCATAGAAGGTGGCGGTGAAGCTCTCGATGATGCCGAGCAGCATGGCGCCGATCACCGTGCCGGGAAGGCTGCCGAGTCCGCCGAGCACGCAGATCGCGAACACGCGGCCGATATACTCGCGCCCGACCGACGGCTCGACCGGCTGGATGATGATCAGCAGCGCGCCGGCGACCGACGTGGTCGCGATCGAGATGCCGAAGGCGATGCGCTTGATGGCGGTCGGCGACGCGCCCATCAGCCGCAGCGCAAGCTGATCCTGCGCCACGGCGGAGATCGCCCGTCCGATGAAGGTATACGACAGATAGAGCTGCAGCGCGACGAACATGGCGAGCGCAACGACGCACGGCACCAGCATGCGGAGCGGAAAGTCCATCACCCCGAGACGCCAACTCGGCCCGATATACCAGGCCTCGACGTAGCGGTAGTCGACGCCGAACACGAGGATGAGCATCACCTCGGTGACGAACAGGAGGCCGAAGAAAAAGGAGAGCCCGCGCAGCGCTTCCTGCCCGCGCCGCTCGAACAATTCGTAATAGACCTGGTACACTCCGGCGCCGAGCAGATAGAACACCGGCAGCATGACGATGCTGATCACGATGGGATCGATGCCGAGCTTGGTATTGACGATGTAGGCGATATACGAACCGAGGATGATGAAGGCGGGATGCGCGATGTTGACGATGTCGAGGATGCCGAACGAGATCGACACGCCGAGCGTCACCGCGGCATAGAATCCGCCGAGCAGAATGCCGGCAATCAAGGCGTTGATCAGCAGGTCGAAGCTAAGG
This sequence comes from uncultured Alphaproteobacteria bacterium, assembly GCA_963739385.1. Lineage (GTDB taxonomy): Bacteria > Pseudomonadota > Alphaproteobacteria > Rhizobiales > Xanthobacteraceae > VAZQ01. Next base: position 212,203 of record CAVUAI010000025.1, read on the forward strand.
CCCAAGTTTCCCCCCAGCCCGGTCTGCGCCGAACCCCATGCGTTCGCGCGGGACGGGTCGTTTTGTTTGGATGCCAGTGTGCAGGAAGGGTGCCGCCTTGGCTAGTGTCCCGATTCCGAAGTTCGCAACACTCGCGGCAACCCCGGATGCGAACTTCGGAATCGCAGGACACTAGCAACGTTATGATTCTAGTGCGGTTTTGGATTTGAAGTTCCTAAGCGAACTCGCAGCAAGAATGATAGCTTCAAATCCACCGCACTAGTCCGTTTGACGGTATCCGTCAGCCGCGGTCGCACGTCTTTCGTCGTAAAGTCGAGACGCAGACGGCCGGGACAAGCCCGGCCATCCCGTCGGATCGGCCAGTTGCAGTTGTTACGCCGCGACCTGCTGCCGCACGCCTTCGGGCAGCGCCATCGGCTTGTTGGCGCTCTGCAGGAACTCGATGGTCATGAAGACCATCTCCTTGTCGCCGAGATTCTCGAGATCGTGGACCTTGAACTGGCCGGCGCCATAGGTCTCGTGCCGGGTCTCACCCGGCGCGTAGGTATATTCGACGGTCGTGCCGTCGTGCACGTGCTGGCGTCCGCGGCCGCCGGTGACGGCGGTCCAGAAGTAGTCGAGCACGTGGCGATGGAAGCCGATACGCTCGCCCGGCTTGAGACGGATCGTCCACACCCGGACGCGATCGGTCTCCGATACCAGCGCGTTGCCGACGCACGGATTGGGATTGTTCTTCTCGCGTTCGAATTCCGCGGCGATCTCCGGCGGCCACGGCGATTTCACCGAGGTTTCCGCCTGCTTGTCCAACATCGTCAGGGCCATGGCATTCCTCCGAGTTTCGCTCGATATATAGCAAGTTTGGGCGGCAGGAAATGGCGGGATCGAGCAAATTGCCCCGGGCGAGCCAACGGCGCGCGCTCATCGCCGGCGGCTCCATGAGCGGCCTCCTGGCTGCGCTGCTGCTGCGCCGGGCCGGCTGGGACGTCGCCGTGTTCGAGCGGGTCGAGAGCGAACTCGCCGGCCGCGGCGCCGGCATCGTCGCGCAACCGGATCTGATCGCGACGTTGCGGCGGCTCGGCATCGATGCGGCCGACCTCGGGGTCGAGATCACCACCCGAAAAATCCTCGATGCGTCCGGCCGGCTCGCTGCAGAGTTCGCATGCCCGCAGGTTCTCACCGCCTGGGAGCGGGTCTACCGCGTGCTGCGCGATGCGTTCCCGCAAGAGCGCTATCACCGCGGCCGCGGCGTCAAGGCCTTCCAGCAGGACGGGCGGTCGGTGACCGTGCATTTCTCCGATGGCGGCACGGCGGAGGGGGAGCTGCTGGTGGGGGCGGACGGTCTTCGCTCCACCATTCGCCAGCAATGCCTGCCCGAGCTGGCGCCGCTTTATGCCGGCTACGTCGCCTGGCGGGCGCTCATTCCGGAAGCGGCGTTTGCACCGGCGATTCACCGCGAGCTGTTCAACTACATGACGTTCTGCCTGCCGCCGGGCGAGCAATGCCTGGGCTACCCGGTCGCCGGCCCCGACAATGACCTGCGCGCGGGCCGGCGCCGTTACAACGTGGTGTGGTACCGGCCGGCCGATGAGGTCGGCGAGCTGCAGCATCTGCTCACCGACGAGAGCGGCACCACCCACACGATCTCGATCCCGCCGCCGCTGATCCGGCGCGACGCCATTGCGCAGATGCGCGCGGCGGCCGAGCGGTTGCTGGCGCCGCAATTCCGCGAGATCGTGCGCATGATCGACGAGCCGATCCTGCAGCCGATCTACGATCTCGAGACTCCGCGCATGGCCTTCGGCCGGGCCGCGATCATCGGCGACGCCGCCTTCGTTGCGCGTCCGCATGTCGCGGCTGGCGTGGCCAAGGCGGCGGATGACGCGGCGGCGCTGACGGCGGCGCTCGAGCTCGATGAGGTCGAGCCCGCGCTGCGACGCTTCGAGGACACGCGGCTTCCGGTCGGGCGGCGCATCATCGAGCGTGCACGGCACCTCGGGGCCTATCTCCAGGCCACGCAGACCGCCGAGGAGCGTGCCCGCTCCCGACGCCACAGCATTCCGGAAGCGGTGCTGGCCGAGACCGCAGTGCTCGATTTCCTGCGGGAGTGAGAGGCGGGCGAACTTCGGGAGTCGCGCGACCGCTGCGACACCGGAGCCGTCCGTGCATGCTTTGCAGGGATTGCCAATCCTGCCAATTCTGCTGATCTTCTCCGCGCAAACGGGCTCTGACCATTCAAGCCGTGGTGCTGTCTGCCCTTGTAAACGAGGCGATCGAATGAAGCGGCGCGAGTTCATGAGGCTGTTTGCCCACGCGGCGGCGTCCTCGATTTCTTGTTCAGTCTTTTGGCCGCTCACGGCTGGCGCCCAGTCGTCGGAGCCTGCGGTGCGATTCCCCAATAAGACGCTCCGCATCATCGTGCCTTTCACGCCGGGCGGCTCCAATGACGTGGTAGCGCGGGAAATCGCGGCCGGGTTGCAAGCGAGCCTCAACCAGACTGCCGTGGTCGAGAACAAGCCCGGCGGCGGGGGCAACATCGCCTATTCCTATGTGGCGAAGCTGCCGCCGGACGGCCATGTCATGCTGATCGCGCCGGCGTCGTTCACCATGGGCCCGCATCTGTCGCGCAATCCGGTCTACAATCCGGTCACCGATTTTGCGCCGATCAATCTGGTCGCCGACGTACCGTTCGTCATGGTCGTGCCGGCCAGCCTGCCGGTGCAGACGGTGAAGGATTTTGTGGATCTGGCGCGCAATTCGCCGAACAGACTGAGCTTCGGCTCGGTCGGCGTCGGCACACCGCAGCATCTCGGCGGCGAACTTTTCAAGATGCACGCCGGAGTGGATCTTGTTCATGTGCCGTTCCGCGGTGCCACGGCCGTCCTGCCGGATCTGGTGGCGGGGCGCATCGACATGTTCATCGGCGCCGTCAATTCGCTCCTGCCGCTGATCCGGGACGGCAACCTGCGCGCCCTTGCCGCCACCAGTCCGGTCCGCATCGCCTCGTTGCCCGATGTTCCTACGCTGTCCGAGGCGGCGTTTCCCGGCTTCGAGGTCGGTTCGGGGGTGGGGCTGGTGGCGCCGGCCGCCACGCCGCCCGACATCATCGAGACGCTTAACCGCGAGATCGCAGGCATCATCGCCTCGCCCGGCTTCCACCAGCGCATGGCTGCGATCGGCGTCGACGTGGTTGGAACCACGCCTGCGGCCTATGCGAAGTTCATCAGGGACGACTACGCGAAATGGGGCAAGGTGGTGGCGGCGGCCGGGATCAAGCCGGAGTGAGCGGGCTCATAAACGAGTGTTCTGCCCCCGACGATTGGATTGTTGCCGTGTTCGTGTTCCGGACGCGGTGCGGCGCGCGCGAGAGGAAATTTCCGCAGTCCGAGCAAGCTTGACTGTGTTTCCGTGCGCCGCTGATCCGAAACCGCGGATTGCCGGGACGACACGGGGGCGCGCCGACGTGGCGCCGCGCGGTCGGTAATCGAAACTAAAGATTTCCCACCGATCGTGCGCGGCCGGAACCGCGAGGGACAATAATCAATGTATCGGATGACAGGGTTGGTGGCCGCCGTCGCTGCTGCGGTAGCTTTAGGCATTGGCATCGGGTGGACTCTCAGTCCCCAGGAGCCGGCACCGAGTGTGCCGGAGGCGAAGGCCGCGGAAGGCGAGCTGGCGACCGGCGCGGTCGCATCGCGTGCGGCCGCCGTGGCGACGGCACAGCCGCAGATGGCGCCGCCGCAATCACTCCCGCCGCCTGCGCCACTCATGGCACCGCAAGCCAGACCCGCGGCTGCGATGATGCCGGGCTCACCGGGCAAGGCTGGTGCCGCCGCCAATTCAAAATGCGAAAATCCGGACGCGCTCGGAGTTTCCCGGACGGTAGCGATCGATACTGCGGGCGGACCGGGCTTTGGCAATGAGCAGTTCAAGGCGCACGATTTCCTGGAGCGAGGCGAGGTCGTGCTGACCTTCGACGACGGCCCGTGGCCCGGCAATACTCCCGCCGTGCTGGCAGCGCTGGCGTCGCAATGCGTGAAGGCGACATTCTTTCCGATCGGCCAGCACGTGAGTTGGCATCCCGACATCCTCCGGCAGGTCGTCGCCAAGGACCACACCGTCGGCTCCCACTCGTGGTCGCACGCGAATCTTGCCAAGAAATCCCTGGACGAAGCCAAGGATGAAATCGAGAACGGCATCAGTGCCGTGGCGATTACCGCCGGGCGTCCGGTGGCGCCGTTTTTTCGCTTCCCCGGTCTGAGCCAGACGCCGGAACTGACTGCCTATCTCGCCGAAAGGAATATCGGCATCTTCTCGATCGATGTCGATTCGTTCGATTTCAAGCTCAAGAATCCCGACCGGGTGATCGAATCGGTGATGACCAAGCTCGAAAAAAGGGGCAAGGGCATCGTCCTGCTGCACGATTTCCAGCGTTCGACCGCGGTCGCGCTGCCGGCCTTGTTGTTGCAGCTCAAGGCCAAGGGCTTCAAGGTCGTGCATTTGAAGGCGAAGGACCCCGTCGTATCGCTGCCGCAATACGAGGCCGCCATGGTGAAGACGCGGGCAGGCCAGACCGTCGACGGGCGGCCGACCTCAAGCGTGGTGCGCACGGTGCAGAATCCGCCGCAGTAGCAACGCGCTGCCCGACACGGTGCTTACTTGCTGCGCTTGCTTGCGCGCCGCTTTTCCCGCTTGACCCCGGCCATTTCCTCGAGGACCGCGCATACCGCGGCGGTGTCCTCCTCAGCGTGCCCCGACTTCATCGCCTTGTTGTAGACCGGCACGGTGGCGTCGAACATCGGCGTCGGGCAACCGAGCTTGCGTGCGAATTCGCCGATCACCGCCATGTCCTTCTGCCAGACCGATATCTTCATCGTGACATCGTCGTAGCGGTCCTTCACCATCATCGGCGCGCGCAGCTCGAACACCCGGGAGTTGGCGGCGCCCATGTGAACCATGTCGAATACGGTTTGGGCGTCGAGCCCGGCCTTGAGGCCGAGCACCATGGCCTCGGCGCTGGCGACATTGTTGATCGCCACCAGCAGGTTCGCGACATATTTCATGCGGCTGCCGTTGCCGAATGCGCCGAGGTCGTGCATCGCGCGCGAGAAGCCCGCGAACAATGAACGAAGCCTGCGGATCGCCTTGCGGTCGCCGCTGGCATAGACCACGAGGTCCTTCACCCGCGCCTGCGCGCCGGTGCCGCTCACCGGACAGTCCAGCATCACGTGGCCCGCCTTGCGCAGCGCACGCTCGGCGCTGAGCTTGTCGTCGAGCGTGAACGTGCTGGCTTCGACGATCACCCGCGGCCGCACGCCGGCATCGATGATGGCCTGCACCGTCGCATCGAGCGCGGCAGGCTTCGGCAGGCTGGTGATGATGGTTGGCACGGCGGCGGCAAGCGTCTTGGTGTCAGCCGCGATCTCCACCCCTGCGCGCGCCATGGCGCGCCGGCGCGCGGGATCGGTGTCGTAGCCCACGACGCGCCAGCCGGCGGCAACGAGATTGTTCGCAAACGCGCCTCCCATGATGCCGAGCCCGACGATGCCGACTTTCCCTTTCGCCATTCCGAACCTCCCTTGCCCCGCACGATGCGGACGCTGCGCGGCTTGCGCTGCATTTCGTTTTCAATTGCTTCAGCGGCCACGCTTCAATAGCGGCCTTTCTCCCGTAGGCATAATCCCTTATCGTCGCCGCCGAGCTGCCGCAACCGATGGCAGCCCCAGGGGGGACGCTCATGACCATGTCTCGCACCACCTTCGCTTTCTGCGCAGCGCTGGTGAGCCTGCTCGAAGCGTCAGCGGCATCCGCGCAGGGTCTGATCGCCGAGCAGCGCCTGTCGGCGGGGCTTGCTAACGAAGCGGTCGCCGAGGCGGTCGCGGCGTGTGCCAGGAACAGCTACGCCGTCACCGCCATCGTTGTCGACATGGACGGCGTGCGGCAGGCGGTGCTGCGCGGCGACGGCGCGCCGGTGCATACGCTCGACAGCGCTTATGCCAAGGCCTACACCGCCGCCTCGCTCGCGCCGGTGCGCAAGGAGGATTCGACCAAGGCGATCTTCGAGCGCATCAGCAAGGCTCCCGGAATGACCACGAATGCACTCGCCGGCCTGCCGAACATCACGTTCACGCCCGGCGGCGTCACCATCATGGCCGGTGGCAAGCCGATCGGCGGCATCGGCGTCGGCGGCGCTCCCGGCGGCAATTTCGACGACGATTGCGCCCGCGCCGCGCTCGACAAGATCAAGGACCGCATGAAATAGCGAGCGAGTGCTTGCGTGGTCGCAACGACAGAGAAGCCAACGGCGGAGACTTGAATGCGGATCGGGATTGCCGGCATCGGCAAAATGGGCGCAGCCATCGCGCAGCGGCTCATGGAGGTTGGGCACGAGGTCACGGCGTGGAACCGGTCGGCTGACAAATTGAAGGCGGTAACGGATGCGGGCGCGGCGGCCGCGGCCACGCCGGCGGAACTCGCGCAGGGCTCCGATGCCGTCATCACGATTCTCACCGATGCCGCGGCGATCGATGCGGTCTACAACGGGCCGTCCGGACTGCTCGCTGGCGAGGTCGGCGACAAGCTGTTCATCGAGATGAGCACGGTGCAGCCGCAGACGCCGGTCGCGCTCGCCGAGACGGTGCGCGCCAAGGGCGCGGCCTTCGTCGAATGCCCTGTGGGCGGCTCGACCGGTCCGGCGCGGCAGGGCAAGCTGATCGGGCTGATGGGCGCCGAGCCGGCCGACGCTGCGCGTGCCAAGCCGATTCTCGAACAGCTCTGCCGCCGGCTCGAACATTGCGGGCCGGTCGGCTCCGGCGCGGTCATGAAGCTCACCATCAACATGCCGCTGATGATCTATTGGCAGGCGCTCGGCGAGGCGCTCGCGCTCTGCCGCCCGCTCGGCCTCGATCCCGCGCGGATCATGGATCTGTTGGCGGACACGTCGGGCGGCCCGAACGTCCTCAAGGTGCGCGGGCCCGGCATCGCCGACATGCTCAAGGGCGGCGACGGCGGGCCGGTGACATTCGACCTCGAGAGCGCGGTCAAGGATCTGCGCACGATGCTGGCCGAAGGCCAGGCGCGCGGCCTCGAGCTGCCGCTCGTCGAGAAGACGCTGGCCTGCTACGAGGAGACCAAAGGCAAGGTATCGGGCGCGGCAGAAGTTTCGGCGGTGTCCGTCTACTGGGCAAACCGCGCCGCCAGGCCGTGACCCGCGCCGGCGTCTCCCGACCCCTCGATCAGTCCGTCAACACGCCACGGAGTTCTCATGTCGGTCGTCACGCTTGCCCAAGCTTCCACCATCGTCGATGCCGCGCTCAAGAAGGGCCGCGACACCAATTGCGCGCCGCTGACCGTCGCCGTGCTCGATGCCGGCGGGCATCTGGTCGCGTTCAAGCGCGAGGACAAGTCGGGGCTGCTGCGCTTCGACATCGCCTTCGGCAAGGCCTGGGGCGCGCTCGGCATGGGCTTCGGCTCGCGTACGCTGGCGGGCCGCGCGGCCAAGACCCCGCAGTTCTTCACCATGCTGGCGGCGGCGAGCGGCGGGCGCATGGTCACCAATCCCGGCGGCGTTCTGATCAGGAACGCGGCGGGCGACGTCGTCGGCGCGGTCGGCATTTCCGGCGACACCTCCGACAAGGACGAAGCCTGCGCCATCGCCGGCATCGAAGCGGCAGGGCTCAAGGCTGATCCGGGCCAAGACTAAAGCGCGATGCCTTATCTTCGACTCGTCATCGCGCTCTAGCTTATTGCTGGAGCATGATCTTTTCCGAAAACCGGTGCTTACTTTTCGGGATCATGCTCTAACGCCGGCTGCGCTTGCGGCCATTTGACGCGAGCGGCGCCGCCAGCGCCTTGTCCCAGATCGCCTGGATGTGGGCGACCTCGGTTTCGAAACGCTCGAGAAAGCGCCGTGCCGGCACGCTCAAGGTGCGGCGCGCGGGCTGGATGACCACGAACTCGGCGTGCAGCGCCGGATCGCTGATGGGATTGACCACGAGATCGCCTCTGCCGATGTCGTTGACCGAGATCAGGCTCGGCAGCACCGTCACCCAGTCCGAGCGCGCGACGAATTCGAGCGTGCCGATCATGGCGTCCATTTCGAGCATGGCGGAGATCTCGACGCCGTTGGTCTGGAAGTAGGTCTCCAGGTTGCGTCGCCGGATATTGTCCGGCCCCGGCACCACGATCTTCAACGGGGCACAGTCGCCAAGCGCACCGGTGCCAGCGGCACAAGCGCCCGTTTGGGTCCTGACAGCAGCATCTCGCGGTCGCGCACGAGCAGCCGCGATTTCAGTCCCACGCGGCCCTCGAACGCCGGCACCAGTGCGAAATCGAGCTCGTCGGCCAGGACCATGTCGGTCAGCACGCCGCTGTAGCCCTCGAACACGTGCAGCCGGACGTCGGGATAGCGCGGCACGAAGTCGTCGAGCGTCGGCGCCAGCACCGCGCGCGTGAAGGTCGGCATCAGGCCGATGCGCAAGTCGCCAGTGACCAGCCCGGAAAGCCCGCGCGCCTCCTCGTTGGCGTTCTCGAGCCGGCCGACCGCCTCGACGCAGCTCTTGTAGTAGCGCAGGCCCGCCGGCGTCGGCACGATGCCGCGCGCCGAGCGTTCGAACAGCTTCACGCCGAGCGCGCGCTCGACAATGGCGACATGCTGCGAGATGCCGGACTGGGTGGCGTTCTCGCGCTCGGCTGCGCGCGTGAACGAGCCCTCCTCGCAGACGGCGATGACGGCGCGGATCTGCCGGAGTGCGATGTCGGCCACGACCCTGCTATCAATAAAACTGATGCCCTAGCGAAGAATATATTATTTCGGCTGCCGGGGCCACCCGGCTAGGATTCTGCCAACAGCACGGGTCGCGGCAGAGAACGCGCGGCTCATCCTTGGGAGGCGTTCATGGGCACCGCAAATTTCGGCATCGCCGGACTGGATTGGCAGCAGCGGGTGAACTGGGACCGGCTGCGCAAGCATCGCACCGAGCGCGCGCGCGCACACATGAAGAAGCACGGCCTCGGCGCCATGCTCTGCATGTACGACGAGAACGTGCGCTATCTCACCGGCACGCTCACGCCGGGCTGGAACCGGCTGAAGCCGGGCCTGCGCTACGCGCTGCTCTGCGGCGACGGCGCGCCGGTTCTGTTCGAGCAGGGCGACTCGGCTTCCAGATCGAGCGCCATTGCCATGGTACCAAGGAGAACGTCCGCTACTCCTATGCCTGGATCAAGGGCGCGGCCGGGCCGGCCTCGCAGCAGCAGGTGAAGAAATTCACCGACGCCATCCTCGAGGAGATGAAGCGCCACGGCGTCGCCGGGCAGAAGCTCGGCGTCGACTTCATCGACATCAACATGATCAACATCTTCAAGGAGAAGAAGATCAACTGGGTCGACGGCATGACGCCGATGATGGAGGCGCGCGCGGTCAAGAACGTCGACGAGCAGGAATGCATGCGCATCGTCGGTGCGATCGGCGACGCCACGCATTGGGAGTGCATGAAGTTCCTGCGGCCGGGCATCACCGAGAACCAGGTGACGGCGCACCTGATGAAGTATCTCTACAGCATTCCGGGGATGGAGGACGTGGAGGACGTGATCGTCTCGTCCGGTCCCAACACCTGGCCGAACTGGCGCAATTTCTCCGACCGCATCATCCAGCCCGGCGACATCGTGTTCATGGATTTGGCCGCGCTCACCTGGAACGGCTACAAGTCCTGCTATTACCGCACCTATTGCGTCGGCAAGGAGCCGAGCAAGGAGCAGAAGGACACCTACGCGACCGCGCTCGAGTGGCTGTACAATTCGATCCACGCGGTGAAGGCCGGCGCCACCACGCGCGACATCGCGAAGAAGTGGCCGTCGGCGAAGGAAGCCTGGGGCTACAAGGAAGAAGATCAGGCGGCGGCCAATCTGTGGGGCCACGGCGTCGGCCTCGCGCAATACGATCCGCCGGTGATCTCGCGTATCTGGTCGCTCGACCATCCGATCGAGATCAAGGCGGGAATGACGTTTGCGCTCGAGACCCAGCACGGCAAACGCTTCCGTACGGCGTGCGCATCGAGGAAATGCTGATCGTGCACGAGAAGGAGATCGAGATCATCTCCAACTTCCCGGTCAACCAGATCACCGTGGTCGATCCGATCCCGGGCTACGCCGACCACGTGAAATGACGTCGGTCGCCGGCCGGCGTCATCACCGGGCCGGCGCGCAGCGCCGAGACCCGCTGATCTCGATTTGGTGACGCCAAGTGCGAAGACGTGGATGGCCGGGACGAGCCCGGCCATGACGAACCGAGCGGCCGAAGCGAGCAAGGCATGATTGACTTCATCATCCCGCTGACCGCCGCGGCGGCCGTTGACGCCGAACGGGTCGGACCGAAGGCGGCAACCCTGGCGGTGCTGACCCGAGCGGGCCTGCCGACGCCGGGCGGCTTCTGCCTGAGCGCGGACGCTACCGGGCGCAGATCGCGGCGCTCTGCCACCTCGGATCGGTGGGCTCGCTTCGCCGCCGCCGACGTGGTGGAGCAGCGGCGGCTGTCGGTCGAGATCAGGCTCGGCCTCTACGAGCAGCCGCTGGCGCCTGACATGGTGGCGCGCCGCTGCTGGCAGCGTGGCGCGCGCAGCGTGCGGACAGTGGCCACTCCAGGGCGCGGTGCGCTCCTCCGCGCTGATCGAGGATCGCAAGGGCGCCAACTTCGCCGGCCAGTTCGAGAGCTTCCTGGGCATCGACGAGGAGGCTGCGTTCCTCACCGCGGTGCGGGCCTGCTGGGCCGCGCTGTGGACGACCAACGCGCGGCGTTACATGGAGAACCACGGGCTGTCGCCGGCCGACACGGCCATGGCCGTGCTGATCCAGCCGCTGGTCGACGCGCGCGCCGCGGGCGGCGGCCTGAGCGAGACGGCCGAGGGACAGATGCTGATCACCGCGACCTGGGGGCTCGGCTCCGCCATCGCGCAGGGCGAGGTCGTGCCGGATCGCATCGTGCTCTCGCGCCAGGGATTTCTCCGCAAGGTCGACGCCGGCCGCAAGGATCACCGCGAGACCTGCGGCCACGGCGCGGGGAGCGATGCCGCAGGCGGTGCCGTGATGAGCCGTGGGCCAAGCCCTGTCTCAAGCCGCCGAAGGCCGTCATCCTCGGGCGCA
>CAVUAI010000026.1:0-32323 GCA_963739385.1 uncultured Alphaproteobacteria bacterium
CAGCGCCTGATTTCCGGCCGAATTTTGAGGCATCCGGGGTTTTGCAAACCGCACACAACCCATTGACGGATATAGGGGCTGTTTGCCTTGGTTTTGCAGCTATGTCCCTGATGTTCTTTGGCATCATCCAGCCTTCCAAGCTGATGACGAGGGTTCGATTCCCTTCACCCGCTCCAACTACTTAGCCCCCGTTCGGGGTGTCGGTTTTGCAGTTGGTTTTGCAAGCAACGTTCTCCGTCTGGTCTCGTTGAGCTGCGCGATCGCTGCCCGCGTGGCGGCCCCGCGGCCGACGTACTGGCGAATGATCTTCTCCACCGTCTCCTCCTCCCAACCCATGATTTCGGCGATCACGCGCACGCTGAGGCCGGCGACGTAGAACTTGGTCGCGGCGGTGCCGCGCAAGTCGTGGAAATGCAGGTCCCTCTCGTCCCACTTGGCCGCAGCCTTCGCCCTTTGCACGGCGGTCGAGAGGCCGTTTTGCCGTCCAAGGCTTGCGCCTGGTCGTGCTCAAGACCGTGGTGGCAACCTCGGGGTGCGCTCGAGCACCGCGCGCAGATCGTCATAGAGAGGGATGATTGCCTCGCGCCGCTGCCGGCCGGCTGACCCTTCCCCCGACAGGCTCCTGATGCGTTAGACCGCCTGCGCCCGGCGGGTCCCTAGCTGGTATGATCGGCGGCGACGTTCTGGGAGGGAGCCCCCATGTCCGGCATGAGGCGGCGGGACTTTGTAGCGCTGCTCGGCGGCGCGGCGGCCGCGTGGCCGCTCGCGGCGCGAGGGCAGCAACGAGAAAAATTGCCCACAATTGGATTTTTAGGTGCAGCTTCGGCTTCAGCCATGAAATCATGGCTTGATGCCTTTGTGCCGCGGCTGCGCGAACTTGGATGGATCGAGGGTCGAAGCGTCGCGATGGAGAATCGATGGGCGGAAGGACGCCGCGAACGTTTCGCCGAGATCGCAGCCGAATTCATGCAGCTCAAAGTCGATGTCATTGTCACGTATGCAACCCCAGCAATCCTCGCGGCAAAGCAAGCGACAGCGGTAATCCCGATCGTGTTCGCGGTGGCGTCGGACCCGGTCGGACCCGGCCTGGTCGCGAGTTTGGCGCGACCGGGCGGCAACGTTACCGGTCTGGCGAGCCAGGCGAGCGATATTGCTGGCAAGAAACTCGAATTGTTGCAAGAGGCCGTCCCCGGTCTTCGCCGGTTGGCGATCTTGGCTAATGTGGGCAGTCCCGACTCCCTGCTGGAGATGCGCGAGGTTCAGGCAACGACCAGCACGCTTGGCCTCGAGGTCGCCACGCTCGAAATCCGGCGAGCCGAGGACATCGCACCCGCCTTCGAGGCGATCAAGGGCCGGGCGCAGGCACTTTACGTCGCTATCGATCCGCTAACGGTCACCAACCGCATTCGAATCAACACCTTGGCGCAGGGCGCACGAATGCCGACGATGTACGCTCTTCGGGAATACGTCGAAGCGGGGGGTCTGATGTCCTATGGACCAAACCTCCCGGACCTGTTTCGGCGCGCCGCCGATTATGTCGACAAAATTTTGCGAGGTGCGAAGCCGGCCGACATCCCGATCGAGCAGCCAACCAAATTCGATCTCGTCTTGAATCTGGTCACGGCGAAGGCGCTCGGCCTCGACGTGCCGACGACGCTGCTCGCCCGCGCCGACGAGGTAATCGAATGAAACGCCGCGAGTTCATCACGCTGATTAGCGGCGCGGCTGTCACATGGCCGCTCGCGGCGCTCGCACAGCAATCGTCCATTCGACCCCTCGTTGCCGTGCTGTCGCCGTTGTCGGCAATGGCCGCGACGCGCAACATCAACGCGCTGCGTACCGGGCTGCGCGATCTTGGCTACGTCGATGGCCGTAACGTGACGATTGAGAATCGTCACGCTGAGGGAGTGATCGCGCGTTTGCCCGCGCTCGCGACCGAATTGGTTACACTCAATCCCGATGTGATCGTCGCCGGCTCTTTGCCGGCCGTATTGGCTTTGCGCGATCTCGCGCGGAACATACCCGTGGTGATGACGGCGATACCCCAAGATCCGACGAGGTTTGGGTTGGCGCGCAGCTTGGGGCGGCCCGGCGGCAGCTTCACGGGGTTTTGGTTGGAAGGCGACGACGCGCTGATGGCAAAGCGGCTAGAATTGCTCAAGGACGCGGTTCCAAGCACCTCGCGCGTTGGTGTCCTTAGCAATCCCGACGATCCGACTGACAGCGCCGGCGTGAGTTTGCTGCCGGCGACCGCACAGGCGCTGAATTTGGAAATTCGCCTCGTCGAGGTGCGCTCCGCGGACCAATTCGAGCCGGTCTTGACGGCTGCTGTGCGCGATGGCTTGCAGGCGCTGTGCGTCAGCCAGTCGCCGGTGTTCAACGAAGCCCGGACGGTTCTTGCTGCACTGATCGCAGGACTGCGCTTGCCCTCGGTTTTCGGCTTTCGGGAGTTTGCGATCGCCGGCGGGCTGATGTCCTACTCTGCAAATTTGCCAGACATTTATCGCCGAGCTGCAGGAACCGTCGACAAGATTCTCAAGGGAACGAAACCGGGCGATATCCCCATTGAGCGACCGACCCGGTTCGAGCTGGTCGTCAACCTCAAGACCGCAAAGGCGCTGGCTCTGACCATCCCGGAGCGATTTCTGTTGGTTGCCGACGAGGTGATCGAATGAGAGAAGGCGCCAGTCAGCTGGCGCGATCCGCCGGTGGAAGTCCGGCCCAGGTAAGGCCCAGCAAGCTGCCTGGAAGCGAGTGTTGCGTGAGGCGGCAGCGATGCCGAACACGAAGCGTACACAGCGGGTGCGTGGGGTGTGGGAGTGAGCCACGAAATGATCTACTCGCGGGAGCGGAGACCGTTTTCATGGTCGAACGCAACATGAATAATGCCGCTATGCGAGGCATTGTCGTCCCGCCGGGGTCGAGGGCCACATCACGAGCACAAGGAGCGCGTCGGAATTTGGGATATCTCGTGTCTGGCCGCCGATGTCGAGTGGTGCCGAGTACGGTGGTCCGCATCGGGAAGGCGAGGAGCCGTAGCCGATGATGAGCGGGCACGAGAAGTCGGACTCCGTCATAGTAGCTGTGAAGCCGGCGAACAAAGCGGCGCATCCTGCCGTGGAGCAATCCGCGGTGGATCAGCCGCGGCGGAGCTGGTGGAGCCAAGGACGGAGACCAAGGGAAATGCGGACCAGCAAAGCACGTGCCGGGCGCAGAGCCGGGTAAGCGTGTCACAGGCGCTGGAACGCATACGGAAAGTCGCAAAGGAAAGGAAGAAGGAGAAGTTCACCGCGCTCTTCCACCACATCAGCATCGAGCTGCTTGAAGAGGCGTACTTCGACTCAAGGAGGATGCCGCGCCGGGCGTGGATCGACTGACGTGGATGGACTACGAGGCGGACCTCGAGCGTAAGCTTGAGGACCTGCATGATCGGGTCCAGCGGGGAGCGTATCGGGCACTGCCGTCACGGCGGGTCTACATACCCAAACCGGACGGTCGGCAGCGCCCGCTCGCGGTCGCGGCCCTGGAGGACAAGATCGTCCAACGGGCGGTGGTCGCGCTGCTGAACGCGATTTACGAGGAAGACTTCCTCGGAATCTCGTACGGATTCCGACCGGGTCGCGGCACGCACGATGCGCTGGATGCACTCTGTGTCGGGATCGACAGCAGGAAGGTGAGCTGGATACTGGACGCCGACATCCAATCGTTCTTCCACACGGTGAACCAGGAATGGCTCATACGGTTCGTGGAGCATCGGATCGGCGACCAGCGCATCATCCGCCTGATCCGCAAATGGCTCAAGGCGGGCGTCTTGGAAGACGGGATCGTGACCGTCAGTGACCGGGGGACGGGGCAGGGCGCGGTAATTTCGCCGCTCCTGGCCAACATCTACCTGCACTACGCGCTCGACCTGTGGGCGGTGCGCTGGCGACAGCGTGAGGCCACGGGCGATATGATCATCGTGCGCTACGCCGACGACTTCATCGTCGGCTTCCAGCACGAGAACGACGCCCGGAGTTTCCTGGACGAGATGCGTGAGCGGTTACAGAAGTTTGCGCTGACACTGCACCCCGAGAAGACACGGCTCATCGAGTTCGGACGCTTTGCGGCGGAACGCCGCCAGCGGCGCGGGCTCGGCAAACCGGAGACCTTCGACTTCCTGGGCTTCACCTTCATCTGCGGCAAGACTCGCCACGGCAAATTCCAGATCAAAAGGAAGACCCGGCGAGACCGCATGCGGGCGAAGCTGCGGATGATCAAAGAGGAGATGTGGCAGCGCATGCACCAGCCACTCCCCGATCAGGCGAAATGGCTGTGGCATGTCGTCCGTGGCTACTTCAACTACCACGCGGTCCCGACCAACTTCCGGGCACTGGTGGCGTTCCGGACCGAGATCGCCAAACGCTGGTACCGGGTGCTCACCCGGCGCAGCGAGCGGACGAAACTCAACTGGGCTCAGATGAAGCAGCTGATTGACGCCTGGCTTCCCAAGCCGCGTATCCTTCATCCCTGGCCTGACAAGCGATTTGCCGTCTCACACCCGAGGTAGGAGCCGTATGCGGGAAAGCTGCAAGTACGGATCTGTGCGGGGGCCGACAGCAATGGAGGTCCCTACCGCAACCGGCGCGAGTTCATCGCGCTGCTCGGCGGCGCGGCGCGGCGTGGCCGCTGACGGCGCGCGCGCAGCAAGCGACGGTGCCGGTCATCGGCTTCCTCAATAGCGAGTTGCCTGACCTGTTCGCGTACCTTGTGCGCGCGTTTCGACAAGGGCTGAGCGAATCCGGTTATGCCGAGGGCAGCAACGTGGCGATTGAGTATCGTTGGGCGAATGGCCAATATGATCGGCTTCCGGCATTAGTAGCCGACCTGATCCGGCGCCAAGTGACCGTGATTGCGGCGAACAGCCCTTCGCCGGTGATGGCAGCAAAGGCGGCGACCCTGACAATTCCGATCGTCTTCGCCAGGTACGATCCAGTCGCGGCCGGACTGGTCGCCAGCCTCGCTCGACCCGGCGGTAATCTCACTGGCGTAACTACGTTGACCGCGGAAGTGGGGCCGAAGCGGGCTGAGCTGATGCATGAGTTGATGCCCGCGGCGACCAGCATTGCACTGCTCGTCAACCCGGCCGCCGGTTCCTTGCGGGAAACTATAACGAGAGACTTACAGGCGGCGGCACGCAAGCGCGGGCTGCAGTTGCATGTACTGCATGCAAGCGCTGTGCGCGACTTTGATGCCGTCTTCTCACCTTAGCCCAACTGGGGGCAGGCGGCCTTGTGATCGGCAGCGATCCTTTCTTCAACAGTCAGAGCCAACAGATCGCCGCACTGGCCATCCGCCATGCGGTGCCTGCTATCTATCAGTATCGCGAGTTCGCAGCGGCCGGCGGCTTGATGAGTTACGGGGGAAGTCTGACAGACATGTACCGCCAAGTCGGCGTCCACACTGGCCGAATTATTAAGGCGAACAGCGGCCGACACCGGTTCAGCAAACTACAAAAGTCGAGCTAATTATCAACCTCAGAACTGCAAAGGCGCTCGGCCTCGAAGTGCCGCCGACGCTGCTTGCCCGCGCCGACGAGGTAATCGAATGAGACGGCGCGAGTTCATCACGCTGCTCGGCGGCGCGGCGGCTGCGGCATGGCCCGTTGCGGCGCGGGCGCAGCAGCCGGGGATGCCGGTAGTGGGCTTTCTCCACCCTGCAAGACTTGACACCATGGCACATCTCGCCGCTGCCTTCCGCAAGGGCCTCGGAGATAGAGGTTTCGTCGAAGGCCACAACGTGGCGGTTGAATATCGCTTTGCGGAAAATCAACTTGAACAGTTGCCTGCACTTGTGGCCGAACTACTTCGCTTTCCAGTGAGGGTGATTGTCGGCAACAGCACGTCGATGCGAGTGGCCAAATCGGCAACCCCGACCGTCCCCATCCTGTTCGTTAGCGGTTATGACCCTGTCAAGCTCGGTCTGGTCACCAGCATAAACCGGCCTAGCGGCAACGTGACTGGCGTGACCATGTTCGCCTCCGAGTTTGGCTCCAAACGATTGGGATTGATGCGCGAGGTGGTACCTAACTCCGCCACGATTGCTTTCCTGATGAATCCCAACACGGCTGACGGCGACATCGAGCTTGCGGACATACAAACCGCAGCGGACGCTATGGGGCAGAAAATTCTAGTTGTGAGTGCCGGCAGCGATAATGATTTCGTTTCGATTTTTGCTCAGCTTGTACGCGAGGGCGCAGGTGCGCTCGTTGTGGCTGCCGATCCGTTTTTCAACAGCCGCCGTGAACGATTGGTCGAGCTTGCGACGCAACATGCGGTCCCCGCCATCTACGAGCAGCGCGAATATGCTGAGGCGGGGGGCTGATGAGCTATGGAACCAGCATCACCGACGCGTATCGGCAGCTTGGCGACTACGCCGGGCGCGTTCTCAAGGGTGCCCGGCCGGCGGACCTTCCCGTCCTCCAGCCGACCAGATTCGAACTGGTAATCAACGTCAAGACCGCCAAGGCTCTCGGCATCGACGTGCCGCCGAGCTTGCTTGCCCGCGCCGACGAGGTGATCGAATGAGATGACCGGGAAATTAGGGAGGCCGCAATGAAACTTCCCCGCCGTCGATTTCTGCATCTGGCAGCGGGTGCTGCCGCGCTGTCGGTACTGTCGCGGATCGCAAATGCGCAAGCCTACCCGACGCGGCCGGTGCGCATCGTTGTCACCTTTCCAGCCGGCGGCTCGAACGACGTTCATGCTCGCCTGCTCGGCCAGTGGCTTTCCGATCGGCTCGGTCAGCCGTTCGTTGTCGAAAATCGGCCGGGTGGCGGTGGGAATGTCGGCACCGAGGCAGTCGTGCGGTCGGCTCCGGACGGCCATACTCTTCTGCTGCTAAGTGTCGGCATTGCGATAAATGCCGCGTTCTACGAGAAGCTCAGTTACGATCTCATCCGGGACATTGCCCCGATCGCAGCATTTTATCGATCGGCCTACGTGATGTTGGTAAGTCCGTCTGTGCCCGCCAAAACGGTCCCGGAGTTTATAGCCTACGTCAAGGCGAATCCGACAAAGATCAACATGGGGTCGAATGGCGTCGGGGCCACGGGGCACTTGGCTGGAGAGATGTTCAAGATGATGACCGGCATCGACATGCTGCACGTGCCATATCGCGGTGAGGCGCCCGCGCTGACCGATCTCGTTGGCGGCCAGTTGCAGATGATGTTCGCCAACTGTTCGTGGCCGGGGCGCTCGCCGTCATCCGCTATGCCAAGATCCATGGTACCAAGCACCGCCCCTGGCTCACGGCATTATTGGCGCGGAGGCCGACCAAGGTCGCCGCCATCGCGCTTGCCAACAAGCTTGCCCGAATGGCCTGGGCCAGATGGCTAAGGGCGAGCGTTACAGGCAACCCGTCGCGCTTGCGGCGTAAACGAGATCGCGCCGGGCGTCCGGCGTGATGTGAAGGTTGGAGGAGCGAACAGCACGTAATGCAGAGCCGGTCGATGCGGCGATCAGGACAACCCACTTGTGCCATCGCATTGTTATCGAATGCGGGTTTTTGACCGGGACCTGATCCACGGAGGGCATTATGGCCAGCGGTCATGGTGGCGGATATGGCGAAGGGGGGAGGAGCAGCGAGTTCGATGGAGCGGTGGCAGCGACAATTCATCCGGTACTTCTTCCCTTATTCGGCGTCTCGGATGCGGATCGAACTTGCATTCCTCGCCAAACATCCGCACGTCCCACGGCTCCTCTTAGGGTGCCCGAGTTTTGCGACCAGTACGCGCGCGTGCGCGCGCACGCGTTGTGGGGTTTTACTCCGCGGAATTGTTCCCACCGCCGGCGCTGAGCTGCGGCTATCCGCGCCCGCCCCGCCTCCGTCCGAGGGCCCGTGGAGCGGCCGCCATGAAACTTGCATCGGTTTTTTCCGGGTTCAACGGCCATGCGGCACGGCTGACCTTGCCGCGTGCGAGCGCCACATCTCGGCCACCAGTTCCGGCGAAGTGCCACGGCGTGCTCCTCCTAACCTCGTGTTGGAACAATACGGGCCGGGCGGCTTGCGCCGCGAACGATAGGGCCGATTGCCCGCGAGAAACGAGCTTATCCCGCACCTCGGCCAATAATTGCGACGCAGCGGCATTGAGCGGCTCCTGTGCGTTTTGGCAGCATTACGCGCCCGGGTGCCGAAGCCATGATGAGCTCGTGTAAAAATTACGCTTGCGGTAAATCGTCTTCGTGGGTGGCGATCATCCGGATAAAAGCGCGGCGCTCCTCAGTCAATGTGACAGCTATGGTGTGATCCCTGTCATAGATCATGTTAACTGCTTTGATCAGATCAGATCGTTTGTCTTTAGCCAGGAGATCAGGGGAACTCCGCCGCCAACCGTTTGGCGATTTCAGCTTGGGTCATTCCAATGGTACCAGGTTCAATATTGTGGCTCTCTCCCCGAACAAACTTCACCACCTCGTCGTAAAAATCCTGTACATCCTTCTCTCCCATCGCCTCCCAGGCAGCGTGCCATTCTTCTTCCGTCTCATATCCCCAATATTCCGGTTCGTACTCAGATACGATGTCTACATCGAATTTTTCGGCAATCACCCGCAAAATGCGGTCCGGTGCATTCCACCCACGGCGGGTGAACGATGCCAGCCCTTTGTCATCGCAAAAGACCCAAAGAAAATTACGGCCGTCTGTGAGACATCTCTCCCGGCTACTCCGGTCTTCGGTTGGAGGTTCGTGAACGCCGGCGCTCTCCAGTCGGCCATCGAAGAGGTCCGTGAAGTAGATCGGCGTGAGTGGACGGTAGTCGGTCGACATCGATGTCTCCTGCGATCGGCGGCAGGAGGTGCCAATACCCCGCTGCATGGCCTAACCGGCGGTTCGCGGTTCGTCTTGGGTATGACGGTTGCCTGTTCGTGCTCCGCCCTGGCTATACCTCAGAAGTAGGTAGATAGACTCGTTTGGATTATGCCGATGACCGAACGGCGCGACAGCCCTTATGAAGAGGCTACGCATTTGATCCGTCAGGTCACGCCACTGCCGGCCGGGGCCCTTCGGATACCCCGCTGGCTTGACGACCCCAAGACACGCTACAGGCTCGGGGCCGCGCCCATTGTCAGAACGGAATGGCTCAGATAGGGAGGGGTCGATAAGCGAGGTCGGTCGATTGTCAGAACGACCCTGGGATATTTCAATGGGTTGTCGCAGGTTCAAATCCTGCTGCCCCGACCAACCAAGTCCTGGTTTCATGCGGAAACCGTCCGACGTCAGAAACAGCATTGTGGCCGACCATGACCGCACGGATCTACAAGCCCGCCAAGACCGCGATGCAGTCCGGCACCGCCAAGACCAAGGAATGGGTGCTGGATTATGAGCCGGAGCAGCCGCGGGAGATCGAACCGCTGATGGGCTGGACGAGCTCGGGAGACATGCGGCAGCAGGTAAGCCTGCGCTTCGACAGCCTCGACGAGGCGATCGCCTATTGCCAGCGCCACGACATTGCCTACCAGGTCTCTCCATCCAAGCCGCCGGCGCGCCGCGTCATGTCCTACGCCGACAATTTCGCCTTCAACCGCCGCGATCCCTGGACGCATTGAGTCCGGCGACGGTCGCCGGCATCCGATTGTCCGAATCACGCGACGATTGTCGATCAGCGCGTTCTGACCACCGATTTTTGAATGATCCAGATGACGACGCCGGCGAGCAGGGCGACGAGCGCGATCATCAGGAAGAATTTCGGCTTCGCCATGCTGCTCCAGTAGCCGCCCAGGAAGCCTGCCAGAATGTCGCCGGGCAGCGTGGTGGCAAACCAGACGCCCATCATCATCGAGAGGATGCGCGCTGGCGCCAGCTTGGAGACCAGGGCCAGCCCGATCGGCGCGAGATGAAGCTCGCCGATGGTGGCAAGGAGGAAGTAGCCGAGAAGCCACAGCGCGCTCGCTTTGCCCGTCATGGTCGACGCCGCGGCAACCATGACCAGATTGGCGAGCGCAACGCACAGGCAGCCGAACGCCATCTTGCTGACCGGGCTTGGCTCGATCCCACTGCGACCCTGCCGCGCCCACAGCCGCACGATCATTGGCGTGAGCATGAAGATCATGAGCGGATTGAGGGCGAGAAACCACGGCGAGGGAATTTCGCCACGCCAGTCTCCGAGATCGATCGATCGGTCCGTGAAATCCTCCGCCCACAGCAGGATGGTGTTGCCCTGCTGATCGTAGGCAGCCCAGAACAGCGCCACCGGCGCGCAGATGGCGAGGAGCCCGACGACGGCGCGCCGCTCCTGCGGTTGCAGCGGTGCTTTCTCGCGGCTCCCCATCGTGTTTGGCCTCGGGGCGTCTGCCGGCAGCGCGCCCTGGCCGCAGATATAGATCGCAAGCCCGACCACCATGCCGACGCCGGCGGCGCCGAACCCGGCGTGCCAGCCATAATGGGCGGCGAGCGTGCCGCAGATGAGCGGCGCGAGGAAAGCCCCGACATTGATGCCGAGATAGAAGATCGAGTAAGCGCGGTCACGCCGGTCGTCCCCGGGTGCGTAGAGCGCGCCGACCTGAGTGGAGATGTTCGGCTTGAACGCGCCGATACCGAGAATCAACATCAAAAGTGCGAGCAGGAACAGCGTCTCGAACGCCATCATGAAATGGCCGATTGCCATCAGCACGCCGCCCACGATGACGGTGCGGCGCTGGCCGAGCAGCCGGTCGGCGATGAGCCCGCCCAGGATGGGCGTGAAATAGGCGAGCCCGGTGTAGAAACCGAACAGCTGCGACGCCAGCGGCTGCGCCTCGAGCGGCCCGAACAGGAATTCGAGTGCAGCGCGCACCGCGCTGAAGCCGAGCACGGCCGCGACCCGCTCGGGATCGAGCAGATATTTCACCATATAGAGCACGACGAGCGCGGCGTTGCCGAAATAGGAAAATCGCTCCCAGCTTTCGGTGGCGAACAGGACCGCGAGTCCGCGCGGATGTCCGAGAAAGTCGCCGCCGGTGATGGTGGGCGCCTCGCTCGGCAGCGGCTGCTGGATCATGGCCAGTCACTCGCTCGTGGTGCGGGAGGCGGCTGGCGCATCGAGCGGGGCGTCATGCCACACGTTCCCGCCTTCGCATGCCGGGCTATGGCGCGCGCTGCGCCAACTCGATCGCCGGAAGTCGAAGCGCGCGCAACTCCGGCGGCGGCAGGGTCTCTTCCGGCAGCCGGTCGAGCCCGAGGGCGATCAGCGCGCGCCCGAGCGCGGGCGAGGCGGTGACGACCGCAAGCGGGATCGACAGCAGCGGACCGCCGGCGATGACCAGCGCGTAGGGCAGGGCCGCCGGCGCCGCACCGATGAGCAAGAGCACCGGGGCGAGCCCGACCAGGGTTTGCGGCCAGAAATGGCGCCACGCGACAGACCAAGGGACTGGATGGTCGTCCCGCGCCTGCGCGCCCCAGCTCACGTTGCGGCCGCACAGCAGCATTGCCAGGAACAACGTGTGCCCCACCCACATGATCGGAGCGACCAGCACCACGAAGACGACGGTGAGCGCGAAGCTCACCACGAACCGGAGCGCCCCGCCGAACAGGCCACGCAGCTTTGGTCGGGCGAGCACGTCGATCACGGTTGCGATGTTGGGCGCAAACCACATCGCCAGGACGAGGAGCAGGAGCGCGATGCCCGCGTCCCACCGCATGAAATCGGCCGGCGTCGGCGCAAGCGCAACCGCCACGGCGCCAAGCAGCAACAGCCCGATCCACGCCGGGGAGCCGAGAAACATCAGGATCGCGAACACGAGCTGATAGCGGCTCACGGGGAGCAGTCCCGGCAGACGCAGGAACGGCCAATATTGCATGTTGCCCTGGCACCAGCGCAGGTCGCGGCGCATGAATTCCACCAGTGTGGGCGGGTTCTGCTCGAAGCTCGACCCCTCCTGCGCCAGCACGCGCACCTCGTAGCCGGCCCGCCGCATCAGCACCGCCTCGATCTGGTCGTGGCTGAGCACGTGACCCTTGACGAGCGCGCCATCGTCGAGCTCGGGCAGCTGGCAATGCAGCGTGAAAGGTGTGAGGCGGACGATCGCATTATGGCCCCAGTACGGCCCGCAATCGCCCTGCCACCAGGCGCTGCCGATGGTGTAGGAGCGCATGCCGAGCCGCATGCCGAACTGAAAAATGCGCGCGAACGGGCTGGCCGATGGCATTCCGATCACCAGGCTCTGCAGAATACCGAGCCCGGGGTCGATCTGCATCATGCGCACGAGCCGCAGCACGAGATCGACCGTCATCACGCTGTCGGCGTCGAGCATGACGGCGAAATCGTGATCCTTGCCCCAGCGCTCGCAGAAATCCTGGATGTTGCCGGCCTTGAAGCCGGTATTCCTGGCGCGGCGGCGGTAGGTCAGCGGTACCCGGCCGCGCCACGCTGCCGCGAGTTCACCAAAGCGCGTGTCCTCGTGCGCGGCAATGCCAAGATCGCCGGTGTCGCTCAGGACATAGACATGGAAGTGCTCGCCGACGCCGCGCGCAGCGAGCCCCTGCAGCAGAGGCTCGAGCAGGCGTACGACGCGGTCGGGCGGCTCGTTGCGGATGCAGAGCAGGATGGCGGTCGACGCGGTAATCGGCTCGTCTCCCCGCACACGGCCGGCGACCGGCAGCACCGCCGCGACCGGGTCGCGCGCAAAGCGCATCAGCAGGAGGCCGATGGTCGCATTCCAGAAGCCGATGACGTACCAGGGTAGCGTCACCGCGAACAGCGCGACCAGAACGGCGTCGACGACACTGAGACCGCCGGGCGAGAGCGCGATCAAAGCGAGCCAGATCAGTCCCGCGATCGTCACCGCGACGCCCGCGAAGAACAGCGCGGGCCGCCAACCGGGCACGGCGGCAGGCACGGCGATCACGGCCTCGTCGCGGGGGAAACGCTCGAGCATGCAGGGGCTTTGCGTGTCTTTTCCGGCGTTTTGAGGATATAGCGGCGGGCGCATGAGTCCAATCCGGCATCGGCGCCACCCGTGATACTCTCCGAAAGGACGTCAGCCCCGCGCGCCGCAGACAAATCGCGGCCGCTCACGAGCGGGATACCAAGATGCAGGGCAAGGCTCTCTGGTATGTCGGCCCCGGCCAGGCTGAGCTGCGCGAGGAGACGGTGGCCGCGCCGAATCCCGGCGAGGCGCAGGTGCGCTCGCTGTTCGGGGCGATCAGTCGCGGTACCGAGCGGCTCGTCCACGCCGGACGGGTGCCGGCGAGCGAGTATGGCCGCATGCGCGCGCCCTTGATGAGCGGAGCGTTTCCCTTTCCGGTCAAATACGGCTACGCCACTGTCGGGCGCGTTGAAACCGGGCCCGCGGAATTGCGTGAGCGTGTCGTTTTCAGCCTGCATCCGCACCAGAGCCTATTCACCCTGCCGGCCGATGCCGTGTTTCCACTCCCCGAAGGCGTCACGCCCAGACGTGCCGTGCTCGCCGCCAATATGGAAACCGCGCTCAATGCGGTCTGGGACGGCGCGCCCGGACCGGCCGATCGCATCGCCGTCGTGGGCGGGGGGCTCGTTGGCCTCCTGGTGGCATATCTGTGCGCCCGTCTGCCCGCCGCGCAGGTAAGTGTCGTCGACGTCGCCGCAACGCGTGCCGAGCTTGCGCACGCGATCGGCGCCCGCTTTGCAGCGCCCAACGAGGCGCCCCCGGATTGCGACCTGGTGTTTCACGCCAGCGGCACGGCGGCCGGCCTGGCGACCGCGCTCCGCCTCGCAGGCGAGGAGGCCACCATCGTCGAACTGAGCTGGTATGGCAGCGGCGACATCGCGGTTCCGTTGGGCGAGGCGTTTCACAGCCGGCGACTGCGGCTGATCTCGAGCCAGGTCGGCAAGGTCGCGCCGTCCCATCGCGCCCGCTGGACGCATGGGAGGCGCCTCGCGGCCGCGCTTGCGCTGCTCAATGCGCCGGTGCTCGACGCCCTGATCGCGCCCGCGGTCCCGTTCGAGGATCTGCCGGCGCGCTTGCCGGCGATCCTGGCGTCCGAGTCCGGCGGCGTCTGCCCGTTGATCCGCTATCCTGCGGCCGGCGACGAAACGCACTAGTGTGGCGGTTCAGAAGTCCGCATCATTTCCGCGGCAAGTCCGAAATGCGGACTTCTGAACTAAAGCCACACTAGGTCAATAAGTTGCTAGTGTCCTTCGATTCCGAAGTTCGCAAACGAGCGTGCCTCACAATGATGCGAACTTCGGAATCGGGACACTAGCAAAGGCAGGCATTCCGTGTACGCGGTTGAAGTCTCGGATCAGATCATGATCGCCCATTCGTTCCGCGGCGAGGTATTCGGCCCGGCGCAAAAGGTGCATGGCGCGACCTTTGTCATCCGCGTTGCGTTCTTCGCCGATGCGCTCGACGCTCACGGCATCGTCGTCGACATCGCCCGCGCCCACGAGGTGCTCAAGGAGGCGCTCGCGCCCCTCAATTATCGCAACCTGGATGAGCTGCCGCAGTTCAAGGACACAAACACCACGACCGAGTTCCTGACGCGGCATCTGTTCGACCATCTCGCCGCCGCGGCGCGGGCGGGCAAGCTCGGCCGCGACGGCCGCGAGCTCGCGTCGATCCGGGTCGCCGTTGCGGAATCGCCGCTCGCGCGCGCGTGGTACGAGGCGCCGTTGTGGTGAGGACGGCCGCTTTCGCCGTGCCCGGCGACCTCGCGACCCCGACCGGCGGC
Source organism: uncultured Alphaproteobacteria bacterium (assembly GCA_963739385.1). Lineage (GTDB taxonomy): Bacteria > Pseudomonadota > Alphaproteobacteria > Rhizobiales > Xanthobacteraceae > VAZQ01. The sequence goes on from CAVUAI010000026.1 coordinate 14,665, forward strand.
TACGTCTATGATCGGCGGATCATCGCCGAGCTTCCGGCGCTGGGGTGGCACATCGACGTGCTCGACCTCGGCGACCGGTTTCCGCGTCCGCCGGATGACATGCGCGCGGCTGCCGGCGCCCGGCTTGCAGGCGTTCCGCCCGGGCATCCGGTCGTGGTCGACGGCCTTGCCCTCGGTGTTCTGCCCGAGGCCGCCGCCGCGCTGCAGGCAAGTCATGCCCTGGTCGCCCTCATCCATCATCCGCTTGCGCTCGAGGCGGGGCTGAGCGCGACTGAGGCGGCATGCCTGCGCACGAGTGAGCGCGCGGCGCTCGTCGCTGTGCGCCACGTCATCACCACCAGCACGGCAACCGCCAGGATTCTCGCCGACGACTATTGTGTGCCTTCCGGGCGCCTCAGCGTGGTGGAGCCCGGGACCGACCGCGTTGCACCGACGCCGCGCAGGCGCGACAACGTCGTCACACTGCTGGCAGTTGGTTCGGTGGTTCCGCGCAAGGGCTACGATGTGCTCATCGCTGCGCTCGGCAGGATCCGGCATCTCTCCTGGCGGCTGGTGATTGCCGGCGACTGCGGGCGAAGTCCGGACACGCTCCGCAACCTCGAGGCCGACATCGCGCGCCTGGGTCTCGCCGGCCGCGTCGCCCTGCTCGGGGCTGCGCCGTACGAACAACTTACATCGCTTTACGCTGCCGCCGACCTGTTCGTGCTGCCGTCGCGGTTCGAAGGTTATGGCATGGCCTATGCCGAGGCCATGGCGCACGGCGTGCCGGTCATCGGCACCACGGCCGGCGCCATTCCGCAGACGGTGCCTGCCGGCGCCGGCGTACTGCTGCCGCCCGACGACGTCGATGCGCTTTCGGTGACGCTGCAGCGGCTGATCGAAAACCCGGAGGAACGCGAACGTCTCGCCGCCGGCGCAAGGGCCACGAGATTTCCCTCGTGGCCCGAGCAGGCCGCGCGGTTCGCCGCCGTGCTGGAGCGCGTCGCATGACGAGCTTCGCCGCTGCGTGGCTCGCGCTGCGCGAACCTTATGATCTCGCCGCGCGCAACGCCACGGTGCTCGATGCAGTCGCCGATGCCTTTCTCGATCAAACCTCGATCTCGGTGGCTGATCTGGCCTGCGGCACCGGCGCGACGCTGCGCGCGGTCGGGCCGCACCTGCCGCCGCGTCAACGCTGGCAGCTGGTCGACAACAATCTCAGTCTTCTCGCCCAGGTCCCGATGCGCGGGCCATCGCCGCACGTCACCCTCGTCACGCGACCGGTCGATCTCGCCCGCGATCTGGAGCTCGCGCTCGACGGGCCGCTCGATCTGATCACCACCTCGGCACTGCTCGACCTCGTCTCCGCCGAATGGCTTGATCGCCTTATCGTGGAAGCGGCGGCAAGGCGCCTGCCGGTCTATGCGGCGCTCTCCTATGACGGACGCGTGCGCATCGAGCCGGCCGAAGCCTTCGACGCCCAGATCCTCTCCGGCTTCAACCTCCATCAGCGCACCGACAAGGGCTTCGGCCCGGCGCTGGGACCGGACGCGGCGGCGCGTTCCGTGGAGCGGCTCGAGCATTTCGGCTTCAATGTCGTGCACGGCCGCTCGGATTGGCGGTTCGGACCCGCCGACCGGGCCATCCAGGACGCGCTCTTTGCCGGTTGGGCCGAAGTCGCGGCAACGAGCGCTCCGTTGTCGGGGAGCGCGATCAACGCATGGCTCGCCCGGCGGCGCGCTCATCTCGCGCAAGGCCGATCAAGCCTGCAGGTGGGTCACCTCGATATCTTCGCCCGGCCGATCGCCATGCGCTGAGCGCTGAGATCGCAGTCGAGCAGCACGTCCCTGCCGAGAACGTGGACCCGCATGGGCGCGCGCACGGCTTGGTCGACCCGTTCGATCGGCGGCAGTGCGAGACTCGAGCGTCCGGCGCCGAGAATGATCGGGGCCACCAGGATGTGCAGACGGTCGAGACAGCCGGCGGCAAGGAAGCGCGAGACCGTGTCGGCCCCGCCTTCCACCAGGATGCGGCGCAGGCCGCGTGCGGCCAGTGCGGCGACGATTGCCGCGGGGGGGAGCCGGCCGTTGTCTGCGGCGATCGGCAGGACCTCGATTTCGGTCGGAAGCGCGGTACGGGCTCCCGCGCGGGTGATCACCAGCCGGCGCGCGCCGTCGGCCGCCAGGGCGCGGGCCGTCGGTGGTAGTCGGCTATTCGGGTCGATGATCACGCGCGCCGGGTTCGGCCCCGCGACGCGGCGCACGGTGAGTTGCGGGTCATCCGCAACTGCTGTGCCCACTCCGATCATCACTGCGTCGACCAGAGCGCGCAGCCGATGCAGGTGGGCAAGCCCGTCCTCGCTATTGATATAATGAGAGTGCCCGCTTGGCGTCGCGATGCGGGCATCGATCGATTGGCCGCATTGGCCGACGATCATCAGGTCGTCGATCGTGCCCTGCCGCAGCGGCCCGAAGATGCCGTCCCACGGCGGCGGCAAGGAACCATTGGGATCGCGAAACGTTTTGGGTACCGCGGCCCAGGAGGCGGTGGCGGTGGTATTTTCCGAGCCCGACGGGGGCTCGCCAGGATTGATCTTGGCAACGCGTCCGTCGGCCATCGTCGATACCTGCTTTCGGAGCCCGCTGCGCCGTGGCATGATATTTCGCGATCCGACTTTTCTGCAAACGCGCGATATGAGCACGGCATCGATAATGGAATAAATTCCGCTGCGGCGCATTCTCTTAAGGTCGACGCCGGTGCTGCGGCGCGGCCAACGTCTGTGGGGTGACATGAGTGGGAGTGGGAAGTCCGGCCTGTTTGGCACGCCTGAACAAGTCGGAGTTGAGCGGGGCCTCGCTGAGTTTCGGTCCGGGCGTCCGATCGTCCTGGAGGCGGCAGGCAAGCCGGTGGCGCTCTTGCCGGTCGACGGCCTGACAGACCAGGGGCTTGCGTCCTTCCGGCAGCTGTCCGCGCCGCACCGGCCTTACCTGCTGATCGCCGCCCGCCGCGCCCGTGCACTGGGCCTCGACGGCGCCGGACCGACCGGCCTCGCGATCGGCGATCTGCACGACGCCAAGACGATCTTCTCGCTTGCGGCCGATACGCAGGTCCGTCGCCTCGCTCCGGTGCCCGCCGGCGCATCCGCGAGCGCTGCGCTTGAGCTTGCCAAGCTTGCCCGTCTGCTGCCGGCCCTGCTGGTAGGCGACGGCAAAGCGGCCGGCGTGCGCGCCTGCGAACCGCCGCTGATGGTGGTTCCCGCCGACGCGGTCGCGCAGTTTCGGCAGGCGACGATCGAGTCGCTCGCCGTCGTTGCCGAGGCGACGATTCCGCTGCACGGCAGCTTCCCCGCCCGCTTCGTCATCTTTCGCGACGGCGTCGGCGGTACCCCGGTCGCCGTTATCGTCGGAGCACCCGATCTCACGCAACCCGTCCTGGTGCGATTGCATTCGGCGTGCCTGACCGGCGACGTATTCGGCTCGCGCCGGTGCGATTGCGGCGACCAGCTTCGCCTTGCGCTGCCCCAGATCGAGCAGCATGGCGGCGGGATCATTCTTTATCTGGAGCAGGAGGGCCGGGGCCTCGGCCTGGTCAACAAGATCCGCACCTATCAGCTCCAGGATGCCGGACTCGACACGGTCGACGCCAACACCGTCCTGGGCTTCAACGACGACGAGCGCGACTACGGGGTCGCGGTGCGCATGCTGCAGGTGCTGGGCTGTACGCGGGTGCGGCTGTTGACCAACAACCCCGCCAAGCTCGACGGCCTCTCGCATGCGGGCATCGACGTGTCGGGGCGCGTGCCGCTGCACGGCCCGATCAATTCCGACAACCGGCGCTATCTCACCGCCAAAGCCACGCGCGCCGGACATAAGCTCGATCACATCCTCGGCGCGCTCGCCGAAGCCGGCGAGGGCGGGCGCGAACCCTGACGGCGCGGTAGCGGGAGGGCAGCAATGACCAGCGCAGCGGCGGCGTCTGCGGGTCCCGCCTACAGCGTGACCGCGCGCGTGCTGCATTGGGTCGTGGCCGCGCTCGTTCTGTTTATGGTTCCGGTCGGTATCATCATCGCCAACGAATGGGGCGGCCCGGTGCAGCAGCCGCTCTATGATCTGCACAAGTCGGTCGGCGTGCTGCTGCTCCCGCTCGTGCTGGCGCGGCTCCTCTACCGACTGACGCACCCGCCGATGCCGCTTCCCGCCGACATCCCGGCGCTCCAGCAATTCGCCGCGCACGCGACGCACTGGGCCTTGTACGGGCTGTTGATCGTGCAGCCGGTGGTGGGGTTGATCGCCACCTCCGCCTATCCCGCGCCGCTGCCGATGTTCGGCCTGTTCGAGCTGCCGCCGGTGTGGCCCGAGAACCGGCCGCTCTCGGAACGGCTGTTCGCGCTGCACCGATGGATGGGAATTGCGATCGCCGTGGTCGCGGCGATGCATATCGGCGCAGCGCTGCACCATCATTTCGTGCGCAGGGATCGGGTTCTCATGCGCATGGTCACCGGCTGATCGGCGCTGCGCCCCATGGCCCGCCCGCCAGCGACCCGCTCGATCGGCGAGCTCACCTTTGCGGAGGTTTCCCAATGCGTGCGGGAAACCTCGATCCTCTGCCTCCCAATCGGCGCAATCGAGCAGCATGGCGCGCATCTGCCGCTCAATACCGATGTGATCGTCGCCGCGGAGCTCACCCGCCGAATCATTGCGCGCTGGGGCGACGAATTCGACCTGTGGCAGCTTCCCACCATTTCCGTCAGCCTGTCGCGCGAGCACGACTGGGCGCCGGGGACGCTGTCGCTCGGCATCCAGAGCTTTGTGGCCCTGCTGCGGGACATGGCGCGCGACATCACGCGCGCACTGCCGGCCCGCAATCTCGCGATCATCAACGGTCACGGCGGCAATCGCGGCGTGCTGGATAGTCTCATCCACGAGCTGCGCGGCGATTTCGCGCTCAACGGCTGTGTCGTCCACCCCTTCGATCTGTCCAAGGTCGCGACCGGCGCGAGCAGCCCCGATGTTCACGGCGGCAAGAGCGAGACCTCGGTGATGCTGGCGCTGGCGCCGCGCCTGGTCCGCACGGAGGCGATCGTGCCCGCCGCCGGGCCGGCCGACAGCGAAGCGATCGCGGGATTGATCTTCGATCGCGGCGTGAGCTTCCCGTGGCGTACCGATGATCGCCGGCTCACTGCGAGCGGCGTGATCGGAGAGGCCCATGCCGCGTCGGCGCAGCTCGGGCATGACATCATCGCCAGCGTGGTCGAGGAGGCGCGCGGCGTGCTGGTGCGGCTGTTGGAGAACCAGCGCCTGATGTCAAGGTAGATGGATGCGCGGCTCAAGCCCGCGCATGACGCGTCTGGCGCCGGTCGTAATGCGCAACGCCGAGCGCGATGGCGCCCGCGAGCGTCGCGAGCACGCACCAGTAGGCATAGCGGAAATCGGCCGCGACGCCGACGACGAAGAAGGTCATGACATAGACGACGCCCGACCCCGCCACGCCGACGGCGAAGGCTCCGGCCGGCGCCGACCGCATCGGCCAGCCCAGCGCACAGACGGCGGCGGCAAGGACGAGCCAGAGACCCGGCCGGAACAGAATGGTGGGCTGGAGCGCGTCGTGCAGCGCGACGAGCGGCCTGAACAAGGGATTCCAGCCATAGGACGAGGCTGGATCGCGCCAGTCCCATACCGGCAACACGAGATTCGAGCGGGCGAGGAATTGCCACATGAAGGTCGCGCGGTGGCTCAGATAGGCGAGGGGGTGTGCGATGAGCGCGTGCCGCCAGGCTTCGGTCAGGCGCGGCGTACCGAAGATCGTATCCCCGGGACGCTCCAGCCGTTGCATCACGAATGGGCAGGGCGGGGTATGCCAATACGAGTCCCACCGCACCGGGTCGTAGCATCCGTTGGTCAGCAGCGCCGTCTGATCGGCGCTCCACGGCACCGGGAACTGGTTGTCACCACTGAAGTGGGTGATGCCGCCGAGATCGAAGACCAGGATCGAGTGCAGCGGGTTCTGCCGCTGCGCGTCCAGCATGCCGTAATAGACGAGCGGGACAAGCGCGTAGAGCAGGACGAACGCCGGAACGAACGCGATCGCCGTCCGCCTGACGTCGAAACGTGCGGGCCAGATGACATAAGCGGCAAGAAACGGAGCCGCGACGATGGCGTTGGGCCGCAGCAGCACGCCGAACACGACCAGAAGCAGCGACAAGGCCTGGGCCGGGAGGCGCCAGCGCGCGGCGCAATCAACCACCGCAAAGGTGAGTACCGCGGCGGCGAGCCACACGATCCCGAACAGGACGTCGCGCCACACCATGCCGACAAAAAAGAAGGCCGGCGGCATGAAGGCGAGCAGCACCGCGACCACGCCGAGCCAGAATGCCCGGCGCGCGGCAATGAGCGCGAGCAGGCCGAAGCCGATCCAGTACAGGACGGCGGTCAGCAGGAACATGCTCGATGCGCCGGGTGCGATCGGATCGATGAGCCGCCACAGCACCGCCATGGCCGGGGACTGCCAGTCGCCGAACCGCCACGCCCTGGCGTCGGCATAGACGTAGCGGGCGTCGATGGTGATGTAGCCGGGAAAGAACACCAGCACGGTGAGCGCGAAGCCCGCCGCCACCGCGAGCACTATGATCAACTCGCAAATCGTCAGCCGCCGCGCGTCGGCCCGTAGTGCGCTCTGCTTGCTGTCCTCGGCCGCTGCCATCGCCCACCGCGACTCAACCTGGGCGATCTCGTACCCCGGGAGCGGCGTCTAGCGCAAACGGCTCCGGCCACGCGGCCGGCGGCATCAAACCGCGCCTGCGCCAGCGCTGCGCAGCGCGGCAGGGCGCAGGTGGAGCTCAGAACGGATCGGGGAAATATTCGGCCGGAAGGCTTCGGCCCTGCTTCACCATGATCCCGTGTGGCGCCATCGGGGCCGTCGCTGCTTCGGTCGCCTCGAGCTTGCTGACCATTTTCGGGCTTACCAGGTTTGAGAGCGACCAGACGCTGACGATCGCGGCCAGCGCGGCTAGTCCCGCAACCAAGATCTTGTGCATCGCGTGTCACCTTTGCGTCGGGATGAGACTGGTGACCGCAATCGCATGTTCCGTGCGTTTCCAGCGTGAGGTAGGTCACATATCGGACGGCATTCGATTGATCCACGCCCAGATGAGTGCAGCGATTAGCAGCAGCATATTACCCGCCCGGCATCGGCGCGCTCGAAACCGCACGCAACTCTGCGGAACCTTGGACGTTTTGCATTGGGGAAGGGGCGCTGGGATCATAAGATGCGAGGCGATTCCGTCAGGCCATCGTCGGGCGTGGCTGATCGTTCGCCGGATGCGGCGTCCAGGCCGAGATCGTACGACCAAGCCCGATTTACCCTGTGAGGCTCGCTTCTCAGCGCCTGCTTTGCAGGCCAGCGCATGTTCCGGAAAGTGGAAAACCGGTTTCCGAATTGGACAGGCGCTGAAGCGAAAGGATCCGAAGCGCATTACATGCGCTCCAATGGTGTCCGGATTACATCCGATGCGTGCGGGTGACGCATGCGCAAGGTGATCGCGACCATCGCAGTGCTCGGCCTGATGTGGATCGGCTACGTCGCCTGGCCGCTCTACGATCTCTATGTGCTGGCGCGCGCGTTCGAGACCCGCGATGTGGCGACGGTCGTGCGTCACGTCTATTTCGATTCCGTGCGGCGCTCGCTCGCCGACCAGATCGTCGCCGCCTATCTGCGCCGCGCCGGCGTTCAGCTCGGTCCCCTGGCACAAGGCGCGGTCGGCTCTGCCCTGGGCATCGCCGATCCTGTGTTGAGCAAGGTGATGTCGCCCGAAGCGTTGTCCGAATTTCTGAGCACCGGATGGCCGGTGGCGGTGGCGCCGGACGTGCCGGCGGGGACGCTGGGGATTTCGAGCAAGACGCTGGGGAACGCCTGGCAGGTCTTCGCCGCGTCGGAATATGGAATCGGCCGCTTCTACGTCGCGCTGCCGCAATCGTTGCCGCCGCCGCAACGCTTCGGACTCGCGTTCAGACTGTTGCAGTGGCGCTGGCAGCTGACCGGCATCACGCTCCCGGAAAATATCCAGAATCTCCTTGCCGATGCGTTGATCAAGGCGATGAGGGAGCGCGAACGCAAGCCATGACGGCGGGATGACGCTGCAGCGCCGCTGCGGGGTGCCTGTGGCGGCGCCGCAGGCTTCGACACGCGGGCACGCAGGATTGGCGAGAGCCTCGACCGGTTCCAGCGGAGCATCTGGATTCAAGCCGGCCCGGATGGTAGGTCTGCACCGCCACTCGACCGGAACTTGGCTACGCGGCCCGCTAGAGTGCCAATCCGCCCTGGTCTCATCGGCGGCGCCGAACTACTGTGTACATACGGCGCGCGGCGGCCATGACAGGGATGACCTGTCCCGCCCATGCGACCACCCTGGCGCTGTGGCGAACAGGTTCGCGTTGTTGCAACTCGGGAGAAGCGACAATGGGCAAAGCTGCAACTCTCGCCGGACTGCTTGGATTGGGAATCGCGTTCCTCGCTTCAGCGGGGAGCGACGCGATGGTGGCCCCGCCTGCCGCGTCGGGGCCAGCCCTGGCCGGTTCCACGACCGTTGAGACGGTCGCCCTGCGCAAGCGCGGCGCGCAGGCGCGACGCTCCGCACTCGCCCGCAAGGCCGCATTGAAGCGAGCAATAGCGGCCAAGAACCGTCAGCTAGCCAAAGCTCGCGCCGTCGCAGCCAAGAACCGTCACGCCGCAACCAAATCTCGCGGCGCCGCTGTCACAAGCCGTCACGCCGCAGCCAAATCTCGTGCCGTCGCAATCAAGAAACGGCAAGCCGCGGTCGCAAAGCGAAACGCCGCGGCCAAGACCCGGCAAGCCGCGGTCGCAAATCGAAGCGTTGCCGTGCGCAAGAGCCAGGGCGCAGCGAGCCCGGTCAACACGGTGGGCAGGGGCAACACGCGGGATGTGAGAACCACGATGGTCGAGAGACCAATCAGGCCGTGGGTGCCTCAGCCCTATTATGGCGTCGTGATCGCGGGGGTAACGCTGGGAACCGTGGTCGCCGCCACCACTGTGCCGCCCTCGCCGACCTTCGACCTGTGCTGGTACTGGTCGAATCCGCCAAAGACGCGCGGCTATTGGGACTACTGCAACTAGGCGTGCAGGCAGCGATCTCCAGGCGATCCCGAAAGCGGCCGTTGCAATGACCTTGGCGGCAGCCCGCGCTGCAACAGTCCCGCGGACACCGACCAGACCGATTTTGCGTCTTACTTGAGACGGGCGACGGCAGCGCCGCGCGCCCCGCCTCTGTGATCCGCAGCCGCGACAAGTCGAACGCGCGCGTCCCATTGGCCACGCGCTCGGCACGCGGCTAACAGTAGCTGTAAGATGACGCGAAACTGAAAGGTGGCAAGTAGTAGCTACCGCCGGCTGGTGGAGAGATATATTCGGGGCGGTATCGATCCGCTGCAACGTTGAGGCGACAGCGCGAAAGGCCGAAGGCTGCTGCAGTTCCGTAAACTGCGCGGCGATGTGCCCTTCGGTGAACCCTTCGGCTGACGCCTGCAACGTTCGTCGCGTTGGCCTCAGCGCCGCGAAGTGACAGCGGCACATTGTTTTGCGACCATTGAAGCGAGAAGGGCACCGCAATCAATAACGCGGCACCACCGATAATCCCAAGCATACTGGCGACGAGAAATTCACCGGCGAGCCCGAGCATGTGCCTTTGAGCCTGCTTGTCCTGTTGCGTCATCGTCTCCTGAGTAAGCTGTTGCATTCGTCCACTCCTCAGTCGGACTGCATTCGTTTCTCGGGCGCGGACCCGGCGAGCAATTCAAGCACTCGGCGGCGGTCGGGCTTGGGTAGCCGCCGCCGTTGGGGCGTTAGCCGGTGGTCAGCCCTAGACTTTTCTAGTTTCATATCGATTGGCGTAACATATTGAAATGATTGGCGACCCCGGCTGAACTGGCATAGCGCCTGCTTCGCCAACGGCTTGCAGTGTCACAGCCTCGCTAATGCGCCCATTGGCGCGCTTAGTGTTTCCGGCGCGCTGTCACAGCCATCCATCTCAGATTTAGCAAAGGAAAACCCCGGCACCACTGCTCGGTGGAAAATGCCGGGGTTCAATCCTTCGCAACACCTGCAGGCCAACGCGGCTGGTACCCGGCTTGCCCGACAGAGCGCTTCGCGCCCCTGCAGGTGTACTACGTCTGACCGCGATGATGCAATGCGGTCGAACACTCCCGGCGGCACCTACGGCCGTAAGGCTGGTCCCGACGCTCCCCTAGTCTGCTCGACGAGCGGGGAATATACGCGCGCGGCTTGAGCAACCGCGCTTCGCCGCAACGGCGCTGGCGTGATCATCCCAGCGAAGACCGAGGCGGTGAAGCCTGGGGACATACGTCCCCGTCATATCCCGACCGGGACGGTGCCCCGCAAGACACCATCTCGGTCAACGCCCGGTAGCCCGGGCAGGGTAGCGGTTGCGGGCCTCCGTACAAAAGGCTGGCGCGGTAAAGCGGGAGAGGCAGCGAGCACCTACGAGGCACGGGTCGTAAACCCGCACCTGTGTCGTGCCTACGTCTCTCGCCTTGCGAGCTATGCGGCGGCGCATAGCAAGAGAAGCAAGCAAAGAAGGAGGGGTAGGGTAGGAACAACGGGAAGGCTTTGGCTATGGGGAGTTGAGATGAGTATGGAGGTTGCTGGCAAGTGGGCGGAGCGCAGCCATCGGCAAGGTCATGTCGAAGAGCAAGCGCAAGCGTCATCACGGTCGCTACCTGCTGAACGCGGCAAGCGAATACGCGAAGGCGATGAAGCGCCGAGACGGATCATCGGGTGCGGCATCATCTGTTCGTCACATCTACAACCGTGACCGGGATGGTGCGCATGAATGATCCTCACGCCGAGCGCCAGCGGCTGGTCGATCGATTGGTCGGATTGCAACAGGAAATGCAGAGCGACCCGGGCCCGGAGACGCGAGCGCTGCTGTTGGGGGCACGTGAGGCACTGGTGCAGTTCGATGAGGCGAGGCATGCGCCGCGGTCGCGCAGCGGCGGGACCGGCCAAGTTAGGAATTCGATCACGCCATTACGACGCGTTCGTCGCTTCCCGTCGGGCTGATCTTGCCGCTGGCTCGACGTGGTGACCAGGAGGAGCAGCGAGCATGAGCGACATCACCATCACCATCGACACCACCGACCTGGAGCGGATGGGGCAGCGCCTCGGCAGGGTCGATCTGAAGCCGGCGATTGCGCGAAGCTTGAACCGCGCCGGCAGTCACATGCTCACCATCGTCACCCGCCAGCTGGCTGGGCAAACCGGGCTCGGCGTGCGTGAGACCCGGGACGAGGTCCGGGTCGACAAGGCCTATCCCGGCAAGCTCACCTACACCGCGACCATCCCGGGGCGCTGGCTGACGCTGGTACGCTTCGAGCCGACGCAGAGACCGACAGGCGTGAGCGCACGGCCCTGGGGTTATCGGCGCACATTCCCGCATGCCTTCCTGATCCGCAACATTCCATTCGTCCGCAAGGGTCGCGGGTCGCTGCCGGTGCGACCATTGTTCGGACCATCACTGGCGCGCGAGTTCGAGCGCGGCGAGCTGGAGGAGATGGCTCGGCAGGCAGCGTTCGCGAGCTGGGAGAAGAACATCAAGCACGAGGTGGACTACGCGTTGCGCGGCATCAGCCCCGGCGAGGTGTCTGACGATGGGGTTGAAGAATTACTCGGAGACATCGTCGGAATGATGCTGTGATGAGAGAAGGATTTTCCAAGACAGCTTGCGGGTCCTTCCGTCGGTGTCCAGGGCGGGGCCGCTGCGCCGCGCCGTTTCACTCACTGAATTGCCGGCGGTTGCGGAACTCGTGGTGACCGAGGTGCCGCAGAGAGTAAAACCTTCTACGGCGCTGGCGGAGCTGGAGGGGCTGGCGAAGCGCCGCAAAAAGAAGGACCGGGCCGGCTCATCTTTCACGTCCTGGATCGAGCGCACGGTCTGCTTGCCGATCGGGACGTCGGCCGATCCTGGTCCGATCCGGCTGCCGGTCTACCTGCGCGAGATCGCCGAGGCCTTGGTCGCTCCTGGGGTTGAGAAGGTGACGGTGCAGAAGAGCGCCCGCATTGGTTTCAGCACACTGCTGTCGTCGCTGATCGCGTGGCACATGACCGAGCGGCCGGCGGCGATCATGGTGGTGCTGCCGACCGAGCTGGACGCCAGGAATGCCGTGGTGGCGTTGGAAGAGTTGTTCGCCTGCTCGCCGGCGCTCACCGGCCGGCTGCCCAATCCATCGCTCGGACGCTCGGATCGCAACACCATCCTGGTGCGCAAGGGCTTGGTGCCCGGTGCCTCGCTGCGGCTGGTCGGGGCGACGGCACCGCGCAATCTGCGGGCGGTGTCGGCGAAGATCGTGCTGATCGATGAGGCCGATGCCCTGGAGGACCGCGAGGGTGACGTCGTCGCCCTGGCCGAGGCGCGATCGCTCACGTTCAAGGACCGCCGCTGCGTGATCGGTGGCACACCGCTGCTGGCGAGCACCTCCCGGGTGGCGCGCTCCTTCGCCGAATTGGACATGCGGATTTACGAGTGCCGCTGTCCGTCCTGTAGGGAATACGCCGAGCTGCGCTGGGACCAGTTCCATTGGGAGCCAGGGCAGCCCGACACCATCCGCTGGGCCTGTCCAGCCTGCGGGGTGCTACATGCTGAGACCGACAAGGCCGCATGGTCAGGGAGGGCCGCTGGCACGCGCTGCGGCCGGAGGCGGGGGCCCACGCGGGGTTTCCGAGTAATGCCCTGGTGAGCGCCCTGCCGCACCGACATGGTCGCGACTGGCGATCCAATTCGAGGCCTCCGAGGGCGACGACGAGCGCAGGAAGGCGTTCTTGAACACGCTGCTGGGCGAGCCGTGGTCGGAGGAGGTCGACGAGGTCGACGAGGAGGGCGCTGGCCGCTCGGGCCGAGGGCTTCGACCTCGACCACGTCCCGGCCGAGGTGCTCGCGGTCACCATCGGTGGCGCATCCAGGGCGACCGCATCGAGCTGTCGGTGGTCGGGCATGCCCGCGACGGCACCGTCTACGTGCTCGGACATCTCACCATCTGGGGCGACCCGCTGCAGGAGGACACCTGGGAGGAGGTCGACGCGGTGCTCAAGCAGCGCTGGCGTCACCCTGGCGGCGGGCAGTTGCGCGTCGATGCGGCGGCGTTCGACAGCGGCGGGCAGAGCGGCGTTCATGACATCGTGATGAAGTTCTGCGGCGCTCGGCTCGGACGCCGGGTGCTGCCGACGAAAGGCGTCGCCGGCGCGACGACCTGCGATCGCGTCGAGCAAGACCAGGAAGGGGCGGCTGTTCCTGGTCGGCGTCGACGGGGTGAAGACGCAAATCCTGTCGCGGCTGTCGCGCGGACATTCCATCCGGTTCTCGCACACACTCGATCCGAGCTACTACGAGCAGCTGGCGGCCGAGCGCAGGGTGGTGCGGTTCGCACGCGGCAGACCAGTGGCTCGCTTCGAATTGCGGCCGGGTGTGCGCAGAGCTGAGGCGCTGGACTGTCTGGTGCTCGCGCTTGCGGCCAGGGCAGCGATGTCGCTGAGCAGCGCGGCGTTCGATCAGCGCGAACAGGAATTGACGACACGTCCCACCCAAGCCGACACCGGCGGTCTATCGGTCGCAATGGCTGTCACGGTGAGGGTGTTCTTTCTTGGAGCTTCGACCACGGACGCCCCGTGAGGCGTCCGCTCGGTTGTCATGCTTGCTCGACCCCGGCTATTCGCCCCGACCGGAGGTCTTCATGTCCCGGACCTGCTGCATGACCTGATCCAGGTTGTAGCTCGCCGGATTTTGCAGCGGCGGGAAGTCGATGTAGGTCTCGAGTTCCTTCAGCCATAGCGCCTGGCCCATGGGCAGGAGGTTCCAGTCATAGACGTAGGCGGTGACCGGACCACCAATGGCCCCTCCCATACCGAACAAGGTCTTGGTATTTGACCCGATCGAAGTCTCGAAGGGATCGCGCTTGATGTTGACGACCTGGGCCCAGTGATAGGGGAGGACACCGGCGGTAAAGCCCGTCGGCGACTGAGATACCATCGCGAAGTACATCTTCCAGTTCTTGTAGCGTACCGCCGACGGGTCCTTGCCCGAATAGTAGAAGAAGGTATCGCGCGCCGACTTCTCCGAACTGTCCCGACAGGTACTCGATCTGGCTGACGCCATCGAGTGTCGTCTTCACGATGCCGGGGTATTGGCCAGCCTCGATCTGCTTCTTCAGCCCATCGCCCTTGGGGCCGCCGGCGATTTCGACGAACGTCGGCACCCAGTCGAGGGAGGCGAAGATTTCGTTCTTGACCGTGCCGGGTCTGATTACGCCGGGCCAACGGATCACCATGGGGGCGCGCATGCCGCCCTCCCAGGTGGTCAGCTTGCCGCCCGCGAAGGGGGTGGTGCCGCCGTCCGGGTAGGTGATGGTCTCGGCGCCGTTGTCGGTGGTGAAGACGACGATGGTGTTGTTGGTCTGGCCCATGGCCTCGATCTTCTGGAGGACGAGGCCGATGTTGTCATCCATCTGCTTCATGCCGGCTTCGTTGACGCCCCAGTCCTTGCCGCCGGGCTGGCCCACCATGGCCATGTACTTGTCCGACAGCACGGTCGTGATGTGCATGCGCGCCGGGTTGTACCAGACAAAGAACGGCTTGTTGGTGCTGCGTGGATCGTTGCGGTCGAGGAAGTCGATGACCTTGGCGGAGATTTCCTCGTCCACCGTCTTCGACCGCTCAAGGGTCAGCGGTCCCTGGTCCTGGCACGTCTGGTTCGCGACGTGCCGTCGGAGGACTTGCACCAGAGACCGGGCGCGGCGGGGTCAGGCAAGGCGTGGTCTTGGGGTCAACTGCGCCAGGGACCTCGGGCAGTCCGGGGACGGGCGTGTTCCTGCAAACCGGAGCGACGGTTTGCTGCGTCGGGGTCTTGTTGATGTCGGGGAAGCTCACCCCCTGCATCGCGTCGAGGTGATAGAGATAGCCCCAGAACTCGTGGAAGCCGTGCGCGGTCGGCAAAGCGTCGGTGTGGTCGCCCAGGTGGTTCTTGCCGAACTCGCCGGTGTTGTAGCCGAGATCACGCAGGAACCACGCAAGGGCCGGGGTGCCGGGCCGCAGGTAGGACGGGCTGCCCGGGAGTTGCGGCGGAATCATACCCGTGCGCAGCGGATGCATGCCCGTGAAGAATGCATTGCGCCCCGCCGTGCAGCTTTGCTCGGCATAGTAGTCGGTGAACTTCGCGCCTTCCTGCCCGATGCGGTCGATGTTCGGCGTTTCCCCGACCATCAGGCCTTGATGATAGATGCTCGGCTGCATCCAGCCGATGTCGTCGCCCATGATGAAGAGGATGTTGGGTTTCTGTTGTTGCTGCGCCGCTGCCGGAACGCTCGCTATCGTAACGGCGGCAAGCGACGCCAACAGACCGAGCCAGATGGTCCTGGTCATATTCGCTTCCTCTGTATCAGCTGCCCGAGATGGGCCGGCAGCCTGCGCCCAAAGGCGTGTTTACGCCAAACGCATGAGCGATCCCGTGATCGAACTGGATTATGAGTGCGTTGAAGCCGCTGGGACCACGCACAGCAGGATATCGAGTTAGCAGCGGGTAGTCAGGGGCATGGGGGGCCCTCTCGCCACGGGCATGCTCGTCAAGGCCGATGGATGGGCGCTTCATGTCGACGCAATAACCGCCGCTCTCGCGGAAGCCGCTCGGGCAGGGTCCGACCCTCGGAACGGCGACCCGGGCATCGCGTCGGATCGGCATGCAGTAGGCCGCGCCGCTCGCGTATCCATCAGGGCACACGCCGGTTTTCGGCAGCGGTATGGGCTCGGCGACGGCGGGCACGGTGAGCCCGAGCAGGGCGGCGAGGGTGATCGTTCTCATGCTTGCGCCTCCATGACAGAACCGCACTTCTCACCGAGACGGGCCATGACGTGATTGTGGGTTTCTTCCCATTCGCGCTCGTAGCGCTCATCGGACATGTGCTCGCGGTCCTCGATCTCGTTCAGCACGCCGCCGAGCAGCCGCAGGGCCCAAAGCTTCACCGCGACGACGGGGCTGGCATGCTCTTCGCAGCGGGGAAATCGAACTTGAGCCCCGCTACAGCTGGCGATGGGCGCGAGTGCCCGCGCGGCCTCCAGGAGGTCGTCCCAAGGACAGCAGCGCAACGCGGGACTGCCGTTCTCGGTCGCATGGCTTACGTCAAAGCACCATGCTGCCGTCCAGGGCAGGTCCGCCTGATGCATGAGCTTGGTCTTTATCCAGTCGTAGTTGGTCTCGTTCCCATCATCGCCGGGAAAATCGTACTTGTTGAACGGGCTGTCTAGGAGCCGCTGGGCCCAGGCGCTGAAGGCGTCATCATCGTCAAAGTCTGGAACGACCTCCCATGCCGGGGTAAGCAACTCGATGCCCAAATCCGCCACGTTGGCGGATTTGACGGGCGCATGCCGAGCGAGGTCCATGTAACGCTGCGCCGAGCGCTCGGACACGCCGCAATGTTCCTTCAGCCACGGCAGCCAGCCACCGTGTGGGATCAGGGCCTTGGCCTCGATCAGTAGATTGCCGGCGGTGATGGCATGTGCGAGTTCGCGCTTGAGAGCGTGGCACACGGCCTCGTGCTCGGTCTTGATCCCGTGCGCCAAATCCGCGAGCGAATTCGAACCCTCAGTCGGCAGCGCCATCGATGGCTCCCAGGGAGGTGCGGCCGGGGCGAAAGAAAGGAGTAAAAGACGCCCCGGCCGCTGTGCATAGTCACAAGAGGGCAAGCGTTGCGGTTCACTACGCTGCCGGGTATGTTGTAGGCAAACCGGAGGGGGAGGGCAATGCCGATCTTGCGATGCACCTACGGCCAGCTGCTGCGGCTGAGCGGCACGAAGGCTGTGACGGCGCGCTCCGATCGGTTTCAGGCACAAAACTGCGCGGCGTTCGGGACCTGGGAACCACTGCGCAAAGACCACTGTCTCCTGCTCGACGGCATCGCGTGGAACATTCGCAATGTGCTGAGCAAAAGAAGAGAATGAAGCGCCGCATTGCCGCTGCCGTGGTCCGGGAATTTTGGCCGGAATGGATGACGGCGCTAGCCTATTGCGAGTTCCAGCATCTGCCTTACGGCTTCGTCGTTGCGCAGTACAGCGAAAGGGGATGGTGGGCTTCATACGGCTTGGCCACCAGCCTTCCCAAGCTCATCGCCGACCTGCCGGCGGACGAGGTCCCGCAGCGGCTGTTTACCGTGAACCTTGCGCGCATCATCGAGGACATCGAGCGGCGCGCCAAGAAGCTCAAGCTCGATCTCAGCGGTGGCAGCTTCAGCTTGTCCCCCGATGACGAGAACCCGGAAGTGGACCGACGAGGCGATCCGCAAGCGGAAGGCCCGCCAGCGCCAGTTCGATCCGATGCATGCGGGCAAGCCGTTCACGCCGACTGCAGAGCTGCACAGGCTGATCGCGGAGGGGTCATGCCTCATTCAGTAGCCGACTTGTGCGATACTCGGGTTAACGCTGGGCGAGCTGGCCTTGCGCGCTCGCCAGCGCAGCCCGCAAGAGGTCGCCGATCTCAACGCATACATGGACACGCCTAAGTTTGAGCGGTGCCTCGCAGCGGTCGAGACGTTCATTCACGCCGAGCGCACCCTCGGTCGCAAGCTGCACCTGCCGCGCATCGCCCGTGAGCTGGGAGTGCCGGAAGACGTTG
>CAVUAI010000027.1:0-145340 GCA_963739385.1 uncultured Alphaproteobacteria bacterium
CATTGTAGAACTCGTTGGTGTTTTCGATGCCCGGGATGCGTACTTCGAAGGATAGTAGCTCGCGTCCAGCACGATGCCGGTGATCGGCTTCTTGCCGGCCGCCGCGACCAGCCCGGTCGCGAGTGGCGCCAGCTCCTCTGAAATCAGGAAAGGATCGCCGCCTCCGCGCACATAGAGCACCCGCTTGTGGTCGAGGTAGAAGCGGGTCTCGAAGCGGTAGTCGCCGCCGAGGACCTCCATCGCCAGCCAAGCCGTCACGATCTTGGTGACTGAGGCCGGGACGAAGGGCTCATCAGCGTTCTGCGCCACCAGCTCGTTGCCCTTGGCGTCCATCACGAGCACCAACCCCGCCGGGGCGAGGGCCGCGACGGTCTCCTTCGCGCCGGCCAGAGCCGGGACGGGCAGCAGAAGCAAAGCGAGGGCGAGCAGGCGAGACCACATGGGCAACTCCAGTGCGGGCGCGGCGTCTGCAACTTGCGGAATATGCCAGTGGTACTCAAGCATGAGTTCAGCCAGATCGCAGAATTTCTGCTTACGGCACTGAGCGTCATTTCGCTGCTGCGCAGCAATTCGGTAGCTTTCGGATGCGAAGCGGACATTCGGACGGTTCACCGAAGCAATTAAAGCGACGTGAATGACCCAACTCGGAACACGTTCCGAAGATCCGTATCGCCATCTATTCCGCTTAGTTTACCGTCGCGGACGGCTCTCTCCCGCGCGACGTTCTCCACACTCGCAGGTCAGCCATGACCTTTATGGCCGCCGCGAGGACCAGCGCGCAAAGGGCCGCTTTCGACATCGTCTCCATCGTCCCCTCGACCAGCATGCCATGGACCACACTCCCTACGACGATGACCACCGCGAGGGACATATGAGCGATGCGCCACGTTCGCAGTCCCAATCGCCGGCGGAGTGCAGCCAAAAGCGCGACGGCGAAGATTGCCCACATGGCGATCACACCGAAGGGGGAGAACGGCGTCGGCGATGTGAAGAGAAGAGCGTCAATCATGTCCGGCGGGCTGGTGATCCAAAGGCCCCCGACGTGGACCACCACCATCACGACCAGCGCGCCTCCGATCCAATGATGTGCGCGTCTTCCACGATAAGCCGACAGTCCCGGCAAGTATCCGGCAATCAGCAAAGGCTGAACGAGCATGAGCCCCAGTGCGATAATCCCTGCGAATCCGGCCAGTATGTAGACCGGACCGCGCCATTCAAGCAGAGGGCTCGCCGCTGCAGCGGCGATCGGCACGAAAACGGCGGCTGCAAGGAGGGCCCAGATCAGGGTCACCCGGGCCAATCTCATTCCTTAGTTCCAACTCGGTCAGACCGGCTGAAGGACGAAGTGCGCCTCCAGGCTGGTATCTTTTGCGCTCCGCATCACGGGACGTAGAAAGACGGTTTTGAATTCACCGCTGTCATAGGCGAGGTGACCATGCGGTTGGCCAAAGATGGGAATAATCTGCGGCATCTCAAGACGGAACGCCCCGTTCTTGTCGGTGAGCGTGGCTCCATGACTTTGCGGCTCATGCTCCTGTCCTTCGGTCGTGTGCGCCCAAATCTGGATGCGCTGCCCGGCGAGCGGAGCCCCGTCGCCTGCGCGGTGTACGGTGCCACTCATCCAGAAGCCACCCTTGCCGATCCGATCCACGATCGCCGCGCCCTTGCGGTAGTTGTTGGACCCGCCCGACATCGAAGGGGTCGGTGCGATGCCTTGCGCGTGCGCGGGCAAAAGGAGCCCGGAAACCCCGGTTGCCAGGACGGTGCCGCCAGCGGCGAGGAGGTTGCGGCGGTTGAGTACGATGGTGGTCATGTAAACTCCTCCTGGCGACCGTGCAGTTGCTCCGCCGATAGGACGGCAACAGGCGCGAGACGCCCTGAATTTAGCGCGGTTGCGACCGATTTCCATAGGTCGCAATAACAGATTCGTGAACAGGTGTGTCGGCCGCTCAACCAACGTCGTTGACGAGGCATACTCAGGAGCGACCGATGCTGAGGCTTACGTCTTCAATTGGCCCTTCGCCTCTGGTCGCCGACGGAGGCTAGGCGATCAAATAGCGGTGTTCGTCTGCTTCTGATGCTGTGGACGGCTCCTCCACCGGCACGTGAGTGCCATGGATGTGGGCGCTGTTAAGGCTCCCACGATTCGGAGGAGCAAAACATGCAAACGGTCACGACAATCGGTCTCGACATCGCCAAGTCGGTCTTTCAAGTGCACGGCGTTGATGCTGCCGGGCAAGTGGTCGTCCGCCGTCAGTTGAAGCGTCGCTACCTCCTGGCGTTCTTCGAGAAGCTGCCACCCTGCCTAATCGGCATCGAGGCTTGCGCCTCATCGCATCATTGGTCGCGCGAGCTCCAAGCACTTGGCCACACCGTGCGACTGATACCACCGGCCTACGTAAAGCCTTACGTCAAGCGGCAGAAGAATGACGCTACTGACGCAGAGGCCATCTGCGAAGCGGTCACCAGGGCCAACATGCGGTTCGTGTCAACCAAGACGCCCGAGCAGCAGAGCGGCCTGGTGCTCCATCGCGCGCGCCATCTATTCATCCGTCAGCAGACGCGGTGATCAATGCGATCCGGGCCCATCTTGCCGAGTTCGGGATCATTGCACCGGTCGGGCGCCACGGTGTCGAGGAGCTGCTCAATGTCGTCGCCGATCCAAACGACAAGCGAGTTCCTGAGATAGCCCGTGCGTGTCTCTTGGCATTCGGGGCTCAATTGCGAAGGCTGAAGGAGCAGATTCTGGAGTTCGACCGTATGATCAGGGCCTGGCACCGATCCAGTGAGACGAGTAGGCGGCTTGATGATTGTCCCGGCGTCGGTCCGGCACTGGCGACCGCTCTGGTCGCTACCGTTGCTGACCCAAAGTCCTTCCGGTCAGGGCGCAACTTCTCGGCCTGGATCGGGCTCGTGCCGAAGCAGCACTCGAGCGGGGGCAAGAACAGGCTCGGCAGTATCAGCAAGCAAGGCGACCGCTATCTGCGCGGCCTGTTCGTGGCTGGGGCGCTCGCCGTCATCCGCTATGCCAAGATCCATGGCACCAAGCATCGGCCCTGGCTCACGGCATTGCTGGCGCGGCGGCCGACCAAGGTCGCCGCCATCGCGCTCGCCAACAAGATCGCACGGATGGCCTGGGCCATGATGGCCAAGGGTGAGCGCTACAAGGAACCCGTCGCGCTTGCGGCGTAACGAGATCGCGCTGGGATCATCCGGCGTGATGTGAAGGTTGGGAGGGCGAACAGCACGTAATGCAGAGCCGGTCGATCCGGCGATCAGGACAACCCACTCGTGCCATCGCATTGTCGAATGCGAGCTTTTGACCGGGACCTGATCCGCGGAGGGCATTATGGCCAGCGGTCATGTGAACCGCACCAACAGGCCGAACACATGGCTGCACCGACCAATGCTGCAAACGTGAAGAAAGCTCTTGCCAACTCGGAGCCGTCCACACATGGCACTTAACGGACATATCGAGGTGACCTCGGCACGTCCGCTTTGAGGGGCGAAGCGGACTTGGGCTAAGCGACGGCGCAAGTCTGCTTTTGACCCGGAACGGACGTAGAGGGACTGAGGTCTCGCAACGCACGATCTCCTGGCGATAAATTTTGCCGTCCGCAGTATGGACATCCGCGCACCGCGTGCCTCAATCTGGGGCGATGCGCGTGGCCGCCGTCCTCGGATCGCTGTTCGTCGTAATCGCGCTCTGGCTATGGGGCGCTCAAAACCTCGTAATGACCGCTCGGTCAGGCAACGTGGAAGGTTGGCCACTGCGCAGGGGTGCGCGGCGGTCGGCGATTGCCATCACACGTCAAGGAGAATGTGATGAGAGCGGTCTTGATGCTGGTCATCACCTGGATGGTCCTGTCGCCGGAGATCGTGACGACAACGCAGGCCGCGCCCGCGCGGGCCAACCGGGTGAGCGTGAGCTATGTGCCGCCCAAGAATCCTGCGCATCAGCCGATCTACGATCAACTAAAGGAAGTCAGCTTCCTCGAGAAGTTGCAACGATTTCTCACTCCGTTCCGACTGCCGCGGGCGTTGCTGGTGAAGGTGGAGGGATGCGACGGTGATGCCAATGCCTTCTATGAAAACAACGTCATTACGATTTGTTACGAATATATAGAGCTACTCAGAAAAACCATGCCCGCGGAAACGACGGCTGCCGGCGTCGCGCCGATCGACGCCCTCGTGGGCCCCTTGTTCGACACCAGCCTGCATGAATTCGGCCACGCCCTGTTCGAGATGCTGCGGCTGCCGGTGTTGGGGCGTGAGGAAGACGCCGCCGATCAGGTATCGGCATACATCATGTTGCAGCTCGGCAAGGTCGAGGCGAGCAGGCTGATCCGGGGCGTCGCCTACGCGTACAAGACCGAGGCAGACGCGGCAACTGCGCCGACCACGATGACGCATTTTGCCGACGTGCACGGCACGCCCGCGCAACGCTTCTACAATGTGGTGTGCATGGCCTACGGCGCCGATAAGCACCTGCTCGGCAACGACATCGTCGAGAAGGGATATTTGCCGAAGGAACGGGCCGAGGACTGCGAAAACGAATACCGGCAGGCTGCCTATGCGTACGAAAAACTGATCGGCCCGCATGTCGACCGTGGCCGTGCAAAAAAAGTATTCGACAGGAGCTGGCTGCGCCCGACGGTCCGATAGGACCATCCCATTAGCCGATAAGCCCAACGGTCGGGCGTATCGGGCTGCCGCAAATGAGGAGTCCAGTTGTGAGAAATGTTTGTCGGCCACCGCGTCGTAGTTGCTGGCTGATATTGGCCGATCTTATGGGGTGAGCCTCAATGATTTCTAGGCTCTGAGCGACAGAGATGCGGAGGAAGATGGCACGTCCGTCCTCACCCATTGGCCCAACTGTGTGCGGGCAAGGCCAATGGCTGTCCCATAATATACCGATGACCAACCAGCGAAGCCGATGGAGCAGGAACTGATCCAGTTAGTTGCTCTTCCGCTTCTCGCGGCGTCCTTGCCTCCGGTTAACGCCAGCAACACTGGTTGCCGACAATGGCTGTCCTACTTTGGCTTCAGCACTGTTGAGGGTTACGATTGCTTGGTCTTCGCGGGGTGCATTGAACGAAACGGGTGTGGCAATCACCGCCACTCCGACGATGATCCCAAGCGTGATTTGCTTTTTCATGATCGCCTCCCTGAGGCTCCAGCCGTCGACCGTGTGGCCGATGGCTGCACCGAGGATAACCCCACAGCACCAAACCAACAACTGGCGAACGGAGCCACTGGGCGCTCGGTTCTCGACACTCAGCAATAGAGGTTCTGAGACCTTCGGGCAGCATCAAAACGCTGGCCCGATGTCCGCTATTGATGCTGTGGACGGCTCCTCCACCGGCACGTGAGTGCCATGGATGTGGGCGCTGTTAAGGCTCCCACGATTCGGAGGAGCAAAACATGCAAACGGTCACGACAATCGGTCTCGACATCGCCAAGTCGGTCTTTCAAGTGCACGGCATTGATGCTGCCGGGCAAGTGGTCATCCGCCGTCAGTTGAAGCGTCGCTACGTCCTGGCGTTCTTCCAGAAGCTGCCACCCTGCCTGATCGGCATCGAGGCTTGCGCCTCATCGCATCATTGGTCGCGCGAGCTCCAGGCACTTGGCCACACCGTGCGACTGATGCCGCCGGCCTACGTGAAGCCTTACGTCAAGCGGCAGAAGAATGATGCTACTGACGCAGAGGCCATCTGCGAGGCGGTCACCAGGGCCAACATGCGGTTCGTGTCAACCAAGACACCCGAGCAGCAGAGCGGCCTGGTGCTCCATCGCGCGCGCCATCTATTCATCCGCCAGCAGACCGCGGTGATCAATGCGATCCGGGCCCATCTTGCCGAGTTCGGGATCATTGCACCGGTCGGGCGCAACGGTGTCGAGGAGCTGCTCAATGTCGTCGCCGATCCAAACGACAAGCGAGTTCCTGAGATAGCCCGTGCGTGTCTCTTGGCATTCGGGGCTCAATTGCGAAGGCTGAAGGAGCAGATTCTGGAGTTCGACCGTATGATCAGAGCCTGGCACCGATCCAGTGAGACGAGTAGGCGGCTTGATGATTGTCCCGGCGTCGGTCCGGTACTGGCGACCGCTCTGGTCGCTACCGTTGCTGACCCAAAGATCCTTCCGGTCAGGGCGCAATTTCTCGGCCTGGATCGGGCTCGTGCCGAAGCAGCACTCGAGCGGGGGCAAGAACAGGCTCGGCAGTATCAGCAAGCAAGGCGATCGCTATCTGCGCGGCCTGTTCGTGGCTGGGGCGCTCGCCGTCATCCGCTATGCCAAGATCCATGGCACCAAGCACCGGCCCTGGCTCACGGCATTGTTGGCGCGGCGGCCGACCAAGGTCGCCGCCATCGCGCTCGCCAACAAGATCGCACGGATGGCCTGGGCCATGATGGCCAAGGGTGAGCGCTACAAGGAACCCGTCGCGCTTGCGGCGTAACGAGATCGCGCCGGACATCCGGCGTGATGTGAAGGTTGGGAGGGCGAACAGCACGTAATGCAGAGCCGGTCGATCCGGCGATCAGGACAACCCACTCGTGCCATCGCATTGTCGAATGCGGGCTTTTGACCGGGACCTGATCCGCGGAGGGCATTATGGCCAGCGGTCATGTGAACCGCACCAACAGGCCGAACACATGGCTGCACCGACCAATGCTGCAAACGTGAAGAAAGCTCTTGCCAACTCGGAGCCGTCCACACATGGCACATAGCTGCCGTGCCAGCGTCGCCGACCAATGTCCGCTGTTGATGCTGTGGACGGCTCCTCCACCGGCACGTGAGTGCCATGGATGTGGGCGCTGTTAAGGCTCCCACGATTCGGAGGAGCAAAACATGCAAACGGTCACGACAATCGGTCTCGACATCGCCAAGTCGGTCTTTCAAGTGCACGGCGTTGATGCTGCCGGGCAAGTGGTCGTCCGCCGTCAGTTGAAGCGTCGCTACGTCCTGGCGTTCTTCCAGAAGCTGCCGCCATGCCTGATCGGCATCGAGGCTTGCGCCTCATCGCATCATTGGTCGCGCGAGCTCCAGGCACTCGGCCACACGGTGCGACTGATGCCGCCGGCCTACGTGAGGCCCTACGTCAAGCGGCAGAAGAATGATGCCACTGACGCCGAGGCCATCTGCGAGGCGGTCACCAGGGCCAACATGCGGTTTGTCGCGACCAAGACGCCCGAGCAGCAGAGCGGCCTGATGCTCCACCGCACGCGCCATCTATTCATCCGCCAGCAGACCGCGGTGATCAATGCGATCCGTGCCCATCTTGCCGAGTTCGGGATCGTCGCGCCGGTCGGGCGCAATGGTGTCGAGGAACTGCTCGGGGTCGTCGCCGATCCAAGTGACAAGCGGTTGCCTGAGATTGCCCGCGCGTGTCTCTCCGCGCTCGGCGCCCAGCTGCGGATGCTGAAGGCGCAGATTCTGGAGTTCGACCGTATGATCAGAGCCTGGCACCGATCCAGTGAGACGAGCAAGCGGCTCGATGATTTCCCGGCGTCGGTCCGGCACTGGCCACGGCTCTGGTCGCTAGCGTTGCTGACCCGAAGGCGTTCCGATCAGGGCGCAACTTCTCGGCCTGGATCGGGCTTGTGCCGAAGCAACACTCGAGCGGGGGCAAGGACAAGCTCGGCGGTATCAGCAAGCAAGGCGATCGATATCTGCGTAGCCTGTTCGTGGCCGGGGCGCTCGCCGTCATCCGTTATGCCAAGATCCATGGCACCAAGCACCGGCCCTGGCTCACGGCATTGTTGGCGCGGCGGCCGACGAAGGTCGCCGCCATCGCGCTCGCCAACAAGATCGCCAGGATGGCCTGGGCCATGATGGCCAGGGGTGAGCGATACAAGGAACCCGTCGCACTTGCGGCGTAACGAGATCGCGCCGGACATCCGGCGTGATGTGAAGGTTGGGAGGGCGAACAGCACGTAATGCAGAGCCGGTCGATCCGGCGATCAGGACAACCCACTGTGCCCGTGCATTGTCGAATGCGGGCTTTTGACCGGGACCTGATCCGCGGAGGGCATTATGGCCAGCGGTCATGTGAACCGCACTAACAGGCCGAACACATGGCTGCACCGACCAATGCTGCAAACGTGAAGAAAGTCCTTGCCAACTCGGAGCCGTCCACACATGGCACATAGCGGACATGGCCACCGCGTCCGTCGATGTCCGCTGTCGGGGGAAAAGCGGACGAGATGTGCTCAGGCTGAGTTCTTCTCAGTGTGGACCCAACACGGACATCGGCCGAGCGGCCACGCACCGTCGCTGGGCTCCCCCCAATTGGGGGGTACGACGTGGTGGCAATCGCCACCCTTATTCAGAACAATTCAGGTCCGCCCATAAGACTTGCCGGCCACTCTATGTCAGGCTGAACGTGCAGTAGACCGACTCTGGAGGGGGAGGTCCGACATGAGGCGGCGCGAGTCCTCGCGCGTGCGATACGGTGATCGAAATAAATGCGCTACGTTCGGCCATTATGCCGGCGAGTTGATGAGGATCGAAAAAGGCAGGACCATCCAATGAAACCTATGTTAGTAATTGCAACATTTGCAGCTCTGTTGATGGCTCAAACTAGCACCTTGGCTCAGCAACCTTCGAGCGCTGCTGTATTGCAGTCCGTCGCACGATGTCATGCTGAATTCATGGAGTGCGTGAAGGCAAACCGAGTGCGCGCCAACAACACCGTCCGGTATGGCTTCGATAGATGCAACTATCAGAAGAGCAAATGCAATGCCAATGCTCCTCCCGGAGTGTATTGAACGATGGTCAATCTCAAACTGCCAACGTCTTGGGCTTAATTGTGCCTGATAAACTGCTCGCCCGCGCCGACGAGGTGATCAAATGGACGGCCAGCGACGATGACGTTGTTGGCTCTTGTGAGACGTCCACGATGTCCGCTGTTAGGTCCGCTTCCGGGGGCAAACCGGAAAACAATTGCTCACTTCGAGATTTGCCGGTTATGACCCGCTGTATGGCGTCAGTGTGCATGATGATCTCGCGATTTGCGGGGGGGTTGGATGAAGCGCTTCGTTGAAGGGACGGATCGTGGGCAGAGGACGTTGTTGCCTGAATGCCTGGAAGACTGGATCGATGAGGACAATCCCGTTCGGGTGATCGATGTCTTTGCCGACGAACTCGATCTTGCCGAGCTTGGGTTCGAAGGGGTCGATCCCGAGGTAACGGGGCGGCCTTCGTATCATCCGTCGGTCCTGCTGAAGCTCTACATCTACGGCTATCTCAACCGGGTTCAATCGAGCCGCCGGCTGGAGCGTGAGGCCGGACGCAATGTTGAGGTGATCTGGCTTCTCGGCGATTGGTCCCGGATGACAAGACGATTGCCGATTTCCGTAAGGACAATGGGACTGCCATCCGCAAAGTGTGCGCACGCTTCATCGCGCTGTGCCGCGACATGGGTCTGCTCACGGAAGCGAGCGTCGCGATCGACGGCAGCAAGTTCAAGGCGGTGAACAACCGCGATAAGAACTTCACGCGCGCCAAGGTGGACCGACGCATGGCGCAGCTCAAGGAGAGCGTCGCGCGCTATCTGAGCCAGCTCGACACGGCCGACCGGCAGGAGCCGTCGGAGGCGCTTGAGGCCAAGACGAGCCGCCTGAAGGAGAAGCTCGAGAAGCTCGAAGGAGCGAGATGCAGCGTCTCGCGGCGATGGAGAAGAAGATGCTGGCCACACCGGATCAGCAGATCTCGCTGACCGACCCTGATTGCCGCTCGATGGCGACGAGCGGCCGCGGTTCCGGCGTCGTCGGCTACAATGTCCAGGTCGCCGTCGAGACCGAGCATCATCTGATCATCACGCATGAGGTGACGAATAGCGGCAAGGATCGGGCGCAACTTGCAAATATGGGCCGCCAGGCGAAGGCGGCGCTGGGAGTGGACAAGCTCGAGGCCGTCGCCGATCGCGGTTACTACGACAGCGAGGAGATTAAGGCTTGCGAGGAAGCGGGCATCGCGGTGACGTTGCCGAAGCCGATGACCTCGGGCGCGAAGTCAGATGGGCGTTTCGGCAAACAGGACTTCGTCTACAATGGCGGAGAGGACGTTTATCGCTGCCCTGCCGGTGAAAAGCTGGCCTACCGCAAGACGACCGAGGAGGATGGCAAGATGATGCGGCGCTATTGGACGAACGCCTGCCCAAAATGTCTGCTGCAATCAGAAATGCACGACGGGCAACGAGCGACGGATTCCACGATGGGAGCACGAGCATGTTCTCGAAGCGGCGCAGAGGCGGCTCGACGAAAATCCGGAGGCGATGCGTGCACGCCGCGAGACGGTCGAGCATCCGTTCGGCACGCTGAAGATGCGCATGGGCGCCACGCACTTCCTGATGAAGCGTCTGCCGAAGGTCGCCACCGAGATGGCATTGCACGTGCTGGCCTACAATCTGACGCGCGTGATGAACATCGTGGGCGTGAAGCCGCTCCTGGCGGCGATGCGGGCATGAGCTGCGGGTTGTCTCGGGGTTTCCAGGTCACTCAGAATGACCTCTGGGAGCTTCAGGAGTGTCTCCAGACCCTGCGATCGCAGAAAAAGCCAATCAGCGCGCGAGAGGGTGCTCGCCAGCCAGTCGGAAGCAGCTTTGGACCGCTCCGAAACGTTTTTACGCAACCAAGACCCAAAGCGGACATAAGCGGGCCAATTTTTCTGTGACGCACAACGCTGCCCTTTGGTAGACTCCCGACGGGCATTGCACGAGACGGCGCAACTTCATCGCGTTCCTCGGCTTCTCGTGCTGGAGCGTATTTAACCGCGGCCACCGCGACCGACCTGCACGAGACAAACCCTTCCACACGACAGGAGCCGAAAATGGGAGTGCTCAAGGATATTCCCGGTTGCGCCATGCCTCGCGCCGGAGCGTCGAATCTCTGCAGCTGGCGACGGGACCGGGGCCGTCATCCTCGCATGCGCATCGCCAGCGCCTGCGCCGTGGCGATCGTCTGCGCGGCCGCGGCGCTGATGTCGTCTGCCGCGTCGGGCGCGCCGCGGGCGCTCGACGCGCAAGCCGTCAATGACGCCCAGCTCTCGGCGGCGTCCGGTAAAAAACGTGCGCGGGCTCCAAGCCCAGCGGCCATGATAAAGGCGGAAATTCTGCTCGATCGCGCCGGCTTCTCGCCCGGCCAGATCGACGGCAAAAGCGGGAACAATGAGAAAAAGGCGCTCGCCGCGTTTCAGGACGCAAACGGCATCAAACCGAGCGGCCGTCTCGATGCGGCAACCTGGGATCGCCTGACCGCGACATCCAGCGAGCCGGCACTGATGGAGTACGAAATTGAACCGGCAGACGTGAAAGGCCCTTTCAACAAGACGATCCCGCAGTCGTTCGAGAAAAAGGCGGAGCTGAAAAATCTCAACTACACCAGCCCGCGTGAGCTGCTGGCGGAAAAATTCCACATCGCCCCCGCCCTGTTGACGCGGCTCAATCCAAGAGCGTCGTTCGAAACGGCCGGCACCAAAATCGTGGTGCCGAATGTCGCGAGGAAGTCGCCGGAGGCGAAAGTCGAAAAAGTCGTGGTGGACAAATCGGCACTCACCGTTCGCGCGTTGGACCGCAATGGAAAGCTGATCAGCTTTTATCCGGCGTCGGTCGGCAGCACGGAGCGGCCGTCTCCGAGCGGTACGCGGCACATTCACTCGGTGGTGGAGAATCCCACCTACCACTACAGTCCGAAGCTCAAGTTCAAGGGAGTGAAGACGCAAAAGCCCTTCGACATCGCCGCGGGTCCGATGAATCCGGTCGGCAGCACGTGGATCGATCTCGGCGACAGCTACGGTATCCACGGCACGCCGGCGCCGGAGAGCGTCGGCAAGAGCGTATCCCACGGCTGCGTCCACCTCACCAACTGGGACGCGCACGCGCTGAGCAAGATGGTTCACAAGGGGACCGAAGTCGACTTCATCAACTGAGCGGCGACGTCTACAGAAAATGAAACGACTCACCATCATGCTCTGCGCGCTGATTGGCCTTCCCGCTTACGCCCATGCGGCTCCCGTCCTCAAGCTCGAAGACATCAAGCAGATCGTTTGTGAGTCCATCGTGTCCTACGACGAGGACAGCCCGAACGAGAAGACAGTCGCCCGGGGCGTGAAGACCTTCAAGCCCGGTTCGCGCAAGGACGTAAAGCAGCGTCCCGGCGCCTTCCTGCTCGCGGAGGTCGACCCCGACAGCGACGAGCAGGACGCCGCTTATGACCAGCAGTTTTATTTTTCGCCCATCAAAGGCGGCAAACTCTCCTTCCGCTTTATTGCTGACTGGAAAGCCCACGGCGAGCTGAATCTCAGAGCCGACGGTACCGCGACGGGCTTCATCAACCAGAAAGACCATATCACCGAGCTGCGCTGCAAAATCCACCGCAAATAGCACGCCGTGCGGTTGCGGGATGGGCCACGTCAACAGATGGCTCGCCTCGCCGACTGCGATCGCGTCCAGCATCCCGCATTTCGCCATCGCGCATCATTAAGGGCGCGTGCGGGAACGTCCCGCCGCCCGGTCGCGGTTTCATATTCCCGGTGGGGATAGTCCTATGACCAAGGCACGGCTTGCAGTGATCACGTCGGTTCAGCGTCGGCGGCGTTGGCCGCGGGCGGAGAAGCAGCGCTGGCGCTGCCAGAGCATCGCCGCTGAAGCCGCGTGAGCGAACATGCGCGAACCAGGCGGTGGGCGAGAAGACAGCGGAGGGGTGCTGAATGCAGGACGATAGATTCCCGGCAATTGAACCGTACGACAGCGGCATGCTCGACGTGGGTGACGGCCATCAGGTGTATTGGGAGTGCTGCGGGAACCCCGCCGGCAAACCCGCGCTCTATCTGCACGGCGGCCCCGGTTCAGGCGTCTCGCCGGGCCAGCGACGCTTCTTCGATCCGGATGCCTATCGGGTCGTACTCTTCGACCAGCGTGGGTGCGGACGCAGCAGGCCGCTCGCCAGCGTGCCGGATGCCGACCTGAGCGCCAACACCACCGCCCATCTCATCGCCGACATCGAAGCGTTGCGTCAGCTCCACGGGGTCGAGCGCTGGACCGTCCTGGGCATGTCCTGGGGAACCACCCTTGGCCTGGCCTACGCCCAGGCACACTCGCGGCGGGTCGACGCATTGGTGCTGGCGCTGGTGACCACCACATCCCGGCGCGAAGTCGAATGGATCACCCACGGCGTCGGCCGCATCTTCCCCCGTGAGTGGAACCGGTTCGCCACAGCCGTGCCCGGCACATTGCGGCACCTGCCGCTGCCCGATGCGTACGCCACGCTACTGTTTGACGCCGATCCCGCCGTGCGCGATCACGCGGCGCGGGAGTGGTGCGCCTGGGAAGATGCGCACGTCTCCCTCACCCCCGGCCATCTCCCGAATCCGCGCTACGAAGATCCGGAATTTCGCCTCCGGTTCGCGCGCCTGGTCACGCACTACTGGCGGCACGCCGCCTTCCTCGGGGAGGACCAACTGCTCCGTGATGCAGCGACACTGCACGGCATTCCCGGCGTCCTGATCCACGGCCGCTACGACGTCAGCAGCCCGCTGGATACCGCGTGGCAACTGTCGCAGCGGTGGAGCACCAGCGAGCTTCACGTTCTCGACGATGCCGGCCACGGCGGTGGAGACACGTTCATCACCGCCGTTGTTGGCGCCCTGAACCGGTTCGCAGCGACGTAATTGTCCAATTGCCCGCCACAGGCGACCTGCGGCGCCCGTCGGCCGAGCAGAAAGAAAAGACGGCGGACGGCCGATCTGCTTGGGGAGGGCGGGCGCGGCGCAAAGCGGCGCAGGCGCCGCATCCACGAAGGGAAGCCCCGTGTCCCCGTGAGGCGAGGACAGCGGGGCTTCCCCCTGGGAGGTTGCGTCATGACTTCGCCCCCGAAGCATGACCAGCACAGTCTAGCATGTTCGCGACTGGCAAGGTTGGCTTCGGCCTTGAAATTCGGCCGGTGTGATATTTTTGCAACTGGAACGCCGGCGTTGCCAGCCATGAGCGTGCATGGCGGCTCGATGAGCCTGCGCGCGATCATAGGCGCGCCGGCCTGGCCAGGCCGCTACGCCGCTTTTGATCACGGGTGGAAGAGATAGTCTTCCGAGCGCCCGCAGCGCGGGCAGGTGTAGACCTTGAGTCCATAGGGACTGCCGACCGGTGGAATGATCACCGTCAGGTCCATGTCATTGTCGCAAGCCGCACATCGCGGGATGTCTGCTCGTTGCTTGAATGGTGAGGCCACGGGCGCGCTCCCGCACTGCAGCGGCTCCTCTGGCGGGAGCCGAAAAAACGTTAACCCGTGTGGCGCCTTTGCGTTCCCCGGAACGGGTCAAACAAATAAAGACACCCGCATTTGCCGCAGGTTTCGACGTCGTGCACGAGCCGTAGGTGCTCCCTGAGGCCGCGTCATCCCGCGATCGGCATGGATGCCGGCAGCGTCACGGTTTCCCTTCGGGAGGTGCACCCGCGATGAACAACTCTATTTTCCTTGGCTGGTTGTGCTCGGCTTCGAGTGCGAGCCGCGTCCATGTGCGAGCCACGTCGATGAGAATGGCCTGCACTCTCGCATTCGGCGCACGCTCGACCATCTGCCGACAGTCGGCGGCGCGTTGCCTGCATTCGCTCGGAGTAATCATCGTACGCCCCCGTGCAGTTTTTTGTGATGTCCAGGGTAGCGCCGATGCGTGCGCCTATTCCAGCCAGCGCCTGCAATTTAGGTCGCGTGTTGCTGCGCGGTCACGGCGTGAGGCGTTGTTTTGTCGCTCGCATCCGCCGTGGCCGACGAAATCATCGTCTTTGCGGAAATTATGGTCTGGAGTTGCTGGCTCCGACCGAGACAAGGAAGTTCCGCCGCGGGTTCCATTGGAACTTCGGTGGTCTTGAGGGGAAGCTCAGAGAGTGGGTTGAGCGAAGCGAAACCACCGCGGCGCGGCGATTTGGTTCGCGCCAGGCGGTCGCGATGCGCTTGAAGATTACGAACGAGCGTCCAGCAGGCGGGCGCGCGTCTAGCAAGTGAACCGGCGATTGGATTAACCGGTTGTTTAGGCTTCGGCCTGGAATGAGTCGCGCATCGCCTGCCAAGGTGAGACAGTGCGATGCGGCTCGGCTTGGTGTGTGGTGCTAGCCAATGCTAGCCCAACAGCCCAAAGCATCAGGCCGGGTCGCCCAGTTTCAGACGGCCACGCGGTCGGGATCGCGCGCCGGTGACGCCCTCAGTTGCGGACCGAGAACAGATAGAACTCGGTGAGCGCCGCGGCGACGATGGAGACAGCCACCAGCCCGATCATCACGAACGGTTGGTGCTCGTAGGGCTTGGGATCGAACGTCAGGTTCAGGCCCGCCTGCTCGTCGGTCGTAAAGTACGTCCGGTAGATCCACGCCAGCCGGTTCCTGAAGGCTGTAATTGCGTCCTGCAGCAGTTTCAGCATGTACACATGATACACGAACGTGAGCGCCGTCAGAATGCCGAGCAGCGCCCGGACCATGTCGTTGCGGCTGAAGAAATTCGCCGACACCGTGAAAATGGCCGCATAGATGATCAGGGCGTAGTTGGTGGTCACCCACTGCTGTTTTTTGTTGAAGATGATGTTTTCGACCGCGTCCTTATAGGACAACCCTATATGGCGCGGCATGTCAGAGGTCGCGTTTGCCATGGAAGTCTCCCCAGCCGACTGGGGACATGTGACCATAGACAACCGTAGTTTGTAAAGTATCCGGTCGGCCCCCGATGGTGCCGGGCGGCCAAGCAAGATCGCCGGCGACCGTTTTGGTTGGCTTCGAATGCCCCGTTGGGCTCCCCCGGACGCCTCTTCCGTAGCCCGGAACTCCTTGGCCCGCGTGAGCTACCTCACGTTCGACGCCCGCCGTCAGCGCTACGAGGAGGTGACGATTGTCGGCAGGTGACGGAGGTGATCATGCCAACCGTCAAACAATTGCTGGTCGGAACCGCGATTGCCATCGCAGTGGTGATCCTGGCCGTGGGCGCGGTCGGCAGCGCTATTGAAAATTCCGCGACGCAGGTCGCCACCGGCCGCCTTTACACGTCTGCAAAGGCGGTCCGGCTCAGTGATCATCAGCGGCTGAGAAAGGTGCTGCTGGGCCAGGACGACGTCGTGCTGCCGCTGAGATAACGACGGACGCGCGCCGGCAGACCTATCGTTCAACGCGTCGCCACCGTGACGGGCTGCATGAAGTTCTTCACCACGTGCTCGCCGATCTTGCGGCCCATGTCCTCGCCGACCCGGGTCGAGAACCGGTAGTGGAAACCGGCCCAAATGCGCGCCTCCGACACTTCGGTGACGAACGTGCGCAGGTTGGTCCAGCGGTGGGTGACGCCGGATGCCGTCGGGCTGGTGATGGCCACTTGCGGAATTTCCGGCGTGCCGATGACGGCCTCCAGAACGCTGGCCATGCTGGCGGCTTGGATGCAGTGCGCGCAGGGATATTCCGGATGCCTCGGCGTTGCGTCGATCGGCTGCCACGCCTCGTCGCGCTCGGTCGCCGGATTGCCGTCGATGTCGCCGTTGCGGATGGCCGTGACTGGACGCCAGAAGTTGTAGTGGTACTTGGCGTCGAACACCGCAATCATCGCATCTGCGCGCGCGACGGAAGCGAGCGCGAACAATCGCGCGCTGTCGGCGAGACTGAGTTTCGTTGCCGCCGCTACCGAGCGAATGATCGGGTAGTAGACGTTGCCGCTGGTGGTCAGCCAGAAGCGGCCATCCTCGAACTGTCGCGCGGAGCGCTTCGTGCTGGCCTTGCCGCCGAGCTCCTTGATCTCGTTGTAGTCGGTGGCCCACTCCGCGCTCTCGAGCGGGATCGGCGCCACCGGGCGGAACTGGGAGCCGTTGGTCATGGCGAACGGCTTCACGCCGGGCCATTGCGGCGCAAGCGTGGGAACGGTCGGCACATAGACACCGGCCGTCGTCCGCGGCCGATAAGTGTCAGGCGCGCCCGATCCGTCATGCGCGCGCGCCTCCAGGATCTTCGCGGCGATCGCTTCGCCGAGCTTGATCCCTTCCGCCTTGGCGGTGCTGTCGGGAATTGCGCCGAGATAGACGGCGAGCGCGGCCTTCATTTCGGCCTGAGTTTGCGGATCAACGCCGGCAAGCACCGTGCCGGCGGCCGTCGCAGCCGCGGCTTCCTTGGAGACCGTCGCCGCGGCCGGGAGCTGCACCAGGTAAGGCTGGTGGAGGCGTTCGATCGAGTTGACGGCGTCGAACATCGCGACATGGGTCATCGCCATGATCCGCTCCGCCGGCGGCGGCCCCAGCTTGTGGCCGAGCACATAGGCCACGGCCTTCTCGTTCCAATCGGTGATGACATCGGCGCATGCCGGCTGTGCCAGGCCGACTGAAGCGATCGCGGCCAGCACGCTTGAAAGGTTGGCTTTCATGGGCTTCTCCGTTCGATTGCGGCCTGGTTGGCCGTGTGCGACAATTTTCTTGTGCTGGGTCCGGCAAGTCCCGTCCGAGTTCCGGGATTTCTCCGGGAAATGCTGGGGCAGCCCGCGATGACGGCGGATGGGCAATTCGCGTTCGGCGGGTTCCGGTTCGATGCGCGCACCGGCGAGCTTTGGCGCAACCGGATGGAAGCCAAGCTCACGCCGCGCGCCGCCGCCGTGCTCGCCATGCTGGCCGGACGCGCTCAGACACTCGTCACCAAGCAGGAGCTGTTCGACCAGGTCTGGAGCGGCTTTGCGGTCGGCGACGACGCGCTCACCTCCTGCATCCAGGAACTGCGGCAAGCGCTCGGCGACGACGCTCGCCACCCGCGCTACATCGAAACGCGGCACCGGCGCGGCTATCGCCTGATGTTGCCGGTGACGCCGGTGACGCCGGTGAGCGACGCCGCCAGGCTTGCCGCCGTGCCGCTCGCGCATTCATCCTTGCCGTCGAGGCTGGTGGGGCGGCTGGCCGAAATGGCGGAGCTCGAAAAGCGCTTCGGCCTGGCGCTGTCGGGCCAGCGTCAGATCGTGTTCGTGACAGGCGAACCCGGCATCGGTAAGAGCGCGCTCGTCGACGCCTTCACCGACCGGCTCGATCGCAGTGCCGTGAAAATCGCCCAGGGCCAATGCCTGGATCATCATGGCGTTGGTGAGCCCTATCTGCCTTTGATCGAAGCCTTCACTCGCCTCGGCGCCTCGGCTGAAGGCGCTGGTATCAGGACCATTCTCGCGACCCAGGCGCCAAGCTGGCTCGCTCAGATGCCCTCGCTGTGGACCAGATCGGAACGAAGCGCGCTGGAGGCGCGCGGCCGCGCGACCCGCGAGCGGATGCTGCGCGAACTGACCTTGGCGGTCGAGACGATCGCGGCGGACGTACCGCTGGTGCTGATGCTCGAGGATATTCATTGGAGCGATGCCTCCACGCTCGACTGGCTTGCGCATGTCGCGCGCCGGCCCGACCCCGCCCACCTCATGGTGCTGGCGACCTTCCGGCCGGCGGATGCGGCGGCGATCTCGGCCGGTCTCGGTGCCAGCACGGCGGAACTGGGGCTGCACGGGCGATGCCACGAGATCGCTCTGAGCCCACTGAATCTGGATGCCATCGAGGCCTATCTGGCGGTCAGGCTTGGTGATGGAGATCGTCTGTCGCAACCGCATGAAATCGCCCGCCTGCTGCTCGAGCGGACGGGAGGCAACCCCCTGTTCATGGTCAGCATCGTCAATCAATTGGCGCTGCAGCCCTCGGCGGCGGCGACGCCCGGCGCGATCATGTCGATCCCGCGCGACGTGCGCCGCTTCATCGACAGGCAGATCGATGACCTCGACGACAACGACCGTGAACTGCTCACCGCCGCCAGCGTCATCCGCCGCGAGTTCGCGACTGTCGCGGTTGCCGCCGCGCTGGAGACCCACGCGGACGCGGTCGAAGCCGCCTGCGCGCGGCTGGCGCGACAGGGCGTCTTTATCGTCAAGTCCGGCTCGGCCACTTGGCCCGACGGCACGCCTGCCGAGCTTTACGCGTTCCGTCACGACCTTTACCGCGAGCTTCTCTACGACCGCCTGCCGCTGACGCGCCGTGCGCTCAGTCATGCGCGGGTCGGCCGCCGACTGGAAGCCGCGTGGACCGGCCGCCTGGACGCGATCGCGACCGAGCTGGCGGAGCATTTCGAGCGCGGTAACGAGCTTGTGCGCGCCATCCCCTATCACCAGCGCGCCGCCGCCAAGGCCTTGCGCCGCAGCGCCAACCAGGAGGCGATTGCCCACCTGCGACGCGCTCTCGACGCGATCGGACACATCGCGGATGAAGGGGAGCGCACCAAGGTCGAGGTCGAGCTGCGCGTTGGAATTGGGACCGCATGCATGGCAATGCGCGGCTTCGGCGCAGCGGAGGCGCTGGAGGCCTATGCCAGAGCCGAGACGCTCTGCGACCGCCTGGGGGAGCGCACCGATCTCTTTCCGGCGCTCTGGGGCCAGTGGCTGTTCCGCGCCGGCCGCGGGGAGATCGACGCTGCCCGGCGGCTGTGCGTGAGGTTGCTCGCCTTGGCGGAGAAATTCGGCGATGCGGGCCTGAAGATTCAAGCCCATCACGCCATGTGGTCAACCTCATTCGTTTGCGGCGAGCCGGCCAGGGCGCGCGTGCATGCCCAGTCCGCCCTTGCGCTGTTCAACCCCAAGATTCATCAGTCTATGGCCTCGAGCTACGGCAATCACGATGCCGCCTGCTGCGCCCGCTATTTCAGCGCCATGTCGCTGGCCCTTGCTGGCGATGGCGAAGGTGCACGTGCGATGATCGAGCAAGCCCTCGCCGCGGCCAGGGGCCTCGATGATCCGTTTTCGCTGGCGCTGACCCTGTATTTCACGTCGGCGGCTGCCCAGATGTTGGGCGACGTGCCGCTCGCCACCGCAAATTCGGCACAGAGCGTTCGGATGGCGACGGAATATGATCTTGCGCAGCCGAAGGCATGGAGCATGGGCGTGGCCGGATGGTGCATCGCTGAAAACGGCGACCCAAACCGCGGTATCGCGCTGGCGACGGAAGCCATCGCCGCAATGCAGGCGATCCAATCGCGTCATTTCCTGTGTTATCTGCTCGGGCTGCTGGCAGATGCGTGCATCAAAGCCGGGCACCACGCCGACGCGATGAAAGCAGTCGAGGACGGCCTCGTCCTGGCCGAAGCCACCGGCGAGCAATTCTACAGCGCCGAGCTGCATCGGCTGCATGGCGAGCTGTTGGCTCGTCCGCCGCACAACCAGACGCGCAAGGCTGAAGCGTCGTTCCGCGCCGCCATCAAGGTCGCCAAGCAGCAAGGAGCCACGGCGTTGGAGCACAAGGCAATTGAAAGCTTGCGCCGCTGGTCCGGATAGCATCGCCGACCATTTGGGAGGC
Organism: uncultured Alphaproteobacteria bacterium; assembly: GCA_963739385.1. GTDB lineage: Bacteria > Pseudomonadota > Alphaproteobacteria > Rhizobiales > Xanthobacteraceae > VAZQ01. Next base: position 20,317 of record CAVUAI010000027.1, read on the forward strand.
CATCGGCTCACCTCGAGTACACGGCCTAACTGGACGTTCGTTGGTCTCATCGAGCCGAGCTGCGCGGCCGCTTCCCGACCGGCGCCAGGACCGGGCGCGCCCGACGACGGCTCGGCGTCAGGCGCATTGCCGGGTCCCCGGCGCAGGCGTCGCGACCGCGCTCGCACCAACGTCCCCTCGGTCAGCGGAAATCCTTGTCCGCGCACGACAAGTTGCCAGATGCCGGTCTCGCGGCTGGGCGAAAGTGCCTCGCCATATTCTCCTTGGCGGCGGCGCTCATCTGGCAGATAGTAGGTTGATCGCGCATGTCTCAGCGCACGCCAGCTGGCGGTTCGAGCTCAACTCAGCGCCTGGCTTCCCCGGAGGTTTCCCTTGCGCCTGACCCGTCGCTCCATCCTTCGCACCGGCACGATTGCCGCCGTCTCCCCCTTTTTTGGCCAGGGGCTGTTGCCCGCAACAACGGCGCGGGCGCAAAACTCCGGGCAGCAGTGGCGGCACGGTCTGCCGCTGTTCGGCGACCTCAAATATCCGGCCGGCTTCAGGCATTTCGACTACGTCAATCCGCGGGCGCCGAAGGGCGGGGCGGTGCGCCTGATGGCGCTCGGCACGTTCGACAACTTCAACCAGGTCATAGCCGGAGTGAAGGGCCTGTTGGCTGCGGCTGCCGGCACGATCTGCGACACGCTGATGGTGCCATCGCTCGACGAAGCGACGGCCCATTACGGCCTGATCGCGGAAGCGGTCAGTCACTCTCCGAACTTTGCGTCAATTTCCTTTCGCCTGCGCGCCGCCGCCCGTCATCACGACGGCAAGCCGATGACGGCCGAGGACGTGATTTATTCCTTCGAGGCCTACAAGAAATACAACCCCTTCATCGGCGCCTTTTATCGCGACGTCGCGAAGGTCGAGCAGAGCGGCGAGCGCGAGGTCACTTTCACGCTCGATTCCCCCGGCAATCAGGAAATGCCGGTGATCCTCGGGCAACTCAGGGTACTCCCGAAGCACTGGTGGGAAGGAAGCGATGCGGCGGGCAAGAAGCGCGATATCGGCGCAACCACGCTCGAGCCGCCGCTGGGCAATGGCGCCTATCGCATCAAGGAGTTCGTCCCCGGCCGCACGGTGGTTTACGCGCGGGTGAAGGATTATTGGGGCAACGATCTGAACACCAATGTCGGGCGCGACAACTTCGACGAAATTCGCTTTGAGTATTTTCGTGACCCGACAGTCGCACTGGAAGCCTTCAAGGCCGACCATGTGGACTGGCGCGTCGAGAACAACGCCAAGAACTGGGCCACGGCTTACGATTTTCCCGCGGTCAACGGGAAGCGGGTCGTCCTCGAGGAATTCCCCCAACGCGACCGCGGGATGATGCGGGCCTTCGCCTTCAACACGCGGCGCGACAAGTTCAAGGATGCGAGGGTGCGGCGCGCGTTCAATTTCGCCCTCGATTTCGAGGAGATGAACAAGCAGTTCTTCTTCGGTCAGTACAAGCGGGTCAACAGCTACTTCGAGGGCACCGAGCTGGCCAGTTCCGGGCTGCCGCAGGGGGAGGAGCTTAAAATTCTGGAACCGCTGCGCGACAAGGTGCCGCCCGAGGTCTTCACCACCGCGTATGCCAATCCGGTCGCCGGCACGCCTGAGAAGGTGCGCGCCAATCTGCGCGAGGGAATGCGCCTCATGGCGGAGGCCGGCTACGAGGTGCGTGATCACAAGCAGGTCAACGTTCGCACCGGGGAGGCGCTGAGCGTCGAGATTCTCAGCACGACCAGCGATCCGTTGGGAGCGGAACGCTTCATCCTGTTCTACAAGCCGTCCCTTGTTCGTCTCGGCATCGACGTCAGCGTGCGGAGTGTCGACGAAATCCAGTATGAGAATCGGCTGCGTAGCTTCGACTTCGACATGATCATGGTCGCATGGCCGCAGTCTCTGTCGCCCGGCAACGAGCAACGCGACTTGTGGAGCTCCCAGGCGGCCGATACGCCCGGCTCGCGCAACTACGTCGGCATGAAGAATCCCGCGGTCGATGCCCTGACCGAGCGCGTGATTTTTGCCAAGAGCCGTGGCGAGCTGGTGGCGGCCACCAGGGCGCTCGACCGTGTCCTGCTGTGGAATCACTACGTCGTGCCGCAATTTACCTATGACAAGGTATGGGCGGCACGCTGGGACCGCTTCGGCAAGCCCGATCCGTTGCCCGAGTATGGCGGCGCAGCATTTCCAGCGGTCTGGTGGTGGGACGCCGAAAGGGCTGCCAAAGTCGCGGCGCGATAAACGACGTCCCAAGGCGCCGGGGATCACGCTGCCGGCGTCGATGCGCTGCGGGCAGTCCCGGGTTCTGCAACATTTGAAGTGCCGCCAGCGAATGGCGAGCGGTAGGTCTCGCGAAAGCGCAATATTGCAAAGAACGCGATGGCCGCTGCCGCCATGATCAGGAACGCCGGTGCAATCTCGTTGCCGGTGCGTTCGACCAGCCAGGCCGCTGCGAGCGGCGTCGAGCCGCCGATCACTCCAAAGCAGATATTGTAGCCCAATGCCACCGCCGTACAGCGCACCTGCGGCGGCGCTGCTTCCACCAAGGCGGCGGGCTGTGCGCCGCCATAGAGACCGACCGTCAATACGAGGCCGAGTTGCCCAAGCTGCGCAAGGAGCTCGGAGGGATGATTCAACAGCCAGAACAGCGGCACTGCGCCAACAAAGCCGAGAATGACTGCAAACAGGAGGAGCGGCTTGCGTCCGAACCGGTCGCTCAACAAGCCGCCCGCAATGACCACCGCCAAGATGATCGTCATGCTGAGCGAATTGATCTCGAGCGCGCGTGCTGGCGGAATGCCATCGGCCATTTGCAGCCAGCTCACGAGATAGACGAAGCCCACGTAGAACCCCACCGCGTTGAACACGGACAGGCCGGCGAGTCCGAGAACAATGCGCCAGTGATCCTGTAACGTCTCGACGATCGGGGCACGCTTTCGCGGCTCCACGGGCATCGTATCCAGGACATGTCGTCGCAGAAAGTAGCCGGCAATCCCGACCACGAGGCCGAGCAGGAAAGGAATCCGCCAACCCCATTCTTCAAGCGCCGCGGCCGACATGCTTGCGGCAAAACCTGCGCCTATGGCCGAGCCGAGGAGCGTACCGACGCCGGCTCCGCAAGCTGTCAGGGCGCCCATAAAGCCGCGGCGGCCCTTCGGCGCGTGCTCCACCAGAAACACCATCGAGCTGGTATATTCGCCGCCGACCGAAAGTCCCTGCACCATGCGCAGGAGAGTGAGCGCGGCCGGCGCCAGCACACCGAGCGTCGAATACCCGGGCAATACCCCGATCAGGAAGGTCGGGACCGCCATGGCGGTCACCGAGAACGTAAGCGCGCCGCGTCGTCCGAAGCGGTCGCCGATATGGCCGACGAGCGCGCCACCGACCGGCCGCATCAGATAGCCGAGTGCGAACACGCCGAAAGCCGAAAGCAGCTGGGCGACCGGATCCTCATGCGGGAAGAACTGGCGCCCGATCGCGGAGGCGAAATAGCCGTAGATCGCAAAATCATACCACTCGAGCACGTTCCCGATCATCCCCGCGGCGATCACCTTGCGTGTCTGCGCAGAGTTCATCCCGGCCCCGAAGCACCTGTGAGCACGAACAATCCCCCGTTACGATAGCATGTAATCGGGCGCTGGCGTTGGCGTGCCTTGTAACAACAGGCAGGATCGCTGCGTCTTTAGCCCGTTGCCGGCGACAAAGTTGATCATTCCCGCCCTTTTCCGATTGTCCGAGTGCCGGTTCGTAGTCCAACGAATAGGGGAGATCTGAGATGCCAACATATCTCATGCTGGTGAATTTCACTGACCAGGGCGTGAGGAACGTTAAGGAGATTCCAAATAGACAAGACAAATCACGCGAGACAGCAAAGAAATTCGGAGTCGAACGGAAACAGGTCTGGATGACCTTCGGCCCATATGACTTCGTTCACGTCTACGAGGCGCCAAACGATGAGGCGATGGCGAAGTTCGTGATGACGCTCGGTTCGTTTGGCAATGTTCGCACGACAGTGATGAGGGCGTGGGATGAGTCAGAACATCTTCCGCTCATACGTGAGTTGTCCTAATGCCACCGCCACGGCCGCGGACCATCAAACTGACACAACGCCCCACGTCCGAGTTATGACACATCGCGTCGGATGCGGCGGTCTTACGAATATGTCCGAAATCGGAGGACAAGCGGACTCTTATCGGAAGCCAAATCGACGCGAATGATCTGAAGGCACATTACGCTCTGCCCAACGGTCAAGGCTTAGGGTCGGAGCTGAGATCCATGTATCGCGCGTCACGGTCATCCAAATAACGTCCAAAGTGCTCGACCCTGCCACAATTGCGTTGGGCCATTTGCCGACCGGCTTAAATCCCAATTTGGCGTAGCAGCCGGTTGCCGCCGAATTGGTGGCCGAGACACCGACATCGACCCGATCGACGAAGTATTGGTCAAATGAGACCGAGAGCGCTTGGGCAACCATGCTTGATGCGAACCCTCGACGACGCTGGTCCGGTGCAACAAGAACACGAGACAGCCGAGTCGATAAATGAGGCCAAATCTGACTTATTTCGATGTGACCGACGGCTTCAACGCCGGGAGAGCGAGCGGTGAAGACGACGCGGGAATTGGGCTGCCTGGTGCTCTCAAGATATCGTTCGAGCTGAGCATCGGTCAGTGGGTATTGAAAAAAGGCCGCACACCACTCAATGAGGTCGGCCTCGGTCGGCAGCCAAGAGATCAAACGCGAGAAGTCCTCGCGACCAAAGGGGCGGAGAGTGACGCGATCTGTTGGTGTGCTCTTGCCGATCATCGAACTATGAGCGAAACACCTCCCTCATGGCCGGTGGAGAGGGGCGTACAGTTTGCCAGAGATGGCTTGCAATCGTAAGATGAGGGCGATTGAGGTTGTTGCTTCCCGTGGAGGGTGCGATGCCAGCCAAGATTGTCGATTTGTCGGCGCGTTCGAGCATCATCGAGGCCGAACCTTTCGGGCTGCATTTCTGGGAATGTACACCGAAAGAATTTCTGGATTATTTGAAAGACCCTCGAGGGTTCCTTGCATCGATAGGCGTCAAACTGCCAAAAAACTGTCGCATTGAGACGACGATTGAAAACCATGAATGGTTGAGCGCAAACACGCGCAAGCTGGCAGCTGATAACGGCCCTGTCATCGTTTGCAACGTTGGCGGCGGCAATGTTGCGGTGACGCGAAATATCTACCGCGTGCTGAGCTACGCGCATACGCATGACGCAATCGGTAAATTCAAGAAGACGTTGCTGCATTCGCGGAATGAACAGGAGCGCAAATCGAAATAGGCTCCGATCATCATCGTCATGTCTATGCACTGCATCATCGATACCGTCCGGGTAACTACGAGACTTGGAAGTACATTGCGCCCATTCAGAAGGCGGGGTGGGCGCGAAAGAGCTTCGAGTACGGAACATGGGGCGGCGAGGTCCGTCGCGAGTTCGAGCCTAAGCCAGGCGAGATTGTCGCCATGGAGCATTGGTGTTCCAGTGGCTTCGCCAACACAGATTTAGATTTGCAGGTCAAGAAGCACGGCATCCATCAGCTCATCGTCATCGGACTGATAGCCCATACCTGCATCGAAGCCACCGTTCGCTTTGCTGCCGAGTTCGGCTACGAGGTCACGGTGGTAAAAGACGCGACGGCGGATTACTCGGATGAGGAGATGCACGCCGCGCTCGATATCAATCTTCCGAACTACGCCAGTGCCATTGTGACCACAAAGGAGATCGTCGACTCGATCGCTTCTCTCTAAGCATTAGAAATCAGTGCGCAGTGATGCTTCCAACCTTCGCTTCCAGGTCGGCTTGCCGCGAACCAAATGTCGTGGAATGAGGTAACCAGGGCGGACGGGCTTTTTATCTCGAAAACACTTCCGGCGTTTCGAGCAGGCCCGCAGCATCGCCCAATGTGTGCACATGCTCCTGACAATCGAGCTCAACCTCCTTTCTATCCGAGCGTGCAGAGCCGCGAGGTCGCTTTCGTCTCGCTTTCACCTTTGCCTTCGCCGACGACGAGTTGCGAGGTCATCGCGGTCGTGCGAGTGCGTGACGGGGGGACTGCTGAGACTGCGCTCGCCGTGCGGACCGAGTGCTCGGAAGGCCGCTGCCTTACCGTCGAGGTCTCGCGCGCCGCCCGTCGTAGGGTTGATACGCCGGGTTCTGCACGCACCAGGCGCCCGTGCCCGGGCCTGCCGTCATCATGCACTGATCGTAGGACGTGAAGCCGCAATTGGTGCCGCCGCCCAACGAGCCATAGTACTGCGCGCACCAGGGGCGGTTGGCCTGGGCGGCAGCAGGTGACGGATCAAGCGCGAGAAACGGGAGAACCAGCAAACCGGCAATTGTCGTCTTCATGACCAACTCCAAACTGTGACAGGCGCCTCCGACGGAGGACTAATGCCGCGCTATCGAGAGTGTTCCGTGAATGTGCAGCCGCCCTCGCGGGCGTTCGCTTCATTGTGGAGTGGTGACGAAGATGAAATGGCCACTGCTTTCGATTGTGCCAAGGATTTCAGCCAGGGGCACTCCCATGAACGTCTGTCCCGCTTCGGCCTCCAGTGAACCACTCGGCCGCCACGGTGCACCCTCTGTGGGTAGTGTTTTTCCCGTTTCGTCGAGTGACAGCGCAACCCGCCACGGGATGGCCGCTTCGAATTTGTAGAGCAGCATGGCGATTTTACTCTTTTGAAAGAAAAGCTGGCCTGCCTGGAACAATGCCTTGCGGCGCATTTACGTTCCAAGAGCTTCAATTCACCCGCCTGTCCTGATGGCCATCGGAAGCCGCCCCTTGAGGCTTTTTCTCGAGAAACCTGCGGTCACGCCCGCGCAAGCAGGCATCCGGTGCGCACCGGCTTCGCGATGGGCGCCGACCCGACAAGCCCGGCATTTACTGGATTCCGGCTCTCGCTTCGCTGCGCTCGCTCGGCCGGAATGACGGAGAATGAGCCGCGATTGTCATGCCCGCGCAAGCGGACATCCAGTACGCGCCGGCGTCGCGGCGGGGCGCCGATCGACAACCGCGCCCGGCGTTTACCGGCTCGGCGTTGCACTGATCTGTTTCGGTGCGGGAGGCATGCACACTAGATAGTGGCGAGGAGGCCATCCCACTCGGAAACTCTCGACTTTGTGTCGGCGAGGGTGCAGACTGAGCTCGACCGAGATGCCATCGCAAAGCATTCGGGCTTTCCATTCGGAAACTCTAGTGATGGGACCCATTCTAGCGTCCCACACCGTTCGTGCGGCAGCGGCCGGACGAATGGAATTCGCATGGGAGGATATTATGCTCGATGCAACCGAATACCGGGCGATGGCTGCGGAACATCATCGCCTGGCGGGTATGTGCCGCTCACCTGAATCCCGCGAACGGCACCTGCGCATGGAAGAAGAATTGCTGACGCTTGCGGCCGGTCAGGAGTGTTTGCGCGCAAGCCATACCGGCGCGATCGACGTACTTGCCTCGTCGGCGCCGCGAGATCATCGCGCAACTCCTTGAATGCGGCGTCACGCAGCAGCCCGCCATCGGTGACGCCGCTATATGTCCGCCTGCGCACCGCAAGCGCGCGCGGGGGGCGCGGCGTCCCGGCGGGCGCCGATCCCACAAGTCGGCACGGCGACTACTGGATTCCGGCTCTCGCCTCGCTGCGCTCGCTCGGCCGGAATGACGTGCCGGGACCTACCCGTTCGCAGGCCCCCGCGGATATCATGCCCGCGAAAGCGGGCATCCAGTACGCACCGGCTTCGCGGCGGGCGCCGATCGACAACCGCGCCCGGCGTTTACTGGATTCCGGCACTCGCTTCGCTGCGCTCGCTCGGCCGGAATGACGGAGAATAAGCCGCGATTGTCATGCCCGCGTGCTTTCGCGATGGAGCTGAGGCTTTCGAACGAGCGCTACGCCGACGTATCCGTCCGCGCGGCCCCACCCCGTGACAGAGGCCGCAGACACCTTTCCACGAGAACTCCCATCGCAAGGCCGGCGAGAACATCCGTCGTCCAGTGCGCCAGCAAGACGATGCGGGTGGCGGCAACCAGGCCGCCAAGCCCCCAGGCCAGCGGCGCTGACTTTGGATATGCCCAGGAGGCGGCGGAAGCGACGGCGCCGACATGCATGGCGTGACCGGAGGGAAAGGCGTCGTAGGCGTTGCCCGAGCGCGGAATGCCATGCCGGCGCCCATGGATGACGCGCCGGTCCGGCCGCTCCTGAGCGAACACCCGCTTCAAAAGATGCGGCAAGATGGCGGTCGCGACCACGCTCAGCACCAGGTGATCGGCCTGCTTGCGCTCACGCTTCTTGCCCGCGCGCGACGCCAGCCAAAGTCCCGCCGATATCACATACAGAACGTGTTCATCCGCGGCCCAGGTCAGGAGTCGAGCCGGTCGTTCCACGGCCGGCGTCGTATTGCGTGCAATGGCTTCGGCGATCCGCCAGTCGAGCCTTGTCGCGCCGAAATGCCACCGCGCCATCATCGAATCCCGACCATCAAACGCGAATCATGACCGACGCCCAGGCGACCTCGAGCAAACCCGCGCGAGGACGAGCGCGGGGTTTTGCTTCGCCTGGCCCGCGCTTGAATTGCGCGTCTGGCGCCAAGCGTACGAGCAATCCGAGGGAAACAACTCGTTGCGTGCGTGGGGGTTCCTGAGAAGGGGGGCCCGGACATCGCGGCGAAGTTCGACCCGCCCTCCTTTCGAACCGGGATCGACCGCCCGCCGCGAGCCATCGGGCAGCCTCACGAGCCGCCGAGGGAACCGGAGGCGCTAGCGAGGTCGGCGTCACCATTCCGGCCGGCGGCGTGACCTGTTGGGTGGGAGAGGCGATGGGTGAGAAGGAATACAAGGATCTTGCGAAACCCCCGAAGGCGCTCGCCAAGTGGACACCGATGCTGGCGTCGAATGCGGCTCACCTCGCGCGCCTGCTCAAAGCGGAAAGCTATCCCGGCAGTGAGGGCGGCCGCTGAAGCAGGACGGGCGCCAGTGGCCGCCTTACGCGACGTTGGAGGAGTTGCCGGACAGAGCTTCGATGGTTCGGTCGCGCAGCCGCACGGGGTCGCGTTCCCCCTGTTTTGCAAGTTCGATGATCGTCCTGGCAACCAGATCGGTTGCGAGATCGGTCCGATCGTTCAACCGCAACATGCTCAGCGCCTCGGTGTAGGCGCGAACCAGGACCGCAATTTCTTCCGGACTGAAGGCGGTATCCTTCAGGAAGGGGGTCAATGGCATGATGTTCGCACCTGTGGCGGAGAGCACGGGGGATGTAAGTCGTATTTACATTGTGGGCCGTTGTCTGTCCGCTATCCGACATTCGGTCAGAATCTTTCCGGGCAAAGCCGGCATTGGTGGACCGGCGGCGGAGACCCCTGCCGCTGCGATCCGCCGCCCCATTGGGCAAATTCGTCACCGGCTCGGCGTCCATACGGCGAGGCCGTTCGCGTTTCTGATCCTCCGCCGCGCCCGCAACAGCAGCAATGCGCCATGCGCGGACGTGCGGCACGGAACGGAACGCTTTCCGGCGCGAGACGTTCGTCCTCTGCCCGTGGAAGGAGTCGCGTTGTGATCAGCAAAGCGGAAGAGTATCGCGCGAAGGCGCGGGAATGCGAGGAGCGCGCCGAACAAGCGCCCGACAGCATTACCAAGCAACATCTCATCGAGATCGCCGTGAAGTGGCGAAGCCTGGCCGATCACGCAGAAAACAGTCCTCGGTGACGTTGCAAGCGGGTTTGACTCCGGCCCACAAGGCTTTCCTGTCGACGGCGGATGAACCCAGGCCCCGCTTCGCTGCGCTCGCCCGGCCGGAATGACGGAATAACCCGCGATTGTCATGCCCGCGAAAGCGGGCATCCAGTACGCACCGGCGTCGCGCTCGGGCGCCGATCGACAACCGCCACAACCGCGCCCGGCGTTTACTGGATTCCGGCTCTCGCTCGCTGCGCTCGCTCGGCCGGAATGACGGAGAGTAACCCGAGATTGTCATGTCCGCGAAAGCGAGCATCCAGTACGCACCGGCGTCGCGGCAAGGCGATGATCCACAACAGGGCGCGGCGATTACTGGATTCCGCCTCTCGCTCGCTGCGCTCGCTCGGCGGAATGACGTAGAGTAAGCCGAGATTGTCATGCCCGCGAAAGCGGGCATCCAGTACGCACCGGCGTCGGGGCAAGGCGATGATCCACAACAGGGCGCGGCGTGTACTGGATTGCGGCTCTCGCTCGCTGCGCTCGCCCGGCCGGAATGACGGAGAGTAAGGCGAGATTGTCATGCCCGCGAAAGCGGGCATCCAGTACGCACCGGCGTCGCGGCGAGGCGATGATCCACAACAGGGCGCGGCGATTACTGGATTCCGGCTCTCGCTCGCTGCGCTCGCTCGGCCGGAATGACGGAGAATGTGCGAGCCGCTTTCGAGCCGGTCGCGCTAAAACGCCGCCGCGGTCCGAGCTTCTGCGGACGCAGCGTCCCGGCGCGACCCATGGCGCTGCGCGTAGACGGCGGTGAACTCGGCGCCCATCAGGATGAGCTGCGCGGAATAGTAGACCCAGATCAGAACCACCACGATCGAGGCGGCGGCGCCGTAGGTCGATTCGAGCCCCTGCTTGCCGATGTAGAGCCCGATCAGGAAGTTGCCCAACTCGAACAACGCGGCGGTCAGGATCGCCCCGAGCCAGACGTCGCGCCAGGCGATGTCGGCGTCCGGCAGCCACTTGAACATCATCGCGAACAGCAAGGTGATGACGAAGAAGGAGCCCACGAAGCCGACGGCTTGAAACATGGCTTCCGGCAGGTAAGGCGCGATGAATTTTCCAACGGCCGACAAGGCCGCCGTCACCAGCATGGAGACCAGCAGCAGAAAACCGACCGCGAGCACCCCGGCAAGCGACAAGACATATGTGCGCGCGAATTGCCAGATTCCCAACTCCTTGGGAGGTTCGACCTCCCATACCGAGTTCATGGCGTCCTTGAGCTGGACGACCACGCCGAGCGCCGCGAATATCAGGGTGCCCGCCCCGATGGCGGTCGCAATCCACCCTTCGCGCGGCTGGCCAGCGCCTTTGAGCATGGCCTCGACGGCCTGCGTGCCGGATTCGCCGATCAGGCTTTGCAACGTACCAATAACCTGCGTCTGCACGGCCTCGGCCCCGAACACGAGCCCCGCGATCGCGATCGCGATGACGATCACCGGTCCGAGCGAGAAGATGGAGTAATACGCCAGCGCCGCCCCGAGGCGGGCATCCTTGTGTTCCAACCAGCGGTTGACCGTATCGCGGAGCAGGCTCCACCAGTCCCAGATCATCGCAGTGCCGCCTGTTGTTCTCGCTCAGGATCCGTGCGTGCGCCGCTGATAGGCGATGCCCACGGCGGCGGCGACGGCGAGCGCGGCCGCCCCGAGAAGAAGTTTGTCGCGATCCTCGCGATCGGGCATGGCCTGCTGCACGCTCACCGAAGCGCGCTCCGCCAACGACTCAGCTCCCTCTCTGGCCTGGACAAACGTCTCGCGCGCGGTTGCGCCGACGTCATGCAGCGTCTGCGAGGCGCTCTCCGCCACCGATGCGGCCTTGTCCGCAATCTGGGTGGCGGCCGTGCGTGCCGTGTCCTGCGCGCCTGCGCTCCAGTCCTTCACCTTGTCGGTGACGGCGCTGGCCATGTCGGTTGCGCGCTGTGCCAGGTCGCCGTTGCCGGCGCTGCGCCAGGCGGGATCCTCATCGCGCAGGCCCATGTAGGGCTGCGCTGCGTTGGGGTACCGGCGTCCGCAACAGGCCGAACAGGCCCGCGCCGATCAGCAGCGTGGCAATCGGCGGCCGGTGTATCAACCGCCATGCCAGACCCGCGCCGATAGCCGCTGTCGCCAGCGGGTTTGCGGCGGCCCGCTCCTTGAGCTGCGCAAGCATGCGCTGAGCCCCGTCTTGCGCCGCCTCCTTCGCCTTATCGACAAGGTCGTCCCTGGTCTCGCGTGCTTCCGCCCACAGGTCGTCCTTGAAGCGGGCGAGATTGTCCGGCGACCGCAGCCGCGCCAGATCGTCGGCGAAGCGGCCACGGGCGTGCGCGACGTCGCGCTCCAGCTTGTCGAGATTGGTATCGGTCATCGGTTGCCTGTCCCGGGCGCGTAACCTGCCCGCGCCGTCTGCGCGGCCGGCTTGTGATCGCGCGCGCCTTGCTCACGGCCGAAGTTCTGGCCCGACCGGTCCGGCGCGGTGCCCGCGCTGCCACTGGTGTCCGCCTTGCCTTTCACTTCACCGGTGAAGGCATCCGCCACCTCGCCTGCCATCTTCTTGAGGCCATCGGCGCTCAGGCCCCGCTCGTCGGCGGCTTCCTTGAGCCGCTCTCCTGCCTTGCCCGCCGCCTCCATCATCCGTTCGCCGGCCTTGCCGGCCGCATCGGCCAATGCGTCGCGCGCGCCGCCGAAGGCCTGGTTTTCCATCCTGGTGGCCGGAAGCAGCGCCGCGACCGCGACGCCCGCGGCGAGGCCCGCCACAGCGACCGCGAGCGGCTGCTCGCGCAGCACGCGATCGACGCCTCCCTGCACCTGCGAGCGAGCTTGCCGCTGCCAGCGCTCCGCGCGCTCGGACACGGCCCTGCCGGCGTCGCCGGCAAAGTCGGAAACGGAATCCGCATAGCCGGCGGCGGTCTCCGAAATGCGGTCCTTGACGTCCGAGGCGTAGTCCGCGGCGGTGTCGGCCGCGCGCGAGACGCCTTCGCGCACGTTCGAGACGCCTTCGCGCATGTTGGAGGCGGTCGTCGAGGAACGACGGCCCCCTTCGCCGGAATAAGCTCCTTCGCTCCAGTCGCTGCGACCGTGGATCGCCGGACGCGCGGACCCATTCCCGCCGCTGCGCATCAGCAGGCAGGCGCCGGCCGCCAGCAGCAGCAACGCCTCGGGATAGCGGCGGGCTTTCGCCATGAGCCAATCGCCCGCTTGCGAAGTCTCCGTCTCGGAATACCGACTCATGTCAATTGCTCCTTGGCTGTCCTGATGTCCTGGCTGATCTGTCTCGCGCTTCGCGTCGGCATGAGGTCACCCTCGGCCAACGAGCGCCCGTAAAAGAATGTTGCGAGCGCGGCGGCCGCGAGCACTCCCGCCACCACCAGGCACGCCCAGTGCAGCGCCAGGCCGAAGCTCGCAACCGCGAACACGGCCGCTTCCACGACCAGCAGAACGACGATGAATGCGAGCAGCCCCGCTGCGACCATCCAGATGCTGGCCTGCAGGCGGGAGCCGATCTTCTCCGTCACCTCCGCCTTGGCGAGCTGAATCTCCTTCTGCAGGAGGTCGCCCAGATCGGCCAGCAGGTCGGTGAAGGCGTGCGTGAGGCCGGAGTTCTGCAACCGATCAAGGGCCATAAGCCTGCCTCGAATGTTCGCCGACCCTTGGCCCGCGCGGATAGGACTGCCCGTGGCCGCCCGCCTCGGCGGAATCGGCCTTGAGCACCCGGAACAGCAGGAAGCCGGCGAGCGACGCGAGGCCGAACACGAGGGCGGGCTGCTTGCGGGTGAAGTCCGATGCGGAGCGCCAGAGATCCTCGACCGATTGATCGCGCAGGTCGCGCGAGAACCGTTCCACGCCGTCCGCCGCCCCACGCACGAGGCCGGCAATTTGCGGCGCATCGGATGCGAGCTTGTCGGCGGCGCTGCGGACGGACTCGGCGACGTGGCCGGCGAGGTCGGCGCCGACGGCGACCTGAGAATTGAGAAAGCCCTTGGCGCCCTGGGTGGCGTCCGCCGCCATCGACGATGCGGTCTGCTTCGCCTGGTTGCCGGCTTGTTGCGCGACGTCGGTCAGCTTCGCCACCGCGTCTTCCGCCTTTGCACGCATGCCCTGCGAGGCGGGCTCCGCTGCATGTGCCTGGCTCGCACGTGCCGACGCAGGTGCCGAGCTGGTTGAACGTTGTTGATTATCCATTCGATGAACCTCCACTACGCAGACCAACCTTGCCCGCAATCAATAGTTCCGACTCCGTCCCGCTATCTGTTGTCGCTCCAATTGCTTTGTGCCTCGGCGAGTTTGGATCCGCCCTGCAGAAACCAAAAAGCCCCGGCTTTGCGGCCGGGGCTGGAATCAATTCAGTCGTGACCTGTCAGCGGCGCCTTGCCGGCCGCGCTGGCGATCTAACTCGTTCCGCCTTTTGTGCGGTAGCGCACCAAGCCGTCGCACAGCCGAGAGCACATCCTGTCGGCTTACCAATTCCGACTTCTCGGTTCACTAACGCGGCGACGGATTGGACTTCGAGCCGCCGGGAGAACCGTCGGGATTGCGCTCGACGGCCTGGCCGGTGCCGTTGGCCTGCTCATCCATCGCTTTGGCTGCTGCCCGGATTGGCCGCTCCGCTGGTGGTCGGCGCGCCCGGCGGATTGCTCCTGGATGGATTGCTCATCGAGCCGCTGTTGGCGCCGCCGGTCGCCGGATTGGCCGCCGGGCCGCGCGGCTCGTTTGCATTCTGCGCGGCGGCGACTGCCACGCCGGCCATCAGGACTGCCGCCGACAAGAGAGTGGTGATCGTCTTCACTGGCTGCTCCTCGTGTTGAAGGTCGCCCCGTATCTGGAGCGCATCTGCACCATCAAACATTCAGAGCACGCATTGTTCCGGTCCGAGTCCGCAACAAGGCCTTTCCCTGCAGCCCGGATCCGGGACGGCGTCAAACTGGATTGCCGGCGCGCAGGCCACTTCGATCGCGTCGGCGTGCCGGTTCCGAGGTCTGGGCGGATCAGCAGTTCAACGCTTGTGTATTCCCGAACGGCCGGGCCTGAGATGATGTTCCTGACGCCCCGGGACGATCGGCCGGCACGCGCGTGGTCCCTGCCCCATTCCGCGAACTGCGATTTTCGTTTCAACTGCGATCCTGCCCGCGGCGCGTCTGCCGTTGCGGACCACCGAGGAGGAGGATCATGCGGCAACTCATCACCCGGCTCGGCGTCTATGCCGCGAGCCCGTTCGCGTTCCTGATCCTGTTCGGCTATGGCGCGCTCTGGTACGTCTTCACGCCGGCGACGTTCGACTGGCACGCCGGCGCCACCATGGCGACCTGGTTCATGACCCTGGTCATCCAGCGCGCGGAGCACCGCGACACCCAGGCGATCCACGCCAAGCTGGACGAGATGCTGCATGCGCAGGGCAAGGCGCGCAATGAGCTCACCCGCATCGACGAAAAGGAGCCCGAGGAAATCGAGCAACGCCGTGAGAAGATGCGACGGGATGACTGATGCCTATCAGAAAGGCGTGCGCGCGGCGCCCTGAACAGAGCCCACGGCGCCAACTCCCGGCGGAAAACGCCGACCCTCGGCGTTACAGCGTGTCAGACCGTAAAGCCAAGCGGCATCGCCCGGGTATCAGATCGCGCCGCGCAACCGATCGGTGGCGTCGCGCAAGGCGGCGTCGACATAGGTGTCGCGGACGGACATCTCGTGGGTCCCGCCGCAGCACGGGCAATCGACCTGCAATGTCGACTTCCAGGCGGCGCGCAGGCCTTGTACGTCCATCTCGATGCTGGTGGACACTTTTTGCTGTGTCGTCGGGCAGATGAAATATAATGAGGCCATTCACGCTTCCTTGTGTTGGGACGGCGGCCAATCGGTCTCGCGGCCCCCGACGCCCACGCCGGACCCACTACCTAGCGATTTCACCGGTATGGCGATTTCGCACGCCAGCCCTTCCGCGCGCCAGTCAAAGCGCATGTCGCCGTTCAGCTGGCCCCTTGCCTGCGACATATCGGTACCGAACTCCGCATTCGGCGGTCAGCCGTAGCGGCACGCCGGTGCTGCCCCTCATCGACAGCGGGATGCTATCAGCGGGGCGGCGAGTTCGCTGTTCAAAATTGCACAGGCGGCGGGAAACGAGGGACGCTAGTCGTGCAGGACGATGTTCAACAGGGAGCCGTGCACCTTCATCTCGCCGTTGTACTCGACGAAGCCGAGCTGGCGAAATTTGTTCATGAAGACGTTGACCCGCGAGCGCGTGGTGCCGACCATCTCGGCCAGCGTCTCCTGGCTGATTTTCGGCATCACGGGCTCCGGATCCCGGTCCTTGCCGAAATTGGCCATGAGAAGCAGCAGCCGTGCCAGGCGCTTCTCGCTCGAGTTGAAGAGCTGGTCCACCAGGTCCTCTTCGACGCGGGTATTGCGGGCCAGCAGATACGCCATGAACGCCTCGGAAAACTTCGGCTCCTGCTGGAGCACGCGAACGATCGCAGCCTTGTCGAGCCGCATGATCACGCTGTCGGTCATCGCCTCGACCGTCGCCAGCCGCCGGGGCTGGCCACTCAGGCAGCCCTCGCCGAAGAAATCCCCCTTGCCGTGCAGGGCGACGACGGCTTCCTTGCCTTGCTCCGACACGACGGTGACCTTGACTCTGCCGTCCTGCAGATAGAACACCGCATCCGCGGCATCCCCTTGGGCGAAGATTCTCTGGTTTTTCCGATATGTTGTGATCGTCCGTCCGCCGTCCACCGTGGCGAGAAACGTCTTGACGTTGAACGGGCGCTTCCTCTGCGCTTTCATGCCGACGATCCGCCTCCTGTCATTGCCGCCTTTTAATGCCTGCCTTTTAATGCCGGCCGAATGTCGGCGAAAGCCCCTTCGGCCGCCGGCTGCGGCGGCAACGACGGGCCAGCCGGCGCGTCATTGCAGATCGCTGGCCAGTGTTTTTCAATCGGTGGAGGTACCCAGGCGCGCGCATTGAAGGATGCCGGGATTACCGAGGCTCGCTGGTGCCGGAGGGCTACGCGCCGCGACGGCTAGGGGCCGGAACAGGCGTACAGAAGCAGCAGCGTCAGCGCAATCGAGACGATAATGGAGCCCGCTACGCCAATTCCGTTGGAGAGAAAGATAAACATGCGGGGCACCAACCCAATGCCCATCACATAGTTCCGCCTCTCCCCGCCGCGTGCCGCGCCGCCGGAAAGCGGCTTAGTCCTTGACGTCGGCGCGGTGCAGGCGGCCGATCCGTTCGGCCTCGCTCGCCGCTTCCCGTTCGGTCATCAGGCCGCTCTCGTTGGCGAGCGCCATCCAAAGGCGCTGAATGCGGGTCAGGATCGCCTGGCGCTTCGGGTCGCTCGCCGCTTGCGCCGCGCGCGCGCAGTCCGCGGCTTTTTCCCAAGGGTCAACGCGGACCATCGCCGCCTCCTGAAGAGGTGCGCCGACCACCGGGCGAGTGAATCCACTCGATCCGCGAATTTACCGCGCGCACTCCCGCTCCTGTTCAGTGACGGTCACGCCGTTGCGGGTCTCGCTCTGCGATCGCGTGACGCAATCGCGGGTGCGACCGTCCGTCCCCTCGATCACCACGCCGGGCCGCCGGCGCTCCTCGATCACCACGCCGGGGCGGCGCTCTTCCTCCACGCGAACCGCGGGAGGACCGATCTGAACATCGATCTGAGCCAACCGCGTGGTGTCAGCCTGGACCGTGCCGGCGACCGCCGGCGAAGACACCAGGCCGGCAACCGTTGTCATCGCAAGTATCAGGGTTCTCATGTTCGTACCTCTGTTCGCGTCGTTGTCTGCTCGTCAACTGGCCCGGTGAGCCTTGGTTCCTCACGCTATCGTCCGCGCGAGCACCGCGGCTGCCCTCGTCGGTGCGGAACCGCACCGTCGTCTTGCGCCGCGCGCGCGACGGCATCTCGCCGATAGTGGAAATCGCCGATAACGGAAAGTGGAGCGGAACCAGACCGTCCCGAAGGGATTGGCCCTGGACGCGTCCCTGCGTGATGCGTGACTGGAGAGACTCATGAACGCCTGGTTTGCTATTCCCTTTCACGCGGCGCGGCTTGGATTTGAGGCGCAGAATGCGATGGTGTTTCGCCTCATGAGAATGATGGCGGATGCCGACAAGACCGAGGCTGCTCACGTGGCGGACAAGATCACGGAACCGCCGGATGTTGTGGTGGCGGCGACGCATGTTGCGCCAGACCGTGGTCGCGGGCAGAAATCCGTCGACAAGGTCCATAAAAAGCGAGTGCGTGCGAAGAACAAGGGCAAGCGCCGCAACAGCCGGTAATCCACTCCGTCAGCTATCGACATCGACTGCCCTGTTTCGACTGCGGTAGATCGCGCGATTCAAGACGTTGTTGTCGCCATTGCCGGAGCGGCGGGAACCGTTGCAGCCCTGCCGAATTCACACAACGCGCGCTTGCGTCGTGTGAGTGCGTCCGGGGAACGCGAGCGCGTATGGCCGGCTCCCCAGTGTGACAACGGCAGATCCTCGGTCGCGGGGCGATGTCAAACAAAAGGAACACGCCTGATGAAGACCGCGCTGCTGATGCTGCTGTCTGTTGCTGCTGCCGACCCGGTGTTGGCGGCTTCCACTCGCGCCAGTCAAATGGACCGGTCGTCGATCTCGTGCGAAACGGTCCGGGCTTATGTCAGCCAGGTCGGCTTGGCGCAGGCCAAAGCGATCGCCCGAGCAAGCGGGATGACCGCCGCAGAGGAGCGGCGAGCACGGCAGTGCCTTGCGCGAGCGGACTGAGCTGACTTCGCCTTGCTCCTCAACGGCGGCATCAGCCGGGCTTGCTATTATGTTTGACGCCCACCTTCCGGACTGCCGCTGCCAGGATATCGGCCAGCCTCCGACCGAAGGCCCCGAAGTCCCAAGGCGCGGGATCCCCGTCGAATGAGGGTACCACCCGCGGTCCTCCTTGTTCACGGCAGCCCTCCGCCTCCTCCGACTCCGGCTTTCCCATAGAGTTACTGCCCTCGTCGCGCCGACGTTCGACTATTGGAAGATGAGCGCATCCTTCCTGATCAAGTCCGCCGCGCTGCTTCCGCGACCTTCTCAGATCGAACACTCTGCTGCTCCGTCACCCTGCTCGTCGCTGCAGAAGCCCCTGCAACGAAGGTACCGTCTGCATGGACGGGTACCCGACCTAACCGGCCTCGACCCTCCCACCGTCATCAATCGAAATTGATCTGGCCCCCGGCGGCCCCCTCCTCTGCGTCGGGTGCGCGATCTAGCGGGCGCGGTTGACCGCTGGCGCAAGTGCGCGCGCTTTGCCTCCACGACCGGGATTTGCAGCGCCGGCGGTCAGACGTGACCGCGGCGGCCTCTCGGCGGCCTTGGACACATCGGCTCGGCGTGCCCACTTCTGCTCGCAGCGCCGATGAAAATCGAGCGGATAAGTCGTCATCGCGGGCTCGCTTCCCTTCATTCTTGTTGGCCCGACGCAGGTCAACGTGCCGATACAAGGTACGTTCCAGGACTTGCAGATCTATTCGACAGCACCGGTCCATTCGACAGCACAATGTCCGGAGCCTGCCGCCGGCACTTGCCTGACCGCGGACGGAGGAACTTCCGGCGCGCATTCTTGCAATCGATGCTGGCCGCGCGGAAACGCGTAGAGGCACAGCTGCGAAGCGCCCGCGCGTCGTGCGGCAATGCGCAAACACTTTGATGAAACGAACCGCCAACGCTTTGTTCGCCGAGGACAGGAACATTCCGGTCTCGCACCGGCTTGTCACGTCAGGTCGCGCACGCGCTTCCTCCATTCCACTCCAGAACGAGGCCAACAATGTACCATCACGTCAAGAAGCTCATGTACACGGTCCGCGTCGATACCCCGGATCCCAGATTCGGCAACATGCTGCTCGAGCAGTTCGGCGGCGCCAATGGCGAACTCGCAGCCGCGATGCAGTACTCGATCCAGGGACTCAATTGCGACGACGCGGAGCGAAAGGACTTGCTCATGGACATCGGGACAGAGGAGCTGAGCCACCTCGAGATCGTCGGCACCCTCGCCCGCATGCACCTCGCACCGATGAAGTTCAAACGCGACGCAGCGGAGGCGGACCCGCTTATTGCCATCGCCGGCGGCGGCGGCGTGAACCTGTTCAATTCGCAGGGCAACGCCTGGACAGCAGACTATCTCAAGATCACCGGCGAGCTTGACGTCGATCTGCGCAGCAACATCGCGGCCGAGGCGCGTGCCAAGATCGTCTACGAGAGGCTTATCAATTTCTGCGACGATGTCGGCAGCAAGGATGCGTTGCAGTTCCTGATGACGCGCGAGATCACGCATATGAAAGCGTTCGCCGCCGCGCTCGACAGCATGGGCAAGCCGCGCTTCGCCATCGGGCGGATTGCGCCGACGGCAGGCCTGGTCGATCAGTTCTTCAATGATTCAACCGGACAAGGAGACCACGGCGAGATCGATGCGCGCGGTCCCTGGAACGAAGGCGAGCAATGGGAATTCGTCGAGGCTCCCGCCTTCCAGGATGTCAGGGAGACAATAACCGACGGCCCGCCGATTCACGCCGAGAGTTCCGAGCCGGCGGACGCCGAGCTGATCCAGGAGCTATTGGTGGACCAGCTTCGTGACATCCTGCATGCCGAGAAGCAGGTGGCCAAAGCCCTACCGAAGATGGTGAAGGCAGCCCATTCGGCGCAACTTCAGCAGCTGCTCGAGATGCACCTGCAGGAGACCGATGCCCAGATCGACAGACTCACCGAGTGCTTCGAGCTCCTCGACCTGCAGCCGCGGGCAAAACCATGCAAAGGCATGATGGGCATCATCGAAGAGGGCGACGAAGTCATGGAAGAGGGAAAGAAGAAGGATGAAGTCGCCGCCGACCTTGCCCTGATCGGCGCAGCCCAGAAGGTCGAGCATTACGAGATGTCGAGCTACATCACGGCTCGCAATCTCGCGCAGCAACTCCACATGGCGCCTATTGTGCAACTTCTGCAGGCCTCGCTGGGCGAGGAGGAGAACGCCGATCAGCTTCTCAATCAGCTTGCGCGTCCGCTGATGACGGTCGCCAGGATGCCGGAGAGCGTGGCCTAGTGCGCTACTCGTGACGCGAGCTATCCGCGGAATTGCCGCGTTGCTCCCGCGGACGCTGCCAGGCTTGCTCACTCTTCAGCCAGCCGGCGGCCTTCCAACATCACCCCGCCCGGGTCGTCCCTGGCGGGGTCTTCATTGCCGGCGCAAAGGGGCTGAGCGTCCCCAGCCGATCCATTGTGCGGACGGCATGTGCCGAGCGGGCAGAGGACCGCTGCGCAAGGCAACGCCTCCGGGGATGCCTGCGCTCCGCACGTTCGCGCCGCCTCCAATGGCGACCCAAAACAGAAAACACTGCGGCGGATTTGCCGATGTTCGGCAGCATGGGGCCGAGGAACTTTTGAAGCCGTACGCATTTACACGCTAGCACCGTCATCAAGCGACCCGCGAGGACCCCCATGGATACCCCACTGCGCACAGATCCAGTTACTCACATCATTCCCGACGCAATCTCTGCCGTGTCGTGGGCGAGCATTGCTGCTGGCGCGGTGGCGGCGGCGGCCTTGACGCTGCCCTTGCTGGCACTCGGCGCCGGCCTCGGCCTCTCCTCGGTTTCACCGTGGGCCGGTTCCGGCGCTTCCGCGTCGACGTTCAAGCTCGTGACCGGGGTCTATCTTGTAGCCGTTGCGGTGGTGTCCTCCGCCATCGGGGGCTATCTGGCCGCGCGATTGCGCACCAGGTGGACCGGCTTGCATACCAACGAGGTGTTCTTCCGCGATACGGCGCATGGCTTCATCACCTGGGCCTTCGCTACGCTGCTCAGTGCCGGCGTGCTCGGTGCCGCTACGACCCACATGGTGAGCGGCGCCGCGTCGGGCGTGGGCGCCGCGGCGGCACAAAGCGTGAGCCCCTCCCAGCTCTACGTCGACCAGCTTTTCCGCGCGAGCGCCGGCGGGCCGCCGGCCGCTGCGCCAGCGAACGATATGGCTCGGAACGAAGTGCTGCGGCTCTGGAGCTCAAGCTTGGGGGCGAACGGCGATCTCGCCACCTCAGACAGGACCTACGTCGCGCGCCTGATTGCATCGCAAACCGGCATGAGCCAATCCGATGCCGAGAACCGCGTGAACGCCGTCATCGCGCAAGCCAAATCCGACGCCGACGGCGCCCGCAGGGCGGCAGCAAAACTGTCGTTCTGGTTGGCCGCCGCGCTTCTGTTCGGCGCTTTTGCGGCCAGCCTCGCGGCGGTCGAAGGCGGCCAATTGCGCGACGGAACCTGGGACGACCGCCGTCTCGTTCCGCGCCCGTGGCGCTGAAGCGATTCGCGGGAGCTGTTTTCGAGTTAGACCGGAGGACAACATGGGATTTGGTCGTGGCCTGCTATTATGGATATTGGGAATTCCCCTGCCGATCATCATCTTGCTCGCGCTGTTCTGGCGCTAGGCAGTTTCGGGACAGGCTGCGAGGCAAGGCGCAGGCATTGCCGCCGCATTTCATGGTGCGGACGCGCTCTAATGCCTACTCCACAAACGGGTGCGCCTTGCAGGGCGTTGCCGCCGCCACGGGCGGCGGACCGGAAGACGGCCCTGACAAGGCGATGGATTATCGAAACGCGGCCCGCAGATGCTGCCGGAGCGTCTGATGGACAATGAAATTCGTCACCACGGGTACCGGCTGCGTCTCAGCACCACAGCCGAGAACACGTGGACCGTGGAGATCTACGCACCGACCGGAGAGTGCCGAGAAACCTTGACGTTTGGGGAGCGGAGCGAAGCCGTCGCGGAAGCAAAAATCTGGGTGGATGTGCAGACCGGACGGCGGGCACGAGGATGAAACGACTGCGGCCCGCCGGCGGCGCGGTTCTGCTTTGCAGCGCCAATTCGCAATTTGCGACGTTCCGGCTTCTGTGCGGTAGCGCACCAAGCGCGACGGGAGAACTCACGCTGATCCTGGGTGACGCCGCTCGCGTCGGCATGCATGGGCGCAAGAAAAAGCCCCGCACTGGGCGGGGCGAAGGGAGGGATTTGATGACTTCAGCGACCGCTATGTAGGACGCGCCGGTGACGGCAGGATGACGCGCTGAGCCGGATGCGGGGCTCAGCCCGCCTCCTGATTAACGAGACGGTCTCGGCAGTTGCGTCAGGGCTCGATCGCGACCCTCTTCCGGCCCACGTCAGCGCTTGCCCGTGGTCGCACCGATCAAGGATTGTGCCGTCTCGAGATGCTTGGGAGCGTGGAACATTGTCTGTCCGCTAGCCGACACACCCTCCAGCCTCCGGACGACAGCCGACATCGCGGATCGGGCTGGCGGCGACCTGTCAGGGCGATCCGCCCCGCGGGAGCGACCGGGTGAGAACATCGTCAAGTTTTGGCGGCGGGTTTGTTCGCCAGCCGACGTATGATCTCGCTCAGTTTGTCTTCCTGGACGATCTCGGCTGCTTCTTTGGCGGGAAGCCACTTGACCTGGCGCTGATCCTTTTCCGGCCACTGTTTCGTTTGACGGGTTACTTTCAGCGGAAAGACGCGCACTTCACAGACCACGACCGCGCCATTCCTGAGCCGCTTTTCATAGGAAAACGACCCGACGGATCGTCTCCCCACCGATCCGACGACTCCAGCTTCTTCGAAGGCCTCATGCGCAGCCGAATTGGGAGCCGCCCTTCCCCGGCTGCGGCCAGCCCTTTGGGATGATCCAGCGTTGCGTCCCCCGCGAGGTGACCAGCATGATCTCGGTGCGAGACCTCCTGTTCAACCGATAAGGCAAAGCCGCGTACTGAACGCGCTTCGCGCGGGCAACGTCGTTCGACTTACGCATGGCACGCTTACTAACCGCCGAATTGTTATCGTTTCTTTAACCCTCCGCAAGGACGGAATCCAGCAAATAGAGGCCCGCTCCGCAGGACATTCCGGCGCAGCGAAGACGCCAAGCCTTGCCCCGCAGAGCTCCAAAAGATGCGCGTCAATCGCCCTGGAGCAAACCATAGAACATGACGCCTGCGGCGGCGAACATCGCCACGGTCGTGAGGCCGACGATGACTTGCGCGGGAACGGAGCTCTGCTGCTTTTTCATGATGCGCGGATCGCGAGCGCTCAGCAGGATGCCGACCAGGAGGAAAGGCGCCAGCACGCCGTTCACGATGGCGGACCAGAACAGCGACTGGATGGGATCGATCCTGAGGAAGTCGATGAGCACGGCGATCGCGATCGACAGAATGATGGTGGCATAGAAAGACACCGCGTCGCGCAGCTTGTTGTCGAAGCCCTTCGGCCAATGCAGCGCTTCGCCGAATGCATAGCCGGCCGAGCCCGCCAAGGTCGGAATCGACAGGAGGCCGACCGCGATGATGGCGAGGGCATAGAGTCCCACGGCGAAATCGCCCGCCAGCGGCCGCAGCGCTTCAGCGGCTTCGCGCGAGGTCGCGATCTCGGTCTTGCCCTGGGCGTGCAGCGTCAATGCCGCCGTCAGGATGATGAAGAACATGATGAGGTTGGAGAGAAGCGTCCCGGCGCCGACGTCGAGCATGCGGTCGACCAGCTTAGCCTCCGTTGCCGGCCGACGCCGCACGCCGTAGCGTCCTTGCAGCGTTTGCTCCTCGACCTCCTGCGAGGCCTGCCAGAAGAAGAGATAAGGGCTGATGGTGGTGCCGAGGATGGCCACCACGGTCTGCCACATCGCCGGGCCTTGCGGCAGCGTCGGGACGAAGGTCGCGCGCGCCACCTCGGGCCAGTCCGGATGCACCAGGAATGCGGTGACCACGTAGGCAAACAGCGACAGCACCAGCCACTTGAGCACGGCCGCGATCAGGGCGTATCGGCAGCGCACCATGGCAAAGGCGATGCCCGCTCCGAACAGTACGACGTAGGGGTAGGGCCGCAGCCCGAACAACATCGACGCCGCGTCCCCCATTCCCGCCAGATCGGCCGCGATGTTGATGGTATTGGCGAGGAACAGGGCGCAGCAGGCGACGACCACCACGGCACGCGGGAATTTGAGCGTCAGCACCTCGCCGAGGCCCTTGCCGGTGACCATGCCGATGCGCGCGCACATCATCTGCACCGCCGCCATCAGCGGCCAGGTGATCCAGGCGAGCCACAGCAGCGCCATGCCGTGCTGCGCGCCCGCCATGGAATAGGTGACGATGCCGGACGGATCGTCATCGGCCGCACCGGTAATGAGGCCGGGGCCGAGGGCCCTGGCCACGCGTCTCAGCAATCCCGGTTGCGATGGTTTGGTCATGCCGGACGCGTGCTCCCATGCGGCAAGTGAACCCGCCGCGCAGGAGAAATCTGGAACGCGCCGTCGGGTTCCGGTCGCGCGCAGCGGCGGCCGATCGAAGACCTGCCGGTCCGACGTGGTGCGATCCGTCATCGCCGCCGGAAGACGAATTGCGTTCCCGACTCATCGGACGTTGACCGAACCGCCAGGACCGCGCCGTGGGCCGCAGTGGGCTGTCATGCGCGCGAAGGCGGGCATCCAGGACGCACCGGCGTCGCGTCGGGCACCGGTTTGACAACCGGCCCCAGCGATTACTGGATTTCGGTTCTCGCTCGCTGCGCTCGCTCGGCCGGAATGACTGAGAATGTGAATGCGCCGCCGATTGGGCTCGAAAGCCGACGGGTTCAGAAAGATGAAATGAGCATTGCTTTCGATTGTGGTGGAAGAAGCCGCATCTGCGCCAGTGGCGAGTCAACGGCTACCCCGCCAGCGGCTTCCCAACGACAGCAATATGAAGATGATCAACAGTATGAGCCAGATCGTGATAATCGCAGACACCATCGCGCCACCTCTCTGTTCCTCTCAGGATGTTCGCTCACCTGCGCCCGGTCCACACCGCCGCGGCGCTGTCTTGCGACTCGAAATCGCGTCGGGCGGAGGCAATTTATAGCTTGTCAGCAAGGCGCGGCACCGGACCCGCGACAAATGGCTCCGGAACCGGAACTCCGGTCAGGTGAGGAGCAGGCCACGGCCCCCGGGGCACGGGTCGCATGTGTCCTGTTGGCTTGCCGCGTGCCCAAAAAGACAAACCCCGCCGAGTGGCCGAGGCGGGGCTTGGACCCCCTCCAATCCCCTGGGGAGGAACGCGCGCGAAGGTCCAACAGCCTCAATTCACCCGATGGCCCGAGGTTCCACGGGCGGCGGCAATTTTCCCTGTTGGAACGAGCAGCCGTGCGCGCGGGGTGACGGCTCTCGCTTCGCTGCGCTCGCTCGGCCGGAATGACGGAAAATGTGCGAGGGGCGGCCGCTTTCGATGCCGGAGAGCCGCCCATCAGGGCGAGCTGCGCGGATAGTAGACCCAGATCGGAACCACCACGATCGACGCGGTGCCGCAGGTCGCTTCGAGCGCCACGGCTCACGCCGGGACGCTGCGTCCCCAGCATCGGGGTTTACATCGGCAAGCTGGCGGAGCCGAGTTCACCGCCGTCTACGCGCAGTCCCGGTCATCGCAGCGCCTTGCCTCGCGCAGGATCCGTGCGTGCGCCGGCGCACAACCGTCTGCGTCTCACAGGTTCAAAACGTTCCGCCTAAACCTGATTACGAAGTAAGCGTCTTCACCGGTTCTGGCGTTGCGCCGGAGCCGCCGGGCTGCCAGTCGTGGCCGGCGCATCCTCCGGGATCCAGGTCATCGCGTTGCGGTCATACTTGAACCCCTTGGCCGCCTTCAGGGCGTCCTTCGTGGTGTTCATGACCAGGTACCACTTGTTATCGCCTTTGGTGGTGGTCTGCACTGCCTTGAACGGCACGGCAACGTCCTTCTCTCCCATTCCCAGGAAGCCACCGGCGCCGACGATCAGGGTGGTCACCCTGCCCGCGCGATCGACCAGCACGTCCATGATCTCGCCAATCTTGTTGTCCGCGGGGTCATAGACACTCTGCTTGTACCAATGCGTTATGGTCACACTGTCGGACGGCATGCCGGTCAGGGTTCGGGCGGCCGGGCCGCCTTGGGACGGTGCTGCCTTGGGCGCTTGAGCGCTGGCGGGCACAGTGGCGAGCGCGAGCAGCAGTGCTGCACTAGCAAGTCTGGTCATTGGCGTTTCTCCGAAATCCAACGAAAGAGATTCCTCCGGCCCAACAACCTGAGAGCGGGAGCTAAGTTCCGTCATTGCCTCCCGCGTGGAAAGTGCGTGGCCTGACCACAGGGCGCGGCGACTACTGGATTCCGGCTCTCGCTCGCTGCGCTCGCCCGGCCGCAATGGCGCGGAGTGTGAGCCGTGATTGTCATGCCCGCGAAAGCGGGCATCCAGTACGCACCGGCGTCGCGGCAAGACAATGATCCGACCGATGGCGTGGCGTTTACTGGATTCCGGCTCTCGCTCGCTGCGCTCGCTCGGCCGGAATGACGGAGTATGCAGCGGATCAGGTGGTCATGTTGCCTCGAAGGCGCGCCCCCGCGTCGCGCAGCGCGCCTTCCAGGTAGGCCTCGCGCACGGAGACCCTGTGCGTCTTATGGCAGTGGGGACAATTCACCTCGATCCGCGCCTTCCATGCGCCGCGCAGGCTTTCGGCGCTGGTCTCGACACCGGTCGAGAACTTGCGGTGGGTGTATGGGCAATCGACGAGCAGCATCGGCATCGGACGTTTCCTTGTCTTGCCAGCCCGCCATGGTGTTGCCCAACGAACCATCGACGCGACGAAACGTTCCTCAGTCCGCTACCCGACTCAAAAACCTCATTTCCGAATGTGAGCGGAAAATCACGGCGGCGGCGTTGGAGATCGCTTCGTGCAATCTTCACTTGCCGCCTGCGCGGGCGCGCCGTTCGCAGCTGGGGGGTGCGAATGTCCTTCAATGCCTGCTCGCACAACAGGTCGGGATTGCGCTCACCGGTCCTGGCCAGCCCGATGAGCTTCGCGGCAATGGCCTGCCTCACGCCTTCGTCGCATTCGCCGACCCGCAGCGCGATGCAGGCCAACTCGAGCGCGATACCGAGGACGCGCCGGGTCTCCGGATCGAACCGTTCGCCGTTGAGGTAGGGTGTGATCGGCATGGCAATGGCAGCGGTCGCTAATGGCGGCAAGCATAGTACCACGGTCCGAAAAAGTCTATCGGAAAGCGTACTACCGGCGGCACCAAAGGTCCGCCCGGGGCCCGAGTCGCGGTCGCGCCGGATCAATGCCAGAAGCCATTCTCCGCCGCTTCCGACGCACAGCGCAAACCCCGCTCCGGAGTACCGCCGCCGCAGCGGAGCGGAGCAGAACCGGCTATGATGCCGCCGAGGCGAGAGGATCAATCCGATGAAAGCACACTCCACGGTGGCGTTGGCGATGCTCGCGGGCGCCGCGATCGGCGGGCTGGCGGTCGAAGGCATTCATGCGCAGGCCAAGCCGCCGGCCTATTACATCGCCGAAATCGACGTGAAGAACGAGGACCTCTTCAACAAGCAGTGGGCGCCCAAGGCCGAGGAGACCATCAAGGCCGCGGGCGGCACCTACATCGTGCGCGGCACGGCGGTCGAGGGAATCGAAGGACCCGCGCCGAAGCTCGTCCTGATCAGCAGGTGGGAGAACATCGACCAGCTGACGGCCTGGCGCCTGTCGCAAGCCTACTGGCAAACGCTGCCGATTCTCGACAAGGCGGCGAGGTCGGTGCGGTCGTATACGGTCGAAGGCATCAGGTAAGCCACCCCTGCACGATCCCATCGGCACCCGAATTGCTCTGAATGCCGACATTGCCGGCAGGTTGCGGAGCGAGTACGCTGCGGAACGCTCGGGCCATTTTCCGACAACGAGATTGCACAAGGAAAGGTGCTGTATGGCACTCATCGTCTGGTATCTCGGCATCGTCGCGGTGGGCGACGTCCTTGCCTATTTCATCGGGCTGTTTGTCGAGCATGAATGGGGCGGGTGGGCGAGCATGGTGGTGTTTCTCGCGCTCTACTTCGTCATGCTCTGGGGAGCCTGGGTGTTCTCCGTGTGGATCACCGAGCCGAAAAAAGCGGTCGCCCAATAGTCGGGCCTGCCGAAACGAAACCGCGGGCCGCCGGGCGGCGAGCGACGACCGGAAGGCAATACGCCTCCGCCGGCCGCATCACCTGCGCGCCGTCAACCCTCGCCACCGAAACGATCACGGACCGCGTCGGCGCGCGGGTGCTGCCTGCCCTGCAGTGCAAGCCCCGCCTCGAGCGGCGCGGCTTAGGTGCGAACGAATTTGCAGCAGTAAGGGAGTGCTTGCGCCATGAAGATCGATGGACGATGCCACTGCGGCTTCATCACGATCGAGGCCGAGGCCGATCCCGACAAGACCGCGGTCTGCCACTGCACGGATTGCCAGGCCGGCACCGGCTCGGCCTTCCGCGTCAACGTCCCCGTGCCCGGCGATACGTTCAAGATGTCGGGAACGCCGGCAACCTATCTCAAGACCACGGCGGAAAGCGGCAAACCGCGGCTGCAGGCGTTCTGCCCGCGCTGCGGCTCGCCGATCTACTCGACGACGCCCGGCGAGGGACCGCAGGCGTCGTACATGCTGCGGGTCGGCATTCTGCGCCAGCGCGACCAGTTCGTGCCCAAGCGGCAGAACTGGTATCGCTCGGCCCTGGCGTGGCTGCCCCGCCTCCCGGCCGTTGAGAAGAACGAGAAACAGGCCTGAGCGCGCGCGAGCGGCACCGCGGTGGACGCGGGCCCGGCGGCAACCGGGACTCTTGGCTCGGGCGCCGCCGCGCTGCCGCCATGACGGAGAAAGCGACGAAATACCGAGAACTTGGCGGCTACGCCGGAAGACAGGGGGCGGTCCAGGAACCCTGCAAAGCTGTGACGGCGGTCACGGCGATCCGGCGGCGTCCCAGGCATTATGGCTGCAGACAAACGAAAGCTTTCGGCCACAAGGAGAACAACCATGGTCAGCCTGTTAACAGTCGCGGTGGCCGCCGCAACGATTGCAACGCCTGTCGTCGTGCCGATCCTGTGGCGCCACCTGGAGAAGGACGAGCCAGCCCCGGAGTGCCGCACGGACCGGTGGTGAGCCGCGAGGCTTCTTGCACCTCATGGGCTCACGTGGCGCCCGCTTTTTGCGAGTAACCCGGCAATTCCGAGCGCGCTTGCTTTCGAGCGTGCAAAGCGCCGACCGCTCCCGGTGAGCGCCGCCACGCGGTCATCCGGCGGGGAGTGAGTTCATGAACTCCGTGTGCGCGACCCAATAACGGCTGCGACGCGCGTAAAGCCGTCGTATCAGCAGCGAGACAACGAAATAAGATGAAGGTGAATAGGCGCAGCGGCCGCCTAGTCCGCCGTGACTAGTCGCGCTTGTCGCCGTCGGCCTTGGGCTGAACTTGCTGTTGCTGCTGCATCGGCCGCAACTCGGCGGATGATGCCGGGGGCTGCAAGCGCGCGTATTTATCGTCCAGCCAGGCGGCTTGCTCCGCCAGAGCTTCCCAGTTGTGGGCGATCGCCTCGAAGGTCTGCTGCAGGTCGTGCCTGTTGGCTTGCGCTGCGTCATGCCGCGCCTTGATTGCCAGGCGCCGGTATTCATTCGTTCGCTGGGACATGACGCCTCGCGTGGAACCTGTTCCGCAATGGCTCGACCGGTGCTTCGCTCCGTCAATTGGACGCCACAAGTCGCTCGGCGGTTCATTGGCAGTGCCGCAGGGAGAGCGGCCAGATCCTGCGTGACCACGCAAGTTCCGTCAATCGGTGCTCGCGAAGCGTGCCACCGGAACATCGTATTTACGCGAACCCGCCGGCGCAAAGTTCCAGTCCGTCCAAAATTTGCCTTGACCGGCTTCTACGGGACCGGCGGGGAATTGAGCTGGGAGGGGACATGCAGCCACAGCCGATCAGCGCGGACACCGGCGTCGTCATTCCGCTTTGCCAACGCTGCGGATCGCCGATGCGAATCCGGACCATCGAGGTCCTGCACCGTCACGAGGACGTCAGGCTCGCCTGCACCGCATGCGGGTCGGAGACGACACAGAGCTACCGGCTCGGCAACTGACGTTGTGACGGCCGGGCCATCCCAACCCCAAAAACGGACCGGCGTCGGCCGCCTATTGCAGGCCGCAGTGCGGCCGCCCATCCGGCGAGCCGGAACTGCAAGCGCCGGCCGGCGTTTGTTCCCTGGCAAACCAGAGGAGACAGCCATGTCAGGGCAGCGCGGCGGCACGGCCACACGCGGCAAACACGAGGACGATCTGCAACGCGATGATCGCGGCGCGGGACACGCGACGCAAAAGAGCAAGAAGGAGCTCGACAAGGAGCTCGACAAGACGCTCGAGGACTCGTTCCCCTCCTCGGATCCGCCCGCCATCTCGCAACCGACCAAGACCGAGCCGGCCGGCGATCCGAAGGTCAAACCCTGATTCGAGCCGCACGCGCGGCACGTCCGATTTCTGTTTCGACAGCCGGTCAGAGCGGGATCGGTCAGCCGCGAAGGCGGGAGTGCGCGTCGTCGGAGGAGAGCATGCTGTTGCGGGCAGAAGATCAAGCCAGATTTCAGGGCTGGATCGACGAGGACGGCGGGACCGTCTGGGCCTCGTATCGAATCGAAGGACAGGTCAAGGCCGAGCCGGTGGTGCAAAGCGACAAGCGGATGTTCGCCTCCGAACAGGAGGCGCGCACTTGGCTGGTCGGGGAAGCCGAGGAGCGAGGTTTCCAAGGGTTCGAGCCGGAGGTACGCCCCGGCGGCGCAACAAAACAGACGTGACAAATCGGCAAGGGGGCCGCGCGGTTCAGCGCCCCCGTATCGCATCGATTATTGTGCGATCTCAGGCTTCAGCTGCGGCCGGCCCCTCCCCAACCTAATCTTATCTACGACCACGCCCGCTTCCATCCCATCTCTGCCGCGTCGCTGCGGCGTGGCCGCCGGCAGCCACAGGTTCACCACCTCGCGGATCGCGTACTCCGAGGAACAACGTGAAGCCCCGGGGAGTTAGCGCCACGAACACCGGATACGGACTTGACTGGGAGCCTGGCCGTGACCGATCAGCATGCGATCGCAAGGGATCGTCAGGCCGAATGCTTCCAGCGCGCGCTCGATTTTGCCGTCCTGCTCAAGGACGCGGGTTTTCCGCCCGACATGATTGCGCAAGCGCTGTTGAACGCATCGATGACGGCAGATGGAGCCGTGGTTGAGGCGTTCATCGACGAGATGAGCGAGGGCGTCGGCGCTGCCTGACCGGGGCGGTCGAGCATCGGGAGGTTCATCTCATTTCCCGCGTTGGCGGGCGAGGACCGCTGACAGACCGGTCAGCTTTATCAACTGCTCTCGAGGAAATCCTCGTCATGATGGCCGGCGCGACGGCCCCGCGTGAGTAAGCCATCTCGCCGGCAGGCTGGCCGTTGGACGCGGCCAAAACTAGCGGGGCGCGGGGACGGCGACGCCCGGCCCACTGACCGTACCGCCGATCTCGCACACCTTCACGGTCTTCATGGCGGTGAAGGTCGTGCCATCACCTGACATTATCGGCAGTGACAAGGGAACCGTTGCTCCGGGGGGAATGCGGGCGCGGAAGCCCCGCCCTCTCGCGCATCATCAATTCCAGCATCCCTGCGAAGACGGCCGCATTCGAAAGCCCGTATATGCCGAATTCGACCCAGAGAGGAAGATGACCGAAGCCCGTGAGCAGGTCGTCTCGATAAATGAAAACGTACCCGGTCAGCGCGAAAAAGGCGATCCAAAAGAGCCATCGCAAGATGCGCAGAGAAAAATACGTCAGCCGTGCCGCTCTCAATGGCGCAACTCCGCAGGGGTACGGCAGAGATCATACCCTCCGGCCGTCCGCTGGCAAGGTACCTGCAACACGACGATACGGCTATGTCGCAATTCAGGAGAACAGGATCTCGCTCGGATCGATCGTCGCACCATTCATGAAGGTGATGGTCTCGTGCGAGCCGCCGCCGTTGAAATTGACCTGCCAATGGGTGGCATCGATGTTGGTGAAAGTCGCGCCGTTGCCGTAGCCGACGAAGTTGAGCAAATCTCCAGCAGACGTGTCGTTGCCAGCGAAGTCGACGACGGTATCGCCGTTGCCCTGCCCGGCGCGGAACACGAAGGTGTCGTTGCCGGCATTGCCGGTGAGCACGTCGGCGCCGGCGCCGCCGTCGAGCGAGTTGTTGCCGGAATTGCCGTGAAGCGAGTTGGCGAGCACGTTGCCCGTCCCCGCCAGGTTGCCCGAGCCTTGCAGCACCAGGGTTTCCACGTTGGCGGCCAGGTTGTAGCCGACGGTCGAGAACACCACATCGGCTCCTTCGCTGGCATTCTCGACCACCATGTCGGCGGCATCGTCGACGAAGTAGACGTCGTTGCCGAGCCCGCCCGCCATCGTGTCGGCGCCGCCGCCGCCGTTGAGGAGATTGTTGCCGGCATTGCCGTAGAGCGTGTTTGCAGAGGCGTTGCCGTAGCCCTGCAGGTCGGCGCTGCCCTGCAACACGAGGGTTTCGACATTCGCCGACAGCCTGAAATGGGCGGAGGACAGGACCACGTCACTGCCTTCGCCGGCGTTCTCAAACACCGCATCGGCGGCATCGTCGACGAAGTAGACGTCGTTGCCGGCGCCGCCGACCATGACGTCGGCGCCCGCGCCGCCGTCGAGCAGGTTGTTGCCGGCATTGCCGTAGAGCGAATTCGCCAAGCCGTTGCCATAACCCTGCAGGTCGGCGCTGCCCTGCAGGACGAGGGCTTCGACATTCGCCGGCAGTCTGAAATTGGCGGTCGAGAACACCACATCGGTGCCCTCGTTGGCGTTCTCGATCACGGCGTCGCTGGGATCGTCGACGAAATAGACATCATTGCCGGCAAGTCCATGCATCCCGTCAACGCCGGACCCGCCGTCCAGCAGGTTGCTTCCGGCATTGCCGTAGATCGCATTGCTCGCGCCATTGCCGTAGGCCTGCAGATCGGCGCTGCCCTGCAGCACCAGATTTTCCACGTTCGACGCCAGGCGGAAGTGAGCGGTCGCATAGACGGTGTCGATGCCTTCGCCGGCGTTCTCGATCACGGCGTCGCCGGTGTGATCGACGACGTACGCGTCGTTGCCGGCGCCGCCGAGGAGCTGGTTCGAATCGCCGGAGACGGAGAGCGAGTCGTCGCCGGCATCGCCGTAGAGGGAATTGCTCGCGCCATCGGCGTGCAAAGTGTCGTTGCCGTTGCCGCCGGAAAGACGGTTCTGATTGCCCACGACATAAAGCTGGTCGTTGCCGTCGTTGCCGAAGACCTGGAGAAGATTCCCCGTCGCGCTGAAGGTGTCGGGACCGGGTGTGCCGTTGTAGTCGCCGCCCGGCGCCGACAGATGCTGAAGGAGAATTCCCATCTGCGGCTTGTCGACGCCGTTCTGCGGCTCGATCGAGAACATGTAGTTGCCCCACCAGGGGCCGCCCGCCCAGTAGGTCACGCCCTGCCACGCGCCGGTATGCTGCTGCATGTAGCTCAGCATCCCGTCGAAGGCGGTCAGGCTGGTCTGATCGGTGGTGACGCCGACCTCGCCGAGGAACAGGCGATTGCCGGTCGCTTCCGCCCATTGCGTGATCGCGGTCAGGCGCTCGACGCCGATCGTCGCCGAGACAACGCCGGCGTGGGTGCCGCTGCCGTCGGCGTCGAGATACTGATGCACCTCGAACGCGAAATTGTGTGCTGAGTCCTGCACGCCGGCGCCGACGACAGCGGCATTGTCCGTGCTCGTCCAGGTCCAGGCCCCGTCCCAATAGCTGCCCGGCACCAGGATTTCCTGCATCGCCCCGGCGCCGCGGATCGCCGCAATCGCGGCGTTGGCGGAGCCGAGCCACGCGCTCGCCGACTGGTCATGCGGCTCGTTCATCAGCCCGAAGATGACGCCGGAATTGGACTGAAAGTGAAATGCGAGCTTGCCCCACAAATCGGCAAAGGCCGCATTGGGCGTCTGCGCGCTTCCGATCAATGCACCGAAGCCGTAACCGTAGTTGTGCGGCTCGATCTCGATCTTGAGGCCTCTGCCGGTCGCATAGCTCACGACATCGTCGAGCCGGCCGAGTTCCGCGGCATCGAGCTGTCCGAACTCGCTGCGCTGGATGCGTTCCCACAGGAACGGCAGCCGGACCACGCCCATGCCTTTGGCGGCGTAGTAATCGATCTCGCTGTGCGTGGGATAGGTATAGTCGGTGCCGAAAACGCCCGGCACGTTCGACCCGAACTCAGCGCCGGCGAGATTCACGCCGAGGAGAAGCGAGCTGGCCATTGGTCCCTCCGCAGGTCCTTCGATCAGCGTCGCCCGACCAACTAACTAGTGGCTTTCACGCCGGATTGCGAGGTGCGACCGCCCCGGCTTATTCGACCAGCACGGATATGATGTTGGCATGATGCTTGCCCGACATGCAAATTCCGGTGCGACGATACAACGCGATACAAAAATTGAACGAGCCGCGCGGGGTCTCTGCCGGAAGCACTCGCATGCGTAGCGGGGGACTTGAGTCGCGCTCGCGCAACCAACGCGGGTGAGGTGCAGCGCGAGATCGGGGCGCACGCGATCGCGCAACCGCGATCCGACCGTCACGCGTGCGGGCAAGGCACGGCGGTTCAGAAGATTCCCGCGCCGGGGGTCAGCACATTCATGGGATCGAACCTGCGCTTGGCCGAAGCAAAACGCTGCCAGGTGTCCGCACCGTAATGTTCCTGCCACTGCTCCCTCGACAGGATCGGACAATAAGGCGGATAGATCTTGCCGCCCGCCGACTGCAGGCGCGCCAGCAGCGCGCGGTTGGCCGCCAGCATGGCGTCGAGCGCCGCAGCATCGGCGGCAGCGGCGCGGCGCTGCATGCGCAGCTCGAACGCGAGCGGTCCGCCCGCGGTTTTCTGCAGCGGCTGCGTGTGGCGCGCGGGCACCCTGGCCGAGACTTCGAAGAACCAGATGCCGACGAAAGCCTCTGGCGTCGACAGCACGTGGGCAAGGAACGGCCGCACCGCGTCGTCCGGCAGCGTCGCTACCAGTGTGGCATTGGCGACCGGCCTGGCACGTCCGGCGACGACGCTCGCCGTCCGGCGATCGAGGTAATCCCAATAGGACGACGTGTCAGACGCCGCGGCGGACTTGAAGTGCAGGTCCGCGGTCCAGCCGGGCCGTTGTTTCCCGTCGTCCATGTCCGCGACATGACTTCCGGCGAGCAGCGTGAACTGCCACCGTCCATCCGGGTTCCTGGCGATGCGGCCGTTGAGCGGACCGAGCGCGTCGATGGAGACGAGATGGCCCTGGTCGGCGAGAAACGCGTCCATGTCGTCGTAGATCAATGAATGGATGGCGACGAATTTTGGCGCTGCCACCAGGCGAAGTCGCGCGCGGACGATAAGCGCGCACTGCCCCATTCCGGCAAGCGTCATGCGAAAGAGCTCGCCGTTGCGCTCGGGCGAGCAGGTCAGCAGCTCCCCGGCCCCGGTGACCACGTCGAGCTCGAGGACGTTGTCGACCTGGGCGCCGTAGCGATAGCTCGTCTCGCCGATGCCGCCGACGCTGAGCGTGCCGCCCACGGTCAGCATCATGGCGTCGGGCATGACCGGCGGCGTCAGGTTTCTCGCCAGCGTCACCTTCGCCACGTCGCCCCAGAGCGCGCCCGGCTGGGCATCGACGGCGTCGTTGCCGTGCCATCGCACGGCGCTCAGCGCGCTCGAGTCGATGACGATGCCGTCCTCTACCTGCGACTGGCCGTACTGCGAGTGACCGCGGCCGCGCATTGCGATCCTGAGAGCGTGTTTGTTGGCGAACGCCACCATCTGGACGACATCGGCCACCGACCGTGCCCTGAGCACCGCAACGGGCGCGCGGCGGACGTGCCCGCCATTGTCGCCCGCCGCCGCCTGCCGGGCGGCATCATCGAAGAGCAGCTGCCCGTCGAAAGGCGGAAGATCGTCAAGCGGCGAGGGGCGCGCCGGCACCGGCTGCGCCCGGAGTTTTTTTCGCGGCGCCCCCGCAGCAAGTATCACGCCGACCGCCGCCAGCGTCACGAACGACCGGCGGGTGG
This sequence comes from uncultured Alphaproteobacteria bacterium, assembly GCA_963739385.1. Lineage (GTDB taxonomy): Bacteria > Pseudomonadota > Alphaproteobacteria > Rhizobiales > Xanthobacteraceae > VAZQ01. The sequence continues at coordinate 56,962 of CAVUAI010000027.1, forward strand.
GCTGGCCTCGCCTGGCACGATGGATGTTCTTCATCGTGGCTACTCCAGTGCCATACAACGGATGCCCTGCTCGGCGTGCGATTTTCGCTGCAAGCATCAGCTTGCTCGCGTTTATCAGAAAGGGCCCGCCATGTTTACCGGCTGCGGCGCGAATGACCCATTGCGGGCATGCAGCCACCAACGGGTGCCGTCGCGATGCCGCCGAGCCAGCCGACCGTATTGTCTTACCGGCGGCCAGCCTGGAACTTGAACCACGAGCGACGCCTGCTGACAGCGATGGACATCGGCAACAACACGCGCGTTATGTATTGCCTCACCCGAGCTGTCTCATAGCGCAAGAGGGCTCCCATGCATCTCGACCGTCGTCGCCTGTTGGCAATGACCGCCTCGGCCTGCGCCGCGCCTGCCGTCGTGAGGGAAGTGGCGGCAGCCGGCGAGCCCGCGCGCGTGCAAGCCGCGGTCGAGCGCTTCGGCCGTCTGTCGCCGACCACGAGTTGCCTGGTGGCCGCCGAGCATGCAGCTGCACCGTGGCGCGTCGCGCACAATGCCGCCGCGCGGCTGTTCGTCGGCAGCGCGGTCAAGACCTTCATCCTGGCGCAGTACCTGCGCGAGGTCGAAGCCGGACGCCTGAGCGAAAGCACGCAGATGAAAATCGACGACGCGGTGCGCTCGCCCAGCAGCCCGGTCTTCCTCAACCTCACCGGCACGACCCCGGCGCGCAGCGTGCTGGAAGCCATGATCACTCACAGCGACAACACCGCGACCGACGTTGCGCTCGCGGCGGCCGGCCCGGCGCAGGTGCGCGCGCTGATCGCCGAGGCCGGTTTGACGGACACGCAGATCCCGGACTCGACTCGCAGGCTGATTTCCTATCTCGCCGGCGCACCGGAGGACGTCGACATCGGCTGGGACGGCGTCCTGCGGATGGAGAGCGGCGGCTCGTTCGGCGCGCTGCGGCAGGCGCTGAACGACAAGCAGACGATGGCCAGCACCGCCGGGGACTTGGTGCGCTGGTATCAACAGGCGCTGCGCGGTACGTTCTTCAAGAAGCCCGAGACACTGGTGGAGCTCAAGCGCATCCAGGCCATGGCCGATGCCATTGCCATGGCGGTTCCGTCCGACACGGTCGCCTACGGCAAGGGCGGCAGCATCGATTGGAACGGATTCCACTGCCTCTGCTTCGCCGGCCAGATGATCGTTGCCAAGGCGCCGGTGACGTTCTGCCTGACGCTCAACTGGAACGGCCCCAACGACACGATCGCCGGCATGACCAGCGCCTTCATCGCAGCGACCATCGAGGTGCTGCGGGAATCGGTGCAAGCCACGGGCTAGCGTGTTGAGCTTTTGCCACCACTGTCGCGCGGTGGGCTTCGCTGCGCTCAACCCACCCTACGGGTCGCTCTCGTCTTCGCGCGCGGGCATGTGGCCATGCGTGGCAATGTCGCGCCGTCCATTGAATTTTGCGCCGGGGCAATGTTGACGCCGTCATGCACGGCCATATATGCGTGGCGCCAAAGCCGAGACCGTCGTAACGAGGCGCGAGGATCGGCCCCCCTTCGACTGCCCGCCGCAATGCACGGAGACTCAATGAGCAGCTACAAAGGCCCCGATCTTCACGAGCGCCAGAACAACGCCGCCACCGCCAGGAAGGCGATGCTGGAAAAGTTTCGCGCCGCCTCCGAAGACCCCGCGGTGGCGGAGCGGCGCGCGGCCAGGGCCGCCGTCAATGAAGCGCGGCTCGCTCGCGCGGCCCAGCGCGAAGCCGCCGAACGCGTACGCCAGGCCGAGCTGGCCGAACAGGCTGCCCGTGCCGCCGAACTCGCGGCGCAGGCTCAGCGCGAAGCGGAGCAAGCCGAAGCCCTCGCCGCCGCCGCCCAGGCCGAACGCGATGCGGCGCTGGCGGCCGAGCAGAAAGCCGCCCGCGATGCCCGCTACGCGGCACGCAAAGCGGCAAAAAAGGTGCGCCGGCGCGGCTACTGACCGACCGAGCCTGATCTCGCGCACGCTGGATTTAGCGCAACGCCATCCACCTGCCATCCCCTGCGACCGCTGAGGCGATGGGTTTCGCTACGCGCAACCCATCCCACCCGGCCGCAGTGCGATGTGTTTTCGCTTCGCTCGACCCGTCCTACGATTGCATGCCCCATTTGCGCACGGTCGCGGCCTCGATATTGCGGAAGATCAGGTTTTCAACGCACAGGCCGATCAGAATCACGGTCAACAGGCCGGCGAACACGGCGGGAATGTCCAGCATGTTCTTGTTCTCGTAGATGTACCAGCCGAGACCGCCCTTGCCGGAGGAGACGCCGAACACCAGCTCGGCGGCGATCAGGGTGCGCCAGGCGAACGCCCAGCCGATCTTCAGCCCGGTGAGTATGGAGGGGAACGCGGCGGGGATCAGAATTTTGGCGATAAATCGCGGGCCCCTGAGCCCGTAATTGCGCCCGACCATGCGCAGCGTGTTCGAGACCGATCTGAAGCCGGAGTGGGTGTTGAGCGCCACCGCCCACAGTACCGAATGCACCAGCACGAAGATAATGGAAATGTCGCCGAGCCCGAACCAGATGAGGGCGAGCGGCAACAGCGCGATGGCGGGCAACGGGTTGAACGCCGACGTCAAGGTCTCCAGCAGGTCGTTGCCGATGCGCGACATCATGGCGAGCGCGGTGAAGACGAGCGCCAGTACGAGGCCGATGGCATAGCCCTTGAGCAGCAGCACCACCGAGTTCGCCACCTTCTGGGTGAGATCGCCGCTGATCATGCCGGCCGCAAATGCCTCGAGCGTGGCGGTGAAGGTCGGCACCAGCAGCGGGTTGTTGAGCTCGCGCGCGTAGATTTCCCAGCCGGCCGCGATCGCGACGAGAATGAGCGTCTTGCGCAGCCAGGCCTGGTTCACAAGTCGTTGCCAGACCGTCAGCGGCGTCTGCACTACGCCGATGTCGCCGCCGGCGACGGTGTCGCACAGATATTCGGGGCGCAGCGGCGGCACCGTGCTCAAGCGCGGCGCGGGCATATAGGCGTCAGCCATGGCGAACAGCCTCCTGTTCCTCGACACGATCGGCGAACAGCACCTGGTGAATGCGGTCGGACAGCCTGCGCCCGCTCGCCGGATCGACGGGATCGCGGCCGTCGCTGTTGAGCTCGCCCTTGACCTGCCCGGGGTGGGGGGACATGAGCAGGATGCGATTGCCGATCAGCACCGCCTCCGGGATCGAGTGAGTGACGAACAGCACGGTGAAGCGCGTGTCGGCCCACAACTGCAGAAGCTCCTCCTGCATCTTGCGCCGCGTCAGCGCATCGAGCGCCGCGAACGGCTCGTCCATCAGCAGCACGTCGGGCTCCATCGCCAGCGCGCGCGCGATGGCGACGCGCTGCTTCATGCCGCCCGAGAGCGTGTGCGGGTAGGAGTTGGCGAACTTGGCGAGGTTCACCTTTTCGATGTAGCGCATCGCCTGCGCTTCGGCTGCCTTGCCCTGCAGCTTGCGCGAGGACTCGAGTGCGAACAGCACGTTCTGCTTGACGGTCTTCCAAGGCAGCAGCTGGTCGAACTCCTGGAACACGAATACGCGGTCGGCGCCCGGCCCGCGGATGGGCAGGCCCTTGAGCCGCATGCTGCCCTCGGTCGGCGCCATGTAGCCGCCGATGGCCTTGAGCAGCGTCGACTTCCCGCAGCCGGACGGCCCGAGCAGGACGAAACGGTCCGCTCCGTAGACATCGAAGCTGACGCGGTAGGTGGCGGTGACCAGATGCTTGTCGGTCTGGTATTGCAGCGTCACGCGCTCGACCTGCAGCAGGGGCGTGGGACCTGGGGGAGCGTTCATCGCGGTGTTTCCGGAATCGCCGCGCGTGCAGCGCGCGCCGCCGGTCCTCAGCTGCCGGGCAATCCATGCACCTCGGGAAAGAACAAATCCTTCCAGCTCGCGGGGGAGGCCTTGATCGAGCCCACCGCGTGCATGAACTCGGCATATTTCTCGGTGCTCTCCGGCGCCATTGTCCATTTCACCTGCTTGCCGGACGCGATCTCGGCCACCTTCTCCACGGTCAGCTTCGACTTGACGTCGTCGATCCAGTATTGCGCGGCCGGCTTGACGTCGTTGTTGAGCATGTCGGTCGCCTCCCGGAAGGCGGCAACCAGCGCCTTGTAGAGCGCGGGATTCTTGTCGCGGAAGCGGGTCGAGGTCCACGCCACGGTAAATGTGTGCGGCCCCCCGAACACATCGTAGGAGTTCAGCACGGTGTGGATGCCGGGCTTCTCGAGCTGCTGGTACTGGAACGGCGGCACACTGAAGACGCTGGTGATGTCGGCGGAATCGCTCAACAGCGCGATGGTCGCGTCCGGCGGCGACATGCCGACGGTGAGGGGATCGAGCCGGGCGAAACTGGCCTGGCCCCATAATTTGGCCGCCGCCATCTGTAGCATCATTGCCTGGATCGAGATTTTCACCGCCGGCACCGCGATCTTGTCGCGCTCGGTGAAGTCAGCGATGGTCGCCACCTTGGGATTGCGCGTGTTGAGCAGGATCGGCTGCGACGAAAAGGCGGTGACGCCTTTCACCGCATTCGGCGTGCCCTGCGTGCGCGCCCAGATCGTCAGCAGGCCGGGGACGCCGCCGGAGACGATGTCGACGGACCCGGACAGCAGCGCGTCGTTCATGGCCGCCGGGCTGTTGAACGTCGCCCACACCACCTTGACCTCGGGAATGCCCGCGGCCCTGGCGTGCTTCTCGAGCAGCTGGTGCTTCTCCATGACGTTGAACTGCAGGTAGCCCATGGAGAACTGCCGTGCGAACCTGATCTCCGGCACCTGCGCGACCGCGACGGCGGCGAAGGCCGTCAGCGCGACGCCGGCGAGGCTCGAAACGACCGACAGGCGCGCCATCCGTCCTCTCCTCGTGTGCATGGCATGTCCTCCCCGTATGGATTTTTCGGCCCGTTCTGCTCACGCCGCCAGGAGGGCATAGTCCTTGGTCGCCATCACCTGTATCCGACGCATGTATCGCGGCTCGTCGGGACGATAGTCGGGAATGGCGTTGTGCACGGTGCCGATATTGTCCCACATCAGCACATCGCCCTCGGTCCAGGCGTGGGCGTAAAAGAACGCCTCGCGCTCCTGATGCGCGAACAGCAGCGCCAGCAGCTCGGCGCTCTCGGCCTCGGGCATGCCGTCGACCCGCACCGCGTAGCCGGGATTGCAATAGAGGACGGTGCGCCCGGTGATCGGATGCGTGCGGAAGATCGGCTGCGAGACCGGGGGCTTCTCGGCCCGCTGGCGCGGCGTCAGGGGCGCGCGCTGCGAGCCCTGGCGGCTGCGCATCATGTCCCAGAACTTGGCGAAGTCGTGCGTCGCGGTGCGCCCGGCCAGCCGCCGCTTGAGGTCGGCCGGCAGGTCCCTGTAGGCCAGGTGCATGTTACGGAACTGGGTGTCGCCAAGCGGCCGGCCGTCGCGCACCGGCACCCTGATGGCGTAGAGCACGTTCGCGAGCGCGACGTCCTTGCTATAGGACATGTCGGTATGCCAGCCCTGCCCGGCATCGCCGAGGCCGATGGGCTTGCCGTCCTTCGTCATATTGGACAGCACCATGACTTCCGGGAAATCCGGCTCGTGGAACTGGTTCGCGACATTGATCTCGAGTTCGCCGAACATGCGCCCGAAGCGCACGAGCGCTTCGGTTTCGAGCTGCTGGGCGGGGAAGCACAGAACGCCATGCTCGCCGAGCGCGCGCAGGATCTGCTTGAAGTCGCCATCCGAGACCCCTCGGCCGAGGTCGATGCCCTCGATCCTGGCTCCCAGCGCCTTGCCGCTGGCTGCGATCTTCATGTCGTCGCTCGCCTATCGTTTCCTCGGACGTGACCCTAAAGCGAAAACGCCTCGGATTGAATCGCGATTTCGCATTTAATGCTTGCCTGGTCGATATGTGCCTGATCGCGTGATCCTATCGAAAAACCTGCAACTTCGCGGGGTCAGGCCGTCAGGCCCGGCCGCCAAAGGCCGCGGCCGGCCGCACCATGGGCCCGCGCGGCGACGACCCGTACACCGCAGACGGTTTGTTGACGCGATCCGGCGAGGCTATCATGCATCCGAGAGCGCCGATCGCCCAGGCAAAACAATCAGCTGACGGGGAGGTGAGACGATGCCAGGCAGACACTCGGGCGGGCTTCTGAGCCGACGGCAGGCCCTCGCCGCGGTGGCGGGCGGCGCGGGCTTGCTCGCCTCGCCGGCGATCGTCGGCGCGCAAGGCCCGCTCACGGTCAAGTTCGTCCAGCAGCGCGGCCTGCTCTATATACCGGTCGATGTCATGGTCAGCGGTGGGGTGCTGCAGGCGGAGGCGACCAGGCTCGGCCTGGGCAAGGTGGAGGCGACCGCCACCGCGTTGAGCGGTCCCGGCCCCATTCTCGACGCGCTGCTGTCGGGCGCGGCGGACTATGGCACTGCGGCCCTGCCGTCCCTCCTGACGCTGTGGGAGAAGACGCGCGGGAGCGTCAACGAGGTCAAGGCGGTCGGTACGGTCAGCAACGGAGCGATGACGCTCTACACCATCAATCCCAACGTCAACAGCATCGCCGACTTTACCGAAAAGGACCGCATCGCCGTGCCGACAGTGCGTTTGTCCTTTAATTCGATGATGCTGCAGATGGCTGCCGAGCAATTGTGGAACGACCCCCACCGTCTCGACCATCTGACCGTGGCGCTCGGCCATCCTGATGCGGTCGTGGCGCTTTCGGCAGGTTATGGAAAAGCGACCGTCACCGCCCACATCGCCGTTCAGCCGTTCACCGATCGCGGCCTGAAGCTGCCCGGAGCGCACGTCATCACCGACAGCCGCAAGGTCTTCGGCGGCCCGCTCACGCAGATCACGCTGCTGGCGACGCGCACGACCAAGGAGAGGAACCCGACCCTGTTCAAGGCGGTGGCTGCAGCGCTCGAGCAATCGATCAAGGTCGCCAACGCCGACAAGCGCGCCGCCGCCACCCTGTGGAAAGAGGTGCACAAGGCGCCCGATGCTGTCGATGACCTCGTGGCCCAGCTCGACGATCCCGGCTTCGAGTTCACCTCGCGGCCACAGCGTATCGCCCACTTTACGGCATTCCTCAACCGCATCGGCACCATGAAGGCAAAAGTCGGCGACTGGAAAGAGCTGTTCTGGGAGACGGCGCATCAACAGCAGGGCGATTGATCGTGCCCGGCCGGCGCCTGCCGGCCCTGCGCACGAACCCGCGGAAAACCGTGCGCTCCGCCGCGCCCCGGATACGCGTCACCACGTGTCATGGCCGAAATGGTCGGCGCGTTGGGAACGAAGACCTTGCCCGGCCCGGCACTGGTTCGACAGGACGGCTGGGTCAGCCGTGCCGGAACGTGACGCTTGTGCGGTCCCGTCTTAAGCGGGTATGTCGCTCGCGCAAGAGCGCCGGTTTGACGGTTCGAAGGAGTGATGACCTGTGGATATTGTTTCGATGCTCCTATGGGCGGCGGGGATCGTCGTCGGGTTATTCGTGGCCTATAACGTCTTTCACTACGTTTTGTTCTTCCTCGTCACCCATCCGAAAAATGCAGACACCATCGGCCATAAGTTGAATGAATTCGAACAGCGGCAACTTGTCGAATGGACCCCCAAGGCGGACGATTTCCTCAAGCACGACGACGAGAACCGCACATACGACGACGTGTTCGGTGCGTATCGCGGCGAGCACGACAATTACAGCACGTGTGTTTTTCCCCGCGCCATTTTCACCCATCCCTATGATGCCGAGTATGTCCTGCTCGAGCCGGCGCCCGGGATGCGTCTCCTGGACCTCGGATGCGGGTCAGGCGCCGCGGCCTACCACCTGGCCAGCGAGTGCAACGTCGAAATCGTGTGCGTGACCAATTCCGAGGTACAAGCCGAGATCTGCCGACGCAAATTCGAGAAATTCAACGGGCGCGTGCGCGTGATCGTGACCGACTTCGACCGCCTGGACCTTTCAGATAACAGTTTCGACGCCATCTACTCCCTCGAATCGATCGGCTATACCAAGGATCTCGATGCGTGGCTCGCACGCTGCCTGCGCATGCTCAAGCCCGGCGGCCGGCTGCTGATCCGCACGCCGGGCGCGCTCGATCATTGCCGGCGCGAGCAGGACTACCGGAGCGTGACCGCGTTCTTCGAGAACTGGCGCTACAATTTTTTTGGCGCCAATCTTCTCGTCTTCAAATTGCGCCGGCTGGGCTTCGACCACATCCGCTACTGCCGGCTGCCGTTCTGGGCCTGGGGCCTGACCTGCAACTTCATTCAGCACCTGCTGTTGTGGAAGTACCGGCTGCGGATGCGCACCATGGTAGACCTGGAACGAATCATCTGGCGCACATCGAAGGTGTTCGTTTTCGGAAACGCCTACAACATCGTGCTTGCCGGCAAGCCATCCGCGCCATCGCGGTCGGCATCGATCAAGGACGCCGCCTGAGAGCATCCGACTGCGTTCCCAGCGGTGATCTGCGGAATGTGTCCGCCGTCGGCGCACTCGAACCCTCGCCGCAGGGCACGCGCGGCGTGCCCGCCCCTGAACGTCCGGCCTTGGCAGCCGCGAAAAGAATGCGCATTGTACGCCTCGAAAGCCCGCATCCGGCGGGATGCCGGCGCGGCGCGCTGCCAAGGCGCGGTCGAAGTTTCGGAGTGCCCGATGATCAACGTCAAGCGGATCAGCCACGCGACTTTCGAGACGCCGGAGCTCGACCGGCAGATCGAGTACTTCACGCAGGTCGCCGGGCTCGCCCTGGCGGAGCGGGAAAACGGACGCGCCTACCTCGCGACCAAGCTGGGCGATCTCGCGGTGCAGCTCGAGAAGGGCGACCACGCACGTTGCGCGCGGCTGGCATTCCAGGTCGCGCCCGACACTGAGTTCGACGACATCCGCCGCGGCATCGAAGCCGAGGGCATGCGCTGCCAGACGCGCAACGATCCAAGTCCGGGCATTCCCAGGATGCTGGCGTTCGAGGACAGGAAGGGAACGGTGTGCGAAGTGTTCGCCGCCCAGACGCCGATCGCCAAGAACCAGCAGGTCGCCGGCATCGGCCCGATCAAGCTCGGCCACCTCGCCTTCGTCGTTCCGGAACCGGCGGAGTATGCCGAGTTCTACGGCCGCGTGCTCGGGTTCAGGGTGTCCGACTGGATCGGCGACTGGTTCGTGTTCATGCGCTGCGGCCCCGATCATCACACCGTGAATTTCGTGCGCGGCAAGCGCACCCAGATGCACCACATCGCGTTCGAGCTCAAGGACTGGGCGCACATCCAGGCCGCGTGCGATTTTCTCGGCGGCAGGAACATCCCCATCATCTGGGGACCGGGCCGGCACGGCCCCGGCCACAACGTCTATACCTATCACCGCAATCCCGACGACCAGATCGTCGAGATGTTCACCGAGCTCGACAAGATGCTCGACGAGTCGCTCGGCTACTTCGACCCGCGGCCGTGGCACCGCGACCGGCCGCAGGTGCCGAAGGTGTGGAGCATGCCGACCGACATCTGGGGCCCGCCGCCGACGCAGGAATATCTGCGCCAGCGCGAGTGAACGGAACCACAATTCGAAGGCCATTAGTCGGGGCAACACCGGGGAGGGTTCGCATGCACAGGAGAACGCTCGGCACGCTCGCCGTGCTGGCCATGCTCACCGGCGCGGTCGCCTTGCCGGCCGCGCTCACCGGCGCGGCAGTAGCGCAGGACTATCCCAACCGCCCGATCAAGTTCATGCACGGCTTCCCCCCAGGCGGCAATGTCGACATCATCGCCAGGCTGCTCGGCAACGAAATGTCCAAGACCCTCGGCCAGTCGATCATCATCGACGCCAAGCCCGGCATCGCCGGCAGCCTCGCGGCCGAGGCCGTGGCGCGCAGCGAGCCCGACGGCTATACGCTGCTCATCGTTCCCAGCGCGCATCCCGCGCACGGCGCGTTGTCGAAGAAGGTGCCGTACAACGTCGTCGACGATTTTGAATGGATCTCGGTCGCGAGTTTCTATCCATTCCTTATCTGCGTGCGCACCGATTCCCGCTTCCAGTCACTGCGGCAACTGATCGACGAGGCGCGCAAGCATCCCGGCGACCTCAAATATGGCTCCGCCGGCGTGGGCTCGATTCTGCACACGACCGTCGAACTGATGGCCAACGAGACCAAGACCAGGTTCCTGCACATTCCCTATCGCGGCGAAGCGCCGGCCATCACCGGGCTGCTGCAGGGCGACATCGACTTCATCGCAGCGACGTCCGGACCGATCAGTCCGCGCGTACGCTCCGGCGAGTTCCGCGCACTCGCGGTGACCGGAAAAACGCGCTGGCGCGATTTCCCCGACGTGCCGACGGTCGAACAGGAGGGGATCCCGGGCTTCGAAGTCATCTCCTGGAGCGGCCTCGCCGGCCCCGCGAAGCTGCCCAGGCCGATCGTCGACCGGCTCAACGCCGAGCTGCGCCGGGCCATTGCGGTCCCCGACGTTAAGAGCAAGCTCGAAGGAATGGGCGGCGACCCGCGCGCAACCACGCCCGCCGAGATGCGCGCGCTGGTGGCGAGCCAGCTGGCGACCTGGACCAGGCTCGCCAAGGAGACGAATATCTCTATCGACTAGGCTCGAGGGCCCGCTGTCTTGAGCACGTGCCGGATCCGGGGGCTCAAGCGGCAGCCGATCTAGATACGGGTCAATGCGCGTCGTACTGCTGATGTGTCAGACCTGTCGATCTGCTCATCAGCTCGAAGGGATCGATCTGGCTGCTGGATGCAGCGGATACCTTGGCGTGAATGTCGGAGTGAGTTCTCGTCTTTGACCAGGCTGCGACCGCCACGAGCGTCAGTATGGCAGCGATCCCAAACGACATGATCTTCCGCATCTGATGGCTCCTCTGTGTGCGAACGGCGCGGTGCGAACCCACGCTGCGCCTTTGTTGGACGCGCGACCCAGGGCGCAGGTTCACGGCCCCGTCAGGGAACCATGAGGCTGCCGGCGGCGGAGCCGATATCCTTTGCCTGCAGAGCGCTGGTGACGCGGTCGATCGCCGCCTTGCGCCGCATCTGGTGTGAGGGATCGCTCGATCCGCCGGCCACGCTCTGCCGGGCGATCAAACGATTGATGGTTTCTCTCGCTTCCGGGGAAAGCGCCTGGGCTCGCTCGATCTTGGGCGCCAAGCGTTCGAGCTGCACCACGTCCTCGACGTCCCGGCCGGTCGGACTCATGACGAGCGCAACAAGTCCGGCAGCGAGCGCGGCAGTATAGCACCAGCGAGGCAGCATCAGACGGTGTCTGCCGCCGATGCGCGCGCTCGCGAGAGTGGAACTCCGCGACGCGTCCGGGACAGTCGCGCCTTGCTCCGCGATGACTGTCACTCCAGTCTCCTTGATCGCCCGAAGGTGACCACTTGCGTCCTGATTGGAGCCTCGCGGAACTTAACGACCGCGAGCGACGCAGAGACGCAGCGGTACGATGCTGGACCCTAGTCGGGGAGCCGCTTAAGGTCTTTGGTTCAGGATCTTAATCATTCTGAATTCGCGACCCTGACGGCTGCGCGGCGATGGGCGGGCAAGAGGTAACATTCGGCCGGTTCCGGTTCGATCTCGGGCGGCGGGAGCTGTCGCGCGACGGCGTGCCGGTGCGGCTGGGCAACCGGGCGCTCGATATCCTCTGCGTATTGGCCGCCGCCGGCGGCCACGTCGTCACCAAGGACGAGCTCTTGGCGCGGGTCTGGCCGGGTCTAGTCGTCGAGGAGAACAATCTCCAGGTCCAGGTCTCCGCCCTGCGAAAGATCTTCGACGAAGAGAAGAGCGGCCAAAGCTACTTGGTTACCGTGCCCGGCCGCGGCTATCGCCTGATCGGTCTCGCCGGCAATACATCCGGGCCGGCACTTCCGGACAAGCCGTCGATCGCGGTGCTGCCGTTCCAGAACATGAGCGACGACCCGCAACAGGAATACTTCGCGGACGGCATCGTCGAGGACATCATCACCGCGCTGTGTCACATGCGCTGGCTGTTCGTGATCGCCCGCGATTCGAGCTTCGCGTACAAGGGCCGGACCGCTGATGTGAAGCAAGTGGGCCGCGAGCTGGGCGTGCGCTACGTGGTGGAAGGCGGCGTGCGCAAGGCCGCCCAGCGGGTACGCATCACCGCCCAGCTCCTGGACGCCTCGACCGGCGCCCACCTGTGGGCCGACCACTTCGACGGCGCTCTCGCTGACATCTTCGACCTGCAGGACCAGGTTGCCGCAAGCGTGGTCGGCGCGATCGCACCGAAGCTGGAACAGGCCGAGATCGAGCGGGCCAAGCGCAAGCCGACCGAAAGCCTCGACGCCTACGACTATTTCCTGCGCGGGATGGCCAGTACGCACCGTATGACGCGGGACTCGACCAGCGAGGCGCTCGGACTATTCGCAAAAGCTATCGAGCTCGATCCGGATTTCGCCTCGCCCCATGGGGTGGCGGCGTTCTGCTACGTCGTGCGCAAGATCAACGGCTGGACGATCGATCGCAGGCAGGAGATCGACGACGCCGCGCGCTTTGCCGCGCGGGCGGCGGAGCTGGGCAAGGATGACGCGGTCGCGCTCGCTTTCGGAGGCTTGGCCCTCGGCTATGTAGCCGGCGATCTCGAGGGCGCTGTTACCCTCATCGATCGCGCGCTCATTCTCAATCCGAACCTGGCAGTGGCGTGGTACGCGAGCGGGACGGTTCGCGCGTTTCGCGGCGGCGAGCCGGACCTCGCGATTGCCCACCTCGAGCGCGCGATGCGGCTGAGCCCCTTCGATCCTTTCATGTTTACCATGCAGGGCGTGACCGCGTTCGCTCACTTCTTCGCCGGCCGTTACGACGAGGCGACTGCATGGGCGGAGAAGGCGTTCTGGGAGCGGCCGAACATCCTTGCCACTTTGCGCATCGCGGCAGCGAGCAACGCACTCGCCGGCCGGATGGACGACGCGCGCAAGGCGGTCGCACGCGCGCTCGAGCTCGACCCCGAGATGCGCGTGTCCAATCTCGAGGGCCGCATCGGCTGGTTTCGCCGGCAGGAGGATTTCGCAAAATACGCCGACGCCCTGCGCAAGGCCGGCCTGCCGGAGTGAACAGTGATTGCGCGCAGCCTCGGCCTCAGGAGAAAAGGAAGTCCGTCGGATCGATCGCCGCCCCGTTCATGAAGGTGATGATCTCATGCAACGCGCCGCCGCTGTAGTTCACCTGCCAATGGGTGGCATCGATGTTGGTGAAAGTCGCGCCCGGGCCGTAGCCGACGAATTGCAATGAGTCTCCCGCCGCCGCGTTGTTGCCGACGAAGTCGACGACGGTGTCGCCGGCCGCCTCACCGATCTTGAACACGAACGTGTCGTTGCCGCCATTGCCGATGAGCACGTCTGCACCGGCGCCGCCATCGAGCGAGTTGTTGCCGGAATTGCCGTGGAGCGCATTGGCGAGCACGTTGCCCGTCCCCGCCAGGTTGCCCGAGCCTTGCAGCACCAGGGTTTCGACATTGGCGGCCAGGGCGTAGCCGACGGTCGAGAACACCACATCGGCTCCTTCGCTGGCATTCTCGACCACCATGTCGGCGGCATCGTCGACGAAGTAGACGTCGTTGCCGAGCCCGCCCGCCATCGTGTCGGCGCCGCCGCCGCCGTCGAGGAGATTGTTGCCGGCATTGCCGTAGAGCGTGTTTGCAGAGGCGTTGCCGTAGCCCTGCAGGTCGGCGCTGCCCTGCAACACGAGGGTTTCGACATTCGCCGACAGCCTGAAATGGGCGGAGGACAGGACCACGTCACTGCCTTCGCCGGCGTTCTCAAACACCGCATCGGCGGCATCGTCGACGAAGTAGACGTCGTTGCCGGCGCCGCCGACCATGACGTCGGCGCCCGCGCCGCCGTCGAGCAGGTTGTTGCCGGCATTGCCGTAGAGCGAATTCGCCAAGCCGTTGCCATAACCCTGCAGGTCGGCGCTGCCCTGCAGGACGAGGGCTTCGACATTCGCCGGCAGTCTGAAATTGGCGGTCGAGAACACCACATCGGTGCCCTCGTTGGCGTTCTCGATCACGGCGTCGCTGGGATCGTCGACGAAATAGACATCATTGCCGGCAAGGCCATACATCCCGTCAACGCCGGACCCGCCGTCCAGCAGGTTGCCTCCGGCATTACCGTAGATCGCATTGCTCGCGCCGTTGCCGTAGGCCTGGAGATCGGCGCTGCCCTGCAGCACCAGATTTTCAACGTGCGGCGACAGCCGGAAGTGAGCAGTCGCGTAGACGGTATCGATGCCCTCTCCGGCGTTCTCGATCACGGCGTCGCCGGTGTTGTCGACGAAGTAGGCATCGCTTCCGGCCCCGCCGAGGAGCTGGTTCGCACCGCCGGAAGCGGTGAGCCAGTCGTTCCCGGCGTCGCCGGACAGCGAGTTGCCGGCGCCATTGACATAAAGCGCGTCATGGTCGGCACCGCCGAAGAGCTGGTTCGCATTGCCGGTGAAAGAAAGCTGGTCGTTGCCGGCATCGCCAAACGCCATATTCAGGTTGCTGCTGGAGGTGATGACGTCGTCGCCGCCCCCACCGTCGAGGACACCGCCGCCCGCACCGCCGTTAATCTGGTCGTTGCCGCTGCCGCCGGTCGCGCTCTCGATGATCGTGTCCAGCGCGATGGCGATGTTGTTCACCATGCCGTTGCAACTGGTGAACGTCCCGGGGTCTAGATTGATGACCGCGTCGGCGGTAAACCCGGACAAGTCGAGCTTGTTGCCGGTGCCCCCATCCCAAATGGTAATGATTGGATGGGTATTGACGTTGAAATCGAAATACTGCCCGGCCGGACCATCCACATTGCTATTGAATCCGAACGTCTGCCCGCCTTCGGCAAGCGGGCCCGTCGTCGGCGCGCCGTAATCCGTTGCACCGCGAGAATGTCCATGATCATCGGCGTCGTTGGCCGGTAGCCCCAGTCGTCAGCGGTCGTGCCCCAACTGGTCCCAGTCACCGGGTAGTCATCGTAGAATGCGGCGTCTGTGACCTCCGGTGAGATGTAGGACATCACCGACCACAGCAGGGTGTCGTAAACGCCGAACTGCTGGGTGCTCTCGTCCACGGTGCTGTTGTAAGGACCGGCGTGACCCAGGCCCAACAAGTGCCCCTGCTCGTGCACGAGGGTGTCATAAGGGTAGCCGCCTTTTTCGCTGAAGGGGCCGCCGATCGGACCGAAGCCGTTTGTGCTCGTGTCGATGGAAATCAAAACTCCGGTGCTGGGGCCACTCTCAGTCCCGCTCCCGACAACGGAAGCAAACCGGTTCGGAAAATTCTGGTACGCGGACCCGTCGGTGCCCCGGATGAAGGTAAAGTCCGTGCTGGCGACGGCAGCTGCGGGTGAAAATGTGATGTCCGCCACGGCCGACCACAGCGCGAGCCCCGAGACGAATGCGTCCTGCTCGACAATGGTCCAATTCGAAGCCGCATCGAACCAATAAGTGACGTTCCCCCCGGGTGTCCCGGAGACCGACAGAGTCGTATCCCCCCATTTGGTCGCGTAGAAAGCATAATTGGGGTCGTAGGTCGCAGGAGTGTGGTCGCCCGCATAATCCCAGGTGCCAAAGCTCGTCGCCGCCACCTTCGCATCGGACGTGACCCCGGAAATGAAGGTGACTTCGGGATCAAAATCAGTCGGGACGGTGGGACTCATCGCAATTCATTCCTTGTGCTCGAAAAACCGACACGCCCGAGCCATCTGAGCTCTCGCTGCCTTCTACCAGTGTGCGGCGATGCCTGGAAGCCATGCCGCGATCCGCGAGCTTTAAATCGTTACCTGCGATCGGCCGACCGCCAAAATCAAGGAGCAACAGCGGAAAGATTACGCTCGCGCCATACGATTCGCTTGCAACGTCGCCTTGTGGTCGGACGGGCGGGCTCGCTGCCGATCAATCGCTTCCTGTTGCCGAGGCACACAAGATCATGCGGGAAGATGGCCCATTTCGGGCGCCACTACCGGGACGGCAGCACCACGCGCGTGCGCGTGCGCGCCAACGAATTCATCGCCGAGCGTCTCCGAGATAGCAGCGCGCAGCAGGATGGACCCGCGGAGGGACGGCAGAGGCGGTCATACCCATCGTCTTTGCGGGGACGACACGCTACCGTGCCGCCAGCGATCTCCCCGAAGAAGACGCAGCAAGGGACCGGAAATGCCTGCCGCCACCATCGCCAGCATCGACACCATTACGCTTCGCATTCCGCTCGACACCTGGGCGCCGCCGCCGCAATTCGCCGGCAGGCCGCGCACCCACGTGGACATGGTGCTGGTGCGTGTCGCCGCCGGCAACGGCGTCGTCGGCTGGGGCGAGGCCTATGGCAGCAGCGCACCGATGATCCCCGCGGTGTTCGACACCTGGATCAAGCATGCCGCGATCGGACAGGATGCGAGCGACGCGATCGCTGACCGCACGGCTCGAACGCCTGCTGCACGGTTTCGGTCGCGCCGGCCCGGTGCCGCACGCGATCAGTGGGCTCGACATCGCCTTATGGGACATCCGCGGCAAGCTCGAAGGCGTGCCGGTTGCCACGCTGCTCGGCGGAGCGCGCCGCAAGCGCGTCGAGGCCTATGCGTCCCTGCTTCAGTACGGCGGAGCGGTCGAGCACGTACGCCGCAACGTGGCGCGCGCGCTCGAGCGCGGCTACCGCCACATCAAGCTGCATGAGCGTACTCCTGAAAGCGTCGCCGCCGCGCGCGCAGAAGCCGGGCCCGACATCCCGATCATGGTCGACACCAATTGCGGCTGGACGCCGGACCAGGCGACGGCGGCGGTGGCCGCCATGGCGCCTTCAAAGCCGTTCTGGGTCGAGGAGCCGATCTGGCCGCCGGAGGACTTCGAGTCGCTGGCTGCACTCCGGCGCACGACCGGCGTGCCGCTGGCGATGGGCGAGAACGCCTCGGGCGTCCTCGACTTTCACAAGATGGTGGCCGCTGGCGCGACCGATTTCGTGCAGCCGAGCGTGGTCAAGATCGGCGGCCTCACCAACCTGTGGCGGGTCGCCACCGAGGCGGAGCAGGCGGGCGTTACCTGCGTGCCGCACGCATTCTTTTTCGGGCCGGGATACCTTGCGACCTTGCACGCGCTGGCGGCCAAGGAGCGCGTGGCTCCGCTCGAGCGCCTGTTCGCCGACGTGGGATTCACGGCCTATGCGAAGACCGTGCCGGTGGTCGACGGCGCGATCGAGGTGCCCGAACGCCCGGGGCTTGGCGCCGATCCGGAAGAGGAGTTGATTGAGCGCTTTCGCGTGTGAAGATGGCTTAACCCGCCGGCCACAACGCGACCTCCGTGCGCCGGAAGATCGCCGATACCCAAGATTCGCTGGCCCTCAGCAAGAGCGAGCAATGCTCATCCAGGGAAGGACAACAACAATGATCACCATGGGCAGACGGGCTTGGATGATCGGCCTCGCGACAGCGGCCGGGGCCGCGCTGCTGCGCACGCGGGCAGCGGCGCAAACCTATCCGCAGCGTCCGGTCCGGCTGATCGTGCCGTATGCGCCGGGCGGCGGCACTGACGTGTTCTCGCGGCTTCTTGCCGCACAGATCGAACGCGAGTTCGGCCAGACCCTCATCATCGACAACCGCGCGGGTGGCGCGAGCGTCATCGGCACCCAGGTGGTCGCCAATGCGCCGCCCGACGGCTACACCATCGGCATGGTCGACAGTGCATTTGTCACCAATCCCGGCCTGCTCAAGGACAAGCTGCCCTACGATACGCGCAAGGACTTCGTTCCGGTGTCGCTGCTCTCGCGCACGCAACTGGTGCTGTGTGTGCATCCGGCGTCGCCGTTTCAATCCGCGCAGGAGCTGATCGCGTTTGCCAAAGCCAACCCGGGCAAGCTGACCTTTGCCTCGGCCGGGATCGGCACCGGCATTCATCTCGCCGGCGAGCAGTTTCGCCAGGTGGCGGGGATCGCAATTGTGATCGTGCCCTATCGCGGCGGCGCGCCCGCGCTCGCCGACTTTCTCTCTGGCAAGGTGGATTTCACCTTCGGCGCCGTGCCGACCATCCGCGAGCATATTCTCGGTGGCAAGGCGCGCGGCCTGGGCGTCACCCGTGGACGCGCGCCGCAGCTGCCTGACATTCCCAGCATGGAGGAGCTCGGCTACGGCAGCGTCGATTCCGCCAGCGAGATGGGGCTGATCGTGCCGGCGTCAACGCCGGCGCCGATCGTGGACAGGCTGCAGCAGATTTCGGCGAATGCCGTCAAGGAGGCGGCGTTCAGCCGAAGCCTGCTGGAGCGCGGTTTCCAGCCGATCGGCAGCACCACGGACGAGTTCCGCGCCCATGTCGACCGTGAGATCGAAAAATGGATCCGCATCATCGCCGCCGGCGACATCAAGCCGGAGCAGTAGAGACAGCGTCGCTGCGCTCAATCCGTCCGACAAGGAAGGACCTAGAGCTCGAACAGGTACATGACGAATGCTTCGGCTGCGGCGCCGCGAGATTGGTAGAGGCCGCGCGCGGCAAGGTTGTCGTGCTCGGTGCCGACCCAAGCCTCCTCACAGCCCAGCGCCTTGCCGAGCGCTAGCATCTCGTCGAGCAGGCGCCCGGCGACGCCACGCCGCCGCCAGGCAGGAGCGACGCCGACCTCGTCGACATAGAGCTCGGTGGGCTTGTCGGGGTGCCTGTGGACTACCACAGCGATTTGTCCCACGACCTCATCGCCAGCAATGGCGACGATCATATGATGGCCCGGCTCGGCGAGATAGGCAGCGAGCCGTTCCGGATCGACCGCCGCATCGAAGACCTCATCCGCGACGCGGCCGAGGATGGCGGCATCCGCCGGGGTCAGCCGTCTGGTCTCAATCGTCTCAATCTGCATGCAATGGCGCCCTGGGTCAGCTCTCGGGAGATACGCCCGGCGTGCGAATGTACTCCGTTTCGTTTCGCTTCACTCACGCCCGTCCCAGAGGATCTGGAGCCGCAAGCCAATTCACATCTCCAAAACGATTGCGCAGTGGGTCGCGCGGAACATGCGTTTGCGCCCGGTCCGGCCGCGGCAATGGCGGCCGGCGCGCGTCAACCCTTCGGTTGAGCCCGAACGGCAAAGGGTCCATGCTTGACCTTGCGTCTTCGTGCCCTCTCACCAAGCTCGACGGCACGGTCATCAGGGACGCACTGAATACCGCATCAAGCGGTCAAGACCGGCCGTTTTGCCCGGACGATGGCCGCAGCGACAAGGAGGAAATGATATGGACACCCGCAGAGGCTTTCTCAAAAGCGCCGGCGCCGCGACCGGCATCGTCTTCTGTGATTGCATCATGCGGGATGCGGCCTACGCCCAGCAGCCTGGCGGACAACGCCTGCCGGTGACCGTCAACGGCAAGCGGGTCAAGACGATCGACGTGCATGCGCACTGCCACTTCCGCGAAGCCGTCGCCTTGATGGGCGAGGACGCCGGCCGGGTCCTGCCGCAGACCAAGGGTGCGCAGGAACACTTCATTGTCGTCGAGGAGCGCCTCAAGGGCATGGATGCGCAGGCGATTGACATGGAGGTGCTTTCCATCAATCCGTTCTGGTACCGCAAGGACCGCGATGCCGCCGCCGAGATCGTCAAGGTGCAGAACGAAAAGCTGGCCGAATTGTGCGCCTCGCGGCCGGACCGCTTCGCCGCTTTCGCCACGCTGGCCCTGCAGTTTCCGGATCTGGCGGTGCAGCAGCTCGAGACCGCGGTGAAAAAGCAGGGGTTGCGCGGCGCCGCGATCGGCGGCAGCGTCGCCGGCGAAGAGTTTTCCGACCCGAAATTCCATCCGGTATGGGCCAAGGCGGAAGAGCTCGGGGCGGTGCTGTTCATCCACCCGCAAAGCACGCCGGAGCTGGCGAAGCGTTTCCGTGGCAATGGCTGGCTGGCGAACACCATCGGAAATCCACTCGACACCACCATCGCTTTGCAGCGCCTGATCTTCGAGGGCACGCTCGATCGTTTTCCCGGCCTGAAAATCATCGCCGCGCACGGCGGCGGCTACCTTCCCTCCTATGCGGCGCGCTCGGACCACGCCTGCTTCGTCTCGCCGCAGAACTGCAATCCCGAGATCAAGCTGAAGAAGAAACCAACCGAGTATCTCAATCAGCTTTATTTTGACGCGCTGGTGTTCACGCCCGCGGCACTACGCCACTTGGTGGCGCAGGTCGGCGCCAGCCAGATCGTGCTCGGCAGCGACCATCCGATCCCGTGGGAGGAACATCCGGTCGACCACGTGTTCGCGACCACCACCTTGAGCGACGAGGACAAGGTGGCCATTCTGGGCGGCAACGCGGCGCGGCTGTTCGGGATGAAGGAATAGACCCCGATGAACCCGAGGCGGTCGCCGGCGTGACCGAGATCGCCTGCCCGGGACAAACGGCCTACATACTCGCGGCGGCCGCCTCGCAGGACCTCAATCGACGCTGGCGCCACTCGCCTTGATCGGCGGGCTCCATCGTTCGATCTCGTTCGCAACGAATTTCGCAAAATATTCGGGCCCTCTGCGCTCCGGCGCGATCACGCCCTCCCCGATCGCCTCGAAGCGTTCGCGGACCGAAGGCGAGTCCAATGTCTCGCCAACGGCTTGATTGAGCCGGCGGACGATCGGTTCCGGCGTGCCTTTCGGCAGGAAGAGGCCTTGCCAGGTGGTCACGTCGAAGTCGAGGCCCTGCTCCTTCGCTGTCGGCACCTTCGGCAGCGATGCCGCGCGTCTTTGTCCGGTGGTGGCGATCGCCTTCACCATATCGGTCTCGATCTGCGGCAGGGATGTCGACGGCGAGTCGCACATATAATCCACGCGTCCAGCGATCAAATCCTGCATTGCAGGTCCCAGGCCGCGATAGGGCACGTGCGTTACCGAGACGCCCAACGCAGCATTGAGCAAAATGCAGCTCACATGCGATGCCGAGCCGGCGCCGGCGGAAGCGAATTTCGCGGTCGCTTGATTCGCCTTGATATGGGCGATGAATTCAGGAAGCGAGCCGGCGGGAAAACTCTTCGGGGTGATCAAGGCGCGGGGCGATTCCACCACGAGGCTGAGCGCAACAAAGTCGGTCAGCGTATTGTACGGCGGTTTGCGGTAGAGAGCCTGGCTCCAGGCATGGGTGCCGATGTTGCCGATCACGAACTGATAGCCGTCCGGCGCGGCCTTTGCCACTCGACCGGAACCGAGTGTCCCGCCCGCGCCGCTGGGATTCTCGACCACGACCTGCTGGCCAAGCAGTTCCCCGAGGCGCTGTGCAATGATGCGCCCGGCCACGTCGCTCGGACCGCCGGCGGCGAAAGGAACAACGAGGGTCAGGGGGCGGGTCGGCCAGTCCTGCGCGTTGACCGACGCGACGTGAAACGTCGCCGCCAACGTGATGGCAAGAGCCAGAGACGGCCGTTTCATCAGGGTCTCTCCTGGCCGCAACGGGCAACGCGGGTCCGCGGGCCGCGGCATTTCTATAACATATGTCGTCGCGGCTTTTCCAAAGTTGCATCGTTGATCCCTGCGGCATACGGTTGGTGCTCACCCCGCGCTTAGGCGCTCGATACAAATTGTCCGCCACCGCCAGCGGTTGCGCGTCCGATCGAGAAGACGAAAGGGAGACCCGTGCCCAAAATGACAGGTGCGCAGCTGTTCGCGGAGATGATGGAAGGCTACGGGGTCTCGCACATCTTCTTTGTCCCGGCGTTCATGCTCAAGGCTTTCGCCGAGATGGAGGACCGTCCGATCCGCCGCGTCATGGTGCATGGCGAGAAAGCCGCCGCCTACATGGCCGATGGCTACGCCCGCGCGAGCGGCAAGCCGGGCGTATGCATGGCGCAGATGATCGGAGCGTCCAACCTCGCCGCCGGCCTGCGCGACGGCTTCATGGCTGGCGCGCCGATGATCGCGATCACCGGCGGCCCAACCCCGCAGTCGCGCTACCGCCACGCCTACCAGGAAGTCGACGACATCAGCCAGTTCGACGCCGTCACCAAATTCAATGCGCAGATCGATCATGTCACGCGCATGCCGGATCTGATCCGCCAGGCATTCCGGGTCGCGACCTCGGGCGCACCCGGCCCGGTGCACCTGCGCGTGCAAAGTCATCTCGGCCAGATCACCGAGGAGGCGGCCGAGCTCGACGCGCTGGTGGAGGGGACGTACCGGCGTGCGCCGGCGTTTCGTCCCGAGCCCGACATGCACCGCGTCCGCGACGCGCTTACCGCCCTGAGCGACGCCGAGCGGCCGATGATCGTCGCCGGTGGCGGCGTGATCCGTTCGGGAGCGGAGGCGGAGGTGGTCGAGCTGGCGGAGAAACTGTCGATTCCGGTAGCGACTTCGCTCAACGCCAAGGCGGCGATCGTTGACGGCCATCCCCTGGCGGTCGGCGTCTCCGGCTCTTATTCGCGCGACTGCGCCAACCGCGCGCTCGCGGAAGCCGACCTCGTCTTTTTCATCGGCAGCCACACCGGCGGACAGGTGACCAACAACTGGATGTTCCCCCCGCCGGGAACGAAGGTCATCCAGCTCGACATCGATCCGGCGGAGCTCGGTCGCAATTATCCCAACGCCGTGTCGATCCTCGGCGACGCCAAGGTCTCGCTGCGTCGCATGATCGAAACAGCATCGGCGCATGCCAATGGAAGGGGCTGGCCGCAACGGGTGCGCCAGCTCGTCGCGGAGTGGCGCGACGAGCATGAGCCGATGCGCAATTCGGATTCGGCTCCTATCCGCCCCGAGCGCATCTGCAGGGAAATTTCCGAGGCGCTGCCGCCGGACGGCGTGGTCGTGTCGGATACCGGCCACGCCGGCATCTGGACCGCCGGCATGATCGACCTGAAGCATCCGGGACAGAGCTATTTCCGGACCGCGGGATCGCTCGGGTGGGGCTTCCCGGCGGCGCTGGGCGTCAAGTGTGCCCTGCCCGACCGGCCGGTGGTCTGCTTCACCGGCGACGGCGGCTTCTACTATCACATCGCCGAGCTCGAGACCGCGCGGCGTCACAACATCAACGCCGTGATCGTGGTCAACAACAACTCCGCGCTCAACCAGGAAATCAAGCTCAACGATGCCGCCTATGGCGGCAAGCAGCGCGGCCGCGCCGAGGAAATGTGGCGCTTCCCCGAGGTGGATTTCACCAAGGTGGCGGAGGCCTTTGGATGCGCCGGAATTCGGGTGACCGATCCCGGCGAGCTGAACCGTGCGCTCAAGCGCGCAATCGCCATGAATAAACCGGTAGTGGTGGATGTCGTGACCGACATGTACGCCATCGCCAAGAAGCCATGGGTGCCGAGCGGCGCCGTCGATTTCCATTCGTTCCAGCGGAGCAAAAGCTGATGACGAACGCCATCAAGCCGATTCGACGCGTGGTGACGGGCAACGACGAGCAAGGACGCTCTTGCGTTCTGTTCGACAGCGCGGCGCCCAACGTGAAGACGAGCCCCTTTCAGAAAGGCACCAACATGACCGACCTGTGGGTGTTCCACAGCTGTCCGGCGGCCATCACCGGCGACCGGGATGACGGCAATCTGCCGTTCCATTTCGAGCCTCCGCGCACCGGCGGACATCTGCGGGTGGTACAATCGGCCGCCAAGCCGAAGGACTACGAGCCCGGGAAGGACGCGTTCATCAAGCCCGCACATCCACCGCGCAAGACCGAAGGTGGAACCTGGGAACGAGGCGGACAGAATCTCTACACAACACGCATGCACAAGTCCGAGACCCTCGACTACGGCATCCTGCTGTCGGGCGAACGGGTCCTCATCACCGATGACGGCCAGCGCGCGCTCAAGCCCGGTGACGTGGTGGTGCAGATCGGAAGCTGGCATGCCTGGAGCAATCCCAATGACGGCAGCCAGATGGCGTTCGTCATGATGGGCGCGACGTTCGAGGATTGAGGCCGTCGTGAGCAAAACGAAATCCATTCGCCGGATCGTCGTCGTTGACGAAGGCGACCGCTCGCAGGTGATCGCCGACGGTCCTTCTCCCGATGTCCGCACCGATCCCGCCCGGCCGGGGTTTTCCTGCGCGCGGATATGGGTAACCGATCGCACGCCGGTGCGCCTCAACGGGGTGCGCGACGCGCTTCATCTGCCCCACACGCTGCTGCCTCCATCCGGCGGATCGACCTGTTACGTCGTGACGTTCCCGCCGGAGACGATCTATCGGGGCAAGGTCGGCGCCCCGGAGGTGGCGGCCTATTTCGCCGCCATGGGCGCATCCGGCGCGTCGACCTACGCGGCCAAGGCACCGCATCCCTACATGCAGAAGACGCGGACGCTCGATTTCTGCCTGGTGCTCGAAGGCGAGATCACTCTCGTGCTCGACACCGAAGAGGTTGACCTCAAGGCTGGCGACACTGTGGTGCAGCGCGGCACCAATCATGCCTGGAGCAACCGTTCGGATCGGCCATGCGTTGTGGCGTTCTCATCGCACGATGCGCGCCCGGAATAGCGTGATTGAACACTGCCGAAGTCGGCCCCGAGACCGGCGTGGCTACAAGGGAGGACATGTCATGGCACGTTGGTTCGGCCGCGCGATGCTCGCGCTGATCACCGCCGGCGCGGCGTGCGCGCTGACGGCGCATGCCCAGGACTATCCGACCCGGCCCGTCTTCATCGTGGTGGGGCCGGGCCCGGACACGATGGCGCGGCTGTTCGGTCAGAAACTGTCGGAAGCGTGGGGACAGCAGGTGCTGGTCGACCCGCAGCCCGCGGGTGGCGGTGTGGTCGCCATGCGCGCGGTGGCGCGGGCGCAGCCTGACGGTCACACGATGCTGCTCACGACCGGATCCTACACGATCAACGAAGCACTGCGGCCAGGCCTGCCGGTCTTGCTGTTGCGCGACTTCGAGCCGGTCGCCGAGATCGGCGCGCTTTCGTTCATTCTCATCACCAATCCGGCGCTGCCCTTCAAATCGCTGGACGACCTGATCAAGGCCGCGCGTGCTCAACCCGGCAAGCTCAATTGCGCGTCATCGGGCGTCGGTACCACCGCCCATCTCGGCTGCGAGATGCTCAACCGCGTCGCGGCCGTCGATATCCTGCACGTCCCATATAAAGGCGCCGGCCCCGCGCTGGTCGACCTGCTTGGCGGCCGGGTGGACTTCACATTCTCGGTGCCGACGGTGATCGAACAGGTGAAATCCGGTCAGGTGCGCGCTCTCGCGGTCACCGGCCCGAAGCGGCTGCCGGGCCTGCCCGACGTTCCGACCGTCATCGAAGCGGGCTTAGCGGATCTGGCGTTCGGCTCGTGGAACGGCCTGCACGTCCCGGTCGGAACGCCGAAGCCAATCGTCGCCAAGATCAACGCCGCGATCGGCAAGGCGCGCGACCTGCCCGACATCCGTCAGCGCATGACGGAGCTCGGCTTCACGCCGGAAGGAGGCAGCCCCGAGGAGTTTGGCGAGTTCGTCAAGCAGGATCTCGGCCGCTGGAGCAGGATCGTCAAGCAGACCGGGGTCAAGGTGGAGTAACGCCAGGACGAGCCGGACCGCGACAACGATCAGATCCGGTCGACGTGGCCAAGGTCGCGCTCCGGATCGAGCCGATCCCGCACCCGCTGCTTCAGGGTCCTGACATCGGGGAAGCCGCCGTCGCGCTTGCGGTCCCACAGCAGATCCCCGTCGTAGTGGATCTGAAACGTACCGCCGGTCGCCGGCACGAGCGCGACCTCGGCGAGATCACCGCTGAAGGTCGAGAGCAGCTCCTGGGCCATCCAGCCTGCGCGCAACAACCATTGGCATTGGGTGCAATAGGTGATCGTGATGCGCGGCTTGGGCGCGTCGCTCATGGCAGGATCTCCGAGCCGCCCGGCGCGGACCACATTCCTCCGCGGTGGGCTCATGTCAATGGCCGCTATCGGATCCAGCGGGACGACGCGCGGGCCGGGTCGGTTAGGCCGCATCGATCTACGCCAGTGCGTTGCGGGCAATGACCTCCCGGTAGAACGCGGCGCTCAGCTTGGGCGTGCGTTTCTGTGTCGCAAAATCCACGTAGTGCAGTCCGAAACGGGCGCTATAGCCTTCCGCCCACTCGAAGTTATCCATCAGCGTCCAAAGAAAGTAGCCGCGCACGGGCACGCCCTCGGCGGTCGCACGCTGCAACTGGGTCAAATAGTTGCGCAGGAACATGACGCGGTCGGTGTCGTAGACGCGGCCGTCGGCGGCCGGCACGTCCGCGGCGGCGCAGCCGTTCTCGGTGAGGTAGATGTCCTTGACCTTCCAGATCGATGCCAGGTGACGCGGCGCCCAGTACAGCGTCTCGGGAACGACGTTCAGCCAGTCGACCGCCATGCGCGGGAACGACGGGGGCAGTGGAACCAGGGCGAAGCCCGGGGCGTCGTCGGACGCACGCACGTAGCTGTGCGGCGTGTAGACGTTGATGCCGACGAAATCGAGCGGGCTCGCGATCGTCTCCAGGTCTTCGGGCGTGAACCGCGGAGCATCGACGCCGGCCGACGCCAGAAACGAGTTGGTATAGCGGCCCTCCAGCATTACGGTCATGTATCCGGCGTTGAGCTCGCGTGTCGCGCGCTCGGCTGCCCGGATATGTTCGGGGGTCTCGATGATCGGGATGCACACGCTCATGTTCTCCGCCGACCCGACCTTGGTGCCCGGCCGCGCCTTCGCACGGATCGCCTGGACCGCAAGGCCGTGGCCGAGCAGGGCATGGTGGCGCACCTGGTTCAACCGGCGCGGCCGGCAGATTGAGGCCGGGCGCGTGAACGCCGCGCCCGTAGCCTAATTCGACGAACGTCCAGAACTCGTTGATCGTGAAGATATGCTTCACGCGGTCGGTGAGCCGCTCTGCCACGTACCCTGCATAGTCCGCAAACGCCACGGCCGTGGCGCGCGACTCCCACCCGCCGCCACGATCCTGCAGCGGTTGCGGCAGGTCCCAGTGAAAGAGCGTCGCAAACGGTTCGATGCCGTTGGCGAGCAGTTCGTCCACCAGCCTATTGTAGAAGTCGAGGCCCTTTGGATTCGCGGCACCCTTTCCCTCCGGGAATACCCGCGACCAGGCGATCGAGAACCGGTACGCCCTTGCGCCGAGCGCCTTCATCAACTGCACGTCTTCCCTGTATCGGTGATAGGCGTCGACGGCGACATCGCCATTGTCGTTGTTCTTTATTCTCCCGGGCACATGCGAAAATGTGTCCCACACCGACGGACCACGGCCATCCTCGTTGACCGCCCCCTCGATTTGATACGACGCCGTGGCCGTGCCCCACAGGAACCCCGGCGGAAACGCGCGCGAGGCTTCGGGCCGAGCGTCAACCTGTTCGCTCGATAAAATTGCCTGCGCGGAAACGTCGGCGGCTGTCGCCGAGATGCCCAGCGCCGCCGAGCCGGCGACGAAGTCTCGGCGCGTGGCCGGCATGGGCATGGGTGACCTCCTCTGAAACGGCAACCACCGACGAGGTGATTGACCCGCGGCATCCTCGCAGGCTCAAGGATACGCGCGGACGAGGAGAGCGGAAACCATCCGTGACTGTCAGAACATGGCGGGCAACATGGCTCGCTGCGCCACGCCGCGTGTCCAGTTCGCCGACGACGCGAGCGCCGAACCAGCGTCAGCGCCTGCGACGCTCAGCTCATCCCCTTGCCGTCAATGCGGCTTGCGCAGACGACGCAAGCCTCGCCATCGCGGCGCGTCGCCGAATTCCCCCGCCAACCACAAGAACAAGCCAACGAGCCCCAGAATTGCGATCTCTCCGAACAGCAGCAGCAGCAGGACCACCCACGTAGATTGATGCATAGAGACGCCCCCGTTGTTGTCATTGGGAGACATCACATCACAAAATCAGCCCGCCACGATGACGCGATTCAAAAAAAGGTGGAGCGTTGCAAAAACCCCACACGTTTTGCGCTTCCCCACACTGCGAGCGGCACCTATCTACCGGTCACCCGCGAACGCTGGCGACAGCGAGGGATGGACCGCCCACTCAAGCCGCCGGTGCAGCGCAACAGACGCTTTCAGGAGACGCCATGAGCAAGCTCTTTCTCGGTCTCGCCCTGCCCCTTTGCATACTGAGTCTCTCCGCGCCCGCCCGGGCGCAAGAGCATCCTACCTATGGACTTGAGCTTGAGGGCTTCGACTATTCCCACCCGGTCGAGCGCTACAGGTTCAAGTCGCAGGGCAGCGACGTCGCCATGGCGTTTATGGACGTGAAGCCGCAATCGCCCAACGGCCGGACCGCGGTGCTGCTGCACGGCAGGAATTTCTGCGCCGCCACCTGGGAGCAGACCATCGCCGTGCTCGTCAAAGCCGGCTTCCGCGTCATCGCCCCCGACCAGATCGGCTTCTGCAAATCGAGCAAGCCGCAGGGCTACCAGTTCAGCATCCAGCAACTGGCGACCAACACCAATGCCCTCCTGACCTCGCTCGGCATCCCGCGCGCCACCGTCATCGGTCACTCGCTCGGCGGCATGACCGCCATCCGCTATGCGCTGATGTTTCCGGACGCGGTCGAGCAGATGGTGCTCGTCAACCCGATTGGGCTGGAGGACTGGCAGGCGAAGGGCGTCCCGTTCATCGACCTCGACAAGGGCCTCGAGATCGAGAAGGCGACGACCTTCGACCGGATCAAGCAGTACCAGCAGCGCTTCTACTACGCCGGCCAGTGGAAGCCCGAATATGACCGCTGGGTGGAGATGAGCGCGGGCATGTACCGAGGCCCGGGCGCCGAACGCGTAGCGCAGACGCAGGCGCGGATCGCCGAGATGGCCTTCATCGAACCGGTCGTGCACGAATTCGAGCGCATCCGCGTCCCGACGCTGCTGATGATCGGACAACTCGACCGCACCGCGCTCGGGGCCGACCGCGCGCCGCCGGAGCTGGCGAAGCAGCTCGGCAACTATCCCGAGCTCGGCCGCGCGGCGGCGCGGCGCATCCCCGGCGCCAAGCTGATCGAGTTTCCCGAGGCCGGGCACGCGCCCCAGATCCAGGCGCCGGACCAGTTCCACGCGGCGCTGCTGCAGGGCCTCGGGACGCAGTAGCGGATCCTGCACGACGGTACCGGGTGATTGAGTCGAGGCCGCAAAAGGCTCATGCTCGGGCGAAACGTCAAACACCGGATTCGCCATGACCGTCGCCCGCTTTCCCCAGCTCGCCCACTGGGGAGCCTACACCGCCCTGGTCGAGGACGGCCGCCTCGTCGGCTGCGAGCCGTTCGCGCGCGATCCCGCGCCATCGAACCTGCTCGACGCCATGCCGGAGATGGTGCACTCGCCGCTGCGAATCGCACGTCCGGCGATTCGCGACGGCTGGCGTGAGGGCAGGCCACGGACCGGCGCGGAGACGTTTCACGAGGTGTCCTGGGACGAGGCGCTCGATGCGGTCGCGCGGGAGCTTGCGCGCGTGCGCGCCGACTTCGGCAATACCGCGATCCTGGGCGGTTCCTACGGCTGGTCGTCGGCGGGTCGCGTTCATCACGCGCGAAGCCTGCTGCGCCGCTTCCTGTTCCTCGGCGGCGGTTGCGTCGACCAGGTGGCCAATTACAGCTTCGGCGCGGCACAGTACCTGCTGCCGCGCGTGATCGGCACCTTCCAACCGGTGGTCGGCGACGTGACCGACTGGTCGTCGATCGTCAAACACACGCGATTCATTCTCGCGTTCGGCGGCCTCGCTACCAAGAACGGCCAGGTCACCTCAGGCGGCGCCGGCGCGCACACCATGGAGATGTGGCTGCGGCGCGCGAAGGACGCCGGAATCGAGTTCGTTTCCGTCAGTCCGCTCAAATCCGACGCGCCCGGTTTTCTCGACGCGCAATGGGTCCCGATCCGGCCCAACACCGATACCGCACTGATGCTGGCGATGGCGCATACGCTCGTCACCGAAGATCGCTACGACGCGCAATTCGTCGCGCGCTACTGCACCGGCTTCGAGGCGTTCCGCCACTATCTCCTGGGCGATGATGACGGCACTCCGAAGGATGCGGAATGGGCGGCGGCAATTACCGGCGTTGCGGCTGACACCATCCGCGCGCTCGCGCGGCGCGCCGCCGCGTCGCGCAGCATGATCACCTGCGCGTGGTCGCTGCAGCGCGCGCATCACGGCGAGCAGCCGTACTGGGCGGCAATCGTGCTGGCGGCAATGCTGGGCGGCATCGGCCTCCCCGGCGGCGGCTTCGCCTTCGGCCACGGCTCCACTAATGGCATCGGCGTGCCGCGCGTCGACGTGGCGGGACCCGAGGTGCCATTGCCGCTCAACCCGGCGCGCAGCATGATTCCAGTCGCGCGCGTCGCCGACATGCTGCTCGGTCCGGGAGAGAGCTACGCGTTCAACGGACGGCGATATACCTATCCCGATATCCGGCTGATCTATTGGGCCGGTGGCAATCCATTCCATCACCATCAGGATCTCAATCGTCTGCAGCGCGCCTGGCAGAAGCCCGAAACGGTGATCGTGCACGAGAGCTGGTGGACGCCGACCGCACGCCACGCCGATATCGTGCTGCCGGCGACCACGACGCTCGAGCGCAACGACGTCGGCGGCTCGTCGCGCGATTCGTTCATTCTCGCCATGCACCGCGCCATCGACCCGGTCGGCGACGCGAGGAACGACTTCGACATCTTCCGCGGGCTGGCGCGACGACTCGGCTACGAGCTCGCGTTCACCGAAAACCGCGACGAGATGGGCTGGTGCCA
Source organism: uncultured Alphaproteobacteria bacterium (assembly GCA_963739385.1). Lineage (GTDB taxonomy): Bacteria > Pseudomonadota > Alphaproteobacteria > Rhizobiales > Xanthobacteraceae > VAZQ01. Next base: position 87,533 of record CAVUAI010000027.1, read on the forward strand.
GTGGGTCTACGACCAGGTCCGGGCGAACGCGACCGCAAAGGGCGTAGCGCTGCCGGGCTTCCAGCAATTCTGGGCGGAAGGCTTCGTCGAGCTGCCGCCGCCGGAGCGCGACTACATCCTGTTCGAGGATTTCCGCCGCGATCCGGAGCGCCATCCGCTCAAGACGCCGTCGGGACGAATCGAGATCGTGTCCGACGCAGTCGCCGCGTTCGACGATGCGGAATGTCCGCCTCACCCGGCCTGGATCCCGCCGGCGGAATGGCTCGGCAGCACGGCGGCCGGACGCTGGCCGTTCCACCTCGTGACCCACCAGCCCGCAAGCCGTCTGCACAGCCAGATGGACGCCGGGCCGGTCTCGCAGGCGCAGAAGGTTGCGGCGCGCGAGCCGGTGCGCATCAATCCCGTGGACGCACGGCGGCGCGGCATCCGCGACGGCGACGTCGTTCGCGTGTTCAACCCCCGCGGGGCCTGCCTTGCCGGCGCCGTGCTCGATGAAAATGTGATGCCGGGTGTCGTGGTCATGGCGACCGGTGCCTGGTTCGATCCCTCGGCTAAGCCGGATGAGCCCGAGCGGCACGGCAATCCCAACGTCCTCACCCTCGATATCGGCACCTCGGCGCTGGCGCAGGGCACGAGCGCGCTCACCGCGCTGGTCGATATCGAGCGCTGGGACCGGCCGGCACCCGAGGTGCGCGCGTTCACCCCGCCCGTATTGGCGACCGGCGGCGTTTGATCCAGGCGGTCAGACGCATTTGCTTCCGCAAACTCGATAGATGGATCGCGGCGCGAATTTTTCACGGCCGCGTCACCGAGCGCCATTTGAACGGCTCGACGCCGCAAGGCAGCCGCCACGTTTCCCAGCGAGGATGTTGACTCCAAGCGGGCCGAATCCTAAGGACGGAGCCGAATTCCCTTTATGAACGCATTGCGATCGAATATTTCCGATGACCTCCGCTATTCGCTCCATCGTACATCCGACCGATTTTTCCGATCTTAGCGGCGCGGCTTTTGCGCACGCGTTGCGGATCGCGCTCGCTGCCCGGAGCAAACTGCACCTGCTGCATGTTTCGCAATACGACGCGGAGGAAGCACTGGCGTTTCCGCACGCGCTGCGCCTGCTCGCGCAATGGGGGCTGGCGGACGAAGACGATCCGCCCTGGGCGATCGCCGACAAGCTCGGAATCGAGGTCGACAATATCCGCGTCAAGCTGCAGGAACCGGCGCGCGCCATCACCGACTTCCTGCGCGAGCACGACAGCGATCTGCTGGTGCTCGCGACCCACGGCCGGGATGGCATCGAACACTGGCTGCAGGGGTCGGTGGCGGAGGCTGTATTCCGTCGTTCGGCGATCCCCACTCTGTTTATTGCCCCCGGCGCGCGCGGCTTCGTCGGCCAGGTCAGTGGCGATCTCCAGCTTCGGAGCGCGCTCGTGCCGATCGATTTTTCGCCGGCGCCCGGCCAGGCGATCGAGTCCATCCAGCGCTTCGGCAGGTTGCTGACGGGCGGCGGCATTGCCGTGCATTTCCTCCACGTCGGGGACAAGGCGCCGCCGCTGCGGAGCCGATCGGCACACCCGGGCGACCTGCCGCCGGTCATCCTGCGATCCGGCAACGTCGTGAACGCAATCGTGGATGCAGCCATCGAGTTCGACGTCGATTTCATCGGCATGCCGACGGCTGGACATCATGGGGTACTTGATGCGCTGCGCGGCAGCACGACCGAGCGCGTGATCCGCCATGCGCCCTGCCCGGTCCTTGCACTGTCCGTCGGGTAGGCAGCGCCATTGGCCGAGGCGGAGCCCTATGGCGGCGGCATCTTCACGCACGCCGCGACGACCGGGCTGTTGGCCGGAACCGGACTGCGGCAGGTTGCAGCGCGCTCCGTGGGAATGACGGCGGCGTTGCGCCTGGCGCCGCAATACGCCGTCAGCAGCATCTCGTCGTCGGCGCATTGCACGGTGCAGGCGGCCGCGTCGCAGTTCGCCCGAACGATCCGAATGCCGTAAGGAGGGCCGGGCGGACCAGGATCGCCTTTCGCACCGGGCGGACCAGGCGGACCGGGCGGACCAGGATCGCCTTTTGGTCCCTGGGGGTTTTGGCCGCAGCCCGCGAGCGCACCCGTCAACGCGACCGCAATGAGCACCCGAACGACATGCATGGCCACCCCCTCCGACGCAGCCGACAGGATGTCCAATTTTTGGATCAGGAGAAAGGGCGATTGGGTAGGGACGCCGAAAGAGCTCATCGTGGTCAGCGCGGCATTCGCATGTTCGTGGCCTAGGCGATCGTACCCCGGTATCATATAACTGCGCATCACCCTGTGGCTCGCAACAGAACACGGACGCGGGGCGTCTCAACCGATCCGACCGAACAGCGATGGAATGGAGAGCGGAATGTCGCGAAAGATGCTGACGGGCTCGTTCGTTGCGCTCATTACGCCGTTCAACAAGGATGGCTCGGTCGATTTCGCGGCGTTCCGGACTCTGCTCAAGTTCCAGGAAGATCACGGCACCTCGGCTGTGCTGATCATGGGATCGACCGGCGAGACCTCCATGCTGTCACCGGAAGAGAAGAAGGCGATCATCGTCGAAACGGCCAAGATGAAATCGCCGCGCATGCCGATGTTCTTCGGCTGCACCGGCAACAACACCGACTCGACGATCGCCAATGTCCGCTTCGCCAAGGACAACGGCGCCGACGGCGCGATCCTGGCGGCGCCGGCCTATATCTGCGCACCGGAGAGCGATATCGAGCGGTTCTTTCTCGACGTCGCCGACGCGACCGACCTGCCGCTCGGCATCTACAACAATCCGCCGCGGGTGAAGAGCGACCTGCATTGGGACAACCTGCTCCGCATCTTCAGGCATCCCAACTATGTCGTGCACAAGGAATCGACCGCGCGCGTCGGCCAGGTCGCCCAGGTGCTCGCCGGCAAGCCGACGGTGTCGGTCATGTGCTGCGACAGCCCCAACCTTGGGCTGGTGGTACCGACCATGTCGCTCGGCGGGCATGGCACCGCCAACATGACCGGAAACATTGCGCCGGCCGAGCTTGCCACCATCTCGACTCCGTGGAGGAGCTATGCCGAGGCGGAGAATTTCAAAGCCGCCTATCTCAAGTTTTTGCCGCTCCTGCACTTCACCTATTCGGCGATCAACCCGGTGGCGGTGAAATCGCTGATGAAAGCACTTGGTCTGCCGGCCGGCGACCTGCGCAAACCGCTGACCGGTCTCGACGGCGAGGCACTGGCCAAGGGTGTTCGCATCATCCAGGAGCTCGGGCTCGACAAGCAATACGGCTACAAGGTCGGTGCGATCTCCGCGGTTGCGGCCTGAGCCTCGAGCAATACCCAGGGCGACAAGGCGGCGTGGATCTCGAAATTCGCGGACGAAAGGCGCTCCTGAGCGGCGCCAGCAGAGGCCTTGGGAAGGCCTGCGCCTTCGCGCTTGCGCGCGAAGGCGTCGACGTGACCATCGTCGCGCGCACGCGCGACGCGCTCGAGCAGACCGGCGAAGACATCAGGGTGGCGACCGGCGTAGCTGTGACCACGGTGATCGGCGACATCACCACCGCGGCGGGACGCTCTGCCGCACTTGCGGCCTGTCCCGCGCCCGATATCCTTCTCAACAACGCCGACGGCCCGCTTCCGGGCGACTACCGCGACTGGTCGCGGGACGACTGGATTGCGGCGCTCGACGCAATGATGCTGGCGCCGATCGAGATGATGCGGATGACCGTGGACGGCATGATGGCGCGCGGTTTTGGCCGCATCGTCAATATCGTGTCCCGCAGCGTAAAGACCCCGCAATTGGAGCTCGGCCTGTCGAATGGCGCGCGCTCCGGCCTCGTCGGCTTCGTTGCCGGCCTGGCGCGGCAGACCGTCGCCCGCAACGTCACCATCAACAATCTGCTGCCGGGAATCTTCGACAGCGACGCGCAGCGGGCGCATGTCCGCGCCATGCTCGAGGCGAGCGGCAAGAGCTTCGACGAGATCTGGCGCGCACGCGGCGAGGCCAATCCCGCCAGGCGTTATGGCCGCCCGGCGGAGCTCGGCGCCTACTGTGCCTTTTTGTGTTCGGAACATGCCGGTTTCATCACCGGCCAAAACCTGCTCATCGACGGAGGAAGCTATCCGGGGACATACTGAAAGCCTCGAAAGGATCGCCCCCATGAAACTCCTGACAATTCCTGCGCTCGCCATTGCGCTCGCCGCTCTCGTCTCGGCGGCAACGGCGCAGGACTATCCCACACGCACGGTCACCGTCGTCGTGCCTTTTCCCGCCGGCGGATCAGTCGACGGCGTCGCACGCATCCTGGTGCAGAAGCTCAACGAAACGGTTGGACAGCATTTCATCGTCGAAAACCGCGCCGGCGGCGCATCCGGAACGGTCGGCGCCAACGCTGTGGCCAAGGCCGCACCCGACGGCTACACCTTGATGGTGTCGGCCTCGGTGCATGTGATCAATCCGTTCCTCTACAAGAACGTCCCCTATGACGTGGTGAACGATTTCACGCCGGTGATGCTGCTGGCGGACGGCCCGCTGATCGTCAGCACCACGCCGAGCGTGCCGGCGAATAACCTCAAGGATTTTTTCGCGCTCGTACGCAGGGAGCCGGATAAATACACTTTTGGTGCGACCAGCCTTGGCGCCGCAAGCCATCTCGCCATCGAGCTCTTGAAGCAGGACGCCGGCCTCGACACGCTGGTGATTGCCTACAAGGGTACGGCGCCGGCGCTGACCGACCTCATGAGCGGGCAGATCCAGTTGCTCGCCGATCCCATGTTGTCCTCGCTGCCGCTGGCGCAAGGCGGCAAGATCAAGGCGCTCGGTCTGACCAGCCTCAAGCGCGCGGGCGCAGCGCCCGACATTCCGACGGTCGAGGAGTCGGGCGTGACCGGGTTCGAGTTCGTGTCCTGGTACGGCTTGTGGGGTCCCAAGGGCCTGCCGCCGGATATTTCAGGCAAGCTGCAGAGCGACATCTCCAAGGTGCTTGCGATGCCGGATGTGAAGCAGCGGTTGAACACGCTCGGTTTCGAACCCATCGGTGCAAGTGGCGACCGGTTCGGGAGCTATATTCGCGACGAGATGGGGAGATACGAGAAGATCATCCGGGACGCCAAGATCAAGGTCGAGTGAGGGGGGCGTCGCCACGCTATGCGGGTGATCGTGCTCGGCGCAGGCGTGATTGGAACGAGCTGCGCCTAAACCAAGGCCGGCCGCGAGGTCACCGTGTCGAGCGCCATGGCGGGCCAGCAGTGGATACGAGCTTCGCCAATGCCGGGGGGATTTGCGGGGCCGTGGGCCGGCTTGAGATCGATTTCGATGGATTTGGCATCGGACGTTAGCGCCCGGTGGAATTGATCGTGATATTGGCGCGAATCGCCCGGTCCGCCCGGGCGTGGGACGCGCGACCCGGGCACGGGGTGTTGCATGCAATCCATCATTCTTGCGAAAGAGAAGGAGGCTCGGGTCAACCTCGCCCGTGGGCATCATAGGCGATGTGGTTCGAAGTGCTGCGGGGAGATGCGTGCAGGATACTCACTATATTGGCCGTTCCATCGCGCGTATCGAAGACCGCCCGCTGCTCACGGGCGCGGGCCGTTTCGTCGCGGACCTGCGCTTTCCCGACATGCTGGAGGCGGCGTTCGTCCGCAGTCCCCACGCCCACGCCGCCATCTCCGGCATTGATGCGAGCGCCGCGCGCGCAGTCCCCGGCGTCCATTCGGTATTCACGCTCGCCGATCTTGCTCCGCTCCTGGCGCAGGAGCGGCTGCCGCTGCAGTTTCGCACCGCGCAGCTTCCACCCGACATCACGCCGCTTGTTCTCGCCCGGGACGAAGTCTCCTTTGTCGGAGAAGCGGTGGCGGTGGTGATCGCGCGCACGCGCTACATCGCCGAGGACGCCGCCGCGCTCGTCGTGGTCGACTACGCGCCGCTGCCGGCGGTTTCGGATTGCCGGCAGGCGCTCGCCCCGGGAGCGCCGCCGGTCCATCGCGCTCGTCCCGGTAACCTGCTGACGGAATTCCGCCAGTCCTATGGCGACGTCGCGGCGGTGTTCGCGCGCGCTCCGCGCCAAGCAACCGTCCACCTCAAGCAGCATCGCGGCGGCGCGCATTCGATCGAAGGGCGCGGCGCGATTGCCGCCTATGACGTCAATGAGGAGCGGCTCACCCTGTGGTCGTCAACCCAGCTCGCCCACGAAGTGCGCGCGTTCCTGATGATGCTGCTCAGGCTCGACGAGAACCAGCTGCGCGTGGTGGCGCCGGATGTCGGCGGCGGCTTCGGCGCCAAGTTCGTGATGTATCCGGAAGAGGTGACGCTCGCGGCGTCGTGCCTGCTGTTGCAGCGGACGATCAAATGGGTCGAGGACCGGCACGAGCACTTTCTCGCCGCCGTGCAGGAGCGCGACCAGTATTGGGACCTCGAGGTTGCCTTCGACGATCGCGGCCGACTGCTCGCGGTGCGCGGCGAAATGATTCACGACGAAGGCGCCTATACGCCGCAAGGCATCAACCTTCCCTACAACGCGTCGACCGCACTTCCCGGGCCCTACCTGCTGCCGGCCTATCAGCTCGACGTGCGCGTGGTCGAGACCAACAAGGTCGCGACCATGCCGGTGCGCGGCGCCGGCTATCCGGAGGGCGCATTTGCCATGGAACGCCTGCTGGATCGCATTGCCGACGAACTCGGCCTCGACCGCGCGGAAGTACGGCTGCGCAATCTGGTGCCGCCCGAGAAGATGCCCTACGTCTCGCCGCTCAAGACCCGCGCCGGCTCACCGGTGGCGCTCGACAGCGGCGATTTTGTCGGCTGCCAGCGCATGGCGCTCAAAACCATCGATCACGGCGGCTTCGCCGAGCGCCAGCGCCGGGCGCGGGCCGACGGGCGTTATCTCGGCATCGGCGTCGGCAACGGCGTGAAGGGGACCGGCCGCGGCCCGTTCGAATCCGGGATCGTGCGGATCGGCCGCTCGGGACGCATTTCCGTCTATACCGGCGCGATGCCCATGGGACAGGGCATCAAGACCGCGCTCGCGCAGATCTGCGCCGAGCAATTCGGCGTTGCGCCCGAGACCGTCACCATTGCGGCCGGCGACACCGCCGTCATTCCCTATGGACAGGGCGGCTTCGCCAGCCGTCAGACCGTGACCGCCGGCTCCGCCGTGCATCTCGCCGCGGTCGCGGTCCGCGACAAGGCGCTCAAGGTCGCCGCCCACCTGCTGGAGGTGAGCGTCAATGACCTCGAGCTGCGCGACGGGCGCATCGAAATCGCCGGCGCGCCCGGGAGCGGGCTGACGCTGCGTGAAATCGCCGAAGCCGTCGCCGGCGTGCCCGGCTATTCCATGCCCGGCAAGTTCGATCCGGGACTGGAAAGCATGCAGAGCTTTCTGCCCACCGCGCTCACCTATGGCGGTGGATGCCACGCCGTGGAGGTCGAGGTCGATATCGAGACCTGCGGGGTGCGCATTCTGCGCTACGTCGTGGTCAATGACAGCGGCCGGATCATCAATCCGATGATCGTAGAGGGGCAGCTCGTCGGCGGTGCGGCGCACGGCATCGGCAACGCGCTGTTCGAGTGGATGGGCTATGACGACCAGGCGCAGCCCATCACCACCACCTTCGCCGACTATGTCATGCCGGGCGCGACCGAGGTACCGACGATCGAGGTGAAATTCGCGGAGTTCCCCTCCCCGCTCAATCCGCTCGGAGTGAAGGGCGTTGGCGAATCCGGCTGCGTGCCGGCCGCCGGCGCGATCATCTCGGCGGTCGAGAACGCGCTCGCACCCTTCGGTGTGCGCATTGAAGAATATCCGGTGACCCCGGCCAGGCTGTTCGCGTTACTGACTCACGCGCAGAAGCACCGGTGACGGCGCATTCAAGGTCAAAACCGCTCGCGTTCGAGCTGCCGCCAGCGCGACAGCCGCCGCTCCAGCCACATCACGAGCTCGGTCAGCACCACGCCGACGAGCGCAATGACGATGATCGGCACAAACAACTTGGCGGTCGCGAACACGTTGGCATACTCGACGATCATGCCGCCGAGCCCGCTGATCGCGGTGAAGAATTCGGCGACGATGATGCCGATGATCGCCAGCCCGACCGCCAGGCGTATTCCGGCCATGATAAAGGGGATCGCCGCCGGCAGAATGATCTTGGAAAAGATTTGCCATTCGGTGGCGCCGTAGGCACGGCCGATCTCCAGCATCGAGCCACGCACGTCGCGGATGCCTGAAAACGTGTTCACGGTGATGGGGAAGATCGCGACCGATACCAGGATGGTAACCTTCCCGACAAATTCCAGGCCCGCCCACAGGATAATCAGCGGCACCAGCGCGATGCGCGGGATCGCGTACAGCGCGTTGATGAACGGATCGAGCACATATTCGAGCGTCCGCCACTGCGCCATCACGATGCCGAGCGCGATGCCGACGACTACGGTCAGCGCCATGCCGACCGAGAACGGCCACAGCGTCTGAATCAGCGCCTTCTTCAGCGCCCCGCTGTCGATGAGCTGCAGCGCGGCCGCGAAGATCGCGCTCGGCGGCGCCATGAAGATCGGATCCATGCGGCGGCCGTAATATTCCCAGATCGCGAAGAAGATCGCCACCGACACGGTACGAATGGCGTTGGGGCTGGTGACGACTTCACGCAGGCGATGGGCCAGCGTCGGCTGCGGCGACGGCACCGACCTGCGGGGAGACATGTCCGGTGACGGTGTCATTGGCTGCTCCTGAGCATTTCGCGCAATTCGCCGCGGTATTTGCCGAACGCGGGGTGGGCGCGCACGTCGCCCTCCAGGCGCTCGCCGGCGACCGGGGAATCGACGATCGTGCGGATCCGTCCGGGGGCGGTGTTGAACACGAAGATGCGGTCGGAAAGGAACAGCGCCTCGTCGATGCTGTGGGTGACGAACACCACTGTTGCCCCAGTCCGCGCCCAGATCTTGAGGAAATCTTCCTGCAACTGCTCGCGCGTCTGCGCATCGAGCGCGCCGAAGGGCTCGTCCATGAAGATGAGAATGGGCCTGCGCATCAACGCTCGCGCGATGCCGACACGCTGCTGCATGCCGCCCGACAGCTCGTGCGGAAAATGCTCGGCGAAGTCTGCAAGACCCACGAGCTCGACGAAATGGCGAGCCGCCTCACGCCGCTCGGCGGCGCCTACGCCGTCGATCTCCAGCGGGAACTCGACGTTGCCGAGCACTGTGCGCCACGGCAGCAGACCGAAATTCTGAAATACCATGCAGGCGTCCTTGCGCGGGGCCGTCACCTGCGAACCCTCGATGGTGATGCGGCCTTCGTCCGCCGCCAGGAGTCCGGCGGTGAGCCGCAGCAAGGTCGTCTTGCCGCATCCGCTCGGGCCCAGGAGTGTGATCAGTTCACCCTTGCGCACGGTTGCATTGATACGATCGAGCGCCACCATCAGCTCCGGGCGGCTTTTCTGGCCCGGCCGCGTGCGCACCGGGAAGAACTTGCTGACGTCGTGGTAGACCACCATGCCGTCCGGCGGTGCCGGCGGTTTCGTCATCGCGGATTTATTGCTTCTGATAGGAGCCGAGCTTCTTGATCGCGGCCTCGACGAAGCGCGGTTCGAGCACGTCCTTGGCCGGCGCCGCCACCGGCAGGTTGCCGAGCTTCATGTTGAGGTCGGCGGTGAATTCCTCGATCGCGGGATCGAGCCCGCCGTTCACGCCCCAGAGATTCTCGCCATTGAGGTCGCGCACCACCGCCTTGAGGAAGGTCAGGTCGAGATCGGGCAGTCGTTCGTTGAGGATGGCGGCTGCCTCGTCGGGATTGGCAATGATGAAGCGCGACCCTTTCATGCCGATATCGGTCATGGTCTGAAAAGCGGCGGCAAGTTCCGGCTTCGCCAGCGATTCCGTGCGCACCACATTCCAGACATAGCCGAGGCCCGGGAATTCCGCTGACAGCTTGGTCAGCACCGTGACCTTGCCTTCCTGCACGCCCTTGAGCGCGGTGACGGTATTGACCAGCGTGGCATCGGCGCGGCCGCCGATCACCGCCTGCAGGCGAGCGGCGTGACCGCCGACCTGGACGAAGCGGGCCGTCGATTCATCGATGCCGTGCTTGCGCATGATCAACCGCGGAAGCTGATCCGGAAGGCCGCCGGGCCCGGAGGACGCGAAGATCTTGCCTGCGAGGTCGGCGAGCCTGCTTCCCTTCCCGGTCGCCAGCACGAGACTGTAGTCGCCGATCGGTTGCCAGGAGTGCACGGCGCGGATATTGGCGCCCGCATGGATGGACGCCAGCACGTTGAGGGTGCCGATGAGGCCGATATCCGCGTTGCCCGAGAGCAGCACCCGCATCGCGTTGGCGTCGCCGGTGACATGCACATCTTCGACCTCGAGCCCGTCCATCCACCCCTTCTTCTGCGCCACGAGATAGGGCAAGGAGAAGGTGGTGACCGGCCCGGGGAAGACCATCTTGATCTTGGCTGCCTGTGCGGCGGACGCATCGCCAAGGTTGAGGGCCGCCAGGACGCAAACGCCTGCAAGCCATGCGCGCAATCGAATACAAACATGAAGCATGACAACTCTCCGCAGCCTCAAACGAAGGTTTCGCCGGCGCCGGAAAATGAGCCTTTCGGCCATCTCGCGCAAATATTTTCTCGACGCTGCCCCGGTGATGGACATGACTGAAACCGCCGATGGCGACCAGATTGCCTGACGTGCCGCCGTATTTCATTATCGATGTCGCGTTGGCGACCGTTGCGCCGGCGCGCTCGCATTGATCGAATTGCGCGAAACGAGGTTGTGATCCCCTGACCGTCATGCAGACGCAACGCCCCATATTGATTGCGGGTGGTGGACCGGTGGGGGTGGTGGCAGCGCTCGGGCTGGCGCGCCAGGGCATTCCCGTCCAGGTGTTCGAGGCGGAACCGCGCGTCAATGATTCGCCACGTGCCGCGACCACGCATGCCGCGACCTTGGAAATGCTGTCCGACCTGGGGCTCGTCGACGAGGTGATCGGTCGCGGGCTGGTCGAACCGAAGTTTCGCATCTGGGACCGCGCAACCCGCAACGTCATCGTCGAGTTCGACTTCGGCGTGTTGGCAGGCGAGACTCCCTTTCCGTATGTCGTCCAGTGCGAGCAGCACAAGCTCGCCAACATGGCGATCGAGCGTCTTCGCTCCTTTGCGCATGTCGGCATGGAATTCTCCGCGCGGGTGACGGCGCTGGAGCAGTTAGACGACCGTGTCGACGTCGTCGTGACGAGCGCAGGTACTGACCGCAGAGTCAGCGGATCTTATCTGATCGGCGCGGACGGCGGCCGCTCCACCGTGCGCAAGGCGCTCGGCATCGCGTTCGAGGGCTACACGCACCCGGAGCGCTTCCTGGTGCTGACGACACCGTTTTCATTCGATGCCGAATACGCGCAGTGCTCGCGCAATTACTTCTCCGATCCCGACGAATGGTGCGCGCTGTTCAAGGTGACCGGCGAGGACGGCGCCGGTCTGTGGCGAGTCCTGTTTCCCACCCGCCTCGACGAGACCGACGCGCAAGCCCTCGACGACGACGCAGTACAGCGCCGGCTCCAACGCTTCTTTCCCAGGCGCGGGCCATATCCGGTCGCTCACCGCAACCTCTACAACGTCCACCAGCGCGTTGCGGCGTCGTTCGGCGGCGGCCGCGTCTTTCTGGCTGGCGATTCCGCGCACGTGAATAATCCGCTCGGCGGACTCGGCCTCAATTTCGGCATTCACGATGCGGTGGAATTGTCCGGCTTGCTCGGCCGTGTGCTGCGCCGTGAGGCTCCCGACGACATTCTCGAGCAGTACGATCGCTTCCGCCGGCCGCTGAACGTCGAATACGTGCAGCAGCAGACGGTCGCGAACAAGAAGCGGCTGGAAGAGAAGGATGCGGATGTGCGGGCGAGAAACAACGAGGCCCTACGCAACATTGCGGCCGATCCCGCCGCGCACCGCGCCTATCTCTTGCGCGCGTCCCTGATCGAGAGCGTACGCAAGAGAGCAGCACTTGCCCAACGCGAACGCGCAGGCGAGCGGGCCACAGGTGGGGCCACCACTATCACCACGACGCCTTGACGACCTTTGTCCTTGCCGGTGCGGTCCTGGCTTCCGCCACTGCGGTCCCGACGCGCGTCTGACGCAACGCCAGCGCGGTCCCGCGCCACCCGCTGCGCGTCTGGATGTGCGCCGGATCGGCGCCGGGCATGGGTCGGGAAAGTCCATATTTGGCGCCGTGCCGATCGATCCACCGCCAGACCGCGCGGTCGCTCTTGCCGTCGGCGCTGGTGACATCGACCGCCTGGCCGTGCCCATAGCCACCAGTCCGCGCCTTCCCGCCATGCAGCGAGTTGCTGGCACCGGCCTTGAACCCGGCCGCCAGTCGCTGGCGGTAGTCATCGCGGAACGCGCTCAGCATCGACCATCGGATGCCGTCCGCGTCCATTGCGCGTCCGGCATGATAAAGTTGCTCGCGGAAATAGGGATCCATGCCGCCGATCACGTAGGCCGGCATGGAGAGGCCGAACCGCTTGGCGGCGGCCGCGTCCTTCCAGGTGAAGTCACCCGTCGAGTCCCGCTTCGTGGGCGCCCGCTGATAGACCTCCCAGAGATATCGATCGACTTCGTCCATGACCGACACCACTCGCCGCTCCGACGCCGCCGCGTTTGCAGCGGTGCTGCCGGTGGCCTGCGCTGGCGCGCTCTCGTCCGGGGTGAACGCGGGCACTTCCCCGTGCGCAGGTAGCGCCACGAAATCCCACAACGTGGGTTCCGGCTCGGACACGCTCTGCACAGGCTCAAGCAGGGCCTGCGTCTCCATGACAACCGCCATTGGTATGAGCGACGCAAGCTGGAACGACGACCTGTGCACGACCCATTCGCCCTCTTTCAGCGCGGGGAACGGATTCGACAACGCCAATGGAATCGCCACGAAGAAAACCAGCACGCCGCACAGCACCCCCGCCACAAGGATGGCGCAGCGAGAGATCCGGTCAGCCGCACTGGCGGCGAAAGGTGCCCGCATTCCTGATCCTGCACTGTTGTCGGGGGGACGATCGGCCCCGGCCAGACCTCAACCCAGCAGCCTGGCCCCCCAGGTACCGAGGTGGTCATCGTCTTTGAGCAAGATTATTTTGGAGTTAACTGCGCATCCGCCTCGCGTCGTCCGCGGACGACACGAGTCCCACCAACCACGAGCCCGCGCGACGGACCTATCGGCCGTGGCGCTCGAACCACTTCGGGCCTGGGCCGCGCATGTAGTGCAGCTCCGGCCGATAGCGGCGGTAGCTCAAGATGGTCGTGATGGCTTTGAAAACGGCCAAGAGATACATCCCCGACTCCCCACACTCGTACCCCTATGAATCCCCTAATGCCGGTAACTTTCGACCACCGAAGGGTAGTTGTGGGGCAATTATGTGAAATGAGCCGGGCCGGAATGAGACCAGCCGAACAGGGGCCGGGCCCGGCCGGCGTGGCGTTGCCGGCTGCACGCTCAAACCGCGGCGATCGCCTCGATTTCCAGCAGGAAATTGGGGTTGGCGAGTCCGCGCAGGATGCACAGCGTGCTGCCCGGCGGGTGCCCGGCGAAATAGGTCTGCAGGATGCCGCGCGCCTTGGGTACGTCGTGGGGATTGCAGAGGTAGATCGTGATCTTGGTCACGTCGGATATCTTGGCACCGCCGGCCGCCAGCGCCTTGGTGAGATTTGCCATCACCATCTTGGCCTGGGCATCGAAGTCGTCCGGCGGCAGCACCTTGCCATCGACGTCCGCCGCCACCTGGCCCGCACAGAAGACGAGCTTCTGCGCGCCCTCGGCCGTCACCACATGCGAGTAGTTCGAGAACGGCTTCGAGATACCCTCGGGGTTGATCCTGGTGATTTTCGCCATCGTTGCCTCCCTGCGGTCGGTTCGGTTCGCACACGCCCCGGATCGCGTCAGCGTCCACCCAGCGGGGCATGGCCGGAGAGCCTGGCGAGCTCAGCCTGCCGGACGTTCTCGCGGCGCATGAACTCGGCGAATTTCTCCGGTGTGTTGTCGGCGGGAATGGTCATGCCCAGCGGCTCCATGCGGCGCCGGAACGCGGCGGAGGTAATCGCGTCGTTGAGGTGCTTGTTGAGAAAGGCCACGATCGGCGCCGGGGTCTTGGCCGGCGCCGCGAGCCCCACGAAGCCGCGGTGATCGACGCCGGCAAAGCCCAGCTCGCTCATGGTCGGAATGTCTGGCCAGCTCGCCATGCGTTGCGGACTCGCGACCGCGAGCGCACGCACCTTGCCGTCGTCATGAAGCGGCCTGGCGTTCGAGTAGAAAACGAAGGCGCCCTGAAGCTCGCCCGTGACCACCGCCGCCGCTGCGGGACCGGTGCCGCGATAGGGCACATCGACGATGCGCGTGCCGGCGAGCGCGTTGAGCTGCGTGATCGCGATGGCTGGCGAGGTCGCCGGACCGGAGCTGGCGAAGCTCACCTTGGTGGGGTTGGCCCTGGCATCGGCGATGACGTCCGCCACCGACCGGTATGGCAGGCTGGCATTGACGATGAGCACGAGCGGCGGCCCGTCCGTGATCTGGCCGATGAGCGCGAAGTCCTTGAGCGGGTCGTAGGGAACGGAGAGGTAGTGCAGGTTCTGAACGTCGGCGAGGGCGTTGACCAGGAGCGTGTAGCCGTCGGGATCCGCCCGCACCACATAGCTGCCGCCGGTGACGCCGGACGCGCCCGGCTTGTTCTCCACCACGATCGACTGCCCGATGCGTTCCTGCATCTCCGCCGCCAGCACGCGCGCCGGTACATCAGAGAGGCCGCCGGCTGCGAACGGCACCACGAAGGTGACCGGCCGGTTGGGATAGGCCTGCGCGCGCGCATCGCCCGCGGCGAACAAGCCAAGCAGGATGGCGGCAAGACCCAGTCGGCAAAGGAAAAGCATCAGTCGCAGAGGTTTGCTCATGGCTCGCTTGGTGGAAACTGTGGTGGCCGGCGGTATGGATCGTAATCGGCAGACGGCGCACTTCACAAGCGCGATGTGACGCGGGGCTGCGCTCAGCCAGCGCGACCCGGCCCTTGCAATGCAATTGCGCTGAGATAATGTGGCGGATTATCGGGCTGGCTTCGAGGATTCCTTCCGATGATCAAGGCACTCGCGTCGCTCGCCGTCCTCTTGTCCGCTTCTCTCTCTTTCATCCCGGGTGCCATGGCCGAGACAGTCCCACGCAACGTCGTAACGGAGCTCGCACCGACCGGCAAGCTTCGCGCCGCCATCAACTTCGGCAACATCGTGCTGGCACAAAGAGATCCTGCAGGCGGCGAGCCCCGCGGTGTATCGGCCGAGCTCGCCCGCGAGCTCGCCAAGCGCATGGGCGTTCCGATCGAATACGTCACGTTCGATGCGGCCGGCAAGGTGTTCGAGGCCCTCAAGGCCGGCGCGTGGGACGTAGCCTTCCTGGCGATCGATCCGGTCCGCTCGGAGGGAATTGAGTTCACCCCGCCATACGTTGTGATCGAAGGCGCCTATGCCGTGCCGGCCAACTCACCGCTGCAGACCAACGAGGACGTCGATCGCGACGGCGTTCGGGTCGCGGTCGCGCGCGGGAGCGCCTACGACCTCTATCTCACGCGGGCGCTGAAGCATGCCAAGCTGGTGCGCGAGCCGAGCGGACCCGAAGCACTCGAGCTCTTTCGCAAAGATCGGCTCGAGGTTGCCGCCGGCGTGAAACAGCCGATCATCCTGTTCGCGAAAGAGCATCCGGACGTGCGGGTGATCCCGGGCCGCTTCATGGTCATCGAGCAGGCCATGGGCACGCCCAAGGGCCGCGACGCGAGCGTGCGCTATCTGCGCGTATTCATCGAGGAGATGAAAGCTTCGGGTTTCGTCGCCAAGGCGCTGCAGGCGAGCGGACAAACCGATGCCGCTGTCGCTCCGCCGGCACCGGCAAAGTAGTCACACCCGTACGATTGGCTGGTTCGTCCAGCAGCAATATCTCCGCCATGCGCCGGGTCGGGGCCGTTTCGGCCTCGAGGGCTCGCGGCGTAGCCGAATTATCGTGCGAGGCAGGCGCCGACCTGCTGACTGAGCTCGGCGATCTCCAGCGGCTTATGCAGAACCGGACCCGGCAGGGCCGGTTCATCGGCGAGAATCTCCGGATAGGCGGTGACGATAATGACCGGGATCCGTGGCCTTCTGCTCGCCACCATACGCGCAAGCGAGAGACCGTGCGGCTCACCGTCGAGCAGCCGGACGTCGGTGACGACGATATCGATCTTGTGGGCGTCGAGTTCGTTCAGCGCCGCCATCGAGCTCGCCGCTACGATCGTCTCGTAGCCCTCGTGCTGGAGATGCCGCGCCGCCGCGTACGCGAAGGCCGCGTCGTCCTCGACGATAAGAATCCGCTGCCGGGAATTCACCATGCCTCCCCCTCCTCGGCAGGGCAGACGCGTCGCCCCGTCGTTGGAACACAACGGGATTGAAGCGTCCACTATGCACCCTTGCCGGCCCGATTCCAACGTCAAGAATCATCGCAACTCTGCCTGACACGGCCGGCGTCTTGATCGCGGGCCAGATCGCTTCCTGGCTCGGCCGCCGTAGGGCATGGGCGCGATTGGAACTTTTCGCCGCGCTGGAACTTGTGACCAGCAGTTAAAGGGCGCCCCGCCGCGGTCAGCGCAGGCGGGCGTTTGTCTCTGCCAGGCTTCGGGCTGGCTTGGATCGCGTTGCACGAGGGAAATTTCATTGTCTTTCAGAGACATCGCAACTTGGCCCCGTTTGCTTAGGCGCCAAGGAGATGTCGATCGAAATCAACGATTAGGCGGAGATAACTGATGATGGTGCGCGGTGAAGCGGGCACTCTTCCCCAGCTTGTTGCCGAACATGCAAAGGAAATCGTCACGGAGTGGGTCGATCTTCTCAGGAAGGCCGGCACGCTGCAGACCGGACGCATCAAGGAAGGCGAGCTGCAGACGCAGTGTCGCAATTTCCTGGAATTGCTGCGGGACGCCCTCGCCAAGGCCGGTACCAACGGCAGCCACGAGGCCTATCGACCGGTTCGCGACCAGCTGGCCGATCTCACACGATCCCGCGCCATCCAGGGCTTTTCGCCGGCTGAGACGGCGACGTTCGTCTTCTCGCTCAAGCAGCCGTTGTTCAATGTGCTGACTCGCAGCAAAGGCACGAGCGCTGCCGAGCTTGCGCAGCAAATATGGTCGATCACGCGGTTGCTCGACGATCTCGGCCTGCACACCATGGAGGTGTACCAGAAAAGCCGCGAAGAGGTGATCGCCCGCCAGCACCGGGAGATCTCCGAGCTCTCCACTCCCGTCGTCAAGCTCTGGGACGGCATTCTGGCGCTGCCCTTGATCGGCACGCTCGATAGCCAGCGCACCCAGGTCGTGATGGAGAATCTGCTGCAGACCATCGTCGATCAGGGCAGCGAAATCGCGATCATCGACATCACGGGTGTGCCGACGGTCGATACGCTGACGGCGCAACATCTGATCAAGACAGTATCGGCGGCGCGCTTGATGGGCGCCGATTGC
Organism: uncultured Alphaproteobacteria bacterium; assembly: GCA_963739385.1. Classification (GTDB taxonomy): domain Bacteria; phylum Pseudomonadota; class Alphaproteobacteria; order Rhizobiales; family Xanthobacteraceae; genus VAZQ01. Next base: position 105,044 of record CAVUAI010000027.1, read on the forward strand.
ATCATCAGCGGCATCCGCCCGCAGATCGCGCAGACCATCGTTCATCTCGGCGTCGAGCTCAACGTCATTTCCAAGGCGACGTTGGCCGACGCTTTTGCGGTGGCGCTGCGCCGCGTAGGCCGGACCGTTGTTCCAATCAAAGCGGCCAACCGCGCGCCCAAAGCCGCGTCGGAATAGGCCGTTTCGATGGATCGCATCCCAATCCTGAAGCTGGGTGAAGCTCTGCTGGTGTCGATTCAGGTCGACATGCATGATCGCCTGGCGACCGCGCTCGAGGAAGATCTCACCGCCAAGATCGTCGCCCATCACGCCAAGGGCGTACTGATCGATATCTCGGCGCTCGAAATCGTCGACAGCTTCATCGGCCGCATGCTCGACAATATCGCCGCGGTATCGCGCGTGCTGGACGCCGAAACCGTCGTTGTGGGCATGCGGCCCGCGGTGGCGATCACCTTGGTCGAGCTCGGCCTGTCACTTTCGGGAGTAAAGACGGCATTGAACGTGGAACGCGGCATGGTGCTGATCAGGCGCCGGCTCGAGGACGCGGAGGCCGTCGATGGCGACGCTGAGGAGTGAGACAATCCAGGTCCGCTCCTCGGACGACATCGTGCGCGTCCGCCAACAGGTCCGCGCCCAGGCGGTGGAAGCCGGGCTGTCGCTGGTCGATCAGACCAAGATCATCACGGCCGCGAGCGAGCTCGCCCGCAACACGCTTGACTACGGTGGAGGCGGCACCGCCATGCTCGAAATCGTGAATGACGGCGACAGGAAAGGCGTGCGGTTGACCTTCGAGGACCGGGGGCCCGGCATTGCCGACATTCAGCTCGCGCTCAAGGATGGCTACACCACCGGCACCGGACTCGGTCTCGGCTTGGGCGGAGCGAAACGGCTATCGAACGAGTTCTCCATTCAATCCAAGGCTGGCGAAGGCACACGCGTGAGCATCGCGCGTTGGAAGTAATGTGATGGTCAACCTGGCGGTAATGGAGGCGAGCGGGGTTGCAGAAGCGCGGCGGCGCTGTGTCGAAACCGCGGAAAGTGCGGGATTCGGGACGAAGGATGCCGGAAAGGTCGCCATCGTTGCGACCGAGCTTGCGACCAATCTGATCAAGCATGGCGGCGGCGGCGAGATACTGCTTGCCACCTACGAGGAACCGGGATCGAGCGGCATCGAGCTCATTGCCCTCGACCGCGGCCCCGGCATTGCGGATCTGCAGGCTTGTCTCGCCGACGGCTATTCGAGCGCAGGCACGCCCGGCAATGGCCTCGGCGCGGTCTTTCGACAATCTCATCTGGTGGATATTGCATCCTGGCCCGGCCTCGGAACGGCGATCCTTGCGCGGCTGGAACCGGGGCCGGCTCCAAAGAGCAAGAACGACGCAGTATCTCCCTGGGGCGCGGTATGCGCACCGATGCCCGGCGAGGACGTCTGCGGAGACGCCTGGAGCGTCGAGGACAGCGAGGGAAACCGGACGATCCTCGTCGCCGACGGATTGGGACATGGGCCCGATGCTGCAGATGCATCGGTCCAGGCCGTGCGCGTCTTCAAGCGTCACATGGGTCACCGCGTGCCGACCGTGCTGGACTATATCCACGGCGGATTGCGTGCCACGCGCGGCGCGGCGGTATCGATCGCACGGATCGAGCGGGCGGACGAAAAAATCGTGTTTGCGGGCATCGGCAATGTTGCGGGCGTCATCGTCGGGGATAACGGCGTTCGCCGCATGGTATCGCTGCCCGGCACGGCCGGCCACAATGCCCGCAAGATTCAGTCATTCGACTATCCGTTCCAGGGCGGGATCGCCATCCTGCATTCGGACGGACTTGGCACTAGCTGGTCGCTGGATCGATACCCTGGCCTCGCGCGGGCGCACCCGACACTGGTGGCGGCAGTGCTCTATCGCGACTTCTGGCGGCGGCGGGATGACGTGACGGTCGTCGTCGCCAATGGAGCAGCGGCAGGATGACCTGGCCGATCGTAACCATGCCGATCGAGACCGAGGCCGACGTGGTTGGGGTGCGGCAACGCGCACGCTTGCTCGCGGAGCGACTGGGCTTCGAGCGCCAGGACCAGACGCGTGTCGCCACGGCCGTGTCGGAAATTGCGCGCAACGCCTTCAGCTATGCGGGCGGCGGCCGAGCCGACTTTCTGATCGAGTTGGAGTCCTCGCGCCAGGTCTTCGTCATTCGCATCAGCGACCAGGGCAAGGGAATTGCCGATCTCGACGCTGTCCTCGAAGGCCGGGTTCGTTCCGAGGAAGGAATGGGATTAGGTCTCGCCGGTGCGCGACGGCTGATGGACCGATTTCAGGCCGCATCCGAACCGGGCAAGGGAACGACCATTACGCTCGGCCAGATCGTGCCCAGCCGGGCCGAAGCACTCACCCGCGCCATGCTCGCCGATGTAACCCGCGATCTGTCCGGCAATCGGACGGTCGATCCTCTCGCGCTCGTACGCGACCAGAATCGCGAGTTGTTGCAAAGCCTGGAAGAAATTCGGCGTCGTCAGGAAGAAGCCGAAGAGCTCAATCGCGAGCTTAGTGATACCAATCGCGGAGTGGTCGCGCTCTATGCCGAGCTCGACGAGCGGGCGGAGCAGTTGCGGCAGGCGAGCGAGCTCAAGTCCCGCTTCCTGTCCAATATGAGCCACGAATTTCGCACGCCGCTGAATTCCATCATGGCCCTGTCCCGTCTCCTGCTCGATCGCGTCGACGGCGATCTCAACCCGGAGCAGGAAAAGCAGGTCGGCTATATCCGTCGTTCGGCCGAGGGGCTGCTCGAGCTGGTGAACGATCTCCTCGATCTGGCCAAGGTCGAAGCAGGCAAGGCCGAGGTCAAGCCGGTGCCGTTTTCGGTTTCGGAGCTGTTCGGCGCGTTGCGCGGCGCATTGCGTCCGTTGCACGCCAATGCGGCGGTCGATCTGATTTTCGAATCGGATCCGGGGATCCCGGAGCTGTTCACCGATGAACCGAAAGTGGCGCAGATCCTGCGCAACCTGATCTCCAATGCGCTCAAGTTCACCGAGGTGGGCGAGGTACGGGTATCGGCGGAGTTCGAGCCGCATGCCGGGTCCGTGACGTTCTCGGTCCGCGACACCGGCATCGGGATCGCGCCCGAAGACCAGGAGCGCATCTTCGAGGAGTTCAGTCAGGTCGACACGCGGCTGCATCGCAAGGTCAAGGGGACCGGACTCGGGCTTTCGCTCTCGCGAACCCTGGCTCGCCTGCTGGGAGGCGAGATCGTCGTCGAAAGTGTGCCGGGCCAGGGTTCGGTCTTTCGATTGAGCCTCCCCGCCAGCCTCGTGGATGAAGCTTCGGCACGCGGACCGGCCGAACGTACGTCCCAACACGTCCTGGTGATCGATGACGACGAGACCTTCCGCTACGTCTTCCGTCAGCTGATCAGTGGCGATGCCCGCTATGAAGTGCACGATGCGGCGGATGGAGCAGAAGGACTTCGTCGCGCGCGCGAGGAGCAGCCTGATCTGATCATCCTTGATCTGCAAATGCCGCACGTCGACGGGTTTTCGGTCCTGAACGAGCTTGCGGCCGACAACAGGACCGCTGCAATCCCGATCGTCATCACGACCTCGCTCAACGTGACGCCCGAACTTCGGGCGCGACTGCCGGCAGGCATGAATATCCTCTCGAAGGAAGATCTGTCGCGCGAAACGGTATCGATGCTTTTGCGCGAGGCGACCGAAAGCAGGCTGGTGTCATGACCGGCGACGATGTCGTTCTCAACGTCGACGACCGCGAGGTCTCGCGCTACACCAAAACCCGCATCCTCAAGCAGGCTGGCTTTATCGTAGCCGAGGCCGTCAACGGCGCGGAAGCTTTGCGCATGGCGGAGGAATTGCAACCACCGGTCATTTTGCTGGATGTCAGGCTGCCGGACATCAGCGGCATAGAGGTGTGCCGCATCGTCAAGCAGAAGTGGCCGGGGATCATGGTGCTTCAGACCTCCGCGACCTTCACCAGCGGCGCCGACCGTACGCGCGGCCTCGATGCCGGGGCCGACTCCTACCTGGCGCAACCGGTGGAGCCTGAGGAGCTCATCGCCTCGATCCGCGCGTTGCTGCGGATCCGTGCCGCCGAATACGGGCTGCGGCGGCTCAATGACAACCTGGAGCGCCGGGTGGAGGAGCGAACGCGGGATCTCGCCGATGCCAACGAGAGCTTGCGCCTCGAGATCGCTCAGCGCGAAAAGGCGGAAGCGGCGCTGGTGCAGGCACAGAAGATGGAGGCCGTCGGCCATCTCACCGGGGGGATTGCCCACGACTTCAACAATCTGCTTACCGCCGTGGTCGGCAATCTCGACCTCATCCGGGCGCGCGCGACCGATCCGCGCATCTTCCGGCTGGCCGAGAACGCCTTCAAAGCCGCGGAACGGGGCTCCAAGCTCACCGCACAATTGCTCGCATTCTCGCGCACCCAAAAGCTGGCGACCAAGCCTACCGACGTGAACCGGCTTGTGTCCGGCATGCGGGAACTGCTCAGCCAGTCGCTTGGGCCGTCGGTCGAGATCCGGATCCAGCCTGACGCCGCGGCGGGGCTGGCGATGGCCGACGCCAACCAGCTCGAGCTTGCAATCCTCAACCTTGCCATCAATGCCCGCGACGCCATGCCGTCCGGAGGCGCCGTCACGATCAGCACCGAAGAGGGAGAGATCGTCGCCGGAGAAGGCAGCCTCGCGGCGGGCAAATACGTAAAGATCAACGTGTCGGACACGGGCTCCGGCATGTCCGCGGAGGTCATGGCGCGGGCATTCGATCCCTTCTTCACGACCAAGCCGCCTGGCAAGGGAACGGGTCTCGGGCTTGCACAAGTCTATGGCATCGCCAAGCAGTGCGGTGGCGAAGCGCACATCACGAGCAAGCCCGGCGCCGGCACCACCGTGAGTATCTGGTTGCAGCATGCCGTCGCCGGCATGCCGGCGGCGACCGAGCGCAACGAAGCCATCGCACCCGGACATCGTGACGGAAACATTCTCCTGGTCGACGACGATCCCGACGTGCAGGCCCTGGTGGCGGAATTGCTGACCGATCTCGGATATCAGGTCCGGGTGGCGAGTCACGGCGAAGGCGGACTGGGCCTTGTCGGCGAGTTCGACCCGCACCTTCTGATTGTCGACTTTGCGATGCCCGGGATGAACGGTGCCGAAATGGCCGGCGTCGTCAGGCGCACCAAGCCGGATCTGCCGATTCTATTCCTGAGCGGATACGCCGATACCTCGGCGCTCGAATCGGCGGTGGGAAACGCCCCGCTGTTGCGCAAGCCCTTCCGGCCGGGCGAACTGGCCGCCGCCGTCCGTGATGCAATCGACAAGCCGTAGATGCCCCACGCGGCCGAACGTCCCGCGCATCGCCCCTAGCCCAGGCATAGCGCTTGCATTGGGCTCGTGCGCACGGTGCGCAGACTCGTCCTGCTTTTCTGCGAGGCAAGGCATCCACCTCGCCGCGGCAGGGACGATCACGCATCCAAGTCTCCGCCTTGACTGAGATTTGCCGGCCGGGTTACTTTGCATCACAAAGCTGGTGGCGGGTGGCATGAAGGATCTGGACAAGGCGCTGGCGGACATCACGGCGATCCGCAGCCAGATGGCGCGCGACGCCGAGTTCCGCGGCTACGGGCCGATGACCGTCGCCGCGACCGGCGTGCTCGCAATCGTCGCGGCCGCGGTCCAGGCGCTCTGGCTGCCGGATCCGTCCGCCGACGTGCTCGCCTATGTCGCGCTTTGGGTCGTGACGGCCACCGCATCCGTTGCGCTGATCGGCATCGAGATGGTCTCGCGGACCCGGCGCATTCACTCCGGCCTCGCCGACGAGATGATTCATGCCGCGACCGAGCAGTTCATTCCCGCCGGCGTCGCGGGCGTGCTGCTTACCGTCGTCCTCTTCCACTATGCGCCGCAAAGCCTGTGGATGCTGCCGGGCCTGTGGCAGATCGTGTTCAGCCTCGGGCTGTTCGCGGCCTGCAGATCGCTTCCCCGCCCGATGTTCGCGGCTGCCGTGTGGTATCTCGCCGCCGGCCTTGCAAGCCTTGCTTTCGCCAATGGCGCGCACGCATTCTCGCCCTATGCGATGGCGGTGCCTTACGGCATCGGGCAGGCCTACATCGCGCTCGTTCTCTTTTGGACGGCTGGAGAGGCCGATGCCGAAGGCTGATGCGAGCGGCGGGCAGAGCGGGCGCTTCGCCTATGACGGGCTCGATCGCGTCATTCATGAGAAGGCGCGCCTGAGCGTGCTGACCTCGCTCGTCGCCCATCCCAAGGGGCTGGTGTTCGGCGATCTCAAGCAGCTGTGCAGTCTGACCGACGGCAACCTCAGCCGCCACCTGCAGGTGCTCGAGGAGGCCGGCCTGATCGATATTGAGAAGGGCTACGAGCACAACCGGCCGCAAACGATCTGCCGCATCACGGCACGCGGACGCCGGCGCTATCTCGATTATTTGACGGTGCTGGAGCAGGTCGTGCGCGACGCCGCAAGCGCCGCGCACGCCGACGCGGCCGCACCGGCCTTGCGCGGCCTCAAACCGGCCTGAGAATTTTTTTTGCGCGGAGACTTTATGATGCAAAGCGATATCAACGGGCAAGGCGGCCTGCATGTCGCCATCATCATGGACGGGAACGGACGCTGGGCGACGCGGCGTGGAATGCCGCGCTCCGCCGGCCACCGCGCCGGCGTGCTCGCCGTCCGCCGCATCGTCGAGGCTGCGCCCGAGCTCGGGGTCGCCACACTCGCGTTGTTCGCGTTCTCGTCCGACAACTGGCAACGCCCGCGTCACGAGGTCAGCGCGCTGATGACGCTGTTGCGGCACTATCTGGACGCCGAGCTTCGCCGCCTGGTCGAGAGCGGGACGCGGCTCACCGTCATCGGCCGTCGCGACCGGTTGCCGGACGGCCTGGACCAACGGATCGCTGACGCCGAAGCGGCCACGGCTGACGGCAATCGCCTCGATCTGCGGGTCGCGCTCGACTATTCCGCGCGCGACGCGATCGCCGGCGTGGCGGCGCGCTGCCCCGCGGGCGACGCTCCTTCGCGCGAAGCTTTTGGCCGGCTGCTTTCGCGACAAGGCGCCGGCACCGACATCGATCTCCTCATCCGCTCGGGCGGCGAAAAGCGGCTGTCCGATTTCCTGCTGTGGGAGTGCGCCTACGCCGAGCTCTGTTTCGTCGATACCTTGTGGCCCGACTTCGGCGCCGACGATCTGCGCGCGGCCATTGCCGACTTCCGCCGGCGCGAACGGCGCTTCGGCGGGATCGGCGGCGTCGCAACGCTGGTCGCGGCGGAGTGAAGGCCCCGGCCGGCACGACCCCATTCCGAACCTGATCACTGTCGATTCCGCCCCACTGCCCCGAATGCGTCGCGGCTGGAGCGAGCCGCTCCACCGCGAAAATAGGGCGGCCACCCCCTTGCATCGGGGCCGATCTTCGATTATTCTGTGCGTTTTTCCCGATCGCAGCCGCGACTGACATTGCGGCGTCGTGTCGGCGTCATATGGACGTAGGTAGGGGCGAGTAATGAGTCCGAGTTGAGTAGATATGGCAAACGGATCGCCGAAGGCAACCATCACGGAGCGGCCACACCTCGTGTGGGGCGCCCCCACAGCGGCCGAGCGCGGGCCGGTGATCGCGACCTTGCGCAATCCCGGTCATCGCAACGCGGTCGGCAGCCATGCCGGCGGTTATTCGGTCTATCGTGCGCTGGCGGTCGCCGCACGAACGCTGGCGCATGACCATGTCGCGGATCTCACCGACACGGCGCCGGTCGAGACCATCGGACCGCACCCGCAATGGTCCGACCCCGGGAAGATCGTATCGCTCGATCCATGGGGACACCTGGTCGGCGAAGCCTTCCGCGATCACCTCGCGCGCGGCTACGACGTGCGGCCGACCATTGCGGTGACGCGCGCCCATATCGACATGCCCGAGATTCGCGCCGCCATCGCGGCGCGCCGCATCCGCGCCGACGGCGAGCTCGTTTCACCCAACGGCGGTGTGCGCGTCATGAAGGCGGCGATCGATCCGGTCTGGTACCTGCCCGGCATCGCCGAGCGCTTCGGCCTCGACGAGAGCGACTTGCGGCGCGGCCTGCACGAGCAGACCGGCGGCATGTATCCGGAACTGGTGGTGCGGCCGGATCTGAAGGTCTTCCTTCCGCCCATCGGCGGCGCGACGATCTACTGCTTCGGCGATCCCGCCAAGCTCGGCGACGGCACCACGCCGCTAGCCTGCCGCGTGCACGACGAATGCAATGGCTCCGACGTGTTCGGCTCCGATATCTGCACCTGCCGGCCGTACCTCGCGCACGGCATCGAGATCGCCATCCAGATGGCGCAGGCCGGTGGCGTCGGCCTCGTGATCTACAACCGCAAGGAAGGACGCGCCCTCGGCGAGGTCACTAAGTTCCTGGTCTACAATGCGCGCAAGCGCCAGAAGGGCGGCGACCGGCCCGACGGCTATTTCAAGCGCACGGAGTGCGTCGCCGGCGTGCAGGACATGCGGTTCCAGGAATTGATGCCCGACGTGCTGCACTGGCTCGGCGTCACCCGCATCCATCGCTTCGCGTCCATGAGCGACATGAAGTGCGATGCGCTGGTGCGCCAGGGCATCACCATTGACGAGCGCGTGCCGCTTCCCGACGAGATGATTCCGCCGGATGCGCGCGTGGAGATCGAGGCAAAGATCGCGGCCGGCTATTTTGCCGGCGCCCGCCCGCCCGCCGATCATGCCGGCACGGTGGGACGCGGGCTCAACGAGTAAGGGCCATGCCGGCCGGCGGGCACGCTCCCGCGCCACGGACTCTGCGGAGCGATTTCCAGACGGACCTTGCCGGCCTCCTCACCGCGGCCGCGGTGCGCGAACGCTGCGGCATGGTGCATCGCTGGGTTGCCGAGGGACGCTCGCCGCATTTCACGCTCGATCACGCCCGCCTCGACGGCGTCGCCGCCTATGTGGCCGAGGTCACGCGCAAAGCCTATCCCGATCTGAAAATCCCCTATCACAGCCGCTGGCGGCATTTTGCGGCGGGCGGCGTCGACCGCTGGAGCGAGTTTGCAGGGCATCTCGATCGCGATCCGATCGAGCGCGCGCGCATCGCGGTCGATCTGGCATTCGTGAGCGTCCTGCTCGACGCCGGTGCCGGCGATGCCTGGCGCTACCGTGAACAGGGCGGCGGTGTTTTCGCGCGCTCCGAAGGACTTGCCGTCGCCAGTCTCGACATGTTCCGCGCCGGGCTGTTTTCGTCCGACGCCCGCCGGCCGTGGCGCGTCGACGATGCCGCGCTCAAGGCTCTCGACCCTGCCGCCCTCGCACGCGCGTTCCAGATCGATGCCGGCAATCCGGTGGTCGGCCTCGAGCCGCGCGCGACGCTGCTGCGGCGACTGGGTGACGCGCTCTCGGCACGCCCCGACCTGTTCGGACCAGCGCCCGCACGCCCCGGCAACCTGGTCGATCATGTGCTCCGCCTCGCTCCCGACCGCCGCATCCCGGCGGCAACGCTGCTCTCCATCCTGCTCGACGGCTTGTCCGCCATCTGGCCATCCGGGCTGACGCTGCATGGCTTCCACGTCGGCGATGCCGGCCGCCATCCCGCCGTGCGCACCGACGACATTACCGACCGCATCGTGCCGTTTCACAAGCTCTCGCAGTGGCTGACCTATTCGCTGCTGGAGCCGCTCGAGGCAGCGGGGATCACGATCGATCGGCTCGACGAGCTCACCGCGCTGGCCGAGTACCGCAATGGCGGGCTGCTGGTCGATCTCGGCGTCATCCGCAGTCGCACGCCGATCGATCCGGCGCGGCGCCACGAGGTCGGCGCGGAATTCATCGTCGAGTGGCGCGCGCTGACAGTGGCGCTGATGAAGCCGCTGGTCGATCTCGTGCGTGCGAAGCTCGGACTGGATGCGGCCTTCACGACGCCGCACATGCTGCAGGGCGGCACCTGGAGCGCGGGACGAAAGATTGCGCATGCCTTGCGTCCGCCAGACCGGTCCCTCCCCGATCGCAATCGTCGCCGACGGCACCGTATTCTGAGCGCACGGCAGCCGGCGGACGTCATTGTCCCATCCACCGCAACCTCCAAACGGCAGTCTGACATGACGGGAAGCTCCGAGCGGCCGGGAGCCGCGATCTACCGCGGCATGGACCGCGCCGCGCTCGATGCCGCCTACAACAACGCCGATGCCGTGCCCGACAGCCAGGAGCGGATCGCGCGCTGGCGCGAACGCAGCGCCGCCGTGCGCGCGGGCGCAGGCGCGCGGCTCGATATTCCCTATGGCAGCCGGCCGCGCGCCCGCTTCGACTACTTCTCCTCTGGAACGACCGGGGCGCCGCTGTTCGTGTTCATCCACGGCGGCTACTGGCAGAGAAACGACAAGGACATGTTCGCCGTTGTGGCCGACGGACCGCGTGCCCATGCAATCGACGTCGCCACCGTCGGCTACACGCTGGCGCCGGACGTGCGCCTCACCGACATCGTGGAGGAAGTTCGTCAGGCGGTGACCGTGCTGGCCGGGCGCGCCGGCGAATTCGGGTTCGACCGCGACCGCCTTTTCGTCGGAGGCTGGTCGGCCGGCGGACATCTCACGGCGATGGTCGCAAGCCATCCCGCCGTGCGCGGCGGCCTTCCCATCAGCGGCATCTTCGACCTGGAGCCCATGGCGCTCTGCTACCTCAACGACAAGCTTCAGCTGGAAGCGGGCGAGATCGCGAATCTTTCCCCGCTGCGCGTGCTGCCGGCCGCAATGTCGCCGTTGCGGCTCTTCGTCGGAGGCAACGAGCTGCCGGAGATGCAGCGCCAGTCGGCGACCTATGCCGAAGCCACGCGCACGCGGGGCCTGCCGGTCACGTTCGCCACCCTGCCGGGACACGATCACTTTTCCATCCTCGAGGAGCTGTCGCAGCCGCATGGCGCGATCACGCGCGCATTGGTCGAGATCACCGGAGCGGGCGAGGCCGCAGCGCAAGGCCGTCGCACCCGCTAACGGGCGGGCGTTGCCCGCCGCGGATACCCCGCGTAAGCTTGCCGCAAAATGATATCGGCCTCGCTCGCCGCGAGGCCGCATGTCGGATTCGGCACGATCCTTGGGGGATGACGGGCGGGTGATCGACAGGGCGTTCGACCGCATCGCGCGCATCATCGAGGTGGTGCTGGCGCTCGCCTTCATCCTCGCAGTGCTGCTCAACTTCGGCAATGTCGTGGGGCGCTACGTCTTCGGCGTCTCGCTGCTGGGCGCCGACGAGGTGCAGATCTTCATCATGGTCGCCATGACCTTCCTCGGCGCGGCGGTGGTCAGCCGCCGCAATCTCCACCTGCGCATGGACGTTTTGGTGCGGTTCCTGCCGGCGCGCGCCCGCGTCGCGCTTCGCGTCGTCGAGCTCGCATTGCTCGCCACGGTTTCCGGCTTCGTACTGACCCAGTCCTATTTCTACGCCCGCCAGATGTTGCGGATCGGGCGCACCAGCGACATGGCCGGCGTCCCCATGTGGATCCCGCACGCCACCGTCGCGCTCGGCTTCGCCATGATCTTCCTCGTCGCGGTCTGGGGTCTCGTGCGTCTGGCGCGGCCCCTGCCCGCGCGATCCGGCGAGGCCGACTCGTGACCTTTGCGCTCGCCGTGGTGCCGATCGCGCTGTTGCTGCTCGGCTTTCCGATCTTTCTGGTGCTGCTCACCGCGGTCACCGTCGCGCTGGTGTTCTTCATGCACGTCCCGCTGGCGGCGCTGCAGCAGAACCTGTTCGCCTCGGTCAACGCCTTCGCGCTGCTCGCCATTCCATTCTTCATCTATGCCGGCGAGCTGATGGGCCGCGGCAGCGTCGCGCAACGGCTCGTCGACTTCGTGCAGGGCGGCGTCGGCTCGATCCGCGGCAGCCTCGGCGTCACCGCCGTCGGCACCTCCGCCATCTTCGGCGCGATTTCCGGCGCCAGCGCCGCGACGGTGGCCACCATCGGCCGGGTCATGGTGCCGGCGATGCGCCGCGCCGGTTACCCCGAGACGTTCACCGCCGGTCTCATCACCGCGGTCGGTGCCATCGACGTGATCATTCCGCCCAGCATCCCGATGATCGTCTACGGCGCCGCGGCCGAGGAATTGGTGGCGCGGCTGTATGCGGCCGGCGTGCTGCCCGGCCTGATGATCGCCGCCATGCTCGCGGCCTACGTGGTCTGGCGCGCGCGGCGGGAGAATTTCGGCGCCGGTGAGCCCTTCCAACTTCGCGTATTCCTGCGGGCTCTGGGCCGCAGCCTGTGGGCGCTGGGGGCGCCGGTCATCATTCTCGGCGGCATCTATGGCGGCGTGTTCTCGCCGACCGAGGCCGCCGCCGTGGCCTGCGTCTACGCCGCCTTCGTCACCGCCTTCGTATTCCGCGAGCTCGGCTGGCGCGACATCGTCGAAGCCGCCGCCGCGACGGTGCTGTTCACCGGCCAGATCCTCATCATCGTGGCCTGCGCCGGCGTATTCGCATGGTTGTTGACGGTCAACCAGGTGCCGGCCGCGATGACCGCATGGCTGCAGTCCCTGAACGTTTCGGCATGGATGCTGCTGTTCGCCATCAACATCCTGCTGCTGCTGGTGGGCTGCTTTCTCGATCCGCTGTCGGCAATCCTGCTGCTCAGCCCATTGCTCGTCCCGCTGGTGAAGGCCGCCGGCATCGACACCGTGCATTTCGGCATCGTGGTGACGGTGAACCTCGCCATCGGCCTGTTTCATCCGCCGTTCGGGATCAACATCTTCGTGGCGCAGTCCGTGCTGGGCCTCAAGCTCGAGACGATTTATCGCGGCATCATTCCATTCGTGATAATTTATCTCGTGGCCCTGGGGTTGATCACGTACATTCCGGACCTCTCGCTGATCGGGGTGCGCTACCTGCTGGCCAGGGGTTGAGTTCGCAAATGAAAAAATTCCGAGGGAGGAGAATTCACATGACCACGACGATCCGTCGCCTTGCCGTTGCCTTCGTCTGCATCGGGGCGGCAGGCATGCTCGCGCTGTCGCCGGCGGGCGCGCAGCAGTTCACGATGAAGCTGTCGCTGCCGACGATCAACGACGTCGTGCATGAATACTACAAGACGCTCAAGGCGGGCGTGGAAGCGCGCGCGGGCGGACGACTCAAGCTCGAGATCTATCCGGCGAACCAGCTCGGCCAGCTTCCCGCCGTGGTGGAAGGCGTCGCTCTCGGCACGATCGAAGCCGGTAGCGCGGCGAACGGTTTCTGGGTCAGCCTGGAGCCGCGTTTCCAGATCCTCGACGCGCCCGGGCTGTTCGACGATGTCCTGCACGGCTACCGCGTCCTGACCGACCCGGAGATCCGCAGCCGGCTGGCGACGTTCGGAGCCGACAAGGGCGTGGAAATCCTCACGCCCGGCATCTACAGCCCGCTGATGCTGCTCACGCACAAAGGGGTGCGTTCGGTCGCGGACTTCCAGGGCCAGAAGGTCCGCACCCAGGGCGGTGCGCCCATCCAGGTCGAGCCGCTCAAGAAGGTTGGCGTGCTGCCGGTGTCGCTCCCGCTCGGCGAAGCGCTGCCGGCGATGCAGAACCGCACCATCGACGGCATGGTCGCCGCTGCCGCACCCTTCGTCGCCTTCAAGTACTACGACATCGCCAAGCCGATGACGTTCCTGCCGGCGACGACCTTTGCCGCGCCGGTCCTGGCGAACCGCGCGTTCATGAAATCGCTGGGACCGGACCTCGAAGCGATCGTCCGCGACGAATCCCGCAAGGCGGAAGTCCTGTTCTCGGACTGGAACATTGCCGACATCAAGCGCGCCGAGGAGATCTGGCGCAAGAACGGCGGCGAGATCATCACGCTTCCGCCCGCTGAGGCCAAACGCTACGTCGATCTGGTGACCCCGGTCGCCACGTCTCTGCTGTCCGCCAATCCGAAGGTGAAGGCGGACTACGACGCCCTGCTTGCCGCGGCTGCGAAGTATCGGCAATAGCGCGTAATCCCGAAGGTTGCCCGGTTCCGGGCAAGATCATGCGGCCGGGCAAAATGCTTGCAGCGAGATCACGCTTCAACTTGAAGCGATTTCGCTCCGGCGCTGAGCGACGAGCCATCGCCACATGTGCTGCTGCCGCTCCCGCCGCTCCCATGCGGCTTCTGTGAGGCGGTTCACAGAGGCTCTGTAGCAAGCCGATATACAAAAGGCGCAGGTGATACTCGAGCGGGGAAGACAAGCATGCGACCGGTATTGCATTGCGCAAAATGCCTCGCTCTTCTGTTCGCAAGCATGATCGCTCTCGCTGCCCAGGCCGAAGCCGCCGGCCGTTATCAACGACCGGTCGATCGCTCCACCTCCTACTCACCCGATCAGCGGTTCTGGAAATTCGTGAAGGGCGACGGTTCGTGTGCGGTTTACGCGCACCGGCGGACAGGCCATCGGCGAACCTTCTGCGACGAGTAGGAAATTCCCCGCGACCGCAGGTCGCGGACGGGTCGCCCGCGACAAACTAGTTGGAGCGCTAACTTAGGAGGATCAGATGCGTCCACTGTCCACCGCTGTGACGATTGTGCTGGCCGCAGCAAGCCTGGCGGCCACGGTTTCACTATCCCATGCGCAAAGTTGCCAGGCGCTCTGGGTCGAACGCAACCAGCTCTACAAGAACGGCGGTTATTGCTTCCACACCACGCGCGCGATCAATTATTTCGGCAACGCCGGATGCCGCTACAACTCCGAGGCCGCGGTCCCGCTGTCGCGTGCCGCCCGCAGCCGCATCGCCGCGATCACCCGCGCTGAGCGAAATCTCGGATGCGGCGGCTAGTCCGGAGCGAAACAGCCTCGGACTGAAGCTTACGATTTCACCCCGGCACCAACTCACAGCCAAAGCGTTGTTGATGCAGGCTGGATGAAGGCGAGGTCGTCGGCCGCGAGCTCGGCGTGCCACGGCTCCCAGCAGGCCTCGCTTCTCGTTGTGCCCCAACTGATCGGCACCAATAACGCGCTCTTGCCTCTTTTTGCTCTATTTGACGTTCATGAGCAGCTCAGGCCGGTATTCAAAATGCATGGTGTCGTAGTGGTACCACTTGCCTCCCCAGATGAAGCCGTGCTTTTCAAACACACGCACGATCTCCCACGGGATGTCGTTCTTGTAAATGATACGCCCGCTCGCGTCGGGCTTTGACCATTGCCAATAATGGGAATGCGCCGCTGCGATATCGATGGCGATCCCGAGCCCATGAGCGCTCAGGCGGCTCGTTCCCGCAATGGGCCGGCAATTGAACGTGCCTTGCAGTGGCCTCACATAGTCCAGGAACCGGTCCGGCATCTGGTCTAGCTCGTCGGAGACTTGCTGCAATGCCGCCGCCGCACCGTTGACCTTGGAGAATTTGACGGTTTTTCGATATTTGCGCCTGAGCCAGACGACATCGGCCGCGCCCGCTGTGAGATTGGACTTCTGGCAGTCCCCGTACATCTTGACGAACAATGGCGTGTACCTGATCCGACCCGGATCGAAGTTCATTTTTGGCGCGAGACCTTCGTCGCCCGCGGGATAGGCCATTGCGAACATGTCCTTGATGTCCGGATCGTTGAGCATCGCATCGAACGCCTTGGGGCCCTTGCCGTCATCGATGCGCATCCGCGTGCCGTCTTTCCAGACGAGGTCATTGCCCTCGATCCCCGCGAGGAACTCCGGATAAACCTTGACGAGCGCCGCGAGCGCACCGGACCACGGGGCCTCTTGCGCGGCGGCTCGGGCAATTCCAACAGCCGCCACGGCGAGCAGAACCAGAGACCTGAGCCGATATGTCACTGACACCTGCCATTTTCAGCGGAGAGTATCATCCTGCGAAGATTGTCGGCGCGAATGCGTTGGGCTCGATGCCCGCGTGCCGCAGTTGAGGTGCATCCCTTCGTCCAACCTGGAGCATTCACGTCAGGCAGCGCATCGAAGAATCGGTGTTGCTGCCATCGCTACTCCCGCAGGCCGCTCGTCACCGCGGCGAGCCATTTTTCGTCGCCGGTCAGCGAGCGAAGCTCCTGCATGGCTTCAGCTTTGGTCTGCGTCACCTGTGGCACGATGAGCGGCTCGCCTTCGCCGTTGCCCGGCTGGCAGCTGAACTCAAGGCGGATGTCGTTGGGATCGAACAGGTAGATCGAAAAGATCCCCGGCAGGATTTCCAGCGGGCCGTCGTAGGGCACCTTGCGTGCATCGAGCCGCGCGCAGATGCGGGCCTGGCTTTCCGGCGAGACTGCGAAAGAGACGTGCTGCATGGCGCCGAGCGCATTGCGGTCGCCCTTCTCCTTGGCGCCCTTGGGCATCTCGAAAAATGCCAGCAGCCCGTCCCGGCCCATGTCGAAAAAATAGTGACGGATTTCCTCGAAGGGCGGATTGCCGCGATTGGCCGGGCCGCTGCCGAGCCCAGGCGGCACCTTCATCGCATGCACCAGCCTCATGCCGAGCACGCCGACATAGAAGTCGACGGTCATCTTCATGTCGTCGGTGTTGAGCGCGAGGTGATGGACGCCGTAAAAGCTGACCTTGCCGTCGGCGCGCGTCCGGGTTCGGTCTGCCACCAAAATATCTGCCATGGCGCTTCTCCCTGCTCGTCTAGCAGGTATCGTAGGTGGTTGTCGTCCTCGCGACAACGATGATCGAAGGAAGCGCCGGCATCGCGGAACGAACCGCGAGCCAAAAGGGAGTTCGTCGATGAAATTCGGATTGTTCTATCTGCCGACCTATATGCCGCAGTTGCGCGACGCGCAGACCCATTACCGCGGCATCATCGAGCAGGTCGAATTCGCGGAGCGCGTCGGCATCGATTATGTCTGGCTGGTCGAGCACCATTTCGTGCGCCACGGCGGCCTGTTCCCGGCCAACTACGCGTTCCTGTCGTATTTGGCGGCGCGAACGCAGCGCATCCGGCTCGGCACCGGCGCCACGGTGCTGCCGCTCAACGATCCGGTGCGGGTGGCGGAACAGGCGGCGACCCTCGACCAGTTGTCGCAAGGCCGGCTCGATTTCGGCGTCGGCCGCGGTTTCATCCGCGACGAATTCGATGCCTTCGGCGTCGACATGAAGGACAGCCGCGAGCGCGTCGAGGAGGGCGTCGAGTTGGTCAAGCAGGCGTGGGCCGGCCCGACGCTGGAATTCAAGAGCAAATTTCGGCCGGCGATGTCGGGGCTGCCGATCCTCCCGCCGATCTACCAGAAGCCGCACCCGCCGATCTGGGTGGCATGTCTGCTGTCGCCCGAGAGCTTCGAATGGACGGCGCAGGCGGGCTACAACCTTCTCTATGTCGCCTATCACGTCGACCATCCGGTCGCGGTCGAGCGCATCGGCTGGTACCTCGCCGCGTTGCGCAAGCATGGCCGGCGTGTCGAGGACCATGAGATTTGCTGCGTCTACCACGCGCATTTCCTCGAGCGCGACGATGACGACAGGTTGCAGCGGATCGTGCACAAGCCGATGAGCGAGTATGCCGCCGCTGGCCTCGAAGCCGCCCGCAAGCCGCCCGACCCCACCGCCTACAAGGGCTACGAGCAGCGCGACGCCGGCCAGCGCAGGTTCGAATTCGACTCCTATTTTCCCGGCCGCGTGCTGATGGGCGGGCCGAAGCAGGCGATCGAGCGCATCCGCGCGCTGCGCGAGGCCGGCATTACCCAGATCGGCATGCTGGTCGACTTCGGCTCGCTGCCGCAGGCGGAGATCATGCGCTCGTTGAAAATCTTCGCCAACGATGTGCTGCCGCGTGTACGCGACCTGTGATGGCGGCGGCCCGGCTCAAGGCACGACGACGTAGTTGCTGAAGCCGCCGTTGCGGTTCGCAAGCCCGGAAATCGCGCGGTTGACGTCCGCGAGCGGGAAGCGCTGGTGCTCGAAGACGGAGAGGTCGAGCAGCCGCGCCCGCGCCAGCTCCGCCATCTCCTGGCCCTGTGCCGCCGTGAACCAGTTCGAGCCGATGAGCTGGATCTGCTCGTCCATCAGCCAGTGCACGTCGACAGGGACGGGCTCGGCGACCGCGCCGACATTGACCGCGCGGCCGCCGCGTCGCACCGCGCGCAGGGAATCGAGCATGGTGCTCGCGGGCGAGCCCGGTCCGAGCGCGCTGATCATGAAGTCGACACCCTCCTCGCCGGTCAGTCGCCTCGCCCATTGCGCGGTCGCGCCGTCGTCGAGCGCGTGCACCGCGATGCGTTCGGGCGCCAGCGCCTTTACCCGGTCGAGCAGTTGCCGGTTGCGGCCGGTCCCGAGGATGCGCGTCATTCCCATGGCGAGACCGAGCAGCGCGGCGCCGAGCCCGAGCGTGCCGCTGATGCCGTCGACCAGCATGGACTGGCCGGCGCTCGCGTTGGCCTTCTTCATCGCCCCGTAGGACGTGCCGAGATAGCCGAAGCGGGCGGCCTGCTCGAAGGTGACGTTATCTGGGAGCTTGACCAGCGCGTATTGCGGCGCGGTCATGAACTCGCAGAAGCCGCCGTAGGGATAGAGGTCGTAGATCCTCTGCGCGTCGGGCCCGAACCCGAAATAGCCGTTGAAGGTGAAGAAGCGGCAGCGGGTGCGCTCGCCCGCCCGGCACATCTGGCAGGCGCCGCACGAGCGCAGCGGGTTGACGTAGACGCGCTCGCCCGGCATGACGTCGATGACCTGGCTGCCGACCTCGGCCACGACGCCGGCCGGATCGAGCCCGAAGATCGCGGGCAGTTTTGGCAGCGGCAGATGCGGAAACCACTTCGTCCAGTTGGCGAGCACATTGCCGAGATTGGGCACCATGCCGCAGGCCTTCACCTCGACCAGCACGTCGGTCGAGCCGGGCTTGGGCACCGCGATGGTGTCGATCGACATCGGCCCGCCGACGGCGTGCATGCGCGCCGCGCGCATCGTTGCCGGCATGATGCTTTTCCCCCCTCGCTTTACTGGATTAGCTTGTCCCGGGCCGGCGCAGCGCGCAGCCACCGGAGCCGCCGCCCAGACGTATCAACCTGCGCCGGCGATTTAAAATGTTCCTTGGCTTCGTGCGGGCAGCAAGCGCGGGCTTTGCCGGCTCCAACGTGCCGGGCTTCTGCGGTAGCGATGCAATCGGCCTCTTATAAGAGCGAAGCTGCCAAGAGCCAGGCTCGACCATACGGCGGCACTGAAATAGAGCGACATCCAGGCAATTTCATCCTTCCATTGCGCAAAGTCGTGCGTCACGGCCCAACGCGTGCTCACGTCATAGAGGCCGCCGGCGACTCCGAGAAGCTCCTTTCCGCTTGCCACATCGGCCTCCCACCGGCCGAAATACATGGGCACGTCGACCATGACGAGGAACGCCACATAGCCCGCAATACCGCTGATCGCTATCGCGATCGCGACCTGGACGCGGCCATTGAACTCGTGCAGCAGCCGCAACAGGGCGGCGGCGACGAGCAGGAAGGCCACCGCCCATATCGAATTTTCGATCGTGTTGCCGAGGTAGCTGGTCGTGATCACCGCGTACCATGAGCAGCACTCGGCCAGCAGGATCAGCGGAACGATGACGCCCGAGAGGTTTCGAGCTGCATCCGATCTTGCCAGCCTGCCGAGCTGGCGGAGCACAATGGCCCATTGGATCGCGAAGCAGACCTCCGCGACCGTCGCAACCGACCGCCCGACCAGGACGCTCGAAAGCCAGGTGTCGAAAAGACAGATGCGCTGGACATCGGCCCGCGGCAGCACCGATCGAAAAGCGCAGCCGAACACATAGGCCGCGCACAGCAGAACCATGAGATCGATCCGGAAGCCACGCCGACGGTCGAGCGTTCTGTTGCGGAGATGACGATGGAGCGCCAGCCAAAGGGCGATATTTGCGGTGCTGACCATGAGCAAAAAGCCCCACCAGATCGCAACCGGATTTGACCAGGCCAGCCAGTCGAAATGCATGCGCCGCACTCCACGTCTGTCATCGAGCGATCACGCAAGTGAAACAATACTGACACAAACGCGGCGAGGCTTGGAATGGTTTTCGCGGCGGAATCACTTCGATTTGAGGCGCTGGCGCAAGTCGGGGCGGCGGCTATCAATGTTCTGCTGTTGGCGCTAGCCCAGGATTTCGGATGTCTGCTTTTGCGCCGCTATTGGGATAAGCGGAGGGTCGGCCTGATCAACCAGGCCGACCTATGAATACACGGCCTTCTGTAACGGGCCCGGTGATGTCAAATCTCCCGAGTGATGATCGCGTCGCCGAGTTCACGCTTCTGTCCGTGGTCGACGCCGAGGGTGACCTGGGAGCGGCCGGTTCGAATATTGGAGCGTGCCAAGGCGCGGCTTCAAATCGTGGTGCTGGCGACGGTGCTGATGATCTTCCTGCTGCACAGCGCGAAGTTTGTAGTCGTGACTCCCATTCTCCTTGACCTTGCGCTTGGAACCGGAGGGCGCCGGGCGGGTTGTGAGTCCGGACCGTGGTCGCGTACCCCTCTGACCCCTGGAACGGCCTCGGTCTCAAGCCCCGCCGGAGGAAGGCTCGGCGGGGCTTTGTTTGGCCAGAGAAGGCTCGCCCCGCCCACGATGCGCCGCAGCGGGTTGCCGGCGTCGCCGTCTATCTCACAGCCCGTCGGGACGTCGTCCCGGCCGCGCTCGCTTGGAACCTCAAGCATAACCGGGTGCTTCACGAGCACGTGGTAGCGCTGAGGGTATCCACGGATCGGTCGCCACGGGTTGCCGAGGCCAGGCGCTTAGCCGTCGAAAAACTGGCGTCGGGGTTCAGCCACATCACTCTCAATTTCGGTTTTGCCGAAAAGCCCGATGTCTTGGCCGCATTGAAGGCTCATGCCGACGCCGTGGGCTTCGACGCCAACGAAGCCTCGTTTTTCCTGGGTCGCGAAGTTCCGGTCCCATCGCTGCGCCCCGATGTGCCGATTTGGCAAGAGCGTCTCTACGCTTTTATGACCCGAAACGCTGTTCGCGCGCCCGACTACTTCCTTATTCCCGCTCCTCAGGTGGTTGAACTCGGCACCAAAGTTGAGTTGTGAGCCGCTCTTGCCAAGGGTCCAGGCTTCGTCCGGACATCCTTGCGAAAATTCATTCTTCCGTTTGGGCCCTTGTCCGGAGGCGCGGATGGTGGTGGAGGACCACGTTTAGCAATGAATTCTGAACCTCCAGGTCTCCGTTGTAATTGACGAAGCCGAGTTCGCGAAACTTGTTCATGAAGGTGCTCACGCGCGACCGCGCGGTGCCTATTATCTCGGTGAGTGTCTCTAGGCTGATCTTGGCTATGACCGGCTCTGCTCCTCCTTGCCGAAGTTCGCCATCACGAGGAGCAGCCTCGCCAGGGTGCTGGGAACACCTCCACGTTAAGGAACTTTTCTTTCGCTTCTTCATCGCCTTAACCACGACCTCGCATCTTCTCGTTCCGATTGGGAGTTGAATTTTATGGAGGACCCGGCGTGAATTTCAAGGAACGCGATACAGGGGTCCGGTGTTCAATTTTATATAGGGGGTGTTCGATACGCACTCGGGTGGACCCATGCGCAGGCACGACCTCTTCCGAGACAAAGCGAGCCTCTTGCAGTCGCGAGAAAACGCAACCCGCATGAAGCAGGTCCTCGTTTCAATCGGGCGTGCGATGAAGGAAAGATACGATACCGCGCAGCCGCTGCCCGGCCGCCTGGCCGAGCTTGTTACGAAACTCGAAAGTTCCACCAGCGGGCGTTAAATCGCGCCGCCTCATTCGACGATCTCATCGGCAAGCTGCTGGAGGTGCAGAGGCAGATCGAGACCAAGTGCCTTGGCCGTCTTGAGATTGATGACCAGCTCGAACTTGGTCGGTTGCTCGACCGGAAGATCGCCCGGCTTCGCTCCTTTGAGAATCCGGTCAATTTGGGCGGCGGCGCGCCGTGCCATAGACGCCACGTCGGGGCCGTAAGAGAGAAGCCCGCCTGCCTTCGCCCAGGCTCCCCAGCCGCCGGCCAACGGGATCCGGGCCCGCGTCGCGAACTCGACGATCCGTCCGATGTTGAGCGTCGTCTGTCGCGAGGACACCACATAGAGCGAATCGGCACGCGCCGCAGTCGCCGCCCGGAAAGCGGCGTCGAGATCGTCACTCCCTCGCACGGCGATAAGATGAAGCCGCACGCCCAACAGCTGCGCGGCGCGTTGCGCTTCCCGCTGCTCGTTGTCGGGATGGTCCGGGTTCCAGATGAATGCGACTTCTGATACGTGCGGCGCCGCCTGCTTCAGCACCTCCAGGCGCTTGGATGCAAGCTCATCTTGGAGAAGTGTAACGCCGGTCGCATTGCCGCCGGGCCGGCGAAGACTCTCGACTAACCCAAGCTGCACCGGATCGGCACTGCTGATGAACACAGTCGGAATTGTTGCGGTCGCCTTCTTGGCGATCGGGGCAACATCCCCACCAACCGCGAGTATTGCATCCGGCGCCAGCCGCACCAGTTCCGCGGCTAACTCGGGTAGGCGTCCGAGATTCCCTTCTGCATAGCGGTACGTGAGGCTGATGTGACGTCCCTCGATATAGCCGAGATCGGCGAGTCCACGGAGCACCTCGCGCGTCTGCTGGTCTGCCGAGGGGTTGCTGTAGAGAAGGACCCCGAGGCGGGAGGCTTGCTGCGCCCGCGCCGCCAGCGGCCAAGTCGCCGCAGCACAGCCGAGCAACGTGATGAACTCGCGCCGCCTCATTCGATCACCTCGTCGGCGCGCGCGAGCAATGACTCCGGAATTTTCAGGCCGAGCGCCTGTGCAGTCTTTAGGTTGACGACCAGCTCAAACTTGTTCGGTGCCTGTACCGGAAGGTCGGCAGGCTTTGCGCCGCGCAGAATGCGATCGACGTAGCCCGCCACGCGTCGAAACTGATCGACGACGTCGACTCCGTACGCCATCAGGCCGCCGTCCGTGGCGAAGAAGCGGAACGGATAAACAGCCGGCAGGCCGTGCTTGGCCGCCAGATTGATGATCAGTTGGCGGTGCGCCCCAGTGATGCCGTCCGGCTGCACAATGAGGCCGCCGTTCGATTGCCCGCCGAATGCAGTGATGGCGCGCTCGATCTCGGTGGCGTCGCGCACGTCTACCGCGCTCGCGGTCACGCCGAATGTCAGGGCGACGGCCTCGATCGCTCGAAAGAGACTTGCCCAACTGGCATTCTGTCGATTCAGAATGAATGCAACGCGGTTTACGCTCGGCGCCATCTCTTTGAGTTCCTGCAGCCACTTCCCGCCCATCTCCGGTTCGAAATTCGCAAACCCGGTAAGATTGCCGCCCGGTCGCGCGAGACTCGCAACAAAGCCGGCGCCGACGGGATCGGAGACCCCCGTAAATACAATGGGTATGTTTTGGGTCTCTTTCCGAAGGGCGGCCAAGACCGGCGCGCTGGCGCCGAGGATCGCCTCCGGCGCCAATCCGACGAGTTCGGCCGCGTAGCCGCGGATGCGGTCGGAATCGCCGGCGGCCCAGCGGTAGTCGATTCGGATATTGCGGCCCTCCACCCACCCCGCTTCGCGTAGCGCTTCCTGAAACGCCGAGACGCGAGATCGCCCTTCCGGGTCGCCCTCTTCGAATGGAGTCAGCACACCGATATGCCGCGGCTGCTGCGCACGCGCCACGAGCGGCCATGCCGCCGCCGCGCCGCCGAGCAGTATTACAAAGTCCCGTCGCCTCATGCCGGGCATGGGAGAACCCTCCCAGAATGCCGCCGCCCCCCGATCATACCAGCTAGGGACCGCCGTACGCAGGCGGTCTGACACATCAGGAGTTTGCCGGTGAGGGGTCAGCCGGTCCTTGGGGCAGACCTGAATTGTTCTGAATCGAAGTGCTGGCGCGGGCGACGTGGCAAAAATGCACCTCATCGAAGGTGGTGGTCGCACGTCCCCTTATCTGGGCGATGTCCAAGCACCGGACGAGAAGGGGGCCGAGGCCGCTGCAGTCGCAGCCTCGATCACCGCTCGCATCTCGTCGGACACTGCATCGATCCGCTCGAACTCGCGCAGCTCCTTGTGCAGCTGATCAAGAGTGCGATTCCGGCTGCTGGGCTCAAAGCCGATGTCGGTTTTCACCGGCACAGGGGCAATATTTGCTCGGAAAGTACAATATGAATAGATTACAGATGTGCACTCAATTTTCGGCGTCAAGTCTTCATGATTATATTTTGAAAATCTTGGCCAGGCGGAACGAATATTGCCTCTTCGCGTTGTTATTCCATCCCCCTCCCAGAACAAGGAACAATTATGCGAAAGCTTCTCATTGCGGCGGCTCTGGTAGCCACCGCTATTCCGGCGCTGGCCCAACAGAGCCCGCCGGCCAACCGCGATGCCAACACGCCTGCGGTGAACACGCCGAACAGCCCGCCCAACCCGGGCGCGCCGGTCGCCGGGGCCAACAGCTTCACCGAGGGTCAAGCGAAATCCCGGATCGAGGCACGCGGCTTCAGCAACGTTGCCGGGCTCAACAAGGACACCGACGGCGTCTGGCGCGGCACAGCCACCCAGGGCGGCAAGTCCGTCAAGGTGAGCGTGGACTTCCAGGGCAACGTCGTCAGCCAGTAACGAGCTTAATCACATAGAAGATTCAAAGGAAGCATCATGACCACGACAATCTCCCGCCTATACAACAACTACGGCGATGCTCGCGCCGCCGTCCGACAGCTCGAAGCTGCCGGCGTTCCGCACGCGGATATCGGCATCATCGCGAGCAATGCCGACAACTGGTACAGCAAGGACGGCAAGGACACTTTCCCGGATCGCGATCTCGACGGGAAGGATGATCGTGCCGAAGGCGCGGGCGCTGGTGCCGCGATCGGCGCGGCCGCCGGCGGCACTGCCGGTCTCCTGACCGGCCTCGGTCTCATGGCCATTCCCGGCGTCGGGCCCGTCGTTGCTGCCGGCTGGTTCGTCGCCACGCTGGCTGGTGCCGCGGTCGGTGGCGCCACCGGTGGTGCATTGGGCGCGTTGACGCAAGCCGGCATCGGCAAAGATGACGCGGCGGTCTACGCTGAAGGCCTCCGTCGCGGCGGCGCCGTCGTAAGCGCCCGGGTTGCGGATAACGACGCCGCTCGCTTTCAGGCCATAATGGACCGCTCGGCAGTCCGCGTGGCGGATCGAGCTGCGGCCTATCGCAAGGCCGGGTGGAAGACGTTCGACGCGAACGCCGCACCCTATGATGCGGATCAGGTGAAGAAAGAGCGTTCACTCTACATGTGACGATCGCTCCGAACAAAAGGCCGCCCAGCAATGGGCGGCCTCTCGCTTTCGGCTGGAGCCACCCCTAGCAACAGAAGGCCACCAATGTTTACGACTAAGCAATATAGGGACAAAGCGGCAGAGTACCACCTGCGCAGGGGCACCGCGATCACT
Source organism: uncultured Alphaproteobacteria bacterium (assembly GCA_963739385.1). Lineage (GTDB taxonomy): Bacteria > Pseudomonadota > Alphaproteobacteria > Rhizobiales > Xanthobacteraceae > VAZQ01. Next base: position 130,302 of record CAVUAI010000027.1, read on the forward strand.
CCCGAGGAAAAGCGGGAGTACCAAGACCTCGAGCAACGCTTCACCACCCTGGCGGACAACGAGCAGTGGCTGTCCGACAACTATACCAAGACGGTGCACTCACCTGCGTAGCCTCCCAGGTCTTCACTTCTGAGTCGGCGAGATATCCTGCGACGTCCCAGGCACGCACGCCTGATCATGTCGTTAGTGCCTTGCATCTGCCAAACTAGGGCGTGGACTCATTTCGGCGCGCCCCGCGTCGTGCGACGGGTGATTGACACCGCCCCGCCTTGTCGCCCGAAATTGGACAGCGCCGCAAATTCGACGGTCGGGCGATGAAGGCGGCCAACGCGGCTCCCGCTATTCTCCGGTCAGCCGCATCGGCGCCCTGCCCCCAGCCTCGCGAGCGCGCAACCGCGCTTCCTCGCGCGCGATGTAATCACGCGTCATGGGCACGATACCCTCCCGCTTGGTCAGCTGCAGCTGGAACACCATCATTCCCTGCTCCCGGAACGCCATCTCCGATGCCGCCAGATAGAACTCCCACATCCGCGTGAATCGATTGTCATACAGCCGCTCGACTTGCTCGCGATGGGCGAGGAAGCGCTCGCGCCATGCCTTGAGGGTCTCGGCATAATGCAGGCGCAGGATCTCGATGTCGGTGATCAGCAGCCCCGCCCGTTCGACAGCCGGCAGCACCTCGGACAATGCCGGGATATAGCCCCCGGGAAAGATGTATTTCGCAATCCAGGGATTGGTGACGTTGGGGCCTTCCGACCGCCCGATCGCGTGCAACAGCATGACCCCGTCGTCATCGAGCAAGCCGCGGCACTTGCGGAAGAAGGCGTCGTAGAGGCCGACGCCGACATGCTCGAACATGCCAACCGAAACGATGCGCTCGAATTTTTCCGCGACGTCGCGGTAGTCCTGCAGGCGGAATGCGACCTGGCCCGACAGCCGCTGCTCGGCCGCGCGACCTCGCGCGAATGCAAGCTGTTTCTCCGAGAGCGTGATGCCGGTTACGCGCGCTCCACACCGCTCGGCCAGGTAGATCGCCAATCCGCCCCAGCCGCAACCGATATCGAGCACGCGCCGACCTGGCGTAACGAGGAGCTTCGCCGCGATGTGCCGCTTCTTTGCAAGCTGGGCATCGTCGAGCGATTGGCCCTCGCTCTCGAAATAGGCGCAGCTGTATTGCCGGTCGGCGTCGAGGAACAGCGCGTAAAGTTGATCGTCCAGATCGTAATGGTGCGCCACGTTGCGGCGCGCCCGCGTGTGTAGATTGAGTTGATCGAGCCGGCGTAAAGGATAGCGAATGAGATGCCGCCATTGTGCCCACCGTGGCAGGCTCTCCTTGTGGGGCTGCCCAAACACGACTGCAAGGACGTCGGCAATCGACCCCTGCTCCACCACGACGGTGCCGTCCATATAGCACTCGCCGAACCGCAACTCGGGATCGGTGAGCGTGGCACGCTCGGCGGCTTGGGTGGTGAAGCGGATGGCCACGGGACGGCCGGTTCCGTCTCCGAGGACGAAGCTCATTCCGCCGGCGGTCGTGACCCGCAGGGTTCCTGCACGAATGACCCGTTTGAAAACCGTCCGAAGCAAGCGATCCATCGGCCGCGTCCTCCCGCCCGGCCAGGCTGCGGTTAACATTAGCGTTCACCACCCTCGTGGCAACTGGCTTTCACCACCCTCGTGGCAACTGGCTTATGAGCGTGCTCTCTCTTGCCTACTCACCCCATTTTGGATTCGATATGGCCGATTCCATGGTTTGGACGCGCAGTTCGGATGCCCGTCGTCTCGTAAACGGCCGTCAGGAGCGGTGGCCGCCAACGACCGCCCGCCGCGCCGGCTTGGCCGATGCTCGTCGCCCTGCCAAGGCATGGATCTCGTAACCGAGCGCGAGCGGCGCCGGGAAGGTCCCCCGCTCCCGCGCCACGATGCCTTTCAGCACCTTTGTGCTCCTTATCCTTTGGCTTGATGGAACCAAGCCCACGACCGCGCGGTTCGTATAGGACCTCCGACCGGGACATCTCATGCGCATCCTTCTGGCTATTCTGTGTGCCACCTGCTGGATTTCATCTGCGGCAGCGCAAGGCGGTCAAGCTGCCGATAAGGTGCAGGGCGATTCACCCCGCAGCGACGGCCGCACCTACCTTCCCCAAGAGGGCCAATCGCAGCCCCAGGGCCGCACGGGGCCCTTGGAGACCGGCTCGGGCGGCGCACCTGCTGAAAGCCCGCAAGGACAAACACCTCCCGGCATGCAGGCGGCTCCCGAGGGATCTTCCAAGACCATCGTCGATACGGCCCCTGCTGCGGGGCGTTGAGGCCGACGAGCTCAATTCCTTACCCGTTCCGACGATCTTTAGCAGCACGTCGGTATCGTCAGAGCCGATGTGCTTGTTCACGCAGGCATGATGGAACGATCGTCGTGCATTGATGTTGCCATTTGCGCTCGACGAATCGCGCTCATCCACATCGTTCAGATGTCAACATCGTGGTTAGTGCAAAAGCATCACGCGCGGATGCTTAAGTGAACATCGGAAACGATGACTTATCTCACAGAGCTTTTGCGATCGCGAGAGCTTTCAACAAAGGAACACGTCATGAAGACGATCACGAGTCTCTTAGCGGCCGCGGCTCTCCTTGCCGGCGTTGCTGTTGCAAGTGCACAGCAGGACCAGGTGGGCGGGAACAAGGCTCCAATCTCCGGCGGCGGCGACTCCACGCAATCGCGGAACAATTCCTCGCCGAGCGTGCCCACCACGGGCTCCGGAGGCATGAACCAGTCCGGCGGCGCAATGAACCCGGCCGCTGGGACATCCGGCAGCACCTCGAAAATGGATGAGCAGGCGAACGGCACCAATGGAGCCGTGGAACGCAACCCGAATGGCACTACCGGCGGTTCCAAGTCCAACCCTTCGCCGCGCTGAGCTTGACGCGAAAGACACGACGCCGAACGAGGGCCGTTTGCCCTCGTTCTTTTTTGGGCGATATGAGCGTCGCCGAGGGGCATGAACAATCCGTGACGTAGAGGAACACAACCCCGCCGCTCCCTCCATGGGCTTAATTCGTGCATCCATCTTGCACGCCCAGACCGAACAGCCGCGAAAATTGGGTGCAATGTTCAACGGATGGATGCGGTCGGCATCGCGTAGGCCATGTTCAATTTGGCTGGGAACGGTGTGTTGGCGGGGCTTCGCACACGGAAGCGCGCGTGATGCCCACTATGCGTTCAGCTGCAACAACCATGACCGCTATCGACAGACCCAGCCGCCTCCCCCGGTCCTGGGCTTGAGCGGTCATCCACTCAATCCAGTTCCTCCGGGGCGAGTAACTGGTTGGTTACAACTGTAACGTCAAGACCGGGTGTCCAAAATGGACAAGTTTTTTACCGACGTTTCGCACAAGCGGAGGTGCATCCTCATAATCTGCTCGAGGCCTAACACGTTGACCTTGTCGGTCATGCAGTACTTCGTACCGTGTCGCGTGACGTAGCCCGCTCTGATTAGCCAATCGAGCTTGCGCACGGCGGTGTTGCGGGGCATTTCCAGAGCGCGTGCAATCTGACTGGCAGTGGCCGGCTTCCTCGCAACGTGGGCGATGAACACAGGCAGCGAGACGTACAAATTCTCGATCACATCGCTGAGCCGTTGCTGCGGGTAATACGTATTCCTGAAGACGCGAAGGATGCCCAGGATGGTCTGTGCGTGCGCTGCACGTTGCCAGCCGTACTGGATGGGGCACAGCGGTCCGTCATCCGCACTTTCGCTGCCCCAGTCGTGTTGCTGCATCTCGACCCGGAGGTCGCGGCGCGCCAACAGGACCTTCCGGCTTTTGTTGATGGCCATTGCCGAACCCTCCTCCGTCCCGTTTCCGCTTTGACGTCACGCGGCCATCGTGAATTGGGGCGACTGACCCATCGGCGACCTGCTGCGCAATGGCGGCCACCGAGCCCCGACAACTCAATAGAAAATCGTAAACGACACTGGCCGCGCGGCATGGAAGCGACCCTTGTGCCAGCAGCGATGGTCACGCACGCAGTGCCGGCCGTCAAGGGATGTGTAGGGGCCCATAGTTCTCTGGAAGGTCGCGCCAGGGCGCACCTGAACGGAGGACCCAAAAGATGCCATTGAGCACGCGACGGTCGTTTGCACGCCGAACGCCGCGCGGCTCGTTGGGCATCATCGGCTTGATGGCGGTCCACTCATAGTCGCTGAGTTCGTAGCGCATGATTCGAGGCTCCAGTTTCGGAGCTTGAATCACGTTCGTCGCGGAGCCGCTAATGTTCTGAATTTATTTCCGCTTTCGGCGGCATTGCGGACGTAGTCGGGCTTGCTGACGGCCGACGCCGTCGCGAATGACCCAAAGGTGACATTCGGTTAGGCCACGTGTCCAAATCGAGGCGAGAAGTTCTTCACGCCACTGGCCGACGAAATCCGCACATTGTCGCGGGCTCCCCACAGGCCTATCCTTAGACCAAACCGCAATCGCCCGCGTCGTGAGGCGACCCATGACTGGCGCGATCGGCAATAGCGCCTCACATTTCAGAATAGCGTACAGCGCAATGAATTCAGTGGTCCCGAAATGATAGCCGGAAGCGCAGATGGGAGATTGAGATGGATGATCGAACCGTGCGGGAGGCGCTGGAGCGCCATTGGGATGCTTCGGACGCGAGCGATTTCAAGGTCGAACATGAAATCTACCGCGAGGATGCTGTGCTTGATTATCCGCAATCGGGCGAGCGGATCCGCGGCCGGCACAACATTCAAGAGAGCCGATCCGTCCAGCCAAACAAGAAGCGTTTTACGGTCCGGCGAATTGTCGGCAGCGGCGATCTCTGGGTCACTGAATTCGTACTTACCTATGACGGCATACCATCTTACTCGGTGAGCATCATGGAATTCCGCGAAGGACTGGTGGCCAACGAAACGCAATATTTCGCCGATCGGTTTGACCCTGGACCCTCGCGTGCGCATCTTGTTGAGCGAGTGGGCGAAATCACGTCATTCTAGATACCGCCGAGGAGAGCCCGGATCGGCGTTGATGTAGATGAGATTTCATTAGGGCTTGTCCCCTGTCTTCGACGACTGCGCATGGCACATCGCATCATGTCGCTGCGATACGGAATTTAGTCGCTACGGGGGCATAGCGGACGCTGGTGAAGCCTGCACCAATCAAGCTCGATTTAGGAGCCCCGAGTGGACAGCAGGAACACATCACCGGCTTCAAGACTGAGGCCGATGCGCTCGATTGGATCGCGAACGATTCCGCCGCTTGGTTAGAAAGCGCACAGTCCGGTAATCGAAGGTCTGCACGCTGCACTGCCAGTGGAATTGTTTCGGTGGGACCTCTGCCCGCGCTCCTCAATCGTCGGCGGCATGACCTTGAGATTGTATCGGCCGACGCTGGACCCCGGTCGCGCACAATACTCTACTGCGTTATCGCCATGGCTGAAATGGAACCTCCGAACGACCCCATTCATTGGTGATCCGGCGAGCCGGAGTGGGAGTGTGTTGCCTCACCAACGGACATGGCTGCTGGCGATCGGGCGACGCCTCAAGGCCGAGTACGATGCTATTGCGGAACCTGTCCCTCCGCGCTTGGCGGCACTCGTCAAGCAGCTTGAAATGCCATCTACCCGCAAAGAGCAGCCAGGACGAGGAGATCAAGCGGCCTGCGGCGTCAACGAACAGTCATGCTGCCGCCGCGAGGCCGATCCGTAGCCGCTCGACGCGCCAACTATGCGACAGACAAGTTGCAGCGAAGGCTGGGGGTGTTGTGGACCCCTAGGAGGGGCTTTACGGGGGTTTAGGGCTTTGGGGATGCCGCTCTCCCAAGGGTCCTAGCAGGTAACGCTCTCTACTGTCCCGCGTTCGATCACATCACGTTTCAATTGGAAGGTTCCGGGTACGACTCAAAAGAAGAAGCGAAATTTAGTTCCATTGGATAATCAGACCAGGCGCTAGGACGGATGGCGCAGCAGGATAACCGGGCAGGCCGAAAGTTGGAACTCGGTCACTCTCGAGATAGAGCGGCTGACGAGGTAAGTGTCACTATGGACGAAAGTCGGCGGTGCCCGTGGCCGCGCCGATTTCAGCACAGCCGTTTCGAGTATCGCGCGACGGGGCTTACTTCGCTTCGCTCGCCTTGATTCCCGAGCTTTCAACGAGCGTTGCCACCCGTGGCAGGTCGGTGGCGAACAGGCGCGCGTGTGCCTCAGGCGTCATCTCGTTATCAGGGAATGGCAAGGTCCCGAGCTGCTTCAGGTTCTCCAGCAGGGCTGGGTCGGACAGAGCGTTGCGGAGCGCCGAATTCAGCGCCCCGATGGTCTCCTTGGGCGTGCCCTTCGCCACGTAGAGCCCATGCCACATCGTGTAGCTGACCTCAGGCATGCCAAGCTCGGCGGTGGTCGGCACGTCCTTCAACTGTTCAAGCCGTTCTGACGACGTAATGGCGATGCCGTGAAGTGTTCCGGCCTGAATTTGCGGCAGCGCATTGGTCACCTGATCCCACAGAAGATCAATCTGCCCCGCCAGGAGATCGGCGATTGCCGGAGCCGACCCGCGATAAGCCGCGACTGTCGGTCTGAAGCCGAGCACATTGCCCATCATCACCGCGCACAGGTGACTGTTCGTCCCGATACCACCGTGCGCGAAGTTCGCCTTGTCGCCCTGCGCCTTGATCCAGGCCACAAAATCCTTCGGTCCCGCGCCGGGAATCGACTTGCGGCCGATCAGGACCATCGGCGCGTTGTTGACGAGGCCGACCGGCTCGAATGCGGTTTTCGTATCGTACCGCAGGTTGGTGAACAGGCTGGGCGCCGCGAGCAGCGCGACGTGATTGATCAGGACGGTGGAACCATCAGGTGCCGATCGGGCAACGCGATCATTGGCCAGCGTGCTGCCGCCTCCGACCACGTTCTCGATGATGACGGTCTGGCCGAGCGCGCGCGACATCCGCTCGCCGATGAGGCGTGCCACAGTATCCGTGCCGCCGCCAGCCGCATAGGGAACCACCAGCGTCACAGTCTTGGGGGTCGATTGCGCGTGGACCTGCGTCGAAAGCGCGGCAAGCAAGAGGCCCAAGCCTGTCAGCGCGCGTCTACAAAGCCGATTGATCACGACGGCATCCTCCCAAACTCTTTCTTTGTTGTCACGCCGCATTCTTGCGGACGTGCGCTCGTTCGCGAAGCCACGCCGCAGCAAACAGTGTGGCACCGCATGACTTCAGATCAGGCTGGTTGCACATCTGCAAATCAAATACAAAGCTGGCGCAGCCCAGATGAGCGAAGCGACATCCGGGTTTCGTTGCGCCTCCGCTCTCGCATGTCGCTGCGCGCATGCTGGCTACGCGTTTTGTCTGGCGCCAATGTAATCTGGGGTTGGCTTTTTCGCCAGCGTGCATTTGCTCCAACGCCTCTCGCGCACTCCCTTCAGATAAATCGCTATGTTCTTCATTATGCCGCTCAGCCAGACGGAATATTACCGTCTGGTCGGCGTCTATGCCGGAAAAATTCTCAAGGGCGAGAAACCGGCTGACTTACCGCTGCAGCAATCCACGAAAGTCGAGTTGATCATCAATCTCAAGACCGTGAAGGGGCCCGGCCTCACCATTCCGCTGCCGCTGCTCGCCCGCGCAATGAGGGGCGCCGTCCGCTGCGACGCATGAGCCGGCTAATGGTACCTCTCGCACCTCGCAAGATGCCCGACTTAAGTCTGCAAAGGGCGTCAAAGCCCTTGGCAGGTTGATCCGTTTGTCACAGGACGGCTAGGATTGGGTAAGGCACGAGGCGCGAGAACCGGAAACTCAGTCCCGATCGCGGTCGTCGAATTCGACGGTGCCTCATTGAGACAGCGGTTGCATAGTTCGAATTCGTGTGGTCATGGATCCGCTTGAGACTCCCGATAAAGATTTGCCGCTGCGCGACGATATCCGTCTTCTCGGCCGCATTCTTGGCGATACAGTCCGCAACCAGGAAGGCGAGCCTGTTTTCGAAATCGTTGAACGCATTCGCCGGACCTCGATCCGCTTCCACCGCGACGAAGATGAAGCCGCGCGGGACGAGCTCGCGGCGACATTGAATAGCCTCACGCATGGTCAAAGTGTCCAAATCATCCGCGCCTTCAGCTACTTTTCGCATCTCGCCAATATCGCCGAAGACCAACATCACATCCGCCGGACCAGGGCCCACGCGCTGGCCGCTTCGGCACCGCGCGAAGGCACTATGGCCCACGCGCTTGCTCGCGCTCGCGATGCGGCCATCTCTCGGTCTGAGCTGCAGAGCTTCTTCACGAATGCTCTCGTTTGCCCGGTACTCACCGCCCATCCGACGGAAGTGAGGCGGAAGAGCACGATCGATCGTGAGATGGAGGTGGCGCACCTACTGGCGGAACGCGATGGTCGTCGGCTTACCCCCGAAGAGACGGCGGCAAGTGAAGAGGCCTTGCGTTGCGCCGTGCTGACGCTTTGGCAGACCAGCATGCTGCGCGGAACCAGACTCAAAGTCGTAGACGAGGTAGCGAACGGGCTTTCCTACTACGATTACACCTTTCTGCGCGAGCTGCCTCGCTTCTACGCGGCGCTGGAAGACCAACTGGCTTCAACCGATTCCGCCTGGGACGGCTTCGAGCTACCTTCGTTCCTGCGCGTCGGAAGCTGGATCGGCGGTGACCGCGACGGCAATCCCTTCGTCACAGCCGAGGTGCTGCGGCAAGCGCTGAGGATGCAGAGCGAGCGCGCGCTCAAATTCTATCTGGATGAGGTGCATCTTTTAGGCGGCGAACTATCGCTCGATGCGCGGCTGGTCACTGTATCTGATCAGCTGAAGGACCTGGCGGAGCGCTCGCCTGATCGCTCGCCGCACCGCCGCACCGAACCCTATCGTCAGGCTATCTCTGGTATCTATGCGCGCCTCGCGGCGACGGCGCGGGCGTTCGAGCAGGCTGAGGTGTCGCGCCACGCCGTAGGTAAGGCGCCGCCTTACGCCGAGGCTGCTGAATTCGTTGCCGACCTCGGCATTCTTCATCATTCACTCACGGCCAACGGCTCTCCGACGCTGGCGCGTGGTCGGCTGCGCAGCCTGCGTCGCGCAGCCAATACTTTCGGCTTCTATCTCGCGGGCATCGATCTGCGCCAGAATTCCGCAGTGCATGAGCGCACGGTGGGCGAACTGTTCGAGATGACTCGCGCTGACATGAACTATGCAGGCCTCCCCGAAGCTGCCCGCATCTCCCTCCTGCGCGAGGAGCTAAAGACCGCGCGACTGCTTTCTTCGCCTTTCCTGCCCTATTCCGCGGAGACGGCCTCGGAGCTGACAATCCTTCGCGAAGCGGCCGAGGCACACCGGCGTTATGGCAAGGCCGCCGTGCCTAACTACGTGATCTCGAAGACGAACGGGGTCTCCGACCTTCTCGAGGTAGGGCTGCTGCTCAAGGAGGCAGGACTGTTGCGGCCGCGTGAGCGCGAGCTCGACGTGAACATTGTCCCGCTGTTCGAGACGATCGCCGATCTGCGCAATTGCGAAAGCATAATGGACGAACTCCTCGCCGTGCCGGAGTACCTTAGCCTCCTGGAGAGTTGTGGTCGCGCACAGGAGGTGATGCTCGGTTACTCCGATAGCAATAAGGATGGTGGCTTCCTGACCGCGGGCTGGGAGCTCTACAAGGCAGAAATCGCGCTCATCGACACATTCCGCCGTCACGGGATGACGCTGCGCCTGTTCCACGGCCGCGGCGGATCAGTCGGCCGCGGCGGCGGCCCGAGTTATCAGGCCATCCTCGCGCAGCCCTTCGGCGCTGTGCAAGGGCAGATCCGCATCACCGAACAGGGCGAGGTGATCGCGGCCAAATATTCGCAAGCAGAGGTGGGCAGACGAAATCTTGAGATTCTTGCTGCCGCCTCCCTGGAGGCGACGCTCCTGCAGCCAAACCAAGCGGCGCCGCACGAGGAGTACTTCGCGGCCATGGAGGAACTTTCCAACCACGCCTATCGAGCGTATCGGAACCTCGTATACGAGACGGCCGGGTTCGAACGGTACTTCTGGGAATCGACCGTCATCGGAGAAATCACCAAGCTCAACATCGGCAGCCGTCCCGCGTCACGCAAGAACTCGACGCGCATCGAGGACCTGCGCGCTATCCCTTGGGTCTTCGGCTGGTCGCAATGTCGGCTCATGCTGCCGGGCTGGTACGGGTTCGGAACGGCGATCAAGGCTTGGCTTGCTGCGCGGCCGCGGGACGGCATGAAGATATTACAGGAGATGTACCGTGAGTGGCCGTTTTTCCAAACGCTGCTCTCGAACATGGATATGGTGCTGGCAAAGAGCAATATCGCAATCGCCTCACGCTACGCGGAGCTCGTCGAGGATACCGAGCTGCGCGAGGCTATCTTTCCGCGGCTGCGTGCCGAATGGCAGTATACGTTTGAAATGCTGCTCGCCATCACCGGCCAGCAAGCATTGCTCGATCAGAATCCCTTGCTGGCGCGCTCGATCAAGAACCGCTTTCCCTACCTCGATCCGCTCAACCATGTACAGATCGAACTACTGAAGCGTCACCGGGCCGGCGACACCGACGAGCGCGTGGTGCAGGCAATCCATCTGACCATCAATGGGATAGCCGCAGGTCTGCGCAACAGTGGCTAGTTTCCCGCCGCTGGTGGCGTGCTTATCGCGTCTCTTTCTTACGTCTGGTAGGTTGTGACCGACGTGCATCCACCCGAGCGCGTGCGATGCTCCCGCGATTGGGTTATTCTTTCTGGATCATCAAGCGCCAAAACTCAGCGGACGCCCCATAGAGATCGCATAGCCAGGGAAGTGGCGATATGATCGGGGCCGAGAACTACTACCAGCACGCTGAACATTATTTCAGATCAATGTCCTCGGACCGAGCAACGACGTAGGAGGCTTGCCATAGGGATGGCACAATGAGTGCGGAAGACTTCGAGGTTCTGCGTCAACATATGCTCGCGGAAATTTCCGTCGGGACATTTCATGTGAGTGGCTTGATCGGCAAGGCGGCCCTTGACGAACGAGTGATGACAGCCATGGGTAAGGTCCCGCGGCATGAGTTTGTGCCAGTCGAACTCCAGCCATACGCCTATGCCAACATTCCGCTTCCAATCGGCTTTGATAAGACGATTTCGCAGCCATTTATTGTCGCGTTGATGACGGATTTACTCGATATCAGCGCTGATGACACTGTCCTCGAGATCGGCACCGGTCTCGGCTATCAGGCCGCAATCCTCGCGCAGCTGGCTCGGAAAGTGTACAGCATCGAAATCATCGAAGAGCTCGGGCGACAGGCGAAGCAGCAACTCCGTCAACGGGGCTGCACCAACATCGAGCTCAAGATTGCCAATGGCTATCATGGCTGGTCCGAGCACGCGCCGTTCGATAAGGTGATCGTGACTGCGGCTCCGGACCTCATTCCTCCGCCGCTGATCCACCAGTTGAAAGCTGGTGGAAAAATGGTGGTTCCTGCCGGTCTGCCCGACGCGCAGCAACTCGTCCTCGTCGAAAAACACGGCAACGGCAGGGTGACGACGAGGGAGATTCTCCAGGTGCGGTTCTCGCAGCTCGAGGACACCGAACTGGGCTGACGCCCCGCGCAACGACCGCTGATCGGTTATCACTGATCACATCCGGTTAACGTCGCCAGGGAAAATGCCTTGCATCGATCGGCTGCCATGTCGCGTCACGTTCGGTCGCCGGGTTGTCCGTCCGTGTCACCGTGGCGGATCGCAGTTATTGGGCCTCGGTGTATCGCCTGCTCAAGGCCCACGACCTTACACCAGTCCGGCCTTCATCGTGATGAAGGCCGCCTCGTCGCCGGTGGTCAGCGTCACATTGTTCTTGCGTGTCGCCGTCCACCACCATGCCGGGGTGGACAGCCCTAGATGCGGATCGTCGCGGTCCCATTGGAGCGGCCGCCGGGTCCCACGGGAGCGCCGGCCCCGGCGGGCCCCCTGTCGGTTTGAACCTCACGGTCCTATGGGAGGCAGGGGGCCGTGATGTGGGCTTTTCGCCTAGGGCCAAGCCTTATTGAGGCTTGTTAGGCGCCAGAAATTGGGAATTGATCCAGCCCTTCATGCGGGTGTTCTCGACCTGGACCCAGTCCCCCTCCCGGCTTGTAGCTGTGAACTGCGTGCCCCTGGGGGCAGTCCCCAGAACGGGCGCGTCTCCGGAGGGTGCAGACCTGATGTTTACGCCGGGGCGCTGCAAAAAGACGAGATCCGGAGGCGTCACAGCACTTGGAGCAACTTGGGGCGTACCCTCGGCGGTGAGGGAAGCGGCAACACCGGGTGAAGGAACCACACCGGATGCTCCGCGAGATGGCTCAGGCACAGTGGGAGCCGGCTGCACCGGAGTCCCGGATGACGATTCCACGCTTGCTGGAGAAGATGCCTCGGGGGTCCCGGATGACGACTGCACGGCTATTGCAGAGGATTCCGCGGATTCTGCGGGTACTTTCGCCCCTGGCGAGGCCAGGAAGAAGTACGTGAGCACAGCTACGCCCAATGCCGCAATGATTGCAGTACCGGCAATCAGCTTTCGCCGGGATCGAAACGGTTCGTATGAATTACTTGGCGCAGGAGGCTGGAAACGATCCTCGCCCCCAATTACGGGGCGAAAAGTGTCTTCGCGCAGAAGAAGATTCTCAGCAGCCGTCGTTCCATTTGGGGCCAGAGGGGGCGCCCAAGGCTCGGCTGGCGGGTTCAGCCTGCCCTCAGCAAAGCTGTTTCCGTTGGGTCGTACGTTGGGCCGTACGTCGGTAATATCTATGGTTGCCATGCTTCCCCCCTGCTCCTCTCTCCAGCGGTTTTCCCCTTTGCCGCATAGAAGGAGGCCCCGCACTACAAGTATGTAGTCCTCACACGTAGGCCGATAGGATGGCTACAGAACGACAGATGAACGGCGCTCGAACGGTTTATTGATGGCCAGTTTCTCGAGTTTTGGTGTGCCGCTCTTCAATCGACGGCGGGGCTGGCAATCATGTCATCAAAGGGGCAGAGCCGGCAATGACGCGCTCGAGGGCGGGATTGACGACGACGTTCTGACCGGCGGCGCGGGAGCGGAGGCACTCGACGGCGGTAACGGCAGCGATACGGCATCCTATACGGACTCCGGGGTTGCGGTGACAGCCGGCTTGGATGCAGGAACCGGTCTCCGATGAAGCCCTCGGAAAAAACCGAATCATGACTAAACCGAGCTATCCTGCGAAACCTTCAAAAATTCTCCCCAAGATATCTATGCAGAACGGCCACGCTGCCAACCATCTAAACGACGACGACCTTGCTGGGATCAAGAGTGCGGTGCTCGCTAAGCTCGCGCTGGCGGTCGGGAAGGATGTCGCTTCGGCCACCGATCACGACTGGTTCGTCGCGTCTGCCCACGTCGTCCGCGATCGCGTCGTCCATCGCTGGCTCGCCAGCGAGCGCGCCAGCAACGCTAAGGGCAGCAAGCGAGTCTACTACCTCTCGTTCGAATTTCTCATCGGTCGGCTCCTTGCCGATGTGCTTTGCAACCTCGGCCTCGACGAAGTCTCTCGTGCTGCGCTGGGCGATCTCGGGGTAGACCTTAATCGACTGCGATCGGCCGAGCCCGATGCAGCGCTCGGTCACGGCGGTCTCGGACGGCTCGCCGCCTGTTTCATGGAAAGCATGGCTAGCCTGGCAATTCCGGCCTACGGCTACGGCATCCGCTACGATCATGGCCTGTTTCGCCAAGTCATCAGGAATGGCTGGCAACAGGAGTATCCAGAGGAATGGCTGTCGTTCGGCAACCCCTGGGAGTTCGCCCGGCCGGAGGTGACGTACGACGTCTATTTCGGCGGTTTCGTCAAGACCGAAAAGCTTCCAAACGGCGCAACGCGGTCCGTTTGGCGACCCGATGAGACCATCGTGGCCGCCGCCTACGACACGCCGATCGTCGGCTGGCGCGGCCGTCACGTGAATCCGCTGCGATTGTGGTCGGCGCGCGCGGTCGACCCTATGCGGCTTGATTCGTTTAACAGCGGCGATCACATCGGCGCACTGGTCGAGCAATCACGCGCGGAGGCAATCTCAAAAATCCTTTATCCGAGCGATGAAACCCCCGCGGGCCGAGAACTGCGTCTACGACAGGAATACTTCTTCGTGTCAGCGTCGTTGCAAGATTTAGTCCATCGGCATTTACGCACCGATGGCAATCTGTATTTGCTGCCGTTGCGGGCAGCGATCCAACTCAATGACACTCATCCCAGCATCGCCATCCCCGAACTCATGCGACTGCTCGTCGATGTCCATGGACTGCCATGGAGCGACGCTTGGTCCATTACGGTGCGCTCGTTTTCTTATACCAATCATACGCTGTTACCCGAGGCACTCGAGACCTGGCCGATGGAATTGTTCGAGCGCGTCCTGCCGCGGCACCTGCAGATCATCTATCGCATCAATGCCGAGCACCTCGAACACGCGATGCAGCAGGATTCGACCATTTCCGGAGCGCTGGCCTCCGTCTCGCTGATCGATGAGCACGATGGGCGCAAGCTGCGCATGGGGCATCTCGCCTTCGTCGGTTCACATCGAATCAATGGTGTCTCCGCGCTCCACACAGATCTGATGCGTAAGACTGTATTCCGCGATCTTAGCGCGCTCTATCCCGACCGCATCGTCAACAAGACCAACGGCATCACCTTCCGTCGGTGGCTTATGCAGGCCAATCCCGCCCTCATGGCGGTGTTGCGCGAAGTCTGCGGCGACGCGGTGCTGGATGACCCGGCCTTGATCCGGCGTCTCGCCGCCGGCGCGGGCGACAAGGCTCTGCACGAACGCATCGCAGCGGTCAAGCGCGCGAACAAGGTCGCGCTTTCTCGCCTGGTTAGCGACCACTTGGGCTTGAGCCTAAATTCCGATGCCCTGTTCGACGTTCACATCAAGCGCATTCATGAATACAAACGGCAACTCCTCAACATTCTGGAGACCGTCGCCCTCTACCGTGCCCTCCGCGACGACCCAACCCAGGACTTTGTTCCACGCGTCAAGATCTTTGCTGGCAAAGCGGCGGCCAGCTACGCG
>CAVUAI010000028.1:0-182253 GCA_963739385.1 uncultured Alphaproteobacteria bacterium
TGGCGGGATTGAGTTCAAGCTTACCGGCTTCGATCTTCGAGAGATCGAGCACCTGGTTGATGAGGCCGAGCAGGTGCGTGCCGGCGGTATGCACTCGGCGCAGCGGCTCCTGAGCCTTCTCGGTGCCGAAGCGCGCCGCGTTGGTATACATCATCTCGGTGAGGCCGATGATAGCGTTGAGTGGGGCGCGCAGCTCGTGGCTCATGCTGGAAACGAACTGTGACTTGTTCTCGCTCGCGGGACGCAAGATCAGGGAATATGTCTTAAGAGCGGGATGCACCGACCATCGTTATGTGCTCGCGGTAACGAATGTCGCTGGCGGACCCGCAGAAGCGCGGAAGAACATCCGCTTCGGATCGTAGAGGAAAAAACCCGATGAAGGCAGCCTTCATTGAACAATATGGCGGACCGGAAGTCTTGCAATACGGCGATTTGGCAGATCCTATCGCCGGGGCGAGCGACGTGGTCATCGATGTGGTTGCCGCCAGCGTCAATGGTGCGGATTGGAAGGTGCGCGTAGGCCAGTATCAGCAATCGAAGTTTCCATTCGCCTTAGGGCGGGATTTTTCCGGTGTGATCAGCGCCATCGGCGAAGGCGTCGCAGATCTAAAGGTTGGCGATGTGGTCTTCGGCGTTTGCGATGCGGGCCAAGAGGGGGCATACGCCGAGAAGATCGCGGTCAAGGCTGCGATCGTCGCCAAGAAGCCTGACGGGCTATCGCATGTCAACGCCGCTGCCTTGGCGCTCACCGGTCTCACAGCACTGAGTGCTATCGAGGATACTTTGAAACTGCAGCCTGAGGAAACGATCCTGATCCAAGGCGGCGCGGGCGGGGTCGCGGGTTTCGCGGTGCAGCTTGCCAAGCATATCGGCGCCCATGTGATCACGACCACGAGCGCGGCGAACCACGCATACGTGCGCGGCCTCGGAGCGGACGAAATCATCGACTACAATGCCAGTGATTTCACTCAGCTCGTGACCAATTGCGACGCCGTCTTCGATACCGTCGGCGGTGACGTGGCGCAGAAATCCTTCGCGGTACTCAAGCCTGGGGGCCGCGCGGCCTTTATCGCTTCTGGCGCGCAGGCGCCAAAGCCCCATCGCAACGATGTGACGTCTCTCAGGCCTCCGGTTGGACGTGCCCGCCGACATCTTGAGAGCGGCGCCCAATTGTTTACGGCGGGGGTCATTTGCCCTCCAGAGATCAAACTCTATCGTCTGTCTGAGGCCGCCGACGCCCATCGACTGAGCAAGTCGCGCCATTTCAGGGGCAAGCTCGTTTTCCAGGTGCGTTGAGACGGGTGGGAACCCTCATTTCCAAGTTCCCTGCAAGTAAATAGTCTAATCTGAAGGAGAGCATCGATGGCTGGGATCAACCGCCAAATTTTGCTGAAGAGCCGACCTGAAGGCGCACCCAACCTCGACAATTTTGAGTTGACGCAAGGGCCGACGCCGGAGCCCGGAGAGGGCGAGGTGCTCATGCGCATCGCCTACCTCT
The DNA here is from genome assembly GCA_963739385.1 of uncultured Alphaproteobacteria bacterium. Classification (GTDB taxonomy): domain Bacteria; phylum Pseudomonadota; class Alphaproteobacteria; order Rhizobiales; family Xanthobacteraceae; genus VAZQ01. The sequence goes on from CAVUAI010000028.1 coordinate 1,499, forward strand.
CGCTCGACCCCTACATGCGTGGTCGCATGAGTGCCGCAAAATCGTATGCGACACCAGCTGCCATCGGGCGCCCGATGGTCGGCGGGACGGTTCGGGAGATCGTCAAAACGCGCAACTCAAAATACTCGGTAGGCGACTTCGTCCTTGGCTATGGCGGCTCGCAGGAATACGCGCTTTCGAACGGGGCAGGGTTGCGCAAGCTCGATCCCGCGGCAACGTCCATCTCAACGGCACTCGGTGTCCTCGGCATGCCGGGGATGACCGCCTATATCGGTCTTCTGGAAATCGGACAGCCGAAGCCTGGGGAGACTGTCATTGTTGCGGCGGCCTCCGGCGCCGTCGGGTCAGTAGTTGGGCAAATCGCCAAAGTCAAAGGATGCCATGTGGTCGGGATTGCCGGCGGCGCTGAGAAGTGTCACTTCGTCGCCAGTGCGCTGAGCTTCGATGCTTGTGTCGATCATCGCGCGACCGATTTTGCAAAGCAGCTTGGAGCCGCTTGTCCCAAGGGAATTGACGTTTATTTTGAGAATGTCGGTGGAGTCGTGCAACAGACGGTGTGGCCGCTGCTCAACGATTTTGCACGCATTCCCGTATGCCGGGCTCATCGCACAGTACAACGCAACAACCCCAATGCCCGGGCCCGATATGTTTTCGGTGTTGCGCAAGCGCCTCCTCCTTCGTGGGTTCATCGTCTCGGATTTCGCCGCGAGACAAGCCGATTTTTTGCGTGATGTCGGCGAATGGGTGAGCACTGGGCCGCCTCAAATATCGCGAAGACATCGTCGACGGGCTGGAGAGGGCGCCCGCAGCATTTGTTGGTATGCTGCAAGGTAAGAACTTCGGCAAGATGCTAGTGAGAATGGCAACGTGATTATAAAATCGGAGTGGCTTTTTTCGACCGACCTCGTGGGCACTTCCGAGCACCACGCACGGCCGGTCCATACAGTCGTGCCACGAGCGGTCATGCCCCTTCCGCTTAGTCGCGCGGTTGGTGTAGCCTAATCTTCAAGCCGCCCCTGCGGGACATGCCGACAGTCCCTTTTTTGGCGGCAAGCTGATGCCATCGGCGGGCATCCTACTCAGACCATCATTTCTGCGGTCTATCCACGCTCGCATCGCGCGCCCGCGCCCATTTACACGCGCCTAATACAGACATTAGGGAGGAGAATGCCAATGAAACCTCCCCCCCGGCGACGATTGCTCTATCTCTCGCGAATGACGGTCACGATCGGTTTCGCCATCGCATGGGCTGCACCGACTGCTTCCGATGCCGTCGAAATCAAGGTGTTGACGACCCGTGCGATGAACCACGTGCGGTGATCGGCCGCTTTGGCCCGGCGAGCGCGCAAATTCCCTGCGCACCTGTGACAGCCATCACAGAAAGCCCCGGGCCTGTGAGCTACTACACACACAGTGGTCAACCCGAAGGGACAGGGAGATTCAGATGCGCAAGACCGGATTGTTCGCCGTCGCTGCCGCCGCTTTGATCCTGGCAGGGATCGGGGGATGGGGCGCCTCCAACACCCAGGCGGCGCGTGTCGCCACTGCAACGAGTATTGGGATCAACCCCTTCCCAGATGATGACGAATGCTAGGCATCTCGACACGGAGCTCTATCAGGATTTTTCCCTGGTATTCCACTGAAGCCGACGGCCGGCCCAGTCGGGACAGCTCCATTCCCGACAAACCCGAGAGTTAGAACCCGAGAAGGCTCATTGAGCGTCACCTGAAGCCCCGTCCTCACCGGCGGGGCACTTTTTTTAGTGTCCCCAATCCCCCTCGGCCTCACGCTTCACCGCCGGTGCGTTCGGGTTCTTGAACTTCAACCAGTCGGGCGATCGTCCCGAACGATAGCGTGAGCCCAGGCGCTTCGAGACGATGCCTTCCAGGCCCATCTTGTAGGCGCGCTGGAAGACGAGGTCGCCGGGATGGGTCAGGTGCTCGTTAAGGCGCAACCCCGGAAGGCTTCCGCGCAGCGAGCCGCAAGGGTCGCCTTGCGCGTCCCGATCGGTTCGCGCCGAAGGTCCGTGCCGTCAACCTTCAATAGGTCGAAGGCGTAGAGGAAGACCCCTCCCGTTACGCTTGCGGCGCGGCCACCAAACACTGCGAGCCCGTTCTCGTCGCAGACACACCTCGACTGTTGCGGAATTGCAACGGAACCCCGCGAGGGCCGTCGCCAACAGGAACTTGCCTAGAAGCGCAGCGTTAGCGAACGAGGAGACGATAGATGCTAACGCCGAAGAGTATCGAATTGAAGCTGAGGCATGCCTGAAACTCTCAAGAGAAACTCAGCAGGTCTATGCCAGAACGGCACTGCTTGAGTTGGCCGCCGACTACATGGCGTTGGCAGAGCAACAGGCAGCCAAAGTCCAAAAAGCGGGTCGCTAGTTCCAAATTGAGCCGTGGCAGGCGCGAGCTTGCAAAAGCAGAACCCCGACTTGAGGTGCGGGGCTCTGCCATTACTGGGGCGATTGGCTCAAAAGCTCGCTTGCCCTCGGCGGCCCTTTGGGTCCTTACTATGGTGTGGCCTTCTGGGCAGAAGGTCTCCTTTGGTCACCTTAGCCCCGCCGGCGGGGTTTTTTTATCGGTGGTCATGCGGGAGAATCCGAGTTCCCCCGGCTCCAAGTGAACCCTTTGATCCCTGGGCCGTTGCTTCGGCAGTGGGAGCAGCGCGTGCCAACGTCATTCATCAATGACCCCAAGCACTGGCGTGAGCGCGCGGAGGAAATGCGCACCCTTGCGCAAAGCGTGAAAGACGAAGCATCAAAGCAGACCATGCTTCGTATCGCGGACGATTACGACCGCCTGGCGCTCCGGGCTGAACACCGCGCAGCGGGCGGCGAGGCTGTTGCAGATGCCAAAAGCAAAGCCCCGCCTTGAGGGTGCGGGGCTCTGCCGATCGCCAGATGAGGAACATACCCTGGGGTACGTTCCTTCAACGCGCCAAGCGCGCGCAGCGTTCCCGCGGTCATCGGCGCCGCCGGCCCTTCATGGGACGGCCGCGCCTGCCTCGAAAGGGCTCGGCGATCCCAGCCTGCCAATCGTAGTGGCGTCCACATTGTAGGTCCGTGCGACATCGGCTTGCGTCTCTCCCTCCGCGAGGCGCTGTAGGGCCTCTTGCCGTTGGTGCGGCGTCAGCTTCCGTGGCCGGCCGAACCGCACGCCCTTGGCCTTCGCGCGGGCACGGCCGTCACCAGTGCGCGCGAGGATCAGTTCGCGCTCGAACTCGGCGAGGCCGCCGAGGATCGTGAGCATCAGCCTGCCATGCGGTGTCGTCGTGTCGGCCCAAGCATCCGACAGTGACTTGAACCCCGCGCCAGCCTTGCCGATGGCGTCGAGGATGTTGAGAAGATCGCGCGTCGATCGGGCCAAGCGGTCGAGGCGCGTCACCACCAGCATGTCGCCGGCTTCAAGGCGGCGGATCAGCTTGGCCAGCTCGGGGCGGTCCGTCTTCGCGCCCGAGACCTTCTCGGCATAGACCTTCGCGCATCCGGCAGCGTGGAGTTGTGCATCCTGGCTGGCCAACGTCTGGCCGGCCGTCGAGACCCTTGCATAGCCATAAACGGTCATTTTGGGCCCCCACTTTTGCGCCTAACATTTGCAGGAATAAACCACCGATTTCATGCGGTCAAGAAAAACATGCAAATCTTACAAGTTTTGCATTAGTCCTGGCCTGTCTTGCTCTCCGGCAACGCCTCGATAATCGCGTCGTTGCTCTCAGCGACAACGTCAATCGCCTGCACAGTCTTCGCACGCTCAGACGCCAACATCCGCTCCAACAGATCAAGCTCAGCATCAGTCAGATGCTCGAGCTGCGACACCGTTTCGGTCTGAGTTTGCTTCGGCATAAGATTGATGACCGCAGTCAAATAAACCTGCGGCCATTTTGCACGCACGCGTTCAAGAACATCTTTGCCGTGCTCGCGGAAATCCTTGTCGAGCATCTCGATCACGAACTCCTGCAGCCGCGTCCGGCTTCCCTTCGGCCGGCCCGGTCCTGGCGCGCAGCCCTTCTGAAACGCGTTCGCGGGGAGTTTTCCTGCCATCGCCTCACCAATTGCCTCTTGCGTTGCTTTTGCTCGGATTAAAAACCGGTTCGACTGGGGTCAAGCAACCCGAGTTGAACTTGTGTGCTGCGCACTGTTGCCGGATCAGACTTGCCTCCACCGGGTCGGTCACCTCGATCACCGTGGGGGTGTTCCATGGGAGCTTGGTGCCCCGCTGCTCTTTCAGAAAAGAACCCGCCCGCCCGCCCAAGCTGGTGGACCTATATATGGCACCACTTTGCGGTCCACCCCCCTCGTCGGATATGGCCCCACTTCGTAGGCCAGTTGCCGGGTGAACTGGCCCCACTTTGTAGGCCAGCCCTGGCCCCACTTTGCGGTCCACCCTGGCCCCACTTTCTAGGCCGGGATTCTGTTTTTTCTTCCTGGCTCGCTTTACGGCGCCGCGGTCATCGTGAAACTTCGTCCCATCCCATTTCAGATAGTCCCTCGTCGGCAGCATCCAGGTGTCGCCATTACGCCCGCCGGGCGCATCTGCTTCCGTTATGCGCCAGTGCGGAGCCTTGCCCATGCCGTCGACCCCGAGGCTGCCATCGGCGGTCTTGACGATGAAGCCGTAGTGCTGAAGTTCACGGAACCAACGGCTGATGCTCTCGCGGTTTGAGCCGCCCATCTCCTGCTGCGCGTCCCGGTGTGACAAATAGAGCCGGCCGTTGTTCTGCGACTGGGAACGCCATCTCAGTTTGAGGTGGATGTAAAGTATGCGCGCGCCACAAGACATAGCGCGCCACGCGGGCGACCGCATCATTTCCCGGTCGACAGCCACGAACGGTGGAAGCTTGCCCCTATCCTTGCGTCGGCTCATCGGACCAACTCCTTCTCGGGCGCCGCCACCTCCGCAGCGAGCGGTCCGACAATGTCGAGATCATGCATGTGCCGGACGGCCTGTTCCGGCGTGATGAAATTTCCGCCCAGGGCGATGCCGATGGCGTCGAGGTCGGCGATGATGCAGCTCAGCCGCAGACGCTCGGTGCGTAGCAGCGCGAGCAGGAGTTCGGCGTTCATGCCACCGCTCCCTGCTGCCGTTCGGCCTCACGCTGCCGCGCCTTGGCGTAGGCGATCTGTCGCGACTTGACCCAGCCCAACGTCGCGAGGGTCGGCGCCTTCTCGGGGTAGTCGTTCCATCCCCAAGGCGGGAATGATCCGTACCGTGCGCGATACTGGTGCGCCGCCCACCCGGACTTGTGTTTCCGATCGAGCGCGATTTGACGAAGCTCGGCATAGAAGGCGATGCGTTCCTCGATCGAGGAGGATTCCCGAGCCTCGCCCGATACGAGCGAGAGATTGCCATCGGCGAAGAAGACATCGCGTGCCGGACGCTTCGGCATGAACCCGCACGCCGAGCAAGGCTTGCCGCCCATGCGCATGGCTGCATTGGGTGCATTCGATCAGCGCCGTCACGGATCGCTCGCTACGCTTCGCGTGCTCGGGCGAGACGGCGAGCTGATCAGGGTCCAATGTCCACACGACCGGGTCTTCGGGTAGGCCGTGGCAATACACTGCGCCGCTGTGGTCGAGGACGATGGCGTCGGCCTTGCCTTCCGCCGGCCGCAGAACGCGACCGACCATCTGCCGGAATAGCCCCATTTTCTTGGTCGGTCTTGCCAACACGCAGCAACCGACCTCGGGGCAATCCCAACCCTCGGTCAAAACCATGCAGTTTGTGACAACTTCGGTCTCACCGCTTGCGAGACGGGCGAGAATTGCCTCACGCTCGTCCAGCTTCGTGCCGCCGTCGAGATGCTCGGCGCGAATCCCGCAGCTTTGAAACTCGGTGCAGATGTGGAGCGAGTGGGCGACGTTGACGGCGAACACGACCGTGCGCCGCCGTTCGCCGAACTTGAGCCAGTGCGAGACGAGATCGCCGACCAGCTTGGGAACATCCATCCGCCCGGCCAGTTCGACCTCGACGTAATCGCCGTGGCGCGTATGGACGCCCTGAAGGTTTGGCCTGACGGGGGCATAGACGCGGCTGCGGACGAGATGGCCCTCGACGATCAGGTCGGCAGTCTGCGGAGCTTCCACGATCTTGGTGAAGTGACCGCCGAGACCGCGACCATCACCACGACATGGCGTGGCAGTCAGCCCGAGCAGCTTGGCATCGGGATAGTGCTCGATAATCTTGCTGTAGGTGTGGGCGGGGGCGTGGTGGCATTCGTCGACGATGATCAGGTCGGCCGCCGGCATCGGCATTGCGTCCGACCGCATCCCGCGGGACCACAAAGTGGCTACCGAGGCCACCTGAACGCATTCCATCGGACGAAGCCTGTCATCGGCCCCGGCAATGATGACGCCGTGACGGACACCGTAGGCGCGCAGCTTCCGGCTGGTCTGGACGATGATCTCGCGACGATGGGCGAGGAAGAGAACACCGCGGTGCTGCTCGGCGGCATGCTTGGCGATGGCGGCTCCCATCACCGTCTTGCCGCTGCCCGTCGGCGCGACGAGGATCACCTTGTCGCCCGACGCCAGCGCCGCCTCTGTCTCCGTGACGACCCTTTCCTGAAAGGGGTGGAGGGCGGTCATGACGCGCGCCCCGAGAGCAGCCCCCAACCCTCGAGAATGCGCAGCGCCTGATCGAGCCCGTGCGCGTGCGTTGCCATCGCGCCAGCATCGCGCAATTCGATCAATGCGCGCTCTTGCGCCTCGCTCAGCCCGCCGCCTTCGGCTTTGAGTTCGAGCGCGTAGGCGCGACCGTCCTTGATCGCGATCACGTCGGGCACGCCGGCGCGGACGCCGAGGCCCTTCATGATCGCCGCTTCAATCGGCCGGCGGTAACCGCCATTCGCGGCATGGAAGAAAAAGAGGCCGGGCGCGCCGCGCTGACGCAAATGCTCGAAGACGGCCCGTTGGATCAGGCTTTCAGGTGCAGCGCGTCGGCGCGTCATGACGCGCCCCCGTCATTGCACGAACGCGCCGATTGTTTGGCAATTGTATCGATGATACCTAAACGGCATTCCGAAGTCGTGCCGTTCAGGATTGGGCCGTCATCGCTAGTGACGGCCCGATTCGCATCAATCACGCTCCCGCGCGGCCCGTGACGAGCTTGGGCAGGCTCGCGAGCCATGCCGCTTCGTCGGCGGCGCTGATGAGAACTCTCTTGCCGCTCTTGCGGGCGATCAGGCGCCCCGCGGCGATTTCGGCGTAGAAACGATCCTTGCCGATTTTGTTCCGAGCGAAAAATTCGGCTCGGGTGTAAGCGTTTCGTTCGGTCTCCATAACCAACCTCCATCGAACACCGATGCAGGATAGTTACGGACGCAGACCGCTATGCATAAGGCAAGAAGTCCGACTTAATGTCAGAGAACCGTTCGCAATGCTTTGAACCGGGGTGAACCGCTTAGAACGAAGGCCACCTGTTTTTCGTCAAGGTTTGGCCAGCTTTTCATTGCCCGATGAACGAACCGACTATCACGGTCGAAAAACTTTGCGGCCCGTTGGATAGGGTCACTCGCCCCCTTTTGTTTTTGGTCGAAGACAAATGCCGCGACTTCCAAGTGGAAAACCAATATCGCTGCTTTTCGGGGGCGGCGCTTCGGGCGCTTTACCTCGTCGCGCAACATCGCCACAAGAAATTTGCGTATGTCCGGCGTAACCTCCCCTTCCTTTTCGAGATATTCCGCGAGCATGTCCCAATCGTGGCATTCTTTCGCGGCCTTAAGGACGCGGTCGCCAAAGTTGTCGACAGGGCTGGAGCCCTCTTGCTCAAGAGACTTTATGTAGGCTTCAACTTCATCGGGACTGGACGGTATTCTCGTTTTTTTCCCATGGCGGGATAAACTCACGACCGCACCGCCAGTATCGGAGTGACCACACCTGCGCCGCTCCGCTTGGCACAAAACTCAGCCCACGCCTCCATCAGCTTCCGGCGCTTCTCGAACAGGTCGCCGCGCCGATATGCGGCCTCAACAGCATTCGGGATCGCGTGAGCGAGTGCCATTTCCGCCACCTCGCGGGGGAAGCTCGTGCGTTCTGATGCCCAATCACGGAACGTCGAGCGCAGGCCATGCACCGTGACATCCGCGCCGGCCGCCTTTTTGGCGAGTCGCACCGGCGTGTTCGCGCCGACCGGCCGCCCCTGGCGCGTTCCGGGGAAAATGTAATCGGAAATCCGGTTCGCCTGCATTGCCTTGAGCACGGCGACTGCCGGAGTTGAGAGTGGCACCCGGTGCTCTCGGCCAGCCTTCATTCGGCTGGCCGGCACGACCCATATATTCTCGGCTAGGTCGATCTCGAGCCACGTTGCGTTGACGACCTCGCCGAGCCGAGCCGCTGTCAGCGTGATAAATTCCAGACATCGCGCCCCGATGCTGGTGTCCTTCCGCAGCCTGGCCATAAACGGCCCAATCTGCGCATAGGGCAGCGCGGCGTGATGCTCGGTCTTTGCCACTTTAGAGATCGCTGGAAGCGCGTGCTCCAAGTGTCCTTGCCAGCGCGCCGGATTGTCACCCGAGCGATAGTGATGGACTGTTGCCCAGCCCAGCACAGCCTGGATCCTGCCCAGTACACGTGAGGCTGTTGTGGGAACGCGCTCCCAAAGCGGCTTGATGACCTTGAGCACGAGCGGCGTATCGATCGCTGTGACCGGCAGCGAGCCGAGCACCGGGTAGACATACTTGCGGAGCGTCGTTTGCCACGCTTGCCGATGCTTTGGGTTTGTCCACTCCGCTTCGTTGTCGCGCATGAACCCGCGCGCACATTCCTCGAATGTCATTGCCTTGGCATCTGCCGCCCGAATCGCGGCCACACGTGCGCGTTTGTGGGCGATGGGGTCAATTCCATCGAGCCGCAGCTTGCGCGCCTCTGTGGCCCTCTCACGGGCTTCGGCGAGGGTGAGGGTGTGGATAGGACCGATCCCCATATCGCGAAGGCGGCCGTTGGGAGCGGTGTAGCGGAAAATCCACTGTCGGCTGCCGCCCCGCGCAACGCGCAGATAGAGTGAGCCGCCGTCAGCGTACATTCCAGGTCGCTTTGCGCGCGCGACCTTGAGCGAAGTCAGCCGATTGAGTGATCAAGTCATGTCATCCGCCACCCGCCGTGCCATAGACGTTGCCCATAATCGCAGAGCCGACACTGACAGACGGTGGCGGACACGTCAAGGCAATGGCAGCGACGTAAGGCCCAGTTTTATTGGATAACTTCAGACACCAGCCGACGTTGGCCGCCGGCCTCAGACACTATTTGATCGGAGATTTTCTCCGCCACCATGATGGTCGGGATGTTGGTATTGCCGCGCGGTACCGTCGGCATGATCGAGGCGTCGATGACGCGCAGGCCGGCGATCCCGCGCACGCGGCCGGACGTGTCGACCACGGCGTCGCGGTCGTTGGCGCCGCCCATGCGGCAGGTGCCGACGGGATGGAAGGTCCCGGCGACGTTCTCGCGGATGTGCTCGGCGAGCGCCGCGTCGTCCCTGACAAGCGTGTCGAGGTCGACCCGCCGGTCGGCCAGGGTCGAAAAGATCGGGCCGGCGAGCGGCGGCACCAGATCGATGAGGGTTGCAATGAGCGCGCTCTGAATGCGGTTCGCGGTGTTGATGCGGTTGAGCCGCCGCAGGCGATCGGTGAACTTGACCGGGAAGGTTACGCCGCTCATCGCCCGCACCTTCTCGTGCGCGAGGACGTCGACCGCGCGGCGGAAGCCCTGCATGAAGCGCTTGAGGTCGAGCTCATGCCCGACGAAGTTGAACTCGACGCAGGGCGGCCCCGCCTCCCGGCTTACCAGGGAGACGCGACCGCGCGCCATCGGCTTGAGCAGGGTCGGCGCGAGATTGGCGACCTGGAAGCCGAGCGGGCTCCACGAGGTCTTGCACTGCACGTTGATATACATGTCGGTCGGCGGCGCGCCCGGAAGCCCGGAGGAGTAGCGGAAGGCGGTCATGGGGTGCGGCCGCAGCCACGCCGCCTGCCGCGCATCGCGGCGCTGCAGCAGGCCGACGAACACGATGGCGTGGTTGGACAGGTTCTCACCGACGCCCGGCAGGTCCGCGCGAACCTCGATGCCGAGGTCGCGCAGGTGCGCGGCAGGCCCGATGCCCGCGCGCATCAGAAACGCCGGCGAATGCACGCCGCCGAGCGACAGGATGACTTCGCGTGCGGTGAATTTTCTCTCCTCTCCGCCGATGCGCACGGTGACGCCGACAACGCGGCGCCCGTCGAACACAAAGCCGGTCGCGGTGGCGCCGTTGATGATGGTCAGATTGCCGCGCGCGCGCACGGCGGCATCGAGGTAGCAGATGGCCGCCGAGGCGCGCTTGTCCGGCCAGTTGCTCATGGGCACTGCGCCGTAGCCGTCGCGGAAGTCGGTATTCATGTCGGCGAGGAACGGAATCTGCCGCTCCTGCGCGTAGGCGCGTACCGCCTTCGACAGCGGCGCCCAATCCTCCGGCCGGGTGCGGCGGATCGGCACCGGGCCGCCCTTGCCGTGCTGATCGCCGCCGAAATCCATGTCGTGCTCAAGCTTGCGATAGAACGGCAGCACGTCGCTCCAGCCCCAGCCGGCGGCGCCATGGGATTCCCATTCCGCGTAATCGTCGGGCGTTCCGCGGTAGGCCACCATGCCCATGACAGATGAGCCGCCACCCATGATGCGACCCTGCGAGAAGCCGACCAGCGGCGAATCCCCCTTGCGCCGCCAATGCACCTTGAGGTCCGGCCAGAAATAATCGTCGTTGTAGTAGGAGGTGGCGTAGGTATCGAGCACGTCGGCAGGTTCCTTGCCGGGCGGCGTGTCCTGGCCGGCTTCGAGCAGCAGCACCCGGTGGGCCGACCGCGCGGACAACCGATTGGCCAGCACGCAGCCGGCCGCGCCGCCGCCGACGATGATGGTGTCGAAGTCGCTAGTCATCGATCCCCGCTACGGCTGGTTCATCGTCATCCCGAGGTGACGAAACAAGAGCTGTGCCGCCTCATTTCTCCTTGATGCCGGCGCGCTCGACCAGCTCCCGCCACATCGGCACCTCGCGCGCTATGCGCGCACGCAGCCCGTCGGGGCCTTCGTATTTCACCGCAAAGCTCGCCTTGAGCATCTTATCGCGCACGTCAGGCTTCTGCAGGATGGCGCGCGTCTCCCTGGCAAGCCGTTCCACGATCGGCGCCGGCGTGCCGGCTGGAGCGAGGAATATCTGCGAGGTGTCGACGACCGCATTGGGAATGCCGGCCTGCTCGAGCGTCGGGACGTCCGGCAGATCGGGCCAGCGATCCTTGCCGGTCTGCACCAGCGCGCGCAGCGTGCCCGACTGGATGTGACCGATCAGTCCCGCAACGTTGACCGACGCGAGGTCGGTCGTGCCGGCGATCGCCGCCTGCGCCGCCGGCGCCGCGCCGGAGAACGGAACATGGGTGAGATCGATGTCGGTGCGCAGCTTCAACAGCTCGACTGCGAGCTGCGAGATGCTGCCGACGCCGGGACTGGCAAAGGTGAGTTTGCCCGGTTGCGCTTTCGCCTTCGCGATCAGGTCGGGAATCGAGACGATGCCGGAGGCAGGCCGCGTGAGGATGACATTTGGCGAATCGCCGAGATAGGCCACGGGAGCAAAGTCCTTGGCCGGATCATAGGCGACCTTGCTGACGCTCGGATTGATCAGCACCACGCCCGAGGCGACCACGAGCGTGTAGCCGTCGGGGGCGGCGCGGGCGCCGGCGGTGAGCCCGATATTGCCATTGGCGCCGACCCGGTTTTCGACGATCACGTTCTGTCCGAGCGCGGGCGCCAGCTCGGCGGCAATCAGCCGTCCGAGCAGGTCATTCGAGCCGCCAGGCGCGAAGATGACGATGATCGTGATAGTGCGATCGGGCCACGCCGCAAGCGCCTCGCGCGCGGGCAGTACGGCGAGAACCGCCGCGACCAGTGTTGCAATGGCGCACGCAACAATTCGCGCCGCTGCGTGGCTGGTCCGAATGCGCGGTCGCGGCATCTCACGCCCTCCCCTTGTGTCCGCTTCTTGTGCGTCGATTGAAGCATGCCGCCTTCCACCGGCAAAGCCCTCGCGCCGTGGTCCTCTTCCGCCGGCGCAGGACACACCACCGCGGCCCGCATGACGGGGCTGAAAATGGCTGCCATAATCGCCGACAACAAACACGTGTTCGGAGGAGAGCTCAATGTCGATGTCTCGGTGGAGCAGTCCGCCAGCCCGGTGGATTCTGCGGCGTGCGCTACCCGCGGTGGTGGCGATCGGGTGTCTGGGCGCGCCAATCAACGGCGCGCGCGCGGAATATCCCGAGCGGCAGATCACCATGATCGTCTGCTTCCCCGCCGGCGGCGGCACCGACATCGCAGCCCGGCTCATCAACACGCAGCTCGGCGAGGCCCTGGGCAAGCCGGTGATCGTCGAGAACCGCGGCGGCGCCGGCGGCAATATCGGCATTGCGGCGGCGGCACGCGCCGGCGGCGACGGCTACACCCTGCTGGTGTGCTCGAGCGCCTACGTGGTCAATCCCAGTCTCTACGCGCAAGTGACCTACGATCCGTTCAAGGATTTCGCGCCGGTGATGGTGATCGGAGCCTCGCCCAATGCGCTGGTGGTGCCGGCGCAGTCCGACATCAAGTCGCTGCCGGAGCTGATCGCGCGCGCCAAGGCCAATCCCGGCAAGTTGAACTGGACCAGCCCGGGCGCCGGCACCACGCCCTACCTCGCCGGCGAGGTGCTGAAGCTTCGCACCGGCATCAACATGCAGCACATTCCGTTCGCCGGTGCCGGCCCGGCGACGACCGCCGTGCTCGGCGGCCAGGTCGACATGTACACCGCCAATATCGGATCGCTCATGGGGGTGATCGACGCCGGCAAGGTGCGGCCGATCGCCGTGACCTCGAAGGAGCGGTGGCCCGACCTTCCCAACGTGCCGACCTTCGAGGAGTTGGGCGTGAAGGACGCCGTGTCCGACACCTTCCAGGCGGTGTACGCGCCGGCCGGAACGCCGCAGCCCGTGATCGACCGGCTGGTGAAGGAGCTCAGTGCCATCCTCAAGCGGCCCGACGTGCAGGAGAAATTCGTCAAGGCGGGATTGCCTGTGGTCGCCGAGGGCCCGGAGGTCTTTCGCGCGCGCATCGCGCGCGAGGTGCCGATGTACAAGGAGATCATCGACAAGGCCGGGCTGAAGATTCAGTAGCGGAAGCGCATCCTTCGGTGGTCGATGCACAGGCGCGCCGCGCATTCGGTGTGCTCCCCTCCCCCTTGTGGGGAGGGGCTGGGGGTGGGGGTCGCGAGATCCGGGCACAAATGTTGCCACACGCGCCACCCCCTCCCCACCCCTCCCCCACAAGGGGAGGGAGCAGACCGAGTTTGTCGCACGCAAATCGCTCCACCACCTGACATTCCAAACGTAAGGAAATGACATGGCAAAGCCGCTGGCGGGAATTCGGGTCATCGAGCTGGCGAATTTCATCGCCGGCCCGCTCGCCGGTACGCTCCTTGCCGACATGGGCGCGGACGTGGTCAAGATCGAGCCGCCGCAGGGCGACATGGGCCGCGCGACGCCGCCGATCCGCAACGGCGAGAGCGTGAGTTTCGTCGCGCTCAACCGCAACAAACGCAGCCTGGTGCTCGATCTCAAGCAGCCGCAGGCGATCGAGGTCCTGCTCAAGCTCGCGGGCAAATCGGACGTGTTTCTGGAGGCCTACCGTCCGGGCGCGCTCGACAAGCTCGGGCTCGGCGCCGACGCGGTCAAAGCCGTGCACCCCCGCATCATCTACACCTCGGTGTCGGGATTCGGCCAGACCGGGCCTGACCGCCGGCGCGCCGGCGTCAACCTGATCATCGAGGCATTTTCCGGCGCACTGTCGGTGACCGGCGAGCCCGGCAAGATGCCGATGCGGCCGGGCGTGCAGACCGCCGACGTGTTCGGCGCACTGTTTGCGACCTACGCGACGCTTGCCGGACTGGTGGGGGCGGCACGCAACGGCGAAGGCCGCATCGCCGACGTGTCCCTGGTCGAGGCGTCGATCGCGGCGGCCGCCTGGGAGGCCGCGGAATATCTCGAGACCGGCAACGTGCCGCAACCGCTGGGCAACCGCCACCGCCTCAACGCGCCCTATCAGCTGTTCGAAACCAACGACGGCCGCTACATCGCCATCGGGACGCCCAACGACGCGCTGTTCGGCAGGCTCATGCAGGTGCTGGGTCTCGCCGCGCATGTCAGCGACCCGCGCTTTGTGTCCTATGCCAGCCGCAAGGCCAACGAGGACGCGCTGCTTCCCCTTGTCGAGCCCGCGGTGCGGCAGCGCTCCGCGCAGGAGCTGGAGCAGGCGCTGCGTGATGCCGGCGTGCCCTGCGCGCGGGTGAACAATTTCAAGGAGGTGTTCGCCGACCCGCAGATCGTCGCGCGCGGCGTGATGCAGGAACTCGAGCACCCGCGACTCGGCAGGATGCGCACCACCCGCAATCCCGTGCTGCTCGACCATGACGGGCCCGCGATCGACCGGCATTCACCCGATGCTGGGCGAGCATTCGGAAGAGGTGCTGACGGAGCTCGGCTATTCGCGCGACGCGATCCGAAAGTTGGCGGCGGCGGGGGTGACGCGGCTGGCGGCGCAGCCACAACCCGTCCGTCATGCGCGGGCTTGACCCGCGCATCGCCAGCGTCAGCCGTGAAAGTGTCCCGGATGCGGTGCAGCGCGAAGCGGTGCACCGCTGCTCCGGGACCGTTGCGAAGGCAGTGTACGTAGCGATCCCGGGTCTGCGGCGCACCATTCCGCCATAGCCCGCGAGACGGGCGTAAACGCCCTTATGGCTCCATGCTGCGCCGCGCCCGGGATACGCTGTCGGGTTCAAGCCTGACAATGACGCTCGAAGGATCAACGCCATGCCGCTTGCGCGCAGCTTCCTCTATGTCCCGGCCAATCGCGAGAAATTCCTGGAGAAGGCGATCGGCCTGCCGTCGGACGCCTTCATCTTCGACCTGGAAGATTCCGTGCCGGCCGCCGAGAAGGCCAATGCCCGCGCCGGCATACGGGCATACGCGCCCAGGATCGCGGACAACCGCGTCTGGGTACGCGTCAACGGCCTCGATACGGGACTGGCCGAGGCGGACCTCGACGCCGTCATCGGCGTGACCGGAATCGCCGGGATTTTCCTGCCCAAGGTCGAGAGCCGCGACGAGGTCGCGCGCTGGGACACGATGATCGGCGCGCTCGAAACCCAACGCGGGATGACAGCAGGCGCGATGAAGCTCGTGCTCTCGATCGAGAGCGCGCGCGGCGTGCTCAGCGCCTTCGAGATGGCGGTGGCGGCAAAGCGGGTGGCATCGCTCGCCTTCGGTGGCGCGCAGGACGGCGACCTCAACGCCGATCTCGGCTGCGCCTGGTCGATCGACGGTCCGGAAATGCTTCACGCACGATCGCATACGCTGCTGGCCGCGCGCGCCGCGCGCTTCGACACGCCGCTCGACGGGGTGTTCGCCAATGTGCGCGACCCCGACGGCTTCGAGCGCGACACCGCGCTCTCGCGCCGGCTCGGCTATCGCGGACGCAAGCTCATCCATCCCGCCCAGATCGAGCCCTGCAACCGGCTCTATCGTCGGACCGCTGCGGAGCTGGATTACTACGCGCGCGTGCTCGACGCATTCAACAAGGCCGTGGCGCAAGGAAGTGCCTCGACCACCGTCGACGGCCGCATGATCGACGTGGCGATGGCGAACGCCGCCCGGCAGGCGCTCGACGCCGACGCCGCGTGGAGAAAGGCGGAGTAGGATTTGGCGGACACGCGAGCGGCGCGCGCGTGCGCCGCCGCCGGACGTTACGGACCAGGCGTGGCCGGCAGACCGCCGGCGGGCGGGAGCGGCCGTTGCCCGTGCGGACGGTCGCCGAGCGATCGAAACGGCCGGCCGGACCGCAGGTGCTGCTCGATCTCTTCCAACGAGACGCCGCTGGTCTCCGGCACCAGCATCTGGGTGAACACCAGTCCCACCGCGCACACCGCCGCGTAGAGGCCGAACACGCCGGCCAGTCCCATGGACGACACCATCACCGGGAACGAGAACACGACCAGGAAATTCATGCCCCAGTTGGCAATCGAGGCGACGCTCATGCCGGCGGCACGAACATGCAGCGGAAAGATCTCCGACATCATGACCCACGGCAAAGGGCCGACGCTGGCGGCGAAGGCCGCGATGTAGAGGACGAGCCCGACGAACGCGAGCGTGTCGAGCCATGGGACACTGGTGGCGGCGGCCAGGGCGATCGTGCCGAGGCTCAGCGCGGTGCCGATGAAGCCGAGGAACAGCAGCCGCCGGCGGCCGATCCGATCGATCAGCGCCATGCCGACGAACGTCATCAGCACATTGACCACGCCGATCCCCATCGTCGCGAGCAACTGCGACGAATGGGAATCGAAGCCCGATTCCTTGAACACGGTGGGGGCGTAATAGATGACGGCGTTGATCCCGCTCAGCTGCTGCAGGATGAACAGGCCGACACCCACGATGAGCGCCGGCCGCACGGCGGGACTGAGCAGCTCGGACCACCTGCCCTGCTCGCCCGAGGTCTTGGCAGCCACGGTGATGGCGGCCAGCTCCCGGTCCACCCCGGGATCCTGCGGGTCGACGTCGCGCACCCGGGCGATCGCCGCCCGCGCTTCCTGAAGCCTGCCGCGGGATGTGAGCCACCGCGGCGTGTCGGTCATCATGTAGATGCCGGCGACCAGCGCGATGCCGGGCACGGCGCCGAGGAGAAACATCGTGCGCCACGATTCGGAGAACGCGAAGCCGACGATGTAGGCGCCGAGAATGCCGAGCGTGATCGCGAGCTGATAGATCGAGACCAGCATGCCCCGCCGGTCCGCCGGGGCGTTTTCGGAAATGTAGAGCGGCGCGACGATCGCGGCGAGGCCAATGGCGAAGCCGAGGATGAGGCGCGCGAAGGTCAGCACCGATATGCCGGTTGCAAGGGCGGCGAGCACCGCGCCCAGCACGAACAGCGTGCCCGCCACCAGCAGCGAGCGGCGCCGGCCGAGCGACTCGGCGAGCCAGCCCGCCACCAGCGAGCCGAACAACGCCCCGAACGGGACCGCGGAGGTGACGATGCCTTCCAGCACCGGCGTGATCGTGAACTCGGTCCGCAGCAGGTGGAGGGCGCCCGCGATCACCCCTTCGTCGAAGCCGAACAGGAAACCCGCCATCCCGGCGATGGCTGCGACCAGGTAGATCATCGGCGTCTCCCAGTGTGGACGGCAGAATGTCCTTTCGTCGGCGGATGGCGCGGCGCCAGATCGGCGCGGGAGTGAAATTCAAATCCGGGATCGACAATGGGCGCGGCGACCGGCCGCATCAGATCAGGCGGCCACCTTCGACCGCGGCGCGACCAGCCGCGCGGCCATGGCCTGAAGGCCGAGAAAGGTACAATCCGCACACACGACCAGCCAGATGGGAATGGCTTCGAGATAGGCCCTCATGCGGCCGCGATCGGTAAAACGCTGCCGGAATTCCGATCGCGCCAGCACGTCGGCGATGCGCGGCACGATGCCGCCGGCGACATAGACGCCGCCGCGCGCCCCGAAGCTGAGCGCGAGATTGCCCGCGACCTCGCCAAGCATGGCGCAGAACAGATCGAGCGTGGCGCGGCTCGCCGGGCAGCTGGCGTCGAGCGCCGCCTGCGTGATCTCGGCCGCACTGCGCGCCGGCGCCTTGAACCCGTCGAGCGCAATGACGGCCTGATAGAGGTTCTCCAAGCCGCTCCCCGACAACAGCCGTTCAGCCGATACGTGGCCGAAGCGCTGGCGCATGAGGGCAATGACCTGATCGGTGCGCGTCGACCAGCTCGGCGCCGTCACATGACCCGCCTCCGTCGCGATCACCACGTAGTCGTCCCCGTACGGCGCGAGGCAGGCCGCCCCCAGGCCCGTGCCCGGCCCCAGCACGAGGCGCGGCGTATCGACGAGCGGCTCGCCGCGACAAAGGGCAACGACGTCCGCCGGCCCGAGCGCCGGGACCGCGCGGGCGAGCGCCTCGAAATCGTTCACCACCTGCACCGGGTAGCCGAGCTCGGCCGCGAGCTCGGCGCCGTCGATGATCCAGGTGCTGTTGGTGAGCTCGGCGCGGCCGTTCTTCGTCGGCCCCGCGACCGCGAGGATCGCCGCGGTGATGCGGCAACCGGAGCCATGCTGCGCGAGAAAGGCGCCCAGCGCGTCGATGAAGCGAGGATGCTCCGCAACGGCAAGATGCGCCACCGGACCGAGCGCGTCGCCCACGCGCAGGGAAAAGCGCGCATTGGTCCCGCCGATGTCGGCCAGCAGGACCGCCGGCGCGGCGACCGTCCCGACGCTCTCCATTTTTTTCTCCCAGGCGTCCGCGACCGCCGACAAAGATACATGGCAGGTCGCGCTTTGCAAAAGCTTCGCGATGCCGCAGTGCACGCGGCGGCGATCCTGCCATTGCGGCCTTGGGGGATTGCGGATGCGCGGCGCGCGTTTGGTGGATCGATCAACCCTTGGCGGCGCCGAACGGCGCGGTGTCGCGCTCGAACAGCTCGATCAGGGTGCCGGGTTCGGAGCCGTCGGTAAGTCCGACCGTCATGCGCTGGCCGTCGGAGGTGCGCACGTTGGCGATCCGCCGCGGTTGCCAGTCGGTCTGCCCGAGCATGTGCCGGATGGTCGAAATCTCCTCCACCACCGCCTCGTAGACCCGATCGGGCTCGAAGGCATCGCCATGACAGCGCG
This sequence comes from uncultured Alphaproteobacteria bacterium, assembly GCA_963739385.1. GTDB lineage: Bacteria > Pseudomonadota > Alphaproteobacteria > Rhizobiales > Xanthobacteraceae > VAZQ01. The sequence continues at coordinate 20,209 of CAVUAI010000028.1, forward strand.
GGCACAGCAGCCGTTGCGGAAAAACCCCCGTGCGGCAGGTCACACACCGCCAGATCCCGACCCCCTCGGTCATCTCAGTCCCCCCGTTCCAGCACCGCGGCTGCCGCAGTGCCGCCGTAGCGATACATGGTCATGCCGTAACCGGTCGCCACCGCGAGCCTGGCGTCCTTCACCTGCCGCTCGCCGGCGCGATGCTGCAACTGCAGCACGGCCTCCGCGATGCCGTTGAGTCCACCCGCGGGTCCGCCGGGCTGGCCGGCGGAGAGCATGCCGCCCCAGGTGTTGAGCGGAAACCGCCGCTCGGCGATCTCGCGACGGCAAAAGCGTCCGAGATCGTTGCCCGCAATCATGCCGAGATCGTTGAGCTGGGCGAGCACCATGGTGGGATAGTCGTCGTAGATCGAGGCGACGTCGATGTCGTCGGGGCGCACGCCGGCGGCCTGCCACAGCTCGCCGGCGAAGGTGCTGATTCCGGTGGCAAGGCCGTCGCCTTCCTGGTTGTCGTAGTTGAAGCTCGCGCGGTGCGCGCGCACGCGCACCGGCGCACGGCCGCGCGGACAGCGGTCGGGATGGGCGATGACGATGGCCTGCGCGCCCGCGACGACGGGTACGCAGTCGTAGCGCGACAGCGGGTCGGCCACCAACGGCGCCGCGAGATAGTCCTCCATGGTCATCGGCGTGCGGTAGACGGCATAGGGATTGTGCGCGGCCCAGGCGCGCTGGGCGACAGCCAGGTGCCCGTAATCGGATTTCTCCAGCCGGTATTTTTTCATCTGCCGGCTGGTCACCAGCGCATAGACGCCGTTCGGACCGCCGTGACCGAGCGGCGCGAGGTGCAACTGCGTCACGATATTGAAATTGGCCGCGACCTTGGCATAGCCGCCGAGCCCGGTCGCGTCGCCGCCCACCACCAGGACCGCGGAGGCGGTGCCGTCGTCGACGGCGCGGATCGCGTGACCCAGCATGTTCATGGCCGACGAGCCGCCGTTGGTGTCCTGCACGAGCCAGCGCAGCGACAGCCCGAGCTTCCAGGCGAGATCGACCGCCGCATCGGGCGCAAGCGAGAATGACGCCGCCGCCATGCCGTCGATCTCGCTTGCGCCGATCCCGGCATCGCGCAACGCCGCGACCACCGCGTCGCGGATGAAGGTATGGGTGGACTGTCCGGGCTCGGGGCGGCGGGTATAGGCCGACTGTCCGACCCCGATGATGGCAGCATTGGCATGCATGATTTTTATGTCCGGCGGCGCGTTGAGAGCGGATGGTGGTGATGTTAGCCTCGCCGCCGTCACCCGCGAAGCCTTCCTCCACCATAGAGTCATGCACGAGCCCAAATCCGAAACCCGCGACGGAATGCGAATCGATTGGGACGCCCCGATCGCGATGGACGACGGCGTGGTCCTGCGCGCGGACGTGTTTCGCCCCGTCGCCGACGGCCGCTATCCGGTGATCCTGAGCTATGGTCCCTACGCCAAGGGCCTCGCCTTCCAGGAAGGGTACAAGAGCGCCTGGACGCGCATGACCACGTCCTATCCCGAAACGGCGGAGGGCTCGAGCAACAAGTATCAGAACTGGGAGTTGGTCGATCCGGAGAAATGGGTGCCGGATGGCTATTCCATCGTCCGGGTGGATTCGCGCGGCGCCGGACGCTCGCCCGGCCATCTCGAGGTCTGGTCACCGCGCGAGGCCCGCGACCTCTACGCGTGCGTGGAATGGGCCGGCACCCAGCCCTGGTCGAACGGCAAGGTCGGCATCAACGGCATTTCCTACTACGCCATGAACCAGTGGCACGTGGCGCCGCTCAATCCGCCGCACCTGGCGGCGTTGTGCATCTGGGAAGGCTCGTCCGACTATTACCGCGAGCTGGCGCGCCACGGCGGCATCCTGTGCGACTTCCTCACCGACTGGTCGCGCCGGCAGGTGACGAGCGTGCAGCACGGCGTCGGCGCGCGCGGGCCGAAAAGCGCCGTCACCGGCGAGCCGGTCGCGGGCCCGCCGACGCTGCCGGAGGACGAGCTCGCCCGCAATCGTGCCGACGTCGCGGGCGAAGCCCAGCGGCGCCGGTTGATCGACGACTATTACCGCGCCCGCCTGCCGGACTTCGCGCGGATCGCGGTGCCGATGCTGTCGGCGGCGAACTGGGGCGGCCAGGGGTTGCACCCGCGCGGCAATTTCGAAGGCTATCTCGCGGCGGGCTCGCAGCAGAAGTGGCTCGAGGTGCACGGCGACACCCACTTCTCGCATTTCTATTCGAATTACGGAGAAGGCCTGCAGCGCCGGTTCTTCGGCCACTTCCTCAAAGGCGAGGATACCGGCTGGGACAAGCAGCCGCGGGTCTCGCTCAACATCCGGCGCCCCGGCGAGGTGTTCACGCTGCGGGCCGAGAACGAATGGCCGCTTGCGCGCACGCAGTGGACGAAATTCTATCTGCACCCGGATGACCGCAGCCTGAGCGAAACGCCCCCGAAGCATGCGGCGACGCTCTCCTACGACACCACCGGCGACGGGCTCACCTTCCTCACGGCGCCGATGACGCAGGAGATGGAGATCACCGGCCCGGTCGCCGCCAGGCTCACCGTGTCGTCGGACACCAGCGATGCCGATCTCTTTCTGGTGCTGCGGGTGTTCGATCCGCAGGGGAAGGAGGTCGTGTTCATCGGCAGCAACGATCCGCGCACCCCGGTGGGCCTGGGCTGGCTGCGCGCGTCCCATCGCAAGCTCGACCACGAGCGCAGCCGCCCCTACCGGCCGTGGCATACCCACGACGAGGAATGGCCGCTGACGCCGGGCGAGCCGGTCGAGCTCGACATCGAGATCTGGCCGACCTGCATCGTGGTGCCGCCGGGATATCGCATCGGGCTCAGCGTGCGCGGCAAGGACTACGAATACGACGGCACCGACGCGGCGCTGCCGCATGCGGCCTATCCGATGCGCGGAGTCGGCCCCTTCACCCATACCGATCCGCACGATCGTCCGCCGCAGATCTTCGGCGGCGTCAACACGCTGCACTTCGGGGAGCGCCAGGCGCCGCATGTCTTGCTTCCGGTCATTCCGCCGAGGTGATGGATGCGATTGCGTTCACACAGATGTGGATGTTTGTCGCGGGCGCAGTGCAGCACGAGCGCCGGCGAAGTGGTGCATCGCGCCCGGGAACAGGCACAACGCTGCCGGTGCCTGCATGATCCGCGCGGCCATCGTCGGGTTGGGGCGTTGGGGACGCTCGCTGGTCGCCGCGGTGCAGGGCAAGAGCGACGACATCAGCTTCGTGCGCGCGCATACCCGCACGCGCGCCGCGGCGGAGGAGTTCTGTCGGGACAAGGGCGTTCCTCTGGTCGACCGCTACGAGCAGATCCTCGCCGACCCCGAGGTCGACGCCGTGGTGCTCGCCACGCCGCACAGCCTGCACGAGGAGCAGATCAAGGCGGCGGCGGCCGCGGGCAAGCATATCCACGTCGAGAAGCCGATCACGCTCACCCGCGCCAGCGCGGATGCGGCGGTGGCGTCGGCGCGCAAGGCGGGCGTCGTGCTGGCGGTCGGCTATTGCCGGCGCTTCCATCCTTCAGTCGTGGAGATCCGGCGGCGCCTGCAGGATGGGCGCCTCGGCAAGGTCGTTGCGATGGTGGCGCAACACACCACCAGCACCGGCCAGTTCATCGCGCCCGACAACTGGCGCGCCGCCCCCGAGGAGGCGCCGGGCGGCGCGCTCACCGCGGTAGGGGTGCATTCGCTCGATCACATGATCGAGTTCGGCGGCCGGGTGCGCGACGTGCGCTGCGTCACCGCGCGCAACATTCCCGGCCCGTCCGACGACACCACCACCGTCATGCTGCGGTTCGAAAGCGGCGCCACCGGCCTGATCTTCTGCTCGGTCGCGACCGCGACGAACTTCAATTTCACGCTCTACGGCAGCAAGGGCCTGGCGGAAATTTCGAAGCCCAACCTGCAGACGCTCCGCCTGGTGCCGGTATCGGAGCACGCGCCGACCGGCCCCGTCACCGCGCCGCCCGACGAAATCAGCGAGCATGCCGGCTTCGACATGCTCGCCGCCGAACTCACCGCGTTCGCGCGCTGCATTCGCGACAACAGGCCGTATCCGGTCGGGCTCGACGAGGTCCTGCACGGCATGTCGGTGTTCGACGCCGTGGTCGAAGCGGCTCGCTCCGACACGATCGTGACGGTAAAGGAATGACTCGGGATTGGTCATTGCCGGACTTGATCCGGCAATCCATCATGCTTTCGAAGGAGGGATGCATGCGCGGGTCATGCCCGCGCATGACCGCCCAACGCCACCGTTCGAGAACAATCAGGGAATGCCCATGGACAAGCTGATCATCACCGTCGCCTGCGACTCGCGCACGTCCTACCCGCACAATCCTCTCTGCCCGGTGCAGGAGGACATCCCGGGGGTGGCGCAGCAATACGTCGATGCGGTCAATGCCGGCGCCGCGATCGCTCACATCCATGGCCGCCGCACGCTCGAGGAGACGATCCAGCCCGACGGCCGGCAGGTGTCGCGCATCCACCACGACGACTGGAAGCGCCTGCAGGACGCGATCATGAACAGGGTCGATCCCATCATGCAGTTCGGCGTGGCCTCGGCGCGCATCGAGGAGAAGATCAAGCTGATGGAGCTCGGACCCGACATGATGGCGGTCTGCTTCAATGCGCACGACGAATATTTCCAGCCGGAACCCTCGCTGCCGCCCAAGCGCATGATGGCGATCCACCCGGTCGAGGAGCTCATGGCCTATGCCAAGGCCGCCGAGGAGCACAAGGTGAAGCTCGAGTGCGAATGCTTCACCACCGGCGCGTTCTGGCATCTCGAATTCGTGCGCCGGCAGGGCTACCTCAGGGACAAGACCTACACCACGCTGTTCATCGGCTGGCCTGGCGGCACCTGGACGCCGCCGACCGAGCGGGCGCTGCAGTTCATGGTGGACAACCTGCCGCCGAACTGCATCTGGAACGTCAGCGTGATGAACCCGGAAAAGCAATGGCCGATTCTGGCGCTCGCGGTCGCGCTCGGCGGACACGTGCGCGTCGGTTACGAGGACAATCCCTACATGGCGCCGGGCGAGTTCGCCAAGAACAACGCGGTGCTGGTCGAACGCATGGTGGGCATCGCGCGCGGGCTCGGGCGCGAGATCGCCACGCCCGACGAGGCGCGCAAGATCCTGGGTCTCACCCGCCCGCAATGATTGGGCGGCCGATGCAGAAGCGCAAGCTCGGCACATCCGCGCTCGAGGTCTCCGTCGTCGGTCTGGGCGGCAACAATTTCGGCGGCCGCATCGATTTCGCGGCGTCGGAACGCGTCGTGCACCGGGCGATCGACCTCGGCATCAACCTGATCGATACCGCCGACAGCTATGGCAACAAGGGCGGCTCGGAGGAAGCGCTCGGCCGCATCCTCGGCGACCGGCGCCAGCGGATCGTGCTCGCCACCAAGTTCGGACTGCCCATGGACGACGCCGGCACGCGCAAGGGAGCGTCGCGCCGCTACGTCATGCAGGCGGTCGAGGCGAGCCTCGCACGGCTGCGCACCGACTGGATCGACCTCTACCAGCTGCACCGTCCCGACCCGCAGACCCCGATCGAGGAAACCCTGCGGGCGCTCGACGACCTGGTGCGGCAAGGCAAGGTCCGATACATCGGCTGCTCGAACCTTCCCGCACAGCAGGTGAGCGAAGCGCAGGACATTGCGCGCCAGCATGGCCTGGCGGCATTCGTATCCTGCCAGGACGAGTACAGCCTGCTCGAGCGCGACCTCGAGCGCGAGCTCATTCCCGTGGCGAAGGCGCGGGGGATGAGCGTGCTGCCCTACTTCCCGCTCGCCAGCGGCCTCCTCACAGGGAAGTACCAGCGCGGCGCGCCTTTACCGCCGGGCTCGCGCCTGTCGAAGAACCCGCGCCATGCCGAGGAGTTCGGCACCGAGCGCAACTGGCGCGTCGTCGCCGGGCTCGAGGCCTTTGTCGCCCGCCGCGGCCGCACCATGCTCGAGCTCGCGTTCAGCTGGCTGCTGCGCGACGGCGTCGTCGCCAGCGTGATCGCCGGGGCGACGTCACCGGAGCAGGTCGAGCAGAATATCCGCGCCGCGGGATGGACGCTGTCGCCGGAGGATTTGGCGGAGATCGACCGCATCACGCTGTAGCGAATCGTCATCCGTGCTGGCTCGCGATCGCCATTTGCGCGCCGGTGAATCAGCGCTCGCCCTTCCGGCGGCCGAGATATTTCCCGAGATTAGCCAGATTGCTGCGGATGGCGGCCTCGCCGACGTCATGGGGATCGAAGTCGGGATCGTCCCATTCCAGCATGCCCTCGTGGTGCAGGTGCCCGGGATCGGCAAGCGCCTGCAGAAACGTCTCGTAGCCGGTCGGTCCGCCGATATCGGCGGGGGGACAGCGGCCTTCCGCGCTGACGAGGCGCGGATACGTGGCATCGGGGGCTGCCGCCGCCACTCCCTCCAGCTCCACGGTATGGGCCCAATCCTCGCCGTAGACATAGTCGTAGCGGAACGTGTCCGCGCGCGCCAACACGTCGGCAAGAGTCGCCTTGTCGGCCGCGAGCGGGCTCGCGTCGGGATCGTCACGATCGAGCAGGCCCCATGCGGTCGAGCCCACGCGGAACTCGAACGGGTGGCAATTCTGCCAGCCGATCGCGATCTGCAGCACGAAGTGCAGATCGTCCAGGCGAATGGTGACGGGCACCTCGACGCGGCGGATCACCGCCGGCGTCACCTCGTCGACCTCGATCCGCAGCAGCGCGATATCGACCATGGGCCTATGCAAGTCCGGGGCAGCTCCCACAAGTGGGGACGCGGCAAGTCGATGCCACGGATTCGCTACTCCGCAGCCTGCTGGAACGTGAGCAACTCGTCGCGCGGGTCGAGATCGACGACCTTGCCGTCCTTGATCACCCACGACAGATGCTTGCCGCCCTGCAGCACGGTGATATCGGCAATGGGATCCTTGTTGAGCACGATGAGATCGGCGAGCCTGCCGGGGGCGAGCTCGCCGACCTGGCCCTCCAGCCCGACCGCGTAGGCGTTGTCGCGGGTTGCCGCAACGATCGCCTCCATCGGGGTGTAGCCGCCGTACTTGACGAAGATCTCGAGCTCCTTGGCATGCAGCTCGCCATAACGCGTGAACGAATTGTTGCCGGTATCGGTGCCGACCAGGAGCTTGATGCCGAGCTTGCGCGCCTTGTGCATCAGCTCGCAGAGCAGGTCGAAGTGGCGCTTCATGCGCGTGATGTCGAGCTGCACCTGCTCGGCGCCGACCCGCTGGCCGAGCTCCACCACCACCGCCAGGAAGGTGGCGGTCGGGATGATCGGCATGCCGGCCTTGGCCACGGCTTCGAGATCGCGGTCGGTGGCGAGATCGGCATGGATGATCCAATCGACGCCGGCCTCGGCCGCGGCGCGCGTCGATCCCGCGCCGCGGGAATGAATCCCGACCCGCAGGTTGCGGCGATGGGCTTCGCCCACGACAGCGGCGATCTCCTCCTTTGCGAGCATCTGCGACTCGCCCGAACGGCTGTCCGCCATCTTGATGAAGTTGACGCCGTGCTTTCCCTGCCGCCGAACCTCGGTGACCATTTCGTCGGCGGTGTTGCAGAGCTTGCCGATCGAGTGATCGGGCGTTCCCTCCCACGACGGCTCGTCGTCCTCGATGCAGCCGTAGGTCACGATCATGCGGCCGGCCACGAACATGCGCGGCCCTTCCATCAGGCCTAGCTTGATGGCATCGCGTATGCCGACGTCGGTGAACCAGGTGCCGCCCGGCACCGAGATGCTGGTGACGCCGGAGCGCAACACCTTCTGCACGCTGCGCGCCGACTTGAGGGTGGAGAATTCCGGCCGGGTCGTGCCCTTGCCTTTGCCCTCGCCCTTGATCGTCGGATAGCCGTAGGAGACGTGGCAGTGCGCGTCGATCAGGCCCGGCATGATCCACTGCCCGCCGGCATCGATGACCTCGACGGTCCGGCGATCCTCAAGCTGCACGTCCGGCGGCAAGGCACCGACGCTCTTGATCCGGTTGCCTTCGATCACGATGGCATCGTTGCGCGCCGCGGGCTTGCCGGAGCCGTCGATCAGGGTGCCGTTGCGGACCACCAGGGTCTTGCTGCTCATGGCGGCCATGATGATCCTCCCTGTTGCGGTGGGGTGCACGTTAGCCCCAACAGCGGCGCCGTGTAAACAAGCGTTTAAACGGGTCTCGACCGGACCCTCCGGCCGGATTGACATTTTCAGCGAAGCGTGCGGGCTATCGCGTTCAACAGCGGCGATGAAATCGCATGGACCGGGCGGCTTCAAAACGTGTGACGGCTCAGGCTCAAGTCACTCCGAGAACCGGCGCGAGCGCCGCCGCTCAAGTGAGCGCGGACGACCTCGACGGAACAGCCGAGCGCATCCTGCGCACGGCCGAGCGGCTGTTTGCGGAGCGCGGATTCAACGGCGTATCGGTGCGCGAGCTTGCGGCCGCCGCGCAGGTCAACATCGCCAGCATCGGCTATCACTTCAAAAGCAAGGAAGGTCTGCTCTCGGAGGTCTACCGCCGGCACTGCGAGCCGATGATCGAGGAGCGGCTGCGCGGGCTCAGGGACGCATCGCGGCTGCGCGGCAAGGCCAGGGTCGCCGCAATCATCGCGGCATTCATTCGCCCGGCGCTGCAACAGGTCGAGGTGGAGGACGGGGAGACGTTCATCCGCCTCCGCGCCGTGCTCTCCGGCGAGAATTCCGAGTTGCTGGAGAAGCTGGTGGCGGAAAACTTCGACCAGTCGAGCACCGCGTTCATCGACGTCCTCTGCGAATGCCTCCCGCATTTGTCGCGCACCGACATCTGCTGGCGCTTCCACTTTCTGCTCGGCGCCATCTACTACACCGCGGCCGGCCCGCACCGCATCACTGCATTTTCCAACGGACGCTGCGATCCCTCCGATACCGAGGCGGTCATCCAGGAGCTGGTTCCGTTCATGACGCGGGCGTTCCACGCGCCGCGGACAAAACCGCGGCGACCGCCGCACAAGCGCCGCCACCGCTGACGGGCGACCGCGCCGGCGCCGCCAAGCGTTACGGCATCGCCTGCGGTCGTCCGAATCAAAACATTTGCGCAGACGTCTGATTTAGCTAACCTGCTTTGAACAAGCGTTCAAAAAGTCCGCGGGAGGAATCATGAAGACGATCGCCGCAGTCGTGGCGGCTTTGCGCCGCATCCTGCCGATGGTCCTGCTCACGTCGTTGACGACGGGTGCACTTGGACAGGAATGGCCGACGAAACCCATCCGCGCGATCGTGCCGCTGACCGCCGGCAGCGCGACCGATCTGACCGGGCGCACCGTGCTGGATCAGCTCGCGTCGCAGCTCGGCCAGCCGATCGTCGTCGAGAACCGTCCCGGCGCCGGCAACACGATCGGCATGGCCGCCGCCGCCCGATCGGATCCCGATGGCTATACCATCCTCATCAACTCGTCCTCGCACACGATCGTGCCGGCCACCTACCGCAACCTCGCCTTCGACACTTTGCAGGACTTCGCGCCGGTCATCCCGCTCGGCAACATGCCCACGGTGCTCGTGGTGTCGCCCGCCGGCGGCTACAAGACGTTCGCCGATTTCATCGCTGCCGCGAAAGCCAAGGCTGGAGCGATGAACTATTCCACCGCCGGCGCAGGAAACTTTTCGCATTTCGCCAGCGAGGTGCTTCGCGTGGCAGCCGGTTTCCAGGCCGTACACGTGCCGAGCAGGGGCGCCCCTGAAGCGATCACCGAGGTGCTTGCGGGTCGGGTCGACTTCTTCTTTTCGCCGCTGATCGTCGCGCTTCCGTTTCTCAAGGACGGCAGGCTGCAGGCGCTCGCGGTGAGCGGCTCGCGGCGCGCCGCAGCGCTGCCGGACGTCCCGACCACGACGGAGGCGGGATTTCCAAGCTCCGAATATAACTTCTGGGTCGGTATGTTCGCGCCGTCCAAGACGCCCGCGCCCATCCTCGGCAAGCTCTATCGGGAAACGCTGCTGGCGGTGCAAAACCCCGCGGTGCAGGAGAAACTCGCCAAATTGGGAGTCGACCCGTTGGTGCTGAGCGCGCCGGCCTTCGAAAAGCTCGTACAGGGCGAGGTCGCCCTCAACACGACGATCGCCACCGCGGCGGGCGTGAAGGCCAACTGATCGCCGCAACGTCCCGGAGGAACCAATGGACCGTTTCCTCGCGATCGCGCTCGCCGCCCTGCTGCCCGTGGCGGGCCCTGCGCTCGCTCAGTCGCAGGCGGACTATCCCAACAAGCCGGTCCGGATCATCGTCAATGTCGCGCCCGGCGGCGGCGTCGATACCGCGACGCGGATCATCGCCGATAAGCTGCGGGCCGGGCTCGGCCAGCCGTTCGTGGTCGAGAACCGTCCGGGCGCGGGCGGGAATATCGGGGCGGAGACGGTGTACCAGTCCGAGGCCGACGGCTACACGTTGCTGGCGTCGTCGCCGACGCCGCTCGCCATCAACGGCTGGCTCTACCGGAAGCTCAATTTCGATCCGGCGGGGTTCGAGCCGGTCGCGATGATGACGCGGATACCCAATGTGCTGGCGGTGCGGCCGGATTTTCCCGCCGCGACGGTGCAGGACTTCGTGGTCCTCGCGAAGGCAAATCCGGGCAGGCTCAACTATGGATCGCAGGGAATCGGCACCGCATCCCATCTCACCGCCGAGCTGTTCATGACGCTGACCGGGACGAAGCTGGTGCACGTGCCCTACAAGGGCACGTCCGGCGTTTTGAGCGACGTCGTCGCCGGCCACCTTGATCTGAGCTTCATCCAGTTCTCCGCGGTCCACGAGCTGCAGCAAGGCGGCAAAGTGCGCGTGCTCGCGGTTGCTACCGACCAGCGCCTGGAGGTCCTGCCGGATGTTCCGACCATGGCCGAGGCCGGCTTTCCCGACGTCGTATCGGAAACCTGGAACGCAATCAGCGCCCCGCCGAAAACACCCGAGCCGATCATCCTCAAGCTCAATGCCGCCATCAACGCCGCCCTGCGGGAACCGGATATCTCGGCGCGGCTGCGCGAGCTGCAGGTTCTGGTCGGCGGCGGCGACGCGGCGCAAACCAAAACCTTCGTCGAGGAGCAGCGGCGGCTGTGGGGCAAGGTGATCAAGGCCGCCGGCGTGCCGCAGCAGTGAACCGGCCCTTGTCATGCGCGGACCTGACCCGCGCAATCCAATCCTCCTGCGAGAGGCTGGATTGCATGACGGATGGAGCGCCCGCGGCGGGCCGTTGAGCGCTGCACATTCGCTGCCTAATATCGCGGATTGCGAAGGAACATTCCCATGGCAGACAAGCAGTACGACCGCTCGGCCCAGGATCTCGGCAACATCGTCAATCTCGGGCACGTCAACGTCTGCATCACGGACCAACACCTCGCGACGCATTATTACGTCACTGGTCTCGGTCTCACCCGCGATCCCTTCCTCAATACCGGGGCCCGCCTGATGTGGATCAATGTCGGAGTGAGCCAGTTCCATCTGCCCATCGGCCAGCCCGATGTCGTGCGCGGCGTCACCGGACTGGTGGTACCCGACCGGGCTGCGCTGCTCGATCGGCTGTCCCAGCTGCGCAAGCCGCTGGACGGAACGAAATTCGACTTCCGCGAAAGCAACGATTGCGTAGAGACCGTGTGTCCCTGGGGAAACCGCATCCACGTCCATGCGCCGGACGAAAGCCGCTTCGGCCGCATCGTTTTGGGCATGCCCTACATCGAATTCGACGTGCGTCCCGGCACGGCCGACCGCATCGCCCGTTTCTATCGCGACGTCATGGGCGCGCTCGCGACGGTGGTCGAGAACGGCAGCGGCCGCAAGGCGCGGGTGCAGGTGGGCGAGAAGCAGTACTGGTACTTCCGCGAGACCGACGAGCCGGAAAAGCCCTACGACCGCCACCACGCGCAGATCTATATCGCGAATTTCTCGGGTCCCTACCGACGGCTCAAGGAGCTTGGCCTGCTCACCATGGAGGTCAACGATTACGAATACCGCTTCAAGGACGTCGTCGACCTCGATACGCGCGAGGTGCTGTTCACCGTGGAGCACGAGGTCCGCAGCCAGACTCATCCGCTCTACGGCCGGCCGCTGATCAACCGCAACCCGGCGCAGAGCAACCGCGATTACAAGCCGGGCCACGACAGCATGTCGTGGGCGATGGCGTGAACGCGTTCGGCGCACTGAGATCATGACGACACGACGTGCCCTGGTGATCGGCGGCTCGCTCGGCGGCCTGCTGGCGGCGCATCTCCTGCGCAGCGTGGGCTGGGATGCGATCGTGTTCGAGCGCAATCCCGACGACCTCACCGGCCGCGGCGCCGGTATCAGCACCCATCCGCAGCTCATCGACATCCTTCGCCGGGTCGGGATCGACTTCGACAAGTCTATGGGGATCAAGGTCGACACCGTTATCTGCCTCGATCGCAACGGCCGCGCTTATCTGGAAGAGAAGACGGCGCGCACCATGAGCTCGTGGGGGCGGCTCTATCGCTCGTTGCGCGATCCGCTCCCATCCGCGAGCTATCGTCTCGGCATGTCGCTCGAACGCGTGGAGCAGGAGGCCCACAGCGTCACCGCCGTGTTTGCCGATGGGTCGCGTGCGAGCGGCGACCTTCTGGTCGGCGCCGACGGCGTCCGCTCCACCGTGCGCGAGCAGTTCCTACCGGAGGTGGCGCCCAACTACGCCGGGTACGTGGCCTGGCGCGCCATGCTGGATGAAAGCGAGGTCCCGTCCGACATTCGGGCCGAGATCTTCGAGCGCTACACCTTCTGCCTGCCGGACGGCGAGCTGCTGCTCGCGTATCCGGTTCCCGGCCGCAACAACGAGACCCAGCCGGGACGGCGCGCCTACAACATCGTCTGGTACCGGCCGACCGATCCGCAACGCGCGCTGCCCGACCTTTGCACCGATGCGAGCGGCCGCTGTCACGGCACCGCGATTCCCCCGCCGCTGATCCGGCCCGAGATCGTGGCCGGGATCAAGGCGACCGCCCGCGCGCTGGTGGCGCCGCAGGTGGCGGAAATTTTTGCCCGCACGGCGCAGCCGTTCTTTCAGCCGATCTTCGATCTCGAATCGCCGCAAACCGTGTTCGGACGCGTGGCGCTGCTGGGCGATGCCGCCTTTGTGGCGCGGCCGCACGTGGGCGCCGGAGTGACCAAGGCAGCGCTGGACGCGGCGAGCCTCGCCGACGCCGCCACCGCGGACGATCTTATCAGCGGCCTGTTGAGGTATCAGCGCGAGCAGCAGCCCTTCGGCAGCGGCTTGGTTGCACTCGGACGGGAGGAAGGCGCCTATCTGAGCGCGCAGCTCAAGCCGCCCGGAGCGCGCACGGCGGCCGAACGCGACCGCGACATCACGGACGTGCTGCTTGCGCACAATTCCCGCAGCGAGAACCTGCGCAACGTGCTGGTCGGCTCACGTCGCGCCCTGTGACCACGACGCGCACCAGGCCCGGCGGGGTTGGCTAAGGCGTGCAACTGCAAATTGTCAGATGCTACCATTGTCGGGGCGTCTGGTCGTCGGCGCGAAGCAGCCAATGCAAACGACCTGCCGCATCAGACGATCTACTCGAAGAATGAAAGCGTCTTCTTTCTCAGCACTTCTTCCTGTCACCGCTCCGCAAATCGCTTGGCGGCATCGAGCGCAAGGCCCGTAGCAACGCTTCCGAACGCATCACCTGCAATGAGGCGCGCAGTGGGTACTGCAGCGGCGATGAACTTCCGCACGGAAGGCATCCTGGTGGCACCGCCGGTGAGAAACACGACCGACACCGAGTCCGGTGTCAAACCGGCCATCCGCAGCACATCACCGATGCGAGATCGTATGCGATGGAGGCTATCGACGACGGCTGCCTCGAGCTCTGCTCGGGTGACCTCCAGGGAGATGTCGGCGACGCTATCGTCGAGATTGAGCCTGGCGAGATCGGCGCGCGACAGCTCGATCTTGGCAGATTCGACGCCCGCCAACAGCTCGTGGCCCTTGCGCTGCTCAAGCACGCGCAGCAGCCGTTCGATTTTTTCCGGCTCCGCGGAATCTCGCAAAACGCCGCGGACCTCGGTCAGCACTTTCGGATCATAGAGAAAGTTAATTCTGTGCCAGGTCGCGAGGTCGGAAAAGTACCACGATGGCGCGTCCAATCCCTTGCGATAAAGACGGCTGCGCAGGCCCAGTGCCGGCATCACGCTCGCTAGCCCCAACTGTTTGTCGAAATCCGTGCCTCCGATGTGCACGCCGGTGAATCCGAGAATGTCCTGGTGCCGGTCTCTCGATCGCGCACGCTCGGGGGAGACCCGCACCACCGAGAAGTCCGAGGTGCCGCCACCGATGTCAGCCACGAGCGCGATCTCCTCAGCGTTGACGTTCTGCTCATAGTCGAGGGCGGCCGCGATCGGCTCGAACTGGAAGGCGATCCTCTCGAAGCCGGCGGCCCGGGCAGCCGCTTCGAGCTGGCGCTCCGCCGCAGCATCGGCCGCGGGGTCGTCGTCGACAAAGAACGCCGGGCGGCCGAGCACCACGCTCGTCGGCGGCGCACCGAGGCTTTCGCCAGCCGCAGTCCGCAGGAACTGTAGAAACACAGCGATGATCTCGCCGAAGGCACAGCGCCTTAGCTTGACCTGCGTTGTCTCCTCAAAAAGCTTGGTGCCGAGCACGCTCTTTATTGCACGCAGATAGCGGCCGGGTTCGCGCGCGAAATAGCGCTCGAGAGCCTCGTGGCCGAAAGTCGTCGAATTGTCGTCGAAGCTGAAGAACAGGGCCGTTGGCACCGACCTCGCGCCCCGCTGGATGGGTAACAGATGAGGTCCCCCCGCGTCGCAGACGCCAACGGAGGAGTTCGAAGTGCCAAAATCTATTCCGCACGCAAGTGTCATGCGCATGCTTCGGTCATCGTAAGGCTTGTTTGGCGGTAGCGATGTCCAGCCCTCGGCAGGACGTCGAGCAGACCGCATGTCGCCGAATGGCCCGCTCGCCTGCCGATCATGGCTGCGCGAAGCGATTGCGCCCCGGCACGCGGCTCGAGCTATGAACGAAGTGGGGGGCGGCGGAGCAGCAGTCCTGCCGCGACCAAAGCGGTAAAGAAACGTGGGCCGACGACATCGCGCAGCCCGGGTTGCGGCAGCTGCAAGGTGGCGGCGAGATAGACCGCACTGCAGAGAGGTGTGCAGGGCGCGGGCGCCAAATTCTTCATTCTGTTCTCCCGTCTGGAAAGTGTTGGATGTCGTCGCCGAATGCGAAGGAGCCCGACTATCGACAGAGTTCGTACGTTGACAAGTCTGCAATTTTTCCTCACACTGTGGCGTATCCGGTAAATTGAGAAGCTGAGGACGGCGGGGCGCACGAGCGGCGAGCCCGGGCGAT
The DNA here is from genome assembly GCA_963739385.1 of uncultured Alphaproteobacteria bacterium. Lineage (GTDB taxonomy): Bacteria > Pseudomonadota > Alphaproteobacteria > Rhizobiales > Xanthobacteraceae > VAZQ01. The sequence goes on from CAVUAI010000028.1 coordinate 35,575, forward strand.
GTCTTGTTGACGCCCGACTGATGCGCGGCGAGGACTCCGCCGCGTCAGTGCGTCTCAACAGTCGCGGCCGGCCAGTGAAGTCGTCCTGGCTCCGCGCCTCGTAGATTGCGCAGGCGCGACGGCCGCAAGATTGACATGTCGTATTTGCGAGGCCGTCGTCCAAATAATGTCAGCTCATATTAACTGAGCGAACACCTCTAAAGCGTCACAACGCATCGTTTGGGCATCTTGACCGGAAGTCGGCTTTGCCCCCTAAGGTTCCTAGCCCACCGGCCTCACACTCACCGAGACGTCGAGGTGCTGTCCGCCCGAGGCATAGATGACGCCGTCGATCGGAGCGACGTCGGCGTAGTCGCGCCCGATGGCGAGCACGATATGGTCATCGCCCGCGAAAATGCCGTTGGTCGGATCGAGCCCGTACCACCCGGCCTCCTCTCCGCATCCCACCAGCACCCAGGCATGCATCGCATCGGCGCCTTCGAGGCGGTCCTCCCCGGCATTCCCGGTCCGCAGATAGCCGCTGACATAGGCGGCGGGTAGCCCGAGCCCGCGCATCCCCGAAATCATGATATGGGCGAAGTCCTGGCAGACGCCGCGGCGCAACGCGAACGACATCGGCGGCGTGGTCGATGCCGTGGTTGCGCCGACCTCGTAGGTGAAGTCCGCCTTGATCCGCCGCATCAGATGGATCGCAGCCTCAAGCACCGGGCGACGGGGAGAAAAGCTCTCCTCGGCATAGGCGCGGATTTCCGGATCAAGCGAGACCTGACGGCTCGGGAACAGGTAATGCGCCGGCGAATTCGGCGACAGGTCGGTCGCGGCGAAAGCCGCGTTGCGCACCTCCTCCCATGGCGGCGTGGCGGCGTCGTTACGCGCGATATCGCTCTTGACTGCGACCCGGGCCGCCACCCTGACGTTGAGATTGTCGTGCGGCTGGTCAAATTCGATCCATGTCATCCGGTTGCCGAAGAAATCGTGGCCTTCGCGCCGCTCGATGGGCGCGGGCTCGATATCGAGCGCAGCGGCATGAACGCGCTGTCCGGGACGATCGATCGGCGTGAGCCGCAGCACGTGACGCGCATAGGCGACCGGCGACGCATATTCGTAGGTCGTGGTCTGCCGGATGTCGTAGATCATCCGAGCGCCTCCCAGCGCACTTCCGCCCGCTCATGGGTCGTGAAGTACGTCGACGCGATCACATCGGCGAGCTTCATCAGCGCTTCTTCCGCCCGCAAGAACGCGGTGGCGTCGAGCGCGGCCGCATCCGCGGTGCGGAATTGCGTGGCGAGCGCCGCCGCGATCTGCTCGGGCGGCGACAGGCGGCCGTCTTCGCCGCGTTGCGGGAGCGCGGCGAGATGGGTCTCGATGCGGCCGAGCTGATAGGCGACCGAGCGCGGATTGTTGGGATCGAGCACGACGAGATCGATCACGGGCGCCGGCGCCGCCACCATCACATATCGCAGCCGGTAGGTGATCTGGCTGTCGGCGAGCTCCAGCAGCACGTCGAGGGCGCCGTCCAGCCCGGCAAACGCGAACTGGCGAACGAACCGGCAGGTTGCGATTGCGCGCTCGATGCGGCGGCCAAGCTCCAGGAACCGCCAGCCGGCAAGCTGGCTCATGTTTTCCTGCGCCAATCCCGAAAACGAGGCAATGATGCGCAAGGCGCCGTCGGTTCGCTCGAAGATTGCGCTTTCCGTCGGCGGGCGCTCGATCGGCGCGTTGATCAGCTCAGAGAGATCGGTGAGCGCCCGCCACGCGTCGGGAGAAAAGCGGTCGCGGATCACCGACGCGGACGACTGCGCCGCGCCGACGAGATAAGGCAGCGCGCCGTCGAGATCGTCACGCTTCAATGCGGCCGCGGCGACGAGGACCGGCCTGGCGTTGGGAAGTTCGGTCGGCACCGCCTCCCAGGCGGTGAGCAGCGCCTCGATCTGTGCCACCACCTGCATGGCGGCCTCGTCGCTGTCGCTGGCCCGGTTGACCAGCGCCCGAATGAGCCGCAGCGTCGCCTCGGCGCGTTCGACGTAGCGCGCAACCCAAAACAGGTTGGCCGCGGCACGGCTCGGCAGCCGGCCGGTTACGCGCGTGATCGTGATGCGGTCGGGCGCGGGCAACAATGTCGTTTCGACGACCGGCTTGTCCGACAGTACCCAAGCATCGCCGGTGCTCCCTCCGCGTTGCAGGCTCACCGCCCGCGCGTCGAGATCGTCTGCCACGCGCACGAAGCCCCCGGGCATGACGCGCCACCCGTCGCTGGTGCGTGCCAGGAACAGCCGCAGCGTGAATGGGCGCGGCTCGAGCCTGCCGCCGCGCCACACCGGCGTCGTCGACAGGCTGACGGCCTCCTTGGCCACGAAGTCGATGCCACGGTGGGCGATCTGCTCCAGGATCTGGCTGCGCTCGTCGTGACCGAGCGTCGCCCCCAGCACCTCCCGCCGCTCACCGAAACCCGGCAGTTCGCCGAGAAAGGCCGACGCGATCACCATCTCGTCGAGCCGGCCGATGATCTCGTCGCGCGCGCGCGCCTGCCCGAGCCACCAGGTCGCGACGTTCGGCAGCGCAAGCTCACGCCCGAGTACGGCCGGCGCCAGCGCCGGCAGGAAGCTCAGCAGCGCGCGCGCCTCGACCACGCCCGAACCGAGCGCGTTGGCGATGACCACCGTGCCGTCGCGCACCGCCTGCACCAGGCCGGGCACGCCCAGACGCGAGCGCGCGTTGAGCTCCAGCGGATCCGCGAAGTCGGCATCGAGCCGCCGCACCAGCACTTCGGCGCGCCTGAGGCCGGACACCGTGCGGATGAAGACGCCGTCGTCGCGCACGGTCAGGTCCTCGCCCTCGACTAGTAGGAATCCGAGATAGCGCGCGAGATAGGCGTGCTCGAAATAGGTCTCGTTCATGGGTCCGGGTGTGAGCACGCAGATCCGGGAATCATCCTTCCGGGTGAGCGAGGAAAGCTCCGCCTGAAACGCCTGGAAGAAGGGGGCGAGACGCTCGACCTTGAGCTCGCGATAGACATCGGGCATGGCGCGCGACAGCGCGAGGCGGTTCTCGAGAGCATAGCCGGCGCCTGAAGGCGCCTGCGTGCGGTCGCCGAGCACCCACCAGGAACCAGCGGGCGAGCGCCCGACATCGACGGCATAAAACCGCAGATAGGCCTCGGCCGCGGGCGTGACGCCGACCAGCGGCCGCAGGAATTCCGGGTTTCCGGCGATGACCGCCGCTGGCAGCCGGCCCTCGCGCACCAGATTCGCCGGGCCGTAGGCGTCGGCCAGCACGGCTTCGAGCAGCTCGGCGCGCTGGATCAGTCCGGCCTTGAGCGGCTCCCATTCCACCGCGTCGATCAGGAGCGGCATGTGGCTGAGCGGCCAGGGCCGCTCCGCGCCGGAGGCATCCTCATAGACGCGATAAAACACGCCCGAATCGTGCAGGTGACGATCGGCGGCGGCGAACCGACGGTCGACCTCTTTCCGCCCCAGTGCCGCAAGCATGGCCAGCAGCGGCTGCCAATGGGCCCGCACGCGGCCGCCCTGGTCGACCATTTCGTCAAAAATGCCCGGCAGCGGACGATAACCCGCCAACAGTGCGTTGATCTCGTCCTGCACGGGGGCGCTGTCGCGCTGGCCCACCATGCGGCTATCAGACATGAGTTCGGGCGTCTCAGGTCGAGGGTCATCGGGTACTCGCGTGACCGTTCTTCCCCAAGCAAATCGGGGCATCCGGGCGTGTGGCCGTGATCCTGGAAACGCGCCCGGCGCCGGGCCTCGGCTTCATAGGCGTTGACCGGGAATGTCTCGTAGTTGCGCCCTCCGGGATGGGCCACGTGGTAGACGCAGCCGCCGAGCGAGCGCCGGCTCCAGCGATCGAAGATGTCGAAGGTGAGCGGCGTATGAGGCTCGATGGTCGGTTGCAGGGCCGACGCCAGCCGCCACGCCTTGAAGCGAACGCCGGCAACGTATTCGCCGGAGCGCGTGGTCGAGGTCAACGGAACGACCCGGCCATTGCAGGTGACGACGTGGCGGCTGGCATTCAAATCCTCGACCTTCACCTGCAGCCGCTCGACCGAGGAGTCGACGAAACGCGCAGTCACGCCGGCTGTCGTGTCTTCGCCAAGTACGTGCCACGGCTCCAGCGCCTGTCGCAATTCCAAGCTCACGCCGCCACGGTTGACCGCGCCGTAGAAAGGAAAGCGAAACTCGCGTTGGGCATGAAACCAGTTCGGATCGAAATGATAGCCGGCACCGCGAAGATCACCCAAAACGTCGAGAAAGTCCTCCCAGACAAAGTGCCCCAGCATGAAGCGATCGTGCAAGGCGGAGCCCCAGCGCACCAGTGCGCCGCGTTGCGGCTCACGCCAGAACCATGAGATCAGGGCGCGGATCAGCAATTGCTGCGCCAGGCTCATGCGCGCGTGCGGCGGCATTTCGAAGGCGCGAAACTCTACCAAGCCGAGGCGCCCGGTCGGACCGTCGGGCGAGAACAGCTTGTCGATGCACAACTCGGCGCGGTGAGTATTGCCGGTGACGTCGACCAGGAGGTTGCGAAACAGACGGTCCACTAGCCACGGCCGCGGCGTCTCGCCCTCTCCCGCCGCCGGCACCATGGCCAGGGCGATCTCCAGTTCGTAGAGCTGATCGTTGCGCGCCTCGTCGACGCGCGGGGCCTGACTGGTCGGACCGATGAACAGGCCGGAGAACAGATAGGACAGCGAAGGGTGACGCTGCCAGTACAGGATCAGGCTCTTCAGCAGATCGGGCCGACGCAGGAACGGACTGTCGGCCGCGGTGGGGCCGCCCAGCACCACATGATTGCCGCCGCCGGTTCCAGTGTGGCGGCCATCGATCATGAACTTGTCGGTACCGAGCCGCGAGAGCCGGGTTTCCGCGTACAGCGTGTGCGTAAGCTCGACCGCCTCGCGCCAGCTCGCGACCGGATGGACGTTGACTTCGATGACGCCGGGATCGGGCGTCACCTTGATGACGTTCAAGCGCGGATCGGGCGGCGGCTCATATCCCTCCACATGCACGGGCATGTCGAGTTCGACCGCCGTCGCTTCGACCACCGCGAGAAGCTCGAGATAATCCTCCAGCCGTTCGACCGGCGGCATGAACACGCAAAGCCGTCCACCGCGCGGCTCAACCGTGAGTGCGGTGCGTACCGCGACCGCCGGGAGCGCCGGCGACGCCGCCATCGGCGCGGTGCGGCGAAAATCCAGCACCTTCGCGCGAGCGGCGGCCTCTTCGCTGCGATCGGCGATGGTCTGCGCCAGCATCTCCGGATCGGGCAATTCGCCATGTTCGTCCATGGGATCGGCGGGCACGAGATGCGGATAGTCGGCGGGCCGCAGATACGGCAGCGAGTTCAGTGGCAGACGGAACCCCATGGACGAGTCACCCGGCATCAGAAACAGGTGCCGCCGTCGCGTCTGCCAAATCTCGCTGATCCAGCCGGGCGCCGCCTGCGCGGTCCAGCGCTGCACCGGCAAGACATAGCCGACGGGCGCGCCGAGCTGTCGCTCGAACGCCCGCATGATGCGGTCGCGTTCAAGCGGATCATCGGTCTTGGGATCGCCTGGATCGACATTCTCGGGCAGCTCGCCCTGCTTAAGCATGCGTTCCGCCGGGTCTTCAAAGGCTGGCTGCACGAACGCAGCATCAAGCCCGAGGCGGAAGGCGACGGCGCGCGCGAAGCGCTCGGCATCGCCGGCGAGCGGCCGTCCGGAGTCCGTCTCGGGCGCAATGAGCGCCGCGTTGCGCCAGATCGGCTTGCCGTCGCGCCGCCAGTAGAGCGCGAACGCCCAGCGCGGCAGCGGCTCGCCCGGATACCATTTGCCCTGGCCATAATGCAGGAGCCCACCGACGGCAAAATGATCGCGCAACCGACGGATCAGCTCGTCGGCGCGGCTGCGCTTGGTGGGGCCCAACGCGGCGGTGTTCCACTCCGCGGACTGATAGTCGTCGACCGAGACGAAAGTCGGCTCGCCGCCCATGGTCAGCCGGACGTCGTTTCCGGCCAGATCGCCATCGACCTTTTCACCCAGCGCGTCGAGTACGGTCCATGCCTCGTCGGAGAACGGATAGGTCACGCGCGGCTGTTCCGCGATACGCGTAACCGACATGTCGAAGGAGAAGTCGACGTTTGCCGGCTCGACGCCGCCGCTGATCGGCGCCGCTGATCGGAAATGCGGCGTGGCGGCGAGCGGAATATGACCCTCTCCGCACAACAGCCCGGAGGTGGCATCGAGGCCGATCCAGCCGGCGCCCGGGATATAGACCTCGGCCCAGGCGTGCAGGTCGGTGAAGTCTTGCGCCGCCCCCGCCGGTCCATCGAGGGCCTGCACGTCCGGACGCAACTGGATGAGGTAGCCCGATACGAAACGGGCGGCGAGGCCGAGATGTCGCAGGATTTGCACCAGCAGCCACGCACTGTCGCGACACGAACCCGAACCCGTCGCAAGCGTCTGCTCAGGTGTCTGTACGCCGGCCTCCATGCGGATCAGATAACGGATGTCGCCCTGCAGACGCTGATTGAGCTCGACCAGGAAAACGACGGTATTCTTCCGGTCGCGCGGGACCGAGGCGAGGAACGCCGCCAGCCGCAGCCCTGCCGGTTGCGCATCGAGATAGGGCGCAAGCTCCTCCGCGAACTCGGGAGGATAGGCGAACGGGAATGTCTCCGCGAACGGCTCGACGAAGAAATCGAACGGATTGACGACCGCCATGTCCGCGATCAGATCGACTGCGATGGAAAACTCGCGGGTCTTCTCCGGAAAAACGAAACGCGCGAGCCAGTTACCGCTCGGGTCCTGTTGCCAGTTCACGAAATGCTGCGCCGGCGTCACCTTGAGCGAATAGCTCGGGACGCGGGTGCGGGAATGCGGCGCGGGCCGCAGCCTGATCACCTGCGGTCCGAGGTCGACCGGGCGATCGTACTGATAGCGTGTGACGTGATGGAGACTGACGAGGATCGACATACGCTGCTCTGCCGCGTTAACACCAGCTACATATTACGGAATTCTTGATGCAATTTCCGGGCCGCCAAACCCTTCCGTGGGCTGCTTGCGGGAGCCGCTTGGGGACAGATCTGAACCAGCGCCGCTCGGTCTTCGCACCGACCGAATAGACCAACGCGGACCAGGAAATCGTGCCAGCCGCTCCTGCACGGCTATCGAGGTGGAAGAGATATTCCGGGCCAATCTTACGCGGCGCAACGCCGCGAGCGCGACCTCTTCCAGCTGCAGGCGGTGCCGCTGAAGGCGTTTTCTTCGCTTGCGCGATGGCGGAGGACAGCCCCCGTTTGCGTGTCAGCGTCCTCCCGCGATGTCCAGGTCCGAAACGAACTCACATGGGATGGTGCGGGCCGTGACCCTCGGATCGGTCGTGATCGCGGCCTGCTCTTGTCTGACGATTAGCACGTTTGATGCCGGCGAATCCGCTCAATCCAAGCCAGCCCTCGAATCGCTGGCGTAGCTCCCTCGGACCATCGAGTTCGATCTCTCCCAAGGCGACCGCGGTTTTCACCGGCAGATCGCCCATCCAGACCCGGGTCATGGTTCGCAGGTCGGTCGCGACATAGAGGCCGACCTCAAATCCCGGATCAGTTGGACACAGATCGATCTCCTCGCCATCGCTGACGAGCCACCACGTACGTTTCGCCGCCGGCACATCGGAAAAGCGGAACTGCACCGAAATACGGCCGGCCGGAAATACGTCGGCCTTTACGCAACGGCGCATGTCCCACATGAGAAGGGTCACGTCGAGTTCATCGCGGCCGAACTTCGCGCGGAACCAACGCTGGCCCCATTCCCCCAGCTGGCGGACGATCGGCGCAAATTCCCGACCCGCCTCCGTCAGATGGTATTCCGGGCCCTGCTGGCCCTGTCTGCGCTCCACGACGCCGATACCCTCGAGCTGTTTGAGTTCAGGCTCAGCAAGCTCCGCGACATGAGCGGTACACCGCGGTGGAGATCGCTGAAATGCGTGCTGCCGGACAGCAACTCCCTCAGCACCAGCGGTGTCCAGCGCTCTGCAAAGACTTCCGCACCCTTGGCGACCGGGCAATACTGTCCGTAGCCCTTCATGGCGATCTCCCTGCCTTTGCGAGGTCCCTTCCGCACAAAAACTAGATTCGTCCGCCACTCGCTGCAAGTACTGATTTTGGACTCGATCGGCAGGATCGGGGCCGGAAGCGGCAAACGTCGGAGACCGACGCCGATCCCGACGGTTCACCTGCGGTCCGCAGTTATGACAAGGCTTGATGTGGGCCGCGATCGCCAAGTACAGATCTGAGACTGGATCGCCGAGACGCTTTGGCCCATGAGTGTCGCGCACGACGCCGATCGCCACCGCACCGGCATCGGCTGATCGAAAATCGAACCGGTGCAAATTCCAAAGCCTCGCGGGCTCTCGTGGCCGCGCGCAATCGACCTCGCGCCAGCGGTCGAAGGCACGGATTTTGCCATGGAGGAGAGCATACCATGTCAGTCAATCTCTGCAGAATGTTCACGGTGATCGCTTTGGTCGTGCCAGCAACGCCGGGTTTCGCCGACGTGATCACCGACTGGAACGAGAAGGCCATCGCTTTCGTGACGCCGCGGATGGTGCCGCCCGCCGCCCAGAGAGCCGTAGCGATCGTCCAGGTCGCGATGTTCGACGCGGTCAACTCGATCGAGCGCCGCTACCGACCCTACCTCATCCAGTTGCCAGCGGCCGCGAGCGCATCAAAGGAGGCGGCTGCTGCGGCGGCAGCAGGCACCGCCTTGGCGGGCCTACTTCCGCAGGTCGCAGGCGAGGACCTGAGAGGCGCACTCGTGGCTTATCTCGCCACGATTGCCGACAGTGACGGCAAGTCCGAGGGCATCAAGGTCGGCGAGGCGATCGCCGCGAAAATCCTCGAGGCGCGCGCCAAAGATGGCTCCGATGCCCTGGATTCCTACCGGCCAAACACCAAGCCGGGGGTTTACGTTCCCACCGCAATAACGGTCGCATCAATGTGGCCGAACGTGAAGCCGTTCGCCATGACGAGCCCATCGCAGTTTCGCCCCGCGCCCCCAATTCCACTCGAGAGCGATCAGTGGGCCGCCGACTACAACGAGATCAAGGACCTTGGCGGCAAGGCCAGCACCAAACGTTCTCCGCGGCAGACCGAGGACGCTCGCTTCTGGCTCATCACCGGACCGCAGTCCACGGATCCTATTCTGCGCCAATTGGTAGTGGCGAAGAAGATGAGCCTCATCGACAGTGCCCGGTTCATGGCGGTCGCTGCCGTCGCCTTGGCTGACGCGTATATCTCGGTAATGGACGCCAAGTACCACTACGACTTCTGGCGTCCGGTCACCGCGATTCGCGGCGGCGACCGCGACGAGAACTCTGCAACCGAACGTGACGCGACTTGGCAACCGATCGACAACACGCCGATGCATCCTGAATATCCGTGCGCGCACTGCATCGGCAGCTCAGCTTTGGCCGCGGTGGCGGAAGCAGAATTCGGATCCGCGGACATTCCGGAAGTTGCCATGACCAGCTCTACCGCGCCCGGTGTCACGCATCGATGGAGCAACCTTCGCGCCTATGCCGACGAGGTGGCGCACGCCCGCATCTGGGCGGGTTTCCATTACCGATTCTCGGTCCGCGTCGGACAGGACATGGGACGCGAGATCGGCCAATACGTGGTCCGCAGCGTAATGCAAGCGTCTTCAGTCGCGGACGCGCGTTGATCAATCGTGCGCCGCCGGGCGCGCAACCGCGCCCGGCAGGCGACACCGGCTGCGGCCTACCGACATCGTTGTCCGAACAATCAGCTCGTCGGCTGCGGCGTTCCGACCGATCGTTTGAGTCCGGCAACGACGGCACGCAAGGCGTTGTCGCCGGAGTCGCTCGGGCGGAGCGAGCTTACCGCGTGAATCTGATTGTGGATGAATGTCAGCTTCCAGATCACCGGGGGCGGCACCACGAACGGATAGAGGTCGGGCTGACCCATGCTGCGGTTGATGGAATTGACCGCGAAGGTCAATGGCAACCAGGCGTCGATGATCCTGTCCATCTCGGAAACGTAGGGGTCGAAGTCGATCGCCGCGGACAGGTCGGCGCCTTTGGCCACTTTCGGGCGCAGTCGCAGACCGAACGCGAACGCGGTCTCAAGCGTATCGACCATGTGAAAATAGTGCGCCCAGGTCTCGGCAAAATCCTCCCAGGGATGCGAGCTGGCATAGGCGGTGACGAAGCGGTCCGGCCAGTCGGCCGCCGGACCGTTGGCATAGTGTCGCTGCAGCGACTGCCCGTAATCCTCGCGCTCGTCGCCGAACAGCCGGCGGAACTCATCGATCGCGGGTGAATCAGCCACCAGCCGGTCCCAGTAGTAGTGCGCCATCTCATGCCGAAAATGGCCCAGCAATGTGCGATAAGGCTCGCCCATCGATTTGCGCTGGCGTTCGCGTTCGGGATCGTCGGCTTCAGCCACGTTGAGAGTGATGAGGCCACTGGCGTGCCCGGTCATCACCGGCGCTTCTCCCCTGGAGGCACCGACCGGACTCGACAGGAAATCGAATGCGAGCCCGTTGGACTCCTCGGTCCTGATCTCCAGCGGCAGGCGAAGACGCAGCAGCGAATAGAACAGCCGGTGCTTGGCGAACTCGATCTTGCGCCAACGCTCGAGGTTTTCGGGACCTGTGAGATCGGGGATGGTGCGGTTATGGCGGCAGGCCGCGCAAAACACCTCGGCAGCATCGGCGGGGACCAGCCAGTTGCAGACGTTGTGGACGGCATTGGCGCACAGCCGGTAACGCTCCCCCGGCACCGCGAGCGCCCGCCACGAGCCGTCGGCCTCTTCCGCCTCCAGCGCAGTGACGGTTTCGCGTTCCGGCAAGTAGCCCAGCCGCAGGCCGCAGCTCTCGCAGGCAGTATTCTCGAAATAGAGCGGTTGTCCGCAGTTCTGGCATTCGAAAAGCTTCATGGCTCGGGGCACCCTGGGCCGCGACAATCCTGCTGCAGATCCGGCTGAACGCTAGAGAACGTTGCAGAGGTTTTGTTCGTTCCATCATACGCCACAGGAAACCGCCAATGCTGTCAATTGGGGCATGGACGTCTGTCTTATCAGCGAGCAGACGCTGCGCCTCAAGTGCCCGGGCCGCCCTCGCGACATGGAGAGGCACCGGATGACGCGGACACATTCCACCCACCCCGCAGCGTCATTGCGGCTCGAGCTTGGCGATGCGGATGTAATCGCCCCAGGCGGCGATGTCCCGTACCAGCCGCGCCTGTCCTTCCTCGGGCGTGCTGATCCAGGGATCGCCGCCATAGCTTTTCAAGAAGCTCTGCGTCTCCTCCGTCGCGACCACCTCGCTGAACCATCTGTTGAGCTGAGCGACGATCGGTTTCGGCGTTGCGCTCGGCACCATGGCGGCAAACCATCCGACCAGGTCCATCGGCACGCCCGCTTCCGTCATCGTTGGAAGCTCCGGGTTCGATTTCAGCCGCTCCGCCGATGCGACCGCCAGCACCCGCAGCCTGCCCTCGCGTTGCTGACTCAGCGCAAACACCGGATCCTGCAGCGCGTAGTCGACCTTGCCGCCGGCCATGTCGTTGAGCGCATCCTGCGCCAGGCGATAGTGCACCTGGACGGCCTGGAGGCCTGCCTTCTCGTTGTAGATCGCCCCCATCACCACGCCTGAATTCGCGGACACCGCGTAGGTCGCGCTGGCGCCCTTTTCCTTCAGGTAGGCCGTCAGCTCGGCCACCGTCTTCCACGGGCGCCTGGCGTCGACCGCGAGCATGAAGGCCTGCTTGTTGATGGTGGCGGCGACCTGGATCGCCTTGGCCGCGTCGAATGGCGGCCGTTTGATCAGGTGCATGTTGCCGGCGACCGTGTTGCCGGCATGTATGAAGACCGTGTGCCCGTCGGGCTTCGATCGCACCATGGCTTCAGCGGCAATATTGCCGCCGGCGCCCGGCTTGTTCTCGACGATGATCGTGCGCTTGACGAGCGGACGCATCTTCTCCGCAAAATATCGCACGATGACATCGGCACCGCTGCCGGCCGGGAAGGCGCAGAGGAAGCGCATGTCCTGGCTCGGATAGTCCTGGGCGTGTGCGCCCGTCCCCACGACCGACAGGGCCGCAGCCAGCATCACCGCCGCCGTCGGACGCATCCGTGGTGTCGAGCTTGATCGCATGCAATCCTCCCGGATTTCATCGGCCGAGTGGCCAGCCGTCAGATCGAACGGCGACAGACCTCCACCGTCATTGCGGCTCGATCCTCGCCGTCCGAACAAACCCCTCCCAATCCTTGACATGTTGCCGGAACAGCGCCTGGCCGTCCTCGGGCGTGGTGATGAAGGGGTCACCGCCGAAGCTGTTGAGGAACGCCTTGGTCTCCTCGGCGGCGAGAACCTGATTGAACCATGCGTTGAGCTTGTCGATGATCGGCCGCGGCGTGGCGGACGGCACCATGGCGGCAAACCAGGTGAGCAACTCCACGCCCGGGACCCCGGCTTCGGCCATGGTCGGAAGGTCCGGTACGGCCTGCATGCGCTGGGGCGTGCTGACCGCAAGCATCCGCAACCGCCCGGCCCGCGCCTGACTCAGCGCGAATACCGGATCCATCATGCCATAGTCGAGGCGACCGCTGGCGAAATCGTTCAGGCTGTCGTTCGCCGTCCGGTACGGCACCTCCACAGCCTGGATGCCGGTCGCCTGCTTGTAGAGCTCGCCCATTACCTTGCCGCTGGTGTTGGACTGGGCGTAGCTCGCTTTTTCGCCCTTCTGCTTCATCGCGCCGGTCAACTCGGCGAGTGTCTTGTACGGGCTGCTGGCCGGGACCATCACCATGAACGGCTGCTTGTTGACGCCGGCGGCGACCTGCAAGTCCTTGGCCGCGTCGATCGGCGGCGCCTTGAACAGGTGCATGTTGGCTGCGATGGCGCTGGCGGCATGAACATAGACGGTGTGGCCGTCCGGCTTCGCCCGCGCGGTGTACACGGCCGCAATGTTGCCGGCGGCGCCTGCCTTGTTCTCGACGATGATGGTCCGGTTGGCGAACGGCCTCACCTTCTCGCCGAAATAGCGCACCAGCACGTCGGCGCCGCTGCCGGCGGGGAAGCCGCAGATGAAGCGGATGTCCTGGCCCGGATAGTCCTGCGCCAGCGCGCCGATCGGCGCTGCGGCAATGGCCGCGGCAAGGGCGACGCCGCCCGCGATCCCACACATCAACCGTTCGAGAGCGGCGCTCATGCGAAGTTCCCTCCAGCACGATGTCGAGGCGTGCACGCGGGTCGGCGCATTCGCCCGTCGGCCGTCATTGCGGCTCGATCCTGGCCATCCGAACGTATTCACCCCATTCCTTGATCGCGGTTTCGAACATTTCCTGGCTTCGTTCGGGGGAGTTGATCATGGGGTCGGCACCCGACGCATTGAGGAACTTCCTCGTTTCCTCGGTGCTGACGATCTGCGAGAACCACTGATTGATCTTGTCGATGATCGGCCTCGGAGTGGCAGACGGCACCATTACGCCCCACCACAGATTGAGATCCATGGGAATTCCCGACTCGGTCATTGTCGGCAGGCCCGGTTCCGCCTCAAGCCTTTTGGCAGTGCTGACCGCCAGCACGCGCAATCGCCCCTCACGCTGTTGCGCCAGCGCGAAGATCGGGTCGTGCAGACCGTAGTCGAGCTTGCCGCTCATCATCTCGTTCAAGGAATCGGGTGCGCTGCGGTATTGCACCTCAAGAGCCTCAAGAGCGGCGGTGTTCTTGTAGATCGCGCCCATGATGCGGCCCGGATTCGCCGCAACGGCGTAGCTGGCGCTGCTGCCTTTCCGCTTCACGCCCGGTGTCAGCTCGGCCACGGTCTTGTAAGGACTCTTCGCGTCCACGACGAGCATGAATGCGAGATTGCTGGTGGTGGCCGCGACCCGGAGCGCCTTGCCGACGTCAACGGGCGGGTTCTTGAACAGATGCATGCTGGCGGCCACGGTCGTTCCCGCAAACGGGTAAAGCGTGTGGCCGTCTGGCTTCGAACGCGCGACGTATTCGGTCGCGATATTGCTCGCCGCTCCGACCTTGTTCTCGACCACCACGGTGCGCCCGGCGATCGGCCGCAACTTCTCGGCAAAATACCGCACGAAAACGTCGGCGCCGCTGCCGGGGGGAAAGCCGCAAATCAGACGGATATCCTGACTCGGATAGTCCTGAGCGCCGGCAATGCCTTGCACCGCGCTCAGCGCGGCGGCGAGAGCGAGCGCGAGCCGAGCGGATCGCAATGGCCGGTGCGAATTGCTGCTCATGGCCTGTCTCCGTTGCAAAGTCCCAATCAGCCGGGCTGGTGGCCGTGCCGTTCGACCCCGGTCGGCGGAATGGCAGGTCGCATTCCTGTTCGCCACCTCAGCCTTGCGGCACGATCTTCGCAATGCGCACGAAGTCGCCCCAGTCCTTGATCGCCTTCAGGAACAGTTCCTGGCCCGCCTCCGGCGAATTGACGAAGGGATCGCCGCCGAAACTGTTGAGAAACGTCCTGGTCTCGTCCGTCCGCACGATCTCGGAGAACCATTGGTTGACCTTGTCGATGACCGGCTTGGGTGTGCCGGCGGGCAGCATGGCCGCCCACCACCCGGTGAGATCCATGGGCACTCCGGACTCCGTCATCGTCGGCGTATCCGGATTCGCCTGCAGACGCATTGCCGTGCTGACGGCGAGGACGCGCAGCCGCCCTTCCCGCTGCTGCGCAAGCGAGAACACCGGATCGTGCATGCCGTAGTCGATCTTGCCGCCGAGCATTTCGTTGAGCGAATCCGGGGCGGTCTTGTAGCTCACCTCGACCGCCGTGATGCCGGTGACGTTCTTGTAGATCTCACCCATGATGACGCCGGTCGGGGCCGCGGTGGCGTAGGTGGCCTTGTCCCCCTTCTGCTTCATCGCCGCAGTCAGGTCGGCGACCGTCCTGTAGGGGCTCTTGGCATCGACGACCAGCATGAACGGCTGCCGGTTGATCGAGGCCGCGATCTGGATCGCCTTGGCCGCGTCGACCGGCGGCTTCTTGAACAGATGCTGGTTCGCCGCGACGGCAGTCGCCGCATGGACATAGATGGTGTAGCCGTCCGGTTTCGCCCGCGCGACATATTCCGTGGCGATGTTGCCGCCGGCGCCGGCCTTGTTCTCCACGATCACCGTACGGTTCGTGATCGGACGCAGCTTCTCGGCAAAATAACGCACCAGCACGTCGGCGCCGCTGCCCGGAGGGAATGCACAGATCAGGCGGATGTCCTGGCTGGGATAGCTCTGCGCGCGCGCGCCGGCGGGCACCATCAGTGCCGCGGCGATTGCAACACTCGTGCAGCACCACAGCCATTTCGACGCGGGTTTCATGTGTTTCCTCCGTTGCAGGTAGTTGCCGAGGGGCGCGCTCATTCCTGGAACGCCTCCTCGCGGGTTTTGCGAAACTGCGGCAGCACGATCAAGGCGATGAGAGCCACCGTGGCGGCCAGCAGGACCGCCGAAATCGGCCGCTCGAAGAAGACCATCGGGTCGCCACGGGAAATGACCAGGGATCGCCGCAGATTTTCTTCCATGAGCGGACCAAGAATGAAACCCAACACCAGCGGCGCTGGCTCGCATCCAAATCTCAGCATCACATAACCGAACACCGCGAAGACGGCACAGAGGACCAACTGGGCGGTGTTGGTGTTCGTGCTATAAATTCCGATCACACAGAACAGCAGAATTGCCGGATAGAGCAGACGATACGGGACGGAGAGCAGGCGAACCCATAGTCCGATCAGCGGCAGGTTGATCACCAGCAGCATCAGATTGCCGATCCACATGCTGGCGACCATTCCCCAGAACAGATCGGGGCGCTTGGTCATGACCGCCGAGCCCGGCTGAATTCCCTGAATGATCATGGCACCCATCATCAGCGCCATGATGGCATTGGACGGCAGACCAAGCGTGAGCAGCGGAATGAAGGAGGTCTGGGCGGCGGCATTGTTGGCGGATTCCGGTCCCGCCACACCCTCGATGGCGCCGCGGCCGAACCGGCTCGGATCCTTGGCGAGCTTCTTTTCAAGCGTATAGCTCGCGAATGCGGCCAGCACGGCTCCCCCACCCGGCAGGATCCCGAGAATCGAGCCCAGCCCGGTGCCGCGCAGCACCGCGCGCCAGGAGTCGCGGAAGTCCTTCATGCTCGGCCACAGGTCCTTGATCTTCGCGCTGAATTGCGGGCGCGGCAGCGTCGGCTGCTCCAGATTGCGGATGACCTCGACGATGCCGAACATACCGATGACCAAGGGCAAGAAATCGATGCCGTCCCACAGGTCGGACACCCCGAAGGTGTAGCGTGTGAGGCCGCTGTTGACGTCGGTACCGACGAGACCGAAGAGCAACCCGACCAGAACCATACCTACCGCCTTGATCACCGAGCCGTGCGCCAGAATCACCGCGGTGACGAGACCGAGCACCATCAGCGAAAAATAATCGGGCGAGTTGAATTCCTGCGCGATGGCCGCAAGCGGCGGCCCGAAGGCCGCAATAAAGATCGTGCCCACACATCCGGCGAAGAACGACCCCAATGCGGCAACCCCAAGCGCAGCGCCGGCGCGTCCCTGCCGGGCCATCTGGTGGCCGTCGAGGCAGGTGACGATCGAGCCGGCCTCTCCCGGGATGTTCACCAGGATCGACGTGGTCGAACCGCCATATTGCGCGCCGTAATAGATGCCGGCCAGCATGATGAGCGAGGATAGCGGCTCGAGACCGAAGGTGATCGGCAGCAGCATGGCAATGGTGGGAATCGGGCCGATGCCGGGCAGCACGCCGATCAGCGTCCCCAGGAGACAGCCGATCAGGGCAAAGCCGACGTTCTTGAGCGACAGCGCCGCGCCGAACCCGGTGGCCAGGTTGTGGAACAGGTCGAACTCCATCCTACCGGCCCCACCAGGCAGGCAGCGGCTGTCCAAGAACGTAGACGAACACGACGACCGTGAAGGCGGCCAAGGCCACGCCGAGAACAATCGTCTCGCTCAGCTTCACGTCGCGGCGCGCATAGCCGGCGAAAACCGTCAGCAGAATGGCCGTGAGCGCGAGACCGATCAATTCAATCAAGAAGCCGAAGATCAGGATGGCGGCGATGATGAAGACGATGGGACGCAACTGAACCGGCTCGATCGGCGGTCCGTCGATCGTCACGCCCCGCAACCCGACGATCAGCCCGACGGCGGCGATCATGGCACTGAGCAGGATCGGGAAGTAGCCGGGCCCCATGCGTGCGGCGGTACCGAAGGCGAGGTCGCTGCCGAAGTAAAGTCCGGCAAGGCCGATCAGCACGAACACCAGGCCGGCGCCGAGATCCTGGGGGCTTTTCACCCGCAGCATGCAGTTTTCCCTCCACTCGGCGGGCAGCCCGCCCGCTCGGCTTTGCGCAGAGTCTATGCCGATCCTATCGTTGACAATAGTTTGGGTAAGCAGGCGTAATGCCTCGTTGGGACAATGCCCACAGCCAATCCTTCTGCACCATCCTGCTGCCGCCGCGAGGGACGCGGCGAGATTCGCCAAGCCGGCGCCGTGCGCGCCCCGAAAAGGCACCGTGATGACCCAGTCCGATACCGAGAAATTCCGCCTGCGCCACTTCGTGGAAAAATTGGTGCAGGAGGGAGAATGCGTGGTGCACGACGATCCGATCGATCTGATCGACGTGGCCGCGGTGCTGGACTGCAATCCCAATGCGGTCTGGTTCCGCGCGGTCGGGCCGGAGAAGACGGAGCTCGTCGGCAATGTCATGGGAACGCGTCGTCGCCTGGCCGCCGCGCTCGACACCGACGAGGCTGGTTTTCCCGCGGTGTTGCGCGAGCGCCTGCGCCATCCGCTGGCGCCGATCGAGGTGCCGTCCTCGCAGGCCCCGGTGCATGAGGTCGTGCTCACCGGCGAGGAGGCCGATCTCACCACGCTGCCGGTGCATCTCCAGCACGGGCTCGACGGCGCGCCCTACATCTCCGCCAGCATCGACTATGCCCGCGACCCGAAATCGGGTTTCACCAATATCGGCTGCCGCCGGCTGATGCTGCGGGGCCCGCGCGCCGCCGGCATCGATCTCAACGCCCCGAGCGATCTGCGCGCGCTCTATCAGAGCGCGGTCGCCAAAGGCGAGCGCATGCCGGTGGCATTCGCTGTCGGCAGCCATCCCGCGGACTTTCTCGCCGCGGTCGCCTCGACCCCGCCGCTCGACGAGCTCGAAGTGGTCGGCGCCGTGCGCGGCGCGCCATTGCCGCTGGTGAAATGCGTCACCGTCGACGTCAAGGTTCCGGCCGACGCCGAACTGGTGCTCGAGGGCTATATCGACGAGCGCGGCCTGGTGGAGCCCGAAGGCCCCTACGGGGAATACATCGGGTATTACGGGCTGCTCAAAAGCAACCCGGTCTTCCACCTGACGGCCATCACCCGGCGGCGCGATGCGCTGTTCCAGACGGTCACCATCGGCGGCGCGCGGCTGGGCTACACCGACACTGCGCAACTCGGCGCGGCGAAAACCGAGGCCGCGATCTGGAACGTGCTGCAGCAGGCGGTCCGCGAGCCCGTCGCGGTGTGCTGCACCGCATCGTCCGGCGGCATGTACAACGTGCGGGTCTCGCTGCGTCAGCGCAATCCGGGCGAGGCGCGCAATGCCATTGCCGCGGTGTTCTGCTCCAGCGGCGACGTCAAGCACGTGTTCGTGGTCGACGACGACATCGACGTCTTCTCCGACGAGCAGATCGACTGGGCGCTGGCCACGCGCTTTCAGGCCGACCGCGACTTCGTGGTGGCGTCAGGCTTCCGCTGCGTCCCGCTCGACCCCTCGCTGCAAGGCAGCCGCACCGGCGCCAAGGGCGGCTTCGACTGCACCAAGCCGTTCGGCAAAGGCGACAGCGTCGAGTTCACGGTGCCACACCCGCCGCAACTGCCGCAGCATCCTCACCGCTCGCTCGAAGCGGCGCTGGCCGAAGGCCCCGCCACCTATCTCGAGCTCATGGCCGCGCTCGGCACGCGCGACGGACGCGAAATTCTGCGCCATTTCGGCAAGCTCTACGAAGAAGGCCGGCTCAAGCGTCTCAAGGACGGGCGCTATACGCTCAACGGGGGAGCGTGAGCCCGTGGCCTTTGCAGCCCGGCCGTAGCCGTCGTCCTGTCAACCATTGTCTTTCTCGTGCGACCTGCGGCAAGCTCCGCCCATGACCGACTCCCTCGGCTTCCGCAGGAAATTCGGGGTCATCGCGCCCTCGACCAACACGTCCGTGCAGCCGGAGTTCGAGGCCATGCGGCCGCGCGGCGTGACCAATCACTTCGGCCGCATCTTCATCCCCAACGCCCCGATCCGTGACGATGCCGAGTTCAACCAGCTCATGGACAACATCCGCAAGGAAATGTTGCAGGCAGTCGACGACGTGATGACGTGCGAGCCCGACTACCTGATCATGGGCATGTCGTCGGAGACGTTCTGGGACGGACTGGAGGGCAGCAAGAAGCTTCATCAACGCGTCGAGGCGCGCGCTGGCGTCAAGGTCTCCATGGGCTCGGACGCCTCGCGGGCCGCGTTGGAGCGCTACGGGGCCAAGCGTCTTGGCGTGATCACGCCCTATATGGGGGTCGGCGACGAACAGGTCCGACGCTTCTTCACCGACTGCGGTTTTGAGGTCGTGCGTCTGAAGGGCCTCAAATGCGCAAGCCCCGTGCTGATCGCGCATGTGTCCGAGCGCGAGCTGCGCGACGCCATCATCGAGGTGGACGGGCCCGACATCGACGCCGTCATCCAGGTCGGCACCAATCTCGCCATGGCCCGGCTCGCCGGTATCGCCGAGTTCTGGCTGGACAAGCCGGTGCTCGCGATCAACACCTGCATCTATTGGTGGTCGCTGCGCCAGAACGGCATCGACGACAAGATCGACGGCTTCGGGTCGCTCCTGCTGGAGCATTGAGCCTGCGGCGTCATTCCCAGGCACCACGCGCGATCGACAAGCGGCCGCGAGCCGCCGCAGCCGCGCCGGCTTCCACGTCCCGCTCCCTGAGCCTTGCGACGTCAGCCCGAAACGCCGACCTCGATCTCGTAGCGGACCCCGTGATGGCTGTCGTCAGCTGACACCTTGCCGATAAAAACCAGCGCCGCGACGGTGATCGACAGGACCGCGCAGGTATAGAAGAACGCGACCGCGAGTTGGTGCATGGCGGCATCCCCCGAAGAACCGACCGCCGCCAATTTTATGGTTAATTGGTTAACGAATCATTGCAGGGCGACGGCTTCGGACCGAAACGCCCCTCGATCGAACCCGGTCCGACAGAGTGGATCAGAATTGCGACCGGCGATGCCGCCTCGGACTACGGACGCGACATCAGTTCGGCGCAGACCAATCGGCCGTAGCTCCAGGCCAGCGCGATGGCGAGCACCAGCTCGTAGAGCGCGAACCACCGCAAGCCTTGGCCAAGGCCGAGGTAAGCCACCGCCAGGACAAAACGCGCGAGAATGCCGATGACATTCGGCAAACGTTGGTAGACCGGCTCGACCCAGCCCGGCAGATACAGCGCCGCGGTGATCAGCAACATGATACCCCACAGCCGTACCCAGCCGGGCGAGGGAGCGCCGGGCAGATCGGCAGCCCGCGCCAGCCAGATCGGAGCCACGAGAGCGATGAGGCCGAGCGCCGTCTGAACGATCAGCGCGAAGCCCAGCAGCCGGCGGTAAAGGGTGCGCTGCGTTGCCGCCTGCCCCGCCGTCCAGCCGATCGATAAAGCGTCCGTCATGACATTCTCCAGGGGCGTCAGAAGGTCAGAAGATAGGCCAAGAGGTCGGATTTCTCGGGCGCCGACAGGCTCGTGCCATAGACGTGGCCGCCGTTGCCGTTGCCGACGACGCGGGTATCGAAGCAGAAGCCTTCCGCCAGATCCTGGCGCGGATCGCAGGACGGAGCGACGAAGCCGCCATTGCGCCCGTCCACCACGTCGAGGCCACGCACGAAAGTGACGGGCCGTTGCGCCGGCGGCTCGAGAAGGTCGCGCAAGCTCGGAACCGAGCCGTTGTGCAGATACGGCCCGTTGAGCCACAAGCCGTCGAGCGGCTCCGCGACATAGCCGTCGTTCTTGCGGAAGGACTTGAATCCCCAATCACGCCCTTCGCGATAGTTGTTGTAGGCGTCGCGCGCGGCCTCGGTCCACATCTGCACGCGGTGGCCGTCGGTGCCGACCTCCGACACGGCAATCACCGTGAGGGTGCGCTTGCCGTCGCGGGCGTGGCACTCGCCGCAATTGGCGGCAAATACGACTTTGCCCCGTTCGACCGCCGCGGCGTCGGGCCGATGCGGAGAGGGTGGCGCGGGCAGCGCCCGCAGGAAGCGCTCGACACGCTCCATGGCCGGATAGCTGAACTCCTTGGCCACCGATCCGTCGCCGAGCGCCGAACTGATCACCACCTCGCGCAGCGAGTCGTTCAAGCCGTCCCAATGAAACGGTGACGGCGAGCGGATTCGCTCGCGTGCATTCATGTTCCAGATCGCCTGCATGTCGCTGTTGCCGATGGTTCCGTCGTCGGCGAGGCGAAGCATGCCGAATTTGACCGGATTGAACGGATCGATCCGCCCCGGTCCCCAGAGCGGCCGGCTGTCGGTCCAGGCGAAAGCCTCCCGCTGCTCCAACAGCCGCTTGCG
Organism: uncultured Alphaproteobacteria bacterium; assembly: GCA_963739385.1. GTDB lineage: Bacteria > Pseudomonadota > Alphaproteobacteria > Rhizobiales > Xanthobacteraceae > VAZQ01. The sequence continues at coordinate 57,217 of CAVUAI010000028.1, forward strand.
CACGAACGGGATGAGGACGAACCGGTAAACCAGGCGGTCGAGCCAGGACAGCTCGACCTTCTCCGCCATCGCCGGGATCAGGTTGTCCGCGGTGAAGCGATCATCCGCCGCACAGCGGGACAGAAACCGCTGATAGCCCTGGATATCGATGGTATTGGCGGCGGCGCCGACATAGAGCTGCGGCTCGGCATCAGGCGCAAGCCGCGCGCGCACCGTGTGGCAGACCGCGCAGTTGATCGACATGCGCTCGACGCCGACCTTCGCCCGCGAGAAGCCGACAGGCGGGTCGACGGCCGGATTGCGCCCGCGTTCGTACAGCAAGCCGAATGCGGCGTAGCCCTGCGGACGCGGCAGGTGATGGGAGCAGACCTGCGGCATGGCGATCCAGATCGGATAGGGAATGCCGGTCGCGCCATCGTTACCGATCGAGCCGTACTTGAAATGCTCCTCGTCCGAGGCGAACGTCGGCACGACCGGCGCCATCAACCACTGAAAGCTACTCCAGAGGAAGAAAGCGACGGCAAGCAGGCTCGCCAGCACCGCAACGGCCCGCCCTGCGGAGGCGCCGGCTCCCGCCTTCATCCGCCGCCAGCCGAGATAAAGACAGATCGCCTGCGGCGCGCCGAAGACGAAGTCGTAGAGCGAAAACGGGATGTAGCGGCCGCCGACAATCGCGAAGAAAGCGGTGCCGGCAAATCGGCACACCACGGCGTAGATCGCCGAGAAACGATGGGCGCTGGGATCGAGCGCGGCCGGAATGTAGAATATCGAGAGCAGCGCGAGCAGCATCACCGCCAGACGCGGCCAGATCAGCGGCGTCGCCGGGTCGACCCCGACGAAGGCCAGCACCTCGGCCGGATATATGATGCTGATCGTAGAGACGATGATATTGCTGACGATGCCGGCCCAGACCAGCCACCGGTACCACCGGAGCGCGCCGGGCTCAGTCGAGTGCGTTGTCGCTGCCGTCGGCATCGAGCTTTCCTAGAAGGTCAGCAGATAGGCGATGAGGTCGTCCTTCTCCGGTGGCGACAACGATGTGCCGTAGACGTGGCCGCCGTTGCCGTTGCCGGGCAATCGGGTGTCATAGCAGAACCCCTGCGGCAACGGCCGGCCCGGCTCGCAGGGCGGAGCGACAAAGCCGCCGTTCCTGCCGTCGATCAGATCGATGCCGCGCACGTACGCCACCGGCCGTTGCGCCGGCGGCGCAAGCAAGTCGCGCAGCGTCGGCACAGAACCGTTGTGCAGGTAGGGGCCACGCAGCCACAGCCCGTCGAGGGGCATGTTGGCGTAGCCGTCGGTCTTGACGAAGCGCTTGAACTGGTACCGTGTGCCTGCGAACAGCTCGGCGAGCTGCCGCTGACGGAAGGCCTCGGTATAGGAATCGAGCCGACCCGGGTCGGTGCCGAGCCTGCTGTTCGGGTCGACCTTGCCGAGATTGGCTCCCTGGAAGACGTAACCGTCCGCGCCCTGCGAGCCATGACACGCCGCACATGCGTTCATATAGAGCGCGCGCCCGCGCTCGGCCGCCGCCGGGTCGACCTGATGCGGGCTGCGCGGCGGGCGCAGGTCGCCGAGCCAGTCCGCAACGCGCTCGATGGCGGCGTGATCGACGGTTTCCGGCGTCACGCCCGCCCCCAGGGCGGCGGAGAGATTGCGTTCGTCCAGCGAGGAATTGTTGCCGTCCCAGTGCAGCTGCATCCCTTCGCGCGGCTTCTGATAGAAGATGGAGGGAAAATCGCTGGCGCCATTGCGCTCACCCGGCGCGATCGAGCTCAACGCCATTTTCATCTGCACGAGCTTGTAGGGGTTGAAGGTATCGACACGACCCGGTCCCCACGCCGCCTGCTCGACGAGGAAGGGCGCAAGTCGCGAGCGTCGCTGGATGAAGCCTTCACGCACCCGCGGGATGACGTAGTAACGCCACACCTGCTGCTCGAGCCAGCTCAGATGAGCGCCCGCGGCCTGCATCGCCGGGATCAAGTTGTCGGGGCTGAGCCGCTCGTCGGCGCCGGCGTCGAGCACAAACCGAATGAACCGATAGAGATCGAGATTGTTGGACGGCATGCCGGCGACGATGACGCGTGCGGCGCCTTCGGACGTCCGGTAAGTCCCGGTGTGGCACACCGCGCAGTTGAACCAGACGAGATCGACGCCCCGGTAGTCGCGTTTGGAGATGCCGATGGGCAGGGCGTCCTGCTGTCCCTTGTTGTCGGTTCCGTAGAGAAAGCCGAAGGCACGATAGTCGAGGCGACCGCCAAACGCTTCGGGAAAGAGCCGCGGCAACGCCTGCCAGACCCAGTAGGGCATGCCACTGCCTTCGTCGGCACCGATCGAGCCGTGCTCGAAATGGGCGACGATATTGGGAAAAACCTCGGTGCTGTTGCGCGTGAAGCGCTCGGCGAATTTCAGTCCGAGCACCACCGCGACCAAACCGATCAGCACCAGCAGCGCAAGCACGATGACCACCGGAAGGAGCAGGCGCCGCCGCCGGCGCGACTCCGCCTCGACATAGGTCACGGGCGGTTCTGCGGCCACGGCGACTGCTCTCCCTAGGCGGCCTGCGCCGGAGCAACCGGCGGAAGGTTCAGCGTCGGGCGCGTGGCGTAGATCGTCATCAACTCGTCGATCATCGCCTCGCGACTCGGAAAGCGCGCGAGTTCGTAGCAGCCCATCGGATTCTTCGGCGCGTTGAGCAGGCATTTGTTGCAGTAGGTGCAGGGGCGATCGGGCAAGTCCCGGCCCATCGCCCATTGCCGTACCAGATCGTTGTTGGCGACGAGCGAGCGCGCGATGGCCACGCCGTCGAACGCGCCCGAGGAGATGCCATCGCGAATGACGGACGCGGTCTGGTAGCCGCCGGTATTGAGCACCGGCACCGAGACGTTGGCCTTGATCGCCCGCGCCTCTTCCAGGCTGACGCCCTCGACCGGCAGCCCCTTCTTCATGCGGAACCATATCCAGCGGAAGATCGGCCGCAGCACCCGGTAACGGAACAGCAGAAAATTGCGGAAGGTGTCGACGCCCGACGAAATCATCGCGTCGTAGGTCGTAGCGATGGTTTCAAACGAGAAGTCACCGGGCGGATTGAGCGGGTGCGGAAACAGCGAGCCGGTCGAAACGTGGATCGCGTCGGCGCCCTCGCTTTCGCACCATTTGGCGACCTCGATGGTGTCGGCGAGCTCGTTGCCCTTCTTTTCCCACGGAATGACATTGTTGCGATCCACCGCGCTGAGCTTGACCTGCAGATGGAAATTACGCCCGACGCGCGCGCGGATCGCACGGATCACCTCCATCAGGAAGCGCGCACGGTTCTGCAGCGACCCGCCATACTCGTCGGTGCGGTCGTTGATGCCGGACGAGAGAAACTGCGTGAACAGGTAGCCGTTGGCGGCATGCAGCTCGACGCCGTCGAGGCCGGCCTCGCGCGCGCGCCAGGCGCCATCGGCAAAGGCGGCCACGAGGTGATCGATCTCGGCCTTGCCGGCGGCGCGACAGAGAAACCCATGCAGCGATTCCTTGCGACTCGTGGAGCTCAATGCCGGTCGATGGGAATTGTGCAAGCCCGGGATGTCCATCTGCCGGCCGGAGTGGCTGAGCTGCATGATGTACTTGCAGTCGAAGCGGTGGACGGCCGCGCCCAGGCGCTCCCACAGCGGAATGAAATCGTCGCGGTGGATGGTCGCGTAGCCGGCGATGATGCGTCCTTCCATCAGCACCGGTACGTAGGAGGAGATGATCGCACCAATGCCGCCGGCCGCGAACTTGCATTCCCAGTTGATGCGCGTTTGCGTCAGCGAGCCGTCTTCGTTGTCGAACCTGCCCGAAATGTTCGAACGGAAGATGCGGTTCTTGACCGTCAGATTGCGGAACCTGAGCGGGGTGAAGATGACGTCTTCGGTCATGGCCTTGCCTCGGCCGCCTCGTCAGCGACAGCTCGTTCGAACACCGCGCGCAACAGCGCGGGCACGAAGGCCGCGGCCGGACAGTGCGCCCAACTTCCCGCCAGGAATTCGACATCGGGGCCGGGCGTCCGCTCGTGGGCAGCCTCGAGCTCGAGCATCACCAGCGTCCCCGGCCGCAAGTCACCCGCGACCGTCGCGCCCGGCATGGTGGCCTGGCGCAGTACGCTGGGAGGCGCGAACAGGCATTGCGCGACAACGGCGTCGGCCGACGACCGCACCCGCCATCGCCGCTCGCGCCACAACTCGCGCATGCGCTCGAACCCGCGCACGAGATTGTGCGCGGCAATGCCGGTGGCATGTATCCCCGCAAAATCCCCACCGACCAGCTTCGAAAGCAGCTCCCGCGCGCGCCGCAGGCGTCCGCTGAGCTGCAGAAAGATCGACCGCAGCGGGTTGCGGGTATGCACGGCGTCGTCGAGCACACGGGCCGCCTCCCAGCTTTCGCGGCTGCCGCGGTAGTCGGCGGCGAACAAACGCCCGACGGCCTGCTGCGCCGCCGGGCCGATTTCAGGAGCACCGGCCGTGCCGCGCACGGCGGCGGCGAGGCCGGCGATCGTTTCCTCGTCCCACAGCGGCATCTGCCCTCCGGGATCGAGCCGGCGCTGCAGCGCATCCTGGGTGCGCGCACGCTCGCGATCGAGACGCGGCGCCACCGACGGCAGCGGCATGCCGCCCATCTGCATGACGCTGCGGATGCGCCCGACGAGAATGCGATTGATCAGCGGGCCGCGCGGCTCGAAGCGGCGGTCGAGCCTCGCGTCGTTGGCGAGGCTGCGGATGTCCGACCTCGCGTCGACCCGAACCAGATCGACGAGGCCGGGGATGCGGAGGGATCGACCCATCGCCCTTCCCTCATTTGTCCCAGGGGAAGAACACGTTACGGACATTGGAAAAGTGCGATCGCAGCCCCGGTACGTGCCGCTCCAGCACGCTGCGCAAACTGTTGTCGCGTACCCATGCGAACCCGGCAGGGGTATAGACCTGCGGGGTGAAATCGGAGGTGTAGAACCGGTCGCTCTTGAGCCTGCGCGACGCCATCAGAATAAAGATGCGGAACGCGGTGTCGGAAAAGCCGAACCCGGGCGGCGCGACCTCGCAGTGCAGGCCGACGAGCAGGTCGACCTGCTCGACCGATTTGTAGATCGCCGCAAGCTCGCGCTGCCAGTCGGGATTCGATGTGAGGTCCGCGAAACTCTTCGGTACGCGCATGCCGAGATGGCGGCGGAACGCGCAGTAGCGCGGCACCCCGCGCTCGCGGTCGCGCAGAACGTCGGTGGCGGCGATATCGAGGAAGATCGCGTCCTTCTTGTGCAGCTTGCGCAGGCCGTTGGGATAGTTGTGCAGCACCAGCGCGCCGGGATGACTGGTGGCCAGCGAATAGAGCACGTCGTCAAACGGAACCTTGTCGTAAACCCGGCGGGCGCCTCCGCCGGCAACGGCCATGAAATCGCAGGCAAAGACCTCGCCGGCGTCGCGGTGGCGTCGGAAGGAGAAATCGTCGGGCAGGAGCGAATGCATGCGGTAGACCGCGGTGAATTCTTCGGTCATCGCATATGGCGCTGTATGGTGATTGGGTGGCGAGCCCGGAATTCCGGACAGGATTTCGCCGTCACCAAGCCGGCCATAGGCACGGGAATAGTGCTCCCCGAGCAGGCCCCAGAAGTTGCCGCGCATGGCGAAGCGCCCTTCCGGCGAGTTCATCAACGCCGGCGTCCACTCGACCGTGTGGATTTTCGCGATCAGCGCCGCGTTGACCAGCCGCGCCTTCTGGAACAGCCATTCGCCGCCGGCCGTGGGGTAATCGAGCCGCAACCGGTCGACAATCGCGTTGTGCTCGCGCGCGAACAGCGTGTGCAGGACCGACAGTCCGATCCACCAGCTCCCGTTCACGCCGGCAAGCTCGAGATCGGCGACGTCGCTCTGCGCATCAAGCGGCAGGTGGCCATCGCGATCGAGATGAATCTTGCCGTCGGCACGCACCTGGCCGTTGGGATCGGTGCGCACGCGGTGTTGGCGTTCGAGGTCCGATCCGTAGATTTGCGAGCCGTCCCACCAGGCGGTCTCGGTGTTGCGATAGGTCGCGGGCTGCCCGTGGTCGGCGGGACAGCGCCGGTCGTCGGGCAGCGTGCGCAGAATCGTCATGGCGGGGTCGCCCCAGTCATCGCCGGGCGGCAAGGGCAGACTATGCGGCGGCTTGGCGGTGTCGCCGCCGCCGTGGCTCAACCAGTCGTGCACCATGAATTGCAGCCAGGCGGGAACGAGCACGTTGAGATGCGGCACCGGCACGAAGCTGCGGCGCGCGAGCAGGTCACGACTGACTTGCCGCGGATTGGGCTCGTAGAGGTCTGGCGGCTCCTCGCCGAAGGTGTCGCTGATCGGCACGTTGCGGCCGAAGCGGGCGCCCGCCATGCCCATCCAGGGACAGCCGAGATCGTTGTAGCTGCCGTCCGCTTCCCGCTGATCGCGGGGATTGCTGCCGCCCGCCGGCTTGAGCAACAAAGGGTCGCGCTCGGTATCGGAGAGGTTATGCTCGCGCATGTTCACGCGATGACCGAGGATCGTCGGCATCGCGAACAGGAAGGGAAGCTGGTACCAGACCCGAAATCGATTCGTCAGTCCGGCGAAACGCCCGAGCAAGCGCTCCAGAAGCGCAGTAGCCACGTTCCCCTCCTCCCGATCGAGCCTACATCAATGACCTCGTGTCCTCGTGGCCGTCGCAGTTCCCTCGACTGAAAGCGCGCCGCTAAAGCGGTTCTTCCGTCCATATTGCCGCCAACAATCCTTGGTTGCAACTGGTCCTTTCGCAGAACACCTCCTCATATATCGGCGACGGCGACGCCGGTGTGAACCGGCACACACAACCCTGACTGTGCGGAGCGCTGCAGCACGGTATCCACGATGACATCGCAGGTATCCCCGGAAGCCGAACAGGCACCATCGTCGCGGCGAACCGGAAGCGCGACGCGGCACTTCGTTCGCGCAGGGCCCGCCGATACTATACTTGTAGTTGTCGGCGCTCCCGCGATGCGATGCCGGACTGAAGGTGCACTGCGCTCGATCCCGGGGCGATGTCCGTGCGCCCGACGGGCGAATGTGCAAGCGGAAGGAATATTGGTATTCTACTGAGGCTGGATCGACCGCCTTCAGCAGGGGATTTCGAGCATCCGACGTGCCCGGTTTCGTACGCGTGACCCTTGTGATCTGCGTGATCATGGCCGCGCTGATCGGCGCGCTCGCCCTGTTCACCGCCGCCGGCGTCGACCGGATCGAGCGGGCGCATCCACCATCCGGGCATCTGGTCGAGGTCGAGGACGGCCGGCTTCATCTCGTTGAGCTCGGTGCGGTCGACGCGCCGCCGCTCGTGCTTCTGCACGGGGCCAGCACCAATCTCGAAGACATGCGGCTCGCCCTCGCCGATCGGCTGGCAGCGCGGTATCGCGTGATCCTGATTGACCGGCCCGGTCACGGCTGGAGCACCCGGCCCGGGGGCAGCGCCGACGCCTCGCCCGCCCGCCAGGCGAAGCTCATCCATCAGGCGCTCGCGCGCACCGGCGTCAGCCGCGCCATCCTGGTCGCGCATTCGTGGTCCGGACTGGTCGCGACGGCGTACGCCCTCGACTACCCGCAGAATGTCGTCGGCCTCGTATTGCTCGCGCCGGTCACTCATCCGTCGCCACTGACCATCGCGTGGTACAACAATCTGGCACGAGGCCTGTTGCTCGAAAGCGCGCGCTACGCCACGGCGCCGTTCATCGGGCCGCTTTTTGTCCGCACGCTCGCGTTTCCGTTTGGAAAGCTGCTGCTCGGGCCGAGCGTCCAGAGCGCATTTGCACCGCAGGCACCTCCGCCGGACTATCTCGAGCGAACCGGGACGGAACTGATGTTGCGGCCCGCGGAATTTACCGCATTCGCCGAAGAGCTCGAGCAGCTCAAGACATTCGTGACGGCGCAAGCCCCGAGATATGGGGCCATCGAAGCTCCGACCGCGATCCTCACCGGCGACCAGGACGATGTCGTGCCGCCAGAGGTGCACGCCAAGGCGATTGCGGCGGCCGTCCCGCGCGCCAAGCTCGTGGTACTGCCCGGCGTCGGTCACATGGTCCACTTCGCGGCACCCGACCGAGTCGTCGAGACGATTGCCGGCATGCAAAAGCTCGATGCGCAAAACGCCGATCGCGCCCGGCATGCCGGCCGATAGCGCGCCGGTCGCGCGACTCGCGTCAGCGAAAACATCGATCCGATACGTTCAATTCGCTACGTCTCGCAGCTGGCGGACGAGGCCGCCCGCCACCCCCACGCCGAGCACGTAGATCCAGCCCTGGGTGAAATCGAACAGGTGCGAGTTCAAGAGCGAGCCTACGAGTGTTCTGGGTCACGACCACGAGCCCGACCCATTCCGGCAGGCCATTGCCGCGAAACAACAGCAGGTGCGAGAGCCACATCGCCCACAGCAGCGCGATCCCTACCAGCCCAAGCTGGATCCCGATCGCAAGCGTCTGTTGGAGCGGATTGGTGGTCAGCCGCGCCGAATATCCGGTCTGGCCGACGGCGGAGCGCGCGAAGAGATCGGGTATCGAACCGGTGCCGTGTCCCCGGAGCGGCGCCGCGCGGATGAAGCCCAACGATTTCTTCCAGAATTCAGGGCGTGTGCCGGCCGGATTCTCGTCGTTTCCCGCATAGGGTTGAACGCTTGCCCACGTCGATCCCACCAGATTTCGCAGCGACGGAGAGAATATCCACGATGCGGCGACGACCGTCGCGACGGCGGCGAGCCCGGCCAGCATGGCCCGGGTGCTGAACTCCTTGAACCCCAGCAGCACGAGCAGGATCGGGATGATGACCAGGGTTGCGACCGGCACGATGGTCAAATCGGCCGACGCCAATGACAGCACATTGGCGAAAAAGATCAGCGCGAGCGCGAACGCGCCACCGGCCAGGGCGCGGCTACCGCGGCGGAGCATCTCGATTGCCAGAAACAGCAGCACGAAGGCGCAGATGACGAATTGGCCGCTCTGCGTCGCGGTGTCCTTCACCGCAACGCCGAAATACTTGGTGAAGGCAAGGGTCACGGGATTGACGGCATCGTCGCCGGCCCCCTCCGCGCTCGCGTGCGCAACATGCTCAAATTCGCTGCGTTGAAAACGTTATGACGCGAGGTGAGGTATCCTCCGCGGCCCTTAGTTGCACGTCGCTCGTGGGACTTACCCAAATCACGCTTCGGACGAGGTCAGCATCCGTGCTGCCCGGGCGCTTGAAAAGTTTGATCATTTTGGCTTCGTTCCGCCAATATATGCAATCATCTGGATATACAACTAATGATTGGAGGCGTGGGGCTAACGTACTGCAATCATCTGGAGTTCCAGCCAATGGCGTCGGAGGCGCGGGGGCTTACCGGCAGATCTCGCCAGACAGAAGCGTTTCGTATTTGCGCGGCCCTTACGGTGTCGAGGTCATAAACCTCACCGGGGTTTCCATTGACAGGTCTCGCGGATTGGGCCGCAAAAGGTCGCCCATGACTTTTGCTTTCATCGGAACGTCTGCGCGAGAATCCCAATGTTTGTCGTCCAAGGCATTGGACAGGATTTCATGACGCGCATAACGCCGTCGTCCACGATGTCGTCTTCGAGGCTGATGCTGGCGAGAACCTCATTGACCTTGTCGGCAGCACCCGGTTCATTCCAAGCACACTCGCGCGCCAGCGTCTGAGCATCTTCCGCTTGGCCTTGAGGAAGATTGTCCCGAAGAATTTGCGCAAGGTCGTCCGCAAAAGCGCCTCCGAGTACAGATCGTATTCGAGATGTTTAGCCAGGAAGCCTTCCAGCGCTTCAAGTCCTTGCTCATCCTGATGATGCGCATCCCGCCTCGAGGTACGCAAAGCCGTCTGCACACGCCGGAGGCGCCCAGCGTGAAAGAGCCGGGCAGCCGTTGCGATATCGAGCAGCAGGTCCGTGCTGCTCACGGAGTTCGACCGTCGTCCGACTGGCCGATGACAAGCGGATTGGACCGCGCTTCGCTCGCACTGTCCGACGCCGAGCCCACGGATTGAGCCTTTGTGGCCCCGAGAGCCGCCTGAACTTGCGGATTATCGCGCCGCGTTCGTGTCCAGAGCTGACCGGCGACCTGGATGGGGTCGATGCCGGCCGCCCTCCACCAAGCCTGCTCGTCGCCGGCGCGATGAACCGCGCGGTGGTGTGAGCGGCAGAGCGGGACGGCAAATTCGTCGCTCACTTTGCGGCCGAGCGCCCGCGGCTGCAGGTAGCGCAGATGATGCGGATCGGATTGCTTGCGGCCGCAGATGAGACACGCTTGTTTGCTAACATAGCGAAGGTGGTCCCGGTTGCGATAGCGCCGGGGCGCGGCAATGACGAGTACGCTCTTGTCGATGCTGTCGAGCTGATCGCGCTCGCGGTTTCCATTCGCGAGGGTCTCATCGGCGCGAACAGGATCTTCATGGGTTGCAGGAGCGGCGTCGGCCGCGGCTTCCGCAGTTGCGGACGGTGCGAGCTCCAATAGCCTCTGTTCAAAGGCGTCCTCGACAAGCTTGGCATCGAGCGCAGCCAGGCGGTTCTTGGCGGCGAGAGCCTCCTGCGCCCAAATCGTGGCGCTATCGGCCGATGTGACGGTCCCAAGTCGCAGTCAACAGCTTCTCCCGCAACGCAGTCGATTGCTCGGGCTCGAGGGTGTTTGGCCGCTCCCCAGGCATGCTGTGGCGACGCTGTACATTGCCGCCGGGCTTTCGCGGCGGCACAAGAGGCTCTTGGTCACTCGGCTTGAGCGAGCGTTCGGCAGCTGATGGAGTTGGCGGGCGAGCGCCATCACAAAGATCGGGCGCATCGAGATCGTCCTCGCCGGCGATGCCGACCAGCGTGAACAACGCGTAGCGGCGGGCGTAGGTGAGGGCGGCGCCCATGCGCTGGGGATTGGCAGTCTCGACCACAGGGCAGACCGGCCAATCCGATGCGATCCACTCGCCGGAGGCATGCGCGAGCGTTGTCGTCAAATTGACCATCCCAGCCGTCGCATCGATGGCGGTGGTCTGCAGCGTGGCGATCTCGTGCTGGCCGAGGGTCTTGCGCACAATGTCGAGCCCGCTGGCGAGCGGTGCATAGCGGAAGCTGCGCTCACTTTCCCCTGGCCGCCCGGCCCGAATGATCGCCGTCAGGGACTTCTCCGGATTGACCAGCTCGGCCTGGGCCTTCGCCAGCGCTGCTGCCAGCGCGGCGACCGATTCACTGGATCGGGGCATGGCTGGGCTCCGTCTCCAGAACATCAAAGCTCACCGCGCCCGCCTTCGATCGCTTGGCGCGCACGCCGTGCCCGATCGCTTCTTTGGCATCCTCGGGCATTAAGGCCTTGAGCTCGCTTTTCGCCCGTTCGTGATCGAGAAAAGCGCCGCGCGTGGTGCGGAATAAGGCAGCAAATTCCGCCCAGGAATTGGACGAGCTCATGTCTACGATGCGAATGGCCTCAATCCGCGGCCGCGGCGGCTCGGCATTGATGAGATGGGGCGTTTCACCCGATTGGACACAGCGCCAGAACTTCTTTTCCGCTGACACCAGAACGCTCAGATAGAGCGGATCCATGGGAATCGTGATTTCCACCCACTTTCCGCCGCCGGTGATGATTGACAGCACCGAAGTCCTCAAATGGGTGACCCACATGTTATGCTGCAGCTGCGCCATATATTTTTCGGCCGCCGCCTCTTCCGAGAACGACCAGGGCAGCATGAACTTGGCCTCGAATATGGCTGCGGTCTCCTCCACGATGCCGTCGAGGGTCGCGGCCATCCAGGGAATAGCCGAGTGCTTGACGTGGCGCTGGACGTCAGAAATACGGCGACCGGTGTTTCGTTCGTACCAAGCGCGGTTGAGCTCTTCTGTTGCGGACCCGAGCTGCACAATGAGGTTGCCGGACAAGACTTCAGGATCAGCCTCGCCGCGCTTCTCTTGCCATGTGTGGACGGCTCCGAGTTGGCAAGAGCTTTCTTCACGTTTGCAGCATTGGTCGGTGCAGCCATGTGTTCGGCCTGTTGGTGCGGTTCACATGACCGCTGGCCATAATGCCCTCCGCGGATCAGGTCCCGGTCAAAAGCCCGCATTCGACAATGCGATGGCACGAGTGGGTTGTCCTGACCGCCGGATCGACCGGCTCTGCATTACGTGCTGTTCGCCCTCCCAACCTTCACATCACGCCGGATGATTCCCAGCGCGATCTCGTTACGCCGCAAGCGCGACGGGTTCCTTGTAGCGCTCACCCTTGGCCATCATGGCCCAGGCCATCCGTGCGATCTTGTTGGCGAGCGCGATGGCGGCGACCTTGGTCGGCCTCCGCGCCAATAATGCCGTGAGCCAGGGCCGGTGCTTGGTACCATGGATCTTTGCATAGCGGATGACGGCGAGCGCCCCAGCCACGAACAGGCCGCGCAGATAGCGATCGCCTTGCTTGCTGATACTGCCGAGCCTGTTCTTGCCCCCGCTCGAGTGCTGCTTCGGCACGAGCCCGATCCAGGCCGAGAAATTGCGCCCTGACCGGAAGGATTTTGGGTCAGCAACGGTAGCGACCAGAGCGGTCGCCAGTGCCGGACCGACGCCGGGACAATCATCAAGCCGCCTACTCGTCTCACTGGATCGGTGCCAGGCTCTGATCATACGGTCGAACTCCAGAATCTGCTCCTTCAGCCTTCGCAATTGAGCCCCGAATGCCAAGAGACACGCACGGGCTATCTCAGGAACTCGCTTGTCGTTTGGATCGGCGACGACATTGAGCAGCTCCTCGACACCGTGGCGCCCGACCGGTGCAATGATCCCGAACTCGGCAAGATGGGCCCGGATCGCATTGATCACCGCGGTCTGCTGACGGATGAATAGATGGCGCGCGCGATGGAGCACCAGGCCGCTCTGCTGCTCGGGTGTCTTGGTTGACACGAACCGCATGTTGGCCCTGGTGACCGCTTCGCAGATGGCCTCTGCGTCAGTAGCGTCATTCTTCTGCCGCTTGACGTAAGGCTTTACGTAGGCCGGTGGTATCAGTCGCACGGTGTGGCCAAGTGCTTGGAGCTCGCGCGACCAATGATGCGATGAGGCGCAAGCCTCGATGCCGATTAGGCAGGGTGGCAGCTTCTCGAAGAACGCCAGGAGGTAGCGACGCTTCAACTGACGGCGGACGACCACTTGCCCGGCAGCATCAATGCCGTGCACTTGAAAGACCGACTTGGCGATGTCGAGACCGATTGTCGTGACCGTTTGCATGTTTTGCTCCTCCGAATCGTGGGAGCCTTAACAGCGCCCACATCCATGGCACTCACGTGCCGGTGGAGGAGGTCGCGGTAGGGACGGAGATTTCTCTCCGCCCCCCGCACAGATCCCGGCGGGCGCTGCTAACGCACCGGGCTCCCACCTTGGATGGTGACGAGGAACCGCTTTTCGGGCCACGGGTGCAGGATGCGTGGGAATGGCAAGTACCGGTCAGCGATCTTCTTCATTCTCATCCACGTTAGTCGACGTCTTTGGCTTCGACGCATCAGAGCGCCGTGCCAACGTTCGATCATGTGATGCCGGAACGCTGAGATCGCTGAGCCGCTCATCGGCACAGCATAATAGGCCATCCAGCCGCGCAGAACCTGGCTGAGCCAGCGGCCCTGCCTTTCGGTCCCTTCGTGCCGTATCGCCATTAGCTGCTCCTTGATCTCTCGAAGCTTGGCACGCATTCGCTTGGCCACCGGTTTCCTCCCGAGCACGAAGCCCAAGCCGCTCCGACGGGTCGCGCAAAAATGCGTGAACCCGAGGAAATCGAACGACTCCGGCTTGCCGAGACCCCGAGCATGTCGATTCGCAATTGCGGATCGGCCAAACTCGATGAGCCGCGTCTTGTCGGGATGAAGGGTGAGCCCGAAGCGTGCGAGCCTTGCCTTGAGATCGGCAAGGAACCGCTCTGCCTCGTGCTGATGCTCAAAGCCGACGATGGTGTCGTCCGCATAGCGCACGACAATAACGTCGCCCGTGGCGCATCGCTGCCGCCACTGGTGGGCCCATAAATCGTAGACGTAGTGGAGATAGATGTTGGCCAAGAGCGGGCTGATGACCGCACCCTGTGGCGTCCCCTCCTCCGTCACGATCAGGTGCCCGCCTTCGAGCACACCTGCTGTCAACCACTTGGCGATCAACCGGATGATTCGTTGATCGCCAATCCGATGTTCGATGAAGCGGATCAGCCAAGATTGGCTGACCTTGTCGAAAAAGGACTGGACGTCACAATCAAGCACCCAGTTGATGCGCCGCCTAGCGATCCCGAACGCGAGTGCATCCAGCGCTTGATGCTGACTGCGCTTCGGTCGGAACCCGTAGCTGAACCCCAGGAACTCCGCCTCGTAGATCGGCGTCAAGATCGCAACCACCGCCGCCTGGACGATCTTATCTTCCAGTGCAGCGATGCCGAGCGGTCGCTGTCTGCCATCTGCCTTTGGAATATAAGTCCGGCGCGATGGTAGCGCTCGGTACGCTCCCATTTGGACGCGAGAGTGGAGGTCCGAGAGGTTCTCCTCGAGCCCTTCCGCGTATTCGGTCCAGGTCATCTCGTCGACGCCCGGCGCGGCAAACTTCTTCAAGCCAAAGAAGCTTGCCCGCAGAACATCGATGGTGAGGTGATGCAAGAGCGCCGTCAGCTTGTCCTGCCTGTTCCTGTTGACGGCTTCTCGTATGCGGGCCTGCGCCTGTGACACGGCTTCCCGGCTCTGCGTCCGGACCGTGCTTTGCAGTTCCGCATTCTCCTTGGCCCCGCCCCTTCGCTCCACAAGCTCCGCCGCAGCCGGGGCCGCTTTGTTCGCTCGCTTCTCTGCTACTTCGGGCAGGTCCGACTTCTCCTTCGCGCTCATCGTCGGCTACGGCCTCCGGCCTTCCCGACGCGGTCCCGGCCACGACTGGTGGGGACAGCGATGGAGATCTCCCGGTTCCCGGGCAGAAGGCTTCTGCGCATGCCAGGGTCTGCGACGACGCGGGGCTGGCTCGTGTCTTGCGATGACGACACTGACCATCTCGCCTTCTGTTGGACGGAAAACATCAGCGCCCCGAACTTGTCTTACGCCGCTCAATACCTAGCCTACGCACTCCCCTGTCAACGCTTCGCTTGCGGCCTCACGACCACACGCGCATGACTCGGGGCCGGTGTAGCTCGCTACGCCTTCACCGTGACGGACTCGCACCGTCTACCTTCCGCCGGTCTCCCGGCGCACCCGTCCACAGCATCAAAGGCGGACGAGGGCCGCCTCATCGGTGCCCATAACAATTCGCGCGTCCGAGCCGCCGATGAAGCATCGCCTGTTCAAAAAGAGTGTTCTTGGGGGTCCCATCGCATTCCCTATCTTGATGTGTCTAATTTAGACTGAAAGATCTATAATAAATATAATTGGAAGTCAATCGATTTTCGACAGGTTTGATGGAATCGGCTTCTTTTGGCATCGTTCTCGCGATGATTACCGCGGCACAATGTAGGGCAGCTCGTGGGCTGCTCGACTGGACTCAACAGAACCTTGCAGATCGCGCCGGGGTTGGGATTGTAACCGTTCGTCAAGTCGAGGCCGGCATAAGCGAGCCTCGGAAAGCAACTCTTGAAGTAATTAAACGCGCCTTTGAAGACTCGGGCGTAGAGTTCTTAGAGGAAAATGGTGGCGGTCCAGGCGTACGCCTACGCATTCGTCAGCGGACAAGATCGCCCAAAGCCTGACCTGTGGCATTGGTACCGCGCCGTGTTTGCGAATCTCGCCATAGTTTTTACCTTGGGGCGCCAGCACTCGTCTGCGGGGAGCAACCGTTCTCGGGCGCAATTCAGCTCCCTTCGTATCGCGGTTGCCGCCGTGCTCGCGCGCTCAGTGGTGCCGAGCTGGGGTGGCTTTGATCGAGATTCTCCTGTTGGATAACCTGCGGCCATATCTTTATGAGCCCCCATGACCACGCCGACATCAGTAGCTTTGCGACGACCTGCGGCGTTTCTCGATCGGGACGGCGTGATCAACTACGACGATCGCTACGTCGGAACCGCTGACCGCGTCCGCTGGATGCCGGGTGTGGCGCCGGCGATACGCCGGCTCAACGAGAGTGGGTATTTCGTCTTCCTAATCACCAACCAGGCCGGGGTCGCCCATGGCCATTACACCGAGCAGCACGTCGGCGCGCTGCATGCCTGGATGCGACATGAGCTTGCCAATCGCGGCGCCCGAATCGACGATGTGCGCTATTGCCCGTTCCATCCCGAAGGGGCCGTCGCTGCCTATCGCAGGGCTTCCGATTGGCGCAAGCCTGCACCCGGCATGATCCTCGATCTGATGCGGGCTTGGCCAGTCGAGAGTGAACGCAGTTTTCTGATTGGCGACAAGGAGTCGGATATCGCGGCCGCCAGCGCGGCCGGCATCAAGGGTCATCTTTTTACCGGCGGCGACTTCGACGCATTCGTAGAACAATGCCTGCTGGCAGCCGCCAGGCGCCATGAGCTATCGAAGGCACAGCTACTCAAATGTGGCATACACTCTGACCGGACCTAATTAGGAAGCGGGCACACCGCGCTGGCCGTCGTTCGGCGAGCTGAGATCCGCCTTTATGCAACAGAAACGTCGGCTGTATCAAACCCAATGAGCTGCGGGTAGCCTACCGACCGGCGCGTGTCGCTGCCGATGCGTGACATTCTAGGGATGGCGGCCGAAGACATACTGCCGACGCCACATGGCAGTAACGGTGGAAGCGGCTCGTGGTGCTGAATCAACGTGACGGTCGCAGATCCCGAGTTGCCACTCCCATCGGGCGGCTTTCGATCACCGTCAGACGATGTGCTCGCCTTCGGCTGGCACGACGATGAGCGGTACTACCACCCCACGACGACACCTTCCGTTCAGTTCGTGAGAGGTTGACCAAGTGAGCCATGGCAGGAGCGGCTCAAGGTCACGAAAGATAAGGGGCGCCATCGAAGAGCCTCGAAGTCTTGCTTCCAATCCTCTACCTGGGGCGTTCCACCGGCGACTTCGAGGAGGCGCACTACTCGCAAGGACGCCGGCGGGCTGTCGGCCACGACCGTCGGGCGGCTCAAGGACGCCTGGTCGCAGGAGCATGCGCGCTGGAGCAAGCGCAATCTCTCGGCGAAGCGCTACTTGTACTTCTGGACCAACGGCATCCATGTCCAGGCCAGGCTCGAGGACGCCGCGCAGTGCCTGCTGGTCATCATTGGGCGACGCCGGAGGGTAAGAAGGAGCTCGTTGGTCTAATCGGGCGTGCGCGAAAGTGCTCAATCCTGGAGAGAGCTGCTCGTCGATAAGCGACGCGGGCTTGCGATCAGGCCCGAGCTCGCGGTCGCCGACGGCGCATTCGGCTTCTGGCGGCCAGCGCTGTTGGTGCACAAGATCGCCAATGTGCTGAACAAGCTGCCGAAGAGACAGGAAGCAAAAGCCAAGTGCGCGCTGCAGGTGGCCGAGACCAAGAGGGACGCGCTCGCAGCGTTCGATGCCTTCGTCCAAACTTGGGGCGCCAAATACGACAAGGTGCGAGTGACTTTATGTAGCTTTCCGACAGAGCGCGGCACCGCGAGCCCCTCGGCCTTGTGGCGTGGACGCCGCATCCGTTCTTGTGGCGTGGACGCCGCATCCGTTGGAGCCCCGAACGTCGCGGGTGTTCTTGACGCCCTTAGGCATGCTCGCTTTGAAAAGATTGCAAAAAGAGACGAGCGCGCGGCGCCGGCCTCGAGCAGTTGGCGGTGAGCTGCCCGAACTCGGGCGGCTCAACCGCAAGGAGATCGCAACGCTCGCTGGCCTGGCGCCGTTCATCCGCCAGTCCGGCCAATGGCGCGGCCGCAGCTTCATAGGCGGCGGTCGCACCGCCGTGATTTCTGGTCCTGTGAAGATTGCGGTCACCAGATCGAGTCGGTCGTCGACTCGAATAGCATCATTGCAAGGCGGCAACGATGAATCGACGGCGTAGGCGGCAAGAGGTTGTCTGGTTAATTCGGCTTCCGTCCTTGTCCCGGCCGCGGACTATCCACCTGTTTTTGAAGAAGGGTCGCAAGTTTCCTTGCGTCCTCTTTTGAGAATAGGAAATGGAGCCAGCCATATCGCGGATCGCGGATGTGCAGGATAGAGTTGCCCAGCATAGTGTCTGTTTCAGTCGCCCATGTTGCGTTTGCAATTCCGCGAACGACCTGACCAAGTGCGAAATTCCTGGGGTGTGGGGGCTTCATTTTTGAGCGCAGTTCTCCCAGTTTTCGGAGATGGTCATCGACTTGGTCTGCAGTCCATCGGATCACGACCCTCGGCGAGGTCGGAAACGTGATTGTCATCGTATTCAAGTGATTGTCCACCTTCCATGCGGTGCCAGCCATCGGTTCCCTCCGTACGAGCCTGAGACGATCTTGTCCTAGTTCAATGCTGCGGGATCGGGCTCTTATTCAGTTTTCCACGATAGAAAGCGCAGCGCTGTAGCGTAGCATTCGCGTAGCAGTTGCTACAGCAATTAGGCTGTAGCGTACCACGCATGCTACCCGGCCGAGCACTGGAAGCATCTGCGCACAACCAACGTCATCGAAAAGCTCGTTCGCAACGGTGCGCTAAGCGCAAGGCAGATCGCCGCGCGGCTCCGGCGCGAGATCGCCGTGCTGTACCGACGACACGCGAAGCAACTGGTGCAGTAAGCCGCGCGCCTGGAGCGGCACGCGACCAAGCTCGAAGGCCCCGTCAATGATGATGCAGATGGCGCTTATCCGCCACAAACCGCGGACCAGGAGATCATCGCCCGTGCCAACAGCCTCATCGAGGACTATCAGCGCCAAGGCTTCCGGGTCAACCTTAGGCAGTTATCTATCGCTTGGTGACGCCACCCGGGCGGTCATGGGTCAATCGCAGGCCGCCACCGAAGGCTACACACCGCGCGGTCGAAGCCGCCGCCGCGCCGCCAGGGCTATGAGGAGCTTCCCCGCATCAGCGCACCGATGCGGAGAGGGGAGAGGAGAGACTGGCCATGCTGCCACAGAGCGTTGCCAAACATGAGCGGGTAGCGGCCTCACCCGTGATGTGCTCAGCAGCGTGATCAGACGCCGTTGACCAATTCTAGCGCTGTGGCGGAGTTGCGGGCGGCGACGCTGGCGCAGGCGGGGGCCGCGCTGTTAGGCTGGGGGCGCGCAAATCTTTCGCTGGGGCACACCGGCGCCGGGAGCGAAGCTGCGGCTGATTGAGCCGATCGTGTTGGCACCGTACTCCACGTAGCCTGAGGCGGTAGACGCCGAGTGAGCATACGCTAGAATGAGGGTATCCCGCAGGGGCCCTCCAAATTGTCGTTCAAGCTGCAGCGGGGCAGCTTGGACAACAACATTTCCTTTGTTCGGCACGCCTGAGGCCCCTAGGTTTAGTCGAAAAACATTCAACGCGACGTTAGTGATGCGGCGCTCGTTACCAGCGGCACCTACAGAAACCGTGTTGGGAGCATTCGCAACTGAGCCGTTGCCAAGCGCGACCGAATTGGGAGCCGATGCTGAAGAGCCCGCGCCTACCGCTACGGCCCCTGTTCCACTTGCGATGGCGCCGGCGCCAAAGGCAGAACTCTGATCGCCACTCGCAACGCTGAACTGGCCTTGCGCCGAACTACCGGCGCCGCTGGCAATGCTGCCAAACCCAACGGCGGTCGATCCTACACCGGACGCCGTTGAGGTTTGCCCAAGAGCGGTCGACTGCGTGGCGCTCGCCTGCGAATTGGTGCCGCACTGAAGCGCACCAGCAACCAGTTCCTGACATGGGGTCGTCACGGTATCAATGCATGATGGCGGAGAGGATGTCCGCTTTGGATAGGTCCGACCCGTTCCAGCCAATTCCAAGTTATCCACAAATTTCAGGTACTTGGCTCTCGTATCTGGTCTAGGCAGTGCCAGATAATTCTGTCTATTCCGGCTCGCGTCCCCGGGTAGGGGCGTGGGTAGGGCGCTGGCGATGAAGCGGGATTCGAACAGACTGACGGCGGTGAAGGTGGCGAAGATCACGCAGCCTGGTCGATATGGCGACGGGGGCGGCCTTGTGCTGCAGGTCTCCCAGTGGAGCACGAAAGCTTGGCTCTTTCGCTTCGAGCGAGGCGGCCGCGAACGCCAAATGGGACTGGGTCCCGTGTCTACGCTTTCACTTGCCGAAGCGCGAGAGAAAGCCCGCGAAGCTCGAAAGCTACTTCTCGAGGGCGTTGATCCGATAGAGGCGCGCAAAGCCGAGCGGATGCGACGGCAAGTCACTGAGCGGGCGGTGACCTTCAGGGAATGCGCTGAGCGCTACATCGCGGCGCATGAAGCGAGCTGGCGGAATGAGAAGCACCGCGAGCAATGGAAATCAACTCTCGCGAGCTACGCCTACCCGACGGAAGGACGGCTTCAAAGGGGGAGAGAGCGAAAAATGACGCACGACCCCATGCACCCTGCCGATGAGCCGCAACAACTGCGCCAAGCGGCTCGCTGTGGCGCCAGGACGCGGTCTGGAAGGCCCTGCCAATCCCCGGCCGTGACCGGGAGAAGGCGCTGCCGCATGCACGGGGGCGCGCCTGGCTCTGGTGGACCCAAAGGCTCGCGCAACGGCAACTACAAGCGCGGCCTCTAAACCGCGGAGGCAATTGCCACTCGCAGGTGGTTGAGGCAGCAAATTCGCCAGGTGAAGACGTTGACTAATACCAATCCTCAGATTGACTGACCGACTGCTGCCCAGTCGCGTCGCGCGATGGACATGATCTTCCAGGGTTGGTCGATGAGTGTGTTCCAGGCGTAGCAGCAGTGATCGACGATATCGTCGAAGGATTTGAAGATCCGGTTTGACAACCAATTCTGACGCATGAACTGCCAGATGTTTTCCTGGCCGTTGAGTTCGGGCGCGCGTGGCGGCAGCGGCAGGAGTGAGACGTTGCTCGGCACAACCAGGGCTTTGGCGCCATGCCAGCCGGCCTGATCAAGGAGGAGAATGGCGTGTGCTCCGGGGGCGACTTTGGTTGCGATCTCGTCGAGATGGAGCTGCATGGCTTCACAGTTGCAGGCCGGCAGCACGAGGGCGGCGCCGGCTCCACGTTCGGGCAGACCGCACCGAACAGATAGGTCGATTGGGTCCGTTGATCGTGGGTAGCACGGGGGCGTGAACCTTTCCTGGCCCAGCGATAGGTGAGCTTGTTCTTTTGACCCACCCGCATCTCGTCTTGGAACCAGACCTCTAACGGTGTGCCGGGTGCGAGTGCCGCGCGGATTTCCGCCACACGCTCGGCGAAGTTTTTTTGAATGCCTCCATGGCTTCGGCATTCTGCTTGTATGCCTTGGGCCGGGCGCTCATATGCGAGAAGCCCAGCTTCTTGAGGGCGCGATAGATTGTGTCGTCCGACACTGAGAGCCCGAACTGCTCATGCAGCCGCATGATCAGATCGCACGCCCGCCAGCGCACCACGCCATGGATCGCAGGGATCGGACCCTCTTCCACGGTTCGAGCGAGAAAGGCCTTGTGCAAGGCGTTGAGCTTGGGCGGCACTCCTGGAGAAGGGATATTGATGAGACCGTCCGGTCCCTGCTCGTTGAACCGGATCACCCAGTCCCGCAGCGTCTGACGATCCATGCCACCAATCTTGGCCGCCTCCTCCCGCGAGGCGCCGTCGAGCACAGCCGCAATCGCTAGCAGCCGTCGCGCCTGCGCAGCATCTTTCGCTCGCTGGGCAATCCGGCGAACTTGGCCGGCGGTGTAGTCCGTCCGCACTGGAATAGCGTGGCCCATGGCAAATCCCTCAGTTTGCCATCTTGAATCATGCCGCGATCGATTCGGGAATCTTGAGGTTTCTGTGAGGTCGCGTGGGAGAACGGGCCCAGAGCACGGGTCGTAAGTGCGACCTCATAGAATCCCTAGAGAGTCAGCCACTCAGCGGCTTGGTATAAGACACTGCGTAACCTCTGACGGCCCGATGACCTGGGCATGCTAGACTGGCCACAGCCCCGTCGCCGCCGACCTAATGCGTCCGTGGGCCGAAATAGGTCGAGCCGTAGATCACAATCGCCCAGACTTATCGCCAGCACCACGATCGCCAGCACCAGCACCATGATCCCGTTGATCATGCGTTCCTCCCGGGAGTGCCTCAGTGGTTTTGTGCCAAGTATAGCTCATCCGCGCGGGGACCTGCTGTCCATAGCGCCGCGGCGAAGGCTCGAACGGCGGACGAACGACCCCCGAGGCCACGGAACGGCGTGCTCCACAGCCGGCGACCGCTGGTGGTGAAGTAACCCGCCGAACGTTGCAATTCAGAACAACTCGGTCTGCCCCGAGGACCGCCCTTCGCCGGCAGGCTCCTGATGCGTCAGGCCGCCTGCGCTTGGCGGGTCCCTAGCTGGTAGGATCGGCGGCGGCACCTGGGAGGGAGCCCCCATGCTCGACATGAGACGGCGCGAGTTCATCACGCTGCTCGGCGGCGCGGTGGCCACATGGCCGCTCGCGGCGCGGGCGCAGGGCGAGCGGATGCGGCGCATCGGAGTGCTCCTGGGCAGCACCGCACCCGACCGTCCCGACGTTGCGGGGTTTCTGCAGGCGCTGCAGCAACTGGGCTGGAGCGAGGGCCACAACCTGCGGATCGACTATCGCTGGGGCCGGGGCAATGCCGCCGATACCCGCAAATACGCGCAGGAGCTGGTCGCGCTCGCGCCCGACGTCCTCCTGGTCTCGGGCGCCTCATCGCTCACGCCATTATTACAGGCGACGCGCACGTTGCCGATCGTGTTTACCAGCGTCGCCGATCCGGTCGGTGCTGGCTTCGTTGAGAGCATGTCGCGGCCGG
Source organism: uncultured Alphaproteobacteria bacterium (assembly GCA_963739385.1). Lineage (GTDB taxonomy): Bacteria > Pseudomonadota > Alphaproteobacteria > Rhizobiales > Xanthobacteraceae > VAZQ01. Next base: position 79,973 of record CAVUAI010000028.1, read on the forward strand.
GCGGCAACGCCACCGGCTTTATTCAGTTCGAGTACAGCCTGAGCGGCAAATGGCTGGAGCTGCTCAAGCAAGTCGCGCCGAGCGTGACCCGCGCCGCCGTCCTGCGCGACCCCACTCAAACTGCCGGCGCTGCGACGAACAACATAGCTTGCATCTGTAAGCCGGGGCCCGCTGGCTCAATTCCCCTCCCCTCGGCAACAAACAGTTTTTCGATTACGCCGCTGAAAGGAACGGACTGGGCACTCACCAGACCTGCCCGCTTAACCGGCGGGCGTGTAACTATCCGAGGGGTCGTGCCCTTCGCTCAAGCTTACGCCGCCGTGTCTCCAGCTTACCGGCTTCCAAGGGGAGCCCGGGTCGCCGCCAGGGGAACCGTCAGGCGCGGTGGGATTACATTAGGACTTCTCAATTCGAAGCGATCAATTTGCTACACAGGCCGCCATCCCCCTGGGAAATTCCACAAGTTGTTGAGGTTCCTGCCGAGGGCACCTACCGGATTCTCATCGCCAACAATCTCTCGGCCTGGCAGAAGCGCAACGACGTCGAGGTAATTGAGATCGGTCTCGTCGATCTCGATCCTGTCGAACATCGTGTCGATGCCGCCCGAGCGCGAGATCGCTCAGATCGCGCCGTTGGAGGCGGATGCTTGGGAGGCGGTTTTCCCTCCAACGCGGCACGAGGGCAAAGGCCTGCGCCTCACCGGTAAGCCCGCCTCGGCCATGGCTTACGGCGCCAAATCGGCACAGTATCGATTTCCAAAAGGAGCGCGCGTGGCGGCCGCCGGAACTGTGCGGCAGGGCGGTATCGTGCTCGATCTTCTCGACAGCAGCGAGCAATGGGCGGTGACTACCGCGATCGGTGAGGGTACGTTCCGGACCGGGATCGAGGTACCTATCGACGGCAAGTATCGGATTGTCATCGCCAACAATCTCTCGGGCCGGCAAAAGCGCAACGACGTCGAGGTAATTGAAATCGGTCTTGTCGAACTCGATCCTGCAGAACATCGGGTCAAGCCGGGGTGAAAGTGGCAGTATCTTCCCCGGCGGGCAAAATGTTCACGCCCGGCAAAACAAAGTGAGAGGTCTGCAGCATTTCATTTTGATGTCTGCTCGCTCGGGCGAGCAGTAGAAGCCAAGCCGGCGCAGCGCGCATTGGTTCAGGGTTGAGAATTTCGCGCGTTCAGTTCAGCAGCGATTGCACACAGCACTTCACGCCCAAACTTTTTACCAGGGGCCCGCCTCACCGCGCGAACCTTCCGATCGTAGTGGACATCGACATTGTAGCTGCGCGCTATGTCGGACTGAAGTCCAGGCCGAGGCTTCGTGCCGCTAGGGGCTGTCCAATTCTCGCTGCGGAACCTGTCGGCCCGCCCCCCGACGCTCAGGATTTGTGTCGTGCATTCAGCGGGATACGAGGGCTCGCGTTGACGGTCGCTGGACCCTTGGATATGGTCCTGCCCGTCTGCGCGGCAAAGGTCGATCAACGCACGTTGGCAACGATCTGCAGATGCTACAGTGTGTCGCCGCGCCCGCCTCTCCATCCACACAACGTTCAAGAGCTCAGGCGTGCAATCAGGTTGTCGACACGATTGGCTGAGAGTCCGGCTGGGAACGCTCCATGCATGAGGACTTCACTCGCCAGGAAGAGATTCGCGCCTCGTCCGATCGCTCGTTCGGACTGGTGATGGCGGCATGCTTCGGCATCGTAGCCCTGCTTCCGCTCCTGCACGCCCCGGTGTCCGCGATCCGGTGGTGGGCGCTCGCGATCGCCGCGGCTTTTTTGGCGCTGGCCTTGCTGTGGACGGCACCGTTGCGGCCCCTCAATCGCTGGTGGCTCAAGCTGGGCCTGCTGCTGTCCAAGGTTGTCAGTCCCATTGTGCTGATGCTTCTGTTCTACGCCACCGTGACCCCGATCGGCCTCCTCATGCGCGCGACCGGCAAGGATCCGCTGCGATTGCGACGCGACGCCGCGGCAAGAAGCTACTGGATTCCCCGCGAGCCGCCCGGACCGGCGCCCAACTCGATGAAACAGCAGTTCTGAGGTGCTCATGTTGTCGTTTCTGCGAGAATTCTGGATGTTTCTCCGGGTTCGCAAGAAGTACTGGCTGATCCCGACCCTCGTCATGATGATGATCTTCGGCGGCCTGATCGTGCTGACGCAGGGTTCCGCAATCGCGCCGTTCATCTACACGATATTCTGAACGAGGGCCGTTGCGGATGCGCATTCTCGGACTCTCGGCGTTCTATCACGACAGCGCGGCCGCGCTGGTCGAGGATGGCCGCGTGATCGCGGCGGCGCAGGAGGAGCGGTTCACGCGCAAGAAGCATGATTCCGCGTTCCCGCATCACGCGCTTGCCTATTGCCTCGACACCGCGGGCGTCCGTATGGACGGTGTCGACTACGTCGTGTTCTACGACAAACCGTTCCTGAAATTCGAACGGCTGCTGGAAACGTATCTTTCCTTCGCGCCCACGGGCTTCCGGTCGTTCCGGATGGCGATTCCGTTGTGGCTGCGCGAAAAGCTGTTCCAGAAGAAGCTGCTACGCGACGAGCTGAGAAAGTTTTCGCGCGACTACGATTGGGAGAACAAGCTTCTCTTTACCGAGCATCACCAGAGTCACGCCGCCTCCGCGTTTTTCCCTTCGCCGTTCGATGAAGCGGCTGTTCTGACCATGGACGGGGTGGGAGAATGGGCAACGATGTCCGTCGGCGTCGGCCGCGGCAACGATCTCACGATCCTCAAGGAACTCCACTTCCCGCACTCGCTCGGCCTGCTCTACTCCGCGTTCACCTACTATACCGGGTTCAAGGTGAATTCCGGAGAGTACAAGGTGATGGGCCTTGCCCCTTACGGCGAGCCGAAATTCGCACAACTGATTTTTGACAACATCATTGATCTCAAGTCCGACGGCACCTTCTGGCTGGATCAGTCCTACTTTGACTATTGCACCGGCCTGCGCATGACGAACGACAGGTTCGATCGTCTGTTCGGCGGTGCGCCGCGCAAACCCGATGAGCTGCTGACCCAGCGCCATATGGATCTTGCCGCATCGATCCAGGCGGTCACCGAGGAAGTCGTATTGCGCCTCACTCGCTCGGTTGCAAGCGAGAGCGGGGCGGAGAACCTGTGTCTTGCCGGCGGCGTGGCGCTCAACTGCGTCGCCAACGGCAAGGTCCTGCGCGACGGCAAGTTCAAGCGCATCTGGATCCAGCCGGCGGCCGGCGATGCCGGCGGGGCGCTCGGCGCCGCTCTCGCCGCCTATCACATCTACAAGGGCGGGAGGCGCGATATCGACAACAAGCTCGACGGGATGAGCGGAGCCTTTCTCGGCCCGGCTTTCGACGACGACGAGAGCGCCCGGCGCCTGGCAGCGGCTGGCGCACGTTTCGCGCGCCTGGACGACGGCGCGCTGATCGCGCGCACGGTGGACGATCTGGCGGACGGCAAGGCGCTGGGTTGGTTCCAGGGTCGGATGGAATTCGGCCCGCGCGCGCTCGGCAACCGCTCCATCATCGCGGACGGACGCTCGCGCGACATGCAGTCCGCACTCAACCTCAAGGTCAAGTACCGCGAGTCGTTCCGCCCCTTTGCACCCGCCGTGCTGCGCAGCGACGTCGCCGACTGGTTCGATCTCGACGGCGACAGCCCGTATATGCTCCTGGTGGCCGACGTCGTGAAGCGCCGGCAGCGCTCGATGACCGCCGCAGAACAGGCGCTGTTCGGCATCGAAAAGCTCAATGTGCCGCGTTCCGACATTCCTGCGGTGACCCACGTCGATTATTCGGCGCGTATCCAGACCGTCCATGCCGAGACCAACCCGCGCTTCCATGCGGTGCTTGCCGGCTTCAAGGCCAAGACCGGCTGTCCGGTGTTGGTCAATACCAGCTTCAATGTTCGCGGCGAGCCCATCGTGAATACACCGAACGATGCCTTTCGCTGCTTCATGGGGACCGAGCTCGAACTCGCTCGCAGTCGGCAATCTGTACATGGTCAAGGGGGATCAGGACCCGTCGCTCAAGCGCGACTACAAGGACGCCTTCGAGCTCGACTGACAACGAGCGGGCCGACGGCGATGGCGGGGCTCGCGCATTCCACGCCGGCTTATATCCGCCGCGGTTACCCCTTATCTGCCGCTCAGAACTCGAAATAGGTGAACTGGGCCGGGCTTTCGGCGCCGATAGCGATTTCGCGCGGGGGCACCTGTTCGAGGGCGCACTGATCCTGGCCTTTTCCTACAGCCGATGCAGCGCCGGGCAATCCCTTGAGAAAATTTCGAATGTCGTGTCCGCGAATGGCGAGATGATCGATGAAGTTGGCGCCGTCGTACCATTCGCGGATCGGCTCCACGAAGACGCACAGCTTCGGACGCTTGGCGAGCAGAAAATCGAGGAACGCTCCAAAGGAATCGGAAATCTGTTCCAGCGCGGCAAACGTCATGACCACGCTGTCGGCGGGAATATCGATGGCGTAATCGGGTTTGTAGAAATCGAACAGGCGGCCTTCCGTGTTCCAGCCATGCAGGCGGTGCATGTTGTTGACGATCTCGCAGGACGGCTCTGCCCAGTCGAGGCCGACAATTTTCTTCTTCGGAAACATCTGCGCGAGCACGCTGACATGGCCGCCGGAACCACACCCGAACTCGTAGATCCGCTCGCAGTCGGCAAGATAGGTCGAGAACAGGTACTGCTGGTAGACCCGACGCCAATTGAGCTCGAATTGCGGCTCGGCGGTCTGGGCGAAGCGCCGAAACAGTCTCACCGGCAGGTCCGCCCGGACGTATTTGGGCGCCAAGGCGCTGAGATCGCCCTTGCTGGCGACGAACTCGTCCAGATTCTCGCCCCACCCCTTGACCCAGCGAGTCTTGTCACCGGGGATGGCGATCGAAAAATCCCTGCGCCGGATGCGATCGAGCAGGCCGGCGACCAGTTCGTCGAGCGCCTCCCCTTCGATCCAGCCATACTGCCAGTTGTTCGTTACAATCGTATCGCGGCAGGCCGACGGCAGTGCCTGCTCCGGATGGCCCAAGAGCCGCGCAAAGTCGGGGAGGGTCAGGGAATGGTTGGACATGAATCTCGCGCCGGGACCGTTGCAATGGCGTGGATAGACCAACGCATCCGCCGAATAAACCTTGAATGCAGGCGAGAGAGCAAAATCTGGCGCCATACCTAGCGAAGTGGCCGCTTGCCGTCTTATACACTGGACGCTTGACCTTGAGGCCACACGGCCGCAGGCGGGCGAATCCACGGGAGGGTCGCCAGGATGCAGGTGACGATTCGCGGGGCTTTGGTCGGGCTCGCGGTGGTTGTTGCGTCCTTCTGGGCGACTTTGCTCGTTCTCGATTATCGCTCAGACCCGGGGCCGGACCACGCATCGGATCCGGGCGTTGCTACGAGCACACCGGTTCCCGCCCCTGCACCGAACGCGTCGGTACCCCCCTCTGCACCGAGCGCACCACGTGCCGCTTCCGCGCCCACCTGGAATGAGGCGCTCTATCTTGCCGTCAACGCAGATGTGGCGGCGGCCATCGCCCGCAAGGACTTCAAGTCAGGCCGCGAACACTACGAGGCGGCCGGTCGCGCCGAACGCCGCCAGGGCGGCTTTGTGCCGAACGATTGGGACGAGGCTCAGTACTTGCGGCTCAATTCCGATGTCGCCAGCGCGGTGTCGGCGGGTACCTTTCAGAGCGGCTACCACCACTACCTCGTCGCCGGCCGCACCGAGGGACGGCGCGGTGGATTTGCGCCCGGGCGGCCGCCGGACAAATAGGTTCGACCGGCCATTGCCCGATTGCGGTCGAGACCCTGCACCTCACCGTGATCGAGGGAAACCTGTGCGCGCAGCCGGCGGAAACGCTGACGCGACACAATCCGCTTCGTGGGCCATGGCGCGGGTGCGACATTCACTGCCCACACGAAGGTTGTCAGTCGACCGGGGGCCCTTCCCCGATTCACCACCAATCATGACTATTGTTGTCACAGTTTGGTGGTCTACTTCCCCGAAGTCGTAAGCGATGTTAATGTCCGGTGGGGCCACACCTGGAGCTAAGACCCTCATACGGCAGAGTATTCGGATAGACCAGCAGGGCCTATCATGCGTCGATCCGCGAGGCTTCTGAGGCTTCCGCCCGGAGGCATGTTCAAGCCCATTCCGCTGATCGCGATCGCATCAACGGTGATTCTGGTCTTTTTCCTGGCGACGCTGCTGTTGCTCGAGAGTGCTACCCCCCCAGCGGAGGCCCCGGTCTCCCTCGTCCCGAGATCCGTCGCGGTGACCGAAGCCACCGGCATGCAACAATTGCCGCGCTTCGTCCGCGAGGAGGCCTTCGCCGACAATTGGGACGGCGAATATCTCCTGCAGTGGGAAGGCATCGAAGGCCTCAATGCCAGCGCCGGCCCGCACAAGTCCATCGTCAAGTATCATCCCGCGCTCGAGCTTGTGCCAGTCCCGACCGACGGCCTGCATCGCCTCGGCATCCAGGCAAGGGGCTTGGCCGGGCGCGTGATATTCCAGGTCGGCGTCTGGATTCGGGCCGCGCCCAACACGAAGATAGGATTGCAGGCGTTCGACGCCCTCAACGTGACGACCGGAACCAGTACATACGACCTGACCCGCGGAACCGTCGTGTCATCGACGGGAGCCATTCGCAAGTCCGGCGTGATCGCTCGCTCCGACCATTGGTACAAACCGTGGCTGCAGATGCGCAGCAGCAACGGATGGCTTGTCACCTATATACAGCTGCTCAACAGCGACGGCGCGGCGACCTACAAAGGGGACGGAAAGCAGGTGGTCGTATTCGGCGGGATCGAGATCATGCCGACCCTCGAGCAGTGACGGGGCAGGCGGGAATCGCGGCGCCTACGACGGACAGCTCCGAGAGGCGTCTACATCAGCACACCGATTATGGCGCGGTGCTCAGCCGGCGTACCTGGGTGGCGGAGATCGCTTCGGTCGTCTCGTCGAGAACGATGCGCTCGACCGTGTAGCCCACATCGCGGCCGTAGAACACGTTGGTGATGTTGGGCAGCGGAACCACCACGAAGCGGCCGGCATGGGCCGACAGCGCGGCCTCGATGCGCTGTTTGACGGCAAAGAACGGCAACGGATTTTTCTCGTCGATCCCGTGCGTATCGCGCACGGCGATGCAGACCTGGCCGACGCGACGCAGACCCTCCTCGATCAGGCGCTGATGCCCGGGGTGGAACGGCTGATAGCGTCCGAGGAACAACGCCGTCGGCTTCTGCGGATCGAATGCCGGACGCAGCCGGGCCAGCGCCTGCTCGGCCCAGTATTGCGGGGTGCCTTCGGCGCCGACGCGAAGGTCGACGCGTTCGGGCGCGACGAACATCCGGTTGGTGTCCTCGAAGCGGCCTGCAGGGATACGGTCGAGCCAGATCGTGAAGGCGTCGCCGAAAGCAGCGCGCGTCTCTTGGGTCGGGCAAATGAAATCCGCGATGACCGTGCCGCCCGCCTCGACGACCCGATCGCACATCCACCCCATGCGGCGCGCATGCTCGATCCGGTCGGCGTGGCTGAAGCCGAGATCACGGGAAAGATTCGCACGCACGGCGTCGGCGTTGAACACGACCGCGTTGATCAGCGGCGCGAGCGCCGTGAGCCAGCGTGGTCTTGCCCGCTCCTGGGAGGCCCATGATCAGGATCTTGCGCATCAATGTTCCTCTCGGAATGGTCCAGGCGCGTTCAGGGAAACGATGCCCGCCGCCAGCTCGCGCTTGGGCTCGCAGCGCAGGGAGTGGAGCCGATTCCCAGTTTCCAGGCAATTCCACGCGAGCATGCGAGTTCGCACGCGATGCGGCGAAGGAGCCCTGATTCGCAGCAAACCGTCCAGACTCGCTCGCGCCTCATGCGATTTCAACCGATTGTACCCTCTCGCAGCAAACGTTATCGACCGCCCGCCATGGGAGCAATGGAAGGATCGCGTCAGGATGACCCTTTTCGCCAGCGCGGCCAAGGCAGTGGGGCGGAATTTTGCGGTGTCCCGTGCCATAACCGCTATGATGTGGTCGAGATCGAACTGTTGAGAAACGGCAGGAGCGATCACCCCTCACAGGGGCGACTGGTCAAGCATGATCATGCAATCATCTCCTCGCAACTTCATCGGTTACCTAACCCGCCGGGCGATAGTCGGCCTCGGCCTGTCCGGAGCAATATTGAGCCTCTGTCCGATCCGGAACATGAGTGCCCAGACTCGCACGCCGCTGGCGCGCAAGGCCGGCCTGTCGGAGGCCATCATCAGCGACATCCGCGACGGCAAGCGCCCGTCGACGTTGCAGCCGGACGAAGCCGTCGTGTACGACTTTGTCACCGAGCTTCTGCACAAAAGGCAGCTTTCGGACGAGACCTTTGCGCGGGCGAAGCAAATTCTGGGAGATCAGCAAGTGCTGGATCTCGCCGCCGTCACCGGCTTCTACGTGATGGTGTCGGCCGTGATCGCCGTTGGACGGGTGGGTATTCCCAACGGCGCCGCCGCGCCGATGCCTGCCCTGGTCAAATGACGCAAGTGTCAAAGACTGTACGGGCGCGCGGGATCGGGCTCGGCATCATCGGGTCCGGCCGCATCGGTGCGTTGCGCGCGCGCCTCGCCGCCGGCCACTCGGCCGTCACCAGCATCGCGGTTTCAGATCTGGACTCCGCCAATGCGGAGAAGCTTGCGACGTTGGTCAGCGGCCGCTCACACGGCGACGACAATCTGGCGGTTATCGAGGATCCGGAGGTGACCGCCGTGATCGTCTCGACCAGCGAGGGCGAGCACCTCGCTCCCATGCTGGCCGCGATCGAGCGCGGCAAGCCGGTGCTGGTCGAAAAGCCCATCGCACTCACCGTGCGCGAGGCCGACCAGGTGTTGGACGCGCTCAAGCGCTTCGGCGGCGATCTGCGCGTCGGCTACAGCCGGCGCTACAAAGAACGCTACCAGATTGCCAAGGAGCAGGTCCTGAAAGGTCGCGTCGGCACGCTCACCGGGGGCGCGGCGCGGGTGTTCAATTCGCGCTCGCAGGCGCTGGCGATGCTCAGCCGCAATCCGCACGCCACGCCGGTGGTCGATGCGCTGACCTACTATGTCGACTTGATGAACTGGCTGTTCGAGGGCCGCAAGCTGGTCGAGCTCTATGCGCGCGGCCAGACCGGGGTGCTGAAAGAAGCCGGCTACGACGTGCCGGACGTGAGCTATTCGGTGCTGACCTATGACGACGGCGCGGTCGTCAACCTCGGCGTCAGCTATGCGCTTCCTGAAAAATACCCCGCGCTCGGACATGCCGCCAGGGTCGAGGTGCTCGGCACCGGCGGCGTCATGATCCTGGACGACGATCACACCGACCAATTGATGTACAGCGAGACCGGCGTGCCACACGTCTACCTGCCCGACCATGTCGTCAACATGGTGTTCCTGCAGAGCGGGACGCCGGGCGACTGGGCGCTGGGAGAATTCTGGGGACCGATAGCGAACGAAACGCGGGCCTGGCTGGACCACCTCGCGACCGGCCGCCCCTGCATGCTGGCGACGCCGCACGACGCGCGCGCCACGCTGGAGGCGACGTTGGCGATCGAACACTCGATGCGAACCGGCATGCCGGTCACGCTGCCCTTGCGAGCCGGATAGAGCCCACCGCTGAACGGCGGCGTACAAAGGGGAGACGATCGTGGCTGATAGTCGTTGGCCTACACGCCGTGCCGCGCTGCGGGCGACCGGCGCGCTCGCGATCGGCGCAGCCGGCGTGAGCGCGTTCGGCCGCTCCACTGCGGCCGCCGCATATCCCGATCGTCCGGTACGGATCGTGGTGCCGTTCGCGGCGGGCGGCCCCAGCGATCTGACGGCCCGGCTCATGAGCGGGAAGCTGGCCGAGGCGCTCGGCCAGACGTTCTTCGTGGAGAACCGCGCCGGCGCGGGCAGCAACCTCGGCACCGCCGCGGTCGCGCGCGCCGCTCCGGATGGCTACACGCTGCTGGTGACGTCCAGCGCCTTCGTGGTCAATCCGGGGCTTTACAAGCAGGTGCCGTACGACCCGGTCAAGGACTTCGCCCCGATCACCGAGCTGGACACGTCGCCCAACGTGTTCATCGCGACGCCCGCCTCCGGGATCACATCGATCAAGGAACTGGTGGCGCGCGCGAAGGCCAAGCCCGACGAGCTGAGCTACGCGAGCGCCGGCATCGGAACCACGCCGCATCTGGCGGGCGAGCTGTTGAAGATCGCGGCCGGCATCAACGTCACGCACATTCCGTATCAGGGGGCAGGTCCCGCCATGCAGAGCGTACTGAGCGGCACCGTGCCGCTGATGTGCGCCTCGCTGCCGGGCGCCCATCCGAGCATCATGAACGGGGCCGTGCGCGCACTCGCCGTCACCGGGGCGGAACGCTGGTACGACATGCCCGAGGTGCCGACCATGCTGGAGCTGGGCTTTGCCGGCTTCGTGTCCGAGACGTTCCATGGCATGCTGGCGCCCGCCGGCACGCCGCCGGAGATCGTCGATCGCCTGGCCGCGGTATCGATGGACAGCCTGAGGCAGCCGGAATTCCACGAGAAGCTGCGCACACTCGGCTTCGAGGTGATCGGCAAAGGCCCGGACGCCATGCGCCGCCGCATCGCCGATGAGGTCCCGCGTTATCGCGATCTCATCGCCAAGGCGGGGATAGAGCGGGTGTAGCTGCTTTCGGAACCCCCACATCATTTGCCGACGACCGAGACTCGCGCGACCGGCACGCGCGAGGCCTAGCGGGAGAACAAATCCGCGCGGCAGACCGGCGGAGCGTCTACTAAATAATGGCGATTACATCCGTTAAATCAAAGGTTTACCGAGTAGCACGAATGATCCCGCAAGTCGTCTCACAAGGGTGCCTTCGTCATGGCGCGCTCTCGTCGCAGCGCTATCGATCGCTAACGGCAAGGTCACTGGCGCTCGCTTCCTGATGAAGCTCCCCGCCCCGCATGAGCCGCCGGGCGATATCGGCGGTCTGTAATCCGGCACGCTCGGTGGGCGAATGGGCGGCAAGATAGCGGGCCACCGCGATCAGGATGTGGCGGCCCTCGGCGGTACCGCCCCACTCCTCGAACTGGCGCACGCCGGCCTCCAGCATCTGATAGGCGTGAAAACCCGCGTCCTCGCGCAACAGCACCTGTCCCAGCGTCGCGATAAGCGCCCGCGGCGGGTGGCCGAGCGTGAGATGGCGTGCCACCAGACGCGCCGCGAGGTCGACCTGCCGCTGCCGGTCGAACGCGTCGAGCAAAGCGGCTCGGAGCGCATCGAGATCGGTGGGCAGATCGTCGAGCAGGTCGCCGTCGCCGGGGATGCGGGCGGGCGGCACATTCAGATAGCGGGCAAGGTAGAGTGCCATGGAGCCGTGCACGATGCTGCGTGCGGCCGCGGCGCAGCCGTCCGAGTCGACGACGCCGATCCGCTTTACCATCTGATGAACGGCATTGGCATAGGTGAAAACGTGGTGGGCGGTCTCCCAGTCCGAGTGCTCGTTGGCGCTGCCGAAGTGAGCCACCCTGAGAGCAGCCGCGTAGACAAGGGAACGGCCAAGGTCGCTGGGAGCCGCCCCGGCTCGTACTGCCGCTTTGAGAGCATCCATGATCGCAGCCGGGTCATCGCCGAGGAGCGTGCGGGCGAGCGCCGCATGATCCGACCAGCGCTCCCCGCCTCGGCCGGCCGCGAACAGGCCCGGCAGCTCTGTTGCTGTCGCCTGGCACAGGGCGATGAGATCCGCCGGCTGACGCCAAGCGGTCGATTCCTCGGCGCCGCGCGCGGCAACCATCTGACCGACCACGGTGGGCAACACGGCAGGAGCGTGTTCCCAGCCGATCAGGTCAAGACACTCGAACGCCTTATTGATGAAGTCGAGTGAGTGCCCGGTATCGGCGAAGGCGCGATCCGTCTCAGCCGTAAGCAAGAGATTGGCGAGCTCGGCCGGCGCAGCCCCGCTCGCGATGGCCGTGAGCACGGTGCGCTCGGCCGCCTCTCGATGGCGTACGGCCGTCCAGCGCCGCAGCCACCGGCTGATGGCGGCAAGATCGGGACGACTCGCGAGGGGCGCACGCTCTTGACGCGGAGCTTGTCCGTCGCAGTCAGCCGCTACCCGGCGGGCGCCGTGGAACAGCGCAAGATAGGTCTCCTCCTCCGGCAGCATGGGTAGAAGGTTTGCGAGCGCGGTAAGAATGGTCAGACCCACGCCCCAGCCGTCACGGTTGCGCGCGCCGAACAACACGATCTGGCGGACGGCGTCCGCCGGCGGCACGCCGGTGGCAAGCTGGCCCTGCACCGCCTTGGCGATGACAAGACCGAGGTCGTGGGCAAGTCCATCGTGGAGCCGTCGGCGCCAATGCGCCGTCGGATCGGCATAGCCGAACGTGGGCTTCACCCATACTTGCAGGTCGCGCACTTCGACGGGACAGGTCGGCACGTCGTCGGCCCACAGATCGAAGGTGCAGCCGCTTGCGAGATCGAAGCGAGCGTGGTGCCAGTGGCAGGTCAGGATGCCATCCTCGACGCTGCCGCGGTCGAGCGGAAACCCCATGTGTGGACAGCGATTGTCGAGCGCGAAGACGCGCCCGTGGTCGTGAATTACGAGGATCGGACGATGCGCGCCGCGCACGAGGAGCCGCCCCTTGGCCTTCAGCTCCTCGAGGCTGCCTGCGCGGACGAAGCTCGTGATCGGACTATTCATCGGCGAACCTGTCCGGCAATCGTCCCTTAGGCGGCCCTGAACGGGCCTGCACTTTAAGGTGTTGCCGGGATAAACGGCCTTCCGGGTATCAGCATGGCCCTCTTTGGCCACCCCGCCAAGACCGATCAGACGCGACGGCGCCCCAGGAGATCATGTTCTTTGAGGATTGGAGATAAGCGTCATGGAATTGTAAACGCCTCTCCGAATGCATCGACAAGGTGAAGGCTTGAGATGCCGTTGAGTCCGCACTGCACTCAGGGGCCAAATAGCAAGTGGTTGTTGGTGCACATTATTTTGGACTATTGCGGGTTGCACGCGAAACGGGGCATTCGCTGCGTCTCCCTTTGTCTGCCCGTCTTGAGTACGACAACAAAGGTCCGGATCTGGGTCGGCGCAGCTGCACGCTTTCGGATATACGGTGTTCGTACGCTCCGTATAGGTCTGCAATGGCCGCATGCCACGCGCGGTGTTACCATTCACACTGGCGTCGGGCCGACCTCAACGGAGATGACCATGCAAACTGCGTTCAAACTGTCGACCCTGGCCGCAGCGGGCCTTGCGTTGCTCGCGAGCCTTGCAACTGCCGGCGCCCAGGAGCCGATCCGGATCGGTGTCCTGCAGCCGATGACCGGCCCAGCGACCAAGAATGGCATCGAGAATTTCACGGCGATGCAGATCGCGCGCGATCTGATCAACGAGCGGGGCGGAGTGAACGGCCGCAAGGTCGACCTCATGCTCGCCGATATCCCGACGCCGACCGCCGCGGTCAGCGAGACGGAGCGGCTCATCACCAAGGAGGGCGTGAAGATCACCCTCGGCTCGGGGGTATCGCAACTCGCGATTCCCGTCAGCCAGACCGCCGAGCGCCATGGCGTCTTCCACTGGGAAACCGCGGGCGCCGCCGACATCATCACCAAACGCGGCTTCAAGTATACATTCCAGGTCGGCCCGGCGGCGTATCGGTATAGCCAGGCGGCTGTCGACATCGTGATCGAGCAGTTCGCCGGCAAACTCGGCAAATCGCCCGGCGACCTGCGGGTCGCGCTGCTGTGGGAGAACCGCGCCTTCGGCAAGTCGGTCGGCGACGGCGTGCGAGCCTATGCGCAACAGAAAGGGCTCAAGCTCATCTATGACGAAGGCTACGATCAGACCCTGACCGACATGACGCCGATCGTGCAGAAACTCAAGGATGTAAAGCCGGACGTTCTGCTCGCAATTTCGTTCCCCAACGACGCCATACTGTTTCAGCGCAAGGCCAAGGAGCTCGACTTCAACGTCGGAGCGCTGGTCGGAGTCAGTGCCGGCTATTCCAATCCCGATCTGCGCAACTCCATCGGCGACATGGTGAACGGGATATTCGTGTCGGATTTTGCCGCCAAGGTGAACCCGAAGGCGCTGCTGCCGGAGACGGTCAAGATCGCGGACGAATTCTTCAAGCGCTACGACGACAAGATGAAGCGCCCGCCGGCGGGCCACGCGTCCTCGAGCTTCTCGGCCACCTGGGCCCTGTTCACCGAGGTCCTGCCCAAGGCAAAGGCCATCGAGCCTGCCGAACTGCGCGAGATCGCGCTCAAGCTCGACCTGCCGCCCGGCGCGCTCGCCAACGGCAGCGGCATCAAATTCACCAACAACGACTGGCCCACGGACCCGAAGGATGCGGGGCAGAACCTGCGCGCCTCGATCGGCGTCTGGCAATGGCAGAAGTCCGGCAACAACCAGGTGTTCCCGATCAATCTCGCCACGCACGACATGGTGATGGTGCCGATGCCGTCCTGGAGCCAGCGGTGACGTGAGAAAGGCGGTGCGGGCCATCCACCCGCGTCCACACCGCAACGCATGCGACGCGTGACGTCTTCCCGTTGCGCACGATGACGACCGTCGGCCAGCTCATTTTTTCCGGCTTGCTCATCGGCAGCATCTACGCGCTGATGAGCATGGGCCTGACGCTCATCTTCGGCGTCCTGCGCATCGTGAACTTTGCCCACGGCGAGTTCCTGATGATCGCGATGTACGGCGCCTGGGCCATGACCCGCTATCTCGGCCTCAACCCGTACATCGCGGTCGTCGCCATCGTGCCCGCCATGTTCCTGTTCGGGGGCCTGATCTACCGGCTGGTCATCAGTCCGGGGCTCGACAAGCCTCATCTCGTGGTGGTCTTCGCCACGATGGGGCTTGCGATCCTGATGCAGAACGTCGCCTTGATGCTGTTCTCGGCGGACCTGTTCGATGTGCCGCCCCTGCTGGGCGGCCGATCCTTCACGATCGGTCCGTTCTACGCCAAGCCCGAATTGCTGATCGGATTTGCCGCCGCAGTCGCCTGCACGATTGCACTCCGCTTCATGCTGCAAGCAACCTATCTGGGCAAGGCCATCCGCGCGACCGTGCAGGACGGCGAAGCCGCGATGCTGATGGGCATCCCGGTCCCGCGCATTTTCCTCATCACATTTGCCGGAGGCTCGGCGCTAGTCGGTCTTGCCGCCTGCATGATGATGCCGCTGTTTTCGGTTTTCCCGACCGTAGGGCTCAATTTCGTCCTGATCGCCTTCGTCATCGTTGTGCTCGGCGGCATGGGCAGCGTCGAGGGCGCGCTGATCGGAGGAATCTGCATCGGCATCGTGCAGTCGCTCAGCAGCTATTACGTCGCGCCGGCCTATGGGCAGATGTTCTTCTTCATCCTGTTCCTGCTGGTCATGGTCTTCCGGCCGGCGGGACTGCTCGGCCGCAAGGGCGAGGCCACCATCGGCATCAACGACTAGGACGCAAATGGACGGAGTGCCCATCGCTGCCGAACGATCGCCGGGCCGATGGCGGCTGATGCCCGAGCGCGGCACGCTCTCGGTGTTCGAGCTCGTCATGGCGCTGCTGTGCGTCGTGCTGGTTGCCCTCGGATTGTCGCAGAACCTCCAGGACGTGCTGATCCAGACCTTCCTGTGGGCTGGCCTCGCCCTGGCGTGGAACATCGCCGGCGGCTATGGCGGCCTGATCTCGTTCGGACATGCCGCGTTCTTCGGCGTCGGGGCCTACACGTCGACGATCCTGCTGGTCAATTACGAGCTCACGCCGTGGGCCGGCATGTGGCTTGGCGGACTGCTCGCGGCTGCCGTGGGGGGCGTGCTGACGCTGATCTGTGCGCGGCTGCGCGGACCGTTCTTCATCCTCTCGACGCTCGCCGTTGCCGAGGTGTTTCGCATCGGCGCGCTCAACTGGGCAGCTTTGACCGGCGGCGCCGAAGGTCTTGCCATCCTGCCGACGCCGAGCGTCGCGCACATGGTGTTCGCGTCGAAGACAACCTATGCGGCCTTGTTCCTGGCGTACCTCATCACCGTCTACGCCATTACCAAAGTGCTCGAGGGCTCGCGCTACGGCCTGCAGCTGTTCGCGGTCAGGGACGACGAGGACGCAGCGAGCGCCGCCGGCGTCAACCCGCTGCTGGCGCGCACCGGTGCGATGTGCCTGAGCGCCTTGCTCACCGCGCTCGGCGGTTCGTTGTTTGCGCAGTATTTTCTTTTTCTCGATCCCAACCATGTGTTCTCGCCGGAGCTGTCATTCCAGTTCGCGCTGCTGCCCGCGCTCGGCGGCATCGGCACCGCGATCGGCCCGGTGCTGGGCGCGTTCGTGATCACGCCGATCTCGGAGATGCTGCGGTCCTATTTTGGCGGCAGCGCCGCCGGCCTGCACCTTGCGATCTACGGTGCCGTGCTGGTGGTCGTGATGCTCTATTTCCCGGGCGGAATCGCCGCGGCGCTGGCGCGGCTGACGGGCCGCCGGGGCAAAGGCGCGCCATGAGTGCGCTGCTCGAAGTCCGCGATCTCACCCGTGCGTTCGGCGCGTTGCGGGCCGTCGCCGGCGTGAGTTTTTCGGTCCGCGAAGGCGAACTGCTGGGCCTGATCGGGCCGAACGGCGCCGGCAAGAGCACGCTCTACAATCTGATCGCCGGCGCGCTGGCGCCGACCTCGGGCGAGATCGTGTTCAACGGCCGCTCGGTCGCCGGCTGGAAGCCCTATCATGCGGCACGTGCGGGGGTCGCGCGCACGTTCCAGATCCCGAAACCCTACCGCCATCTTTCGGTGATCGAGAACGTCGCCTTGAGCGCCCTGCAGCACGACGGGACGGTGAAGGCGGCGCGCGCGAGCGCGCAGGCGGTTCTGGCCGAGGTCGGGCTTGCCGCCTACGCCGAAGCGCAGGTCAGCGTCCTGACGGTCGGCCTGCTCAAGCGCCTCGAAGTTGCGCGCGCCCTTGCGCTGCGGCCGCGTCTCGTCCTGTTCGACGAGATCATGGCCGGACTGAGCCCGGGCGAGGTCAAGGGCATGACGGGCCTGGTCGCCGGTCTGTCAGCGCGCGGAATCACGGTGATCTGGGTCGAGCATGTGCTCTACGCCATCATGACCACGGCGCCGCGCATCATGGTGCTTCACCGTGGCGAGATCATCGCCGACGGCGCACCGGGGAAGCTCGCCAAGGATCCTGCCGTGATCAAGGCTTATCTCGGCGAGGAGATGACCCTTGCTTAACGTCGAGAAGCTCGATGCCTTTTACGGTCCGGTGCAGGTTCTGCATGGCATCGATCTGGAAGTCGGCGCCGGGCAGATCGTCGCGCTCGTCGGGGCGAATGCGGCCGGAAAAACCACGCTGATGTTCTCGCTCGCCGGCCTGCGGACGAGGTGTACCGGCGCGATCTCGCTTGATGATGAGCGGATCGATGCCCTGCCGGCCTATGAACGCGTCTTGCGTGGCCTGGTCCTGGTACCGGAGCGGCGGCGGCTGTTTCCGTACATGACCGTGCTCGAGAACCTCGAGATCGGGGCCTATTCGCCCGCGGCGCGGCCGCTGCGGAAGGAGACGATCGAGCAGGTCTATGCGCTTCTGCCGGTGCTCGCCGAACGCCGCGCCCAGGTCGCCGGGTCGCTCAGCGGCGGTGAGCAGCAGATGCTCGCCATCGGCCGGGCGCTGATGACCAAGCCGCGGGTACTCCTGCTCGACGAACCCACCGAGGGCCTGGCCCCGATGTATGTCAGCCTCTTGTTCCAGGTGATCCGGAACCTGCGCGATCAGCAGCACACGATCCTGATCGTCGAGCAGAGCGTGCACCACGTCCTGCAGATCGCCGATCGTGCCTATGTGCTCGAAAACGGCCGGATCGTCATGCAGGGGCCGGGCCAGGACTTGCTCAAGGACGAGCGGCTGAAAGTCGCCTATCTGGGACTCTGACAATGGTCACGGACGTTCACTGCCATTTCATTCCGGACGCGGTGTTCCGCTACGTACTGGCGCATGGGGAATTCGATACCGCCATGACTGCCGAGGACGGTGACCGCGTCGATATAAACGTGCGCGGCATGCATTTCGGGCTCAATCGGACTTTCTTCGATCCGGCCCGGCAGATCGCGCGCATGGATGCGCTCGGCATCGACCGCACCGTGGTGTCGCTCGCCACGCCGCTGGTCAATTATCATCTCGATCCCAGGCTTTCGGTCGAGGCGGCGCGGCTGTGCAACGACGGTTTCGCCGAGCTCGTCGCCGCGAGCCCCGAACGCTTTGCGGCCTGGGCGTTCCTGCCCATGCAGGATCCGGTGGCCGCCGCCGCCGAGCTTCGCCGGTGCGTCAAGGATTTTGCCTTCATCGGAGGACACGCCGCCTCCAACGTGCGCGGAAGCTACCTGCCGGACGAGAAATTCCACCCGATCTTCGAAGCGGCAAAAGAGCTCGACGTGCCGCTGTTCCTGCACCCCGCCGATCCGCCCGGCAAGGACCGCACCCGGGACTATGAGCTCACGGTGGTCGCAGGCTATCTGTTCGACTCCACCATCAATATCTTTCGCATGATCTGCAGCAACTTCCTCGACCGCTACGGCAGCGTGAAATTCGTCTGCGCGCATACCGGCGCCTTCAGCCTGATGCTGCGCAATCGCATGCAGCGCGAGGTCGACACCAACGCCACGCTCTCGCACACGTTGCCTCGCAAGGTCGGAGACTATCTCCGAGCGCTGTATTTCGACACGGTCTGCTTCGAGCCCGAGTATCTTCGCCTTGCGACCGCTCTCGTCCCCGCCGAGAACCTCCTCCTCGGCAGCGATGCTCCGTTTCCGCTCGGAGAGCCCGATCCGGTCAACTTCGTGCGCCGCGCGCTGCCGGCGGAGCAGGCGGAGCTTGCCTTGTCGGCCAACTTTCACCGCCTGACCGGGAGGTAGCCATGAACATCCGCAGGATGCTCGTTATCAGCGACACGATTCACAGCGAGGGCGGACTGCCAGCGGTGCGGCCGGTTACACGGGCGGCGGCCTGCGCGGTGATCGGCAATCCGCTCGCCGGAAAAACGGCGGACGATCTTTCCGATCTTGTCGCCATGGGAGCCGACCTCGGGGAAATGCTGGTGCAAAAGGCCTTGGGGGTATTGCCGAACCCTGCGCTGGTCTACGGCAAGGCCGCGATCGTCGGCTTGGCCGGCGAGATCGAACATGCGGCTGCGCTCCTTCATCCGCGCATGGGCAAGCCGATGCGCGCCGCGATCGGAGGCGGGAAGGCGATCATCCCATCGAACGTGAAGGTTGCGCCCGCCGGCACCGCCATCGACGTGCCGCTGTCCGACAAGGACGACGTCTGGGTATTCGACCACATCGATACGATCACGGTGACGGTACCGGGCGCCCCGCGGCCGGACGAGGTCGTCGTCATCGTGGCTCTCGCCGACGGCGGCAGGCCGCGGCCGCGCGTCGACAAGGACGGCGTCAAGGCGGTGAGGGCCGTTCGCTGAATTTCGTGTGCCGCGCGCGTCCCCGCGTGACGCGCCCGCTACGGCATCGCCGCGATCAGGTCGATCTCGATCAAGCTGTCCTTGATCAGCAGGCCCGTCGTCCGCGCGACGGTGCAGGGCGGCGGCGTCTTGAAATACTCGCCCCAGATTTCATCGAAGCCGTTGAAGTCGGCAAGGTCGGTGATGAACACCTGGGCCTTGACGACACGGTCGATCGACGTGCCCGCGGCCCGGAAGGTCCGGACAAGGTTGTCGAGAATGTAGCGGGTCTGGCGCTTGATGTCGGAGCCGTAGAACGGGAAGGCGGGATCGGTGCGCGCCTCCGGGGGAATGCCGGTCTTGAAATCGGTGGCGAGCGCGCCGGCGGCGAAAACGAGATTGCCCACGCGAATGGCCGGCGCGTAGTTCGCGAGCGGCTTGGGGATATCCGGCACGCTGACGACCTGCCGGATGGCGGAAGGCTTCGCCGCGATGAGATCGATCTCGACGAGCGCGTCGCGCACCAGGAGGTCGGGCACCCCGACCGTGGTGCGTGGTGGCGGTGACGGGAAGAACTCCTTCCATACCTCGTCAAATCCGTTGAAGTGGCGCAAGTCCTTCAAATAGACATGGGCCTTGACCACGTGCTCCATCGTGGTGCCAGCGGCCGCGAAGGTGGTAGCGAAATTCTTCAGGATGTAGCGGGTCTGCCGCTTGATATCGGAACCATAATAGGGAAACGCCGGGTCGATCCTCGCTTCGGCCGGAACGCCGGTCTTGTAGTCGCTGGCCATCAATCCGGACGCGAAGACGAGATCTCCGACCTCCATGATCTCGGAATAGTTGACGGGCGCCCGCGGCGCGCTCGATGAAAGGACCTTTGCCGGCATCGAGGGAAGGGTGGCGATCAGGTCGACCTGGACCAGACAGCCCGGCACCAGATTTCCGGCTATGGCGACCGTGGCACGGCACGGCGGCTGTTTCGGGAAGTAATCGCGCCACGCCTCGTCGAATGCATCGAAATTGCTGAGATCGGCGTGGAACACGTGGGCCTTCACCGCATGGTCGAGGGATGTGCCGGCCGCCTCGAAGATCTTCGACAGCTTGTCGAGGATGAAACGGGTCTGCCGCTTGATGGCGGAGCCATAATACGGAAAGGCGGGATCGATGCGTGCCTGCGGAGCCACGCCCGATCCGTCCGCGCTGGCGATCTGTCCGGAAGCGAAAACCAGATTGCCGGCTTTCACCGCCGGTGCATCAAGCGCTGCGGGCCGCACGGCGCCACTCGGTATAGGACGGGCGCTGATGGCTGCCCCCGGCGGTCTCGTCCGCCACCGCTCCTTGCGCTTCCGCCCCGGCGGCGAGCGTGCGGAACTCGGCGATCGCCTGGTCGCTGGTGATGATGTTGGCGCGGTGATACTGCCGCATATAGTTCAGCGCGTAGTCGTGGGCGTCGCGATGCGGCGACGACACGGCGTCCGAGAGCACGTTGATGCGGTAGTTGAGATAGAAGGCGTCGATCACGGTGTGTTGCACGCACGCTTCCGTCCAGGCCCCCGTGAAGTAGAGGCGGTTGACGTCGAGCTCCCGCAGGACGGCGTCGAGCCTGGTCGAATTGAAGGCGCTGTAGTGCTTCTTGCGAATCTGAAAATCACCGGGCTTGGGATCGAGCTCGTCGACGACTTCGGCGTCGGGAGTACCGATGATGCAATGTGGTCCGTAAATCTTGAAATGCTTGTCGATCGGAATCTCCTCAGGGAGGAAATTGTCCTTGATGAAGACGATGCTCAAACCGGCCTCGCGGCCGCTGTCGATGACCCGCCGCACGGTTGCAAACAGCTGCTTGGAGTCGAGCGGATCGGGAAGCGTCGGATTGCTCTTGAAGAATCCCTTGAGCAGGTCGATGACGATGATGGCGCTGCGGGTACTCATGGCATGCCTCCTTGCGGAGCGTTCAAGTTAGAAATCGGTAGCTCCGTCCCCTACAAGCGGGCATGATACCGCAAAGATACCACGGAGGGGCAAGGTGTATGGACCCCTGAATGGCGTCAGCAGCGAACGTCGGCACCACCCATCCTGGTGAAACTCTTATGTCCCCGCAGCCGCTAGTTGAACGGCGCGGTTTGGATTTGCAATACGGGTAAAGGCCCCGCAGGAGGTTCAGCCTACGGTCCATCCCAGGACGTCGCGCTCCCATTCGTTCCCGCTCGATCTTTTAGGACGGATGTATCCAGTCGCAACTTGCGCGCCGAGGGTTGGGGCTGGAGGTGAGTGTCGCCGCTGCGAGCCAGAATCGCCAATCACTCGTTGACGTGACAAGATGGCTTGGGACTGGCCTGGTTCACCGTCGGCCGGATGTTTGACCAACGGAAATCTTCGTCAACAGTAGCAAGGAACGCGGCGCAATCATAAGAGCCAGACCAAGTCAGATTGGTCATGTCGCGATATGGAGCTGGAACGTGGGAGGCATGCAAGTGACAGGCAAGAAATTCAGCCGACGCGGGCTTATGCAAGGAGCAGCTGCGTTGGGATCGGCGGCGCTCATCCCACACGGCCTGTCGGCGCAGCAGGTCGCGCGCACCGCCAGCGCGCCGCTACCCGGACGCGGCGAGCTGCTCATCCGCGGCGTCACCGTGCTCACCATGGATCCGGCCGTGCCCGACCTCGCCGCTGGCGACGTGCACGTCCGTGAAGGAGCGATCGTCGCAGTCGCTCAGACAATCGAGGCGCCAGCCGCACAGGTCATCGACGGCGCGGGCATGATCTGCATTCCCGGCTTCGTGGATACTCATTTCCATCTGTGGAACGCCCTGTTCCGTCTCTTCGTCCGTGCCGACGTTCCCGCGCTCGGCTATTTCCCGGTGACCGCACGCCTCGGGCCGCTGATGGAGCCCGAACACAGCTATCGCTCCGTCCGCCTCGGCGCAGCCGAGGCGCTCGCAGCCGGCGTCACCACGGTGCACAACTGGTCGCACAACACGCGCAGTCCCGAGCACGGCGACGCCGAACTGTCGGGCATGCGCGACATGGGCATCCGCGGACGTTTCGCCTACGGCACGCCTGTCGGCATGGCCGACGACGCGGCGATGGATTTCGCCGGCCTGGCGCGCGTCAAGAAGGACTGGATGCCCGACAAGGACAATCTGCTCACGCTGGGCATCTGCTCGCGCAATCTTGGCGCCCTCACGATCGGCGGCTCGGCAGCGACGGCGTCGCGCGGCGTCTTGACGATCGAGCAGATCAAGCGCGACTGGGATGGCGCCCGCGCCCTCGGCCTGCCGATCACCATGCACACGTCCGGCGCCAGCCCGATCACGGAGCTGGAGCGCGCCGGGCTGCTCGGCTCCGACGTGCAGCTCGTGCATCCCCTGCTGACCACGCCGGAGGAGCGGGCGATCCTGAAGGCGCGCGGCGTCAGCTACTCGACGTCGCCCCAGCTCGAGGCGCGCCGGGCATCGCAACTCGGCGTCATCCAGCTCGGTGAGCTCCTGGAGGCCGGCGTCAAGGTGAGCCTGTCGACCGACCACATCGCCTCCATCAGCTGCGATCCGTTCGGCTCGATGCGCATCCTGTTCGCGTTGCACTCGCACCGCATTGGCGTGAAAGTGCCGCTAACCCTGAAGCGGCTGCTTCAGCTCGCGACCCTCGACGGCGCCGTCGATCTCGGCATCGCCGACCGCACGGGTTCGATTACGCCCGGCAAACGCGCCGACCTCGTCCTGGTGCGCACCACCGACATCAACATGGCGCCTGCAGGCGACCCCTATGAGGCGATCGTTTCGCTGGGCCTGCCGGCGAACGTGGACACCGTGATTGTCGATGGTCGCATCCTGCGCCGCGCCGGTAAGTTCACCGCCTTCGACCATGGCACGATCGTCGCAGAGGCGCGCGCGGCGGCCATCGCGCTGCGCGATAAGGCGAAGTGGCCGACCTGAATGTGAGCGGCAACGGCGTTCGGAAGCGACCATTCGTAGACGCCGTCGACGTCGGTGCGGGAGAAACGCGCTTGGCGGGAAGAGTGCGCGTGGCCGGAGAGGGGCGCGTGGCGAAATTCTACATCGCTCGTCGGACCCGCTTCAGTGGCGTCGCATGAAATGGAAATTGCCGTAAAGTCTTGCCGGGTGTGTTCGTGCGGTTGCGTGTGGTGAGGGTCACTGAGCGGTCGCGCCAAGAGCGCAGCCCGTCACTGCTTTCCAGCGGCGTAGTTCTCTCCTGTCAGATCTTGGCGGAGGGAGTCGAACTGGGATCAAGCATTGTCCACTTAGCGGTGATTGGGCCGCCCCAAGGGAGAGGTAGGGCCTCAGTTGTCGGCGGGAGTTCCTTATCGTGCCAGGTTACTCGCCGTACTCCTCGCGCGGAAACCATAGCCTGTCGGAGCCTGCAAACCGGCGAAGTTGGCACTGGCCTAATGGCCTGTTTACTCGCCGTCAGCCTCTCCGCACGAATCGAATTATGCCCGGAAGAACCCTAGGGGTGGGATCACTCCCGCATCGTCGCCCTTGCGAAATAATCCGACAATGTGATCTACTTCACATATTAGGGCGCCGAGAACCTCGATAGTTTTGCGTGAAGTTGCAATATATTTCCCCGGAAATCGCAGTGGCGGAGGGGTCGATGAGTTCCGATCACTCGAACGATCCGCATGTTGAAGCTCCGGCTCCTGTTAATTTCAATATTGGCGCAGTCAAAGGTTTGCTTGTAGCCGCTTGTGCTCTCCTCTGGCTGTCGCAGCTGTGCTGTTTTTTTCTGTGCTACAGACCACGGTTCCGTGTGTGTTTCGGCCAGTCACCTACGCGATTTTTACAGGAATAGTACTCGCCGCAGTCGGATCAATTCTTGGCGGCCAAGCCGCAATTAGGGGCAATCTTCCAAGGGCCGGTGTGGCATGGACAATCACTGGAGGAGCTGCCTTTCTGATAGTTGTAATGGCAGGTGTTTGGTGGGTGACCCGCACGCAATGCAAAGAAGTGGCCACTTTACGATTATCTTCTATCCCCGCCAAATATACTTTCGCGAGTGTCGACCCCTCCCCAGCAGACAAACAACTTAGAGTTCGATTTGACGAAAACGTGGCAGTGAAGCAGTTCGTCAGCGGTGATCAAGTTCGGTACGATCTTTATTTTTCGGACAACCAAGAAAAACTAAAAATTCATCTAGACCTCATCTTTCAAAATAAATCTGTCCAAATTTGCGAAATAGAGATTCTATCCGCGTCTCCCAAGATCAAACCCCACCTCCGAGACCCCAAACAGTTCATCCGTCTGACAGAGAACGCACCGGTCGAATTGAAGTTCATAGACGGTTTCGTCGACGAACTTCTTTCAAAATACCGGTTTGAAAAAAGATATAAAGGTGGCGCTAACAGTTGTCTTCAGATCGAGTATGAGGACGATGCTGGAAAGCGAAAACCTGCACTTGTTAATGACATTTATTTTTTGGAGGCAAGCGTATCGGATGCAACTAAGGGTGATTTATCGCTGCTTACTCGACAGTTTTCTGTCTACGTCCGCACAGGAGTGGGGCAACCGTCGACAGCCGTTACTGATGAGAAGCCCGAGTCGCCAACGGATTCGCCGGCCATCACCGTCGCGCCGCGGCCGAATGTGAGTGGTACCTGTCCTCAAAAGACATCGCAGGTGGAAAATGCATACACGACAATAATGTCGACAGGCGTGGTTGGAGACGATGAACTTAAAATACTCTATGAGGGTTGGTGTAGCGTTGAGCAAGAGTTCTACAATCTTCTCAGCACGGTCACCAACAGTTCGATACGCTATAACCTAATGCGCTTCATTCGGAGCTCAATCACCTCGATAGATGTTTGTTGGGCGTCCAGCGACACGTTCCGAACCAAAAACCCAGATAGGGGCAATTGCGCCCCAAAACTGAACCAACCGCGCAATCTATCGCGTCAGCTTCCCTTTGCCAGTAAGCCAGAGCAAAAGAGGCAAATTCTGAATCTTTTGCGGGACGACAATGCACAGATACGCAGAGAGATCGAAGCTCTTCTCAGATCATATCCGCACGATGAGTTTAGTGGGATCTTTGACGAATATCTCGGCAACCTCCACACCTTACCATTGGAAGTGCGCCAGGCGCTGGCATCAGCGGCTATAGGGTATTACTACAACCGCGTGGTCGAAAAACAATGGGCCGACAAAACAGAGATTGCCCGAACAGCCAATGCAGAGTTGGAACAAGGAAAGAAATGGGCTGACAAAATAGTTGGTCCAGAGGGAGGTGCATCTCGAGCCAGACTTCACTACGCAAGAGCTCATGTCTTTCTACAGGTGACGGGTTTTCGGCCCTCGGCCGCGGATATCAGTCAGATTCGAGCAGACTTTTCTGAGTTACTGAAACTTACTTCTGAAGAAATGGCTGCTTACCCGTATCCTCACCATATTGCGCGAGCTGTTGTTTATAATTTCGGCAAACAAGCTGATAGTGACCGTTTTGCAAAACTGGATTTGGACAAGCTTACGCGCCAGCTGGTGTCCACAACCGATAAATTTAATACCTCCAACTACGAAGCGGGTTTGATTGTGGTGCCGGAGTCGGGAAGTATCGAACTCGCCAAGTTGGGTTCAAATGACAAGATGCGCGTACTGATGCACTTCATTCCAGATCCCAAAAAGAAAACCGAAAATGCGTGGGATTTCGTCTGGACGACAAGCGGCATCGGCTGGCTCAAACTGCTGAATAAATCGAGCTGATCGGCCATTTCATCCAAATCCGTCGCAGCGCCGGCTAAGCTTAGTGGAGACGTGGGCTCGGTGTGGGAGCAAACTCACGGAAGGAGCGTTCGCAGGGCATCACGCGCCAAAGCCCGTGGTCACTGCCGTTTTCAGCGAGCCCGGCTCCCCACCGAGAAATTTGCTCGCGGTAGGATGGCGGAGGGAGTGGAACCGGGATCCAACATTCTCCAGGTGGGGCCCGCGCAATCGAGCAAATCCGCACGCAGAAAGCCGCATAGCTACGGCCAAAGACCCGGGCTGGCGGCTATTTTTCATACGGGCGAGGTGTAGTTCCATCGGGCAGGCAGAATTCTGGGATGCTGTGTACCAGCGATTTTGATGCGTAGGTTCGAGTCCCGGCGCCCAGCCAGCGAGTCCGTTTCTAACGCATACTGAAACGGACCGCGCTCAAAATGGCGCGATATGCAAAGGATTGCGGCTCGATTTTGAGTGTTGTGCGCCTGCTGACCAGGGCTGCCACTGTGTGGAAACGGAGACTTCGGTACGTCTCCGCTTTTTGGGCACGACGATAAGCAGAGAGCCCCGGGCTGCCTCCAAAATTCCCAGGGCTCTCTCCGTGGTCGCTCTCGTTGCCTCTTTTTTTGGGGGGCTTTGCCTCCAGAGAGCGGCCTAACCGACCACTCAGGCTACGTTCCGAAGTAGCACATACCGAATTTATTTATGCCCCATGGTCTTCTCGTCCCACCTTATAGACGGTTCCCTGAAACAAACGCTCTATTGCCTCATGCTTGCGGGCCAGCGAGAGCCACGAGACGGCCATAGAGAGATGAAGTTTGCGCGATTGAGGTTGGGATGCTTCTTGAGCCGCCAATAGCGAACCTGCCGCGCTATCGCGGTAGCGTCGCGAATCATGCATGGCACCCTCCATCGCGCCCCGATGAGTTTCGGCGCGGAGTCACCTTAAGGTGTGCTTTGATTTCAAGAAGGATGCGCTCATTGACCGGTGAAGTCTGTATAAAATTGCTCACAAACAGGAGGACAACACCGAAACGTGTCGGGGGCGTGCATTTTATTGAGGTTTTCGCCCGCTCCGAACCTGTCCTTCCCGCGCTTCTTCTGCGGCCCTCTGGAGATGTTGAGCAACTTCATCAAGTCTTGTCGTTGGAAGAGAAAATGCAAACGACTGATCGGGGTATTCTCGCCGGCCTTCGCAAGCTCGTTGAGCTTGGTGGCGATGGCCTGCTTGACGCCATCGTCGCAGTCTCCGACCCGCAACGCGATGCACACCATTTCGAGGGCGACACTGAGGACGCGCTTGGTCTCCGGATCGACCGTACGCCCTGCGAACCCTCGATGGGCCCCGGCCTCACCGGGGCCTTTTTTTGTGGCGGCGGTTCCGGAACTGTTTCGGTCGGGGGCTCTTATCCAATCGGGCATGGGGCGAAACCGCGCCGATCGTCATGCTGACGTCGAAGGAATATAGACATCGCGCCGAAGAGTGTCTGAAGCTCGCGAATGAGAGCAAGGAAATCTACGCGAGAATGGCGTTGCTCGATTTGGCAGGAGAGTTCCGCGCAAGGGCTCAACAATCGGACCTTCGCGAGCACCGGGCAAAGACCAGGCGACGGCTCTTTTCTGCCGCTCTACATGTTCGTCCGTGATCGGTGTTGCCCATCTCTTGGCCACGTGACCAGGCCGCCAACTGAGGCGGCCTTTAGCGCGCGTGCCGCTCTTCGTGGCCTGCCTAGGCCACCTTGTCCAAGGCCCGGCGGTAGTGCCCAAATTTCTTTTTCGTGGTCGGGACGCGCCTTTTTGGCGCGGGGAGCGGGGCAACTATGGCCAAGATTTCTCGCTCGGCTGCGAGCCAATGATGATCGTCTTGACCGTCCGTCCGGCCATTTGCGTTCAGATTTCGTAAGCGTGCTCGCGAATGCGGAGCTGGTGCAACAGCTGTCGCCGCGGCAACATGCGCGGAATGTTTTGGGCTTCATTGCCTCGACGTGAAGGTCTTGAACGCAGTCTTGGGCTGCCAGATCGGGGTAGGCCATGGCGGCCACCAATGAGCGCACCGTCACGGTGTTCGGCGGAACTGGATTTCTCGGCCGACACGTCGTTCGGCATCTCCGTAAGCATGACTTTTCCGTTCGGGTCGCATCAAGGCACCCGGATCAGGGCTACAAGTTGTTTTGTCTTGATGATCCGCAACTTCAATCGGTCGAGGCCAACGTTCACGACGAGCGATCAGTCGCCGACGCACTTGCTGGTGCTTATGCGGTTGTGAATGCGGTCAGTCTTTACGTCGAGCACAGACACGAAACCTTTCATTCCGTGCACGTCGAGTTTGCCCACCGGATAGCATCTCAAGCGCGCCGAGCCGGAGTGCAGCGGCTCGCACACGTCTCAGGAATTGGCTCCGATGCCGAGTCGCCATCGCTTTATATTCGAAAGCGTGGCGAAGGCGAACTGGCGGTCAGGGCCGCGTTTGCGGATGCACTGCTCATCAGGCCGGCTGTGATGGTCGGACCGAACGATTCATTTCTTACTACGATTTTCAAGCTCCTCGGCCGCCTTCCAATCTATCCGATGTTCGGCCGCGGCCTCACGAGATTGCAACCTGCCTATGTGGAAGATGTGGCGGAGGCGATAGCCAGAGCGCTGCAAAGGGTGGAAATGCATGCAATCACGTACGAGTGCGGCGGCCCTCGCGTCTACTCTTACGAGGAATTGCTCAGAGCCGCTGCACAAGAGGCCAGCCGTAATTCCATGCTGATCCCAATCCCATTTGCCGCCTGGCATATGCTGGCTTGGTTCGCGGAAATGCTGCCGAGCCCACCCATCACTCGGAATCAAGTAGAACTGATGCAGATCGACAACGTGGCATCTCCAGGGATGCCCGGATTTGAGGAACTTGGAATTTCACCGCGGTCGGTCGAGGAGATACTCCAGGAGATGTTGTCGGATCGCTGATCAAACACCTAACGCGTTCCAAATGTGCCTTGGGGGGCGGCCCCAACAGGCTGGCAAACATGATCAACGAAACGCAGTGCAGGGCGTACGCTGCTGAATGTGAGCGGCTAGGATTGGCGCGCGACATTTCGGTCCAGCGTTCAACGGCTCTCATGGCCATGGCACACAGTTGGCATCAGCTCGCGGTGCGAAAGGGGCGGTACGACGCTGTCGTGGCGGAAGAATCCGCCGGTCGGTGACTCGCGTCAGAGACGGCTGCGACCTATCTATTAGAGCATGTCCCCCGCACTGAAAAAGGCATCAAAGACCAGAGGCTGCCAAGCTGCGATCCTGGCGCGTCGCCATCCTGCGAAACCGCTCCCACTACTTGGGCGAAGTCCAAGCTCCCGACGAGAAGGCGGCCGAGGCCGTCGCGGTTGTGGCGTTCAATCTGAGCGACGACCAGCGCAGGCGCGTTGTCGTGCAGGAACGGGAATAAGACTATCAGGACTGGGGGCACAAGATGGGACTTCATGACCCAGCCGCCAGTCGAAAACGGCTCTCCTGGCCGCATGTATCGTGTTCGGTCTTCTCGCGCTCGGCGTCGCTTACGCGGTATGGATTTAGTTTGACAGTGGGCGCGCCCTGGCCCCCGTGCCTGCATCATGGATCACGGGCCGCCCCACCCCCCTTGTGTGACCAGCGCGGCCCTATGGATCACAGGCAGTACATCCGTGCCATGCGATCAGAAGGGGGCCTAACGGATGGTGGCCGGTATGTCCGGTTGGGGGACTGCAGGTGCCCGATTGGTTTGTCCGGTCGTCGTGTCGGGCGGCTTGGTGCTTGCCGTTTGGTGCCGATCACTCATGCCGTAGACAATGGCCGCAATGACAGCAAGCGCCGCAACTGCACCTATGATCCAGCCGGTGTAGCCGGTTGATGCTCGCTGGTATCTTGGGGGGTTGCGTCCCGGATCCATATTGGTCATTGAGGAGGTCCTTTGCTGTTCTCAGCAGCAACCGTGCTCATCGCCACGTTCCGGGCCGAGGTGACGCGGCTCACCTAAGGTCAGGTTCAGACCTTGCTTGCCATGCCGCGCCACGGATGGTGGAGGTGGTGAGATTAGCCTGCGATCGGGTCGGCTACTCAACCGGTCAAGACTAACACGCTTGGCCGCTCACATCAATCTCTTGCCCAATCTCTAAGCGGGCACTTGCTATGCCCGCGAACCTGGAACGTCCCCGGCATTGAGGCGTTTCGCCGGCTTCACCGGGAAGCCGGGGAGGGGCAATGAGCAAAGTCTCAGAGTACCGGCAGCATGCCAAGGAATGTCGTGGCCTAGCCAAACGATCGAGATCACCCGAACATCGGGAAATGCTTCTGGACATCGCCGCTACGTGGGAGTTGCTCGCCAACGATCGCATCAAAACGGCGGAAGGGCTGGAGCGAATTGCCAACTTGGAAAAAGCGGCACGGAAGAACCGTAAGCACTTTTAATACGCGCCACGGGGCGCGTGATGTTGACGCAGATCGGGATAAAGGCCCAAGAGACGCGATCACGATTTACGACAACGCCTGACGTTTAGAGGATCGGACTCACAATCTTCACAAACTTTGGGGAAGGTGGGGCAAGGGAGACGGGCGCTCCATTTGACGGGGAGCGCAAACAAGCAAGAACACAATAGGGAGGATGAATGCTCCCATTCACCGACGGTAAACATCATGACGTCTACGGCCCTCACACCCTGCAGGTCATGGGCGCTGCATTCGATGCTGCTGTGCAGGCACTCCCCCGTGAGCTTCAAGATCGTGAGAGGGCGCGGACAAGACTGGCGTTGCTCATCCTTCGACACGCAGATCGCGGAGAGCCCGCGACCCACCTTAGCAGTCTATCCTTGCTCGATTTCCTGCGAACGATTTCAATAAGCGTCGCCGAGCCGATCGCGCCCCGGTCCCGCGTCTGGATCTCGCTGTTGCGGATGCCGCGCGTCACGCGCCGCGCATGGCCGATGCGCCGGCATCACGACGCGGACGATCACAGCGCGGCCGTCACGGACGATCGGCGCTCGCGCATCTGCTCAATTCCCAATGACGGTCCAATAGAACGGCTGATTGATCTCGGGCAACTGGAAGTCAATGGAGACATAGCCGCCACCTCCAGAATTGATTGCAGCAATCGCCGGGGTATGCTGCGACACCACGCCAGCGCTATCTTTTTGCGTCGAGACCGAAAGGATGTTGTTCGGTAGGCCGATCCTATCTGTGGCGCATGCCACCTCGCCCCAAGACCCCCCGGCCATAGTTCCTCGATCAGCGCGCGCATCTCGTCGGATACCGCCTCGATGCGCTCGAAGGTAAGCAGCTCCTTGTGCAGCCGCTGCAAATCGGCTGGCATCATCACTTGCCCTGACGATTTCGGGGCTCGTAGCTCCGCCGCTTCTTCTTCGCCATGTAACGAGTATAGGCGATTCAGCAATGAAGAACCGCACCAACTTCAAACACCGCATCGAGATGCTCGATGATCAAAGCGAGCTTCTAGAGCACCTAGCCGGCGTCGACGATTTCGCGCTCGCAGAGGCAACGTGGATGGCTGCGATCAAGCGATGGCCAAAGGCGGTTATCATGGCGATGCAATGAACGGATTTCTCGAGCAGGGTAAGGCGGAGACTTGGTCTCAGGTCGAAGAATGGCTGCGGACCGCCGCGCTCAGACACTATCCGGACAGCGCCTTTGCCAAGCAGGAGCTAATGCGGATCTCCTCCAGCTGACTGCAATCCCCGCCCAAGAGGGCATGTCCCGGAGGCTCCGGCACCGTCGCGAAGGCGACGTATAGGGCGGCGCAACTAGAAAACATTGCGCGGGCGGTCCCTAGCGTTCTCGCTTTGCACCGCTGGTCTTGGATTGGCGAGCCCAACGCATCGCTTCCTCGGCACATTGCCGGAACTGATCGGCCCCTGAAACGACACCTCCGACTTCAGCCTTCGCGCCCACTTCTGCTCCGCGCGGCGATGAAAATCCAAGGGATAAACGATCATTTCACGCCTCGTCCGGTTCAAGGCTGCTTCACAATTTAACGTGCAATCGCAGGCGTCGTAGCAAGCCCTCGCGCCGTACACCTCCCGCCACCAGACCCATTTACGAGCTTGCGCCTGTTGACGGTGGAAGTCTGAGCAAAATTGCTCACAAGGCACGCCACCGGGCAGCCCCCCTTAGGACAATCCTCGCTTTATGTCTCAGTTAGGCGTACGTTCTTCCCATCACCGACATCGCCAGGCGTTGGTGGCTGAGAGACCGGTTGCGCTCCCGCCAAAAAATCGGGAGCCACTTCGTCATGTCACTGCGATTCCAACCATCGCCGCTATTCCAACCACCGCCGCCGCCGTGCGTTAAGTGCGGCATCACGACCGTCATAGTCCCCGCATTCGAGGGGGGCCAACGGGTTTTCGTGGTTCGGTGCCCCGCGTGCGAGCATCGTGGCACGCACTCACTCGATTATGACGCTCTCCGCCCGTGGTGAGCGCCCGTGCCGATCACCCCTTACCTTAACGGCGTACGGCTTGACCCAGAGACCAAGCGCGTCCTGGGTGTCGCATTCGAGCTGGTCTGTCTCGCCCTGCGGATTGAAGGCTCCGACGATCACGTTAAACAAGCCATCGCCACGAAGATCATCGAGCTTGCAAAAGCCGGTGAACGCAATCCCGACTTGTTGTGCGAGCGCGTATTAAAAAACATTCGCGGACCGCAAGTATAGGCTCTGCCACCGGACGGCCCTTCGGTTGTGTGTCGTATTGCACAGACCGCGCGGCCGAGTTCAGGCAATCTTCTGCCCACTTTCCGGTGGAACCAACCAATGTTCACAAGCGCCGAGTGCCGGGAATACGCCAAAGAAAAAATTGCGCAAGCCGAGCGCGGACCGCGGCATCGAGAGCGGCTTATCACTGCCGCCCAAGCTTGGCTCATTCTTGCTGGTCAAATGCGACGAATGGAAACCAGTTTGGATACCGCAGGAACTTTCCGAAGCGACTTGCTGCGCACGGCTGATTGAGGATAGCCGGCGGAGGCGGATGGCCTCTCGGTGATCTAAGGGCCGCTCGCCAACGGGCCGCCCCATTGGAATTAGGCGGCCGCATTGTTGGTGCAAGCATCGCAATGGGAGCAACCACAATGACCATCAAAACCCTCGTCGCCGTGGCTCTGGCCATCAGTATCATCATCGTCCTGTTCACCATCACTAAGGTTGCGACGCCAAGTCGTTTGCTGGCGAGGGCGGGCATCCTGTTTATCGGCAGCAGCACACCCGGCGATTGGGGTGCTGGAACAGGCGCTACTGGTAACTGGGAAGCTAACTATGCGGAGGGCCGCCAATGACTGGCGCTAGTCTAACCGCTAAATTCATCGGGGTCGTGGTGACCGCACTCGTCGTCGGCACCGCCGCCTCGCTCGCCGTCGTGTTGTTGTTGATGGTGGTCGCACCATGGGCGGCCCGGTGAAGGAGATGGCGCACGTGACCAACGTCACGAAGCCGTGCCCTATCTGCAAGGGCGTGAATTATCTTGAAGGCGACGCGTGGGCCAACGCGCGATCATATTCATCAATCAAGCGCCTGATCGTCATCGTGTTCGCGCTCGGTGCACATAACGTGCCGGCAAATGCGGCATCGCTGTCCCCCTTCGCCCATGATGCCGCGGGTAGACCGGTGCTGGAGTTCTATCCCGCGACAGCGGTCAAGTTCAACGCCCAAGGGCGCGATCTGGTGAGCGTCACGGTGAAGGAAACTCCTCCCGAAAGCGACGCGCGGGGCCCCATCGACCTTGCACTCATCGCAGATTGTCGATTGCGCCAACTGGCTGCGTCGCCGACTACGGAGGTCGCGAAAGATGGGATGCCACCAACCACGGTTGCAGGGTTCAAAACCAGCGATCTGAAATCACCCCCCAAGGGTATGTATCAACGATTTGTCGCGGCTTTGTGCGACGGGGAGTTGTTGGGCGTGCAAGGCTTGCTGGCAAAGAGCGGATGGAAGCATTTTCTCGAAAACCCGCTGCGTGGGCTCTATTTCGTAAGCGGGAGCGTCAGAACAATCGGCAAGTACCGGGCGGCGTCGGTGCGCCTGTATGAATTCGGCGGCGCGCAGCTAGCTGATGGCCGGCATATCGATGCACGTGACGCGGTGTGGGTCATCGATTGCGAGCGCAAGCTCGGTGCGGTGGCCTTTGAGCGAGCCTTCGCAAGGGTGGGCGACCATGATCAAACCGTGCAGTCGATCGGGGATGAAAGGGCGTTCGCCGATGCGTTGATCGTGGAGGTCGACAAACTGACGTTTGGCCAGGCTGCCACCGGCTCGATGCAGGCACGATTCGGGGACGCATTATGTGTCATGAATCCGGACTTGCAGTGACATTGAGAACAAGCCAATGCGTCATGTTCACGGGATCGACTGAGGCCAGCTCCGCCGCGTAGGTTTGGCCGCGCTCGGGATCGCCCGCCGAATAGCGATAATCCATCCGCAAGTTGCGGCCCTCGATCCAACCCAATTGCCGCAGTCGGTGTTGGAATGCCGCAATGCGGAGCTGCCATTCCGGATCGTCAGCGCCGAACGCAGAGAGCGTCCCGATGCGCCGAACACGCTCGCCCTGCTGCGCCCGTGCCGCAAGCGGCCACGCGGCCGCCGCGCCGCCGATTAGCGTGATGAACTCGCGCCGTCTCATTCGATTACCTCGTCCGCGCGGGCGAGCAGCGAGGGCGGCACCTCGAGGCCAAGTCCCTTCGCGGTCTTGAGGTTGATGACCAACTCGTACTTTGTCGGGGCCTGCACCGGCAACTCTGCCGGCTTCTCGCCCCTCAGGATACGGTCTACATAGCCGGCTGCGCGACGGTATTGACCGATCGTGTCAGGTCCGTAGCAGGCGAGACCGCCCGCTGCGACAAAGTATCGGTAGGGATAGATAGCGGGCAGTCGAAGGCGCTCGGCAAGCCGCAAGATCAGATCGCGATGCACGTTTGCCGGGGCTGACACTCCGCTCAGCCCCCTACCTATCGAAGAGACTGGCGTATCCCCTGCCAATCAAGGACGGGGCTGTTTTATTGACCCTCAATGAGGCTTGGGATCATCTGCTCACGCTTGGGCCTCAGCGTGAAACTCGCCACTCCTGGCAACGTGCGTATCAAATGATTTCGGCTGAGATGGATGTTGTGAGCGTGACCCACTCAATTTCACAGGGCGCTGTTCATGGATGGCAGCTTGGATTTGGAGGCCTTCCAGGACTGCCCGGTATGGCGTTGGCTGCGGCGGGCCTGCTTGGTTGGCGTCGGCGTCACACCAAACGCCTCGCCGCGTAGTGCAGGAGTGTCAGCTTAGAAGGCCTTCACACGGTCCACCGTACGGCCACCGCTCGGAGCCTTTATTGCATCCGAACGTCTACGTGCGGGCCTAACGCAGCAGGAAGTTGTCGCCGCCCTTGACCAGCCGCAGCAGTGGTTGTCGCGGATTGAGAGTGGCAGTCGCCAGCGTGTGGATGTGGTCCGAGAAGCGGCGTTGCTGCTTTTCAACTCAGTCCATCTCACCGTAAGCACAGTCTGCCGGATCAGCATCGTGTGCACCCAAGCTCGGATCGAAACGGAATAGCGTAGAGCAATAGGGGCAGACGACTTCACTGGCATCTCCCATATTGAGGTAGATGTGTGGGTGATCTTGCGGCGGCTTATCCCCAATGCACTTGAACTCGCGGCAGCCAATGCGCACGATCGGCACCCCGACTTCGTTATGAAACTTCGGATAACTTTTCATCTGCAGCGCGCGGCTTAGGCGCCCGATCGATGACGCAAAGTGCCGTGCATGGATCGTCGAGCGAGGGTTCGCTCCACATGTCACTATCGATTAGCACCCGGCGAGCGGCGCCCCTCTCGCGTCGTTCGGTTGCCGTAAAACTACCAATAGCGACACGTGCATCGGCAGTTTCTCCCACCACGGGAAAGGGTTGGAAGCTAATGCACCGGCAAGGGCGCCGGGCTCTCCGTCGCGGCGACGCGGTTCTTCACCGCCTTCTGCACCTTCTCGAAGGCGCTCATCTCGATCTGGCGCACGCGCTCGCGCGAGACGCCAAACTCGGCGGCCAAGTCCTCGAGCGTGATCGGGTCATCGGCCACCCGCCGCGCCTCGAAGATGCGCCGCTCGCGCTCGTTGAGCGCGGTGAGCGCATCGGACAGCGTCTTGCGGCGATTATCGAACTCCTCGCTCGCGGCGAGTATCGTCTCCTGGTCCGGGGATTCGTCCACCAGCCAGTCCTGCCACTCGCCGGAATCGCCGTCCTCGCGGATCGCGGCGTTGAGCGAGGCGTCGCCGCTGAGCCGCCGGTTCATGTAGATCACGTCCGTTTCGGTAACGCCGATCCGCCGGGCGATGATCTTCACCTGGTCCAGCCGCATATCGCCATCGTCGAGGATGGAGATTTTGCTCTGGGCCTTGCGCAGGTTGAAAAATAACTTCTTCTGATTAGCCGTGGTGCCCATCTTCACCAGGGACCATGAGCGCAAGATGTATTCCTGGATCGCCGCCTTGATCCACCACATGGCGTAAGTGGCGAGGCGGAAGCCTTT
Organism: uncultured Alphaproteobacteria bacterium; assembly: GCA_963739385.1. Lineage (GTDB taxonomy): Bacteria > Pseudomonadota > Alphaproteobacteria > Rhizobiales > Xanthobacteraceae > VAZQ01. Next base: position 116,622 of record CAVUAI010000028.1, read on the forward strand.
TTCCGGCTCGAAGCGCTCGACCGCCTGCATCAGGCCGACATTGCCCTCCGAGATCGCCTCGCAGATCGGCAGCCCGTAGCCGCGATAGACCCTGGCGATCTTGGGCACGAGCCGCAGATGGCTGGTGACGAGCTTGTGCGCCGCGTCGCGGTCGCCGTGCTCGCGCCAGCGCTTGGCTAGCATGTATTCTTCCTGGCGCTCCAACATCGGGAACCGCCGGATTTCCTCAAGATAATGGGTGAGGCCGGGTTCGGCCGTAAGGGTCGGCAGGGTCGCAGTGAGAGCCACGATCAAGCCTCCAGATAGTTTCGAAACGAAATTATCTGTATCCTCTCGGTTGTCAAGTTGATTTCGAAACGCTATTATTTGTTTCGTAAGAGGCAATCATGTCAGCGCGCGAAACGGCGGAACTCCTGCTGCTGGTGGGCCGGCTGGTTCAAGCGGAGGGCTATGACGGGGAACTCAGCCCTGCCCAATGGATGGCGCTGCGCTTCTTCGCCCGCGCGAACTCGTTCTCCCGGACCCCGTCGGCATTCGCGGAATTTCAAGCGACGACCCGTGGCACCGCATCACAAGCCATTAAGGCGCTTGAGGCAGGTGGGTACTTAGTCCGACAGCGATCCGAGGCGGATGGGCGGAGCGTCACTCTGCGACTGACGGATAAGAGTAACGAAGCACTTGCGCGCGATCCGTTCGAAGTTCTGGTGCGCGCCGTGGACTTGCTCGACATCAAAGAGCAAACCGCGATGCACCACGCCCTGCAACAAGTGCTGACCACGGTAGCTGCGAGTGGGGCGCCTCGGCGCTTCGGTGTTTGCCAGGACTGCACGTACCTCGGTGGAGAAGAGATGTGCTGCAACCTGACAAGCGTCGCGAGCCCCTCGGCCCTCAAATGCCTCCTGTTCGACGTTCCGATCGAGCCGGCGGACGCTGGTCTCCTCTGCATCCATTTTCAGCCAAAGAGCGAGCACCGCGAGGACGGACGGACACCATGAATGAGTTCACCACTGCGAGCTGCTGAAGGACGCTTAATTGACCTACGTCGTCAACGAGAGCTGTATTCGCTGCAAAACTATGGACTGCGTCGACGTGTGCCCCGTGGACTGCTTCTACGAGGGCGAGAACATGCTCGTCATCCACCCGGACGAATGCATCGATTGCGGGGTCTGCGAGCCGGAATGCCCGGTCGACGCGATCAAGCCCGACACCGAGACGGGGCTTGAGAAATGGCTGTCGCTGAATGCGGAATACGCGAAAATCTGGCCAAATATTACGGTCAAAAAAGCGCCCCCGCCCGACTTTAAGGAGTGGGAGGGGAAACCGGACAAACTCCAATACTTCTCACCAAATCCCGGCGCGGGTGATTGAGGCGGACAGCGCCCGCGGCGGCGGGTGATTGAGGCGGACAGCGCCCGCGGCGTATGGGTTCCGGACCCGAGATTGGCCCAATTGATCCAACCGGGCGCAGCAGCGGCCGTGATCACAGTCCCTTCAATGGCTTGGCTCGCGGAGATCGCAACATCACTTTCGCAGTTTGCCAGCCTTGGTTCGGGCGACGGTTGAGGAGGAGTAAGTAGAACTGCTGCGCCTGCTCAACCGCTTGCCGCCGCGCCTTTGAAGGCACGGGCGTGCGCCGCTCCCGAGGCGTTCTTGTAATCGCCCGGTCGACATGTAGGCGCGAGGGACGCGGGGCGAGCCGCTACCGCCCCCTTGCCGCGTAGCCCCGGCCCGAATAACGCACGGGTTCCGCAAGACCATCAAATCACCCTTGGCGTGGAGTGAGCAGCCATTGCCCGGATGGTTTCCCCAGCGCCGTGATGTGCTACCGGACCCATTCACTCGGCGAGTTCGTCGGTCTGGACCTAGGAGGTCGCAGATGGCAATCCGAACCAAGTCCGTCACCGCCGGAGATTGGCGGACACTTGAGACGTTCTGGAACGCTACGAGCACGGCGTTCTTCCAGGCTCCGGCAGGGGCCGAGATCAAGATCCGCTACAGCGGCTGGTGGTTCGGCGTCGACCGTCAGCGGCAGACGCTCGACGGCAACAGCATCAAGCGGCTCGCGGTGTCGCAGTGGTCCGTCTTCGCTGCTCGGATCCAGATCCGCGTCAAGCAGAACACAAACGTCACGTACGACGTCGAGCCCGGGGACGTTGCGGTGATGCCCCCCGGCATCGGCTTCTAGCGGCGCGGCGCGGAGGCGCGCGCCTGCTCAGCGCCTGTTCTGAGGACCAATCTCAGACGCGTTAGACCCCACGGCCGAATCCGCGCCAGCGGACGACCGTCTGCTTTTTCTTGCCCGGAACACCCGTCGGGCCGGGCGCGTTGGATTTGCGGCCTTTCTGGCAGAAGGGGCTACGGGGCCCGTCGCTAGCGCAGGAAGCTTGCGTATGCGCATCTATACACCCCGAGTTGTCGCGGAGCCGTATCATGATGCAGGACGATTTCGTGCGGCTGCATAAGTTCCTGCTTGAGACGGACACTATCTCGGACATCTCAGACGATGTCCGAGAGGTGGTTGAGAAGGAGTGGCCCGAGCTGGTGCACAAGCTGCCACCGAAGAAACCGAATGGTTGACCGGTCCACGCCACCGGGCGGCCCCCAATTCTCAAGGACCACATTACTGCGGGGAGAGCGGGCGCAGTCCATTGTCGCCAAATCCGGCACGCCTGCAAGCTTGGCTTCCCGAGCGGATAGATGCAGAGCGGGAGCTACTGCCTTGAGACACGCAAGCGCTGATGATAGAGGGGTTGGCGAGCGAAACGTGTATTCGCAGCTACATGAAACCCGTCGCGACCCTCGCCATCCTTACGGTGCTGACGCCAGCCGCAGCAGCACCCATACCAGCGGTGAAGAGTGCGCAATGCCCGCCTGGGCACATGGTGAGTGGCGGCTACTGCACGCCCATGTTTCGCGTGGCGCCGACAGTGGTCCCGAAGGTCGGGCAATGCCGGAGCAGAGGGACGCAGAGCGGCACCAGCTACTGCCTTGAAATGCGACAGCGGTAGTTCTCATGGAGCTTCCCATCCTGCCGAGACTTCCGGGCGATCGCCTTCACGAGAGCATCGCTGGCATAGAATGGCCGGCGTGAGACCGAAGGGCGAGACGCGCGCGTCTTTAACTCGGTGCCGGTGAAAGCCCGTTGAGCGGCGTCAGTTGCTGCGCGGCTTGCGCGCGCGGGCGTCGGCGGATGTCGAATAGTTCACGTTCCGCACGCAGGATCCGCCGGCTCCCGTCGCAGTGGCCACGCATTGCGCGCGCGTCTGGAAGGCGCAATTGGTGCAGCCGTCGCTGTCGAGGATACACCAGGCGCCCTCGGCACGAGCCTCGACCAGCGCAAACGCCAGCGCGACGCACGCGGCCGCGGCCAGGACGATCATTCGCATCAGTCGCCTCCTCGGTCGGCGGGTGGCCCCGTCACCACCCCCACTATATCGCAACGGACCGGACGTCGGATAGGCCACCGAAGGGATGATCCGCCTACCGTGGTGTCGGGTTGGTACCCAACTGTCCAAGGGCGCGCCTATTGATAAATCCGGTCGCTACCTGAGCGCCATCCCGTCAATCCAGCGCCAATCGGTCGCTATTGTACGGCCCTTCGTCGATGCTGAACTGTGTGACCTTTATGACAGTAATCCTTGCTCTAGGCGTGGCAGTGAGGCTGGCCGCTTTTATCGTCCCAGCACGCCGGCACCGAAGGTGGCGGTTCGCCGAGACCAATGCGCGCGCCACCGCCGGCAAGCCCCGCCGCGGATGGCAGAGGGCTGAGGGCCTTCGTCAGGGACACGTCGGCAATCAGAGCAGCGAGCGTCACAGTGGCGACTGTCCCGGTGATGAGAAACTTACGCATTTTGCTCTCCGCCTCGGCGCAGATCGCGCCGCTTGAAGTCGTCATCTCTTGTTTGAACGGGAGAAGGACAAGGTAAACGCGTGAACCTTCAAAAAGTTCCTTAAAACTCGCTGTCTTTTCCCGAGCAGAGGCCGAGCGGCTGCACCAGGCGATAAGCCGCTCAGTCTGCTTGACTTACAGTGAGCTTGTCCAATAGCTGCTTGAGCGCTTCTTTGCCTGCCCGAGTGGCGGTCACCATGGTGTGAAAATATACTGATGATTGCTTTATTGGGCTTGATCTCCCGGCACGATAAATCTCCCACTTCCAGGAACTCGGAGGCGGTGCCCTGTTCTTCACAACAACTGAATAGTCGGTGCGGTCAAAATGCAGCTTGTTCATAGTCGTCATCCCCGTGCGGGGGACGAGGCGGTGTAATTGCCTTTGGCAAGGTTCTGAAGTTTTATATCGAGGTCAACTGCCTTGACCATGAACTCATTGCCCAGGGCTTCAAGTTTGACTCGCGCGTTCGAATCGGTCCGAGAGCGCCGAAAACACTGGTTCGCCTTTTCGAACAAATAGTCTGGAGTTGATTTGTTTGGCATGAACACCATGAGCTTATGCCTGAAATTTTGAGTGTGCTAAGATGAATGACACGACTCTAATACAGAGCGCGCCGGCTAACCCGACGGCGCATAAAGGGACCAAAACTTGGAGATGGGGCCACATCTCGAATAATCCGGACAACTCTGTTCGCAACGCTGCGCTGATCCGCTCCTGAAGATGACCGGAAGAACGATGCAAGAATTTCCGCTCAGTGACGGCTATCTCATTTGAGCGCAGCTGACTTCGGCGCAAGCAACAGCGTGGAGCACGCGTCCACAAGGGCGGAACTCGGGTACGATTCACCCGGGAGGGTCACGAACTCCTTGGGGAATTCGTCCCGGCGCTTCCACGATTCGATTTTCGAAAGCGCGGCTTGCTTCGCATCGGCGTCAGGCAGTGCGCGGAATTTGTCGGCGCACACGGGTGCCAGCGCCGCTATGACCGCCAGCTCCGAGCGCTCCTTAGCCATCTTGTCAGCGGTGCCGCCGAGCGACCAGCCACCCCAGTAAAAGCCAACAAACATCGTTGCGACGGCACCGGCGGCTGCGCCTTGCAGCAGACGCTTCCGCGATTCTTTTTGCAGAATTGCAGGTACTTGCATGGTATTTCCTTTCGCCCGACATGCTTCGGAGCGAGGACACGGACACCCGGATGGGTTCCGGTTCAGCACGTTGAAATGAAGACCGAACGCTTTGCGATGGCGTATCGATTAATATTGGGGTTACGCCTTTGTCCGCATGGAGTCTGAGCAAAATTGCTCACATCCGACGCTCCACATGCCCGGTCGCTCCACAAACGAAGTAAAGCAGCTCTATCTGATGGGGAGGCAAGAGAGCTCCGCTTCGGCCGAAGCCGAGCGGAGCCATGATTTGAGAAGATCCCGCTTCATCCAGCCCCCCATACCCCCGTGGCCAGCTATCACGCTGGGTGCGATCTTGTTATGTGCAGGTGAAGCCGCTCCCGCAGAACAATCGCCAGCCGAACGACGAGGTTTGAGATTTGTTCTCCTGCATTGCGCGAAATGTCATGCAATCGACAAAGTCAGCGCGAGTCCGGTTGGGAATGCTCCCCCGCTTCGTCCTTGCATCTTACGTATGGCGTTGCAGGACCTGCAACGGTCGTTGGCCGAGGGAATCCATCCAACCATGCCGCTGTTTTGGCTCAAGCCTGGCGAAATCGAGGACGTCATGGCGTATCTCAAGACGCTGCGCTGATAATCCTCTTCAACAGAGATTATAGGCAAGGCGTTAAACTTAGTCAGGTTCCCCGAAACTTAGAGCGCGTTCTCGCGTTGTCTAACTAGCACACGCGCATCCGGTTCGGGGTTCCAAACCATATGAAAGAGGCTTGCCGGTACGCTGAGCGTCCGTTTGCGCTTCTCGCCCGCTACATAAAGATTTGGCCAGTCGCTCATGCCGCGATCGTGATGGCGGTGCTTGGAGCCGTCGGCTGTTCGGTGGGCGCCCAGTACGGTGTCAAGGTTCTGGTTGATACGCTGTCGGGAGGCTTATACGCCGACGGCAATATCCGCAATGCCTGGCTTGGCCTTATGCTGCTCGCGACCCTAATCGCCGCAGACAACCTGCTGTGGCGGGTTGCCAGTTGGATCGCCAGCTACACCTTTGTTGCTGTCACCGGCGATTTGCGCCGCGATTTATTTCGTCATCTCACCGGACACGCACCAAGCTACTTTACCGAACGGATGCCCGGAACGTTGACGAGCCGCATTACGGCGACCTCCAACGCCGTCTACACCCTGCAGAACATGTTCGTTTGGAACGTGCTGCCGCCCTGCGTGGCCACCATCGTGGCCATCGCTTTCGTGGTGACGGTGAGTGCGCCTATGGCGGCTGCTTTGATGGTGCTTGCCGGCATTCTGGTATTGGCCATGTTTCGTTTGGCCGCGGCCGGCCGGCCATTGCATCACGAATTCGCCAACCGAGCCGCGGCGGTCGATGGTGAAATGGTGGACGTCGTCGGCAACATGCCGCTGGTATGGTCGTTCTGTGGGCTAGGCCGCGAACACGGCCGGCTCGACGCAACTATTGACCGGGAAATGTCGGCGCGGCGGCGCAGCCTGCTGTATTTGGAGAAGCTGCGACTGCTGCACGCCACGGTCACCGTATTCTTGACCATCGCGCTGTTGTGCTGGGCGCTTGCGCTATGGCAGAACGGCGCCGCCACGACCGGTGATGTTGTGCTGGTGTGTACGCTCGGCCTTTCTATCTTGCACGCGACGCGGGATTTGGCCGTCTCTTTGGTAGACGTCACCCAACATCTGGCGCGCCTCTCGGAGGCGCTCGCGACTCTTCTCATCCCACATCATCTACGTGATCACCCGAAAGCGACGTCGCTGGTGCGACCGGGTGCGACCGTCGCATTCGAGGACGTCGCTTTCTGTTATCCCGATGGACGAAGGGTGTTTGCCGATTTCAGTTTGCGTATCGATTCCGGCCAGCGCGCCGGTCTCGTCGGACAATCGGGCTGCGGCAAGTCGACTCTATTTGCGTTGCTGCAGCGCTTTTACGACGTGCAGGGCGGACGCATTCTCCTCGGCGGCCAAGACATTGCCCGGGTGACCCAGGAGAGCTTGCGCGCTGCCATTGCGGTGGTTCCACAGGACATATCCCTGTTTCACCGCTCGATCATGGAGAACATTCGCTATGGCCGGCCCGATGCCTCCGATGCGGAGGTGCGCGAAGCGGTTGTTGCGGCCAATTGCGTGGAGTTCATTGCGAACCTCCCGGAAGGCGCTGCGACCATCGTAGGCGACAGGGGGGTGAAGTTGTCACCTGGCCAGCGCCAGCGCATCGGCATTGCGCGCGCGTTTCTCAAGGATGCGCCCATCCTTCTGCTTGATGAGGCGACCTCGGCGCTCGATAGCGAGTCGGAGGAATTGGTCCGGCAGGCACTGGACCGCCTGATGGGCGGCCGAACCGTCATCGCGATCGCTCACCGCCTCTCGACGTTGCGGAGTTTCGACCGCATCGTCGTGCTGCAGGCGGGAGCGGTCTGTGAGGACGGCGCGCCCCAGGTCCTTGTGCAACGCAAGGGCGTATACTGCAATTTGGTACGGCGAGAGGTGGCACGCCTACGGCCCGTATTGCCGCGCCATGCTCTGGGCGACCGCCCGCAGCCCCGCTTCGGCAGCCGCAAAATACGTATAGCCCGGCTTGCCGCGAAGGCTCTCTGAAAGCTGCGGTGAAGAGCACCGTGCCGCGGCCGAGTCTGGCGGCGCCATTCAAGAAATTGAAAAGCGACCCGTGGGACATCACCTCAGAGAGATGGCGCAATTATTTGCCAGATATTCTTGGTGAGATCGCGGCTCAGCAACCCAACCAGAGCCTGCGCCGCCGATTGAGGTTCGCCGAAAGGCTGATCGGGTCAATCCGACGCCCTTGCATCCGCAATCTGGTTGTCTTGGACGAAGCGCACTTACGACGCTCTCATCCCTCACGCGATCCAACCGGTCCGCAGCTATGTGCGCGGCGCCGAGCTATTCCAGGTGATCGAGGCCGCTTACTACAATGCGCTCGCTGAGGATGCGGCGGCTGTCTTGAGGCGCATCAACGTTTTTAGTACCAGCGTCCCCGGCCGTACCAGCCGCCACCGAAAAGAATTAGCACAACGATGAGGATTATAAGAAGTGTCGTCGTGTCCATGCTGCGCTCCTATGCGAGGCTGCTAAGTTGAGGCGGCTTACCGCGCGAAAAAACCAATGTAGATCGCGGCAAAGAGTGCGATTGTCAGGGCCGTACTCACAATCAGCACAACCATTGTCGGTCGATCGAGAAAGCCCGCGCGCGCCTCAACCGCCGTCTCGACGATATGACCAGATTCCTTGTTCATAAACCGCTTCCTAGGGCTTGCCCCCTCTATCACAACCGACGGGCGCAAAACAGGTTCCGGCACGCAAAAGTTAATTAGGCCAGTTGTCGCAAGGAAGAGAGCACCAGCGGCAGTGGAACGCCCTTTGGAGGTGGAGATCGAAGTTCAATACTTGTGGGTAGCGCCAGCAAATGCCCATTGGGGTATTATAGTTGGTGTGAGGCTTGTGCGCAGCAACGTGGATGCATCACGTAGAACGATGCCGGATATGCGGCTAATCCTGCACAAGATTGACACAAGCACTCTTAATCCGTTCTCTCGTTTCCGCTGAATGCAACGCGACGCGAGTCATCTCCTGTGAGAGGCGTAGAGCGAGATTGCGCTTCGCGTTGCACAGCGCGAGCCCTGGCACGACGCGGCCCATTCGCCAGCAAACGAGGAGCTGGTTTGTTGCGTTTGGACAGCGCTAAAAAGCAATGATGTCCTGGTTACACTAGGAGTGGTTACGGAATGTTGCTCGGTACAACTAATGAGATGGTTTGTGCTTTGGCTTTTCGCCGATTTTTTCTTTCGTCCTGACAACCTCACCGAGGCGATTGCCCGCATCCGACTGGAGACCTTCATCGCTTCCAGACATTCCTTCGTTGCTGGCTGTCAATAACTGTCGCTCGTCCTGCTCCCAAGTGTTAAGTGCCTTCTTTTTTTCATGTTGGGATAGAGCTTTATCTTGAATAATTGCGTTCGGCTTATCGAATTGGGCTTTGGGGTTTTCAACTTTGTCCTTCGCCTTCACGCTATCAGCCATTGGATGCTCCTTTGCATGAGCAGGGCGTCTATCCCGAGGCTCTTCGCGCAGCGCGATCTGCGCGTCGTCCAGCCGTGAGCATGAGGTATGCCAATTTGTCCAACAGCCCGTTGCTTTGTCCGAACTCGGGCCGTCAGTTTTGACGAGACTTGAGCAGATCGCTTAATCGCAACGCCGCTCCTTGCGCGTGATTGTGCGGCCGTCGCCCCGTTCGACCGTAGTGGTCACCATGCGGCAGTTTTGTCGTGGCCCGACGGTAATGCCGCCTGGGCCGATGCCGACGGTGGCATCTGAATCGTTCCGTCGGCGGTCACGGTCCCGCCCGATCTGCACATCGACGCCTTGGGCCATCTTGAGGTTCTGGGCCTCGGCGGGACTGGTGCCGACAAGCGAGGCAGGCGTCAGGACAGCCGCGGCTACCGCCACGGCAAGAGCGATCTTTATCATGAGAGTCCTCCTTTTTGGGCTGTACAGACACACAACCGGCAAAAGTATGAAACGGTTCCGGGAGTTGGAGATCATCCGACTGAGCAATTTTGCTCAGACTGCCGCTAGCAATAGGCGCAGGCTCCGCAGGCGCGGCTGCGACTGTTCCGTTGCTCCGGTGCGACCGTTTCGTTGCCGCGCTGCGACCATCGCCTCCGTTGCACGCAGCGCGGATCTTATACCTCGACGGATAGTTAGGGCGCCTCGGCTGACGCCCTCGGCGGACTCGCGATTTGGCCGCAACTCGCAAACAACGAGATATGCCGCCTCAGTTGGGAAAATAAGAAGCCGTCCGGGATCTACGCCGGACGGCCTTCTCGTCTCAGTGCCTACCTATTATGGCCGGTTCCCTGATGGTGGAAAGAATGCGCGCAATAACCGACGGCGTCTGTATACAATTGCTCCAAGCCCCGCTTTTTTACGCGGCCGGGCATCGCGGCCAGCACTACGAAAGCTGTCGCGGCGTCCGTCGCAAATTTGTTATCGGGGGCAGACCACGGCTGCTGACGGCCCTGCGGATGGCTCGATGGCTCCGCGTCATGCTTCATTTCTCTCGTTTTCGCGTGCAGGCCGCCTCTGTCGTGAGCGGCCGCACCGCGCGATCAATCGACGCTTGAACCACAGGTGAGATTTGCGACTGTGCCGGTGATCGCGCCGGCGCGATCCGACGCCAGGAACGCCGCTGTGTCGGCCACCTCGGCAAGCGTGGGCAACCGTTTGAGGAGGGTCCAGCCCTCGAGGAGTTCCCGGAAGCTCTCGCGTTCCATCTTGGGGAATTCCGGAGCCATAGGGAGGGTATCGCCTATCCGATGCGGCCGGAGACAAACGACGCGGACGCCCTGAGGGCTAAGTTCCCCAGCAAGCGTGCGGGACAGCCCCTCTATCGCTGCGCAAGCAACGCCAAAGCCGCCCGTGAGTGGGATAGCCATTCGCGCAGGTGAAGCCGAAAGCATTAGGATCACGCCTGATCGCTTCGTTACCATCCGCCGCGCCGCGGATCGCGCAGTCAGAAACTGCGCCCTTGTCCAAGTCGCAATAGGAAAGCTGAAATCTTCGAGCGCTAGTTCAAGGAGCGGCGTGCCTTGGCGACTGTCAAATCCAATGGCGTTGAGGACTACATCGATGCGATCCACCTTTTTCGCCACGGCGTCGATGTGCTGTTCGACCGCGTTCTCATCGAGCGCATCTACCTGCGCGATTTCGACAACGCCTCCATCGGCAGCGATCTCCTTGGCGACCGTATCGATTGATTCCAGCATACGACCGGCAAGGAAGACGTTGGCCCCCTCACGGGCGAAGGTTCGGGCGACAGCTCCGCCTACCGCACCGCCGGCTCCGTAAATCACAGCGTTCTTGTTTTTGAGCAGCACCTCTGTTCCCCGGGCGATGCGAGCCAATTGGACGAATGGACCGGAAGTGAGAAAAGAAAGACCTGCCGAAGCGGGGCAGAACGCTATCAGACAGCCCGCCCTCCAAGCGCCGAACGCGCCCCAGCCTAGTCGCCCATGCCGTGGTGCGTCTGTATCGAATTGACCACGTCGACAAACGAAAATTCCCTGTGTGTACTGAGAACTCCGTCCTTCTTGATTACGTGACCGAATCGCATATCCACTGCGTTAGCAACGGTTCGTGGATGCCATACTTAGCAAAGTGACGGCCGGTCTCGAGGCAGGGGCCATAAACGTCGGCCTGTACAAGATTACGCACACGGCGCGCATATAATTCAAGCGCAGTGCCGCTACGCAGTCGCGCGATCGATCCAAGGTTGTCCGCGACGTTGCGTTCGCTATCGTTTCCATCTTTGGAGGCTCCGGTGCATCGACAAAAATACTCCCGTTCCGCCCCTGGGACGAAGGAGGGCTCAATATGCTGCCGCTACGGAGCGACTGCCAGTGGCTCGGAGCCGGCTTCGGCGGATAGCGGAGTTCGAGGAAGGTGGTAGTGAGCACGCAGAGACATCGATACAGTGTTGAACATGGCACCTTCCGATCAGGAGACCGAGGTCGTGCCGCCGGCAGAAGAGCCGGAGGAAATGCCCCTGCCCTCGGATCCGAAAGTCATATTCCTCGGTGGTCTATTCGTCCTTGCGCTGCTGGCGACAGCCTACGTCGCGAGCGAGATCGCGTTGCCATTGGTCTTTGCCGTCGTTCTCAACCTCTTACTACAGCCGGCCTTGCGCATGTTGGAGCGGTTGCGCTTACCGCGGATACTCGCGGCACTGCTGCTGATCCTTGCGCTATTCGGAACGATCGTCGGCTTGGGCACGGCCATTTCAGGCCCCGCTGGCACCTGGGCAGCCAAGCTTCCAGAGGGCATTCCTCGCCTTCAGGAGCGGCTGAGTTTTATGCGAGAACCCATCGATACACTGCAACGGTTTTTGCAGCAGGTGGAAGATTTTGGAGCAGCGGGACCATCGTCAAATGCGGCCACCTCGGCGCGAGGCCCAACTCTTCTGACGAAGCTATTCACTGGGACCCGGAACTTTGCCAGTGGCCTCTTCACGACGGTGCTGTTTCTCTTTTTCCTTCTCGTGTCCGGCGATATCTTCCTGCACCGCCTCGTCGAGATACTGCCGCGCTTCAGCAGCAAGCGCCAGGTCGTCGAAATCTCGCACCAGATCGAAAGCGACATCTCCGCATATCTGGTCACGATCACGATCATGAACGCGGCGGTAGGTATCGCAGTGGGACTGGCGATGTGGCTCACCGGGGTGGGCGACCCGATCCTTTGGGGGACGGTAGCCTTTCTGCTGAACTATGTGCCAATCCTCGGCACCGCCTTGGGCGTGTTGATCTTTCTTCTCGCCGGCCTGTTGACCATTGACACGCTCTGGCTAGCGCTGCTTCCTGCGGGGCTCTACCTTGGATTTAATTTGATCGAGGGCGAGACTATAACCCCGATGCTTCTGGCCAGACGGTTCACCCTCAATCCCGTCCTCGTCATCATCTCGCTCGTCTTCTGGTTCTGGATGTGGGGTATTCCGGGCGCCATCCTCTCCGTGCCCATGCTGGCGATTACTAAGATCATCTGCGACCGCGTTCGGCCGCTGGCCGCATTTGGCCACTTTCTTGAGGGGTGAAATCCAGCCGCTTTCGGCGCCTCGAGTTTATCAATTGCGTTATTGGCGAATTTATTCTGCACCAATTGCTTCTTCCTTCGTCGTGATCTCGGGCTTCTCGTGCAAAACCATGTTCAACAAGGATTTATGGACTTCAAGTTTTCCGTTGTATTCGATAAAGCCCAGTTTGCGGAATTTGTTCATGAAAAAGCTTACGCGCGATCGGGTCGTGCCGATCATCTCCGCCAGCGTTTCCTGACTGAAGTTTCCCATGATCGGCTCCGGCCTGCCTTCCTTGCCGAAATTTGCAAGGAGAAGAAGAAGCCGGGCGAGGCGCTTTTCGCTCGAATTGAACAATTGGTCGATTAGATCCTCTTCAATTCGACTGTTCCGAGTCAACAGATACGACATGAACAGTTCAGAAAATTCCGGCTCACTATGAAGGGTGGCGATCATGGTCGCCTTCTCCAGACGAGTAATCACGCATTCATCGACCGCCCTCGTTGTTGCGATGCGCAGGGAATGGCCATTCAGACATCCTTCGCCAAAAAATTGACCTAGTCCCAAGATTGCAACCACCGCTTCCTTGCCTTGCTCGGAAACGACAGTGAGCTTGACCTTGCCTTGCTGAATGTAGAAGACCGCGTCCGCGACCTGTCCTTGTGAGAAAACAATTTGATCCTTCCGGTATTTTGACACCGTTTTTCCCTCGCCCACTTTGGCGAGAAATGTTTTGGGATCAAACGAGGCTTTGGCTCTCTTCCTCACAAAGGCTTCACTTCCTTTCTCGCAAGGGCTGCCCTTTTCCCCCGACGAAGGCAGGGCGAGGCGGAGGGATTATAGCGATTCCCCGGCGCAAATGAAGACCCGGGTTGTCCCGTCCGTTCGTGAAATAGCACTGTTTAGGGGCGGCTTCCGCATATTGCGCGACCGAGCGCGCCGACGCGACCGTTCGGACTGAACTCGCTCGCGGCAAGCGCGCCGAATCTACGAGTAGGCGCGGCATCGCTCCGCAATAGTCCCGGGGTTCAGACTGTCGCTGCCACTGGCAAGCTTTACGAGGCCAGCGCGGCCTGCCGGGCCAGGGGCCCGTGTCGCGGCCGAGCAGAGCCTGAGCCATATTGGAAGCTGGTGCGCCATGGCAAGTCTTGGCGGTCCACGATGAGAAGAACGCGCGCTGAGGCCGCCTTAGTTTGAGCGGTGCATTGCGCATCGGTGTGAGCTGTTTTACTCAAACTCTGAACCTCAATAGAGCGCAGATTCCCTACCAAGGGGGCGTTGTCGCGGAGGTGGCAATGTCAAAGGCCGATCAGTTCCGGCAGTATGCCGATGAGGCCATGCGTTGGGCCTTCCAATCCAAGACTGAAAACGAGAAAGAAATCCTAGTCGATCTTGCGCGCACATGGACGCAAGCTGCGGCGTGGAGTGAGAGGCCCGTTGCTCCGACAATATACGAGCCGCGTGTAGTCATAGAAGGCGGGGTGCCTGCCGGCGCGTAAGCTCTGCGGCCAGCCGAGGTGGTGGATCACCCCGGCCGGCCCGTCACTCGCGGCCCGCCGGGCGGGGCCAGCAAATGACAATCGCATTGTAATTCGTCGCACGTGGCGCGACCACTACACAGGGGCCGCCTCGGGAGGTACTGGGTAGTGAAACGGCGCGAGTTCATCACGCTTCTCGGCGGCGCGGCGGCGTGGCCGCTCGCAGTGCGGGCGCAGCAGGGCGAGCGGATGCGGCGCATCGGCGTGCTGATGAATACGACGGCCAATACCGAGCAACAGCAAAGTCTGGTGGCGTTCCAGCAGGCGCTGCAGCGACTGGGCTGGACAGAGGGCCGCAACGTGCAGATGGATGTCAGGTGGGCCGGCGGCGATGCTCGGGAAATTCGCAGGCACGCTGGCGAGCTGGTCGCACTGGCGCCCGACGTCATCGTGGCGACCGGCAATGCCGGGATGGTGCCGTTGCTGCAGGCGACGCGCATCATACCGATCGTTTTCAACAACGTCGCCGACCCGGTCGGCGGCGGCTTCGTCAAGAGCATGGCGCGGCCCGGGGGCAACGCCACCGGCTTCATTCAGTTCGAGTACAGTTTGAGCGCCAAATGGCCGGAAACGCTCAAGGAGATCATGCCGAGCCTGACGCGCGTGGCGGTGCTGCGGGACGCCGCCTTAGCGTCCGGGATCGGCCAGTTCGCCGTGATCCAGTCGGTCGCGTCGTCGCTCAGGGTGGAGACGAGCGCGATCGACGTGCGCGACACCGGCGAAATCGAGTCCGACATCGCGGACTTTGCGCGCACCGGCACTGGCGGGTTGATCTTGACATCAAGCGCGCTGGCGGTGGTTCACCGCAGCCTGATCATCACGCTGGCCGCCCGGCACAGGCTGCCGGCGATCTTCTATCGGCGCGCCTTCGTCGACGCCGGCGGCCTGATCTCCTACGGCTACGATGTCGTCGATCAGTACAGGCGCTCGGGCGGCTACGTCGATCGCATTCTCAAAGGCGAGAACCCTGCCGACCTGCCAGTGCAGGCGCCGACCAGGTACGAGCTGGTAATCAATGTGAAGACCGCCAAGGCGCTCGGACTCGAAGTGCCAGCGTCGCTGCTCGCGATCGCCGACGAGGTGATCGAATGAGGCGAGGCTGCCAGCGGAGGCGTTAAAATAAAATGGCACAGACTATCGACTACAGGGGATTTCGCCTTTTGGTTAGCCCAGTCCGAAAAGGCTGGAGAGCAATGATCTATGCTCCTGGCTCGCGCTCTGCCCGAAAGTCCCGCCATGCTTGAGAAAAGTCTCAAAGAAGCGATTGTTGCCGAAGCAAAGAAGATTGTCGATGCTCGGCTCAATGTGAAAAATTGACCGACCATGGACGCGATCGATCGTCACGCCGACGAGGTGATCGAATGAGGCAACGCGAGACGGAGGTACGGCAATGAAACTTCCCCGCCACAAATTTCTGCATCTGGCCGCGGGCGCTGGCGCGAGCACCGCGATAACGGCCAGCGACTTGACCTGGGCACAGGCTCCGGCTCCGCGCGCGAAAGGGCCGCTGGTATGGCTCGACATGGATCAAAAGGAACTCGACGACGCCTACGATCAGCGCGTCTACGCACCGAACATGCAGCAGGTGATTGCGCGTTGTGAACGCATCGGTGATTTGGTGCGGGAGCGTATCGGCGTACCCAAAAGGCTGACCTATGGGCTCACGGCGATCGAAGGGCTCGATCTCTACACGACCAAGGCGGCAAACGCGCCGATCAATATCTACGTGCATGGCGGCGCGTGGCGCGTGGGGCTCGCCAAGGGCAATGCCCATCACGCCGAGATGCTTGTCAACGCCGGCGCTCATCTTGCCGTGCTCGATTTCAATAACGTCATCGAGACCGGCGGTAGTCTTATGAGAATGGCGACCAGGTTCGTCGCGGCGTCGCCTGGGTCTACAACAACGCCAAGAGTTTTGGCGGCGATCCCGAGCTTATTTATATCAGCGGCCATTCCTCTGGCGGCCATTGGGTGGGTGTGCTGCTGACCACCAACTGGCAGAGGGATTTCGATGTCCCGGCCACATTGATCAAGGGCGGTGTTGCTGGCAGCGGCCTATTCGACTTGAAGCCGGTGCGGCTCTCCGCGCGCTCGAACTATGTTAAGTTCACAGACGAGGACGAGGCGACGCTCAGCGCGCAGCGACACATTGATAAGCTCGGGGCACCGGTCGCCCTGGTCTACGGCACCGCCGAGACGCCCGAGTTCCAGCGCCAAAGCCGGGATTTTGCCGCCGCCCTCAAGACAGCAGGCAAGCCGGTGACGCTCTCCGTCATGGAAGGCTACAATCACTTCGAGGTCTGGGAGCAACTCGCCAACCCCTACAGTCTATTTGGCCGGGCTGTATTGGACCAGATGAAGCTTCGACCGGCTTGATCAAATGATCACGCGTCGCATTCCATAAATTCCGTTCCGCGAACCGCGGACACCCAACCGCCCGACGAGGTTCTCGGTACCGTGGTCGTGCCACTTCCGGTTATGGCACATCCGAGACGTGCGCTGATGACCGCTACACGGCCGCTTTCGGGAGTAGTCCGGACATTGAACGCGCATCGCCCCAGGGCAGGGCCGGAGCACGGCCGGACCATCCCCATTACCAGACCTTGCGTGATGCGTACGAGCAGGAGCAATCTAGCGAGTACGCATGCAGAACGGCACATGCAATAGCCGCAACATCCGTGGGGGATTGAGATCAGCACGGCATCGGGAAGCGCTGAGGTTCACGCACGGACATCCGGATGGACGCGGTGGAGCCAACTCGTTCTGGGCATCGTCTGCTTGGGGGCGATCGCCAACCTGCAATATGGTTGGACGCTGTTCATCAATCCGATCGAGGAGAAGTACCACTGGGGCAGAGCGGCAATTCAGGTGACCTTCACGATTCTCATTGTGATGGAAACCTGGGTGGCGCCTATCGCGGGCTACTTGATCGATCGTTTTGGCCCGAGGGTCATTGTCTGTGGTAGCGGAGCGTTGGTCGCAACCGCCTGGATTATCAATTCCGTTGCAGACTCCTTGGTGCTGTTCTACTTGGCTGCGCTGATCGCCGGCTTCGGCGCCGGACCAATCTTCGCCGCAACTGTCGGCAATGCGTTGAAGTGGTTCCCAGACCGACGCGGCCTCGCCACGGGGCTGACGGCCGCCGGCTTCGGCGCGGGCTCGGCGCTGACGGTTGTGCCGCTCGCCAACCTGATCCAATCAAGCGGCTACGAAGCGGCTTACCTGTGGTTCGGGCTCGGTCAGGGGATCGTGATCATGGTGGTTGCGCTACTGTTGCGCACACCGCAGCAGGCCGAGGTAGCTTCTTTCTCCGCGCGGGTGCCGCAAAGCAAGTATGACTACGCTCCTGCGGATGTGCTGCGGTCCCTTCCGTTCTGGCTGATGTACGCGATGTTCGTGATGGTCGGAACCGGCGGCCTGATGGCGATCGCGCAACTCGCTCCGGTCGCCGCGGACTTAGCAATCGAACACGTCCCGGTATCGATTCTCGGGCTGACTATGCCGGCGCTCAGTTTTGCCTTGTCGATGGGCCTCGCGCTTAACGGATTGTCGCGGCCATTCTGGGGCTGGGTGTCCGACCGGATCGGCCGCGAGCACACGATGTTCATCGCCTTCCTGTTGGAGGGCCTCAGCATCTACGCGCTGGTTCTGTGCGCGAATAGGCCGATGTTGTTCGTGCTGTTGTCGGGACTGGTGCTCTTCGCCTGGGGTGAGATTTTTGCGCTGTTCCCCGCGACGTGTACCGACATCTATGGCAGGAAATTCGCAACGGCGAATTATGGTATGCTCTACACGGCCAAGGGAGTGGCCGCTCTGTTGGTCCCGTTGGCCAACGTGCTCGCCGCCGCAACGGGAAGCTGGCCCGCCGTATTTGCCGTGGCATCGGCGCTCAATATCGTCGCAGCCGCATTGGCCTTGATTGCATTGAAGCCCGCGCGGATACGAGCGATGGCGAAAAGAAGTTCGCCATATCCGCGTATCAATTGAGCCCGAATGCTCGGTCGAGCTGTCTGCCATTGGCACCCTTCTGCCGTGCCAACCGCGCTGAGCAATGTCGGCTTTCGCGGGTAGACCGGCCGATATATGCTCAATCCGAGTTCTTCGCATTTTGACCTACACCGGACATGGGGTCGCCGGTTCCGGTCAGAACCCATGTGTGGCTTCGATTATGGTGTAGCGCCGCCCGGCGGGCGCACGGTGAACACGGAGCCCTTGCCCGGCTCGCTCGCCACGGTTATTCCTCGCATTTCCATACAATGGCCGTCGCGCGTTGGTCGCGGCTTATCCCGCGGCTAATCCCGTCGCGAGACGTCTTGCGCTGCAGTTATCCATGAGCCGCGCGAGCTCCCGCTTAGCGGTAAGCGAAAACCACAAATGCAAACATCTGTGGTCTCTACACGAGGACCGCTTGTGGCACTTCTCGGACGAAGCCGATCACCGCCGGATATGTCCGTTCGTTGGGGTGAAGCGGTCATGGCGACTTCGCGCTCGAAACGACGTGAATGACCCGGAGCGGACATTCGATGCTGCTCTAAGGAGAGTCAGTCATCGGGGGTAACCGCAACACTCATGTTGTGAGCGTCTGAGACTGCAGCGCGAGTAATGGCATGGACGTTCTCCGGCGCGAAGAACTCCGCAGGTGATATCGTCCCGGCGTTCATCCGCGCAAACCCGTCCATAGCTTCTTGGTTGCCAGGAAGCGCGCCAAAAAGCTGCTGCGTCTCGGGCGGCAAGGGTTCCAATGTTGCCAGTTGACAGGTGAATTCGTACATCGCCTTTACTTGTGCGTCTCGCGTGCGGTGATACTCATCCATCGCGACCTCGAACGGCCGCGTTCCGGAGAAGGACGCGTCGAGTGCGGTCGCGCAGAGTTCGGCATCGCGAAAGTCGTCCATAATTCCTTGCGCAGTAATAAAGTCTCTGTTGTAGCCGGCATCCCCCACCAACGCCCAACCGGGGCCGTAAGGCTTGCGGAAATAGTTCGTCACGGCTGCGCCTGCGAACCGCGCCTCCTGCTTGGCGCCGCGTAGACGATCGGAGAAGGCCGGCGCCAGCTCGATCGTCCTTCTATAGTTTCCTTCGATGTCCTTCTTGTTATCCGCGAATTCCGCGTATGGCCATCCGGCAATGACCAGTGTCCGATCTTCATGCGTTGGAACGGCCGCAAATCCGCGTTTCTCGCGGATGTAGTTTTCGAAGCGGCCATCCATGGGTAGTCCGCTCCAATAGGTGTAATACGCCGCAAGCAAGGGAGGCTTCTCATCATATTGCTCGGGTCGAACCGCCCCGGCCACAACCGAGTGCCTGCCATCGGCACCGACGACGACCTCTGCGCGCTCAGTTATCGCGTCGCCATGTTTCGAGCGACCCTTGATCCCAATGACGCATCCGCTTTCGATCAAAACCTCCTCGACGGTAAAGCCTTCGCGTACCTCCGCGCCCGCTTCGGTTGCCGCATCGACGAGAAGCTTGTCGAGCACCGTCCGCCGCGGACAGTACGCGACCGGCGTTTCTCTTGTGCCTGGCGCACCAGCAATCGTAAAGGAACCGAAATCGAAGGAGTAGGTGTGGATTGGTGGACATCCGGTCGCTGTCAGGCGGTCGAGGAGACCCCATCTCGACAGAGATCTTATGCCGAGAGGATGCACCATGTGCGTGGACACCGTGTCGCTCGGAAAGGTGGCGCGGTCGACGACGAGTACTCGATATCCTGCCCGAGCCAGCAACATCGCCGTCGTGGAACCAGCGCAGCGAGCACCCACGACGATCACGTTGAATGTTTTGGTCATTGTGACCTCCTCAAGGTCCTGTTTCACTCCGACCGTCCCATTCGCGCCCGACGACTTGATGGTGGTTCCACCGCCGCCCTTTGACCCGTTTCGGCGACCGTGGCGGAACCCCACATGTACAAAGCCCAAGCTAACCCGGAAGGGGGGCCCCAACCTTTGCCGGAATTCCGTGTTTCTTTGCTGCGGGGCTTAGGGTGCGCGGGGCGTCGTTCGACTTGGAGAGGACGGATGGACGCTCTGTCAGAAGCGCTGAACGCGGTACGCATGACTGGCGCCATCTTCTATCATGCGGAATGCACGTCGCCCTGGGGATTCCAGGTGCCCCACCTTAGGGATGTTGCGCACGTGCTCGCTCCCGGAACAGAGCGGCTGATAAGCTATCACCTGGTCACCGAGGGAAAGGCGGTCGTGCGTTTCGCGGAAGCGACCGTACCGGTCTCGGCCGGCGACGTGCTGATCATCCCGCATGGCGATGCCCATACCGTCTCGAATGGCTCACCTGCGAAATTTGTCGATAGCCGGACCTCGCTCGGCAAGTTCCTTACGGGCGCTCTGACCAAGATGCGATTGGGTGGTGGAGGCGAAACGACGAGGTTCGTCTGTGGCTATTTCGGGTGCGAACGACATGCCGACCGGCTTTTCCTGGCGGGACTACCACTCATGATCAGGGTCAACATCCGAGGGGACTCGGCGGGCCAGTGGCTCGAAAGCTCGGTTCGCCATCTGGTTTCCGAGGCGGGATGCGGCCGTCCTGGGCAATCCGCTCTTCTATCGAAGATGGCCGAAGCGCTCTTCATCGAGACGCTGCGGCGCTACATGGAGCAGCTGCCGTCGGAGCAGACCGGCTGGCTGGCAGGCGCACGGGACTTAGTGGTCGGTGGAGCGCTCGCCTTGATACACAGCCGGCCCTACCATCCATGGACCGTCACCGAACTGGCCGCGGAAGCAGGAACGTCGCGATCCGTTCTTGCCGAGCGTTTTGCTCTTTACCTAGGCGAGCCACCGCTGACCTATCTGGCACGCTGGCGACTGCAACTCGCCGCAAGACTGCTGCAAACGACACGGAAGACGGTGCTGCAGGTGGCATCAGAGGTAGGATACGATTTGGAAGCGGCGTTCAACCGGGCATTCAAGCGTGACTTTGGTGTCCCTCCTGGACAATTCCGAAAGACGATATCGCGATCAGATCAGGCGCGTGCCCAATAGCGAAGGACCAATGTAGTCGGGTAGGATCGAGGCGCGGATCGGGCTTCGAATGATGCCGACGTTTCCTCGATCCTCCCTATCATTCCGTACGGCGGGTTTTCCCCAGTACGGCTGGAAGGCTGGCTTTCCAAGCGGTGCCTTCCTGGATCGTCAGCGGCTTAAGCCTGCTCCCGGCATGCGCCGTCCGACGTCCAGTTTGCATCCGCCCTTCGTGCGCCTCGTAGTCACAACGGTTGTCCCGCACTGTGTCGGGCCGCGGACTCGATTGCGCACCGCCATGGAGGATCATTACTCCTCCGCCCCAGAGGCCCTCGCTCAGGTCCGGGTTATAGTGTCCCGGTCCGTCATCACTTAGTCGGCCCCATCCGTCCCACTTGTGGGCACACCGCGATTTCACCGCATGGCGGCTTATACGCGATGCCTTCGCTGTGCGGGAGCGCCTAGGCGACCCACGAGTGGTTCCGGGCTTTCGCTGCTCATTCCCTCCTGACATGCCGCCCTCTCTGACCTCGGGGAGTTCGATCATCGTTTCTGTCCAGCACACCGATATCGACATTGGCCTTCGCCATGGACCAAAGGGCTCGGCACTCCCAATAATCCCGCAATCCGTTTCACACGGGGCACGGTTTTCGCGGCTGCGCTGGTTCGCTACTGCTACGGCCTGTCAGGTTGCTGGCCCCCCTGTACGGATCTGACCAGTCTCCCGGCCAACGGGGGCTTTTACTTCCAGGCTTTCGACGGAACGGTCGCCCTTCCCGTCGCTGGATATGACTACAACAGTGACTGGACTCCTCTGTTGGCGGGACTTTCACCCGCTGGAATGGCAGCTAGCCTCGCTGCACTGGTCCGGCCGTGCGTAGCAAGAAGATTTCGACGAGTTGGCGGTGAACGGTCTTGCATCAATGTATCCGGCCTTTGGTTGGAGCGCGGTGCTCCGGGCCATGATGGATATCAGCGCGCGTGCGAGCTCATTAGCGGACAGGCCTCAACTGGGCCATTTGGGTCACCAGTGTTCGCAGGCGCCGGGAAGACCGAAACTCCATCTCGTCTCATCCTCTCGCAGACCTCGGCCGGGCAAGTAATTTCAATAACTCGCGAACGATCACGCAGTAGCCTGAAGCTTGTTCGCCTCGAAGGCTCGACCATGAGCAAGAACGCTCCACGCGATGCGCGCGAGCTTGTTGGCAAGCGCGATGGCGAGCACGTTGTGATGCATCCGCCTCTTGGCGGCCTCGATCCAAGCCTTGAGCCCGTGGCCTTCCCACCTGTTCGGTTTCACTTTCACAAGAACGACCCACGCTGCCTGCACGAACAGGACGCGCAGGTAGCGATTGCCGCGCTTCGATATCTTGCCGAGGATCGTGCGGTCCCCAGTCGAGATTTGCCTCGGAACCAGCCCTAGCCATGCGGCAAAGTCGCGACCCTTGGAGAAGCTGTCACCGGTCCCGATCGCGGCGACCATGGCGCTGGAGATGATCGGTCCGATGCCAGGGACGCTCATCAGGCGTTTGCATCCGGCGTCCCGTTTGGCAAGCGCCTCGATCTCGCTGGATAAGCCCTCGATGCGCTCATCCAGCCGATGCCAGTCAGAAGCCAGCCCCTCGATGACACGCACCATGCGGGGGGAAAGCACATCGGGCGGTGTGGCCAGGATGCGCGGCAGCTCCAGCCGCAGGAAGCGCTGGCCCTGTCGCACCGCGATGCCTCGCTCCAGCAGGAAGGCTCGAATTTGATTGATGATGCCAGTGCGCTGGCTGACCAGCCGCTCACGCACGCGATGCAGAGCCTGTAGGTCGAGCTGATCGGCGGTCTTCGTGGCCACGAACTTCATCGTCGGCCGCTGTACTGCCTCGGCAATCGCCTCAGCGTCACGGAAGTCGTTCTTCTGACCTTTGGAATAGGGGCGCACGTACCTCGCCGGCATCAGCCGCGCATCATGCCCCAGCGCCTTGAGCTTGCGACTGAGGTGATGGGCACCGACGCAGGCCTCCATGCCGATCAGACACGGGGACATATTGGCAAAACGTGCTTCGACCTGGCCACGCGACCACTTCTGCCGCAGCACGATTGCGCCACGACCATCGAGGCCAACGACGTGGAACGAGTTCTTACCGATATCAATGCCGATTACGGCAATCTCACTCTGTGCTGTCGTAGCCATGGCATGCTCCTTGTCTTGGCGCCCCTGGCCAGCTTATCGCTGACGGGGCAGGAGCACGGCCGGACCATCCCATTACCGGACATAGGGGTGCCAAGGGAGGAGGCCCCGCTGCTCGCGGTTCCGCGTTGTCGCGGTCCACGATGCGGTTCGCGGTATCGGCGCCTGAGATCCCTTGGGGAAAGCGAGTTCTTGTCGGGCTACGAGGCGAGTGGCCACCTTTTCGGGCTGACGAAGCCGGTCTCAGCGGGAATCCTGTATTACGAAAAGAGCAGGCGGGAATACGGCTGCGCTTTGGTGCCGTCAAGGCCGTCCGTCTTCGCAGCCTGCGTAGGCTGCGATGGTGAGGTTTAGGTCCTCCATTTCAACTGGGACCATTAGAGTTCTCACTACGCGGCGCGCGGAGGGCCAAGCCTTGATTGCGCCGATTGCCATGCCAAAGCCTGCGGCTATAGCCGCGACCCAAATATAGAGAACGCGCAGGGGCGTATCGCTCTCACGCTCAACCAGTTGGCTGACAGGCTGTGTGCCCGACTGCTGCCCAACCTTGAAGTAGTATTCCCATTCGGGTTCCGCGAGCGCATTCAGGTCTGGCCTTAGCACGTCGTTCTGACCGCTAGTCTCATCTTGTTTCAGCAACTCTTCAATTGTATCAGCGGCCGGCGTAGGCGCGATCGCCGCCAACATCACAACGAATGCCAGTGGAGCGACCAAGTCCTTTCGTGTTCCATGCATCGTGCTGAGGTCCCCATCAGTCGGCCACACCGATTGCCAGAGAGCGTTCCAGCACTTCCTCCAGTCACGTTTATGACCGAGCCTCCAACAGTAAACGTTGCAGTCGGGTGTTGGTTAATAATGGGTTAAGACGTGACGGCGGGCGCCGCAGCGCGCCGCCATGTCGCCTCCTAGCACTTCTGAGACCTCCGGTGATGACATGCGGAGGCCCGCTTGGGGGGTAATTCGCACATCGAGTGCACGTGGCGGAAGGGCTGAGTTGACGCCGAGGCGGAAATCGCCCCGCTGACCGACCAACAATAGCCGCTTGAATCAGAACGATTCACGCCTGTCATAAGACTCCGCCACCGTTATATGGCAGGCTTAGATTGCGGCAGACCGGCTGCGGAGGGTAAGGCCCTGTGTTCGCGTGAGGCGGCGGGAGTTCATCACGCTCCTCCGCGGTGCGGCAGGTAGATCTGGGGCTGCGACGGGCGATGTGGTGCTTGGCGTGTGGCGCTGAGATGCATCTGATGCAGGTGAGCCTGGCCGACACCCCGATGGCCGGATTTGAGCGCCATACTTTCAAATGCCCGTCCTGCTCGCACATCTCGCCCCGACTGGTGCTCAGCCGGCCCAGGCCGCCTTCCGCCAATCCGCCCGTAGTGCAGCCCCTCGAGGTACCACGCGCCAAGCTTCAGATGAACCCCATGGCGGACAGAGGCGCTCCTACGAAGCTCACTGAGAAGCTCCGCAGTAGACAGAGGGTAGCGCAGGCTCGAGCAGCGGCAGCCTCGACCTGGACTGAACTCTTCGAGACGCTCCGAAGCCAAGACACGCCCGTGCAGAAGCCGTCAGGGGCAGGGGGAAGCTCGACTAGAGTGGAAGCCTTCGCAAAGATCGACGTTCAAAACCGTACATCCGCGCCAACTTCGAGCACATTACAGACCGTTGAGAACCACCGTAGCCCACAGACTGCCGGTCAGGTGCCATCAGCGACACCAAGAACTTCGACATGGCCGGAAGCAGTCGAGAACATCCGCGGTCGGCAGAGCACACTCCAAGACAGTGCAGTCGCAAGTTCCGCTCCCGTTGCCGTTCGCGTACAGTCGAGAACCCTAGCAGCAGATGCGCCTGCCCGAGGGGGCAAAAAGCGCCCATCGAGGAGCTGGGCGGAAGTCGTTGATGAGATTCGCCGCAGACAAGCGGCTCTTAAAGAACAGGTGGCAGCAGATACGCACAACACTGACGCGCCTCGGCTTGCCCGCCGCCCTCCTGCCTGAGGGGGTTTCTTGATGACATTCGACGAAGCTCTTGCACAGCTTGACATAGCAGTGCGGGAGCATGGCGCAGCCATTGAGGAACTTGTCGCGCGTCTTAGAACGAGCCAAATCTCAAGAGAGAGCAGTTCGTGTCTGAGATCCGTCCACTCCAGCAAGCGTTCGAAAGGATCGTGGAGGAACTAACACGTGAGGCGAAAAGCAGCGCCCTCGCTGTAATCGCGTCATTGAAGACACCAGAATCCAAGGCAAAAAAACTGACCTCGAAGGCGTGTTTAAAACTCGGGCGGCACAGGCTCGCCGGCTACCGGAAGGCAGAGAAGCGGGGAGATTCGGGCTTCATGGAGAATCCGATGTCGGCCTGAGTCCATTGATGCGGTGCGATCAGAGAGGCGCGTAGCCGCAATTGCGATGATTGGCAGGCAGGTCGATTTCGGTCATGCTCACTCCCCTGCTTATCGTGGCCGCCCCTATATGTGTGTTGATGTCGGGTAGTGTCGTCGTGGTCGCGATTTGCGGCGCAACCAGTAAGCGCGTCCGTCGCAGATAATTTGAAGGCACTGCGCAACGCCGACGAAGCAGCAAGCAAACCCGCCGTTCACCGTGCCGGCGGGTTTATGTTGTCGCATGCAGATACGGCATGGGCCTTGCGTCGACCTCCCATAAGACGTTAGCAGTCTGTTCGTGTTGCCGGCGTGACCTGTCCATGGAACGCTCACAAGATCCGGGCCGCTCCTTCCGCGGCTCCCGCAGGGGAGCTTGATGACCGCGTCACCGGCTCTTGCGTCGAATGTTGGTCGGTCTACTCTACGGAAGATGGCCTTTAACCGACACTTATGCTCGTCCAGTGGCTCATGTGGGGTGCGAAATGTTCAAGACTTTAATGCGGATGCTCGCTACTGGCCTCATGATAGCCTTCGCGTGTCCCGCCTCCGCGCAACCGGTACCGACTGCCGATGCGACGCTGGCTTCGCGACCTGAAACGGTTGTCTGGGGCTATTCACCGCTGATCTGCCGCCGGCGTTGACCATCAAGTCGGGCCAAACCGTCAAGATCGATACGGTCTCCCACCAGGGTCTGCTCGGCAAGGAGGATCCGGCAGCGTTCTTTGCGAGCGCCGGCATTGCGAAGGATCAGGTGCTGCAGGACGCCATCGACATCTACAAGACAGTGCCGCGGACCAAGGGAATGAGCGTGCACGTGCTGACCGGCCCCATTTACATCGAGAATGCGGCGCCGGGCGATATGCTCGAAGTGCGTATCCATAACCTCGAACTGCGTGTGCCGTATGGCGTGAACAATTCGGGACCCACCAGCGGCGTATTGCCGGGCCTGCTTTCCGCGCCGGCACCAAAGATCATCAAGCTCGACAGCAAGCGCAACGTCGCGCTGTTTTCCGACGACATCGAGGTGCCGCTCTCCCCGTTCTTGGGCATCATGTCGGTCGCGCCTTCACGTGATGTGCTGCTAGTGAGTTCGCGCCCGCCTTGGCGCTGGGGCGGCAATATTGATTTCAACAAGCTCGTGGCTGGCGCTAGTCTCTATCTGCCGGTGTTCAACACTGGCGCGCAGTTCTACACAGGCGACCCGCATGCCGTGCAGGCCGACGGTGAGGTCAATGGCACCGCCATCGAAGCGTCGTTGACCGCAACCCTGCAATTCATCCTCCACAAGGGCGCCGGCAAAGCCATGGGCTGGCCGCGCGCTGAGGATGCGACGCATTACTACTCAATGGGGATGGACCTCGACCTCAATGTGGCGATGCGACAGGCTACAAGAGAGACGGTCAACTTCCTGCGCGAGGAATTCGGGCTATCAACCGAGGATGCTTATGCGCTCGCCAGCATCGCCGTCGACTTCCGGGTCGCCGAAGCCGTGGATTCGGTACAGATGATCTACGGAATGATCCCGAAAAAGGTGTTCAGGCAGACCCCGCAATTCTGGTCAAAACGCTGAAGCGTCATCAGCGTCGCTCAGGCGGAGCCGGCCGCGTGTTCCACCATCGTCGTGGGCTGCGCACGTCCTAATGACTGCTTCTCTAATCGGCCGTTTGGGGTCAAGCGCTTTCAGACTATCCACCACTACAGTGTCGATGTCGCTCACGGGCTCGTGCTTCTCTACGGAATCGGCACCAAGGCCCTTCCATCATGGGATTTCGAAGACGAGGTGGAACAATCTGTTGGGCGGCCTTGCCGTCAGAGAAACGGCAGGTCCAAACAGTCATACGATCTCACCTCATCCATCGTCCCGCGAGGGACATCATTCCACCGCTCAGTGGAATTCGAGTTTCCTCCTATTGGATTAGATGCTGCACGGTTTTCATGCTGCTGCTGTGGCCTGTTCTCGGGTCCAGCGGAACTCGGTGCCGTCAACCCATATGCGGTGCATGATCACAGCCAACCGGCGTGCCAGGGCCACGATCGCCTTTTTCATCCCGCGGCGCCTGGCGATCTGCATCGCCCAGGCTTTGAGCCAGGACCATTTCTTCGACCGCAGCATGCTCTGAGCTGCTTCGTAGAGCGTGACCCGCATCATCTCGTCTCCGCAGCGTGATATTCTGCCGTTCCGATCGACCTCACCCGATTGATACTTGGCGCACGTCAGCCCAAACACGGCCCCGACTGCCTTGGATTTTCGGAAGCGAGCGGGCACGTCGACGGTGGCGCGATAGGTCAACGCCACCACGGGGCCGACACCGGGGGTCGTCATCAGGCGCCGGCACACCTCATCATCCCGGACAATGGCCAGCAAACGGCGATGCAGGATGACGATCTGTTCGCGTAGCACCCGCCGGACAATGAGCAGTGGTTCGACCAACTCAGCTAAGTCCGGGAGGTTCTCGACAAGCTCCTTGATACGGGCCTCGAACTTCACCTTCCCGACCATTCCGACCTTGAGGCCGAAGTTGCGCAAAGTACCGCGCAGGTCATTCTCGATGGCGATGGCCTTCGACTGTAGCAGCTTGCGATGTGTCAGCAGCATCCGCAGTTTCTGACTGCGTATCGTCTTCACATGCACCGGACGGTAAAGCCCCACCCGCATCATCTGCGCAATACCGCGCGCATCGTTGCGGTCCGTCTTGTTGATCTGCGCCTTCAACACCGCTTGCATGTGCCGCGTCTCAACGCAGATTACAGGCAATCCTGCTTCGGCGAGAGCGCTGAACAGCCATTGTGACAGCGGTCCAGCTTCCAATCCAATTCGCTTGAAGTGGTAGGCGAGGTTCTTCAGCACCGCCAACAACGCTTCAGGTTCGCTCGCCACCTTTACTTCCCGAACGATCTTGCCTGCGTCATCCACAATGCAGATGCTCGTCTCCTTGACCGAAACGTCCAGTCCAGCAAAATGGTCCATGCTGCGCTTCTCCTTCTGAGGCTTGAGGCCGTGGATCACGGACCTCGTTTCACCATCAGCCTGAAGCGCAGCACCCAAAAATCTTCAGCTATCCACAAGCTGCCGGCCGATTACCCCATCTGTTGGCACTTGCGAGACATCCACGATGTCTGCCGTTAGGTCCGCTTCCGGGGGCAAATCGGAAAACAATTGCTCACTTCGAGACTTGCCGGTTTTGACCCGAAGCTGCCCTGGCCCAGCCTCTCAGCGCGCCACCCGGGAATGGCAATTAAACGTTTCGCTATTGTCGTGAGAGAGGCGCATACTTGCGCATCACCGACAAGGGCTTCCCCGGGGCGTTGGTACTGAGAGACCGGTTGCGCTCCCGCCTGTACGGCTAGAGGAAGGCACCATGACCAAGACCGACGAATACCGCCAGTTTGCCAATGACTGCATCGTGTGGGCGCGCATCGCGACCTCTGACGATCAGCGCGAGCAATTTCTCGAACTCGCCAAAAAGTGGATGAGCGAGGCGGAGAGCATTGATCAGCGCATAGAGCTGCGACCTGAGGCTGCCAAAGCATCAGAAATGGCGGGTGAGGAAATAGATCGTGTGGGTGACCCGTTAGCGACCGACGAGGAACGGCAACTCCGCAAGCAGAGGCTTATCAAGGGACCGCAAGAGTTCCGAGATATTCGCAGCAATCGCGCGAAGATTAAACCGGGATTCCCCGAATGACTCCCGAACTGGAGAATGCTCGTGTTCTTCTGGGCTTCCTGCAAGACAGAGGGCGAGGCTGACCTACCGCTGCAGCAATCCACGAAAGTCGAGTTGATTTACAATCTCAAGACCGCGAAGGGGCTCGGCCTCACCATTCCGCTGCCCCTGATAGGCCGCGTCGACGAGGTGATCGAATAAGCATGGACCTTGCTGCAGTGCATGAGTCCGTTCCTGGCACGAACTCGGACGAGCCGACCACCGCTGGATATGTCCGTTCATTGGGGTGATCGTATTGAACGAGCCGCACTTAACCCTCCACGATGGAACGCCGGTTCTGATCCGCCGGCTTGTGGCGGAAGATGCTGCCCTCTATCCCGATTTTCGTAGCGACGTGACAGCGGAGGACTTGCGATTGCGCTTCTTCGCGCCGATGCGCGAGGTGAGCCACGAGCTGCTCGACAAGCTCATCCACTTGGGAGACGTACTTTATTGGACGGCTAGCGGGCTTGCCGTCATCATCGTTGCTTTTATTGTTTGGACTGCAGTGGAATCGGGACTAACGGACTATGTCTTCACTTCGATTATTTTGGGCGCAGCCGCTTTGATCTGGCTCTTTGGAAGAGCCTGCCGTTACGTCCTCGCTGGTCGCTGATTACGGCCCCCAACGGGCGCGGCTACTCCCGCTCTTGCACCACAACGCGCTTGCGCTGATCGTCGCTCAGATTGAACTCAGGACCGCGGCGGCCTCGGCCGCCTTCTCATCGGGAGCCTCTACGTCGCCAAGACAATGAGAGCGGTTGCGGAGGATAGCGACGCGCCAGGAGCGCTTCGCGGCCTTCTTTGAGTTCGTGCCTGCCACACCGTCATGCAGTCACAACCAACTCTGCCAACCGCTTGCGCGCATAGAACATCCGCGTCTTCACCGTGGCCTCGTTGATGCCAGCTATCTCGGCAACTTCCGTGACCGCTTTTCCGTGATAGTACACGAGGTCAATAACCTCGCGGTGCTCCGGCGACAGGCGAGCGATTGATTGGCGCAGCAATTCCGCCCGGTTCTTCTTCTGCAGAGCAATCTCAGGATCATCAGCCGTGTCTGGCACGTTGGAAGCACTGTCCTCGTCCAACTCGGCGTCCGTTCGGCGACGCCGCGCTGAGAGCGCCTTGTTGCGCGCTATCGCCAGGAGCCACGTCGAGACTGACGAGCGGCCCTCGAAGGAGGCAGCGTGCTGCCAAACGTCAAGGAAAACTTCACTAAGAAGGTCTTCGGCCACCCCCTCGTCATGGACGAGGCGCAGCAGCCATCTGTACACTTTCACGCGATGTCGCGTGAAGAGTGCTCGCATGGCAGATTGATCGCGCTGAGCCACTTGCCTGATTAACGCTTCGTCGGAAGAACTGTCGCGTGCCGCTGCCTGTGCAGGCGTTGCGGTGATCCCCGCGTGACCGATGTAAGCCGTCGCCATGGGAAACCCCCTGTGTACCAAGAACACATTGGGCTGCACCGCCGAAGTTACAATCGTTATTGGTGATCACTAGGGCGTGAGCCTCCTGCGTTCTTTAAACGCGAGGTACTCGGCTGCTGGCTTTGAGGTATAACGCCGCGTACGGCGACAAAATGCTCTCCACGGGCATCACACGGGCGAAGACTGGGTCGCGCTCGAGCTCGAGCCTGATGCCGGGCGGTTTGGCGCCATTGATTTTTTGATTTTAATTAATCGGAAATCAAAGAAGACGTTTTCGGTGCCGCGAGCTATCGAGGCAGAGCGCACGGGTTAAATCACCGCGCCTATTCTTGGGGCCTCGAAAGCTGGCAAATGAACTGGACAGCCATTCGGGTGGGTCTTGGCCTCGTCATCCTGCTCGGGACTGCTGCCGGCATCTTGAGCGTCGAAATCCAGCGGTGGCGACGGTGATCGTGAATGTCCGGCGGGCCACAGGGGGGCGCGCGCCAGCGGACGACCGTCTGCTTTTTCTTGCCCGGAACACCCGTCGGGCCGGGCGCGTTGGATTTGCGGGCCTTTCTGGCAGAAGGGGCTACGGGGCCCGTCGCTAGCGCAGGAAGCTTGCGTATGCGCATCTATACACCCCGAGTTGTCGCGGACCGTATCATGATGCAGGACGATTTCGTGCGGCTGCATAAGTTCCTGCTTGAGACGGACACTATCTCGGACATCTCAGACGATGTCCGAGAGGTGGTTGAGAAGGAGTGGCCCGAGCTGGTGCACAAGCTGCCACCGAAGAAACCGAATGGTTGACCGGTCCACGCCACCGGGCGGCCCCCAATTCTCAAGGACCACATTACTGCGGGGAGAGCGGGCGCAGTCCATTGTCGCCAAATCCGGCACGCCTGCAAGCTTGGCTTCCCGAGCGGATAGATGCAGAGCGGGAGCTACTGCCTTGAGACACGCAAGCGCTGATGATAGAGGGGTTGGCGAGTGAAACGTGTATTCGCAGCTACATGAAACCCGTCGCGACCCTCGCCATCCTTACGGGCTGACGCCAGCCGCAGCAGCACCCATACCAGCGGTGAAGAGTGCGCAATGCCCGCCTGGGCACATGGTGAGTGGCGGCTACTGCACGCCCATGTTTCGCGTGGCGCCGACAGTGGTCCCGAAGGTCGGGCAATGCCGGAGCAGAGGGACGCAGAGCGGCACCAGCTACTGCCTCGAAATGCGACGGCGCTAGGCCTCGTCGTTTGATGAGGCGCGTTTGCTCAGTTCGCTGGGCGGGATCCTATTGCGTGGAGATGCGAGCGCGCCGCTAAGTTCCATGGGTTGGGTTAGGAAAATGTCAGTATTTTTGCTCTCTATGGTCTCGAATGCGCCTTCTTCGTGGGGCGACTGCGTTGACTGACTTTCGGGGTTCGCGTGAGGGGGCGGGGGAATGATGTTCCGCACAGCCGGTGCCATCGCGATGTTGTTGCTCGGCGGCTTGGGCAGCAGAGCCGTGGCACAAGTCTATCCGCCTCCACCGGCTTATCCGGTCCCGCTAGGTAATCCGCCGTCTCAGGGTTACACGCCGCAGCGGCTGATCCCCGCCGAGGCTGACGGCGAGCAGCTTTATGACGCCCAGGGGCGTCCGTTGCCGCCCGGCACTGTCTTTCGCGTGGCGCCGCCCGGTTACCGCGAGGTGGCACCGAGTGATCGTGCGCCCCAGCAAGGATACCCGCCTCAAGCTCCGCAAGGCCATGTGCCGGCCGCGGCCGGCACGCGCCCCTATTACGGAGCGCCAACGCCGCCGGCTCCGGCCGAGCAGGAGGCGACGCGGCCACCGCTGTCAATCGGGCCCGCTCAGATCGAGCAGGGCA
Source organism: uncultured Alphaproteobacteria bacterium (assembly GCA_963739385.1). Taxonomy (GTDB): domain Bacteria; phylum Pseudomonadota; class Alphaproteobacteria; order Rhizobiales; family Xanthobacteraceae; genus VAZQ01. The sequence goes on from CAVUAI010000028.1 coordinate 149,278, forward strand.
CGACAAGCGCAGACCCGCGCAACATGATGGCGGCGTTCCCGCCGGAGGTGCGGCCCGAGACCGGCCCGAAGAAGGCGCTGCCGCCGCAGTTCCGTCGCGCGCTGGTCGACTACTACACCAAGGAGCCGGCCGGAACGATCATCGTCGACACGCAGAATACCTACCTCTATCTCGTGCTCGGCCAGGGCAAGGCGATGCGCTACGGCATCGGCGTAGGGCGCGAGGGCTTCACTTGGTCGGGCACGGAGCGGGTCACCAAGGTGGCGGAGTGGCCCGATTGGAACCCGCCGGAAGAAATGATCGAGCGCCAGCCCTACTTGCCGCGCTTCATGGCCGGCGGCGAGGGCAACCCGCTCGGCGCACGTGCGCTTTATCTCGGCAAGACGATCTATCGCATCCACGGCACCAACCAGCCGTCAACCATCGGCACCTTCGTGTCCTCCGGCTGCATCCGGCTCACCAACGAGGACGTCACGGACCTGTTCACCCGGGTGAAGGTCGGAACGCGCGTGGTGGTTCTGCCGGGCAAGCCGCCGGCCCCCGTCGCCGCCACGCCGCCTGCTCCGGCCGCTTCGGCAACGCCGCCTCCCGGTGGTGCCGCGGTGATGACAGCGCCGCTCGCTCCGCCGCCGTCCGCCATGGCGCGGTGAGTGAGATCGAGGGGCCGTTCGTTCGGATCGTCTTAGTCGAAATGTTCGAGCAGGTCGGCGTTCCAAACTATGCACGATTCTTCCAGAAGAACCGGGAACTGCTGAGCCCTGATGGCCTGGAGACAGGGACCCGAAATGAACACTTCCATGCCCTGTTCCGCACACGGAGACCGAGTTCATATCTGCGAAATGCCGCGGTGACCGCACGATTTTGAGCGACCTTCGTATGTGAGGCGGTGGAGACCGGACTGGCTGGCTGGGCGGACTTGAACTGGCAAATGTTGCATTTCTATCCTTTTGTCGTGCAGAATTCCGGCGACTAAGCGAAGCCGGGGCACCGGCTATACGGTTGAATTCGCCGAGAGGCATTGGGGCGTAACGTGAACCACGCGCGACTAACTTCCGGCGCGCGAAATCGTCAAAGCGGCCGCCAACGCACGCCGTCCATGAACCTGCACCGTCAGTAATGAACGCGGTCGAGTATTGCTTGTTGCACGGTCTGAAGCTCGCCGGGCCGGAGCATCCCGCGATCCTGTGCGCACAGGAATCGCTGAGCTACGGCGCGTTGGCGGCGCGCGTCAGCCAGTTCGCCGCAGGCTTGCGCGAGGCGGGCGTTCGTCCCAGTGATCGCGTGGGCATGCTGATGCTTGACACGCCCGACCTCATCGCCCTCCATCTCGGCGCGATAGCGGCTGGCGCAATCGCGGTGGCTATGTCGAGCCGCGCAAGCGCCGCAGAGCTTGCGCAAATTCTTGCGATCGTGCGGCCGACAGCTGTCGTGGTCGATGCCGAGTTCGCCGATGTCGCGGCCAGCGCCGTCGCAGCCTCTTCGCCAAACACCAGGCTGATCCGGCGCGACCGCGAACTGGGCGCCTGGAAGGCGATTCCAGCCACCACGCTTGCACCGGTTCGGCGCCAGCTGGGCGATCCGGCATTCTGGGTGATGACCTCGGGCACCACCGGCCGGCCCAACGCGGTGGAGCACCGCCACAGCAATGTGGGAATCTGCGCGCAATATTACGAGCGGGTGCTTAGCTGTACCCGCATGGACCGCCTGTTCGCCACTTCACGCTTCCACTTCGCCTACGCGATCGGCAACATGTTCGCCGCGCTTCGGATTGGCGCGAGCAACATCTTGCTTGAGCGCTGGGCCACCGCGCCGAGCGTGGCGGAGACGGTCGAGCGCTTCAAACCGACGGTGATGCTCAGCGTTCCCGCCGTCTATCACCGGCTGCTGGACGCCGGCCTTGCGCCGACGCCGGCTTTTCGTGCGCTGCGCCACTATGTGTCCGCCGGTGAACGACTGCCGCCGCAAATCTGGAGCGCCTGGGAGGCCGCCGGCGGGCATCCGATCCTTGACGGGCTTGGCTGCTCGGAACTGCTCTACATGGTGATTGGCAACACACCGCAGCGCCGCCGGCCAGGTTCATCGGGACTAGCGATGCCTAGCGTGGAATTGCGCATTGTTGACGAGGCCGGGACCATCCTCGCGGAACCGGGCAAAACCGGTCGGCTGGAGGTACGCATGCCGTCGGTCTGCGCCGGCTATCGTGCGGCCGACGACAAGCCGGGCGACCCGCCGCATCAGCCGGAAGAACGCTTTCGGCGCGACGGCTGGTTTGCCACCGGCGACGAGTATCTACAGGACCCGGACGGCTTCTATCATCACCGCGGCCGCACCGGTGATATGCTGCGGGTGTCCGGCATCTGGATTTCGCCGGCCGAGATCGAAGATGTGCTGGCCGGCATCCGCTCGATCAGCGAAACTGCGGCCGTGTTGGGCGAAAGCGAAATCGGGCTCGCGGAGATCGTGCTCTATGTCGTTCCGGCGCCCGGCGCCGACGGCTCGGCTGCGGTGGCGGCCGCGCGCGAACGGCTGTCGCGGGCGCTGCCGCCCTACAAGCGGCCGCGGCGGTTCGAAATTGCCCACGATCTGCCGCGCACGGCGACCGGCAAGGTCCAGCGCAACAAGCTGCGCGAGCAACTGCGGCACGATCCGCATTGACGGCTGCGGTTTGTCCATATCCGCCTGTGGCCGCCGAAAACTTAGATTTCATCGCCGGAATGACGGATCGTTATGCAATAGAATTCTAGCCCCGGCTTAATGCTGCAATTGGGCTGACCATTTTTATAAGCCGCAGCGACGTTAGCCGGACGTGATCAGTGACAACCGATCAGCGGTTGGAGGCAATCGCCAAGACGACAGCGGTAGCCCGCACCGGTCGCGAGAAGTTGGCGAGCTTCTTCCGCGCTTTCGGCTTCGACACACCACCTCCTCGGCACGCGTCACGAGCATCGGTGGCGTGGAACGTCTTCAGTGCGGATTCGGGTTCTGTTTTAATGCGGCAACGGGGCCTTGGCTGGCGTGGTCGTGCGAGAACAAATCGCAAACGCAACCGGAGATTCTCGCTGTGCGCGGCTCTCTACCCTGGATTCGGGACGCCACCGGGTCCACATTGTTGGAGAACGGGGGCATCTCAGTGTACGGAGTAAATCGTGGCCCCGCGTGCATATTGGAAGGGCTATCTGAAGCTCTCGCTCGTCTCGTGTCCGATCGCGCTATTTCCCGCACGTCGCGGGAGCACATCATCGCCCTCGAAGCGCGGGGCAAGGGGATGATGGGCATCACGCTTCGTTATCCGTACGAAGTGCGCAACGAGAGGGACTATTTCGACGACATCCCGGACGAGAAGGTGCCGAAGGACATGTCGAACTCGCCACCCACATCGTTGATACGAAGAAAGCGCATTTCGAGCCGCAGAAGTTCGAGGACCAATACGAGGATGCGGTCAAGGAGCTGCTGAAGAAGAAGCAGTCTGGCCAGAAGATAGAGGCGCCGCGAGAGCGCGAGCCGGCCAAGGTCATCAATCTCATGGACGCATTGCGTCGGAGTGTCGAGACGGAGGGCGGCAGCGGCGAATGGCGAAAGCCAGCGCAAAGCGCGCGCAACCATCGAGCCCCCAAGAAAGCCGGGCGCTCAAGCGCGCGGGCTAAGAGGGTGAGCTAGAATCTTTCAGCGGTCCCCTTCAATACCCCAAAACGGAGGGAGCACCATGAACAGAGCAATCATGATCGCGGCAGTCGGGCTTCTCGCCTCGACCGCCGCGGCAGCCCAGGCTGAACGCGGCGAACGCGATCCAGATAAAATGGCCGTCATCGCGGCCACCATTCTCATTTTTGACAGGGAATGTGAAAAAGTATCGCTCAAGCTCGAAGAGGCTGCGGGAGTTGCTGTCCAGTTTGCCGGCGAGCCGAAAGTGGCGGCGGCAGTGATGAGTATCGAGGACCAAATCAAAAAAGATGGGAAGGATGCGTGGTGCGCCCTGGCGCGGAAAGCTTTCCCGCCGTTGACTGAACGCTAACGCCACTTACTCGTGCCCGCCGCGCGCACCGCCCTCAAGCTCGCCGCTGGCGAATGTCACGCCGCGCGCTTCGAGTTCGCGCCCCGCAAGCGTGATGTCGGCGCAACGGAAATAGATAAGCCAATTCGTCCGTCAGCAATGCGATAGTCTTGACGCAACATTCCACTCGAAGGCTGCTTCGTTGCGTCATCATCGGTCGATCTCGCCAAACACGATGTCGAGAGAGCCGATGATCGCCGAAACGTCGGCAAGCATGTGCCCGCGGCTCAAGAAGTCCATCGCTTCCAGATGGGCGAACGAGGGGGCGCGGATCTTGCACTTGTACGGCCGGTTGGTTCCATCCGCGACCAGATAGACCCCGAACTCGCCCTTCGGCGCCTCGACCGCGGCATAGACCTCGCCTGCTGGCACGCGGTGGCCTTCACTATAGAGCTTGAAATGGTGGATGGTCGCCTCCATCGAACGCTTCATCTCGCCGCGCAGCGGCGGCACGATCTTGTGGTCCCGAACCGCAACCGGCCCGCTTCCCTCGGGCAGCCGGAGCTTTTCCAGACATTGCTTCATGATGCGCACGGACTGCCGCATCTCTTCCATTCGCACGAGGTAGCGGTCGTAGCAGTCCCCGTTGCGCCCGATCGGAATATCGAAGTCGAGTTCGGAATAGCATTCGTAGGGTTGCGCCTTGCGCAAGTCCCACGCGGCGCCCGAGCCGCGCACCATGACCCCCGAAAAACCCCAACCCCAAGCATCCGCGAGCTTGACCGCAGCGATGCCCACATTGCGCTGCTTGAAAATGCGGTTTTCCGTCAATAGGCCCTCGAGGTCATCGCAGACCTGCAGAAACGGATCGCAGAACGCCCAAATGTCGTCGATGAGCGCCGGCGGCAGATCCTGGTGCACCCCTCCGACGCGAAAATAGTTCGCGTGCATGCGGGCGCCCGAGGCACGCTCATAGAACACCATGAGTTTCTCGCGTTCTTCGAAACCCCACAGTGGCGGGGTGAGCGCGCCGACATCCATGGCCTGGGTCGTCACGTTGAGAAGATGCGACAGCAGGCGTCCGATCTCGCAAAAGAGGACGCGGATGAGTTGCCCACGCCTGGGCACCGCGAGGCCGAGCAGTTTCTCGGCCGCCAGACAGAACGCATGCTCCTGGTTCATGGGCGCGACGTAATCGAGGCGATCGAAGTAGGGTAACGCCTGCAGGTAGGTCTTGTGCTCGATCAGCTTTTCGGTACCGCGATGGAGCAGACCGATGTGCGGGTCCACGCGCTGGACCACTTCACCGTCGAGCTCCAGCACGAGTCGCAATACCCCGTGCGCCGCCGGATGCTGCGGCCCGAAGTTGAGGGTGAAATTGCGCAAAGTGGCTTCGGCCATGGCGGCCTCGTGTCAGCCTTGTGTTTAACGGCACGCCGCCGACACCGGTTCCAATCTGTTCAGGTTCCACCCGATCAGCGACGCTCCGGGCGCGTCCGCTTCTCCCCGCCGGGGGCGGCTCGGGCTGACCTCCGGAGGTGAGCCTTGCACCAGCAATTAGGCAACCGTGGCATGCACCAAGACATGTCGGGAAGTTCAAGAAGTTTCGGGAAGTTGAAGACATCAGCGACAATAGCGATGAGCCTGCCTGATTGTTTCGGGCGTCATTCCGATTGTTCGCTTGACCGTGCGCGGGAAGACCCCACGTGTATCCGCGGGCAGAATGACCGAACGGGCGCGCCGATGGCGTCCACTGGCCATTGCGAGTCAAAGCCTCCCTCAGCGGGCGGGATCAGCTGACTGCACGAGCCCAATCAATCGAAGCAATCAACCGAGGAGAATGCGATGAAGTTAACATCCGCGCAGGTCAAGGAAACCCTGAGCCAGTTGCCATGCGAGGTCATACCTGACAGCCATCCTGTGGTTCCGCAGCTCAACAGTTTGTTCGGGGATCACACGTTCTTCCTCGATGAGCAGGGGCTTAACATCGTTGAACCGGCCGAGACGGGGGAGACAGCCGTCCAGTCGGCGAAGGTTGTAAATGTCGCCAATTGGAGCGCTGCGGATCCGAAACAGTTGAAACCTCACGAGCCTAAACCGACCAACGTCGTCGTCACACTTGGACCCAAACACTGATGCGGAAGTTCGCCGCCTGCGTCTGCAGCCGCGGAAAAAGTGAGTGAGAAGGAGATAAAAATATGCGACGGTCAAATTTCCGACAATCGATGCCGCTGTTGACCCGGCTCTTCGCGGCTGCGACCCTAACGGCCGCGTGGCTTTTCTACGTCCCCGCAGCGAAAGCTCAGGTCCAATCCCCGCCTCCGGGGTTGCCTGATCAGACATTGAATGTTCCAGACCAAAAGCTCGATGCGGCGGCGGCGGCCATGAAAGATGTGGCCAGCGTCAAGGACCATTATGAACAACGGATCAAAGCAGCAGCCCCTTCTGACAGGGAGCGCATTGCCGATGAAGCTAACAATGCCCTCGTGAAAGCAGTCACGGATCAGGGCCTCTCGGTCGAAGAGTACAGCTTAATTCTGGCGATGGCACAGAGCGACCCTGAGGTTCGCGAAAAAATTGTTCAGCGGATCCGTCCGTCAGCCAAGTAGTCGCCGGCGGACTGAGATCGCTACCCCAATTTGAGGCATCTTCGGCGGAGCGCTGCAGCTCGGTACCGGCGGGACGAGCGGCAGCATTCTCGGCAACGTCGCCTTTTGCAACGATGCCGCCTTCTCTTTGCGATCCGAGCACCAACAAGATTCTCGTCTTCAATCGCTCCGACACCTACACCTTCGACGGCGCGATCTCAGGTCCCGGTCAGGTCGTGCAGTTCGGTACCGGCAAGACCGTCCTCACCGCGGTGAACACGTACAGCGGTCCGACTTTCGTCAACGCCGGCACCTTGAGCGTGAACGGCTCGATCGCATCCTCGCCGGTGTTCGTCAATTTCGGCGGTACGCTCGGCGGCAACGGCACCGTGGGCCCGACCACCATTCTCGCCGGCGGCGCGCTGTCCCCGGGCAATTCGGTCGGTACGCTGACGATCAACGGCAGCCTCATCTTCTCGGCGGCGAGCTTGTACATGGTGGAGGTGCAGGGCAATACCGCCGACCGCACCAATGCCAGCGGGGGAGTGTTGTTGACGGCGGCGTCGCCAGCCGACACTTCGTGGCCGGGCTGGCTCTCCTGGGGCTGGTGCAACGTTCTCTATTTTCGCTCTATTTATCGGTGACGTCAGGCAAAATGAAAACCTCACACCGATTTGCCAACGTAATCCACGCATCACGTTGGCGGCGGTAATATTCACGCTCCTCGGAGTCATCTGCCTGTGCCGCAAGTTCGGCCAATCGAGCAGCCGTTCGCCATGCGGCATCGCTCTTTGATCCCATTGACCAACTCCCCTCTATTCAGCCACCTCTCCCTCGGCACGGGAAGTAGGGTCGCAATGGGAGTTGTCGATTCAATTTTTGTTGCCGCCTGACATGCATACAACGCATATTAGTTTGCGGAATTTGCGGAAGATGTTCTGCATAACGGAACATTTAGGCGGAACGCACGCCTTCGAAATCTGTTGCTTATGGGGGCGACACAAAGGACATGCCATGAGGAAACATTCTGCGTTATTTGCCGCATCTATCTTGCTCGTATCGAGCGGCATAGCATCGGCCCAGATGCAAGCTCCGACGGGTCAAGCTCCAACGGGTCAACAGAAATCCGGATCGCCACCAGCGACGTCAGGCCAGAACACAGGAAGTCAAAGCGATCCACGAGGACCTGGCATGACCGGCGCGCCTAGCAGCACCAATCCACAGGCTGGCGGCGGCGGCGCGGGATATCAGACCCCGCGCGAGGTTCCCGAGGCAGGGGGAGCTCCGACCACACAGACCCCGACTCCGAATAGGCGTTAGCAGCGCGCGGTGCATTGTCGCAAGCAGACTTGTCGCAGTGCGATTGAGCGCTGTGCTTACCGGTTCACAACGAACGCACATCAAATGGGACGGCGGGCATCTCTCAGCTCGCCGCCCCTTTTATTCGAGCCCAAAAGCAAGACCCTGCTGGCCTCCAAGCGGAGTCTGCTCCCCTGGGGATTTGCTGAGGTGAGAGGATACTAAAATCCCCAGGCACTTGCCGAGAGAATTCGCCCGGCATTGCACGGTTCCGCGGGGAGGCGCCAGTTGTCTTACAATTGCAGTCGGCGAATTTCCGCTAATGCGCGTTCGCACAAAATATCGGGATTGCGTTCACCGGCTTTCGCTAGTTCGATGATCTTCGTGGCGACGGCTTGCCTGACACCGTCGTCGCAGTCTCCAACACGTAGTGCGAGGCAGCTGATTTCGAGCGCGACGCCGAGGACACGTCTGGTCTCTGCGTCGAAACGCTCGCCGTTAAGATAAGGGGTGATCGGCATCGCAGTGGCCCAAGGCTCACAAGGCCAACTATTATAGCAGGTTCCAATGGAACTCGGGAACCGTTTATTCTCTTTCGTGGGCTGTATCTGCTGTTGCTGCTGCCTGACCACCGGGTCTTGCTCTCCTGCCACCTGAAGACAAGGTTCTGCCGCCAGCGAGGCCGGTGCTTTGTGGATGATGGTCCTCGATATCTCCGTCATTGCTGCAATGCAAGCAGGCTACATCGGCGGAAGCGCTCTATTTGTAGCCGTGGCCGACCAGCCCGCGCGCGACGTAGCTGCCTTGCGGCTTAAATGGCTCGCGCCGCAGGTCCTCACCATGAGCAGGTCGACGGCCTTCGCGGTGCGCGCAGGCGTTCGAACCGCCGACAGGGCCCCGCTGCGCCATCAGCCGATAGCCGTCGTGCTTGATCTCATGCACCCAATCGGGACCGCTCGGCAGGCGGTCGGCCGGTGATGGCAGGCAAGGCTCGATTAAGCCGGAAGGGCACGCACGCAATACCATATCGTCCACTAAAATAGGGGCCCAGGACCTCGCGGCCAAGCGCCGGCAGAACGTGAAGCATACCCGGCTGCGGCTGCGGCGGCGGAGGTCGCGGTCGCGGCGGCGGAGGTGGCGGCTTAGGTATACCGATGTCGTGCTGCGGCGCGGGCCGTTTTTCCAGTTGAGAGTTGTCACCGCCGCCGGCGCTCCGTAGGTCCATTGTCTACCTCACTCCTCAGCCAACGCGCCTACTATTGCTGTCGCTGCAAAGCTGCGAGGTCGAGGACGCCGTCCATGAATAGCGCCCTGTGAATTTGACTGGTCACGGCTTCCACATCGGCCTCGTCCAGAATGAGTTCACAGGCGTGATGCCAATGGTTGCGCTCCTCACGTGGTGGGGGCAGTGCCAGCAGGTAATCCCGCGCGTCGCCAATTGTGCGCAAGACTTCGCCGTCCTTCGTCGGCAATGGGTATGCCAGCTTCTTTTCCAAATATGCTGGACGGAGTGTCATTTGCGTTAGGTAAACCTGCGCCCGCTCATCCTCAACGCGCCCTGGAGTACCATCGCGTAAAGATTTGCTCGAGCGACAGTTCCACCCAATAAACTTGCGGTCAACTTGCGTCGTCCGCGCCGCGGGCCTAGTGAACTTTGACGGCAGCAATCCGTTATAGATGGGAATCGTGGGCGCTCGGCGTATGTCCCAATTGGTGTGGCAGAGCCTCACATGGGAAATGGAATTTGCTCGGTTTTCGTGACTGGCGCGCTTGCGCTGGGGAGTCTGTTTGCAATCGCACCGATGGCCGTGGCCGCAGAAGCGAGTGTGTCGCCCTGTGTCGCGCCCGCCGATCTCACCCGACTCGAGCTGCCGCTCAGGCGGACCGCGCGCCGCTTAGCGTCCCACAAGCTCATCATGATCGTTGCCTTGGGTTCATCGTCCACAGCAGGCGCAGGTGCAAGCTCGGCTGAAACGACCTATCCAAGTCAGCTCATGGTCGAGCTTGCGCGGCGGTTCCAAACTCCGCCGATCATGGTCCTAAACCGCGGCGTCAGCGGCGAACGTGCCGTCGATATGCTCGCCCGCTTCGACGAGAGTGTCTCCGCCGAGCGCCCAGACCTGGTGCTCTGGCAGGTAGGCACCAACGCCGTACTTCGAGGCTATGAACATTCGAAATCCATTTTCTTGATTCGCGACGGTATAAGGCGAATGAAGGCGATCGGCGCCGACGTCGTTTTGATCGATCCGCAATTTGCGCCGAAGGTGATCGCCAAACCTGAAATCGAAGACATGGTGGATCTGATTTCGAGCGCCGCCGCGCAAGAGAACGTCGACGTGTTTCACCGCTTTGCTCTCATGCGGCACTGGCACGACATCGATGGCATGCCATTCGAGGCATTCCTTTCACCAGATGGGCTGCATATGAACGACTGGAGCTATAATTGTTTCGCCAAAGCACTCGCGGATGCGATCGCCGATGCGGCAACGCCTCGAGAGAGCAGCAACGCAAGCGCCAACGCCCCCACTGGAGAAACGCGCTGATGTCGCAGCTTCGAGCCAAGCCAAAGGGGGCCTGGCCTATTCTCAGGTCGTGATGTGTGTTGAGCGCCAAACCGCGACAGCTCGGTCCACCTAACGTCGGGACGCCGGCATCGACCATCCCGATGGGGCTGCGAGTATTGGCCATCGTTCTTCGCGCGCTGTTTATGGGGGCGCTCGCGGTCGTGGTTGCCCGCGTTAGCAGCCCCCAGAGCGAAACCATTTGGTCCGTATACGAGACCCCCCGCGATCTGATTAGGCTTGCTCTGGGATTCGCGGTGTATGTGTGGATTGTGATTCATCTTTTCATGCTTCCCAAGGACGCTGAGGGATATAGGACCTGGGTCTACCTCGGCCTTGTGGTCGCCCCGCTCGCATTGGCGGTCGCGATCGCCATCTGGTGACGTGCGCCCGCAACACGCGCGTATCGCTGTGATCGATCAGGCGTCCGGAGCCACCTTAATCACGGCGGCGCAGGGGCGATGTCGCCTCCTGCCCCCAACGCAAGTCGGGCCTGCCCGACTTGCGCAAGATAGTACGCGACCCAGGCAAGCCCGGGGCGCGTGGGGAGGGAGCAGACCGAGTTTGCCGCTCGCGCTGATTCCATGTCGCCGGGATCTGCTCTTGCCTGCCAGCTCGGAATGAGAGGGTCGCCCTCGCCCGGCTGCCGAGGCCCCTGCGTGGGGTCGCGTCTTCAGGTTGCGCAAGCGGCGTTGCCCGGCTTGCGGCGGCGGGCGGAGGTGATATGCAACAGCGGAGCAAAACCGATGGCGCAGTTTACCCTCTACGACCTGGAACAGCGCGTGAAGGAGCGCGGCGCCGCCGGCGCTGACGCCTCCTACACGCGCAGGCTTCTCGACCAGGGCGTGGCGCATCGCGCCTGCGGAAGGCCGTACTGGGCGGACAGCCGATTAACGCGGTCAACCAGTTGGGCTCACGAAGTACGCGAAAATCCCGTCTAGAAAAAAGAGTTAGTCGCTAGCGCAGATCGGCGAGTTTCTGCGAACGAGCGAGCAAGTTCGCAACTGACGAAGCGTGCCAAGTTGCTCCACGAGCTGGCCGAACGCCGCGGTCGTTGAGGGCGCGAGAAATCGCCTCCAAGGAACGGACGCCTGTGGCGCGGATAGCATTCACGATAGGGAGCAGTGCTGCTGCGAATTCGTCAGTCGTTGTAGTCTGGGTAATCCGACCGGCGGCCCCCGCGAGCGCGATGTTACGCGGGTTGCCGAGCTTAGCGCCGCTTGCCTTCTTGGCTGCCAGTGCGGCTTTCGTCCGCTCCGAGATCAGTCGGCGCTCTTTCTCCGCCAGAGCGGCGTAGAGGTGAAGCATGAACGGATCGGCGTCCCGGCCGAGCTCAGCGACGATGAAGGGGATGCGCTGGGCCATCAAACCGGAAACGAATGACACGTCGCGCGACAGCCGGTCGAGCTTGGACACCACGACGGCGCATCTGTTGGACCGAGCAGCAGCGAGGGCCGCCGCGAGTTGAGGCCGGCGATCCAGGGCGTCGGCCCCGCTCCCCGTTTCGGCCTCTACATATTCGCCGATGATGGTCAGTCCCTCGATTTCGACAAAGCGCGCGATGGCGGCCCTTTGCGCCTCGATCCCGAGCCCGGACCGATGCTGCCGGTGCGTCGAAACCCGCAGATATGCAACAGCCCGCCCCATACAAACGGCATACCACCGTTTGCGGTTTGTATGAAGCAACTCGCGCCGTCTCACTCGATCACCTCGTCGGCGCGCGCAAGAAGCGAGGGCGGCCGCGGCGTTAGCCTGGTTCCGACTGCAAGAGCCACTTGGACAGAAGGGACGTCCACGTCTGTCGCCCGACGACCCCGTCGACGGTAAGGTTCTCGTTCTGCTGATAGTGCTTGACCGACGCTTCCGTGGATGAGCCAAAGTCGCCATCCTCGATCAGGATAGGAAAGCCGCCGCGCTGATTCAGCATGAGCTGAAGGTGCTTCACCACTGTCGGACCGGTCTCCGGCACCGAGCCCGTTTTCAACACCGGCAGGCCAAGAGTCACTTGAGCGTTAGCCATCACCCGCTCCTCACTCTAAAGGTTACGGCGCAAGCCCAGCGTCCAATCCAGCAGCAAGACCAACTTCGGTGAGTTCGTAGGTGTAGCGATCACGCAATTTGATCTTGATCCAACGATTTTCGACCGCCTTGTTCAACCCTCGTTGGAAATCGGCATCTCTCACATCGATGAAATTATTGCGTCGAAGTATGCCGCTCGCACCAACTTTATGCTGCATAAAAATGCTGAGGATTTGGCGTCCTACTTCTTCATCAGATGCCATGTCATACATCCACTGCAGGTTGCGAACCGACGGTCACATAAGTTGAATACCTCTTCAAGTGGCAGAATTGATTTATACGCTTTTTGCTGCGCGCCAACGTGGACGCGGAATTTTTTGGACAGTTGTCTAGCGAGCAGAAGAAGCCATCATATTGCCCCACGCGAATGCTCTTCGATCAATTAAAATGGCGCGAGTTCATCACGCTTTTGGCGGCGCAGCATGGATCGAGCTTCGATGAAAGTCGCTTTCATACCTTCGGCTCCGTGCACTGTTCGATAAAGTCGTCACGCAGAAGGGCATGGACGCCGCGTACCCCATTAACCATTTGGGTAATGCGCAGGTCCACAACGAGGCTGGCAAACGACAAGGCCTGGCGTGGGGAGAAACCGTACAGTTCTCCCATCAGTTTGACCATCTCAACTGTTGCAAGCGCCGCCGCTTCGTCAAGACTGCGGCCGAAACCAAAGGTCAGCCAGCCACTGGTTTGGCGCGCCCGGGGCAATGCCAGACGCAGCTCAGGACGGAGTCGGAACTCCATTTCCACCTGCATTGGGCAGTTCAGCCCCGGCCCCGCAACCTCGCCGTCGCCCTGCACCGCGTGTCCGTCACCGGTTGAGAAGAGCCCGCCATCGACTGCGATCGGCAGAAACAGCACCGTGCCTTCCGTTAGCTCGCGGCAATCTAGATTGCCGCCACATCGGGTGGGAGGAAAGGTAGATTGAATGCCCGGTTGATCGAGGGGCATACCCATTATTCCCATGAACGGTCGCAGCTTCAGCCGTTGCCCCAAACGGTTGATGCCAATTTCCCCTTCCGGATCGAGCTCCCAAAATGTGGCCTGATCCCCGCGCGGCACGGTGATTACGGCGGGAGGTCCTCCCGGCCCCGGACCCAACCCCAGATGCGGATCGAGCTGCGCGGGAGCGCCAGGCCCGGCCGACCAGCCCCATCGTCCCGTACGGATACGGTTGATCCGGATTTCCAGGGTCATGCCAGCCCTGGCGCCATTGATTGCCACCGGACCGGCCAGAGGATGAGCGACGTCGCGCGCCAGGTCTCGCGGGATATAGTCTCGGGGCTCGCTGAACCCGGCCTCCTGCTCGATCGCGCCCCAGCCCGCGTCCAGAGTTTGAAACGAAACCACGTCGCCCGAGTTGATCGTCAGCGCGGGTGCCAGCTCACGGGAAAAATATCCGTGCAACGCCCGCGGTGCCGGGTCCAAGTGATGCGTTGCCATGTTTGTTAAGCCTTTCCTATCGACCGAAGTCGGCGGACTAATGAGCTACGGCGCTTGTATCGCGGAATACAATGCGGCAGGGCGGTATTTATGTCGGCGGCATCCTCAAGGGCGAGAAGCCCGCCGACCTGCCGGTGCAGGCGCCGACCAACCACGAGCTGGTTATCAACCTAAAGACGGCGAAGGCGCTCGGCCTCACTATTCCCGCGACACTGCTCGCCCGCGCCGATGAGGTGATCGAGTGAGCCAGTGCCGATGACCGTTGTTGGCACAAAGCGGACTTACGGAGACGCTTTGCAACTTGTCCGCTGTTGGAGAAGCTGGCTGCCTGGTTGATACGACGCGACTGACCCTACTCGGACATCGGCCGAGGGGCACACGCACTGTGCTGGGCTCCCCCCAATTGGGGGATAGGACGTGGTGCCAATAACCACCTCCATTCAGAACAATTCAGGTCGCCCTATAAGACTCGCCTGCCGCCCTGTGGCAGGCTGAACGTCCGGTAGACCGACTCTGGAGGGGAAGGTCCAACATGAGGCGGCGCGATTTCATATCGGTGCTCGGCGGCGTGGCGACGTGGCCGCTCGCGGCGCGTGCGCAGCAGCCCGACCGGATGCGGCGCATCGGAGTGCTAATGGACATGACGCAAGACGATGCGGACTCGGCACCTCGCATCGCAGCGTTCCTGGGAGGCTTACAGCAATTGGGCTGGACCGACGGCCGCAACGTGCGCATCGATACGCGCTGGGCCGCAGGCAATGCCGACCTCCATCGCAGATACGCAGCGGAATTGGTCGCACTGGCGCCGGACGTCATCCTGGCCACGGCGAGCCCGACCCTGGCGGCATTGCTAGCGGCAACTCGCACCGTGCCAATCGTGTTCGCCCACGCTGCCGACCCGGTCGGCGCCGGCTTCATCGATAGCCTGGCGCGGCCAGGCGGCAATGCCACCGGGTTCATCTTGTTCGAATACAGCATCAGCGCGAAATGGCTAGAGTTGCTGAAGGAATTCGCGCCGCGCGTGACGCGGGTGGCTGTCCTTCGGGATCCGGCTACAGCCGCTGGGATGGGCCAATTCGGTGCCATCCAATCGGTGGCGCCGTCGTTCGGGGTGGAGTTGAGCCCGGTCAGCGTGCGGGACCCCGGTGAGATCGAGCGTGCGTTGACGAATTTCGCGGCGGAGCCCAATGGCGGCATGATCGTGACGGCAGCCCCGTTGGCGACATTTCATCGCGGGTTGATCCTCGGGCTCGCAGCCCGGCATCGCCTGCCCGCGGTCTACATCAACCGCTTCTTCGTCACCGAGGGCGGGTTGATCTCCTACGGTACTGATCTGGTCGATCAGTACCGGCGCGCGGCGGGCTACGTTGATCGCATACTCAAGGGGGAGAAACCTGCGGACCTTCCGGTGCAGGCGCCGACCAAGTACAATCTGGTCGTCAACCTCAAGACCGCCAAGGCGCTCGGCCTCACCGTGCCGCAATCGCTCCTCGCGCGCGCCGACGAGGTGATCGAATAGCGAAGCGAATTGCTGCCGTGCATATGGCAGCTATTGATGCTGTGGACGGCTCCTCCACCGGCACGTGAGTGCCATGGATGTGGGCGCTGTTAAGGCTCCCACGATTCGGAGGAGCAAAACATGCAAACGGTCACGACAATCGGTCTCGACATCGCCAAGTCGGTCTTTCAAGTGCACGGCATTGATGCTGCCGGGCAAGTGGTCGTCCGCCGTCAGTTGAAGCGTCGCTACCTCCTGGCGTTCTTCGAGAAGCTGCCACCCTGCCTAATCGGCATCGAGGCTTGCGCCTCATCGCATCATTGGTCGCGCGAGCTCCAAGCACTTGGCCACACCGTGCGACTGATACCACCGGCCTACGTAAAGCCTTACGTCAAGCGGCAGAAGAATGACGCTACTGACGCAGAGGCCATCTGCGAAGCGGTCACCAGGGCCAACATGCGGTTCGTGTCAACCAAGACACCCGAGCAGCAGAGCGGCCTGGTGCTCCATCGCGCGCGCCATCTATTCATCCGTCAGCAGACCGCGGTGATCAATGCGATCCGGGCCCATCTTGCCGAGTTCGGGATCATTGCACCGGTCGGGCGCCACGGTGTCGAGGAGCTGCTCAATGTCGTCGCCGATCCAAACGACAAGCGAGTTCCTGAGATAGCCCGTGCGTGTCTCTTGGCATTCGGGGCTCAATTGCGAAGGCTGAAGGAGCAGATTCTGGAGTTCGACCGTATGATCAGAGCCTGGCACCGATCCAGTGAGACGAGTAGGCGGCTTGATGATTGTCCCGGCGTCGGTCCGGCACTGGCGACCGCTCTGGTCGCTACCGTTGCTGACCCAAAATCCTTCCGGTCAGGGCGCAATTTCTCGGCCTGGATCGGGCTCGTGCCGAAGCAGCACTCGAGCGGGGGCAAGAACAGGCTCGGCAGTATCAGCAAGCAAGGCGATCGCTATCTGCGCGGCCTGTTCGTGGCTGGGGCGCTCGCCGTCATCCGCTATGCAAAGATCCATGGTACCAAGCACCGGCCCTGGCTCACGGCATTATTGGCGCGGAGGCCGACCAAGGTCGCCGCCATCGCGCTCGCCAACAAGATCGCACGGATGGCCTGGGCCATGATGGCCAAGGGTGAGCGCTACAAGGAACCCGTCGCGCTTGCGGCGTAACGAGATCGCGCTGGGAATCATCCGGCGTGATGTGAAGGTTGGGAGGGCGAACAGCACGTAATGCAGAGCCGGTCGATCCGGCGGTCAGGACAACCCACTCGTGCCATCGCATTGTCGAATGCGGGCTTTTGACCGGGACCTGATCCGCGGAGGGCATTATGGCCAGCGGTCATGTGAACCGCACCAACAGGCCGAACACATGGCTGCACCGACCAATGCTGCAAACGTGAAGAAAGCTCTTGCCAACTCGGAGCCGTCCACACATGGCACAAAGCGGACTTACGGAGACGCTTTGCAACTTCTCCGCTGTTGGAGAAGCTGGCTGCCCGGTTGATACGACGCGACTGACCCATTCGGACACCCCGCCTTAAACGGATTTGGCCAGCGCCTGATAAGATGCTGCGATTACTCCAACCGCGTCTTCATTTGGCATGCCAGGTTTTTTCTCCCACTCGCCGAGCAGCTCTGAGTTCTCCACGATCATACGGCAGCGCTCGTAGCGCTGGTGCATGAAGTCGTCCAAGACTGCATTGAGAGAACGCTCGGACTGCAACAGCCGCGCCAAAAGTATCGAGTCCTCGATGGCGATGCTCGCGCCGCTGGCCAAGTGCGGCGTAGTCGTATGTGCGGCGTCTCCGATGACGATGATGTGGCCACAGTGCCACGGTGGCTGTAGGATCATTGAAAAGACCGGCCGGCATGTGATCTGCTCCGGCCTACATATTTCTTCCCGGGCGCGTCCGAGCACACCGCCAAACTCAGCAAGCAAATCGCGCAGGATCGTCGGGAGCTCGGCGTCGTTCCAGTGGGGGCGCTCGGGCACATTTTGCACGGCGTAGATATACATTTGACCATCTGAGATCGGATTGAAGCCCGATTTGTTGGTGGGCCCAAAATACGAGTGACGGCATTCGACGTCGCGCGGCCGGCTCACGGTGGCGCGCCAAACCATCTGACCGGTATAATGCGGCCTGTGCTCTGGACCGAATGCAACGTCGCGAATGAGCGAGTTCATTCCGTCCGCGCCGACAACCAGATCGTAGCGCGCGGTTTTGCCGTTTGTGAATTGCACCGTCACGCCTTGATCGTTCTGCGAAAGCATGTCGACGGTGGTGCTCAGCCGGATTGGAACCCCGAGCTCTGACAGTTCATCGGCGAGCACCTCATGCACCGACTGACGCAGGATGCCGATTGTAGCGGGATAGTTTGGGCCGAGGAGCCGCGGCAGATCCACTGTGCCGGTCACATTGCCCATCGCGTCGCAAGCCTTGAAATAAGAATAACCGAAGCCGCGCGAGATGCATTGATCCAGCACGCCCACAGTCCGCAATGCCCGTAAAGCCGGTCCTTGAAGCGATATCCCGGTCCCCGGCTCCGTCAGTTTGGGTCGGATTTCCACAATCTCGCAGTTGATCCCCGCGCGCCTAAGCGCCACGCCGAGAGACATCCCACACATGCCAGCGCCCACGATCAGCACGTTTTCCACCGAGTGCATCCGTTACGCTCCTCCGATTGTCGGTTCATGCCGGTGTTTCCCCGAGTGATCATAAAACACGGCAGAAGGCCGATGAAGGCAGACTGAACTGACGTTCTTCCCCGTCTGCAATTAGACACGCTCTCGGCGGTTAGGCGAACGTCGGGCACCCGCCACAGACCGCTTATGATGCTGTGGACGGCTCCTCCACCGGCACGTGAGTGCCATGGATGTGGGCGCTGTTAAGGCTCCCACAATTCGGAGGAGCAAAACATGCAAACGGTCACGACAATCGGTCTCGACATCGCCAAGTCGGTCTTTCAAGTGCACGGCATTGATGCTGCCGGGCAAGTGGTCGTCCGCCGTCAGTTGAAGCGTCGCTACCTCCTGGCGTTCTTCGAGAAGCTGCCACCCTGCCTAATCGGCATCGAGGCTTGCGCCTCATCGCATCATTGGTCGCGCGAGCTCCAAGCACTTGGCCACACCGTGCGACTGATACCACCGGCCTACGTAAAGCCTTACGTCAAGCGGCAGAAGAATGACGCTACTGACGCAGAGGCCATCTGCGAAGCGGTCACCAGGGCCAACATGCGGTTCGTGTCAACCAAGACACCCGAGCAGCAGAGCGGCCTGGTGCTCCATCGCGCGCGCCATCTATTCATCCGTCAGCAGACCGCGGTGATCAATGCGATCCGGGCCCATCTTGCCGAGTTCGGGATCATTGCACCGGTCGGGCGCCACGGTGTCGAGGAGCTGCTCAATGTCGTCGCCGATCCAAACGACAAGCGAGTTCCTGAGATAGCCCGTGCGTGTCTCTTGGCATTCGGGGCTCAATTGCGAAGGCTGAAGGAGCAAATTCTGGAGTTCGACCGTATGATCAGAGCCTGGCACCGATCCAGTGAGACGAGTAGGCGGCTTGATGATTGTCCCGGCGTCGGTCCGGCACTGGCGACCGCTCTGGTCGCTACCGTTGCTGACCCAAAATCCTTCCGGTCAGGGCGCAATTTCTCGGCCTGGATCGGGCTCGTGCCGAAGCAGCACTCGAGCGGGGGCAAGAACAGGCTCGGCAGTATCAGCAAGCAAGGCGATCGCTATCTGCGCGGCCTGTTCGTGGCTGGGGCGCTCGCCGTCATCCGCTATGCAAAGATCCATGGTACCAAGCACCGGCCCTGGCTCACGGCATTATTGGCGCGGAGGCCGACCAAGGTCGCCGCCATCGCGCTCGCCAACAAGATCGCACGGATGGCCTGGGCCATGATGGCCAAGGGTGAGCGCTACAAGGAACCCGTCGCGCTTGCGGCGTAACGAGATCGCGCTGGGAATCATCCGGCGTGATGTGAAGGTTGGGAGGGCGAACAGCACGTAATGCAGAGCCGGTCGATCCGGCGGTCAGGACAACCCACTCGTGCCATCGCATTGTCGAATGCGGGCTTTTGACCGGGACCTGATCCGCGGAGGGCATTATGGCCAGCGGTCATGTGAACCGCACCAACAGGCCGAACACATGGCTGCACCGACCAATGCTGCAAACGTGAAGAAAGCTCTTGCCAACTCGGAGCCGTCCACACATGGCAATGAGACATCTGGCAACGTCCGCTTTTCCGCCGCTGTTGGAAGACGAGCAGACATCCCCCAAAAAAATTGAACCGAATGGCCCCGAAATTTCCGGAGACCGTTTCGTTAGCTCTGGTCCCACTCCACCCGCGCGGCACCCGGTGTCACGGGGTCATAGTACCACTTGAGTCCCAGCGGCTCCTCGCTGAGCACGTCGGTCTTGAAGCTCCGCCAAGCCTGGATCTCGAAGTAGTCGAGAGGACCGCCGTGGGCACGAAGCCGATGCGGTACGCCCGGGGGGAAATACACGAGCGTGCCGGGTTGGAGTTCCTGGGTCGTATCCCCGACTTGGACCACGCCACGGCCCTTGAACGTGATGTAGCAGTGGGAGGCGCCGTCGGGGTTGGCGCTGGTGCCGACGTGCCGATGATAGGGGGACGATCCGCCTTCGTGGTAGCGCATCTCGCCCGCTTGAATGGCATTGGTTGGCGTGAGCCTGGTGCCATCGAGAAGTCTAACGGTGAACTCGGCGCAGAAGCGACGCACACGGCCTCCGCTGGCGTCACTGAGAGGGCGGAGCGTCTTGCGATTGAAGAAATATCCCGGCCGGCCGGGCAATCCCTCTTCGACAGCGGCAGGAGGCTTAGGCGTCACCATGTGAAGCAGTTCGAGCTTCGACCCGGACGCTTCAAATCGCGCCGATTCGCCTGGCGCGAGAAGCACGCCGGCACCTTCCTCGGCTGCGTGCGACTTCCCGTTGAGGCTGATGATGCCCTCTTTCGGCGCCTCGATGACATAGATAAGGTGGTAGTCGTCGCCTGCCTGGACGTCGAACTGGCGACCTTCCAGCACCGTTCGCTGGTGGACGGTCAGCGTCTTCGAACCACACAGACCTCGGCTACAGATCGTCCTTTCAAGCCCGGATGCGACCGGTTTGGCTTCGGCTGTGTTCCAATTGATGATTGAAACGTCGCTAGTTGTTGCCATGGGCATCCCTCCTAGAAAAGCGATCGAACCTGTCCCGGGTCTGCATAGCTAACATGTTGCCGCAGTTCGCGAATGCGTCAGCTGGGCAGGTAACAATCCCAGCACCTCAAGGCGGAAGATAACGCCGGGAGGGCGCTGCTGTACATGCGATTTGAGATTGTTATCAATCTCAAGGACCGCAAATACACTCGGGATTGCGTTGCCGCCAAGCTTGCTGGCGCTCGCCAATGAGTTGATCGAATAGCGGGGGTCGATGTCGCCTAATGGCACAAAGCAGACCTAAAACGATGTCCGATTTTGTGCCGCTGTTGGAGGAAGAGCGGACGTTGCGCACCTAGATCAGAATGGACCAATTCATGAGGACACGCCTAGCTTCGTCCAATTGCATCAATCAAGGCCTTCAAGTGATCGAGTAGCGTCCAACGTCTAGGTGCACCACCGCAACGCTCGGCTGCTGATTTAAGTTATTTGTGACGCCCTAGTCGGGTTCGTCGATGACCAACGGCTTGAAGTCCGAAGCATCGAGAACCGGGATATCTGCCCACCATGAGTCGCTCTTGGACGGTGAGGGAAGACGACGGCGACTTGCCGGCGTAAGGCCGAATTCGGCGGCAAGGCGAATCATGGTGTCGCAATGTTTGGCTGCTATTGAAACGTAGGGCGACTGAACCGGGTATCCGGTTGGCGACTTCATTACTGCGCCAAAGGTCTGAATGGCTTCATTGGCGGCAATCCAGTCTGCATAGGCGGTGCAGAAGAGAGCCAATGTCGGCGCGTCGAACGGGGTCAGACGACCAGAGCTGGCGAGGCCTGGAGCGATTCGATCCCATTGTTTTCGGGCAGCAGGCGAGAGTTCGGGTGGACACTCCACGATGGGGATGGCGAGTTCGTCCTTCCTCTTCGTCCTACGTGCCAAGGAGCGGTTGGGCATGGCGTGTCTCCTTCACCTCATCGGCGTTTCGCATTCGTGTGCATTTGGTTCATTGGCATTGCCGTTGTGGCCGGGAGATCCCCGTTGGGCGGCTACGGTTTTGAACGGGCGGCCGTCCGCCAGCAGGCTAGCTTCCTTTCCCGTAAAAGCCTCCCAGCGTCGGACGGCTACATCGACGAAGCGCGGCTCCAACTCCACGGCGAAGCACGTACGGCCGGTGGTTTCTGCCGCGATCAGCGTGGTGCCGCTGCCGAGGAAGGGGTCGTAGACGGCGTCGCCGGACCCGCTGTTGTTCTGAATGGGCCGCCGCATGCACTCGACCGGCTTCTGCGTCGCGTGCGGCGTGTCCGCATCCTGGTTACCGCTCGGAATAGTCCAGAGCGTGGTTTTGATCTAGCGCGTCGCCCAGGGAGCGCGATTCCAACTTCCCGCCCAAGAGACCGCACGAAACGCTTGTGTGACGCGGGTTCAAAACTGTGTACTAGAATGAGGGAGTCCAGAGGTTCGGAGAAAATCGGCCCGGGAGAGAACGTCTGGGCGCGATCTCCGCAGCTCGTAGTCCAGAGCCCCGCTGGAAGAGGCCGCCATTGTGGGCTTCTGTTGGCCTAAAGTCCGAGGCTGAGAACGATGCAGGTGAGACGCTGGCGGAGGGAGTGGGATTTATACCATTAAGTGATTGAATTTGCTATATTATCTTGACGACACCAATTTTTGACGACACCTTTAACGCACCCAAAAAACCGCCAGTTGTCCGGAAACAAAAATATTTCACACAAATGTTCGGCCTTTACGAAGATCAACACCACGCTCGTTTTGCCAGCGATCTCCTCGTCGAGAACAACCCGCGCCTCAACGTGTTCGCCTTGCTGCGCTCAGGCGCCCTCACCGATGGTGTCGTGACACGGCTCAAGTGGGGTAAAAAAACCTGCCACCTCGCGGCACAGAGGACCGGAATTTTGCTGGATGGCGGCGAGCAGCAGCAGCGCATCGCGATCGTCTGGCACTCGCCAGCTGCCTTGGATCGACAAGCCGGCCTTTGTTTGTCCCGCCTGCAACCATGACTGCTATTGCTTGCATGAAAAGGCGGGCGTTTTCGCCTGCCGCAAGTGCCATGGCATGTCTTACGCCTTGCGCCATCTGTACCGCTCAGTGCCCGGCGTTCACCGCGTCTCGCGTTTGCGGCGGAAGATCGGTGCCGATCCGCGCCCGTTCACGCCATTGCCGAAGCGGCCAAAGCATCACGTCCGCTTTCATCGCGTCGTTGCTCAAATCCTGATCGGGGAGCGTGCGTTGCTCGGCCATCTCCAGACGCTGACGCGCGATCTCGATCTCCGCATCCGCTCGCGCAATGCTAAGCATCAGTGGTAAGCTTGCCATCATGGACGAACTGATGCATCACGACGCCATCATCCGCGAGCGCATTATCGGCAAAAGCGTGCGCGCCATTGCCCAGGATCACGGCTGCTCGATTGCCGACGTGAACAAGGTGCTCGATCTCTTCGCGGTGGCGACGATCAACGCCAGGGTCCCACGCGCTGGCGCTTGAGTTGTCGCGGCTCGACGAATTGCAGTCGGTGTTTTACGAAAGGGCCAAGACTGGCGACGTGGCGAGCGGCACGCTGCTCACGAAGATCATGGAACGCAGGTCGTGCTTGCTCGGCTTGAACAGTCCGGTCCGGGTCGATGCCCAGCTCTTGATCGACGGCGAGCAAGCGCGCCAGCAGCCGACCAGCACGGAGCGCATCCGCGCCGCGATCGATCGTATCCGCAACGTGCCGAATTCGACTTGAAGGTCACTCCAAAGGTACCGTCAGCACACCGCATTGCTGTAAATGAATAACATAATCAATGTCTTGCATCGATGGTTTGGCTTCCTGCGCGTCCGCCACGGGTAGGAACAGCCGGGGGCGTGCAGGGCGCTTTCGCCCCCTGGCCGTGCCTATCGCCGAAACCGCACAACCTCTCGGCGCGCGCTACTGCCGACACGCTGAACTGTCGCGGCATCAGGACTACGAACGGCAAGCAAGGCACGTGATGCAGGTCCTATCGCGCCCGCCGGGTGCCTCGGCCATGATGACCGGGGGTTGGAATCGCAACGCGGCTTGACCAGAGCAAGCACCTGTCCCGCTTTGTTGGGCGACGTATGTATCATGGTCCCGATGGCGCATGCGGTCTTTTCGTTGTAGCCCGAGCGCTCGATCAACTGCGTCACGGTGTTGAAGCACTCGTGGATCAAGAGCTCGGCGCCCTTTGCACTATCGACAAAGAACTGGCTCGGCGTGGTATCGCCTGAGAACACGAAGGTGAGGCCGTTCCATTCGAGCCGATAGCTAACCGGCCCGTCGTAGATGTGAACCGCAGGAAAGCTTTTAATCACGACGCCATTGCGGTCGTAGACGACGCCCGTCTGCTTGCAATCGAACTCGTGGACTTCCACCTTTGCGCCGGCGTCGGGGAGGAGACAGCCACTTTCCGGAATGCCAAAAGCGGACATACGCGGTTTTCCAAGCTGGGGTTCAAGATCGGTGCCCCAGGTCACCGAGACTCATGATTAGCTTCTCCACGTGACGGTCGATCTCGGCTAGTGCATTGGTGGGCGTTTCGCCCTCGATGTCACGGACGTGCCAGTAAGTCACGCGCCTTTCCCAGCCGGCAAATCGCTCCCAAAGCAACGGACGGTGCTCTGCTTCCTCCACTGCTATTGTTAGATCAGCTGAAATTAGATTCCTCAACCGTACACGGAAGAGGCATCCGTTCGGTTGATACACGCACACCCCGTTCGGCCAAGGCTTCAGCTGCATGGATCGACATAGGCCCCACGTTGTCCTTGCCTCGCTCGATCGCTAGGGCGCGAGAACTTGCCTCCCATCCTAGACCGGCACTACGGGCCCGTTCATTGAATAAGTGCTCGGCAAAACGGCTTCGATAGTAATTACCAGTACATAGGAACAAGACGCGCTTCATGCGAAAGCTCGGATTGGCGGCTTAGTCAGCGCCTTCAGGTTCTGACACTTTTGCGACATAGCAAGGTCGCGGATGGATTTCCTCCCACCGATCCGATTGTTGCGTATTTCAATTCTACATTTTCTCCGCGGCGACTTTTGCAACAATATCGGCACTTTTGAGACGTCCACCGATGTCCGCTATCCGGCCGCTTTCGGGGGATGAGCGGACGTAACGCGGACATCGTGAAAACGACGTGAATGACCCATAACGGTCATGCAGCGGAGGCCAGCCTCGGAAGTCTTGCTTTCGGTGGTGCCGGCCGGCTCATGCGTGATTTCAATAGAGTCGGTGATCGGATTTTCCCGAACGGGAATGTTGTAGTTGGCCATGCTGCTCTTTAGGGTGATGTTATTGAGCATGAACATGGCTACCGAGCCCAATATGGCTCTGTGCACAATATTATGAACGTGGTGGGCGGCAAGCTTGACCTTGAGATGTTGCGTGGCCATTACGTTGCGAAGTAGCTCATCAATGAGTCCCCCTTCTCCGCTTTGTCTGGCGTTGTGTCGCCAGCGCTTTCTCATTGAGGCTCGCTAATAGAAACCGGTTCGTTCGGTGTTGGTTTGAAGAGCCAGCTAAACCGCTGAAGACAACCTTCTCGAGACCGAGGCGAGGCCGCAGCCCTTCGTTCTTCGTAGTTTGCCTTCGCGCGGTTGCATATTTTATTTGCGCCGCAATGGAGAAATTTTGCTTGAGTGACGTACCTCACTCTACATGCGACTTTACTTGTGGTTGCCATAACGTTGTCAGAGTACTCCCATAGGTAACAACAATAGGAGCAACGACCATGGCAGATCCAATCATCAAGTTAGGCTCGACGGGCGAGGCGGTGAAGAAGGCTTTACTGCTTTTGGTTATCAGAACGTGAAGCCGGTGGTGGCTGCTGGAATCTGTTCAATCGCGCATAGCGCGTACGCGCCGCGGCCCGCGCGGGGCCGGATTTCAGCGGTAACCGGATTCCGTGCTTCTGAAATCATTGCGCAACCGGCCGCACTCAGATTGCCTGCGCCCCCTCGGCTCTCGACCTCGCCCCGGGATTCGAAGGCGGTTAGGTCCACTCGATGACGCGAAAACGGTTTGTCGTGAAAATTCATTTCCTGACCTCGGCGCACAACAGCCTCAGCCAGCGGCTCCAGATCGAGCTTGCCGAGCGCGGCCACGCGGTGACGGTGACGCTGGCCACGAGCGAAGACGCCATGCTGAGGTCGGTGGCCGACCACGCGCCCGAGCTCATTATCGCCCCGATGCTCAAGCCGGCGATCCCCGATGCGATCTGGTCCAGATTCGTCTGTCTGATCGTGCATCCCGGAATCAAGGGCGATCGCGGGGCGTCCTCGCTCGACTGGGCGATCATGAACGGCGAGAAGACATGGGGAGTGACAATCCTGCAGGCTACGGCCGAGATGGATGCCGGTCCCATCTGGGCGACCCACGAGTTTCCGCTGGACGCTGCCTCGACCACGAAAGGCGGCCTGTATCGCGAGCGGGTCACCGAAGCGGCCGTGCTCGGCGTGCTGGAGGCTGTCGCCAAGTTTGCATCGCGGAGCTTCCAGCCGGAACCGGTCGCCTATGACAAGCCCGAGGTTCGGGGCCGTCTGCGGCCGACGATGCGTCAGAGCGACCGCGCCATCGACTGGAGCCGGGACCCGACCGCCACCGTCGTGCGGAAGATCGCGGCCGCCGATAGCGCGCCCGGCGTGCTGGATGATCTGTTCGGCGCTGCGTACTACCTCTACGGAGCGCATCCGGAGGATCGGCAGCAGGGCACACCCGGACAGATCCTGTCCCAGCGGGACGGCGCGATCTGCCGCGCAACCGTGGGCGGCGCCGTCTGGATCACGCATCTCAAGGCCAAGGACCACGGTCCCTGGCCGGGACTGAAGCTGCCGGCGGTGCATGCCCTCGGGCCGCGCGCGGCCAGGATTCCGCACTCCGAGCTGCCGCTCGACGCGGCGATCGACTACCGGACCTTCCGCGAAATCCGCTACTCCGAGGAGGAAGCCGTCGGGTACCTGCACTTCGATTTCTACAACGGCGCGATGAGCACCGATCAGTGCCGCTGTCTTCGCGACGCCTTCCTCTTTGCGCGCCGCCGGCCCACGCGAGTGATCGTGCTGCTCGGCGGCCGCAGCTTCTTCTCCAACGGCATCCATCTCAACGTGATCGAGGCAGGGGACCCCGCCCTGGAATCCTGGCGCAACATCAACGCTATCGACGACCTCGTCCACGAGATCCTGACCACCGCGTCGCACCTGGTGGTCGCGGGTCTGCGCGGGAACGCCGGAGCGGGAGGCGCCATGCTCGCCCTGGCCGCCGACCACGTCTTCGCCCGCGAAGGCGTGGTCCTCAATCCGCACTACAAGGGCATGGGCGGGCTCTATGGCTCGGAATACTGGACCTACACCTTGCCCCGACGCGTCGGTTCGGCAACGGCGATCGCGCTGACGGAAGGATGTCGGCCGATGGGGACGCGGGAGGCCCGAGCCATCGGGTTTGTGGACGACTGTTTCGGTGACACCGTCGCCGCATTCGAGGACGTCCTTGCGCAAAGGGCGAAGGACCTCGCTCAGCGCGCGGACTTCTGGCGGCTTCTCCGCGAGAAGCACGAGCGCCGGCTGACCGACGAACGCGGGAGGCCCCTTGCCGCCTATCGCGCGGAAGAACTGGAGCGCATGGCCGCCAACTTCTTCGGGCCCGATCCGGCCTATCACTTGGCCAGACGCCGCTTCGTATACAAAAACCGAACGCCGAATTATTCGGAGGAACGCCCCCGGTACGCGCGGCCGTCATCGGCCGCCCCGACCCCGATCAGACAGGAGTGGGAACATGAACAGCTTCCCAGTTCGGCTCGCCGCGCTTCCGGCCGTTCTATCGAAAGCCAACTCGGGTCTCGTCCGCAGGCTCGTTGCGGCCGAGAGCGATCCCGCCAAGCAACGGATTCGCGCATGGCTCACAAATCTTGATGATCAGCAGCTGTCGGGCATTGGCCAGACGCGAGAGGACATTGCCATCCTACGCGGCGCGCGAATGCAGCATCGCTCGCGCTGAGGGGGATCGAATAGTGGTTCTGTTTGCTGCGGCGCATATGTCGCTTCCTGGCACATGCGAGACTAGCGGTGATCCGAAGCGGAGGTCTGCTTGTGGGGCTGATCCGGACATTGAGCTGACATCGACGGAGGGCCGACTTTGACCCGAATGTATGGTCCGGCCGTGCGTAGCAAGAAGATTTCGATGAGTTGGCGGTGAACGGTCTTGCATCAATGTATCCGGCCTTTGGTTGGAGCGCGGTGCTCCGGGCCATGATGGATATCAGCGCGCGTGCGAGCTCATTAGCGGACAGGCCTCAACCGGGCCATTTGGGTCACCAGTGTTCGCTGGCGCCGGGAAGACCGAAAACTCCATCTCGTCTCATCCTCTCGCAGACCTCGGCGGGCAAGTAATTTCAATAACTCGCGAACGATCACGCAGGTGCCTGAAGCTTGTTCGCCTTGAAGGCTCGACCATGAGCAAGAACGCTCCACGCAATGCACGCGAGCTTGTTGGCAACGCGATGGCGAGCACGTTGTGATGCATCCGCCTCTTGGCGGCCTCGATCCAAGGCTTGAGACCGTGGCCATCCCATCTGTTCGGTTTCACTTTCACAAGAACGACCCACGCTGCCTGCACGAACAGGACGCGCAGGTAGCGATTGCCGCGCTTCGATATCTTGCCGAGGATTGTGCGGTCCCCAGTCGGATTTGCCTCGGAACCAGCCCTAGCCATGCGGCAAAGTCGCGACCCTTGGAGAAGCTGTCGCCGGTCCCGATCGCGGCGACCATGGCGCTGGAGATGATCGGTCCGATGCCGGGGACGCTCATCACGCGTTCGCATCCGGCGTCCGTCTGGCGAGCTCCTCGATCTCGCTGGATAAGCCCTCGATGCGCTCATCCAGCCGATGCAGTCAGAAGCCAGCCCCTCGATGACACGCACCATGCGGGGGGAAAGCACATCGGGCGGTGTGGCCAGGATGCGCGGCAGCTCCAGCCGCAGGAAGCGCTGTCCCTGTCGCACCGCGATGCCCCGCTCCAGCAGGAAGGCTCGATTTGATTGATGAAGCCAGTGCGCTGGCTGACCAACCGCTCGCGGACGCGATGCAGAGCCTGTAGGTCGAGCTGATCGGCGGTCTTCGTGGCCACGAACTTCATCGTCGGCCGCTGTACTGCCTCGGCAATCGCCTCAGCGTCACGGAAGTCGTTCTTCTGACCTTTGGAATAGGGGCGCACGTACCTCGCCGGCATCAGCCGCGCATCGTCCCAGCGCCTGAGCTTGCGACTGAGGTGATGGGCACCGACGCAGGCCTCCATGCCAATCAGGCACGGGGAATATTGGCAAAGCGTACTTCGACCTGGCCACGCGACCACTTCTGCCGCAGCACGATTGCGCCACGACAATCCAGACCAACAACGTGGAACGAGTTCTTACCGATATCGATGCCGATTACGGCAATCGCACTCTGTGCTGTCGTAGCCATGGCATGCTCCTTGTCTCGGCGCCCCTGGCCAGCTTATCGCTGGCGG
Organism: uncultured Alphaproteobacteria bacterium; assembly: GCA_963739385.1. Classification (GTDB taxonomy): domain Bacteria; phylum Pseudomonadota; class Alphaproteobacteria; order Rhizobiales; family Xanthobacteraceae; genus VAZQ01. The sequence goes on from CAVUAI010000028.1 coordinate 178,415, forward strand.
GGCAGGAGCACGGCCGGACCATCCCATTACCGGAAGTCCAGCTGCTAATCAGGTGTCATGCAACACTTGCACTACACTGGACGGGGAGAACAGTTGAGTCGCCGAACTAAGACCGTCTCGCCGATCTCGAACGCCATCAAATCCTCCCCGACGGCCAGCGGCCCGCAATAGGTTTTTCGCGTCTCAGCGACAATATCGTCGATCGTCGGCGGAGGAATACGCTCGCTGCCGAGCTGAAGGATATGCGTATAGGCGGCAAGCTTCGGTTTCGTCTGGGCAAAGACAAGTCCGGCCTCCCGTGGTGTCGTGTGGTGGCCGATGATCCTCTGGATATAGGCCTCCTTCATCAGTTCCGGCCGCGCGCTCGCAACTTCATGGACCAGCAAGTCGGCACCGGCCCCATACTTGATGACATTATGATTGTAGCGTGTATCACTGGAAAACACCGCGACGCGGCCGCCGTATTCGAAACGGTAGCCGTAGCAAGGCTTGATGACATCGCCGTGGTCGACCTCGAAGGCTATCACCTTTACGCCGCCCTTCTCGTAGACCGTGCCGTCGCGGTCGAACTCGGTGACTCGGTCGCGATGCCGGGAGGCGACAGCTTCTCGTCTGCGACGCGGATCTTGATGTCGAGCGCGTAGGCCCGCTCCAAGTTCTCGATTAGCTCGCGTGCGCCGGTCGGCCCGATCACGCGGTATGGCGTCTTGCGCGTTCCGAAATATGATTCAAGCCAGCCGGTGAGCCACACATCCGGTACGCCTGACGTGTGGTCGGAGTGATAGTGGGTGAGGAACTGCACGTCGATGCGCCCGATCGGCAGCTTGAGCTGGTAGAGCCGAATTGTGGCGCCGCGGCCGGCATCGATGAGAAACTTCTGGTCGCCGGCCTCGACCAGCGTGCAGGGTCCGAAGCGGTCGGGGCTCGGGACCGGCGTGCCGGTCCCGAGCAGTGTCACGCGGAAGTCGCTGGCCGTCATGGGTTGATCTTGATGCCGGCTTCCTGGACGACCTTGGTCCAGTGCTCCGTCTCGCTGCGCACCAGCGCGCCGAACGCCTCCGGCGTGCCGCCGCCCGGATCAACGCCAAGCTTGACCAGCGCCTCGCGCACCTTGTCGGTTTTGAGCGCCTTGTTGACCGCCTCATTCAGCCGCGCAACGACCGCAGGCGGCGTGCCGGTTTTCACCAAGATGCCGGCCCAGTCCTCGGCCGCCAGCTTGGGATATCCGGCCTCGACGATGGTCGGAACGTCCTTGAGCCCCCGACGCGCTTGCGGGCCATCACGGCCAGCGCGCGCAGCTTGCCGGTGTTGATATGCTGTACCACCGGGAGAATGGTGATGAACTGATAGGTGTTGACGCCACTGATCAGGTCCGCGATCGCCTGCGGAAACTGGGTATAGGGCACATGTGTCGCCTGCACTCCAGTCTCGAGCTTGAACAACTCGCCGAGCAAGTGCGCGGGCGTACCGAAGCCACCTGAGGAGAACGTGTGTTTGCCTGGGTCCTTTTTGAGGTATGCGATGAGCTCCGCCACCGAATTGACCGGGACTGACGGGTTGACCACCAGGACATTATAGGCGGTGCCGACCTGGATCAGCGGCGCCAGATCGGTCTCGATCTTGAACTTTGCATCGGGAACGAGAGCCGGGGCCGCTGCGAACGGCGCGGTGATCGAGAGCAGCGTGTAGCCGTCCGCCGGCTGTCTTAGAACCTCACTTGTGCCGATCGTCATCACGGCGCCGGGCTTGTTCTCGACGATCACGTTCCAGCCTTCGCCCTCCGAAAGCGCCGTGGCGACAATGCGCGCGAGAATGTCGGGTGGTGTGCTCGCCGAGTACGGCACAACGATACGAATGACGCTCGACGGGTAGGGCTGTGCAAATGCCGGCCAACGCGCGGCAATTCCGAAGCCCGCCGCCGTGCCTGCCATCGCGACCGTCGATAGGAACGCGCGCTTGGTGATCATGGCTGTCCTCCGTGCTCGGTGCCGTTTGTGCAGCCCGACAGCGGCTCAATCGGCCACGCATGGTGAATTCGCGATTGAACTCTGCGCCTTCTTGCTATAGTTGGATACCTCGATTTTTAGATGATCTCATAGCTATATGCCTATGATCGCGCCAAATCAGGGTCCGGAGCGGTTCGGTCGTCGGCTCAAGTTGCGCGACCTCCGCATCCTGATGACCGTCGTCGAATGCGGGACGATGGGCAAGGCGGCCGAACGTCTTGCGATCTCGCAGCCGGTCGTGTCGAAGGCGATTGCCGACATGGAACATGCCTTGGGGGTGCGGCTGCTCGACCGCAGCCAGCGCGGCGTCGAGCCGACGCCGTACGGCCGGGCGCTGATTAAGCGCGGCATCGCCATCTTCGACGAGATGCGACAAGGCATCGAGGAGATCGAATTTCTGTCTGACCCTACAGCGGGCGAAGTGCGGATCGGAGCGACCGATCCGATCAATGCCGCGATCGTGGCGCCCGTCATCGACCGGCTATCACGGCAATATCCGCGGATGAATTTTCACGTCGTCGCCGGCGTACCGGGGCCGCTGCGGCAGGAGGTCGCGGCGCGCAATGTGGATTTCGCGATTTCCCGATTTGCGCGTCCCGCGGGCGAGGAGTATTCGGAAGGAATCCTTTTCCACGATGCCTTGGTCGTTGCCACTGGGCCGAACAATCCACTGATTCGCCGCCACCGCAAGATCGAGCTTGCCGAGCTGCTGAGCGAGCCTTGGGTGCTGGATTCGCCCAACACTGATTTCGGCGCGATGCAGGCGGGGGTGTTTCGCGCGGCCGGTCTTGATCCGCCGCGGCTTACGGTGGAGGCTACCTCCATCATTCTGCGCAACGAGCTGCTCGCGACGGAGCGTTTCCTCACGGTGGTCGTTAGCTTCTCGCTCCTCCTGCCGCGTAAACATCCCGGACTTAAAGCGCTGCCCGTGAAACTGCCCGACATTCGACAACCGGTCGGCATCACCACCTTGAAGAATCGGTCGCTCAGCCCGGTCGCTCAAATGTTCATCAAGTCCGTGCGCGAATTGGTAAAACCGCTTGCAAACAGGCGATAGCCGGCGTTTGCGCCCGCTTCATTACGTCCGGAAATGGCACCGTCGCCATCGACGGGAGCAACGGGCAAGGCCGTCAACAATCGGGACCGCAACTTTACGCGCGCGAAAGTGGAGCGGCGCCGGGCGCAGCTCAAGGAGAGCGTCGCGCGGTATCTGAGCCAGCTCGACACGGCCGATTTGCAGGAGCCGTCGGAGGCGCTTGCGGTCAAGACGGCACACCTCAAGGAGAAGCTCGCCAGAGCTCGAAAGCGAGATGCAGCGCCTCGCGGCGATGGAGAAGCAGATGTTGGCTTCTCCAGATCAGCAGATATCGTTGACCGACCCTGACAGCCGCTTGATGGCAACGAGCGGTCGCGGCTCCGGCGTCGTGGGCTACAATGTGCAGGTCGCTGTTGAGACCGAGCATAGTATCTGATGCATGTCCACGCACAAGAGGTGACAAATAGCGGCTCGGATCGGGCACAACTTGCAAATATGGGCCGCCAGGCACTCGGCGTCGACAAGCTCGAGGCTGTTGCCGATCGCGGTTACTACAACAGCACGGAGATCAAGGCTTGCGATGATGCTGGCGTTGCGGTGACGTTGCCGAAGCCAATGACATCGGGCGCGAAGTCGGATGGTGGGTTTCGGCAAGCAGGACTTCGTCTACAATGCCGCCGAGGATGTCTATCGCTGTCCTGCCAGCGAGAAGCTGGCCTATCGCATGACGACCGAGCAGGATGGCAAGATGATGCGGCGTTATTGGACGAACGTGTTTCCCAAATTGTCTGCTGAAA
>CAVUAI010000029.1:0-107169 GCA_963739385.1 uncultured Alphaproteobacteria bacterium
AGATCGTTGACCCGGCGGTGGGGCAGCTTTCCGCAGAGGCACAGGCGGCGTTCGTCAAGGGGATTGCCGCCGCGCTCGACAAGGAAGGCATCGCCCATGACATCGATGCCTATCGTGACGCACCTGCCGGCCTGCGCATCTGGTGCGGCTCGACCGTCGAGCGCGCCGACGTCGAGGCGCTCACGCTCTGGCTCGACTGGGCCTTCGCCAGGAGCAAGGAGGCGCTGCGTAAGGCGGCGTAACCCTGCGTCGTTGCCGGCAATCCATCCATTCGTGACGCAAGGCGAAGGGATGCGCGGGTCGGCTCCGCGCACGGCACAAGCAAACAGCGCGTAAGGTTCTTCCCCATGTCCCCCAAAGCTCATCTCCGATGCGCTTTCCCCCGCCGCCGTGCAAATTTTCAAGGATCGCGGCGTCGAGGTCGATTTCCAGCCGAAGCTCGGCGGCGACAAGGAGAAACTTGCCGACCTCGTCGGGAGTTTCGACGGCCTCGCCATCCGCTCGGCCACCAAGGTCACCCCCAAGATCCTGGACAAGGCGAAGAACCTGAAGGTGATCGGGCGCGCCGGTATCGGCGTCGACAACGTCGATATCCCCGCGGCGACCGCCAAGGGCATCATCGTGATGAACACGCCGTTCGGCAATTCGATCACGACGGCCGAGCACGCGATCACCCTCATGCTGGCGCTCGCCCGGCAAATCCCGCAGGCGGACGCCTCCACGCAAGCGGGCAAGTGGGAGAAGAACCGCTTCATGGGGGTCGAGATCACCAGCAAGACGCTCGGCGTCATCGGGTGCGGAAATATCGGCTCGATCGTGGCAAATCGTGCGATCGGACTGAAAATGAAGGTGATCGCCTATGATCCCTTCCTGTCGCCCGAGCGCGCCATGGAGCTCGGCGTGGAAAAGGTCGATCTGGCCGAGCTGATCAGGCGCGCCGATTTCGTTACGCTGCACACGCCGTTGACGGACAAGACGAAGAGCATCATCGACGCCCGTTCAATCGCGGCGATGAAGAAAGGCGTGCGCATCATCAACTGTGCGCGCGGCGGCCTGGTCGACGAGGACGCGCTACGTGCGGCACTCGATAGCGGCGACGTCGCCGGCGCCGCCTTCGACGTGTTTACCGAAGAGCCCGCGACCAAGAATCCGCTGTTTGGCCATCCGAACGTCGTGTGCACGCCGCATCTCGGCGCCGCCACCAGCGAGGCGCAGGAGAATGTCGCGCTGCAGATCGCCGAGCAGATGGCGGACTATCTCCTGCGCGGCGCGATCGCGAACGCCGTCAACTTTCCATCGATCACGGCGGAGGAGGCGCCGCGGCTGCGGCCGTTCATCGAGCTGGCGGAAAAGCTCGGTTCGTTCGCCGGCCAGCTGACCGAGACCGGCCTTCACAAGGTCCGCCTTTCCTACGAAGGCGGAGTGGCCGGCATGAATACCAAGGCGCTGACTTCGGCCGCCGTCGCCGGCCTGTTGCGCCCGATGCTGCAGGAAGTCAACGTCGTGTCCGCGCCGATCGTGGCCAAGGACCGCGGCATCGTCATCGAGGAGACGACGCGCGCGGCGGCGGGCGACTACGAAAGTCTGATCACGGTAACGGTCGTCACCGAGCGGCAGACGCGTTCGGTCTCCGGCACCGTCTTTGCCGACGGGCGGCCACGCATCGTCAATATCAAGGGCATCCGCATGGATGCGGAATTCGGCTCGTCCATGATCTACATTACCAATCTGGACAAGCCCGGCTTCATCGGCCGCTTCTCGTCCACGCTGGGTGATGCCGGCATCAACATCGCTACCTTCCACGTCGGCCGCGACGCGCCCGGGGGCAATGCCATTGCGCTGATCGAGATCGACGGCGAATTGCCGCCGCATGTGCTCGCGGCGGTGCGTGCGTTGCCGCAGGTGCAGCAGGCGCGGCCGTTGAAGTTTTGAGCCTGGAGCGGTTTCAGGTTTCCCGCAATCGGAAACCGCTCCAGGTGTTTTGGGGGAGCCGCATGGCCCCGGCTCGAGACCCGTATCCGATCGGTCCGGAGATGCCGGCAGACATGCGTCTTAACCGCCGCGAGCCGCCAACTACTGGACGGCTTCCCGTGCGCCGTTGATCGTCCGTTCCTTCGCCGCCTGCGCGGCAGCCACTTCCAGAAGATAGGCCAGGTCGTCCAACTCGACCTTGCGGCACATTCTGCAAAGCTCCTTGGTCATTGTCGCGGCGTAGTGGGCAACCTGTATCCTGTTTTCCATGAGACCCTCCGAGATCACCGACGCTGCAACGATACGGAGCGAGCCCGATCCGCAAATGTGAAGTAGGTTACACAGAGCCTCGATTCTTTCGACGCAGCCGGGTTTTCTGCGACCTGCTAGGCGTGACGCCGCGTCGTACGCACACCCCTGCGTGCATCGCGTGACGTGCATCCCGTCGGCGCGCCGCGGGCACGTGACGGCGTGCCGCCGACGGCCACCGATTGCAATTGAGTAACGCCGCCCGCCGCGATGTTGCCGCGAGATTGCCTTGGAGAGAGCGGAATGATCCGGTGTGGTTATTGGGGGCGCGACGGCAAGGGGCAAAATAAGGCCCGTAAAATCAGCTGGTTGGTTATGGACGGGTGCTCCTGTCCAGGCCGTGTTGCCTTGCTTGCACGGGCATGATCGCTTATCCCGTAGAAGGCCGAATGCCGGGCAAGCCATTGTTGCCGCGAGGCTATCCCGGGCGTCGGCCATGTGGAGGAAAGGCACCGCATGGCCAATGTGGTCGTGGTTGGCTCCCAGTGGGGGGACGAGGGGAAGGGAAAAATCGTCGACTGGCTGTCCGAGCAAGCCGACATCGTCGTTCGCTTCCAGGGTGGACATAATGCAGGTCACACGCTCGTCGTTGACGGGGTCACCTACAAGCTCTCGCTTCTGCCGTCGGGCGTGGTGCGGCCCGGGAAACTGTCCGTGATCGGCAACGGCGTCGTCATCGATCCGCACGCGCTCCTCGAAGAGATCGACCGGCTCGAGGGGCAGGGGATCAGCGTCACGCCGCAGAACCTGCGTATTGCCGAGAACGCCACGCTGATCCTGCCGCTGCACCGCGAGCTCGACACCATTCGCGAATCCTCGAACCTGCTGACGCGCGTCGGTACAACCCGGCGCGGCATCGGCCCGGCCTACGAAGACAAGGTGGGCCGGCGCGCCATCCGGGTCATGGACCTCGCCGACCCGTTGGCGCTGGGGCGCAAGATCGAGCGGCTGCTGGCCCATCACAATGCGCTGCGGCGCGGGCTCGGGCTCGCGGATGTCGGCGTCGACACTGTGCGTGAGCAACTCGAGAGCGTGGCGCCGCGGGTGCTGCCTTACATGGATTCGGTGTGGTCCCTGCTCGACCGCAAGCGGCGCGAGGGCAAGCGGATCCTGTTCGAGGGCGCGCAGGGCGCGCTGCTTGACATCGATCATGGCACCTATCCGTTCGTGACCTCGTCCAACACGGTGGCTGCCCAGGCTGCGACCGGCTCCGGCTTGGGGCCTGCGGCGATTGGCTACGTGCTCGGCATCTGCAAGGCCTATACGACCCGGGTGGGCGAGGGGCCGTTCCCGACCGAGCAGGCGAACGAAACCGGACGCCTGCTCGGGCAGCGCGGGCGCGAATTCGGCACCGTGACCGGCCGGCCGCGGCGCTGCGGATGGTTTGATGCGGTGCTCGTACGCCAGACGGTCCGCACCAGCGGCATGAACGGTCTGGCGCTGACCAAGCTCGACATCCTGGACGGTTTGACGGAACTTAAGGTTTGTGTGGGATACCGTCTCAACGGGCGCGAAATCGACTACCTTCCGGCGAGCGAGCATGCCCAGGCGGAGGTGGAGCCGATCTACGAAGCGGTCGAGGGCTGGCAGGCCGAAACCGCGCGGGCGCGGTCATGGGCGGAGCTGCCGGCGCAGGCCATCAAATACGTGCGCCGCATCGAGGAACTGGTCGGGTGCCCGGTCGCCCTGCTGTCGACCAGCCCTGAGCGCGAGGACACCATCCTGATGAAGAACCCGTTCGAAAACTGAATTCAGCGGAATTCCCCGCAGGCAACGAGCAAGCTCAATCCGATGGCCGACTATTATCCGCTCATTTCCCGCGCCGTCGCCGGTCTTGAAAAGAACAGCGGCGAGAACCGCCGCGCGCTGTACGAACGCGCGCGGGCCGCGTTGCTGGCCCAGTTGCGTGGAGTGACGCCGGCACTCGACGAATTGGACATCACCCGCGAGCGTCTGGCGCTCGAAGAGTTGATCCGCAAGGTGGAGGCGGAATCCGCGCGGCAATTTGTCGAGGCGTCGCGACAGTCGCCCGCGGCGAGAATTCGCGCGGCGGCAGCCCGCACCGCGGAGGCCCGCGGCCGGGACGAGCCGCCAGCATCCAAAACTCCACCGCCGGAACCTGCGCCGGCCGAGCCGCGTCAAAGGAAGGACCCGGAACCGTCCGCCCTGCCTCCGCGGCGCTACGTCAATCCGCCCCCACCGGCGCCGCCGGCACAAGACGTGCCGCGGGTCGCGCCGCAAGAGTTCGCCCGCAGACCCTGGGAGCCGTCGCCATCGCCGCCGACCATGCCCGAACCGTGGGAGTCGGACGACGTCGGCGAGCAACCTTCGCCGGCGGAGCCGAGCGCGGCAGCGCCGGTGTCGGAGCCACGCAGCCTGTTGCGTCGCCTTGCCGGCGACCGGATCTTCCGGTCGGACGCCGGCCGCAAGGAGGCGCGCGACGACGTCGTCTCGGAAAAGCACGAGGCCGACGCGGTGCCGGCGCGGGCGGAAAGACCGGCAGCCGAGCCCTCGGATCGCGAGCGACTGCTGCGCCCGATCGACCGGCGCGCGCTCGAGCGCCCCGGGCCTCTCATGTTCGACCAGCAGGCGCCGCAGGAGCGCATGTTCGAGCCGCAGGCGCCGCACGAGCCGCAAGAGCCGATGTTCGAGCCGCGCGTGCCGCAGCAGCCGGAGGAGCGCGGGTTCGAGCCGCAGGCGCTACGCGAAGCCCCTCCGCACCAGGACTTCTCCGAGCCGCCGCCCGAATTCGTCGTACAGCTTCGACGATGCGCACCCCGCTCCCCCCTATGAGCGCCGCGGCCCACCCCCGATCGAGGACGAGTTTGCGTACGAGGAGGCCGACCACGATGAGGTGGCACCGCGCCGCTCCTTTCGCGACCTGATCAAGGGGCTCGCCGTCGCCGTTGTCATCATCGGCATCGGCGGCCTGTTGCTATGGCAATGGCCCAATCTGGTCGGGATCTATCGCTCGTTCCGCGCGCCCGCCGTCGAGACTGCCCGCGACCAACCGCCTCCGGCGGCAACGACGCGTCCGAAGATCGCCGACCGGATCGAGCCTGGCACCCAGCAGGCTCCGGCCACCACGGCGCCCGCACCCGGCGTCGAAGCCCCGGCGGCACAGAAGGTGGTGCTGTACGAAGAGGATCCCGCCGACCCGAACGGCAAGCGTTTCGTCGGCTCCGCGATCTGGCGGACCGAGACGGTGACGCCGGGACCCGGACAACCGCCGGAACTGGCCATCCGCGCCGACGTCGAGGTGCCCGAGCGCAAGCTGGCCATGACCTGGTCGCTCCGCCGTAACACCGACAAGGGACTGCCGGCGACCCACACGGTGGAGATCATGTTCAAGTTGCCGGCGGACTTTCCGTCGGGCGGGATCTCCAACGTCCCGGGCATCCTGATGAAGCAGGCCGAGCAGACCCGCGGCGTTCCGCTGGCGGGGCTCGCGGTCAAGGTGACGCCCGCCTTCTACCTGATCGGCCTCTCCAACATGGATGCCGACAAGGACCGCAATCTTCAATTGCTCAAGGAACGGGCCTGGTTCGACATCCCCGTCGTCTACAACAACAATCGGCGCGCCATTCTTGCGCTGGAAAAAGGCTCGCCCGGGGAGCGCGTATTTGCCGACGCCTTCAAGGCCTGGAAGCAATAGGTTCTTGAGCGAAGTCGCGAAAAGGCACGGGGGGAAAACCCGCCGTGCCCTTTTCCAGCCGGATCAGTGGGCCTGAAGCGCCGGCGCCGCCGGGCGGCTTTCCATCGCCGCGACGCGGCTCTTGACCGCCCGCTGCACCTTTTCGAAGGCGCGCACCTCGATCTGCCGCACGCGCTCACGTGACACGCCAAACTCGGCCGCCAGATCCTCCAGCGTGATCGGGTCGTCGGCCAGCCGCCGCGCCTCGAAGATGCGCCGCTCGCGGTCGTTGAGCACCGAGAGCGCGTCGCCCAGCGCCTTCCTGCGGTTGTCGGATTCTTCACTCTCCGCCAGCCGCGTTTCCTGGTCGTTGACGTCGTCGACCAGCCAGTCCTGCCATTCGCCGGAATCGCCGTCCTCGCGGATCGGCGCGTTGAGCGATACGTCGCCGCCCAGACGCCGGTTCATGTCGACCACGTCCTGTTCGGAAACGCCCAGCCGCTTGGCGATGAGCTTGACCTGATCGGGCCGCAGATCGCCTTCCTCCAGCGCGGAAATCTTGCTCTTCGCCTTGCGCAGGTTGAAGAACAGCTTCTTTTGATTGGCGGTGGTGCCCATCTTCACCAGCGACCACGAGCGCAGGATGTATTCCTGGATCGCCGCCTTGATCCACCACATGGCATAGGTGGCGAGACGGAAGCCCTTTTCGGGCTCGAATCGCTTGACCGCCTGCATCAGGCCGACATTGCCCTCGGAGATCACCTCGGAGATCGGCAGCCCATAGCCGCGGTAGCCCATGGCGATCTTGGCGACCAGGCGCAGGTGGCTGGTGACGAGCTTGTGGGCTGCGTCGCGGTCGCCGTGCTCGCGCCAACGCTTCGCCAGCATGTATTCATCCTGCGGTTCCAGCATTGGAAACCGCCGGATTTCCTCAAGATAACGGGTCAGGCCGGATTCGGCCGTCAGAATCGGCAAAGCCGCAGTTCGGGCCATAGCAGCGCCCTCCAAAGTTTGCCCCCGGCGGACCGGCAGGCAGTGCACACCACCGCTCCCCGAGCCGGCGATGCCATTTTGCTGCAACTGCGAAGTCTTGATCGCAGCCGCAACATTACAGGACAAGCGGGGGCGAAAGGAAGTGAACTCGGCGTCACGTCGCCGTGACCCCTCTGTGTACGCCTAAGCCCATGTGTAGCCTGATCTTTTGCGTTCAGGCCGACGTGCCCTGTGCACCGAGGCTGTGACGTAAACGAGAGAGATCGTCCGGCAGTTCCGATCGGAACTCCAGATTGTCACCGTGCGATGGATATTCGATACCCAATAAATAGGCATGCAAAGCCTGTCTGCCAAGGGCCGCGAGTGCGACTTGCGCGTCGGGAGCCAGCTGATTCGCCTTGGTCTTGAAGCCGGGGCCATAGACTTCGTCGCCCAGCAGCGGATGCCCGATCGAGGCGAGGTGGACCCGAATCTGGTGGGTGCGGCCGGTCTCGAGCCGGCAGGCCAGGAGGCTCGCGACCGGGGCGCCATCGGCGCCGGCGTAGCGCTCCAGCACCTCAAAGTGGGTGACCGCTTCCCGGCCGCCCTGCCGCACCGCCATCTTGTCGCGGGTGCGGGGATGCCGGTCGATCGGCCTGTCGATGGTGCCGCGCGGCCGGTCCGGAACCCCCCAGACGAACGCGAGGTAGCCGCGGCGGAGCGGCCCGGTGCGGCCATGGTCGGCGAACTGCCGGCTGAGCGCGCGGTGCGCCCGGTCGGTCTTCGCCGCCACCATCAGGCCGCTGGTATTCTTGTCGAGCCGATGCACGATGCCGGGGCGCCTGACGCCACCCACCCCGGACAGGCTGTCGCCGCAATGGGCGATGAGCGCGTTGACCAGCGTGCCCGTCCAGTTGCCGGCGGCGGGATGGACGACGAGGCCGGCCGGCTTGTCGATGACGATGATCTCGTCATCCTCGAACACGACCACGAGCGGAATAGGCTCGGGACCGACCCCGACCGGGTCCGGCGGGGGGACTTCGACCCTGATGGTTCCGCCGGCGTTGACGCGATGGCCGGGATCGCGGATCGTGGCGCCGTCGACCGCGACGCGACCCGCCAGGATCAGCGCCTTGTGGCGCGAGCGCGACAGATCGGCCACGCGCGCAGCCAGCACGCGGTCGAGCCGCTCGCCGGCCTCCTCGGCGGCGACCACCAGTTTCTCGCTGCGCTCCTGCGTCGAGGCCATGAGCAATCCATCGGCGGACGATGACCAGCCACTCGATCCCGCGGCCGCGCGCATGGTCGCGAAGGTGCGATGGCTGATGCTGATCTCCGGCGTCACCACCTTGGTGGCGATCGCCGCGGTGATCGGGGTCATCGGCTATCGCCTTTTCAAGGCCGAGGGAAGCGCGGGTGTGCCCGACGTCACCGCGCTGCTGCCGAAAGGGGCGCGCATCGTCGCAACCGCGGTGGCCGAGGACCGCATCGTGGTGACCGTCGATGCCGGCGGGACGGTGGAGATCCGCACCTTCGATGCGCGCACGCTCAAGCCGGTCGGTCGGCTCCGCTTCGCGACCGAGCCGTGACCAGCGCACATGTTAAACGGCGCCCCGCATTCGCGGGGTCGCCGTTGGCTTCGCTGCCACGACTCCCGGCTCAGGAACGGCGGGCCGACTTCTTCCTCTGCTTCTTCTGCGCCGGCTTGCGGCGGGTCGCGGCCGCGCGGCGCGACGCCGCGGCTTTGGGCCGGCGGGCTTGGGTGGCGTTCCCGGTTGCGGGCCTGGGATTGACCCGCCGCTCCGCCAGCGCGGTAAGCTTCTTGTCCGCCGCCCGCTCTTCGCTGAGATTGCGGGCAAGGATGGCCGCATCCTTGTCGTGGCCCAGCTCCCGCGCCCATGCGATCAGCGCGCCATAGCGGGTGATCTCGTAGTGCTCGACCGCCTGCGCCGCGGCGATGAGGCCGACATTGAGCACGGCCTTGTCCTCGACCTCGCCCATCAGGTCGCTGCCTTCCTCGATGATTCCGTCGATCGCCGGGCACTTGGTGCCGCTCGGGGTCTCGTCGTGCAGCTTGAAGACCTGCTCCAGCCGTTTCACCTGCTCCTTCGTCTCCCGCAGGTGCTGCTGCAAGCCGCGCTTGAGCTCGGCGTCGCTGGCATTGTCGATCATGGTCGGCAGCGACTTCACGATCTGGTTCTCGGCGTAATAGATGTCCTGCAGGCCATGCTTGTAGAGGTCCTCGAATGTCTTGATGTCCTTGGAAAACAGCCCCATCGTTGCCTCCTCGTTGTTATGCCGGGGACGTCGCACCGGTAACAATCGCGATGTTCGCCTGGGGTTCCGTGAATGCAGGCAAGTCGGTTGCTTCGGCGCTCCCCATCGCGGCGGAGGGCCGGCGTGCGGTCGCAGGCTGCTTGCGCGCGACCGGGATCGGGGCTATTTGCAGACTTCTCCGCGTGCTCCCTTCGTCTAGCGGCCCAGGACGTCGCCCTCTCACGGCGAAAACAGGGGTTCGAGTCCCCTAGGGAGCGCCACGTGCATCCTGATTCTTCAGCATGCGTGGTGGTCGGACGATCCGCATTGCGGCGCCGGGAATCGAAAACGTGCGAACCACGGTCCTCGGCGACGGCAGCAGTGTGCGCCGCTTGCGCCGGCCTGAGCCCAATCTATCGCCACCGTCGAACCGCACGAGGATGCATCATCCCGACGAGTCATTGGTGCGTTGGCGAGGACGATGGCACGGCGAGGTATTTCCGGTCGGGTAAGCGGTGAGTCGAGAAGGGTGCCTTGTGCATAAAAGCGCGACGAATCCGCTCGCCATCTGAGCCTGCGCATCGCGCAATCAGCCAGCTTCGTCTCGCACAAACCCGAGGGCACATGATCAGCCGGGAGCCCTCGCCCCACCGGGCGACACCGCGCAACTCTCGACGTCGGCCAATATCTGGTCGGGCTGCACGTTTCCAATTTTCGGCGGAATGACGATGGCGACGCGGGTGCTGTCCTGATCAGCCGCGACCAGGTCTATGTCCCACATCGTGACCAGGTCAGTCTCTCGGCGCAGCCTTACCATGTAGCGGTCGGGAAAATCGGTCCTCTGAATTTTCCCGTATTTCCGTCCGAGCCGCTCAAGGGCGCAACTGGCCAAGCTTTGCATTTCCATAGGATAGGTCCGCGAGAGCGTAGTGCGTTCGCTGCGGTCGTCGCGCGGGACGAGGCCGCAGGCAGTAAGCGCCGTTGCGGCACACGCCAAGGCGAAGCCAGCGATACATTCAGGGCGGCGGCTCATCGGGGCAGGGCCCTACTCGCGTGAAGCGACCGATCCGGCCGCATACCGGCACCTATAGCTTGCCGGCGGATGCAATCTGCGTCTAGCCAAAGGTTCTGGCTGGTATTGCGCGGCGAGGCAGCCGCGGTGAAAGGCGCTGAACCCCACGCTGCCGTTTCGATGGTCCCTTCGCCAATCCGGACTGCAGAATACGCGACGCAGCTGACTTTCCAGATTGATCGCACGATGATGCGGAGAGCATGCTCTCGAAGCAAGGAAATTGCACATTGAGCAGCCGGAACTCTCCCCGCCTCGACAACAGAAAATGGCGGAAGCCCGCAAGCGCCTAAGGGCGTACCCAACGCGCAACTGGAGGCGTGCTGACGCCGATTTCTGCCCCGGTGCATTCCACTGGGGACGCGTCGGCGCGGTCGCGCTCCTGTAAATAACAGGAAAAAAACAGGACTTCGGGAGTTGAGTACGTGCTCGCGCGAGAACTCAGTGCGGGCAGGACGCCCGGCGCAAAGGCCTTCCGCGCAAAAGCCCGCGCCGGTGTCCCGGGCGGGCTTCATCCGCGGCTCTGGAGCCTGCGCCTTTCGTGCCATACTCACGTAACGTAGTCAAGCGAAATCTCTTCAGACGCCGAGATAGGCGGTCCGCACCCGGGCATCGTCCAGCAGTTCGCGGCCGGTCCCGCTGAGATTGATCGAGCCCGTTTCGATGACATAGCCGCGATCGGCGATCGCCAGTGCGGCATGGGCATTCTGCTCGACCAGCAGCACGGTGAGCCCGCGCCGCCGGAAGTCGGCGATGATGCGCGAAGATTTGCTCGACCAGGCGCGGGGCGAGGCCCATCGACGGCTCGTCGAGCAGGATCAGCTTGGGCCGCGCCATGAGGGCGCGAGCAATCGCGAGCATCTGCTGCTGGCCGCCCGACAGCGCGCCGGCCTGGGCCGCGCGCTTTTCCGCAAGCGCCGGGAAGAGCGCGTACATGTCGTCAAGATCGGCAGCGATCTCGCGGTCGGCGCGGCGGTAGGCGCCGAGCCGCAGATTGTCGGCCACCGTCAGCGGGGCGAAGACCTGCCGTCCCTCCGGGACCTGGGCGATGCCGCGCATGACGCGCCGGTGCGGCGTAAGGCCGTCGATCGGCTGCCCTGCGAAGCGAATGGTGCCGCTGGTCACCGGCTGCACGCCCGAGATCGCGCGCAGCAGCGTGGTCTTGCCGGCGCCGTTCGATCCCACCAAGGTCACGATCTCGCCGGCGGCGACCTCGAGCGAGACGCCGTGCAGCACTTGGATGCGGCCGTAGCGGCTGGTGAGATTCTCGACCGCGAGCACACCGGTCTCCGGGAAGGGGCCGCGAGTCTCCTAGCACGCCTGCGACGCGCAGTCAGATTCTCGCCTCACAACGCGCAGCGGATGGTGCCGGTGCCGGCATAGGTGGAGGAGCCGCGGGTGAGCTCGCCGACATCCAGCATTCCGATGCAGATCGCCGCAGGTTGTTGCATTCACGCCACGCCGCGCTGGAATGGCGCAGGATTCCATGGTCTGCTGCGGGTCCCGGATTCGCAGCGCCGGGACAAGGGGGCGAGCGATATCTGGGGTTGTGATGCCATCCCTGTCACGCCGTTTTGTTCTCGCCGGAGCGGCGTCCGCGAGCGCGTTCCTGCTGATTCCCGTCACCGCGCGTCCGGCCCGCGGGCAATCCGCCGACCCCGCAGAGTACGAAATCACCGACTGGATTACGATCGCGCCGAGCGGGGAGGTCACCCTCGGCCTGTCGCAGCCGGAAGTCGGACAAGGCTCGTACACCGCCCTGCCGCAGATCCTCGCAGACGAACTTGACGCCGACTGGGCCCGCATCAAGGTCCGCTTCGTGACCGGCCGTCCCGCCTACAAGATCGCGTTCCGTCAGGAGCCGCCCGCCCAGAAGGAAGGGGCGTCGATGTCGACCACGGCGCTCTATTTGCGCCTGCGGACGGCCGGTGCCGCCGCCCGCGACGTGCTCGTCCGTGCTGCGGCCCAACGATGGGGTGTCGACGTTTCGCAGTGTCGCACCGAGAATGGGAAAGTGATCAGCGCGCGCGGCGAGGCGTTGTCCTATGGCGAGCTTGCCGCCGCGGCCGCCGGGCTGCCGATCAGCCCGGCGCCGCCGCTCAAGGACAGGAGCCGCTTTCGCGTGATCGGTGAGCCGGTGGCGCGCCTGGATACGCCCGCCAAGTGCAACGGCAGCGCGGTCTTCGGCATCGATGTCACGGTGCCGGGCATGCTCAACGCCGCCATCAGGACGGCGCGCTCGTTCGGCGGGCAAGTGACCGCGATCAGGAACGAGGCCGATATCCGCAGGATGCCGGGCGTACGCGCGGTGGTGAAGATCGCGGCGCTGGCGATTGCCAATGAGGACGCCGGCGCACAGCACCCGCAGGTGCCGCATCTGGCGCGACACAACGCCGTGTGCGTCGTCGCCGATCACTTCTGGCAGGCCAATCGGGCCATCGATGCCCTCGATGTGGAGTTTGACGGCGGCACGTCGGGCGATCTCTCCACAGCCGGGATCGACGCCAAGCTCAACGCCGCTCTGGACGCGGAGCATGGCGTTACGGCGCTGCTGCGCGGCCAGCCGCAAGACATTCTGAAAGCGCGTGCGGCGTCGGTGATCGAGCGGCGGTTCGTGCTGCCGCACATCGCGCATGCGCCGCTGGAGCCGGTCAATGCCACGGCCAGCTACAAGGACGGCACGGTCGAGGTCTGGGGGCCGATTCAATCGGTCACGGCCTGTCAGGAGGCCGTTGCGCACGCGGCCGGGTGCTCCCCCGACGACGTGAAGATCAATGTCACGTTTCTGGGCGGCAGCTTCGGCCGCAAGATCGTGCCGGACTATGTGCTGCAGGCGGTGCAGGCGTCGAAGGCGGTCGGGCGGCCGGTCAAGCTCACGCGCTCGCGCGAGGAGGACATGCAGCACGACGTCTACCGGCCGAACGCGGGCGGCCGTTTTCGCGCCGTCCTCGACGATGCCGGCTATCCGCTGGCGGTGCATGCGCGGGTCGCCGGCCAGTCGTTGTTCGGCGCCGTGCGCAAGAGCTGGCTCGACCAGACGCCGGAGGGGGCGTGGGACGAGAGCATGGTCGACGGCATCTACAATCAGAGCTACCGGCTGCCGCATTTTCTGGTGGAGACGGTCGACACGCCGCTGCCGGTCCCGGTCTATTTCATGCGCTCGGTCGGGTCGACCGCGGCGGTGTTCTTCTGGGAGAGCTTCATCAGCGAGCTCGCCCATCGCGCCGGCATCGACCAGCACCTCTACCGGCGCAATCTCCTGACCGACGATCCGCTCGCGCTGCGCGTGCTCGACGCCGCCGCGCAGGCGGCGGGCTGGGAAAAGCCGCCGCCGGCCGGCACGTTTCGCGGCATCGCCTACAACTGCTACATTGGCCGCGGCGGACGCTTCAAAACCTACGTCGCCGAGGTGATCGAGCTGCGGCGCGCCGCCGGCGGGCTGGCGGTGAAGCGCGTGTTCTGCGCGGTCGATCCCGGCCTCGTGGTCAATCCCAACACGCTCAAGGCGCAGATCGAAGGCGGCATCGGATTCGCGCTCACTAACGCGCTCAAGAGCAGGATCACGTTCTCGAACGGCGGAACGGATCAGAGCAATTTCGTCGACTATCCATTGCTGACAATCGACGAGATGCCCGAGATCATTCCAATCGTGCTTGACAGCGATCGTCCACCGCAGGGATTCGGCGAGGTGGTGCTGGCGCCGGTCGCGCCCGCGCTGGCGCAAGCCGTGCTCCACGCCAGCGCACGGCGCCTCGACACGATGCCGTTTCCCGAGGAAATTTTTCAGTGAGGTCGAATTGGGTATGAAAGGCTGCGGCCTATGCCAGTGACATTCTCCGTCAACGGAATGCCGGCCGAATTCGACGGGCCCGAAGACGTTCCGCTGCTCTGGGTCGTGCGCGAGCACCTCGGCCTGACCGGAAGCAAGTTCGGCTGCGGCATCGGCGTGTGCGGCGCCTGCACCATGCATGTCGACACTGTGCCGCAGCGAACCTGCATCATGCCGGTCATCCTGGTGCAGGGCAGAAACGTTACGACAATCGAAGGCCTGTCGCCGAACCACGATCACCCCGTGCAGAAGGCCTGGGTCGCGCTCGATGTCCCGCAATGCGGCTATTGTCAGTCCGGGATGATCATGGCCGCGGCGAGCCTGCTGCGCCGGCATCCCGCTCCGACCGACGACGACATCGATCGCGAGATGACCAATCTCTGCCGCTGCGCGACCTATGCCCGCATTCGGGCGGCCATCCATCTCGCCGCCAAGATGCGGTGAACGCCCGCGGCGTGCGATTTCTCGACCGTTGGTATAATCGCCGAGACGGTTTCACCAGGGAGGACACCGTGACCGAGCACGTCGAGCCGAAGCTGCTGCTGCCGCGCCTCAGGCCGTTTTACGAGGCGGTGATTCCGCTCGCCTGGCCGATCGTCCGCATCGCCGTGGGCTGGAACCTGCTGGTGCACGGCTGGGGCAAGGTCACGCGCGGGCCGTCGGCCTTCGTTCGCGCCTTCACCGAGCAGGGCTTCGATCCGGCGCTGCCCTGGATCTGGGGCGCCTTGATGATCGAATTCGTCGGCGGCATTGCGCTGATCCTCGGCCTGTTCACGCGCTTCTTCGCGGCCGCCGCCGCGATCGAGATGCTGGTCATCACGGCGCTGTACTGGAAGAGCGGATTTTCCTGGCTCAACCGCGGCTACGAATACACGCTGCTGTGGGGCCTCGTCTGCTTCGCCATTGCACTGCGCGGCGGCGGGCCCTACTCGCTCGACCGCAAGATCGGCGTCGAGCTTTAGACGGGCGAGTCTGCATGCTGGCCTCGACGCGGCCGCTCAACTAACATTCCGCAGCGGGCGTTGAGGCGAGTGGATGGTCGCCGCTGGCGGTTGGAGGTGCTCATGTTCCTGCGCAATGGTTGGTACGGAGCGATCTGGTCGAACGATCTGCAGGAGCGCCCGGTCGCACGGACCTTCCTCAACGAGAAGGTGGTGTTGTTCCGCAACGCATCCGGGCAGGTTGCCGCGCTCGAAGACTGCTGCTGCCATCGTGCGGCGCCGCTCTCGAAGGGAGAATTGTCCGGAGACTACCTCGCCTGCGGTTACCATGGCCTGAAGTTCGACATCAACGGGCAGTGCGTCGAGGTGCCGGGACAGAGCATGATCCCGCGCGGCGCCAAGGTGAAGAGCTATCCGGTTTGCGAAAAGTGGGGCGCGGTCTGGATCTGGATGGGAGACCCGGCCCAGGCCGACGAAGCGAAGATTCCCAAGCTCTA
This sequence comes from uncultured Alphaproteobacteria bacterium, assembly GCA_963739385.1. Classification (GTDB taxonomy): domain Bacteria; phylum Pseudomonadota; class Alphaproteobacteria; order Rhizobiales; family Xanthobacteraceae; genus VAZQ01. The sequence goes on from CAVUAI010000029.1 coordinate 15,479, forward strand.
CTGGCTTGCCGATCCGAAATGGACGGTGACCCCCGGCTACATTCACCTCAAATCGAACTACCAGTTCCTGGTCGACAACCTGCTCGATCTCACGCACGTCACCTATGTTCACAAGAACACGCTGGCCGGCGATCCGCGCGAAGCGACGACGCCGACCAAGACCGAACGGCTGCCGGACGGTGTCCGGGTGGGGCGCTGGATGATCGATTTCGCTCCACCCCCGTTGTTCGCCAAGGCCGGCGGCTTCACCGGCAACGTGGATCGGTGGCAGTTCGTCACGTGGACTCCGCCGTCGACGGTGTATCTCGACGTCGGCTGCGCCACCACGGGCACCGGCGCGCCCGAAGGCGATCGCAGCCAGGGCATATCGATCTGGTCGAGCCACCTGGTCACGCCCGAAACCGAAAGCTCGAGCCATTACATGTTCTGCTTCGCCCGCGACTTCGCCGTCGGCGATGCGGCAATGTCCAAGCTTTTGTACGAGGGCTCGAAGGCCACGTTCCTCGAAGACGCGGACATGCTCGAGGCGGTGCAGACCAACCGGACCGGCGGCTCGCTCGAGGGGCTGGTCGACATCGCCGCGGACGCCGCGCAGCTGCAGGCGCGCCGGATGCTGGCGCAGATGATCAAGGCCGAGCGTGCTGAAGCCGACCGCGGGCCGGCCAGCGAGCCCGTGGTGGCCCGCGCCGTGGCGCAGCTCGATGCACGGCGATGATTTAGCCGCTCATGCGCTAGGTTTGCTGGAATTCGGACGGCGATACGTGCTGCAGCCACGCGCGCAGCGTGTGGGTGTCGACCGCGCCGGCGCGCTGGGCGACGACCGCGCCGTTGCGGAACAGCATCAGCGTCGGGATGCTTCGGATCTGATAGCGGGCGGCGAGCTCGGGCTGCGCCTCGGTATCGACCTTGAGGAAACGCACGTCGGGCTCGAATTCCGCCGCTGCGCGCTCGAACACCGGAGCCATGGCTTTGCAGGGTCCGCACCATGGCGCCCAGAAGTCGACAAGCACGGGAATGTCATTGCGCCGGATCTGGGTGGCGAAGCTCTGGGCCGTGACTGGAACGGCTCCCCCGGCAAACAGCGGTTGGTGGCAGCGCCCGCACTTCGCTCTACGCGCGTTCTTGTCATTCGGAATGCGGTTGACGCTGTCGCAGTGCGGACAGACGATGTGACGGGCTGCATCGCTCATGTCTCGAACTCCAGCCGGCGAACCGCCAGTGCTGCTTTGGAGGCAACCAGGGCCGTTATGGGAAGGTTCCCACGCGCGCGCGTTCGGCGCAATGTTTGCAGCCGCGCTGCGAGGCAGCCGGTTGTCCGCTACCGGAAAATTTCCGACCTCGTCATGGCCGTGCCGGCCGCGTGCGCCGGATTGGCCAATCGCGCTGCTCCAGGGGACAGCGTGACGCCCTTCCTTCCATCGCGCAGATCCGTCCCGACGCAATGCCAGGCCAGCGCGGGGCAAATCGCACGCAGCGACGCCGGTGGCGGTGGAGACGAAGGTCGCTTGCCCGCAATTTCGGTCGGAACTCCAAGGACTAGTGGGTGTTAGTCCAATGAGGAGCGCGGGGGGAACCGTCGAGGTTCCCGGTGATGAGCGAACGGAACGAGAAGAAGAAGCGCGACGGCTCCGATCAGACCGTGAAGTCGACCGTGTCGGCGCTATTCGAGGAGAGCGGAGAGGTCGCGCCGATCGATTTCGGACGATTCGGAAAGCGCGTGGGCGAGATTATCGCGCGAACCTCGACGTATCCGTACGCCAAACCACAGTGAATTTCAGGAATTGTCGCGCGCCGTAGATATGGAACACGCCGCGCTCGGCCGTTGTCGGTATAGCTGAGAGGCCGAGGCCGCCAAGGAACAGTTCCATCCCTGGCGACCTCCTGAGCTAGCGACTTCCTGCTGCCGCCGCCTTAAGTGCCTGAAGGTCCGAGTCGCTCCACAAAGTCATGACCGCGACCTTGCGTGCCCGGAAATAGGGCAGCACCACCTGCATCGGCGCACCGTCACGTTCCAGCAGCGAAACGTAACGCGGCTCGGCTCCGCGCGTCGGCAGATCGAATGCCGTCCAGGTCGACGTCTTGGGATCGTACCGAAGGACGCGGTCGGCGCCCCACAGGTTGGTCCACGCGTTGTGCTTGCTGTCTACCGCCACGTGATAGGGCTGTTGCTCGCCGGGCAGCGGTACGTAGGTGGTCTCATGGGTGCGCGTATCGATGCGCGCGAGATTGGCGCCCCACGAGTTGCCGATCCACAGCACGTCGGCATTCTTGTCGGTGCCCATGCGCCGCGGTCCCTGCGCCCACGGGAACGGGTTGTTGAAGTCGGGCTGGTTGTAGGTTTCATAGAATTTGCGTGCGTCCGCCGGCGCGCGATCCATCTCCTCTTTCACCGGAGCGAGCTTCACTTCCAGCGACTTGCCGGTCGCGCTGTCGCCTTTTCCGATGATGTCGAGCGTCATTTCCGCCCACCAGCCGTTGCCGTCGCGATCGCCGGCGGCGCCGTAGGTGACGCCGGTGCCGTTGGGTGTCTTGTAGGTGAGGGACTTGAACTCGGTGAACGTCTCGGTCGCGGGATCGAAGCGCAGCGCGCCATCCGGAGCCGACGACCAGATCATGCCCTTGCCGTCGTGATCGACGGTGGTGGCGCCGCCGGTCGGCGACATTCCCTGCGGCGGCAGATAGACGTCGATACGCTCGGTCTTGGGGTCGAGCCGGCCAAGGCCGCCGCGGCCGTTGTTGACGTTGAACCAGATGATGCCCTTGTCGTCGCGGGTCATGCCGTGCGTCTGCGCCGCGAACCCGTTGGGGGCCGGCACCTTGAACAGCTTGACCTCGCCGGTCTTGGTGTCGATTTTTCCGATCGTCGTGCGCCGGTTGGGGATATTGCAGGTGAACCAGAGCTGGCCGTCGAGATCGAGCCAGGCGTCATGCACGCCCCAGCCCGGGATCAGCACGGACGGCGTCCCCAGCGACCAGTCGCTTCCGTCGTTCTGCACGAAGTTCGCCGGCAGCCCCGCGTCGGGATCGAGCGGCACGTCGTACTCCTTGATCATCACCCGCGCGGTTTCACCCGCGGGACGCGGATCGGGCTTGAATGTCATGGTGCTCTCGCCTGGTCCGCGTGCGCGCGCGAGATAGGCGGCCAGCTCCTTCTGGTGGTAGTCGAGAATCCCCGAGGGCTTGCGCTCGTTGCCCATGTAGGTGCCGTAGACGTTGGCATTCTTCATGAGCTCGATGACGGCGTTCCAGCCGGCCTCATCGAAGCGGTGCTGCAACACGTAGCTGGGGGTGTGGCAGCCGGTGCAATTGTTGCGCACCATGCGCTTCATGCGCTTGTCCTGCTCGGTCTCCTCCGGCAGCGCCGACAGCATGACGTTGCCCGGCAGCTGGTGCACGAAGTCCTTCACCGGCTGAAGAACAAAGGCCTGCTGGCGCGTCGCCGGCAAATCGACGTCGGATTTGCTGGTGGCGAAGCTGATCGCCTGCGCCCACACCCGGTATTTTCCCTCCGGCAGCGGCGGGAAATAGTAGGCGCCGGCCTCGTCGGTGTAGACCGTGGTGGTAATCGTTCCGTTCACGGGCTTGGCGGAGACCGGGACGCCGCCGAGCTTTTCGCCGGCCGCCGAGGTGATCGTTCCGCTCAGAATCGCGTCCGCAGCATTCGCCGGCGCTGCGAGCGTCATCGTCGCTGCCGTGGTGATCATCACGCCGGCGAGCAGGCTACCTCGCACATTCGTCATGGTACCGTCTCCGTTGTCCGTATCCGCTCAGCGTGCCGCACCGGCCGGAGCAGGCGGTGGTGATGGGGGCATGGTCTTGAGATACGCGACGATCGCATCGATCTGGGCAGGCTCGAAGTGATACTTGAAGCCCGGCATGCGCGGGGTCCCGTTGCTGATGACGTCGCGCATCACGGACTCCTGCCCGCCAGCCGAGTTCTGCGACAGCTCGGGGCCGTAAAGCGGGCTTACGAGCTGCGGCTTGGTGTGGCAGACGCGACAGGACTGATTGAACAGCCGCATGCCCAGAAGCTGGTTTTCGGTGAGAGATTGCGCGCCGCCGGGCTGTGCCGACGTAGCTGCCAAGGATGCGGCGAGCGCGAACGGAATGATGCACGCGCCGAGCCCCACGACGACCAGCCTCATAGCGTTTTCTCCCAGTGGGCAGCTTTTTTTGCAAGCGTACGGCCGGCGCAGTTGGAAGGGAAGGGCTGCTGCCGCCGCGAACCATGCGCCGCCGGCACCCGACGCATGCCAAATCGTCTACACAAGAACGCGACTGCACAAGGCTTGTCGGGAGGTTCCGATTTGACTACCTGGCGCGCGGTTTACCTGGCGGCAGCGCAGCCGCTCGCCAGGAGCAGCGCAGGGTGGGGAAGGGGCGCAGCGGCGTGCCCACGCGGCATCCGAACGCTCTCCGTCATTCCGGCCAAGCGCGTAGCGAGCGAGAGCCGAAATCCAGTAGCCGCCGGGGCCCGCGAGCGCCCGGGAGTACTGGATGCCCGCTTTCGCGGGCATGACGATCTCCGACTTGGCTGGGACAAGACTTGGCGGTGAAGCTGCGCCATGCAAGCTTGGCCGTGATACGCCGGTGTGTAGCGCGGGCCGTTGGGGCGCCGAGTTGCCGTTGGGCTTGGTGAAGTATGGGACAGTCGTTTCATCCATGACCATCCGCATCGGCACCTCCGAAAGCGGCGGCACGTTTCACAGCCAGGGCAACGCGCTCAAAGCCGTCCTTGACCGGCTACCGGAACTGGCGCCGGTCGAGGTGTTGACGTCGAACTCCGCCAGCATCGAAAACGCCGTCCGCCTCCATGCGGGCGAGATCGAGTTCGGGTTCATGGCGTCGAACTGGCTCGGCCGGGCGAAAAACGGCGAGCCGCCGTTCGCCGAACCGATCGATCTCGCCATGGCCATGCCGATGAATGCGGGGCCGCTGTTCTTCATCGTGCGGACGGAATCGCCGGTGCGCTCGATATCCGATCTGCGCGGCCGGCGGGTCGCGGTGGGACCGCGCACGAGCGGCATGGTGCAGCATGCCCACGGCATATTCGGCGTGTTCGGCCTGACCTTTTCCGATATTGCGCCGCTCTACCTCGATTTCGCCTCCGGCGCTGACGCGCTGGCTGCGGGCGAGGTCGACGCCCAGTTTCAGTGCCCGATCCCCAACGCCGTCATGTCGGAGCTCGCCGGGCGCATCGCGCTCCGCGTGCTGCCCTATGGCGTGGGCGAGCTCGAAGCCGTGATGAATGCCGTTCCGTACTATCGCCGCACTGTGATGCGCGGCGGCGCATTCCGCGGGCTCGAGGTGGATCTGCCGCAGGTCGCGGTCGTCAATGTGCTGGTGACGCATCCGCGCGTGCCGCAGGCGGCCGTGCAGGCCGTGGTCGCGGCGGCTGTCGCGGGCTCCGCGGAGCTCGGCCGGCTCAATCCTCTGTTCGCCGGAATGCGCGAGCTGCTTGCCCCGCTCCGGTCAGAAGGGCGGGCGGCGCTCGAATTCGGCGGCGTCACTCTCCATCCCGGGGCGCTGGAAGCCTACCGGAAGCTCGGGTTGTTGCATTGAGCGCTACTGCGGCTCGATACCCGCCTCCTTGATGACCTTGCTCCACAGCGCCGCCTCCTCGGTGAAGAAGCGCGTGGTGTCGGCGGGCGACGTCGCGCCGGCCTCGAGCGAGATCCGGCGCAGCATGTCCCCGACCTCCTTGCTTTTGAGGATCGCGACCGCGTCGTGATTGATCTTCTCCGCCAAGGCGGCGGGCGTCGCAGGCGGCGCGACCAATCCGAACCAGGTGATCGATTTGAAGCCCGGCATGCCGGCTTCGGAAAACGTCGGCACTTCGGGCAGCACGCCGGCGCGCTGCAGGTCGGCGACGCCCAGCAGCTTCACCTTGCCGTCGCGGTAGAGCGGCACCGAGGTCGCGAGCGTATCGAAGAACATGTCGACATGCCCGGCGACGACGTCGGTGAGCGCGGGTTGCGCCCCGCGATACGGCACATGCACCATCTTGATCCCGGCCTGCACCTCGAGTTGCGCCGCCGACAGATGCGCCGTCGACCCGATGCCCTGCGAGGCATAGGAGAGCTTGCCGGGATTGGCCTTGCCGTAGTCGATGAGCTCTTTCAATGTCGCGGCCGGCAGCTCCTTGCGCACCACCAGCACGTTGGGAATTTTTGCCAGCATGGTGATGGGAACGAATCTGGCCGGCTCGTAGCCGGGATCGCGATACAGCAGATGATTGAACGAGAGCGGGGAGGGCGGCGCGATCAGCAGGGTGTAGCCGTCCGGGGCCGAGCGCGCGACATTGCCGGCGCCGATATTCATAGCGCCTCCCGGGACATTCTCGACGATCGCAGCCTTGCCCCATTTCTGGCTGAGCTGGTCTGCCACCATCCGCGCCAGGGTGTCGGTGGTCGAACCCGGCGCGGCCGGGACGACGATCTTCACCGTGCGCGACGGGTAGGGCTCCTGCGCGCCGCTCCCCCGCGGCGAAAGTGCCAGGCCCGCCATAGCGAGACATCCGATCAGAAGAGCAAAGCGGGGCATTCCTTCCTCCAACTCTTTGTGTGCGCTGCCGGCCGTCGGCATCGCCGGAGCGTTGCCGGGCGACGCGGATGCCGGCTTGCAGCGAAAGCGCGGCAATACACTACGCGGGCGGATGCGTAAATTTAAGACTTGGTATATGAAGAGCGGACGCGATGGAGATCACCCATGGCTTACTCGCTCGCTGAATTCTGCGCTGAAAGCCGCACCATCCTCAAGGCGGAGCCGCTTGCGAAGGCCTTGCCGCAGATCGCCGACCGGCTCGGCCGGTTGCTGTCCAATCCGGCCTTCGTCGCCGCGACCTTCAGCGACGATATGCCGCCCGGGCGCCGCGTGCTGCACCACGATCCCGAGACCGATGTCCATGTGCTCGCGCACGTGCAGGAGGGCAGCAAGGTCGGCAAGCCGCACAGCCATGGCACGTCCTGGGCGATCTACGGCAACGCGCGGGCGCATACCGAGATGACCGAGTGGCGTCGCATCAACCCGGAGAGCGAGGCGCATGCCGTGCTGGAAGCGGCGAGCAAGTACCGCCTCGGCCCAGGGGAGACCAAAGCCTATGGCCCCGGCGTGATCCATTCGACCGCGCATCCCGAGAAGGCCTGGGTCATCCGCGTCACCGGCACGGATCTCGACGCCTTGCCGCGCTACCGGTTCGGCAAGCACGACCGCATCCTGGAGCGGGCTTAGACCTTGTCCCGCAGCATAGTTTTGGCCTAGCGCCAACCGCGGCCGTCATCATCCACGAAAGCGGATGATCCAGTAGTCACCGACGGCTCTTAATTCGGTCGTCGAATGGCGGGTGATTACTGGATGCCCGCTTTCGCGGGCATGATGACTGCAGATGTGGGCTCGGCTGGCGTCCCGGCCTGCGGCCTACTTCTTCTCGGCGCCGATTGCATTGTAGCCTGCAATCACATCCTTGGGCGTGGCAGCAGTGCGCGCGAGCAAGCGCAGAATCGCGCCGCCATCGATCGGGCTCATGTCGATGCCGAGCTTCTCGGCTTCGTCGACGAAGGCTCGGTCCCGCGCCATCGCCATGAACGCCGATTGCAATGCCTGGCCGCGCTCTGCCGGCACGTCGGGCGGCGCTGCGAACGGCAGTGCCATGAAGAACGGAAGCTCGGCGAATTCGATCAATGCAAGCGCGCCAGGATCGCGCGTGAGCTCGCGTCCGGTCGGCATGTCCGGAAACTCCCGGTGTCGTTCGGCGCGGCCGAAGGCCATGAGCGGCCGGAACGCTTTCCGCTCCCACAGGTTGCGCTGGCCGGTGCGAACCGAGCTCAAGCCCACCATCTGCCCGTCGAGCTCGCCGCGCTGCATGGCGAGGAACAGCGGAGCCGCACCGGTATAGCCGCGCACGATGTTGACGTTGAGCCCGAGCACCTCCCTGGCGATCACGCCGAAGATCAGGTTGCTGGAGGCCGCATTGTCGGCGCCGAGCGCTACCGGTCTGCCCGGCGCTTTGAGATCGGCCACGGTCTTCGCCGGATGGTCGGCGTTCACGAGCATCAGGTAGGCGTCATCGGCGTAGGACGACAGGCTGCCGAGCCAGGTGAACCGGGTGGGATCGAACTGGGCATTGGCATGGCCCTGGATGGCGAGCTGCGGCACGGCGCGTTCGAGCTTGGCGAGGACCGAGCCGTCCTTCTCGGCGCTGAAATAGAGGCGGTTTGCGGTGACGAGCCCGCCTCCGCCGGGATTGTTCTGCACGACGATGTTCGGCCCGCCCGGAATGAACCGGACGAGATGCCGCGCCACCAGGCGCGCCGAGATGTCGTTGATGCCGCCGGGCGACGTGCCTACCAGCATGGTGACGCTGCGGCCTCTGTAGAAGGCTTCGACCGACGGCTGCGCCACGGACGGCGCTGCCGGCAAACCGACGCAGGAGCCGCAGAGCAGGAGCATCAGCGCCGTGCGCATCCTGGCGGACATGTTCATCCCACTACGGCAAGGCCGCGAGCAGGTGGCCGAAGCCCTGCCGCGGCTCGCGCACGTGCAGGCGCTTCTGGATTTCCCACACCCGCGCCGTCACCGGATGGACGACGGGCACCTGCAGGTCGCGCTCGAGCGTCTCGATGATATCGAGCGTGCGCCAGCCGGAGCCCAGCATGTAGATCGCGTCGGCGCCTTTCGCTGCGAGAAAGCTGCGCTTGATGTGGGCATAGACCTGGTGGCTCGAGAGCTCCTGCACCTTGTTGAACGGCACGTCGATCCCCGCCATCGCCCGCACGGCGAAGCCGGCATCGCGGAAATAGCCGGTGAAGACGGCGTTGAGCTTGGGCGGGAAATAGGTGGCGCCGACGATGGTCTTTGCCTTCAGCGCCTTGAGCGCGTTCACGTGGTTCTGCGCCACGCTCATGATCGGCGTTTTGTATTTCTTCTCCCACGCCTTGACGATTTCGGCCTCGCCCTGGCGACCGAGCACCATGAACGGCGGCGCCCCGTGCGGATGAATGAGGTCGCACCCGCACTCCGCCAGCGTCGCAACGAGCTTCTCGTAGGCGGGCATCATGGTGGCGAACTCGTCCTCAGTGCCGCGGCGGATATCGAGGAAGAGTGGGATGAGCCCGATGCCCTCGGGCAACAGGCGGACCACTTCCTCCGTCACGCCCGGCCGCATGGTGGGATTGATCATGCCCACCACGCCGCGCCAACTGGAGAATGCCGTCACCGTGTTCCTCCGCGTCGTGCGCCGGTTTGGTCGCGCATCTGTTTTTCTGAGAAATTGCGGCGCAAGCCGCCCGCGCCCGTTCGCCGACGATAGCGCCGCTTAGTCCTAGGTTTCGTATTCCGTCTTCGCCGCGTCCGCCGAGACATATCCTTCGGCGAGATCGCGGGCAAGCGCAGTGCCATCGCGCGCGTGCGGATCGCCATAACCGCCGCCGCCCGCGCTTTGCAACAGGAAGCGCTCGCCGGGCTGCATCTCGTAACGGCCGGACGAGGGCGTCACATGTTCCTGCGCGGTCCCCGGCCTGAGCACGAAGCGGGCGCCATATCCCGGCTTGCCCCCGGCGACGCCGCGCGGAGGAAATCGGCTCTTGTCGTAACGGCGAATGACGGTCGCGCTCTCCAACAGCTCGTATTCGCGCTGCAGGCTCAAGCCGCCGCGCCACCGGCCGGCGCCTCCGGAGTCGGGCAGCAACTCAAAGCGCGTGATGCGGCACGGAAACTCGGATTCCAGAATTTCGATCGGCGTGATGTGAAGGTTGCTCAGATGCGTCGCGGTCGCGGAGGTGCCGTCATGGCCCATGCCCCCGCCATAGGCCGAGCCCATGATTTCATACTGCATGGTCGACTGGCCCGGGCGACCCCCAGCCCAGGCGATCGTCAGCGCGCTCGAGGAGCCGGCGTTGGCAATTGCGCGCGCAGGATGAAAATGCGCGAGCGCTTCGAGAATGACGTCGACCAGCTTGAGATTGACCATCTGGTAGTTGGAGACGGGGGCGGGCGGCTCGGCGTTGGTGATGGTACGCGGCGCGCAGGCGATGCGGACCACGTCGCGCATGCCGTCGTTGAAGTGCAGATTGGGGCCGAGGCAGCCGATCAGCGAATAGAACACGCAGGCTTCGACCATGGATGGCCGCAGATTGACCGGGCCGCGGGCCTGGGGATCACTGTCGGAGAAGTCGAAGCTCGCGATCCCATCCTTGACGGCAATGGTGACGGCGAGCTTCAGCGGCTGGTCGACCACGACGCCGTCGCTGTCGAGCAGCCCTTCGGCGGACGCCTCGCCCTCCGGCAACGCGGCGATGGCGGCCCGCAACTCGTCTGCCGCGCCCTTGAGAATGGCGGCGAAGGCGTCTGCGAGCGTGCGCGCACCAAAGCGCGCGCACAGGTCCTTGACCCGCTGAACGCCCATCTGCGTCACCGCGATCTGGGCGTGCATGTCGCCGCGCACCAGCGCCGGCTGCCGGCTGTTGGTAAGGATGATGCGCTCGATGTCGGTCTGCGCAATGCCGGCGTCCACGATCTTGATCGGCGGCAGCAGCAGACCTTCCTGGAACATCTCGGTGGCGTTGGCCGAGGTCGAGCCCGCGACCGCTCCGCCCACGTCCGCCTTGTGCGCGATCGTGCCGGCGAAAGCGACGATCCGGCCGTCCGCAAAGACCGGCGCGACGAAGGCCATGTCCGAGACGTGGGGAAGGCCGCCTTCATAGGGATGGTTGGACACGAACACGTCGCCGTCGCTGATCGCAGGGTCTTCATCGCCGCCGCGATAGAGCTCGAGAATGCGGCCGACGAGGTGTCGATAGACCGGCGCGTGGAAGAACATCGGCGGCGTCACGATCAGGCGCCCGTCGCGGTCGAGGATCACACAGCTGAAGTCGCGCGACTCCCGGATGATGGTGGAATAGCCGGAGCGATAGAAGTGGTAGTGCATTTCCTCGACCAGGCTCGCGACCTTGTTGCGCAGGATCTGGATGGTGATGGCGTCCATGTTGCTGCTCGTTCCGCTCGGCCCGTCAGCGTTCGCGCCGCAAGATCAGGTTGCGGTAGCCGTCGACGCGCCCACCCCAGTCCGGCGGAATGACGGTGGTGGCGTCAAACTGCTCCACGATGGCCGGGCCCGCAACCGCCGCGCCGATGTCCAGGCGGTCGCGCTCGTAGAGCAGGGCTTCGATCATGCGTCCGTTGACGGATATCCGACGGCTGCCCTTGATCGCGTCGGCAATGTCCCGCGCATGCTGCGGCGCCGCCTCTTCCCGCGGCTCGTATTTTGGTACGCCTACGCGCACGCGCAGGCGATAGCTGACGACTTCCACCGGCCGTTCCTTGGCCGCATGGCCGTGGATCTGCGCATGCCGTTCGTCGAACTTGTCGCGCGCGGCGTCGAGGGCCCGCGCCGTGAGCCGGTCGTCGAAAAGGCCCTCAAGCGGGGTGCGCAACTCGTAGCCCTGGCCGGTGTAGCGCAGGTCGAGCTCGCGCGCGAAACGGGCGTCCGCCAGGCTCATGCCTTCGGCGGCAAGCTCGTCGCGAGCGGTCGCTTCCAGTTGCCGGAAAATCTCCTCCGCGTGCTCGGCACTGACGGCGGCGAGCGGGCGGAGCTCCGAGCGGATGTAGTCATGCACCACGTCGGTGCAGAGGAGGCCCAGGGCCGAGAACGCGCCCGGCCGCGGCGGCACCAGGATGCGTCGCATGCCGAGCTCCCCGGCGACCGCGGCGGCATGCACCGCACCCGCCCCGCCGAACGGCAGCAGCGTGAAGGCGGAGAGATCGACGCCGCGTTTGGCCGCGAACACCCGCACCTCGTCGGCCATGCGCATGTCGACGATGCGCTGGATGCCGGCGGCAGCCGCCATCACGTCCATCTTCAGCGGACCGGCGACGTGCGCCTCAAGCGCTGAGCGCGCCGCCGCCGCATCGAGCGTCTGCGCGCCGCCGAGGAAATAGTCCGGGTTGAGATAGCCGCACAGCACGTCGGCATCGGTGACAGTGGGTTGCGTGCCACCGCGTCCGTAACAGGCCGGGCCGGGATCGGCGCCGGCGCTGTGCGGGCCGACATTGAGAAAGCCGCCGCCGTCGATCCAGGCGATCGAGCCCCCACCCGCGGAGATCGTGGTCATGTCGAGGGCGGGCACATCCAGCTGCCGGCGCGCGATCGTACCCTCGGTGACCTCGAGCGGTGCTCCGCCTTCGATGAAGGCGATGTCGGCGCTGGTGCCGCCCATGTCGAGGGTGACGAGACCGCTGCTCGCTCCTTCGCGCGCCAGATGGGCGCTCGCCTGCGCGCCGGCGGCGGGGCCGGAAAAGAGAGTATGCACGGTGCGGCCACCGGCGATCGCGGCCGAGAACGGCATGACGCCGCCGTTCGACTGCATCAGGAAGCGCTGCTGGGTGGTGAGGCCGGCCGCGTCCAGGCCCGCATTGAGGTGGCCGATATAGTGCACCATCACCGGCTCGAGATAGGCATTGAGAAGCGTGGTCGAGAGCCGCGGCCACTCGCGAATGCGCGGCAGCACCTCGCTCGACAGCGAGACGTGGACGCCGGGAAATTCGTCGTGAATCAGCGCGCGCGTGAGCTGCTCGTGCGCCGGGTTCATGAACGAGAACAGATAACAGACCGCGATCGACTCGACGCCGGCCTGCCTGAGCTCGCGCGCAGCCTGGCGGACGGTCTCCTGGTCGAGGGCCAGCAGCACGTTGCCGGCATAGTCGGAACGCTCTGGAATCTCCCGGGTGAGACTCTGCGGCGCGATCGCAGCAGGCTTCGCGTAGAAATAGTCGAACAGGTTACCGTCGCGCGCCTGGTTCTGAATCTCCTGCACCGCGCGATAGCCTTTGGTGATGAGGAGTCCCACCCGGGCGCCGCGCATCTCCAGAAGGGCATTGGTGGTGATCGTGGTCCCATGCGCGAAGAACCCGATCTCGGCCGGCGGAATGCCACGAGCGACGAATTTGGCGACGCCATCGAGCACGCCGAGCGCGGGGTTTCTGGGCGTGCTCGAGACCTTCTCGACCAGGAGCTCGCCCGTCGTCATATCGAGCAACACGAGATCGGTATGCGTCCCGCCGACGTCGACGCCGAGCCGGTAGCGGGCTTGAATCATGTCAGGTTGCCGGCTGCCATTTGCGCAGGTGTCACGCCCGCGTCGGCGGGCATCCAGTAATTGCCGACATCGCGGTCAGTTCACCGCGCGATCCGAGGTTACTGGATCGTCCGCTTTCGCGGACTATGACACCGGTGAGTTGGCAATTACTCATCGCGGTTCAGATGATAGTCCGGCGTGGGTGGCGGGCCCCAGCCGGCGACCGCGCGGTTGTCGCGGCTCCAGACCTTCGGCCGTTGCGGACGGTCGGCGTGCCACGGACGCGGATCGAAATAGCCGAGCTCTTCATCCAGGATCTGGTCGAGCTCGGCGAAGAACTCGATCACATGCTCGTCCGGATTGCGGTGGTAGATGGAGACGTTGTGGCCGGGACCGTGGCGCAGCGGCCCCCAGATGATCGGGATGCGGTGGTACGAAAGCACATCGCAGCCCTGCTCGACCGCGGAGAAGTCGCGCACCTCGAAGGCGATGTGATGCATCCGGGCGCGCTTGCCGCGCAGAAAATTCACAGTGTGGTGGTCGGGATTGCAGCGCATGAACACGAAGAAGTCGCCGTTCCAGTCCGACACCTTGAAGCCGAGCACGCGTTCGTAGAAGTCGCAGGTCTGCTGCACGTCGGGCACGACGAAGGCGCAGTGGCCGAGCTTGATCGGACCGACCCCTACGACCTGCTGGTTGGGGGTGAGGTAGTCCCACTCCGTGAACACCTCGATGGTCGTCCCTTTGTTGTCCTCGAAGGCGAGCAGCCTGGGCGTGCCCGGAAGGTCGTCGCTGTGCAGGTCGCTCTTGATGCCCTCCTCCGCGAGCGCGCGGGCCAGCTCCTTGAAGTCCGAGTCGGGCGCCACCTGAAACGCGAGCTTGGCGCAACGCGGCGCCTCGCCTTTCCTGAGCTGCACGACGAGCTGGCCGACCTTGGTCGCAAGCAGGGCCCGGTCCTTCTCGCGCGCGGCCACCACCAGCCCGGTCACCTGGGTGAAATGGTCGATCTGTTTCTCGAGATCGGGGGTCTCGAACGTCGCATGTCCGATGCGCCGCACTTTGATCATGACGCTTCCTCAGCCGTAGGTCTTGAGCACGTGGCGGGCGATGACCATCTTCATCACCTCGCTGGCGCCTTCGGTGATGCGGTAGCTGCGCTGTTGCCGCCACATCTTCTCGATCGGAAGATCGGTGGTGAGCGCGATCCCGCCGTGGATCTGCATGCACTGGTCGGCGGCCTTGAACGCCATCTCGTCGGCGAAATATTTGGCCACATAGGCATCCTCGCGCGCCTCTTCGCCTTGGTCGAGGCGGGCGGCGGTCTTGTAGACGAGGAGCCGTGCGGCCTGCAACTCGATGAACATGTCGGCCAGCATCCACTGTATCGCCTGCCGGTCGGCGAGCGGACGGCCGAAGGTCGAGCGCTGTTTGGCGTAGGAGGCCGCCATTTCCAAGCATCGCTCGGCGACGCCGAGCGCGCGCGCCCCGTGCTTGACCCGGCCGATATTGAGCCATTGCTGGCCGAAGCGCATGCCGTCGCCTTCCTCGCCGACCCGGTGGCTTGCGGGCACGCGGACGTTGTCGAGCACGATCTCCCAGGGCTTGTCGCCCATCATGGTCTGGTAGCAGGCTCCGAGCTTCACGCCCGGCGTGTCCATGTCCACGATGAAACAGGAAATGCCCCCGCGCGAGCCCTTGGCGCGATCGGTCGCGACCATGAGCTGCATGAAATCGGCATTACCGGCGCCGGTAATGAAGCGCTTGACGCCGTTGATGACGTAGTGGTCGCCGTCGCGCACGGCGGTGGTGCGCATGCCGCCCGGATCGGACCCGGCATCCGGCTCGGTTTGCGCGAAGCAGGCCTTCTTCTCCCCGCGCAGCAACGGCAGCAGGTATCTCTCCTTCATCTCGCCCGCCAGCGCATAGAGAATGCCGCGTGCGGACGGGCCGGTGATACCTTCGCCGCGGGCAGGAATGGCGATGGTGCGCGAGAGCTCCTCCCAGACCACCGCCCGCGCGAGGATCGACATCCCGCCGCCGCCGTATTCGGCCGGCACATCGAGCTGCCAGATGCCGAGATCCTTGGCGCGTTGCTCGAAACGATCGAGATATTCCGGCCTCATCTGCTCGCCATCCGTGGTGTGGCGCTCGACCGGGATCAGCTCGGTGTCGACGAAGCGGCGCAAACCGGCCTTGAGGATTCGCAGCTCTTCCGGCAATTCGAAATCCATTCCGTCACGCTCCTCGCGAATCCTCCCGCCACAGCACCCGCACGTCGACCGCAACTGCGCGGCTCGCTTGCACCATCAGCGGGTTGATCTCGATGTCGCTGATCTTCGTGCGATGGTCGAGGAAGAAGCGGCCGAGTGCAAGGACGGCGGATTCGAGCGCGGCGCGATCGGCGGGGGCGCGTCCCCGAAAGGCCGAGAGGAGTTTTGCCAGCTTCAGACCGTCGATCATGGCGGTCACGTCGTTCGGCCCGACGGGGAGGAGACGCAAGGTGGCATCCTGGGTGAGCTCCACCAGCACGCCGCCGGCACCGACGAGCAGGATCGGTCCGTATAGCGGGTCGCTGCGCGCCCCGATGATCGCCTCCACGCCGGAGACCATTTCCTGCACGAGGAAACCGTCAATGCGAACGCCCGGCTTGCGCGCGCGGGCCGATGCAACAAGCGCCGCCGCGGCTGTCTGCACCGCCGCGGAGGTCTGGAGGCCAAGCACGACGCCGCCGGCCTCGGTCTTGTGCAGGATGTCGGGTGAGCGAATTTTCAACGCGACCGGGAAGCCGATGTGCTCGGCCACGGCGGCGGCGTCGACGGCGCTCCCGGCGACATGACTTTTGGGCAGCGCAATGCCGTATTGCGCGAGCGCCGCCTCGAGGCCATCGGGCGTGAGGTCGCTGGGCGCGGCAGCGGGCGGTGTCGGCGGCTCGCGACCGCGCCGCGTGGCGTGGAACCAGAGGCCGTTGAGCGCCCGAATGGTCGGCTCGATTCCCTGCAGGAACGGGAAGCCGGCGGCCACCTGCGCGGCGAGGTGGTTGTCGTTCACCTGATGAATCATGCGCCCGAACGCAACGATCGGCTTGTCGGTTTTGCCCAGAAGCTGCCGCAACGGGGTCACGTCGCCCCAGACATTTTCCTTGCGCGGCATCGGCGAGGCCCAGGCCACCATGTCGATGTTGGCGTCGCGCGCTGCCGTTTCGCAGATCTTGGCGGCGACTTCGAGGGTCGAAGGAATGCCGACGTCGAGCGGATTCTTCGGCGCGATGCCTTCCTGCATCATGGGCAGGAGCGCCGCCTTGGTTTCATCCGTGAAATCGGGCATCGCCGCGCCTTCGGCCTCGGCATAGTCGTAGAGAAGATCGACCGTGCCACCCGAGGTGGTGACGAAACCGATGCGGGGTCCCTTCGGCAGCCGCCCGCCGTCGAAGGCGAGCGCCGCTTCAACGAGATCGTCGAGCGAGCCGAAATTGACGATGCCGTAGCGCTCGCACATGGCGAGATAGGCGGCGTAGTCGCCGGCGATGGCGCCGGTGTGCGACTGCGAGGCCGCCTGCGATTTCGCGGTTACTCCCGTCTTGATGGCGAGCACGGGCTTGCCCAGGGCAAGCGCGCGGCCGGCGGCATGCATGAAGGCTTCCGGCCGGCGGATGCCTTCGATGAACAGCACGACCTGGCGCGTCTGCGGGTCGTCGATGACGAAGTTGAGGTAGTCGGCGAGACCGAGATCGGGCTCGTTGCCCGAGGTGATGCAATAGGAATAGCGCAGCCCGCGCTCCGCCGCGGATTTCATCCAGAACTGGATGGTGCCGCCGGACTGGAAGATGCATGCGACCGAGCCCGGCTCGAGCCGGCAGAGCTCGGCATTGGGATAGCCGAGCAGGCGCTCGCGATAGGAGTAGGCGCCCATGCAGTTCGGCCCCGCGACGCGCAGGCAACTCCTGGCCACGAAATCCTTGAGCCACGCACCGCGTGCCTTCGACTCCGGCGCTTCTCCGTCGCCGATCATCGAGGCATAGACGGTGGCGGATTTGACGCCGGCGTCCTCGGCATCGGTGAGCACGCCGGCCACCGCCGCTGCCGGCACGATCACCAGAGCATGGTCGACCGGCCCGGGAGCATCCTTGAGGGACGGATAACAGGGCTGGCCGAAGACTTCGGTCTGGCGCGGATTGACCAGCGCGATCTGTCCGGGATAGCCGAACTCGCGCAGGTTCTTGAAGATCTCGCTCGGCCAGCGCGCTCGCTCGGATGCTCCCACGATGGCGAGCGACTTGGCCTGCAGCGTGCTCACCGCCGAGCGGAAGAGACCCCCGGCTTTCACTGCGCCCGACCCCGGCACATCCCGATCCCACGCCTGCATGCGCCTTTCTTAGGACCTCGCTGCAGGCGGGTCAAAGGCCGGCGCGGCGTCGCTCGCGCGCGCCTGCGTTGCAGGATCGACAACGATCAGCCGGTCGCCAGCGCGCGCATTGGCCTCCGGAGGTCGCGGATTGCAAGCGCGTTGCTTTGATCGCGGCCGAACGCTGCCGCCTATACCGACGGAATCACCTTCAGCGCCGGGAACCACTGGCCGATCAGCGTCGGCGGCCAGGGAACCGCCATGAAGTAGTCGAAGGCGAACCAGATGAACAAGACCAGCGCGGTGGCATAGGGAATGACCAGCGACCAGCGCTCGTTTCCCTCGTAGCGCATGAAGAAGACGACGAACACCGCCACCGTGGGAATGAGTCCGATGGTCGCCATGGCCGCCATGAAGGCGATGAGATAGCCGAAGAACAGCGCGCCCCGCAGGATGATTTCGCGCACCGGCAGATGTCCGGTATCGGAGGTCAGATCCATGTGGATCCTTTCTTGGACCTCATGCTGGGCATGCTCGGCCATGCCCTCGGCCGCCGCTGCTGCCGGCTTGCGACACATCTCGTTGAACAGGCTCAGCCCCGCCGCGCACAAGGCGACCGAGCCGACGACCAGCGGCACGATCTTGGCGCTGAAATCCCACCGCATGGCTACCACGGTCGCCGAACCCACGAGCGCGATCATGAACATCGTGAACAATTGCGAGACGTGAAACGTCGGCCGCTGGAAGCTGGTGAGCATCCGCCGCGGGCCGCCCTGGCTGCGGATGTCCTGCAGGAGCGGCCGGACCAGGCCGAGAATGGCGAGCGCGAACAGCAGGACCACCAGCGGGCGCAGCATCCAGCTCAGTCCGTAGCGCTCGATCGAGATGAACATGTAGCGCTCGATGGTGTCGCCCAGCACCACGCCGAGGATGAGCGGCGGCCGCGGCCACTTGAACTGCTTCATGGTCCAGCCGACCAGGCCGAAAAACAACAGGGTGATGAGGTCGCCCCATTGGCGCGAGGCCTCAAATGCGCCGATGTAGATGATGCCGAGAACGGCGGGGAGAATCAGCGTGTAGCGCAGCGTCGCAAGCCGGGCGAATTGCGGACTGAAAGCATAGCAAAGGCCCGCTCCCAGAATGTTGGCGAGTGCCACCGACCACACCATCGAGTAGGTGATGCTGAGATTCTTGGTCAGCATGTCGGGACCCGGCACCAGGCCGTGGATCAGGAATGCTCCGAGCAGAATGGCCATGGTGGCGCTGCCGGGAACACCGAAGGCGACGGTCGGAACCAGCGCGCCGCCCTCCTTCGCATTGTTGGAGCTCTCCGATGCGATGACGCCGCGCACGTCGCCCTTGCCGAAGGTCTGGCTGGCGCCCTTTTCGGTCTTGAGCGCATGGCCGTAGGCGAGCCAATCGACCACGGAGGCGCTGATTCCGGGAATGGAGCCGATGCCGCCGCCGATCCACGAGCAGCGCATGACGAGCCACCAGTTGCTGAAGCAATCCTTCACGCCTTGCCATTGGCCTTTGTAGATGCTGCCCGCTTCGGTCTTGGCGGCGATCGCGACGCGGGCGATCAGGAGGTCGCATAATTCCGGCAGCGCAAAGACGCCAAGCAGCAACGGCGTCAGCGGCAGGCCATCCCACAGATAAAGGCTGTCCATGGTCCAGCGCAGCGTGCCCGTTTGCGGATCGGTGCCGATCATCGCGATCATGACGCCGAGGCAGCCGGCCGTGACCCCTCGCAACGGCGCGTTGCCAGAGAGCACAGCGACCATGGAGATGCCGAGGATGGAAAACGCGAGCAGCTCCGGCGATCCGATGAACAGCATCACCGGCCGCAGGATCGGGATGCTGATGGCCAGCAGCATCGCGCCGAAGATGCCTCCCATCAGCGACGACATGTAGGCGGCGCTGAGCGCGCGGCCGGCCTCGCCGCGCTTCGCCATCGGGTAGCCGTCGAGCACGGTTGCCGCGGAGGCGGCACCTCCGGGCACGCCGAACAGTATTGCAGGGATAGGGTCGCCGGTAGCGGTCGTCGCGCCGAGGCCGAGCAACAATGCGAAGGCCGAGTAGGGGTCCATGTTGAACGTGAACGGCAGCAGCATGGCGGTGCCGGTGAGGCCGCCGATCCCGGGAACGATTCCGAGCACGAGACCCATGATGCAGCCGAGCGCCAGGAACATCAGGCGGTGCGGCTCCATCATCACGAGGAAAGCCTTGCCCGCCGAGGTGGCCATGAAGGCGAGTTCCCCCGCGATACTCTCCATCTCCTCCGCCTCCACAATCCACCCGCAGGCGCGCCCACGGACAGGCAACGAACGCGCTCCGCGTTCGCGCTCAACCCTGCATTCGTGCCTGCAGGGTCAGCTCAAGAAACCGGAATGAAAGCGTGCATCACGCCAGATCGAGTTGTCATCGCTGTCGCCCCTCCCCGACACCTTTTATCACGACCCGCCTCGGGACTTGCGCGGCCGCCCGGTTCCACTTCTTTTGTTTGTCATGTAAGCAGAAGATCAGGAGACGGGAAAGCCGGTTGGCCCCGCGCGCGGGTTTGCCCGCGTGCGGCACTTTGGACCGGCCGGCGGCATGACTGACACAGCCCAGCGACGTAGCGATTGAGCAAGCGAGGGACGAATTCGCGCGTGTCCCCTTGCGGCGAGGTGGACGATGCAGCTTGACCGTATTGAAGGAAAGCCCGACGAAACCGTCGCTTGGGGTAGCGATATCGCGGCCCAGATGCTCCGCCGCCTGGGCGTTCCTTATGTCAGCCTCAACCCCGGCGCGAGCTATCGCGGCTTGCACGACAGCATCGTCAATCACCTCGGCAACGAGCGGCCGGGCATCCTGTTGTGCCTGCACGAGGACCATTCAGTCGCGATCGCGCATGGCTATGCGAAGGCGACAGGCGAGCCTATGGCCTGCGTGCTGCACAGCAATGTCGGGCTGCTGCACGGTATGATGAGCCTGTTCAATGCCTGGTGTGACCGCGTGCCCATGATCGTGATCGGAGCGACTGGGCCCCTCGACGCTGAAAAGCGCCGTCCCTGGATCGACTGGATTCACACGTCGCGCGACCAAGGGGCCTATATCCGCTCGATCATCAAATGGGACGATCAGCCTTCCTCGCCGCAGGCGCTAGTCGAGGCAATGTGCCGTGCCAATATTGCGACCCGCTCGGCACCGACGGCGCCGGTTTACATTTGCCTGGATGCCGGATTGCAGGAGGCCCAACTCGAGCGGTCGCCGGAATGGCCCGACATATCACGCTTCGCCCCGGCGGAGCCGCCGCGCCCGGGAAAACGGGCGGTGGATCAGGCGGTGGCGCTGCTTGCGCACGCGGAGCGGCCGGTGATCATGTTCGGGCGCGGGTCGCGCAAGGAAAACTCCTGGCGCTCGCGCATCCGCCTGGCCGAACGGCTCGGCGCCTGCGTGGTGACCGACCTCAAGCAGGGCGCGATGTTTCCGACCGACCATCCCGCACATTACATGCCGCCGTTCAACGTTCTGCCCAAGCCCGCGCGCGATCTCCTCTGCGAGGCGGACGTCATCGTGGCGCTGGACTGGGTCGACCTCGGCGGCGCGTTGCGGCAGGCGAGAGCGAGCGGCCGGGTCTCCGCCAAGATCATCGCCGCGACGCTCGATCAAAATCTCCACACCGGCGCCAACATGGAATACCAGGCGCTGCCGGCCGTCGACGTGTCGATGGCGGCAACCGGCGACGTTGCCGGTGAGGATCTGCTGGAGGCCCTGGGTCCAGGTTCTCCACGCCAGCCGTGGAAGGCGCGTCCGCCGGTCAAGCCCAAGGCCACCGATGGGCAAGGCATCACCATGGAGCACATCGCCTCGACGCTGCGGGCGGAGTTCAACGATCCGGAAAATGTGAGCTTCTGTACACTCGGCCGCGGTTGGCCGATCGATATCTGGCCATTCCAGAATGGCCTATCCTATCTCGGCAAGGACGGCGGCGGGGGGCTCGGCTCGGGGCCCGGACTGTCCGTCGGCGCGGCGCTGGCGCTGCAAGGGCTGGGCCGTCACTCCATTTCGATGCTTGGCGACGGCGATTTCTGCATGGGCGTGACCGCGATCTGGACGGCGGTGCGCCATCGCATCCCGTTGCTCGTGCTCGTCAACAACAACCGCTCCTACTTCAATGACGAACTGCACCAGGACACCGTTGCGCGAGCGCGCGGACGCGAGGTCAGGAATCGATGGATCGGGCTGCGCATGGAGGACCCGGCGCCGGATATCGCCAAGCTCGCCGAGGCGCAGGGCGCCATCGGGATCGGACCGGTCAAGACTGCGGCCGAGGTGAGGGCGGCCATCGCCAAAGGCGTTATGGTGCTTAAGTCGGGCGGCGTCTGCGTGATCGATTTTCACGTCGAGCCGCCCCCAGACCGGTCGGATGGAATCGGGCACCGCCCCACTGGCGCCTGATGTGCAGCCACGATGCGTCGTCGAACGGGAGGTGGGCAGCGCGGCGAGATGACCGAAGTCGGTCTACGGCTCGAGATTGTTGACGCGCGCGACCCAGGCGCGCACGTCCGGCATCACCTGCGGCAGCACCGCGCGAACCTCGTCCGGCTCCATGCCCGGCTGGATGCGAGGATCGTAGAGAATATTGAGCAGGTACTGGTCGTAGATGCCGAAGAAGCCCATTTGCACATTATCGTTGAACATGGTCCACGGCACATCGGTATCGTTGATAGGCCCGAGCGCCTGCAGCAGCTCCTCATAGATGCAATCGAAGAAGATGAAATCCCCCGCGTCGGCAACGATGATCAAGGACGAACGCTGGATGCGGAAGGTGTCGTCCTTGCGGAAACTCGAGAGACATTGCGGCACCAGCGAGCGCTCGATGAGCAGCGCGCGCTCCTGCCCATAGACGCTATTGATGGCGGCCGGAAGGTCGCGGTCGCGCACCAGGGTCATGACAACATTGGCCTGCGCTGCGGTGTCGGCCATGCCAATATCGAGATGCTGGACGCGGGCTCGGATATCGGCAACGACCGTGGCCACCTGGGCGCCGCGGTCGGAACCGGCGCGGTTCTCGACGAAGACCCGCACCGGGCCGTCGAACTTCCGGATGCGGTTCACCGCGCCTGCGAGATGCAACTCGGCCCCGAAGGCGATCTTGAAGAAACCGTCGATAATCTCGGTGTCGGAGAAGGTCGTGCGCTCAACCGGACGCCAGTCGCGCAGCGAATCCTGCTCGGCTGCCGCCGCAACCACCGCCGTGGCGAGCGCGAGTGCGACGGTAGCAATGGCCTTCATATGCACGATAGTTGCGGGGATTCGCGTCATCATCATGGCGATACGTATATCAGGCCGGAATGCCGCGCATTGACGGTGGCGCAGGGCATGCGGGCGAGCTATGAAATTTCCGCATGCGCGATTTTTGGGCTCAGTGGGCGCGGTTTAGGCGTGCTCGGCGCGCCATAAGCACGAGCGGTCGGCCTGGCTGGCCGCGGCAATATGATGCGTGTTTGACGAGGACTTCTCCTCGTCGACCGCCGTCCGGGAGATCGACATGAGCGGCGAAGCGTCGACGCCCTGGCCGACGGAACTTCGGCTCCACAAGGATCGCAAGACGCTGACGATTGCCTTCGACACCGGAGAGGCATTCGATCTCGGCGCCGAGTACCTGCGCGTCAAAAGCCCGAGCGCCGAGGTCCAGGGTCACTCGCCGGACGAGCGCAAGACCGTCGCCGGAAAGAAGAACGTCGCCATCCTCGAAGTCAATCCGATCGGCAATTATGCCGTGCGGCTGGTCTTCGACGACATGCATTCGACCGGGATCTACAGCTGGGACTATTTGCTCTCGCTCGGTCGAAACCGCGAGAGCTATTGGCAGGATTATCTCGACGACTTGGCGGGGAAAGGCCTGAGCCGGTAAGGCGCAGAGAAGGGAGCGCGAAAGCTCCGCGCTCCGCGGCCGGTTGTCCGGTTGTCCTACTGAACGATAACGGTCGCTCCCACGCTGACGCGGCTATAAAGATCAACGACGTCGTCATTGGTCAGGCGGAAGCAGCCCGACGACGATGCCGTGCCGATGGTGTTCGGCTCGTTCGAGCCGTGGATGCGGTAGAGGCTCGAGCCGAGATACATCGCGCGCGCTCCGAGCGGATTGTCCAGACCGCCCGCCATGTGGCGCGGCAGATCCGGCCGCCGCCGCAGCATCTGGTCGGGCGGGGTCCAATCCGGCCACTCGCGCTTGGCGGTGATGCGCGTGACTCCGCTCCAGGTGAAACCGTCGCGGCCAACGCCGATCCCGTAGCTCAGGGCCTGACTGTTGTTGAGCACGAGATATAGCCGGCGTTGCTGCGTGCTGATCACGATCGTGCCGGGCTTGTAGTTGGTGGCATAGCTCACCACGGTGCGACCATTGCCGAAGGAGCTGAAGAAATTGGAGAACGGATTGGCAGTTGCCGCGGAGCTGCCAATAGCCGCCAGAACGCCGCCGGCGCACACGGCCGCGGCGAAAAAACGCGCAAGCATGGTAGTGCCTCGTCGATTCGAGTTCACAGTTCTCGGGCCGATAGCTCTACGCCCCGGTATCAGATTCTACAGGCGGCAGAGGGGCTGTCGATGATTCGGCCCGCAGACGAGTGTAGATTTTCGAGCACTGTTGCCGAAATGCCGCTGCCCTCGTAGGCGCGCAGCATGTCTCGCTTGAGCAGGAATTCGTCGCGGCGTGAGAAGAAAGGCGCGCCCGTTGCGGGCGTTCACGACATCATTGTTGCCCCGCAGACATACATACCCGTCCCAGTGCGCGGCAAGAAGCTTTGGATTCTCCCCCGGCCCTCTGCGGCCATTTGACGAAGGCTTCGCGGCGGGCGGTCGGCGGTTGCAGGTCGAAGCTGCAGGGTGCGAGGGCGTGGGCCCGGGTTGGGCGTGGCCCCGCGATGAGCGGTGGCCGGGCCGAGCATGAAGCTGTGTGGCTCCAGGTTTCGCGCCCCGCCGTCGCGGCCCGTGTGTTTGAGCATCATGCCGGATATTCTCGGGACTTGCGGCCAGCGATGCTGGCCGCATCGCAATAGAGATTGACGTCTGCGTTGGAGTCGATTTCCGCCTGCAACCACTGCCTTTGTTCGAGCTTTGTCCCGAGTCTCGAGTATTTGCTTTGCCCGCGTCGATAAGGTGAACGGTTAACGCGACGCAGCCGCAAGCTACCCGAATACCGGATTGTAAAATCGCTCACTCAATGATGTGTTCATGCCACTTTGGCGTGCTTGTATTTCGGGTGAATAGTCTTATCAAAACAATACCAATTGACGAATGGGAGGCCCTTATGGCGGCGATCAATCTGAAAGCCATGGACGTTGATGCGCTGCTTTCGCTCCGAGCCGACATCGACAAAAGGCTTGGACAAAAGCGCAGCGAACTCGAACAACAGCTTTCTCGTCTGGGCAGCAGGGCGGGTGATGCCTTGGCGCGAGGGTGGGGCGGTCGCCGTTCCGCGATGAAAGGGCGCAAGGTGGCGCCGAAGTATCGGGGACCTGGCGGCGAAACCTGGGCAGGTCGCGGCGCTCGGCCCCGTTGGCTGACGGCTCTCATCAAGCAAGGCCGCAAGATCGATGAATTCGCAATCAACAAGTCGGAAGCGATTCGAAAAGGGCCTGTAGCAAAGAGGTCTCGCCGGAAAAAGAAGTAAAACCACCTCCTTTATGGGATGTCATTGCCGGCGGCTTTTGTGCCCGAGACGGATTTCACCGACGTTTGTCGTGTACGCCCAAGATAACGTCCAAATAGTCAAAGATACCGAAACTCACCGACGTGTGTTTTGCGCAATCGCAACCAGCCGAGTGCGTATCGGCAATGACAGAGTTGCCTTGCTCCTGGACTGGTCCAATAGTCGACAGCTCGCCGGCAATAGGCCGAGCCCAAGCGAAAGCGCTGCATAAAATAGCGGCAGGCTCCGACCGATGGTCGAGTAATCCGCCCATCCACACGCACGCCAGCGCGCCTGACGATACTTTGTTCAAGCCGAGAAATTGTCTTTGATTTTGCCGCAGACGCCTGAGCAGCCGGTTGCATCAGCCGTTGCCGGTCATGGCCGAGACGGGATGGTGGGCGCTGTAGGGATTGAACCTACGACCTCTCCCGTGTGAAGGGAACGCTCTCCCGCTGAGCTAAGCGCCCGGGCCGACGGCAGGATTTAAGGCAGGGCGCGATGGTGTCAAGCCGCCCGCGCGCCGGTGGACGCCCGGACCGGCAACAAACGCGCGGTGGGCCCGCGCCGCGCGAGCCAGGAGCGTGCCGGTCACGGCCCCCGCCCCCTCAGGCTCCGCGTCGCTGCGACGCGCGCGAAGCGCGACCTTGCAAGGCGCGGATCCGGTCGGCCAACGAGCCTTTGGACTCCCCGCCGGGACCCGTCGAGCGCGCGCCGTTGCCCTTGGTCCGGGAGGCGGCGGGGGCGCGGCCGGCATCGCCGGCAAGGATCCCCTCAATGGGGGAGTCCGGCCCTTCAAGCGTGGCGGTCAGCCGTGCGACTTCGGCGGCAACGTCGTTGATGCGCTCGCGTAGCTCCGCATTGTCCATGCGCTCGTCCGTCCCGATCTCCTGGCTTTCCCGTTTCATCGCGGCCAACTCGCGTTGCAGCTTGGCGCGCTCGTCGTAGGACTGCCTGAGCTCCTTTTCGATCAGGGATTTCTCGAATGCGATGGCCTCGGTCGCAAGTTGGTGGCGGTGTTCCGCCTCGGCGAGCGCGGCATGAAGCCGGGCTTCGCTTCCCTGGGCCGTCTGGGCCTCATTACGCAGGCGTTCGGAGACGTCGTTTGCCGCGAATTGTTCGTGCTGTCCGACCGGCGCATCCTGGACGCGGCTCCCGAGGACTTCCGCTTCCTCCGATTGCGTCGTGAGCAGGCGCTCGAGATCGCCAACACGGCGACCGAGCTGATCCGCGCGCACGCGCTCCTCGGCAAGCTGCCGGTTCGACAACTCAGCCTCGCTGGTCTTGCTGGTCAGACGATCCCACAGTTCCTTGGCCTCTCGCTCCCAGCTCTCGATCTGCTGGGTCAAGAGCTCGGTCTTCGCGCGCAGGGCGACCAGCTCGACGCGTTGGCTGTCGGAAGACATCGAGCTCTCGTGAAAACTCTCACTGGCCTGAGCGAGCTCCGCCTGGGCGTTCGCCAGCGTACCTTCGGCCTGTTCCAGCTCCGCCGCGTTGCCCGCGAGCTGAGCCTCGAGGGCGCGGACGTCATCGATCAACTGCCTCTCCTTGGCCTCGAGCGCAAACAATGCCGCGGTTTTTTCTCCGAGCTCGAATTTAAGGCGACCGATGGCCTCGCTCTTCCTACCGATCTCTGCGGCCTGAGCGGTGGTCTTCGCCTTCATCTGCTCGACGTTCATCTCGAGCCGCCGCATGGCCATGGCAAATTCGGCGCGCAGTTGATCCTTGTCGGCCTGAATCTCCGCCATCGACAGCGGCGTGAGGGCTTCCAGCCTGCGCATGGTGAGACGCACGGCCCGTGCATGCACCAGCGGAATGACGCCGATCACGAGCAGGCCCGCGACCAGAAACCCGATCCCGATATACATGATCGGTTCGACCATGACGCCTCCTGACCATTTCACCGCACGTCGACCAGAATGGCACGGCGGCCCACGCGCTTCCAGCACGGGCGGCGGCCAATCTAAACCAGGGCGAGCATATCGTGAACAACTCGCATGGCGTGTTTTTCGCCGGATTGCCGCCCGTTCTCATCAAATGGCAAATCGGCGGCAACAGGTGCAATAGCTGTCGGGAACGGACAAATCCAGGTCAGAACGGGTTCCAGGTCGCCGTGGGCGTGAACTTGAGATAGCCGACGCTGGCGCCAAGGCGCAGGCCGACGCCGGTGCGGATCGGAACCACGACGATGTTGTTCGCGGTCAGCGCCGTCATGCCGAGGCCACCGACAAAATACGCCGAGCCGTCGATGCCGGCAAAGCGCTGGTAGATCGCGTCGGTGGCCGGCAGGTTATAGACCAGCATCATCGTGCGTGCGCCCTCGCCGCCGAAATCGAAACCGAGCGAAGGTCCTTGCCAGAAGGCCCGCAGGTCGCCGGCGTTCTTTGTGTAAAGAATTCCTTCACCGTAGCGCAGGCCCGCCACGACCGCGCCGCCGGCCTCCTGGCCCAGCACGTAGCCGTTGGGCAGGCCCCATTGACTCCCCGCCTTTTCCACGATCTGGGCCAGCCCGCGCGAAACGGTGCCGAAGAACCGGTGACCGGCATCGATGACTTCGTTCGAGGAATAGTGTTGGCCTTGGGGCGTTGGTTTGCCCTGGACCGAAGGAGGGGGAGGGGGAGGGGGAGGAGGAGCGGCCGCCGCCGGGGGCGCTGAAGGCGGCGGAGGCGGCGGCGGATTGGCCTGTGCCGCCAACGGTCCGCTTGCCAGCCCGACAAGCAGGGCCGCGAGAGCGATGGTCCCCATCACGGCACGCATCGAAGTCTCCATGGATATGTCGAGGTCAACCGCGCTTAGCTCGCTGCCCACGCGCGGATACACTGGCTTTGCGGCAAAACCGCAACCGAATCGCCACTTTGATCGGCGACAGTATGATTGCGGCTTGGCTAATAGAAGGTTTGCATGCGTGACGCCAATTTGGCGCTGGAACCTTCAGATACCGATCCGTTCCGGCCCCGATGGGTCGCCCCAGGCAACGAAAGCCGAAACCCGGAAATTCCGCGACGGCCGCCCATAGCCCAGAGGTCCTCCGTCGGGCGCGAGAACCGTTCCCCCCGCTGCGGCCAGCACGGCGTGGCCTGCGGCCACGTCCCACTCGCATGTGGTCGACAGGCGGGGATAGACGTCGGCGGCGCCCTCCGCGACCTGACAGAATTTGACCGCCGATCCGCAGGCGAGCCGGTCGGCGATCGGAAGCCTGGCGAGGAAGCTTTGCGTCTCGGCGTCGAGATGGGAGCGACTCACCACCGCAACCAAGCCGGTGCGTGGCGGCTGCCGAGTCCTGATGGCAACGCGCTCTCGCGCGGCGTTTGCCGGCGCGCCAGGGGAGAGCCGCAGCCGTTCAGCCCCGAGACCGGCAACGCCGCGCCATAGAATGCCTTGCGCCGGCGCCGCGACGATCCCCAGACGCGGGCGACCGCCGGTGACGATCGCAACATTGACGGTGAATTCGTCGCGCCCGGCGAGGAGCTCGCGGGTCCCATCCAGCGGATCGACCAGAACGAAGCTGTCCGCAATGTCTTCCTGCGACGTGGCGCCGGATTCCGACGCTTCCTCCGACACCACCGACACGCCCGGGAGGAGGCGAGCAAGCCCCGCGAGGATCACGGCCTCGGCCGCATGGTCCGCCGCAGTGACCGGGGAAAGATCCGCCTTGGTCCGCGCCTCCAGCGAGCCCGCGCGTGCAGCGAGGATCGCGGCGCCAGCAGCGGAGACGAGGGTTGTAAGCTCGTCGAGTAGCTGGGGGTCGGGCGCGGTGATGTCCGTTGTCAGCGTGCGTGTTCCTTCTGGTCTTGGCGTAGCGAGCGGGGCTGGGTCAGGCGCCGGATTTCAAGCTTCGCGGTCGGGGGTTGGCTGTTCAGTCTTGGCCGTCCCAGCCCTTTCAAGTCCCGGCCAGCTCAGGTCCTGGCCTGGCCAGTTCAACTCTTGGCAGGTCGAGCGGCTGCGGTGTATCACACCCGCCCAGCGACGCCATGGTCTGAGTCGCGCTCCAGCACGCATGTTCCGCTTGACCGAGGTCGATCACCGGAGATGTCCACATGTCCGCCGCCGTTTCCCTTGATGCGCTCGATCTCGCTGCTCTCCTGTGTTCCCGCGTCTGCCACGACCTGATCAGCCCGACCGGCGCCATCGTCAACGGGCTCGAAGTGCTGGAGGAAAAGGACAGCGACGAGGAAACCAAGACCTTCGCGCTCGACCTCATCAAGCGAAGTGCGAGGACGGCCTCGGCGCGCTTGCAGTTCTGCCGGCTGGCTTTTGGCTCGGCCGGCTCGGCGGGGGCCCAGATCGATCTCGGCAACGCCCAAGCGATGGCGCGCGCCTTCATCGAGGATGACAAGACCAGGCTCGGCTGGAACCTGCCGCATGCGTTGTTGCCGAAAAACCGCGTCAAGTTGCTGCTCAACATGCTGATCATCGCGGGACAGACGATCCCGCGCGGCGGCACGCTCACGGTCGATCCGGTCGGGGACGGGGAGAGCATGGGCTTCCGCATCGTCGCAACCGGTCCCAACGCGCGCATCCCGCACGCCGTCCCCACCCTGCTCGAGGGCGCGTCCGAGAACGGCTCCGTCGATGCGCACGCGATCCAGCCGTTCTATGCCGGCCTCCTCGCGCGCGCCTGCGGTCTCAAGGTCAGCCTGAAGCCCGAAGGCGACGCTATCGTCGTTGCAACCGGCTGACGAGCCGTGCAGGACCTGTCCTACGCCTTGACAAGCTTGTCCTCGAACCAGCTCCACATGGTCGCGCAGCCGAGCGTCAGGTAATCGCGCTGACAGTGCTGCGCGCCGCCCTCGTCGGCCGTGAAGACGCGCAACGTCTTGTCTTGTGAGCCACACGCATCGTAGAGCGCCTGGGCATCCTTGAGCGGGATCTGCTCGTCGTCGGCGCCGTGCACCACCAGGAACGGGCAACGCATCTTCTGCACGACGCCGTCGAGCTTGAACGGCTCGAGCCGCTTCAATGCATCCTCGAGCGTGTCGGCGCCCAGAATCCACATGATGTGATGTCCGGGCACCGAGAGCGAGGCCTTGAATTGCGCGTCGATGCGTCGTTTCCACACCGCGTGGTAGTCCCAGATGGCGCCCCAGGCGATGCAGGCGGCGAAGCGCCGCTCAAGCGCCGCGCAGCGCGGCGCGTAGTAGCCGCCGAGGCTGATCGCGACGACGCCGATCTTCTTCGGATCGACGTCGGGCCGCCGCTCCAGGAAATCGATACAGGCGCTGCCGGCCTTCTCGTAATCGTGGCGCAGGACCAGCCCGCGGAAGCGGATAGCTTCGCCCGTGCCCGGTCCATCCATGACCAGCACGGAGATGCCGCGTCTGATCAGGTCGGGCACGCCGGCGACGTATTGGATTTCCTTGGTGACGTCGAGCCCGTCGAAGAAAACGACGCACGGCGTGCGCGTGGATTTCGCATTCTGGGCGTGGACGAAATATCCCGGCAGGTGTTTTCCCTCGAACGGCACCTCGACAATCTCGATCTTGACGTCGGTGAGGCCGGCGAACTGGTGGAAGCAATCCACCGCGGTGCGATAGGCATGGAGCGCCTTCTCGTCCTTCGGCGTCCGGAACCGCTCGCCCATCTGGTAGTAGTGGCAAGCGCGCAGATAAAATGCCGCGGCCGAGACCGGATGTCCCGATGCGCGGAAGCGCTCGCCATGGCCGCGCACCTCGTCGGCGACCCGGACGCACGCATCGAACCAGGCCTCGTCATCTTCCGCGCCCTTGCCCGCGAGCAGGCGCCCGATCTTGTGTAACTCGCTGATGTCGGCGCCGCCATAGCTGCCGCGGCCGAGCATGTTCACAAAGGCCGCCGACCACCTGTAATTGCCGGGAAAGTACATGAAATATTTCGGCGTGTCGGACATCGGCGCTCCTCCCTTTGCTGTTCATGCCCCGCGCGAGCGGCGGAACTCGTTTGGCCCGCGCGCGCCGGTCCCGTCCCCGCGCGTGGGCTGCCCCGCATCAATCCCATGCCGGCGCGCGGCCGGAGGGATTCGCGATCCTTCCATTGGGTCGTCTGAGCGCGGCGATCCGCTGCATCTCGTCCGCGCTCAGCGCAAAGTCGAACACGTTCAGGTTCTCGGCCATGCGCTTAGCATTGGAGGATCGTGGGATCGGAATGATGTTGCCCTGTTGAATGAGCCAACGTAAGGCAATTTGCGCGAGCGGCCGGCCGTTGCGGGCGGCAATGTCGGCAAGCACTGGATCCTGCAGCAGACGTCCCCGGCCGAGCGGGCAATAGGCGGTGAAAACTAGGCCGCGCCGGCGGCACGCCTCGAGCAGCTTGGTCTGGTCGAGATGGGCGTGATACTCGGCTTGCAACGTCACCAGCGGCTCCGGACAGAGCGTGATCGCCTGGTCGAGCAGGGCGATGTTGAAATTGGCGACCCCGATATGCCGCGCAAGGCCTTGCCGCTTCGCCTTGGCAAGCGCGGCTATCGGCTGCTCGAGCGGAATCTCCGGATTCGGCCAGTGCACGAGCAGGAGATCGACGAAATCGACGCCCAGATTCGTCAGGCTTTCCTCGACCGAGCGGGCGAAATCATCGGCGCGGAGATATTCATGCGATACCTTGGTGGTCAGAAAAATCTCGTCACGTCGGACTCGGGATGCGCGAATGCCTTCGCCGACGCCGCGCTCGGTCCCGTATTTCCATGCCGTATCGATGTGGCGGTAGCCGAGCTTGAGCGCGGTTGCGACCGCCTCGACGCAATCGCCCAGGGCGGATGTGCCGAATCCGATGGCGGGCATCTCGGCGCCGTGCGCGGCCAATTTGGGAACGGAGGGAGAAGCCATCGGTGCGGGCTGCGGGGGAGGATCGAGCCCCGCACTTTACGACCCGCGTGCAGACGGTCAATCGCTGTTCACGGCCGACGCTGGACGAAATTGCAGATACGGGCGCGGAGCTCGCAGGCGGCCGGATTGTGCGTTCGTAACGGAGATCGCCGCCTGTTGCGGATGTGGGCTCACCCGCCGGCTTGCATGCCGGCCCCAATCGAGCGGCACGCGAGACAGATCTGCTCGATGTGACGATGATCGGTCCCGCAGCAGCCGCCGAGCACGTTGATGTGACCGAATCTGCGTCGCAATTGCCGATATTCGCGGCCGAGCTCGACGGGGTCGCCGGCGTCCAGGTCCGTCGCCTGGTCGAGTTCGGCATGGCTGCGCTTTGATGCATTGGCGCGAATGCCGCGCACGCGCCGCATCCAATCTTGCTCTGTCAACGCGGCGCTGAAATGCGTGGGATGCGCGCAATTGATCATGTAATAGGCCGGCGCGCCGTTGGTGGCGCCATCGACCTCCGTGATCGCATCCTGCAAGCTCTGCCCGGTCGGCAGGCGCCCGTCTGTCTCCAGCGTGAACGAGATTGCGACCGGCATGGCTGCGGCCATGGCCGCCCGCGTGATGCCGATGGCTTCGTTCGCATTGGTCATGGTGATTGCCGTCACCATGTCCGCTTCGGTGTCGCGAAAGATGTCGATCTGGCCGGCGTGATAGGCCGCGGCTTCCGCCACGCTCATCACCCGTCCGGGATCGTAGCCGTCGCCTCGCGGTCCTACGCACCCGCTGATGACCATCGGCGCCGTGCCCTCGTGCGCGTTGCGCAATTCGGCCATGAGGTCGATAGATCTGCGATTAACGTCGGCGAGCTCGGCCGCCGAGTATCCGAGCTTCTGCGCCCAGTCTGCGCTGGCACGCCAGGTCGGGCTTTCAAAAATGAAGCCCAGGTCATGTGCCGCCGCGATGGTAAGATAGCGCCGGTAATAGTCGCGCAGCGCATTGCGCCCTCGCTCGCTCTGCATGAGATCGAAGGCCGCGAAGTACGGCAGCTCGTGGCCCTCGAGAAAGATGAGTGTGGTCTCGAGCCCGCCGTCGGTAAGAAACAGGTCGTTGGAAAGTTGCGGGAGGTCGGTGCGATGCGCGGCCATGTCGCGATCCTCGGCTCGTCGGTGGCGCGGCACCGTATCCAAGGTGCCTGCTGGCGCAACGCGACAGATGGTCCGAAGCGCTGGTGGGCATGCGCACTGAATAGCCGCAAGCTATCGACGGCATTTCGAGTTCGGCTCCGGATCAAATGAAAACCCCGCCGTGCGGCGGGGTTTTGGAATTTGTCCGAGGGCGGAAGGGCAAGAGTTGTTCGACTCCGGAATTCGTCACGCGGGGATTCTGGCCTCGTCCTCCGACGGCTCGCGCAGCACGTAGCCGCGGCCCCATACCGTCTCGATATAGTTCTTTCCGTTCGATGCGTTGGCGAGCTTCTTGCGTAGCTTGCAGATGAAGACGTCGATGATCTTGAGCTCCGGTTCGTCCATGCCGCCGTAGAGATGATTGAGAAACATTTCCTTGGTGAGGGTGGTGCCCTTGCGCAGGCTCAGGAGCTCCAGCATCTGGTACTCCTTGCCGGTGAGATGCACGCGCGCGCCGTTCACTTCCACTGTCTTGGTGTCGAGATTGACCACCAGGTCGCCAGTCTGAATCACCGACTGGGCGTGCCCCTTGGAGCGGCGCACGATCGCATGGATGCGCGCGACCAGCTCGTCCTTGTGGAACGGCTTGGTCATATAGTCGTCGGCGCCGAAGCCGAGGCCCCTGACCTTGTCCTCGATGCCGGCAAGGCCGGTCAGGATCAGGATAGGGGTCTTCACCTTGGAAACGCGCAGCGACCGCAGCACCTCGAAACCGGACATGTCCGGCAGGTTCAGGTCGAGCAGGATGATGTCGTAGTCGTATAGCTTGCCGAGATCGACCCCCTCCTCGCCGAGATCGGTGGTGTAGACGTTAAAACTCTCGGACTTCAGCATCAGCTCAATCGACTGAGCGGTGGCGCTGTCGTCCTCAATCAGCAATACGCGCATGCCAGTCCCCTTCCTCGCCGCTTCGGGCTCAGGTTGGCACGCCGCAGCGGCGGCCCTCGACAACGCTGTGGGACAAACCGGGTCGAAACTCTAACGTCGAAACGCTAACGACGCCTGGTTGACAAACCTGCTTCGAGCCTGCGCGCCCCTTGTGGGGAAATCCGGGCGAATCGCCCTAAGATATTGCACAGGAGCGGTTTTCTTTCCAAGCGGCATCTCGCTTTCGACTTCAAGTGTCGGCCGTAATCAATCAGAAGAGTCTGCCCCCGCGTCCCAGCCGGGCAACGGCCCCCTGACGTCCCGCAACGGTGACCTAATCATTAACGACGCGGGTAAACACGAAGTTAAGAACCGGCACGGCGTTGCAACGTCCGAGCGCTGGCGCCGGCCGAACCGGCTGGGTGGACGGCGTGGTCGCGGGGGCGGCAGTCGATGTGCTTGCTTCGGCCGCTCCGGCCGCGCCGCGGTCCGCCCGGTAAGAAAGCAGCAACCAGTCTTGCGCAATCTTGGGCAAGGATATCAACGCTTTGAGCGAATCTGGGGCGACCTGGAAACCGAACGCTAAGATTGTCCCGCCACACTGAACGGAGCTTGGGCCATTCCGCCCAAGGGGGCGTCCGCGTCTTGCTGCGGCGTGCCGCCGCGATGCCGGGCTTCGGGGGAGCACGAGTTCGATGAAGTCACGCGAGACACTCATTCGCCTGAAGAGGTTTCAGGTCGACGAGCGGCGCCGTCGGGTCGCTCAGATCGAGGCCATGATTGCCGAGTTCGAACGCATCAGCGGCGATCTCGACCGCGACATCAAGATCGAGCAGGACCGCACGGGCATTCACGATCCAGGTCACTTCGCCTATCCGACCTATGCCAAGGCGGCGATGCAGCGGCGCGAGAACCTCAAGCGATCGGTCGACGATCTGAGAGCGCAGCTCGACGACGCCAAGGCGACGCTGGGAGAGGCGTTCGAGGAGATGAAGAAAGTGGAACTGCTCGGGGAGCGCGACCAGATCCGGGAGCGGGGAGAGGAGGACGCCCAGTCCCAACTCGCGCGGCCGGCCTGATCGCGGCCGACGTCAGCCGAGGCGGTCGGTTCCACGCAACCACGCGCCCGCCCCTGATTGCTGGCTTGACGCGTCTCCGGTGTCGGGGTCAGCTTCAATCGTCGGGAACAGCAGCACAAATCGGCCTTCGCAGTTTGCGCCCGCTTGACTGCGTTGCGCACCTGTTTAGGCAGTCCGTGGCTGGACTGGTAGACCCGGTAGCGGAGGACCGTATGCCGTCATGTCGACGCCGGTAGAGATCACCTGGTTGCTCGCAGCCGTCGCCAAGGGCGACGCGTTGGCGTTTGAGCGTCTCTATGGGGCGACCTGCGCCAAACTTTACGGCGTGGTGCTGCGCATCTTGCGGCGCCACGACCTGGCCGCCGACGTGATGGAAGAAGCCTATCTTGAGATCTGGCGCCGCGCCCGCGAGTTCGACCCCGCCTATTCGACGCCGCTTCCATGGATGGTTGCGATTGCGCGGCGCTTGGCCATCGATCTGGCGCGGCGGTCGCCGGCGAGTGATGGGGAGCCGGAGGTCATCGACGAGAACGAAGGCCCTGCCAGCGTACCCCGGCACCAGCTGACCGACGACCTCAGGCGCCTGCTGACCTGCATCGGACGGCTCGAACCGGAACGTCAGCGCATGCTGCTGCTCGCTTACTATGGGGCCTTCAGCCGCGAGCAACTCTCGAGCAAGCTCGACATGCCGGCCAATCTGCTCAGGTCTTCGCTGCGGCGCAGCCTCATCGAGGTCGAGCGATGTCTCAAGACATGAGCGATCCCGACCATAACGATGCGCTTGCGGGCGAGTACGTGCTCGGCACACTCGATGCCGGCGAGCGCGCGCAGACGCGCGCCCTGCTCGGCACCGACCGGGACTTTGCCGTCAAGGTCGAGCTGTGGGAGCGCCGGCTCGGCGAACTGCACTTGATGGTCGAACCGGTCGAGCCGGACGCCGCGATCTGGATCCGCATCAAGGCAAAACTTCCGGGCGGGCGGCCGCCAGAGCCACAGATGCCCGCCGGTCCGGCTCCCGAGCCGCAAATGCCCGCCGCGCCGCCGCCCGAGCCGGACCTGCCCGCCACGCCGCCGCCCGAGCCGGAAATGCCATTCGTCCCTGCCGGGGCGGAGCCACCGAGTCTCGACGCGATCGAGGCTCGCATATCGGAGACGGCCACCGCCCTGGCATCGGGAGGAACGCCGCCCTCAACCTTCGAACCCGTGCCGGCGCCCGCCGCGGATGTAACCCCAGCACCACTGTCGGATGAAGGCCTGCCGTCGATTTCGAATACAACTCCGATGCCTGCTTCGGAGCTGACGCCAGCGCCGTCTCCGGACATGGAGCAAGTCCCCGACACGACGATGCCGCAGTCTCACGACTTCGCTCCGGGGGTCGCTTCGGATGTTGTTGCGCCGTCACCTCCGGAGCCCGCTGCTGGTGTCGTCGAGCCCGTAGCCGGTGCGCCGGAGGTACCGACGGCAACCCCGGCTGCGGCCCCGGTGCCGGAGACGACGCCGGCCCCGATTGATGGGCCGACAAGCGAGGTCGCCATTGCCCGCCGACGACTGCGGCGCTGGCGCGCCCTAGCGATCCTGATGCTGCTCGTCGTTGCGGCTGTTGTCGCGCTGGTCGCGGCATGGCGGTTCGTGCCTGATCGCGTGCCGCCGATGCTGCGTCCGAACGAGTTGATGCGTCAGCTCGGCATTACCGCTGCGCCCGGCGCACCGCCGCCACGCCGGGCCGCACCTTCGCTGCCGCAGTTCGACGAGTAGGCTCACGAATCCGCGTCGCGATCGGGTTCACAACAACCAAGGCCGGCGCCCAGTTCGCCCGCTTATGGTGAATTACGCCGCACAATCGCAATTTGCTCGGCGCTGCAGCAACATTTTGGCGGCGCACCATGAGCTTGTGTGCTGGACTGTCGCTCGTCCGCGTGAGATACCGACAGCAATAATAAAGCGTGGGAGGTGCGATATGGCGGTCATATGGGACGCAAATCTCGACCCCGACCTCGCCGGGCTCGTCGATGCTGCCTTCGATAAATCATGGCGGTTCGTCAACACCGATCCCCAACTTGCACATCGCGATCGCGATGAGATGCGCGTCCGGCTGGCCAAGAACCTGGCGCGCTTGGCGCGGGACGGAGAGCGCGACGTGTGGCGGCTCGCCAACGGCGCGATCGGTCAATTGCGGCGTGAACGTCGCGCCGCCTGATCAGTGCATCGCTTCTACACTTGCCGTCCTTCTCTCTCACCCGCACGGCGACGGGCCGGGGCGGGGAAAGAGTTCGTCAATCGGACCCGACATAAGGCTTGACCATCTTCGCGGGATCGACGATTCGGTCGAACTCGTCTTCCTTCACGAAGCCGAGTTGCAACGCCGCCGCCTTCAAGGTGAGATCGTGGTCCATCGCGTGATGCGCGATCTTCGAGGCCTTGTCGTATCCGATAACGGGGGCCAGCGCCGTCACCAGCATCAGCGAACGGTCCACATATTCCTTAATCTTTTTCAGATTGGGCTTGGTGCCTTCGATCAGGAATTTTCGGAAGTTCGTACAGCCGTCGGTCATCAGCGTGATCGATTGGCTGATGTTGTGGATCATGAGCGGCTTGTAGACATTCATCTCGAGATAACCGCCGGCGCCCCCAAACCCGACCGCCACGTCGTTCGCCATCACTTGCACCGCGATCATCGTGAGCGCCTCGACCTGGGTCGGATTGACCTTGCCCGGCATGATCGAGGAGCCCGGCTCGTTCTCGGGGATCAGCAACTCGGCAAAACCCGCCCGCGGCCCGCATGACATCAGACGGATGTCGTTGCCGATCTTGTAAAGCGACACAGCGAGCGTGCGCAGGGTTCCCGAGAGCTGCACCAGGGCGTCATGGGCCCCCTGTACGGTGAATTTGTTTGGCGCGCTGACGAAGGGCAGTCCGGTGAGCTTGGCGATCTCGGCGGCTGCTGCTTCGGCGAAGCCAGGCGCGGCATTGATTCCCGTGCCGACCGCAGTGCCGCCCAGCGCCAGGCGATAGACGCCCTTCAAAGCGTCGTCGATCCACTCGAGATCGTCGGCGAGCATCCCGGCATAGCCCGACCATTCCTGTCCCAATGTCAGCGGTGTCGCATCCTGCATGTGAGTACGGCCGATCTTGATGATGCCGTCCCATTCCGCCGCTTTTGCCGCGATCGCATCGTGCAGCGCTTTCACCGCCGGCACGAGCCGCTGCGTGACGTTCATCGCGGCGGCGATGTACATCGCCGAAGGGAAAGTATCGTTCGACGATTGCGACATGTTGACGTGATCGTTGGGATGCACCGGCACCTTGCTGCCGAGCGCCGTACCGACGAGCTGGCTGGACCGGTTGGAGATCACCTCGTTCACGTTCATGTTGAATTGGGTGCCGCTGCCCGTCATCCAGACGCGCAACGGAAACATGTCGTGGTGTTGTCCGGAAAGGATCTCGTCGCATACCTGCAGGATCAACTTGTGGGTCTTGTCGTCGAGGCGTTTACCGGCGTGATTGGCATTGGCCGCTGCCTTCTTCAGAATCGCATAGGCGGTGATCATCTCGCGCGGGATCAGGTCTTCGCCGATGCTGAAATATTCGATCGAGCGTTGGGTCTGGGCTCCCCAGAGCTTTTCGGCGGGAACGTCGATTTCCCCGAGACTGT
Organism: uncultured Alphaproteobacteria bacterium; assembly: GCA_963739385.1. Taxonomy (GTDB): domain Bacteria; phylum Pseudomonadota; class Alphaproteobacteria; order Rhizobiales; family Xanthobacteraceae; genus VAZQ01. Next base: position 54,135 of record CAVUAI010000029.1, read on the forward strand.
CGGCTTCCTTGCGTACGGTCGTCATCGTGATTACTCGATGTTGCGCCTGCCTGCTGCGGCTTGTGTTCATGTGAGGGTAACAGTGCACGCCATGGGACGAAAGACTTGCGACCCCAGCCATGGTGTGTCTATGCCTCGATCTTGTGGAGCTTCGGGCGCGTGCCGGAGATCTGGACATGGCCAAAACTGCCGCCGATCTTATCGCCGCCACGCTGCAGAAGGCGGGTGTCAGGCGCGTCGTCGTCGATTCGCTCGACGGTTTCACCGATTCGCTTCGCCGGCTGAAGCGCATTGATTGGCGTGCGCGAGCAAGCGCGTAACACGATGAAGCCCGGGATTGCCGGCGCCCGCCCGCCGCCCGGGTTCGCGCGTCTCTGTCGTTATGGTACTTAGTTCTAGTTCCAGCTCATAACGGAGGAGAATTGATGGTGGCAAATCGGGCCGTATCGGATCCTGACGTGGTCCTCGTCGGTGCCGGCATCATGAGCTCCACATTGGCCGTCTTTCTCAAGGAGCTCGAGCCGACGCTGAAAATCGAAGTATTCGAGAGTCTCGACGGCGCCGGCGAGGAAAGCTCCGACGGCTGGAATAACGCGGGCACGGGACATGCGGCGCTCTGTGAGCTCAATTATACGCCCGAGCGGAGCGACGGGAGCATCGATATTTCCAAGGCGCTGGACGTCAACGTCGAGTTCGATCTGTCGCGCCAACTCTGGAGCTATCTGGTGCGGAAGGGGGCAATCGCGGATCCGCAATCCTTCATCCATCCGGTTCCCCATATGAGCTTCGTTCACGGTGCCGACAACGTGACGTTTCTCAAGAAGCGATACGCGGCCCTTACCGCGCATCACTGCTACTACGGAATGGAATATACCGAGGACAGCGCGCAGCTCGCCGATTGGGTCCCGTTGGTCATGGAAGGTCGCGATCCCAAGGAGACGGTTGCGGCCACCCGAATGATCACCGGCGCGGACGTCGACTACGGCTCGCTGACCCGCACGCTCGTCCGCTACCTGCAAGGCCTCGACGGCTTCCAGGTCCATTATTCGCATCACGTCACGAATATCGCGCGCGCCCCGGACGGCCGCTGGCGCCTCGACATCAAGGACGCCGCCAGCGGGGACTCGCGATCGACCAGTGCAAAGTTCGTCTTTCTCGGGGCCGGCGGCGGCGCCCTGCCGCTCCTGCAAAAATCGGAGATCCCGGAGGGAAAGGGTTATGCCGGGTTTCCAGTCAGCGGCATCTGGCTGCGCTGCGACGATCCCGGAATCAACAAGCGCCATCACGCCAAGGTGTACGGGAAGGCGTCGGTGGGTTCGCCACCGATGTCGGTTCCGCATCTCGACACGCGGGTGATCGGCGGAAAGCATTCCCTCCTGTTCGGCCCCTATGCCGGGTTCTCGACCAAATTCCTCAAGCACGGGTCGCTGCTGGATCTCTTCCGCTCGATCAGGCCGAACAATATCGGGCCGTTGCTGGCGGTCGCCCGCGACAATTTCGATCTCACCAAATATTTGATCGGTCAGGTGCTGCAATCGTCGCATCACCGGTTTGCCGCCTTGCAAGAATACTTTCCGGGTGCGAAACCGGCGGACTGGCGGCTTGAGGTCGCGGGACAGCGCGTCCAGATCATCAAGCCGGATGCCCGGCGGGGAGGGATTCTGGAATTCGGAACGGAATTGGTCCCGGCGCCCGACGGTTCGCTGATCGCGTTGTTGGGCGCCTCCCCGGGAGCGTCCACCGCAGTCTGGATCGCAATCGAGGTTCTCCAGCGCTGCTTTGCGAACCAGCTCAGGGGCGGCTGGGCCGCCAAGCTCAAGGGCATCATCCCGTCCTATGGCGAATTGCTGATCGACGACGCTGACCTTTGCCGGCGCGTGCGAGCCGACACCGCAGCCGTGCTGCACCTGCAGAACGTTTGAATGGGCCGCAGAGATGGCGGCGATGAAGCGCCCCGACCCTTCCGCGGTCCGCTGGCCGAAGGCCGCCCGCGAGGGCGATCCGGGTCGTCAAGGCGAGCGACCGTGGGTGGCATCACCCCAAAAAGAAATGCGCGCCCAAAGGCGCGCAAAGTACGGGGGTTGAGAAGAAGAAACCGTCAGCGAACGATGCGGCTGTCGCTGGTCGAGGCCGTGACCGGCTTGCCAGCCTTGATTACCGTGGCCTCCATCTGGCCGGCAGCCGTGGCGGAAGCGTCCGTGACGCGCGCGGCAACACCAATGCCGGCGACCAGCGTTGCACAGACAAGCGCCATGGCCACGATTTTAACGTGGGTCATGCGATCGGCCGTAAACATCGAGAAATTGTTCATTTCACCCTCCCCAAGGTACTCATTGGTCGCAGTGGCGCGACCAAAGGTTCATGGGCTCGCAAGAAAAAATAGGAATTGTCCGGCGGCTCCCCCAGCCCTTTCACGGAACAGTGAATAGTAAGTGAATCAACAGGTTAACGCGCATTAACGGATTCCGGGCCGGCCCGCTCCCAAGCCCCCCTGCTGGCCTCTCACGGCGCGAAATCACAGCGAAATCAGGCACGTGCCGGTCCGACGGGGTCACTATGCTTGCGCTCGAAAAAGGTGGCTCGCCGGCGGGGCCACGGCTATGGGTTCGAGGTTGGCGGCGAAACGCCTCCTTTCACTGACGGACCAACGCATGGCCTTCACGCTTTACAACGCCCCGCAATCGACCTGCAGCCAGCGCGTGCGCTTCGTCCTCAATGCCAAGAAACTGCCGTTCGAGGAGAAGAAGCTCGATCTCCTGGCGGGCGACCAGCTCAAGCCGGACTACCTCGCGCTCAACCCCAACGGCGTGGTGCCGACCCTCGACCACGACGGCAATATCGTGATCGATTCTTCCGTCATCATCGAATATCTCGACGAGATCGCGCCCGAGCCCGACAGCTTCACTCCGTCGACGGCGGTCACGCGCGCAAAAATGCGCGCGCTCATGCGCTTCATCGACGAGATGCCGGCCGCGGCGGTGCGGGTGCCGACCTTCAATCTCGCCTTCCTGCCCCGCTTTGCCGCCATGAGCGAGGAGGAGTTTCTTGCGTTCGCGGAGAGCAAGCCCCTGCGCAAGGAGTTCATGCTCGCCATGGGCCGCACGGGCTTTCCGGAAAAAGAGATGAGGGCGTCGCTTGACCGCATGCGACGTACCTATGAGCGCATGGACCGGTCGATCGAGGACAGCGGCGGACCGTGGCTGCTGGGCAAGTGCATCACGCTCGCCGACGTGGCGGTGATGCCGGCGATTGTGCGGATGGCCGATCTCGGCCTCGACGACATGTGGCAGGACATCCCGCGCGTGGCGCGCTGGTACGACGAAATCCGCGCCCACCCGGCTTTCGGGCCGACCTATTACTTCGGCTCGCTGCTCACCGAGCGTTTCCCGCATTTGAAGAAGGGGGCGCCCCGGTCCAACTAGGGAGGCGTCTCGCGCCCGCGTTGACGCCTCAGCGCTGCCGTGTTGGGCTGCAAGCGAGGCAGCGAGGAACGCTCATGGTGAAGCATTTCGATCATCTTACGATCGTGGTGCGCGATGTCGCGCGCGCCAAGACCTTTTTCGGTCTCTTGGGATTCAAGGAGACGACGTCCGTCGTCATCGCGGGAGAACCGTTCGCCAGCTACATGGGCGTTCCGGGCATCGAAGCCGAGCATGTCACGCTCGTGCTGGAGAACGCCTCGCCGCGAACCGAAATCCAGCTCTTGCGATACCGGCATCCGGAGCCGTTGCCCGATCCCAATATCCGGGATCTGCACAAGCTCGGAATGAATCATATCTGCTTTGCGGTCAACGACATCGAGGCCGAAGTCGCCAGGCTCGCAACGAGTGGATTCAAGGCGCGCAACGAGATCATGGATTTCCATTCCCGCAAGCTGGTTTTCATCGACGGTCCCGAAGGCGTCACCGTCGAGCTCTCGCAATGGCACTAGGCAGTTTCAGGAGAGAGTGCGCGGCGCAGCCATCTCTCAGCTCGCGACCGCCTCGGGTATTCTGGCGGCCAGATATTTTTCCGCCGTCATCGGCTCGCCTTCGACCGGCGGCCGCCGGATCTCGACGTCGGCGAAGTTCGTCGCTTCGTTGACCCAGGTCCGTGGCGCCGGCAGTCCCCAAAGATTCGAATTCGCCTTCGGGCTGACCGCGCAGCGCACCGGTTCGTCGTCGATATCGATGACCTGGATTCCCGGCAGCAGCAGTTCGGTGCGATGCCCGTCGGGATCGCGCACATAGAGATAATAGGAGTGCTGGTGGCCGTGGCGGCCGGGGCCATGCTCGATGCGGTCGGCGAAGCCCAGGTTACCGGCGACATCGCAGGCGCGGATGATGTCCTCGACCGCCTCGACCACATAGCCGCCGTGATGGAAGCGCGGCCCCGATCGGGTCAACAGCACGATGTCCCAGGGATTATTCTTGCGGTGCAGGAACGTGCCGACCACCTGGTCGCTGCCTTCGATACAGATGTAGTCGGAAATCCGGAATCCCAGATCCATGTAAAACCTGGCCGCGCTCAAGACGTCGGGGACCAGGACCTGGTAATGGTCCATCCGCAACGCACCGGCGCCGCGGTGGGTGTGGATCTTGGTATGCATGCGCGGCCGGGTCGGCATGATCGCGCACAGCTCGACCGGCGTGCCGGCCGGATCATTGAAATGCAGCGTGCGGCCCTGATGGGGGACCTCGACGAAGACCGCGGATATCCCGATGCGGTCGAAATGCGATTTCGCCCGGTTGAGATCCTCGTCGGTGAACACACGGAAGCCGACGCGCTCGCATTGCGGCTGGCCGCCCGTGCGCTTGAGGGTGAGGCTGTGATGGCAACGCTCTTCCACCCCGCGCAGCCAGATCGTGCCGGCATCCTCGTCGCTCACGAGCAGCCCGAGCACCTCCACATAGAAATCGCGGCTGGCGGCGAGATCTCGCGCCGTGAACACGAGATGGCTGGCGCGGGTGATGTTGAACGGCGGATTGAAATTGGTCTGCGGAATGGTCACTGCGGCATCCCTTCTTGTCTGGCGCTGCCCGCTCAGGCTTTCACGCGCACGCCGGTCTCCTGCACCACGTCGCCCCAGAGCTTGAGCTCGCGATCGATCATTGCGCCGTATTCCTCCGGCGTCAGCGTGCCGGGCTCGTAGGAGGCTTGCAGCAATTTCTCGCGGATCGGTCCGCTCGCGTTCATGCGCACCATCTCGCGGTTGAGTGCCTTGATTAAGGCCGGCGAGGCGCCGGCAGGCGCCAGCAGACCATTGGCGACGAACAGATCGTCGAATCCCTCGTAGCCCAGCTCTTTGAGCGTCGGCACGTCGGGCGCGGCACTCGCGCGCTGTGCCCCGGTGACGGCGAGCGCGATGACCTTCCCGCCCTCAACGAGTCCGCGCGCATTGCCGACGGTATCGAAGGTGAACTGCAAGGTCCCTGCCGCCGCCGCCAGCAACTGCTGGGTCGTGGCCTGGTAGGGCACGTGCACGGCGTCAATTCCGGTGCGCTTCACCAGCAGCTCGGTCACAAGATGGCCGCCGGTCCCAACGCCGGGCGAGCCGTAGTTGAGCTGACCCGGGCGCGCCTTGGCATAAGCCACGAGCTCCTTGAGGGAGCGCACCGGCAGCTCCGGATTGACCACCAGCAGGAAAGGAAAGGTGAACATCAGCGCGATCGGCGCGTAGTCGCGCTTGACGTTGACCGGCGAATTCGTCAGCACCAGCGGCGCCAGCACGATGTGGCTGTTGGAGGCGAGCAGCAGGGTGTGTCCGTCGGGCGCGGAGCGCGCCACCGCCATGCTGCCGATCGCGCCGGACCCGCCCGGCATGTTCTCGAGCACGAAGCTTTGGCCAAAGGTGTCCTTGAGTTGATCGGCGTAGAGACGGAAGTTCTGTCCCGGGCCGCCGGTGCCGGTCGGCGATATCACGCGCACGGTGCGCGCGGGCCAGCCGTCGATCGTCGCCGGTGCTGCGCCAGGCGCCTGCGCGCGCGCGGCCGCGCCCGAGCCTGTAACCGCGCCGGCGATCGCGCCGAGGAATTGACGTCGCGTGGGCATCGAAGGCCTCCCTGCATCGACCGTGGTGCGGCCTTGTTGACGTTGTCGTGTGGACGTTGCGCTGGCGCGCAGCTGCAGAAAGATGCTTGATGCGCTCTGGCGAGTCAAAGTCATATCATCGCAGTGAGCCATTGGAGACTACGCGCATGACGCCACACCTGCTGCCGACCACGGTCGTGGGCAGCTACCCACAGCCGGACTGGCTCGTCGACCGTGCCATGCTGCAGACGACGGTGCCGCGCGTGCGCCTGCGGGAGTTGTGGCGCGTTCCCGAGCCCTACCTCGCGCAGGCGCAGGACGACGCGACGTTGCTCGCGATCCGCGATATGGAGCGCGCCGGCATCGACATCATCAGCGACGGTGAGATGCGCCGCGAAAGCTACTCCAATCACTTCGCCACCGCCCTCGACGGCATCGACAACGAGAGGCCCGGCACCATCACCAACCGGTTGGGGCGCACCGTCAAGGTGCCGCGGGTGGTCGGCAAGCTAAAGCGGCGTCATGCGGTCGAGGTCGCCGACATGGTGTTCTTGCGCCGCAATACCGAGCGCATGACCAAGATCACCTTGCCCGGCCCTTTCACCATGGCGCAGCAGGCGAAGAACGAGTTCTATCCTGACGACGACGAAATGGTGATGGATCTCGCCGCCGCGGTGAACGAGGAGGTGCATGACCTGCAGGCCGCCGGCGCGGACGTGATCCAGCTCGACGAACCGTGGCTGCGCAATGATCCGGACGCCGCGAAGCGGATCGCTGTCAAGGCGATCAACCGCGCGATCACGGGCCTGTCGGTGCCGACGGTCGTGCACTTGTGCTTCGGCTATGCTGCGGTGGTGCATACGCAGAAGCCGACCGGTTATTCGTTTCTGCCGCAGCTCGCGGACACCACCGCCGCGCAGATTTCGATCGAGGCCGCGCAACCGAAGCTCGATCTCGGCATCCTGTCCGACCTTGCCGGCAAGACGATCGTGCTAGGAGTCATCGACCTCGGCGATCAGACCGTGGAATCACCTGAGCAGGTCGCGCAACGCATCCGTCGCGCCCTTCCACATGTTCCCGCCGAGCGCCTCATTCCGGCGCCGGATTGCGGAATGAAGTATCTCGCGCGCGAGATCGCATTCGGCAAGCTCGCCGCGCTCAGCGCGGGCGCCGCGATCGTCCGGCGGGAGCTGAACTGAAGCGGCATCGTATCAGAGCGGGCGATCCGGGCCCTGCTCCAGGGCGAATGCCGTTTGCGCGTGCGGCGCATTGCCTCGCCGCCCGAGCCGAAAACGTAGACCTCGCGGGCCAACGCCAGATCCCCCGACTTGGCCGGGTTCACGTCCGGGATCCAAACCGGGGTCGAGGATGCCGGCCTTATGCTTCGTATTTGAACGAGAGCGACACGCGGGTGCGAAACGCGGAGACCTTTCCGTTCTCCACTTTCATGTCCATCTGGGTCACCTCGGCCACGCGCAGGTCGCGCAGCGAGCCGGCCGCCGTTTCCACCGCGGCGCGGCCGGCATCCTCCCATGATTTGTCGCTGACGCCGACCACTTCGACGATCTTGTAGACGGTATCGGCTTGCTTGGTCGCCATTGCATCCTCCCGAGACTCGAATTGCGGCCGCTCTCGACCGGGCGCGATGCGATGTTAACAGTATATCCGGCTCGAACCCACCACGACGGCGGGCGAGGTCCGGAAAGGCCAAGCGGGAGGCCGTGCGCGGCCAGGGTCAAGCTCGACTGCGCCACGATGTTCCGGCGCACCGCGATGCCGGCCGCGGGTTAGCGCATCGCGGGCAAATGTCCGCGCGACGATCCACTGTCGCGGCAGAGAAACGCCATCAACCCGGCGCCGGTCACGAGCCGGCGCGCTTCTTCTTGGCTCCGCCCTGGTACATGGCGCGGCAGGCGGGGCTCAGATAGCGGCGGTTCAACGACATGCAGGCCGAGACGCGCTGAACGTCGGGGACGTACTGTTGGCAGAGCCGCATGGCGTCCGGTTCGCAGGCCGCGCGTTGCTCCGGAGTCCATTGCTGCGCAGCAGCAGGCGAAGGCGCGAACGTCAGCGCGCAGGCCATGAGCGCGGCAGAAGCGATGATCGGCCGAAGCGTGGATTGTGCGGTGCGAATTCTCATTCTTGTCCCTCCAGCTTGTGAGTGCGTCTCGGTACTTCAATTCAACAACCATGGCAACAGCAGCGGCACCAACAGCGCAGTCAGCAAGCCGTTGAGCCCCAGTGCAATACCGGCGAAAGTTCCGGCGAGGGGATCGACCTGGAACGCGCGCGCGGTACCGATCCCGTGCGACGTGAGGCCGGCCGCGAAGCCGCGCGCCGCATAGTTCCGCAGCCGCAGCGCGTTCATCAGCGGGGTCACGATGATGGCGCCGGTGATGCCGGTGAGAATGGTGAGGACGGCGGTGAGGGCGGGATCGCCGCCGATCTTTTCCGCGATCCCCATGGCTATGGCCGCCGTCGCCGATTTCGGCGCGAGCGCGAGGATGGTGGCCCGATCGAGCCCGAACGCCGCGGCGAGCCACACGGCGGAGGTGATCGCCGTCACCGATCCGACGATGAGCGCGACCAGCATGGGCACGAGCGCGCGGCGCACCTGCGGGAGATGACGCACCAGTGGGACGGCAAGCGCGACGGTCGCTGGGCCGAGAAGGAAATGCACGAACTGCGCGCCGGCGAAATAGGCCGGAAAGGTGGTCCCGGTTGCGACCAGGATCACCGAGACGAACACGACGGCGATGAGAACCGGATTGGCAAGCGGGTGGCGTTTACAGGCGGCAGAAATGGCATCGGCGGCGAGATAGGCAATCAGCGTGGCGGTCAGCCACAGCAGCGGCGACCCGGACAGATAGACCCAGAGATCGACGAAATTGATCATGAGCGGTCGTACTTTCCGGGCGCGAGGTCGTCCGCGCGCAGCAACCGCGCCAGCCCAGCGAAGGCAAGCGCAGTGACCGCCAGCGTGATCAAGGTCGCCAGCACCACGACGGCGAGGAGTCGCAGACCCGCGCCGCTGAGCAGATCAAGATGCTGCACGACGCCGACGCCGGCGGGTACGAACAACAGGGACAGATGCTGAAGGAGACCATCCGCCGTGGGACTGAGCGCGGCCGGCAGCGGCGCCCGCGCCAGCATCAGCGCGAACAGGAGAATCATGCCCACCACCGGTCCGGGAATTGGCAGCGCGGCGACGCGCACGGCAGCCTCGCCAGCGAGCTGACAGGCGAGCAGTGTGGTGATTGCGGCCAGCATGCAGGCCTCTCAGGTGCCGGGAATTTGCATGCAACGTGCAGCGGCCCTTGCTTTTCCGCAAGCTCGAACCCAGTTGCTGCGAGCGGGCCCTTTCCATCCCGAGGTCGGCATGATCATCGATCTGAGCAACAAGCGGGCGATCGTCACCGGCTCGACTTCGGGGATCGGTTTCGCGATCGCAAAGGGGCTCGCGGAATTGGGGGCGGCGGTGGTCGTCAACGGCCGGGGTCCGGGCAGCACCGCGGCCGCGCAAAAGCGGCTCGCGGAACTCGTTCCCGGCTCCAGAGTGGATGCGGCCGCGGCCGACCTCTCCGGCGCGGAGGGCGTGGCGGATTTCGTGCGCCAGGCCGAGGACGCCGACATCCTGGTGAACAATCTCGGGATTTTCGAGCCGAAGCCGTTCGAGGCCATCACCGACGCGGACTGGTATCGGTTTTTCGATACCAATGTCATGAGCGGGATCCGCCTGTCACGCCACTACCTCCCGCTGATGGTGAAGCGCCGATGGGGCCGCATCGTTTTTATTTCCAGCGAGTCGGCCCTGAACATTCCGGCCGAGATGATTCACTACGGGATGACCAAGACGGCGCAGCTTGCAATCGCGCGCGGGCTGGCGGAATCGGTCGCCGGTACCGGCGTCACCGTGAACTCGGTCCTGCCGGGTCCGACTCGAACGGAGGGCGTCGTCGAGTTCATGGCGGCGCTGGCAAAGGATAAGCACATCCCCCAGGACCAGATCGAACAGCGATTCCTGGCGGAGGGACGGCCGACCTCGCTGCTCAAACGTCTGGCGAGCCCGGAGGAAGTGGCCAATATGGTAGTCTATGTCTGCTCGCCGGAGGCCTCGGCCACCACCGGCGCGGCGCTCCGTGTCGATGGCGGTGTGGTACGCTCGATCTCGTGAGCTGCATGCGCGCGCCCGTCGCTTTTGCAGCGCGCCGGGATCCGGCATAAACGACGGCCCGGCTCAAACCCCAATCACCGGATACGACACTATGCGATTGCCACTGACCGGCGGATGCCAGTGCGGCGCCGTGCGCTACGAGATCAAGGCCGAGCCGCTCACGCTCTACGCCTGCCATTGCACGGAATGCCAGCGTCAGTCGGGGAGCGCCTTTGCGCTCTCGCTCGCGGTTTCGCGCGACGCCGTCGTCGTCCGCGGCACGCCGGCGACCTGGCGCCGCGAGCTCGAGAGCGGCCGCGTCATCTGGTGCCTGTTCTGCGGAGGGTGCGGAACGCGGCTCCTGCACAACCCGGAACGCAACCCGCGGGCCTCGATCGTCAAGCCGGGGACGCTCGACGACACTAAATGGCTCAAGCCGGTCGGGCATATCTGGACCCGCAGCGCTCAGTCCTGGGTCGACATCCCGCGGGACACCGTGAATTACGAGGGGCAGCCGCCCGACCTTTCCCGTCTGATCGAGGCCTGGCAGGCACAGGAACCGAAGGCTTAGGTCGCACGCACCTGCCGGCTTGTCCGTACGCCATGCACCACGCACGCTGTCGCTCCCGCTCGGGAGCCAGGCGGCGCGGCGTGATGTCAGCTCAATACCGGTGGCTGATCGGCAGTTCCTCGGCCGGAAACAGCGTGATAACCCGGCAGCCCTTGTCGGTGACCACCACCTCCTCCTCGATACGGGCAGCGGAATAGCCGTCGGTCGCGGGGCAATAGGTCTCGAGCGCGAACACCATTCCTTCCTTGATTTCGGTCGGGTGGTCGAGAGACACCACGCGTGAAATGATCGGCCGTTCGTGCAGTGCGAGGCCGAGTCCATGGCCGAACTGCAGACCGAAAGCCGACATCTCGTCGGGGAAGCCGAACTCCTCTGCTTTCGGCCAGACCTGACAGATCTCGTCGGTGCTCACGCCCGGCTTGATCAGCGCAATGGCGTTGTCGAGCCACTCGCGCGCCTTCTTGTAGGCGTCGTGCTGCACCGGCGTGGCGCGTCCGACGTTGAACGTGCGGTAATAGCAGGTGCGGTACCCCATGAACGACTGCAGGATGTCGAAGAACGCCTGGTCGCCCGGACGCAGCATGCGATCGGTGAAATTGTGCGGGTGGGGATTGCAGCGCTCGCCCGAGATCGCGTTGATCGCCTCCACGTCATCGGACCCGTTGCGGTAGAGAAACTCGTTGACCTTTGCGACGATGTCGTTCTCGCGCACGCCCGGCTTGAGCTCCTCGTTGATGAGGTGATAGGCGCCGTCCACCATGGCGGCGGAGCGGTTGAGCAGCGCGATCTCGTCAATGTTCTTGAGCTCGCGCGCCTCCAGCATCACCTGCTGGCCGTCCTTGACCTTGAGGCCGGCCTTTTCCAGCTCGAACATCATCGGCGGCTCGATGATGTCGACGCCGACCGGCATCTTGTGCACGCCGGCTTCCTTGAGCAGCGAGGCGATTTCCTTGGCGTGACGCTCCATCAGGCCGAAGGCCGGGTTGACGGTGCCGCGCAGTCCGATCAGGCCGGCCTTGCAGTTTTCGGGCTTCAGCCACGGCGTGTAGAGCTTGTGATGCACCGCGGCCGAGCCGAAGTCCCACAAGATGGGATCGCCGTCGCGGGTGAGCAGAGCCCAACGGCAGAGCTTGTCGCGCTCCCACTCGCCGATTTTGGTCGAGGTGACATAGCGGATGTTGTTGACGTCGAAGACCAGCAACGCGCCCAGCTCGGATTGCTCGAGCGCCTGTTTGACGCGGCTCAACCGGTAGCGATGAAGCCGGCGATAATCGACCCGTTCCTCGAAGTCGACGCCCATGATGCCGAGCGCTGGCAGGGCACGCCCCCAGTTATAGCGGGGATTGATGTCGTCGGCGCTGATCTTGCGGACCGTGTCGTCCATGGAGGCCTCCTGCGGATGTCTGGGTGGCCGGGCGGCCCCGGCTTGGGCGTGGCGGGATTATAGACTCAAGGGGCGGGAGCGCGGTGCAATATTGTAACGGCGCCCGCGCGTCGACGGCCGGCTGCGGGGAAGCCGCGGCTATTGCGCCATGCCGTCGCTGCGGCGCGTTGCGGGATCCATACCAGCGTCATCGTCCGGATGCGGGACGAGCGAGCGCACCAACAGCTCGAGGTCCAGGCGGGTGAACGGCTTGGGAAGCACCGAGAAGTCGCCGCGCAAAAGGTCTGCGTGGCCGGGATAGCCGGTGGTGACCAGGACCTTGAGGGCAGGGGAGATCGCGACCGCCTGATTGGCCAGTTCGATCCCGTTCATGCCACCCGGCATCACGACGTCGGTGAACAGAATGTCGATGGGATTGCCCGCCTTCACCAGGGCCAGGGCCTCGGCGCCGTTCCTGGCGGTCAGGATTTGATGGCCCAGGTCCTGCAGCATCGCGATCGACGTCTTGCGTACTTCCGGATCGTCTTCGACCACCAGAATGGTGGCGGGCCGCGTGCGTTTGGGTAGCGTCGACAGCGAGTTCGGGTCTTCGGTAATGATTTCCGCCGATCGCGGCAGCAAGATCGACACCTGCGTCCCGCGGCCGAGCTCGCTCTCAATGGACACCAATCCGCCCGACTGCTTCGCGAAGCCGTAGACTTGGCTCAGGCCGAGTCCGGTTCCCTTGCCGACCTCCTTGGTGGTGAAGAACGGTTCGTAGACCCGGGCAAGCGTTTCCGCCGGCATGCCGTAACCGCTGTCCTCGAGCCTCAGCTCGATGTAGCGACCCGCGTTGCCCTGCGGCGCACGTTCGTCGCCGTCGGAAAAATCGATCTCCCGGGTGGAGAATTTCAGTATGCCGCCGTTCGGCATCGCATCGCGGGCGTTGACCACCAGGTTGAGCACTGCCGCTTCGAACTCGATCACATCGATGCGAACCGGATACAGGTCCGCGTTCAAGTTGAACTCCAGTTGAATATTTTCGGGCACGCAGTGCTCGATCAGGACGCGCGTGCGCTCCAGCACGCCATTGAGGTCGACCGTCGTGGGCTTCAACATGTGCCGGCGCGAGAACGCCAGCAGCTGGCGGGTCAGGTTGGCTGCGCGGTCCGAGGCGTAGCGGACCGACTTGAGGAGCCGCCTGATGGAACTGAGGTCGCTGCGGCGCTCCGCGAGGTCGAGATTGCCTGCGATCACGGTGAGAAGGTTGTTGAAATCATGGGCGATGCCGCCGGTAAGCTGGCCGACCGCCTCGAGCCGCTGCGCCTGCATCAGCGACGCTTCCGCGCGCTCGCGCATCTCGATTTCCTGCTCGAGCTTGCGTGTGGTTTGCGTGAGGCTCTGCAGCGCGAGCGCCTCCTGCTTCGCGCGCTTGAGTGCGAACCAGGCGGTGATAAAGAGACATAACCCGACCGCGAACGCGAGCGCTGCTGCCTGGGAGATCGTGGAGAGCCACGCCGCGGTGATGGTGCCCTGGGCGATGCCATAGACCGCGTATACGGGAAAGCCGCGCACTTTCACGTAGCCGTACAGCCGGTCCTGGCCGTTGAACGGTGAGCGCGCGAAGAACGTGCCGCGATCCGCGGCGAGAAGGTGCTGCAGGAACGGGTTATCCTGAGCGATCCTGCTGCTGCCTGCGGCCAGCGAGGGATAGCGTACCAGAATGTGTCCGTCGCCCTTGACCAGCGCGATGGCGAAATGGTCCTCCGGCATGCCGACCGAGCGATAATAATTCTCGAAATACTGCACGAAGGCGGAAACGCCGATGACCCCGTCGAAGCGGCCGTCCTGCGTACTCCTTCGAATGCTGAAATTGAAAATCTGGTCGTTGCTGATCTTGCCCGTATAGGCCTGACCGACATAGAGCCCCTGGTCGGCACGCCTTTGCTCATAGTAGTAGTCGCGATCGGAGAAATCGTAGAGCGGGGACTGATAGACGCGGGTGGTGAAGGGTCCGAAACCGTCGCGGTCGACCACGAAGATCGAGGCGACCTGCTCGCTCGATTGCTCCAGCGCGCGCATCTCGTCCCACAGCGGCCGCGAATTGACGAGGCTGTCGCGATCCACGCCACGCAGCCGCTGGTCGGCCGTCTTCAGCACCAGGTTGATGGTTTCGAACACCTTGAGCGTATGCTCTTGCACCACGGCCGCGAGCCGGTGGGCACGCTCTTGCGCGCCTTGCACGGTTTGGCCGTAACTGTGCCAGGCGAACAAGGCGAATGCGCCTGCCGGTGCCACGATCGATGCCACCAGCATCGCGCGGATCAGCTTCAGCAGCAGCGGCTGGGAGCCGGCCATCAATACCTCGGTGAGATCAATAAACCTGAGCTAATGTGGCCGGCCTGTGGCGTTACTTGCCGAGGGCGCCGCAGGGGCTTTAGCGTGTTGTTGCAGCACGCGTCGAGCCCCGGCATAATCCATTCAATATCATGTGATCGCCGGGAGGCGCCGCGATATCATGCCAATCGCCGCCGAAGCCCGGGCGCCTGCGGCCCGGGCGAGGGAACTCGATCCGCGCGCGGCCGTCGAGGCGATTCCCCGCAGCTACAACTTCGCCGCCGACATCCTCGCGCGCAACCTCGAGGCCGGCCGCGCCGGCAAGCCGGTCTATCTCGATCCGCGCGGAACCTGGACCTATGGCCAGCTGGCGGAGCGCGTCGACCGCTTCGGCCATGCCTTGCGTGCGCTCGGCATCCGGCGTGAGGAGCGCATCCTGCTGGCGCTTCTCGACACCATCGACTGGCCCACCGCATTTCTCGGCGCGATCAAAACCGGCGTCGTGCCCATCCCGGTCAACACCCTGATGACCGAGGACGACTACCGCTTCATGCTGGCCGACAGCCGCGCCAGAGTCCTGGTCGTGTCGGAGGCGCTGTTTCCCAAATTTGCCAACCTCATCGCCGCGAATCCGGATCTCGCGCACGTCATCGTCTCCGGCGAGAATGCCTGCGGCCACCACCGCTTCGAGGCCCTCATCGAGAGTGCGGAGCCGCAGTCCTACACCGCGTCGACCACGCGCGACGACATGTGCTTCTGGCTCTACACCTCGGGCTCGACCGGACGGCCGAAGGGCGCCGTCCATGTCCACGCCAATCTGCGCCTTACTGCCGAACTCTATGCCGGCGGAGTGCTCGGACTGAGCGAAAACGACGTCTGCTATTCGGTCGCCAAGCTGTTCTTTGCCTATGGCCTCGGCAACGCCATGACCTTCCCCATGGCGGTGGGCGCGACCACCGTGCTTTCGCCCGAGCGGCCGACGCCCGAAGGGGTCGCTGCCATCCTGCGGCGGCATCCGGTCACGGTGTTCTATGCCGTTCCGACTTTCTATGCCGCATTCCTGGCCAGCCCCAGCGCGCCGAAACGCGCCGAGGTAAAACTTCGGTACTGCGTTTCTGCCGGCGAGGCGCTCCCGCCCGACGTCGGACGGCGCTGGAAGGAGCACTACGGCGTCGACGTGCTCGACGGCATCGGTTCGACCGAGATGCTGCACATCTTCATCTCCAACTACCCGGGCGAGGTGAAATACGGCACGACCGGCAAGCCGGTGCCGGGCTACGACATCCGCCTCGTCGACGACGACGGCAACGTCATCACCACCAGAGGCGAGATGGGCGAGTTGCAGGTGCGCGGCCCGACCAGCGCGGTCATGTACTGGAACAACCGCGAGAGGACGCGCGAAACCTTCCTGGGCGAATGGACGCGCTCCGGCGACAAATATGTCGAGGACGAGGACGGCTACTACGTCTACTGCGGCCGCCGCGACGACATGCTCAAGGTCGGCGGCATCTACGTCTCGCCGTTCGAGGTCGAAGGCGCGCTCTGCACTCATCCCGACGTGTTGGAGGCCGCGGTCGTCGCCTGGCCCGACGAGGACGAGCTGATCAAGCCCAAGGCCTTCGTGGTCCTCAAGGCCGCCGGCGGCGCCTGTGACGAGCTTGCACGCACGCTTCAGGAGCACGTGAAGACCACGCTCGCGCCCTACAAGTATCCACGCTGGATCGAATTCCGCGTGGATCTGCCGAAGACTGCGACCGGCAAG
The DNA here is from genome assembly GCA_963739385.1 of uncultured Alphaproteobacteria bacterium. Taxonomy (GTDB): domain Bacteria; phylum Pseudomonadota; class Alphaproteobacteria; order Rhizobiales; family Xanthobacteraceae; genus VAZQ01. The sequence continues at coordinate 70,330 of CAVUAI010000029.1, forward strand.
ATCCAGCGCTTCAAGCTGCGGGCCGAAAGCACGCGAGGGTGAGGTTCGTCGTCTCGATCCGTCGCGCGCGAAGCACCGGATCATCGCCCGCATGATCGGGCCATGCGCGGCCTTCGTGTCCAATCGCGCAAAGGGAAAAACATGCGGACCAACGTTCTCGGGCGCAGCGGGCTCGCGGTATCCGAGCTTGCCTTCGGCGGCGGGGTCACCGGCGGCATCCTGATCAATGCCGAGGAGGCGACGCGCGCCCAGGCGCTGCGCCATGCGGTGGCATCCGGCATCAACTGGATCGATACCGCGCCGGTCTACGGCAACGGCGCATCGGAGGAAACCATCGGACGCCATCTCGCGACGCTTTCGCCGCGGCCGCATGTCTCGACCAAGGTGCGGCTCGAATTCGAGGACCTGCACGATATTGCGGGCGCGATCGAGCGCAGCCTGGAGCAAAGTCTGCGGCGGCTGCAAAGCAGCGCGATCACGCTGTTCCAGCTCCACAATCATCTCGGCTCCGGGGTGGGCGAGCGGCTGGCGCTGACGCCGCAGCAGGTGCTCGCGCGCGGCGGCGTGGCCGACACCTTTGACCGCCTCAAGGCGCAGGGGCTCGTGCAGGCGATCGGCATGACGGCGGCGGGCAGCACCGCGGCCTGCCTCGAGGTGATCAACAGCGGCCGGTTCGACACCGCCCAGGTCTATTACAATGCCATCAATCCCAGCGCCGCGTGGCGTCGCCTGCCGGCGGGCTGGCGGGGTGGGCAGGATCTGTCCGGGATTCTCGCGGCGTGCTCGCAGCAGGACATGGGCGTCCTCAACATCCGCATCTGGGCCGGCGGCGTGCTCGCCAACCCGGATCCTCCCGACCGCCTGTTCGTCATGACGAGCGATACCGACTTCGCCAACGAGGTGCGCTGCGCCGCCGCGGTGCGCGCCACGCTCGGCGATGCCTACGGCGCGCCGGCCCAGGCCGCGCTTCGGTTCGTGCTCGCCAACAAGGAGCCGGCGACCCGGGTGATCGGGATTACCGAGATCAAACAGCTCGATGCGGCGCTCGAGGCCGTGGCCGCGGGCCGCTGCCTGCCGCCGCCGTGTCCAGGCTGGCGGCGCTGTGGGCCAACGGGTTCGCGACGGATTGACCTGACCGCGTTGACATGAATTATATAGTGCATGAATTATAGTGCAGTGCAGAGAATGGACCGCTTGCGTGCCTGAAACGGAAGCCTGGAGCAGGATCCAAAAGCGGACGTCGCCGATTGAGCGCGCCGACTCCGATGCCTTCGTCGCCGCCATCGGCCGTCTGGTGCGGCTCTCTCGCGCCAAGCACGGCGTGACCCGACGCCAACTCGCCCAGGACTCCGGCACCTCCGAGCGATATCTCGCGCAGATCGAAAGCGGAGAGGGCAATCCGTCCGTGATCGTTCTGCGGTCCATCGCGGAAGCGCTCGACGTTCCGATCATCGAGTTGCTCCCACGCAGCAACGGCGGCACCGCAGCCATGACCCATATTCTCGACGTGCTCGGCCGCACGCCGGCGGCGGAGCTTCCTGCGCTGGCCGAATTGATCGATCGCCACGCCGGGCAGGCGGCCGAGACCGAGCGTGCGCGGCGGATCGCCCTCGTCGGGCTGCGTGGGGCCGGCAAGTCGACCTTGGGCCGCAGCCTCGCCGAGCGGCTCGGCTGCCCCTTCATCGAACTCGACCGCCTGGTCGAGCAGGATTACGGCGCGCGCATCCCCGACCTGATCGAGATGGCCGGGATTGCGACCTTCCGCCGTTACGAGCGCGCCTGCCTCGAGCGCGTGATCGAGGAGCACGACGCCGCCGTGATCGCCACGGCCGGCGGCATCGTGTCGAACGCGGAGACTTATTCCCTTCTGCTGCGGCGAACCCACGCAATCTGGATCAAGGCGCGGCCCGACGAGCACATGGGGCGGGTAATGGGGCAGGGCGATTTCCGGCCCATGGCCAAGAACCGCGAAGCCATGGCCGATCTCGTCGCCATCCTCGACGCCCGGCGGGGCGACTATGCGCGTGCCGAGGCCGAGCTCGATACCTCGGGCGAGACCGTCGAGCACAGTCTCGCAAAACTGCACGACATCGCGGCGCGTTGCCTTGATCGCGGAGCCTGACGATGAACGCATTGGTGGCGCAATCACAGCGATGAGCACACTCGCCGACCAGGGCTTCCTGGAGCTCGGCCCGATGCGGCTCGAATACCGCATGATCGGGCCGCGCCCCGACGCGGCGCCGACCATTGTTCTGCTGCACGAGGGGCTTGGATCAGTCGACATCTGGGGCAGCTTTGCCGAGGATCTCGCGGCCGCCACCGCGACCGGCGTGTTCACATACTCGCGAGCCGGCTACGGCAAGTCCTCGCCCTCGACCTTGCCGCGGCGGGTGTCGTTCATGCACGAGGAGGCGCGCGAGGTGTTGCCGCACGTGCTCGACGCGATGGGCTTCCGCCGCGGGCTCCTGGCCGGCCACAGCGACGGCGCCTCGATCGCGGCGATCTATGCCGGCAGCATCCAGGATCACCGCGTGCGCGGGCTCGCACTCATGGCGCCGCATTTCTTCACCGAGGACATGGGTATCGCCGAGATCGCCCGCGCCAAGGTGGCGTTCGAGTCGGGAGCGTTGCGCACGAAGCTCGCGCGCCTGCACGCCGATCCCGACAACGCGTTCTACAACTGGTGCGTTCCCTGGCTCGACCCGGAGTTCCGCAAGTGGGATCTCAGCGACGAGCTTGCCCATATCCGCGTGCCGATGCTGATCGTGCAGGGCGAGGACGACCAGTATGGCACCGCGCGGCAGATCGAGGTGGCGCAGGAGGAATGCTATTGCCCGGTCGAGGTGGCGCTGCTGCCCAATACCCGGCACGCGCCCCATCGCGAGGCGCCGGCGGCAACCTTGCGCGCGGTCGCCGATTTCACCAACCGCCTGTTACGTGATCACCACGAAGGCGATATCGCCGCTCACGCCGAACCCGGGACTGTCCAGGTTCGGTCACGATAAAGGGCCGATGTCGGAAGCATTCGACTTCCGCTCGCTGAACGAGGAAACCCATGGCCGACGCAGAGCGTAAATTGAGCAACGGCAAGCCCCGGATCGATTTCCAGACCGATCCGTCGAGATACCGCCATTGGAAGCTTGTGGTCGACGGCGAGGTCGCGACCTTGCTGATGGATGTCGATGAAAAGGGTGCGCTGTTCGAAGGCTATGAGCTCAAGCTCAACTCCTACGATCTCGGTGTCGACATCGAGCTGGCCGACGCCATCGAGCGGCTGCGCTTCGAGCATCCGCAGGTAAAAGTCATCCTGCTGCGCTCGGGCAAGCCGCGTGTATTCTGCGCCGGCGCCAACATCCGCATGCTGGCGGGCGCCACCCACGCCCACAAGGTCAATTTCTGCAAGTTCACCAACGAGACCCGCAACGGCCTCGAAGATGCCAGCGAAGCGTCCGGGCTTTCGACCATCTGCGTCATCAACGGCACCGCCGCGGGCGGCGGCTACGAGCTTGCGCTCGCAGCCGACCACATCATGCTGATCGACGACGGATCGTCCTCGGTCTCGCTGCCGGAGCTGCCGCTGCTCGCGGTGTTGCCCGGCACCGGCGGGCTCACCCGCGTCACGGATAAGCGCAAGGTGCGCCGCGACCGTGCGGACGTGTTCTGCACGACGGAGGAGGGAATCAAGGGCAAGCGCGCGGTGGAGTGGCGTCTGGTCGATGAGGTCGTGCCGGGATCGAAGCTCGAAGAGACGGTGGCGACGCGCGCGCGCGAGTTCGCCGCCAGGTCGAACCGTCCCGCCGGCGGCAAGGGCATTGCGCTTGCGCCGCTCAAGCGCGAGCGCTCCGCCGACGCGGTCGCGTATGACACGGTATCGGTCGAATTCCAACGCGGCGAGCGACTCGCCACCATTACCGTGCGCGCACCGGAAGCGCCGCCGCCGGCATCGTCCGATGCCATGGTCGAGCAGGGCGCGCAGTTCTGGCCACTCAAGCTCGCCCGTGAGCTCGATGACGTTATTCTCGACATCCGCGCCAACGAGTACGACGTCGCCGCCATCGTTTTCAAATCGTCGGGCGACCCGGCGCAGGTGCTGGCCTACGACGAGTTCCTTGCCGCCCACAAGGATCACTGGCTGGCGCGCGAAATCAGAGGCCTGTGGAAGCGCGTGCTCAAGCGGGTCGATCTCACGTCGCGCTCGCTCGTTGCCCTGATCGAGCCGGGCTCGTGCTTCGCGGGGACGCTGGCCGAGCTCGTATTCGCAACCGACCGCTCCTACATGCTGATCGGCAAGCTTGCCGGCGACAACAAGCCGCCCGCCACGCTTGCGCTGGGCGAGGTCAATTTCGGCGCCTATCCGATGTCGAATGGGTTGTCGCGGCTCGCAAGCCGGTTCCTTGCGGATCCTGCCGATCTCGCCAAGGCGAAGGGTGAGATCGGCAAGATGCTTGACGCCGAGGCGTCGGAGCAGCTCGGGCTCGTAACCTTCGCGCTCGACGACATCGACTGGGAGGATGAGATCCGCGTGTTCCTCGAGGAGCGTGCAAGTTTCTCGCCGGACGGACTCACGGGGCTCGAGGCCAATCTGCGCTTCGGTGGACCCGAAACCATGGAATCGAAAATCTTCGCCCGCCTCACCGCCTGGCAGAACTGGATCTTCCAGCGCCCCAATGCGGTCGGCGAGGAGGGCGCGCTGAAACGCTACGGCACCGGCCAGAAGCCGGCATTCGATACGCGCAGAGTGTGATGCGCCGCCGCGAACCGTTCACCCCCTCCTGAAGGGGAAAGAGAAGAAAGAGGAGGCAGCCATGAGTGGCATCGTCAACGTCGATTACTCGACCAAGATTCCGAACAACGTCAACCTGACCGAGGACCGCCAGGTCCTGCGCGCGCTCGAAGGCTGGCATCCCGGCTATATCGACTGGTGGAAGACCATGGGACCGGACGGTTTTCAGGAGGCGCTGGTCTATCTGCGCACTGCGGTCTCTGTCGATCCCAAGGGCTGGGCCAAGTTCGACTATGTGAAGATGCCGGACTATCGCTGGGGCATTCTGCTCGCGCCCCAGGACGAGGGTCGGACGATTCCCTTCGGGCAGCATTTCGGGCAGCCCGCCTGGCAGGAGGTGCCGGGTGAATACCGCGCCATGCTCCGGCGCCTGGTCGTGATCCAGGGCGACACCGAGCCGGCCTCGGTCGAGCAGCAGCGCCATCTCGGCAAGACCGCGCCTTCGCTCTACGACATGCGCAATGTCTTCCAGGTCAACGTCGAGGAAGGCCGCCATCTCTGGGCCATGGTCTACATTTTGCAGAAATATTTCGGCCGCGACGGGCGCGAGGAGGCCGAGCAGTTGTTGCAGCGTCGCTCCGGCGATGCCGACAAGCCGCGCATGCTGGGCGCCTTCAACGAGGCGACGCCGGACTGGCTGTCGTTCCACATGTTCACCTTCTTCACCGACCGCGACGGCAAGATGCAGCTCGAAAGCCTCGCACAATCGGGCTTCGACCCGCTCTCACGCACGTGCCGCTTCATGCTGACCGAGGAGGCGCACCACATGTTCGTCGGCGAGACCGGGATCGGCCGCACCATCCAGCGCACCTGTGAGGCGATGAAGGCCGCCGGTATCGAGGATCCAAGTGAGATGTCGAAGGTGCGAGATCTTGGCGTCATCGATCTTCCGACCATGCAGAAGAAGCTCAATCTGCACTACACGCTGTCGCTCGATCTGTTCGGCTCCGAGGTCTCGACCAATGCAGCAAACGCCTTCAATGCCAGCCTCAAGGGCCGCTTCCAGGAGACCAAGATCGAGGACGACCATCGGCTCGAGAGCTCGACCTATCCCGTGCTCAAGCTCGTCGAGAGCGAGATCAAGCGCGTGGACGAGCCGGCGCTCACCGCCATCAACATGCGGCTGCGCGACGATTACACCGCCGACTGCCAGCGCGGCCTCGACCGCTGGAACAAGATCATCGAGCGCATCGGCGTGAATTTCCGCTTCGAGTTGCCGCACGTGGCGTTCCACCGGCTCATTGGGGAGTTCAAGGATGTGAAAGCGTCTCCCGCCGGGCAGCTGGTCGACGAGACGACGTGGAACAGGGAAAAGGATAAGTGGCTGCCGTCGAAGGACGACGGCGACTTCATCCAGAGCCTGATGCGGCAGGTCACCGAGCCCGGCAAGTTCGCCAGCTGGATCGCGCCGCCGCGCGTCGGGATCGACAACAAGCCCGGCGACTTCGAATACGTGAAGATCGCCGCCTAGGCGGTATTGCGCAGCGGGGTTGTTCGATCGCCGAGAGGTGTGAGCGCGATTGCGGTCGTTCTCCGCCGTTACGGATGGGGCGGGATCACTCCGCCGCTTCGCCCCGCACCACGCCGTCCCACCACGGGCAGACGCCGGGCGCGAGCTTGTAGTTGCCCTCGATGACATTCACCGGCTTGCGCAGGCCGGTCGAAGCGGCCTCGATGCGGATCGCCCGCGCCTCGGCACGCTTTTCCGGCGTCATCCACAAGCGGTCGTGGCCCCACATGCTCGGGCCCCAGGTGACCTCTTCGGTCTGCCAGTTGTCGACGTCGATGACGCGGCCGCCCCAGCCGTACTCGACCATGAAGCCGGATGGAGAGTTCGAATAGAACGAAGTGACCTCGTCGTTGATGTGCCGGCCGAGCGTCACGCCGATGCGGCCTTCCTCGCCCAGCGCCAGGTCGTAGCACTGCCCGACGTCATCGAGGCTGAACAGCTCGACCATGAGATGGTGGGTGGCGTTGCGGCCGGTCTCGATGAACGCGATCGAGTGATGGCGCGGATTGGCGTGGAAGAAATAGGCGTTAAACGGCCGCACCATGAAGTCGGAGAGCCGGAAGCCGAGCACGTCGCGATAGAACGGCACCGCGTCGTCGATGTTCTTGACGTGCAGCACCGCGTGGCCCATGCCCAGCGGCCCGGTGCGGAAACCCGAGATCGAGCGGCCGGGCTTGAACGGATCGCTCGCGGTCTCGGCGCCATGGCAGACTTCGATCCGGTTGCCGAGCGGATCGGCGAGCACAATCAACTCCTTCACGCGGCGCTCATCCGCAAGGGCGCGTGAGCCGCGCGCGACTTTCACCCCGGCTCGTTCCAGCCTCGCCGCAAGATTGTTGAGCGTCGCAGCGTCGGCGACCTCCCAGCCGAAGAAAGCGACGCCCTCGCCGCCGTCCTCGCTGACGACGACGCGCTGCTTGCGGTCATCCATGCGCAACGCGAGACTTTTTTCGCTCTTGTCGACGAGCTGCATGCCCAGAAATCTGGTGCCGAAGCTGGCCCAATCGTCGAGCGATTTTGCTCGAACACCGACATAACCGAGACCTTGGATGTCCATGGGCGGCCTCCGCGGATTCGTTCTACTGATCCTGCATCAAATATGGGCTTTTCGGGCGGTCTTGGCAATTCGGGCACCCGGGGCTGTGATCTCATCCGCGTCGCTCAATCGCCTGCATTTAGGCGAGAGCGTGCAGTCCGCGCCTTCAATCCTGCGTCGGAATGCGGGCGTCCTTTACGATCTTGGCGAATTTTGCGACGTCGGCGCGAAAGCGTGCATCGAACTCGTCCGGTGTGCTGCCGACCGGCTCGTTGCCGCCGGTCTTGAGACGGTCGAGCACGTCGGGCGATTTGAGTGCCTTCGCCGTTTCCCGCTGGATCGTCACGACGATGTCGCGCGGCGTGTTCGCCGGCACGAAAAAACCTTGCCAGCTCGAGGACTCGAAGCCCGATATAGTCTCTGCGACGGTTGCCACGTCCGGTAGCGCCGGGGCACGCCGGGCGCCCCCGACCGCGAGCGCCTTAAGCAGGCCGTTCTGCACATGCGGGAGTGTCGTCGCCATTGGCACGACGGCGACCTGGACGTCGCCCGCGATCAGCGCGGCATTGAGCGGGGCGTCGCCGCGATAGGGAACGGGCTGGATGTCGATGCCCGCGGCGTTCTTGAGCATCTCCATCGTCAGATGCAGCGGATTGCCGATGCCGGTCGAGCCGTAGTTCAGGCTGCCGGGTTTCGCCTTGGCGAGCGCGATCAGCTCCGCGATCGAATTGGCCGCGAGCTTCGGATTGGCGGCGATCACGAGCTGCGAGGCAACGACTTGGGTGACCGGAACGAAATCCTTGAACACGTCGAACGGCAGCGTGCGGTAGAGCGCGGGGCTGATCGCCAGGCCGTTGGTGGTCAGGAGGATCGTATAGCCATCAGGGGCCGCCTTGGCGACGGCGTCAGGCGCCAGGTTGCCGCCCGCGCCGGCGCGGTTCTCGACCACGACCGGCTGGTTGAACTGCTCGGACAGCTTGCTGCCGACGAGCCGGGCCAGGGTGTCGACCGCCCCGCCCGCCGCGAACGGCACGAAGATGCGGACCGGGCGGTTCGGATAGCCTTGCGCCGAAGCGGCCTCGAAACTGCCGGGCGCGAGGACGCCCAACAGGACCGAAAGCGCGAGGGACAGCATCCGCATGGCAGTCCTGCCAATTCGTGCTCACCCAAGGCCGCGCAACGCGCCGAAACCGGCAGATGCGACGAATGTTACTCCGCCGCCGCCCGCGCCGGGCTCCCGTGCGCCTCGACGAGATAGTCGAGCGCGGCCTGTGCGCCGCCCTTCCGGTGCGGAATACCGGCCAGCGCCAGCGCCATCTCGGTGATGGACAACGCGCCCATCAGCATCCCGTCGTTGACGTCGCCGAGATGGCCGATGCGGAAATACTTGCCGGCATAGCGGCCGAAGCTCGTGCCGTACGAAATGTTGAAGGTGTCGAGCGCGAGGTTGCGGAAAGCGTCGGCATCGTGGCCGTCCGGCAGCATGACGGCGGTGATCGTCGGCGAGTAGTACTTCGCCTCGCGGCACATGATTTCGAGCCCCCAGGCCCGCACCGCGCGGCGCGTCGCCTCGGCGAGGCGGTCGTGGCGCGCGAACACGTTGTCGAGCCCCTCCTCGTGCAGCATGGCGATGCCTTCGGCCAGGCCGTGCAGCATCTGCGTTGCCGGCGTGTACGGAAAGAAACCGATCTTGTTCATGTTGAGCATGTCGTCCCATGCCCAGAACGATTTCGTCAGCTGCGAGCTCTTCGCGGCCGCGAATGCTTTCTCGCTCACGGCGTTGAACGACATGCCCGGCGGCAGCATCAGTCCCTTCTGCGCCCCGCCGATGGTGACATCGACCCCCCACTCGTCGTGGCGATAGTCGGTCGAGGCGAGCGAGGAGATCGTGTCAACGAACAGGAGCGCCGGATGGCCGGCGGCGTCGATCGCCTTGCGGATTTCCAAGATCGGCGAGAGACAGCCGGTCGACGTCTCGTTGTGCAGCACGCAGACCGCCTTGATCTCCTTGTTCTTGTCCTTGCGCAGATGATCCTCAACCGCCGTCGGATCGGCGCCGATGCGCCAATCGGTCTTGATGAATTCAGGGCGCAGGCCGAGCTTCTCCGCCATGTTCTTCCACAGCGTCGCGAACTGGCCGGTCTCCACCATCAGCACGCGGTCGCCGGGCGAGAGCGTGTTGACCAGCGCCGCCTCCCACGCGCCGGTTCCGGTGGCGGTGTAGATCACCACCGGGTTGGTGGTCTTGAAAATGGTCTTGATGCCGTCGAGACACTTTTTGGCGAGCTTGGCGAATTCCGGCCCGCGGTGATCGATGATCGGCGTGTCCATGGCCCGCAGCACGCGGTCAGGCAGCGGGGTCGGCCCCGGAATCTGCAGGAAGTGGCGACCGACGGGGCGCGAGGAGTTTTTCGACATCAGTAAGTCCTTGCCAACACGGAATTAAATGAGGAGTTCGCCGCCTACGGCAGAGGCCCGCCGCAGCTTGCCGCCATCAAGGACGAATGCGACAGTCAGTCAAGCCTCTTGGCCGGATGTTGCGATTGGAATTGAACATCGGCATCTCTTCTCAAAAGAAACCGGACGCGGGATCAAGCCCGCGCGGATGCCGCTGTGGGATGAGGCCGCATCGAGGTCCAGTCCCACCGGGTGGGCAAGGACCGAATAATGACTGAGACGGTGGTCCCGGGGCTCGAACGGCGGCTCAAGGCGCACCTCCTCGGCGAGGTGCAGTTCGACGCGTTCACGCGCGGGCGTTATGCCACCGACGCGTCGCATTATCAGATCATGCCGATCGGCGTGGTCGCACCGCGCTCGGCGAAAGAGGTCGAGCATACCCTCGCCCTGGCACGCGAGGAGGGCGTGAGCGTTTTGCCGCGGGGCGGCGGCACCTCGCAAGCGGGCCAGACCGTCAATTCCTCGCTCGTCATCGATTGTTCGAAATATCTCGACCATGTCCTCGAGCTCGATGTCGCCGGCCGCCGCTGCGTGGTCGAGCCCGGCATCGTGCTCGACGAGCTCAATCGGCGGCTGCGGCCGCATGGTCTCTGGTTCCCGGTCGATATCTCGACCTCCTCGCGCGCCACCATCGGCGGGATGGTCGGCAACAATTCCTGCGGTTCCCGTTCCCTTCGCTACGGCAACACCCGCGAGAACGTGCTCTCGATCGACGCGGTGTTGGCGGACGGCAAGTCTGCCCATTTCGGTCCGGCCGCGCGCGACCTGTCCGACCTTCCGCCCGGTTCACCCGTGCTGCCGCTGGCACGGGACCTACTGGCGCTCGCCGCACGGGAGGCGGATGAGATCGAAGCGCGCTTCCCGAAGGTGCAGCGGCGGGTCGGCGGCTACAATCTCGATGCGCTGGTGCCCGGCCGCAACGATCTCAATCTGGCGCATATCCTCGTCGGCTCCGAAGGCACGCTCGCCTTTTCCACCCGGCTCGAGCTGAAGCTGGCGCCGCTGCTCGGCCCGCGCGCGGTCGGCGCCTGCCATTTCGGCAGTTTTGCCCGCGCCATGGACGCCGCGCAGTACATCGTCAAGCTCGGACCGATCGCGGTCGAGCTCGTCGACCGCACCATGCTCGGCCTGGCGCGCGAGATCGCCATGTTCAAGCCCACCATCGATGCGGTCGTGCGCGGGAATCCCGAAGCCATCCTGTTCGTCGAATTCGCTGACGACGACCAGTACGTGAATGTCAGCCGCCTGGCGAGGCTCACGCAACTGTTCGGTGATCTCGGATTCGGCTGGGACAAGTCCGGCGCGCGGTGGGGCGGCGTGATACAGGTGCTCGATCCGAAGCTGCAGGCGGCGATCACGGAGATGCGCACCGCTGGCCTCAACATCATGATGTCGATGAAGGACGAAGGTAAGCCCGTCTCCTTCGTCGAGGACTGCGCGGTGCCGCTTGAGCATCTCGCCGAATATACCTCGAAGCTGACCGACATTTTCGAGAAGCACGGTACGCGCGGCACCTGGTATGCCCATGCCTCGGTCGGCTGTCTGCATGTGCGGCCGGTGCTCAATCTGCGCCAGGAGCGCGACGCCCGGGCGATGAGGGCCATCGCCGAGGAAGCGTTCGACACGGTTCGTGCCTATAAGGGCTCGCATTCCGGCGAGCACGGCGACGGCATCGTGCGTTCCGAATTCCACGAAAAGATGTTCGGTACGCGGCTCGTGCGCGCGTTCGAGCAGGTCAAGGAGCGCTTCGATCCCAAAGGCCTATACAATCCGGGCAAGATCGTGCGCGCCCCGAAGTTCGACGACCGCCAAGTGTTCCGCTACGGGCCGGACTATCGCGCCGAGGATATCCACCCCGGTCTCGACTGGTCGGCTTATCCCGGCGCTGGCGGCGGCTTCCAGGGCGCGATCGAGATGTGCAACAACAACGGCGCCTGCCGCACGCTCCAGGGCGGCGTCATGTGCCCGAGCTATCGCGTGACCCGCGACGAACGCGACGTCACGCGCGGGCGCGCCAATACGCTGCGGCTCGCCATCACCGGACAGCTCGGATCCGACGCGCTCGTCTCCGACGACATGGCGGAGACCATGAAGCTGTGCGTCTCCTGCAAGGCCTGCCGGCGTGAGTGCCCGACCGGCGTCGACATGGCACGCATGAAGATCGAGGTACAGGCCGCCCGCGTGGCGAAGCGCGGGCTCAGCATGCGCGACCGGCTGGTCGGGTATCTGCCGCGCTACGCGCCGCTTGCGGCCAGATGGCCCTATCTTGCCAACCTGCGCGACGCGAAGCCGCGCCTCCGGCAATGGTCGGAAAAATATGCGGGCCTGAGCGCGCGGCGGAGTCTCCCGCGCTGGCGCGCCGACGTGTGGCGCGAGCCGGCGCGCCTTCCCGGCGCGGGGGACGCGCGCCCCGTCGCCTTCTTCGCCGATACCTTCAACCGGTATTTCGAGCCGGAGAACATCGAAGCCGCGCTCGGCGTGCTCGTGGCCGCGGGCCATGAGGTGCATCTGCCGAAGCCCGCCGACGGCACGCGCCCTTTGTGTTGCGGGCGCACCTTTCTCGCCGTCGGTCTCATCGACGAGGCTCGCCGCGAGGCCGAGCGTTGCATCGCCGCGCTCGCCCCGCTCGCGGCTCGCGGAATGGCGATCGTCGGGCTCGAGCCGAGCTGCATCCTCGGTTTCCGCGACGAGCTTCCGGCGCTGGTCAAGGGCGCAGATGCACGGCTCGTGGCGGCGAGCGCGTTGCTGTTCGAAGAATTCCTGGCGCGCGAGGCTGAGCAAGGCTCGCTCCAGCTCAAGCTCCAGCCGGTGGCGAAGCGCGCGCTGCTGCACGGCCACTGTCACCAGAAGTCCTTCGCCGCCATGCCGGCGGTCGAGAGCGTGCTCAAGCTTGTTCCCGACCTGGCGGTCGACACCGTGGACTCGAGCTGCTGCGGCATGGCGGGCGCCTTCGGCTACGGCGCCGACACCATCGACGTCTCCCTGAAGATGGCGGAACTTTCGCTGCTTCCCGCCGTGCGCATTGCGGACGCCGACACGCTCGTCGTTGCCGACGGGACCTCGTGCCGCCATCAGATCAAGGACGGCAGCGGCCGCGAGGCGCTTCACGTCGCGCGCGTGTTGGCGATGAGCGTCAACAGCACCGGTTGATCAATTCCGGCCTGACAACGCCGTTGGACCGTCGATTGGGGAGCAGCACATGCGGGCGTATCACCTGCCGCAAGGTACCGGCATCGACGCTCTCGTTGCGGTCGATCTCCCCATGCCAAAGCCGGGACCGCGCCAGGTCCTGGTCAAGGTCGCGGCTTGTTCACTCAACTTCCGCGATCTGGCGATCGTCCTGGGGACCTACCGCATGCCGGTGAAGCCGAACCTTGTTCCGCTCTCGGATGGTGCGGGCGAGGTCGTCGATGTTGGCGCCGGCGTGGACCGCGTCAAGGCCGGCGACCGCGTTGCCGGCTGCTTCTTCCAACGCTGGATCGCCGGCCCGATGGCCGCGGACACGCATGGCAGCGCGCTTGGCGGCGGAATCGACGGCATGCTCGCGGAATACGTCGTGCTGGAGGAGAACGGCGTGGTCAGGCTGCCGGCGCATTTATCCTACGAAGAAGCCGCAACGCTGCCGTGCGCCGCGGTGACGGCGTGGCACGCGCTCGCCGAGCACGCGCGCATCGTCGCCGGCCAGAGCGTGCTTGTGCAGGGCACTGGCGGCGTCTCGATCTTCGCGCTGCAATTCGCGCGGCTCATGGGCGCGCAGGTGATGGTCACGTCGTCGAGCGATCAGAAGCTCGAGCGCGCCAAGGCGCTCGGTGCCGCGCACGGCGTGAACTACAAGACCAGCCCTGAATGGGACAAGGCTGCCGTCGAGTGGAGCGGCGGCGGCGTCGACCACGTCGTCGAGGTCGGCGGGCCGGGGACACTGGCGCAGTCGTTACGCGCCGTTCGGATCGGCGGCAAGATCACGTTGATCGGGGTGCTCTCGGGGGCGGCCGAGATCAACCCGATGCTCATCTTCGCCCGCCGCGCCAATCTGCAAGGCATATCGGTCGGCTCCATGCAGATGTTCGAGGCCATGAACCGCGCCATTGCGGCCGGAGGACTCAAGCCGGTCGTCGACAAGGTCTTTTCGTTCGACGACGCGCCGGCGGCGTACCGACACCTGCAGTCGGCCCGGCATTTCGGCAAGATTGTCATCCGCGTCGGCTGACCGCACGCGATGAAACGCAACAGCTCGCTAGCAGCCCGGGCAGAACCGCTTTCGCCGCTCAGATGACGTGTGCGAGGATCGCGACGCCCGCGAGCGCGATGGCGGCGCCGCCGATCTGATAGGCCCTCCGACCCAACGCGTCGCCGATGCGGCCGATCGCGAAGCCCAGCGCAATGCCGCCGAGGTGGAGGAGGGCGGTCGCCAGCATGAATCCCGCGGCGTAAGCGGCGCCGGCGGCATCGAGCGGCATCTCCGTGCCGTGCGCGTGACCGTGGAAGACCGCGAACAGCCCGACCAGCCCCATCGCGATGACAAGCGGAACGTTGAGCCCGAGCGCCACGATGGCGCCCAGCGCAATCACCGATGCGGCAATGCCGAGCTCGACCTGGGGGAGCGGGACGCCCGCCATTGCGAGCGCTGCGCCGGCCGCCATGACCAGGATGAACGTGCCGGGCACCAACCAGAGAGCCCGGCCACCGAGCTGCCAGGCGAGAATGCCGACCGCGACCATCGCCAGAATATGGTCGAGCCCGCCGAGCGGATGCGCCAGCCCCTGCATGAAGCCGTGCGCGTCGCCAATGCCGGGATGGGCGAAAGCGGCGGTGGGAGCGAGCACCAGAGCGGCGGCGATGGTCAGGCCTTTACGCATCGAGTTTTCCCCTTGTCCGCGGGTAAGATCATCGGCGCAAAATCGCATATCACGGGTGCTGTCCGCAAGGGCGCGACGCCTTTTCGCTCACTCAGGCGTGGGAGGCGCCGTGCGAGTGCCGGCGGCGTTGCGCCCGGCTCCCCTGCGGCCGGTCCTCGCGCACCGGCGCGCTGGTGGGCATCAGCACAACACGGCCATGGCGCACGCCTCGCTCGGCGATCACGTGCTCCGCGAAGTGCTGCACGGCACCGGTCTTGCCCTTGAGCACCGTCACTTCCATGCAGCTGTCGTGGTCGAGGTGGACATGCAACGACGACAGCGACAGCTCGTGGTGATCGTGGAACGTTTCGGTCAGCCTCTTGGGCAACTCGCGGGCAGCGTGATCGTAGATGTAGACCACCGCGGCCACGCAGTCGCGCTTGGAGTTCGAGTGTTTGCGCAGCCTCGCGGATGCCGGCGCGGGCGAGATCACGAATTGCCTCGGAGCGGTTCTGATAGCCGCGGGCCGCGATGATTCGATCGAGCTCTGCCATGAGTTCGTCGTCGATTGTAATGGTCACGCGCTGCATGGGACGTCCGCCGCTCCATAGCTTGGGCTGACCGCGTTTTAATCCCTTATGGCACGACGGCCAATGCTCGCACCGGTCCCTGCGTCGATATCGCTGCCCGGACGGAGCGGGTGCGGGCAAAAAGCAGGCCCGCCCGGATGGGGACATCCGGGCGGGCCGCGTGGACCGACGCGGGGGTGGATGGGGGCGCACGCGCCGATCACAACCTTTTTTCGTTCCGGAGAACGCGTCCTCCGATGGGATATTGCGGCTCTTATTGTTGATCCCGGTGCGGCTCTTGCGGCCGCTCATCCCGTTGGTCGCGGCGGCAGCCGAACGGGTTCAAAGGTCGCGATGCCAGAAATTCCTCGTCAGACGGGACCTCCGATCACACTTCATTCCCGGGCTTTTCCGCGCCGTGCGCGGACCGGGCGTGAACCTCGCAGCGCGCAGGCTCGTCAAACGAAGGAACGCGCGGTTGCGCGCGAGTGAATGGCGAGAGGGGAACCCGGTGCGGGGGCGTGGTCAAAATGATATGGTGCGGCGTCCGCTGATGCCGATGCCCTCCAATCTTGCCCATGCGCCGACGAGGGAGATCCGCGCTCGCAAGGCCGAGCGCGGGGACCTTGATGCGCTGCTCGAGCTCGAGCAGCGCGTGTTTGCAACCGATCGCCTGTCACGCCGCAGTTTGCGACATTTTCTAAACTCGCCGAGTGCGGAGGTGATCGCAGCCGATCTGGGCGAGCAGCTTGCGGGCAATGCCATCGTGCTGTTCCGGCCAGGCTCGGTCATCGCCCGCCTCTATTCCATTGCCGTTGATCCCCAAATGGGGGGACGCGGGGTGGGGCCGATGCTGCTGGACGCCGCCGAGGCCTGCGCCCGCGCACGAGGCTGCCGCGCGCTCCGCCTGGAAGTGCACGTCGCCAATCACGCTGCGATCTCCCGCTACCGCAAAAATGGATATAAGGAGTTCGGCCGTCATCGCGGCTACTACGACGACGGCGGCGATGCGCTGCGCTTCGAGAAGCGGCTTGTGCCGGACCTGTCCGCCCTCGCCACGGCTCCGCGCTACTTTCACCAGACCACCGAATTCACCTGCGGCCCCGCCTGCATGATGATGGCGCTGGCCTGGGCCGACGGGAGGTTCTCGCCGGGGCCGGCCTTCGAGTTTCAGCTGTGGCGCGAAGCGACCACCATCTTCATGTCGTCCGGACCGGGCGGCTGCGAGCCGTACGGGATGGCGGTCGCTCTCAGGCGCCACGGGCTCCTGCCGGAGGTCTATGTCAGCAGCCGCGGCCCGTACTTCCTCGACAGCGCCAGGTCCACCGACAAGCGCCGCGTCATGCAGGTGACACAGCTCGAGTTCCAACGTGAGGCGAAGGCCCTCGATATCCCCACCCACCTGACTCCTGTGAACGAATTGGTTCTGATGCGGGCGCTCGATGCGGGAAGCGTGGTCATCGTCCTCGTTTCCGGTTATCACTTGGTGCCCAGAGGGAAGCCACACTGGATTTTTGCCTTTGGCCGCGACGGGGCGCATGTCCTCATGCACGATCCGGCGGCCATCAGAGATGATCAAGGGATGGCGGCCGCCGCCGAGACCTACGCGGTACCGTGGACCGCGTTCGAGCGCGTGATCCATCTGGGTCGCGAGCGGCTGAGCGCGGCCATCGTCATCCGGAAAGGACCTGCATGACCGGCTGGGTCATTTTGGTCGACCAGCCCAAAGACCTCCCTAACGCAGATACCCCCCACAAGGTGATCACGACGAGCGAATATCTCGCGCGTCCGCGCCTGTTCGACGTCGGTCGGCCGAAGCTTGTCAATCTGGCTCGGTCGTATGCCTATCAGTCGAAGGGCTATTACGCCTCGCTGTTGGCGGAAGCGCGTGGGCACCGGGTTGTCCCGACGGTCGAGACCATGCTGGAGCTGCGCGAGGCGAAGCTCTATGAGCACGCGCTGCCGGAACTGGAGGACGAGCTCAACCGCTGTGCCCGCCGCGCCGACTTCCAGCCCGAGGGCGAGCTGAAGATCCTGGTCTGCTTCGGGATTGCCCGTGATGATCGTTTCGAGTTTTTCGGGCGGCTGCTGTTCGACTGGTTCCGTTGCCCCGCGCTCGAAGTCAACGTCGAGCCCGGCACGTGGCTTTCGATCGAGCGCATCCGTCCGCGCAACATTACCCGTCTCGCCAACGGGGAGGCGTTGTTCCTGCGCGAATGCCTTCACCGGCACACCAAGCGCGAGTGGCGCAATCCCAAGGCGCGCACGGTCGCAAAATACGACCTCGCGGTGCTGTTCGATCCCAATGAGAAGATGGCGCCGTCGTCCGCGGCCTCGATCAAGTACATGGCTCGCATCGCCGAAAGGCTCTCAGTCGATGTCGAGCCGGTCACCCGCCGCCAGCTGGCCGAGCTCGCCGAATACGATGGCCTGTTCATCCGCGAGACGACGTCGATCGACAACCATACCTACCGTTTTGCCCGCCGCGCCTGGCAGGAGGGCATGCCGGTCATCGACGATCCGATCTCCATGATCCGGTGCACCAACAAGGTGTTCCTGATGGAGCTGCTGGCCCAGAACCAGGTGGCGACGCCGCCGACCGTCATGCTCGCCGACGCCGGCGACCTGCCGCGGGCGATGGACGAGCTGGGTCTGCCCCTGGTGGTGAAGATCCCCGACGGCTCGTTCTCCCGCGGCGTGCACAAGGTGCATTCGCCGGAGGAGTTTCGCCGCATCGCCGACGAGCTTTTCGAGGAAACCGACCTGCTGCTGACGCAGAAATTCCTGCCGACCGAGTTCGACTGGCGCGTCGGCGTGCTCGCGGGGGAACCCTTGTTCGTCTGCCAGTACCGCATGGCGCGCGGTCATTGGCAGATCGTCAAGCACCGGCCCGACGGCTCCTCGCGCGAGGGCGGCTTTCGCACCTTCGAGCTCGACAAGGCGCCGCGCGAGCTGATCGACATCGCCGTGCGCGCGGCGCGCCCGATCGGGGACGGGTTCTACGGCGTCGACATCAAGGAGACCGACCGCGGCTTTATCGTGATGGAGGTCAACGACAACCCCAACCTTGAGCACGGCATCGAGGACCAGGTCGGCAAGGACGAGATCTGGGTCCGGCTGATGAAGTGGTTCATCGAGCGGTTCGAGCAGTAGCGGGCCTGCTCTGATTTGCCGCATGCCGCACCTGCCGCTTGACACGCGTGCCTTATTCCATGCTCGTTCCCGGCGCGCGCGGGGCAGCCCGCGTCGTCCATTGTATCCGGGCAACCCGCCACACGGCGCCATGAGGTGAGAATGATCGCCGCACGATTGAAGCGCGTCGCCCTCACGATGGCGGCTGCGAGCGTCCTGTCTGCTCCAGCCGCCGCGCAGCAGGGCCCCGACCGGGTGTCGTTTGGCACCAACTGGGTGGCGCAGGCCGAGCACGGCGGCTTCTATCAAGCGCTGGTCGACGGCACCTATCGCAAATACGGCCTCGAGGTGACCATCGTCCCCGGCGGCCCGAACGTGAACAACCGCATTCTGTTGCCGGTCGGCAAACTCGACTTTTTCATGAGCGCGAACACGCTGCAGAGCTTCGATGCGGTCGAGCAGAGCATCCCAACTCTTGCGGTCGCCGCCATGTTCCAGAAAGAGCCGCAGGTGCTGATGGCGCACCCCGGCCAGGGTATCGAAAAGTTTGAGGACTTGAAGAAGCTTACGCTGTTCATTTCGCGGGAGGGGCTCGCGAGCTATTTCCAGTGGCTCAAGGCCGATTTCGGCTTCAGCGAGACGCAGGTGAAACCCTACACCTCCAATTCGCAGCCCTTCCTCGCGGACAAGCGCAGCGCGATGCAGGGCTACGTGACGTCCGAACCCTATGCGGTCGAAAGGGAGGCGGGCTTCAAACCGAGGGTGTTTCTCATCGCCGACCAGGGCTTCAACAGCTATTCGACCCTGATCGAGACGCGGCGCGATCTCGTGGTGGAGAAGCCGGATCTCGTGCAGCGCTTTGTGGACGCATCGATCGTCGGCTGGATGAATTACGTCTACGGCGACAACACAGCCGCCAATGCGCTGATCAAGCGGCACAACCCGGAAATGACCGACGGATTGCTCGTTTATTCGCTCGCCAAGATGAAGGAATATGGTATCGTCGATTCCGGCGACACGGCGACGCTCGGCGTCGGTGCCATGACCGATGCGCGCATGAAGAGCTTCTACGACAAGATGGTACGCGCGGGTGTGGTCAAGCCGTCGATCGCAGTCGACCGGCGCGTACACGCTGCAATTCGTGAACAAGAAAGTGGGACTCGACCTGCGGCCGAAGCAATAGTGCCGGATGCGATTTCCTCTCTCTCCGTCACCCTGAGGTGCCCGCGCGCTGGCTCGCCGAGGCTCGCACCTCAGGATGACGGAGAGAAATCTCGGTTGACGCCAGGCTGGGAGACCGACGAATGCGCGCGCTATGGAGTCTTGCTTTCTGCGTGTTGCTTTCCGCCGCCGCATCGGCGCAATCCTTCCCGTCACGTCCGATCCGGATGATCGTTCCATTTCCGCCGGCGGGCATCACCGACCTGTCGGCACGGCTGGTCGCCGAAGGTCTGCGCGCCAAGTTCAACCAGCCGGTCATCATCGAGAACAAGCCGGGCGCCAACGGCGTCATCGGCTTGCGCGAAATGCTCAAGGCGGAACCGGACGGCTACACGCTGATGGCCGGCACCGTCGGCAATCTCGTCATCGGCTACGCCATGGAGGCGAACGCGCCCTTCGATGCCCTGCGCGACGTGGCGCCGGTCGCCGGTACCGCCGAATATGCCACCGCCATGGTGGTCAACAACAAGACGCCGGTGAACTCGGTGCAGGAATTCATCGACTACGCGAAGGCGCGGCCGGGCAAGCTTACCTTCGGGTCGACTGGAACCGGAGCGCTCGACTATCTCGCCGTCGAGTTGTTCATGCGCGCGACCGGCACGCAGATGGTGCACGTGCCTTACCGCGGCGGTCCGGCGGCGCTCAACGATCTCATGGGCGGCTCGATTGATCTGCTGATCGAGGTGTTTCCCGTGGTGATGGAGCAGATCAGGTCCGGCCTGATCAGGGGCCTGGCGGTCAGCAGCCCGTACCGGCTGCCGTCGCTGCCGAACGTTCCGACCTTCAAGGAGATCGGCTTGCCCGGCGTCGAGCTGACGGGATGGCTGGGCGTTTATGGCCCGCCGCGCATGCCGGAGGATGTGCGGGCGATGCTCGGAGCGGCGATCGCCGAGATCGTCCGACAGCCTGACGTCCAGGACAAGTTTCGCGCCATCGGCTTCGAGCCCACCGGCCTAGGCGTGAGGGAGTTTTCCGACTTCCACGCGTCGGAGGTCAAACGCTGGGTCGCATTCATGACCGAGATCGGGTTGCGAAAGTAGGGACCGATCGTCAAGGCAGAGAATGAGGCTAGGGGGGCCGGCAGCTGCGGGGTGTGCATCCCTTGTCGTCGGCAGAAATCAAATTCGCTATAAGACCCCCGTGGAGCCGCCGACCAGCGAATATCGCAACGCGTCCGATCGAAATCATCCCTCGCGGGCCGGCGCCCCGATCGTCGCGCTCGACCGCGTCGGCAAGACCTTCGCCAATGGCGTGGTCGCGCTCGAGGGCTTCAGCCTCGATGTGCGGCCGGGTGAGTTCGTGTCGCTGCTCGGCCCCTCGGGCTGCGGAAAATCCACGGCGTTGCGAATCATCGCGGGCCTGAGCGAGCCGACCAGCGGGACGATCGCATGGTCACGGGAGCAGGGCGCCGGCGCCAGCGGCGCGCGTCACATCGGCTTCGTGTTCCAGGAACCGACCTTGATGCCGTGGGCGACGGTGGCTGCGAACGTGCGCCTCCCGCTGAAGCTCATGGGCCTCGAGCCGGACGCGCCGGGGCGCGTCGATGCCGCGCTTGCGCGCGTTGGCCTTGCCGGCTTCGCGGCGAGCTATCCGCGCGAACTCTCCGGCGGCATGAAGATGCGCACCTCGATCGCGCGCGCGCTCGTCACCGAGCCTGAGCTGCTGTTGATGGACGAGCCGTTTGCCGCGCTCGACGAGATCACCCGCTTTCGCCTCAACAACGACCTGCTGGCGCTTTGGCAGTCGCTGCACAAGACCGTGGTGTTCGTTACCCATTCGGTGTTCGAATCCGTCTATCTCGCGCAGCGCATTGTCGTGATGACGCCGCGCCCCGGGCGGGTCTTCACCGAGCTTGCGATCGACGTCGCCCATCCGCGTGACGAGCGGTTCCGCACCTCCGCCGAATATGCTGCCTATTCCCGGCGGGTATCGGAGGCGCTGGCGGACGCGTCCGGCAGCATGCAGGTTGCCATGAGCGGCGGGCCATGAGCGTGGCAAAACCCGGCGACGACGCGCGTGCGCGCACGGATCGCGTCTTTCGCGTGCTGCTCCCGATCGCCGTGCTCGCCCTCGGCGGGATCGCATGGCACCTTGTGGTGCGCATCGGGAAGATTCCGCCCTATCTGCTGCCGGGCCCGGCTCTGGTGCTGTCGACCCTTGTTTCGGATTGGGCGGTCCTGTCAGCCTCGCTGGCGGTCACCCTCACGACCACGCTCGAAGCCTTCCTGCTCGCGGCCATCGGAGGCGTCGGACTCGCGGTGTTGTTCAACCAGTCCCGCCTCATCGAATACTCGCTCTATCCCTACGCGGTGATCCTGCAGGTGACGCCGATCGTGGCGATTGCGCCGCTTCTGCTCATCTATCTGGAGCCGCAGGCCGCCGTGCTCGCCTGTGCCTGGATCGTGGCGTTCTTCCCGGTGCTCGCCAACACCACGCTCGGCCTCAACTCGATTGATCACAACCTCGTAGACCTGTTCCGCCTCTATGGCGCCACGCGCCGCCAGGTGCTGTGGGAGCTCAAGCTGCCCGCGGCGCTGCCTTACATCCTGGGTGGCCTGAAGATCGCGGGCGGGCTGTCGCTGATCGGCGCCGTGGTCGCGGAGATCGCGGCGGGGTCGGCCGGCGCCGGCTCGGGCCTTGCCTATCGCATCGTGGAGTCGGGCTATCGGCTGAACATTCCACGCATGTTCGCTGCGCTGTTGTTGCTGTCCGTCGCCGGGATCGTCATCTTCTTCGCGCTGGCGCTGCTCTCCCACCTGCTGCTGCGGCGTTGGCATGAAAGCGCCATCGTGCGCGAGGTCTGAAAGGGCACAGGCTGCGGCGCGGGCGCGCCTTGCCACGGGGCTGGTCTCTCATGCAGGCTAGATACCCCGACGTGTCGGCACAGGAGGTGTCCATGGCTTGGATCGTGCGTGTCATCGCGCTTGTCGTGTTTGGCGTCGTGCCAGCGCAGGCGCAGAATTACCCCGCCAAGCCCATCCACATCCTGGTGCCCTACGCCCCCGGCGGCATCACCGATATTGCCGCCCGCATCCTCGGGGCCAAGCTCACGGAAGCCTGGGGCCAGCAGGTGGTGGTCGAGAACAAGCCCGGTGGCAACGGTTTTATCGCGATGACGGCGGGAGCCAAGGCAGCACCTGACGGCTACACGCTGATCATGGCGACGGTCGGGGATGTCGCGATCAATCCGGCGATGTTCAAGGAGATGCCCTACGACGTGCAGCGCGATCTCGCACCGATCGCGATGGTCAGCGATGCCCCGATGGTGCTCGCCGCCAACGCCAACGCGCCCTACACATCGGTCGCCGAGGTCACCGCCGCCGCCAAGGCGCAGCCGGGGCGGCTCTCGGTCGCTACCCCCGGCAACGGCAGCGTCAATCAGATCGTGCTGGAATGGATGGCGCTCAATACCGGCACCCAATTCCAACACATCCCCTACAAGGGCGGGGCGCCGGCCGCCGCCGCGCTCGCCGCGGGCGATATTCCCCTCGGCGTGCTGGCGAGCTCTTCCGCCGCCCCGCACGTCAAGTCCGGCCGCGTCCGCCCGCTGGCCGTGACCATGTCCAAGCGGTCGAAATTCAGCCCCGAATGGCCGACCTTGCAAGAGGCAGGCGTGAAGGAGGTGGATGCCTCCAATTGGACCGCGCTGTTCGCGCCCAAGGCGGTCCCGCAGGCGATCGTCGACAAGCTCAACGCCGAGGTCGTGAGGATCCTCAACATGCCTGACGTGCAGGAACGCTTCGCCGGCGGCGGCGTAGACACCATCCCGTCGAGCGCGGCGGAATTGAACCGGCGCGTGGATCAGGAGTTCCAGCGCTTCAAGGTGATCGTCCAGAAGGCGAACATCCGGCCGGACTAGGTCCTTTTGCGGATATGACAGCCTGATGTGTCGGGCATGCGCATTCGTTCGCCGAAGGATTTCTGGGCGGGGCTGATCTTCGTTGCGATCGGCGGCGGCTTCATCCTCCTGGCGCAGCAATACCGGCTAGGCGACCTGCACCGCATGGGGCCGGCCATGTTTCCCACCCTGGTGGGTGCGCTGCTGGTTGCGCTCGGGGCCGTCATCGCGTTGCGGTCGCTCGTGCTCGAGGGCGAGCCGGTGCCGCGCCTCTACGCCCGGCCGATCGGCATCTCGCTCGTCGCCATCGTGCTGTTCGGGATCGCGCTGCAATGGCTCGGCCTCGTCGCCGCGGTTGCCGTGCTGGTGCTGGTCGGCGGCTTTGCCGCGCGCGAGGTGCGGCCGCTGGAGAACCTCGCGCTCGCGGCGGCGATGGTCGTGTTCTCGGTCGCGGTCTTCGTGTGGCTGCTCGGCCTGCCGCTGCCGCTCTGGCCCAACTCGTGAGAACGGGATGGAAACGCTGTCCAATCTGGCGTTCGGCCTCGGCGTCGCGCTGACCTGGCAGAATGCTCTCTATTGCTTTGCCGGATGCTTCCTCGGCACCTTGGTCGGGGTGCTGCCGGGAATCGGGCCGGTGGCGACCGTCGCCATGCTGTTGCCGTTCACCTTCGGGCTCAACCCGGCGCCGGCCTTGATCATGCTGGCCGGCATCTATTACGGCGCCCAATACGGCGGCTCAACCACCGCGATCCTGGTCAATATTCCGGGCGAGACATCCTCGGTGGTGACCACGCTCGACGGCCACCAGATGGCGCGGCGCGGCCGCGCCGGTCCTGCGCTCGGCATCGCCGCCATCGGCTCCTTCATCGCCGGTTGCATCGCGACCGTGATCATCGCCTATTTCGCTCCGCCGCTCGCCGAGGTCGCGCTCAAATTCAGTCCGGCGGAATATTTTTCGCTGATGGTGTTCGGGCTGGTCGCGGCGGTCGTGCTCGCGCGCGGCTCGCTGCTCAAGGCGATCGCCATGGTGTGCTTCGGCATCCTGCTCGGTCTGATCGGCACCGACGTCAATTCCGGTGTCACCCGCTTCGCCTTCGGCTGGCCGGAGCTCACCGATGGACTCGGCTTCGTCGCGCTCGCCATGGCCTTCTTCGGCATCACCGACGTCGTGCTCAATCTTGAGCGCGGCGACAAGCAGGAGGTCTTCACCTCAAACGTCGGCAATGTGCTGCCCTCGCTCGAGGATCTACGCCGCTGTTTCTGGTCGATCATGCGCGGCACCGCGTTGGGTTCGAGCCTCGGCATCCTGCCCGGCGGCGGCGCGCTCCTGGCCGCCTTCGCAGCCTACATGGTCGAGAAGAAGGTGGCCAAACCGCCGCGCGAGTTCGGGCAGGGCGACATCCGCGGCGTGGCGGCGCCCGAATCGGCCAACAATGCCGGCGCGCAGACTTCGTTCATTCCCATGCTCACGCTCGGCATCCCGTCGAACCCGACCATGGCGCTGATGATCGGCGCCTTGATGATCCAGGGCATCGCGCCCGGTCCGCAGGTGATGACCGACCGTCCGGAACTGTTCTGGGGGCTGATCGCGAGCATGTGGATCGGCAACCTCATGCTGCTGGTCCTCAACCTGCCGCTGGTCGGCCTGTGGATCAAGCTGCTCACAGTGCCCTATCGCCTGCTGTTTCCGGCGATCTTCGTGTTCTGTTGCATCGGCGCCTACACGGTCGACAACAAGATCTTCGACATCTACGCGCTCGCGGCGCTGTCGGCGGTCGGCTACGTGCTGCTCAAGCTCGACTGCGAACCGGCGCCCATGGTGCTCGGCTTCATCCTGGGCCCGATGATGGAAGAGAACCTGCGCCGCTCGATGATGATCTCGTTCGGCGATCCTTCGGTATTCATCACGCGGCCGCTGTCGGCCGCGTTTCTGTTTGCGGCGGCGGCATTGCTGATCGTCATCGCGCTACCGGCGTTGCGCGCCAAGCGCGAGGAGGCGATGCAGAAGTGATCGGAGGCGGTCGATCAGAGGACCGCGCCCAAGGCAAAGCTCGCGTGAAGGCCTCAACCGCCACATTTATCGGATTCGCCCCGACATCAAGGCAAGGCGGGCGTGCAGCTGTCGCGTCAGCATTGGTCCTCCCAGTCCACCCAGTCCACATCGTGAAGTTCGAGGTAGCGGGAAACGGCTGCGCCAAGCGTCGGAAAGAAGTACTTTTCGCCGAGCTGTGCGAACAATCCGAATCTTTTCAGCTTGTCCTTTACGGGATCCTTGAGCTCGGCAAAGCAAAGCTCGATACCCATCGCTTGCAACGCATCGTCCAACTCCGCGACTGTATCACCTGCGGTGACGTCGATGCCGGTGACCGGTTCCGCAGCGACGACCAGCCACCGCACGGGGGTTGGCGCTTTCGCGACTGCGTCCAGAGCGCGTTCCTTGAATAATTCGGCGTTGGCGAAGAACAAAGGTGCATCCCACCGGAACAGGACCAACCCGGGTATCCGGCGGGCATCAGGATATCGCGTGATGTCATGATAGCCTTTGACACCATGGGCGCGGCCCAACACGGCAGAGTGCGGACGCCAGCCATCCCACAGGAACTGGATTATTGCGATTGCGATTGCCAGGCCTATTCCTGGAATGGCGCCGAGCACGGCCACGCCGACGAGGCAGACGATCGACAGCCAGAACTCCCATCGCTGAATGCGGTAGATGCGCTTGAGATCGGTCACCTCGATCAAGCCGATCGCCGAGGCAATGACGACCGCCGCCAGCGCAGTCTTGGGCAGATGCTGCAGCAGGTTCGGCGCCGTCAACAGCAGGAAGGCGATGATCAGCGCGGCGACGACGCTGGTCAGTTGGGTGCGAGCGCCGGCGGCCTCGGCCACGGGCGTGCGTGAGCTGCTGCTGCTGATCGGGAAGCCTTGAAAAAATCCGGCGGCAAGATTGGCGGCCCCGAGCCCCACCATTTCCTGGTTGGGGTCGACATGAGTGCCGGTCCGGGCAGCATAGGCACGCGAGAGCACGCTGGTGTCGGCGAACGACACCAGGGCAATGGCGCAGCCGCCGATCAGCACCGGGGCGATATCGGCGTAGCTGATCCACGGGACAACGAATCCGGGCAGACCCTGTGGAAGAGGACCCAGAACCGCGATGTCGTAACGCACCGCGAGGTCCAGTGCTCCAACGATTGCGGTCGCACCGACCACCGCAATCAGAATGCCTGGCACGCGTTTGCTGCCCCGGAGAAGCAGGATCACTGCCAGCGTGCCCGCCCCGAGCACAAGAGCCGCCCAGTTCGTTCGTCCCTCAAGTATCGCGGCGGCGATCGCCCGTAAGTCCCGCAAAGGTCCTTCGCTCTCGATTGAGAAGCCGAAAAGCGCGGGCAGCTGGCTGATCAATACGGTGAGCGCAATTCCGTTCATGTAGCCGTACCGTATCGGCTTGGAGATAAGCTCGGTCACGAACCCCAGGCG
Organism: uncultured Alphaproteobacteria bacterium; assembly: GCA_963739385.1. Lineage (GTDB taxonomy): Bacteria > Pseudomonadota > Alphaproteobacteria > Rhizobiales > Xanthobacteraceae > VAZQ01. The sequence goes on from CAVUAI010000029.1 coordinate 97,188, forward strand.
CGCGACGCCCGTCAGGATGCATACCGTTCCCGAAACGATCGCCAGCATGCCCGCAAGCGTCACAGCGCGCATTGGGTCGCCGCCGGATAACGGAAGGATCACGCTCAGGATGACGGCCGCCAGCGACGAGTCCGGCCCGAGCACCAGGATGCGGCTGGGCCCGAACAACGCATAGACCAACAGCGGAATGATCGTGGCGTAGAGGCCGTATATGCCGGGAACGCCGGATGCCACCGCGTAGGCAATTCCAACCGGGACCAGCATGGTCGCCAGCACCAGTCCCGCCACGAGATCGTGCGGGAGCCATGGTGCCTCATACCGGCGGAGGGTCTGCAGTCCCGGCAGCCAGCGTAGCCAACTGGTTCGATCCGTCATCTGACGGTCAATTCCGCTCCGGTCAAGCTCAGATTCGGTCATTCGGCGACATTCGCCGAGATCAACTTTTTCATCGGACCTCGCACCGCACCACCGCCTCCGGCACGATCGTTTCCACTTTCCCGCGCTATGAACGCCGACATAGGCTTGCTCGCTGCCTTTATAGCTGAAGCGATAGAACCTAAGCCGTTGTCGAGAGGCCGAGAAGGTGATGTGGTGCTTGAGCGTAACGTCGGACCGCCGTCCTCCACCACCACACGCGGCCACGCGTGGTGCTCCGCCTCCGCCGACGCTTTGGCGCCGCGATTGGCCTCGGCGTAAGTCTTGGGACCAGATGGACGTTAGAGAACGCGGTGTCGCGCCGCGGCTGCCTCGGCCTCGCCTTCTGGCCGGTCTTTGGACTGATTGCCGCGCTGGCGCATGACATCCAAAAACAAGACGCTGCGTTGCGCGGCATCCGCCATGTACTCCATGGCGGGGGCAAACATGCCGAACGGCGTAAGAGCGTTTATGGCGTGTTATTGGCTGGCGGGCATTGTCTTTCCTTTCTGCTCTTGTCTGCTGACGCAGCTTGCCATCCTGTCCGGGGCAACGCGTCATCCGCCTTTGCGCCAATTCCGCTGCCGCATCATCTCGAACCGAATGTTAGGATCAGGGTCGGTGTACCGTTTCTTGCCGCCATACGCATCGTACGGCATCGCCTGCGGGGCGTACTGGGTCGGGGCCTTGCGCTCCGAATGCGCAAAAGCGGGAGAAGCCATGACGGCTATCACCGCTGCGACGATGCAGACATTGCGCATGCTACCTCTCCTGTGTGAACGGAAGGCGATCATCTTCAACTCATCCTGAGAGGCCGACGCACCGGCGGGACGCGACGATCGGTAGCCCGGTATTCGAAAGTCGGGTCCCGCGCTTCAGCGCGAGCTTTTAATCAAGGCCCAGCAGTGAGCCCCGAGGAGCCAAATCCATGATTCTCGATGATCGTCCTTCAGACGGCGATCATCGCGCCGATGGCGTTAGCCCCACTTGAGGGTCATAGCCACGTCCCCCGGCATCCCGCCGGGGAAATCGATGATCTCGACCCTCAGCTTGTATCCGCGCTCACGGAAGTACTTCGCCCACAGCTGATAGATCTCCTTCGGCACGCCCGTCAGTGTGTTTTCCCAGCCCGGTTCCTGCTGATTGATCGCGCGTCCCTTGTCCGTGCACAGTTGGTTCGGAAAACGATGCACCTGGACCTCGGAGCGGCCGTTGCTCACCGCGCGCTCGATGATCGTGATCGCGCGCTGAATGGCCTCTTCGTCGGATAGACCGGACGGCTTGGTGAATTGATCGAGCAGTGCTTTTTTCTCGGCTTCCGCCTCGGCGAGCTTATGCGCCTGCTTCGATGCTTCCTCGGCTTCGGCGAGCGCCAGCTTCTTCATGAAGTCGTTTGCCGTCGGCAGCAATTCATCGGGTCTCGTCGCCATGCTTCGCTTCCCTTCTCAGTAGTATCGTTCGCAACCAAGCGGATTATTTGCAGCAATATCTTCAACGAGAAATGCGGTAGATTAGAACAACTGGGAGGTAATCGCCATGGTCAACAAGGCAACCGAAAGGGCGAAGCCGTTCGAAAGCGGACAGGAGCAGGCCAGGGCGATGCTCGGCATGCAAAAGGAGCTTCTCGAGGCCTGTGAGCAAGCCAGCCGCGCCTGGCTTGATCGCGTGAAGTCGGAAGTAGATCTGTGGACGGCACTGACCGCCAAGCTGTCGGCAACCCGCTCCCTTCCGGAAGCGCTTGGGGCCTATCAGGAATATGTGACGCACCGAATGCAGATGGCAGCCGAAGACGGGCGCCGAATGTCTGATGAATGTCAAAAGCTTATGCAACAATTCTCCCGGCCGCTGCCCACCGGGTGGCCGACCGGCAGCACCTGAACGGAAACCGTGGTCTTGCGGATTAGCCACCGCAGAGTTGCATTTGCGCACTGAGCTCGAGCCGATCAAGGCGCTTTAAGTCGACGGCGGCTATCATATCATCGATTGGCTCGTAATGACCCGAAGCTGCAGCCTGAGAGGTTGCGTCATGACGTGTCTGCAAAGTCCTTCTGCATGAAGTGGATGACATCATGGCGTTGAAACGGACGGCGGCCGGCAATGCCGACACGAAGATGAAGCGCAAAGCCTACGAGAAGGAATTGCGCAAGCTGCAGGTCGAGCTCAGTCATCTGCAGGATTGGGTCAAGGCCAAGGGCGCGCGGATCATCCTCGTCTTCGAGGGTCGCGATGCCGCTGGCAAGGGTGGCACCATCAAAGCCATCACCGAGCGGGTGAGCCCGCGGGTCTTTCGCACCGTGGCCTTGCCGGCGCCTTCGGACCGCGAGAAGACGCAATTGTTCATGCAGCGTTATATCGAGCGCTTCCCGGCCGCTGGCGAGATCGTCATCTTCGACCGCAGCTGGTACAACCGCGCTGGCGTCGAATACGTCATGGGATTTTGCAGCGAGGAGCAGCATCGCCATTTTCTCGAGCTTTGCCCGGAGGTCGAGAAATACATCGTCGACGGCGGCATCATCCTGATCAAGATCTGGCTGGAGGTCGGCCAGGAGGAGCAGGAAAGGCGCTTCCTGGCGCGCATCAACGACCCGCTGCGACAGTGGAAACTGAGCCCGATGGATCTCGAATCCTTCCGACGCTGGTACGACTACTCGCGGGCGCGCGACATGATGCTGCAGAAAACCGACAGCAAGCACGCCCCGTGGCACGTGGTGCGCTCGGACGACAAGCGGCGGGCGCGGCTCAACTGCATCTCCCACATCCTCAAGCGGATCCCGTCCGGCAAAGTATCGCGCGAGAAGGTCAAGCTGCCGAAGCGGTCGGACAAGGGCAAATACGACGATCACTCGTCCTTGCGGGGGATGAAATTCGTGGCCGAAAAATACTGACGAAGCTCACAAACGCGTGGCCGCCGCCGCTGCCGTCTGGATCATTCCGGCGGCACCCGCAGGCCGCTGACTCTTGGTGACGGAGGGACCTCACACATTCTCAGTGCCCCTCAAGGAGACGTCGTTCTCCCAGCTGCACTGGCGATGCTCAGCAGCGACGGCGGGACGGTGAGGTCATGAAAATTGAGGATGAACTCGATTGTGTGGACAATGAAACTTTATCCCCCAAAGATCCAATATAAAGCCAGGCCGCACACCAATACAATCAATACTAAGCAGATTACAATTGACCCCCAACCTCGCATATGTCCGTAGGCTTTATGTCCCATTCGTTTTTCTAACCAATCTTGACTAAGAGGATGATGATCATCTTTCATGATTCTCTCCTGTAAAAGCCGAGATCAATCGATCGCCTCGTTGGCAGCCGGGGGTTGACGGTCACTCCGACAACATGCGGGCGCCGAATTTTCTCGGTGTGCTCGGCGGCGCGGCCGACGGCGCGAGGAAAGTTGGGAATGCGCGCCAGCCATCGAGCGATGTGATCTCAACCTTTGCGTGGCGGGTGCCCTTGCCCGCCGGTAGCGTAGCACGTCGCAGGAGCCCGCTCCAATAACGTCGGCTCGACCACCGACCCATACAACCGCCGGGAGGCACCTATGTTGCGCCAACTTCTCGTGGGGGCCGCCGTGAGCCTTTGCAATATCGGGCTCCACGCGTTGGTGATGACCGCGGTCGTCCGGGTGGCGCACCGGGCGGGCGCAACTGACACATCGCGGCGATCACTGCGACTGATCGCGGTCATGGTCGGAACCGCTTCGGTCCTTATGGTCGCGCACGTATCCGAGGTGATCGTCTGGTCGCTGGCCTACGCCATAGTCGACGCGGCGCCTGCCGGCGCCGATGTTTTCTATTTCGCATTCGTGAACTACACGACTCTCGGCTACGGCGACGTCACGCCGGTCGAGCGGTGGCGACTGCTCGGGCCGATGACGGCGATGAACGGCGTGCTGCTGTTCGGCTGGTCGACCGCCGTCATCTTCGAAGTGCTGCGGAGAACGGTGAGACCCGGGCCGCGGCCGCAGGTCCAAACGTGAAAGGAGGCGTGGTTCAAGGCCTGGCCGTTCCATATCGAGGCCTTGTCCGGCCTGTTCGATTTCAGCCATGCGCCCTTCTTCCAGAGCTTCATTGAGGTGCGGGTCGAGCGATCCAAGCGGCGGATCGTTCTCGTTCTCAACGGCGTCCATGGTCCGCTGCAGTGGCGCGAACTGCAAACCGGCGACACGGTGGTGCCAGCGGGCACAACGCTCGACGATCGGGTCGAATTCATCGTGCCGATGGACCCGTGAAGGTAAGCGCCATTACCGAGCCGAACAGGACCTCTGAGATCCTGTCCATCGGTTCGAGGATTAGATCGGACGATGTGGCCGAAAACGGCGGGAACGGATCGACTGCCGTCTGGATTGGCTCGCTTTCCATCTGTGTCACAGACGCCGGTGCGTCGCACTACCTGCCTTCACCGCCGAGCAGACTATCGACGGTCACGGCCATGTCGAGGCCTCCGATCTTTTCCTCTAGGCCGTCGGCTTGCAGCAGGTCGCGTGCCCGTCCATGTGCCCCGACGACGCGCAGGGCGATGCCTTTGGCGGCGAGCTCGTCATGCAGCTCATGCAGCATGCGGGAGCCGGCGAGATCGAGATAGGGCGATGCCGAAAGATCGCAGACTACCAAGTGGATATCGGAGGGGGCAGCTGAACCAAGTCGGCTCAAGACCCGCTCCCGGACGGCGTCGGCGTTGACATAGATGAGCGACGCTTCGGGACGGAAGGCGATCACGCCGGGCAGCGCCTCGTTTTCGGGATGACGGGCGAGGTCGGAGTATTTGTCGGTGCCGGGAGTCCGTCCGAGGAACGCCACATGCGGACGCGACACGCTTCCCAACAGCATCAAGACGGAGGCCAATGCAGCGAGCAGGATGCCCTGCAATATCCCCAATAGCAGCACACCGAGCAGGGCGATCGCCGCGGCGTAGAAGTCGAGCCGGCTGACGCGCCACATGCGTAGTAGCGCCGGAAAATCGAGCAGTCCGGACACCGCGGTCAGCACAACCGCAGCCAGCACTGTCTTCGGCAGGTTTTCCAGCAGCCCAGTGAGGAAGAGCAGGCAAAGCGCGAGCGCTATCGAGGTGAAGACCAGAGCGAGCGGGGTGCGAGCGCCTGCCTTGTCGTTCACCGCCGATTGCGACAGTCCGCCGGCCACGGGATAGCCATGTCCCAGCGCCGCGGCGAAATTCGCCGCGCCGATGCCGAGCAGCTCCTGCCGCGGATCCAAACCATACCCATGCTTTGCAGCGAAGGTGCGGGCGGCAGACACGCTTTCGATATAAGCCAGCAGCAGGCAACCAGCGGCCAGCGGAACGATCCCTTCGATATCATGTAGCCGCAGCGCCGGCCCCCCCAGGGTAGGCAGGCCAGCCGGAATCTCTCCCGTCGTGGCCACCCCGAGGGCAGGAAGACCAAGCGCGGTCGCAGCGGCAATCGACAACGCGACAACGCCAAGGGCGACCGGTCGTCCCGGCAGGATGCGCTCGCCGAGCACGAGCAGCAGGATGGCAACGACACCGAGGGCGAATACGAAGTAGTTGGTCTCGCCAAGCTGCGCGGCCAGCAGCACCGACCGCTCGAAAAAATTGTGCCCGCCGCCTGCTACCCCAAGGAGACTCGGCAGCTGGGTCATCGCGATGGTCAACGCCGCGCCGGCCTTGAAACCCACGAGGATACTGTCGCTGATCAGGGTCACGAGTCCGCTGAGCCGCAATAGCCATGCGATCAGACAAAGCAGCGCCACAACGAAGCCTGTGAGGCTGGCGATCTGCGCGTAGCGATTCGCGTCTCCCTCAGCCATCGCTGCTACCGTTCCTGCAATCATTAGCGAGATTGCAGAGGTGGGACCGATCGCCAACTGACGGGACGAGCCGAGGAGAGCGTAGCCCAGCCCGCCCAGCAGGTAGCCGTAAACGCCGACCTGCGGGGGCAGGCCTGCAAGCCCGGCATAGGCGAGAGAGACCGGGATCGCGTAGGCCGCCAGCGTCACGCCGGCGACGGCATCGGCAGGCAGCCAGGCAGCGCGATAGTCCGCCAACCAACGCGCCGGCGGCACAAAGGAAAGCCACGTCGAAACGTTGCGCGATTGCGTCAAATCCTTCATCGGCGCATCATTTCCGAGTCGCTCGCCTTAAATTGTCCGCCGGCAGGATTGCACGGGACCGGCGACGCGCATCGGCAAGCCCCCGATCGTTGAACGCGCCACATACCGATCACTGCCGGCCACCCTCCGGCCGCTAGGCTCAAGGCAGCTTGAACGTCCTCAGTGGCCCTCGAGGAAGATGTAATTCTGCCAGCTCCGCATGCGCAGCAGGATTTTGCGCAACAGCGAGACGTGATGCCAGTGCTCGGTATAGACCGCGACCTGGGCAGCGGCGCCGAGCGGGATCTGGTAAGGCGACATGTCTTCCGTGATGTCGATGACGGCCAGCGCCCGGCCACCCTCCGTGCGCGCACCGAAATCCACGAGGCCGCCGGTCGGTTGGATCTGGCCGGCCGCGATCGCGTCCAGGACCAGGCGCACCTTGCCCTTGAACACGCGCCCGGGGACGGCATCGAAAGCAGCCTCGGCCTCGTCGCCGGCTTTTACCCGCTGCAGGGAATTCTGCTGGAAGGCCGCCGCGAACTCCTGGTCCCGCGGATCGGTATTGACGAATACCATGACTGACCGGAAAGCGGCGGGGACGACGTACATTCCCGGCCGCAGGCCGACCTGTGTGACGAATCCGGTCGCGGGCGCCCGCGTCACGGTCTGCTCGAGATCCCACTGGGCATCGGCGAGTTCGGAGGTCAACCGAGCGACCGTCGTGTTGACGCCGTCGATGTTGGATGAATACGCGAGGCGCGCGCGCTCCTCCTCTGCTCTCGCCCCCACCAAAGACTGCTTCGCCGTTTCGAGATTGCGGGTGAAGGTCTCGAGGGTGGCCGGCGCGATGATCTTCTTTTCAAACAGTTCCGCTTGCCGGTCGTAGTTCTGTTGCGCCAGCTGAGATTGCGCATTGGCCCTTTCGGCGGAGGCGGTCGCCTGGTCGAGCAACGCTTTGAGTTGCCGCACGTTCTGCTCCGCTTCGGCGAGCGCCGCCTTCTTCTGGTCGACGACATACTGGAACGGCGTTGGGTCGACACGGAACAGCACATCCCCTTCCTTGAGCGGCATGTTGGCCTGGACGGGCACCTCGATCACGCGCCCCCTGACCGACGGGAACACGGGCGTCACCGCAAAATAGATGCGGGCGTTGGTGGTGAAGGGATGATTGTAGTTCATGATCAGCATCAGCAAGGCGATGCCGATGATCCCGCCCAGCGTCGCGGTCGCGAGCGACCATTGGTTGACCGGTATCCTGAAGACCTTGAAGACCACGTAGCAGAGCGAGACGTAGATCAGGATGAGCAGGAGTTCCATCAGCGCTCTCCCCTCATGCTGCTTTCGAGCTCCGCGACGCGGCGGCGCAAATCCTCCAGCTCGCTCGCACTCGCCGTTGGCTCCGCGCCAGCCGCCGCAGGCTGACGCGAAATTCCCCAACCACGATCGGGACGGTACGCCATCGCCCAAATCCACAGAAACGGCCACAGCGCGTGCAACGTGAACAGGCTTACCCATCCGGCCGCGTGGATCGCGTCCTGGTGGGGATGATGGCGTGACTCGGCGATCTTGGCCGGGATGTCATGGATGGCGATGATGCCGTAGAACAGCACCACCACCACGAAGATCAGCAGAAAGAGTGCGAAATAGTTCAGAAACGGATCGCCCATGATGGCAAGCGTCTCCTACTCTTGATATATCAACGACCGATAACCTTGACAGAAGTCACAGCGACCGATTGGGCGATGGACTAATGAGTACAGTGTCGAGGAAAAATAATGCTCGATTGGATTGGTGAGAAAATCCTAGCGATTGTTACGTTCGTGCCGGCATTGTTCGTAGCGGAAGACTCTCCCACTTTCATGGCCGTCCGGGCGATGTTCGGATTGTTGCTGATCGTACTGATCGCATACCTCATCGCCATGCGGCCGTTCCGCTCCGCCATTGTGCGCTGTATGAAAGCGATGTCAAATTTATTCGCGCCGAGATCCTGAACTCCGCCCGGCTCCTTCACGCGAGGAGCCGTTTGGATCGCGCCAGATGGAGGCTGTCGGGTTACGGTCGATGGTGGACGCAGCAAGGTATGCGGCGGTTGAGTTGCTGCGCGATGGACAAAAGGTCGAAATCCGTGCGCTCAGGCCTGACGACAGGGCCGGCCTTCGCTCGGCGGTTGACCGCAGCAGCACGCAGAGCCTTCAGCGCCGTTTCTTTGCCGTCAAACGCGACTTCACTGAGTCCGAGATCGCGTTCTTCTTGAACGTAGATTTCGTCACCCACGTGGCATTGGTTGCGGCCGCAGAAGAAGATGGACGACCGGTGATCGTCGGAGGCGGGCGTTACATCGTGTTCGCGCCGGGCCGGGCCGAGGTAGCCTTCGCCCTGATGGATGAATGGCAACGGCGCGGCATCGGCGCAGCTCTCATGCGCCATCTCGCCGGCATTGCTCGGGCAGCAGGGCTCAAGGAATTGATTGCCGAAGTCCTGCCGGAAAATATTCCGATGCTGAAGGTGTTCGAGAAGAGTGGACTCCACCTTGGCATCCGGCGCGAGCCCCAGGTCGTGCACGTTACTCTTCGCCTGTGCTAGGCGACTCGCGTGGAAGACTGGCCGGGTACGTGGTTGATCGCGCTTCTCTAATAGTCCGACAGCGATTCGAGCTTGGCCGCGACGACTTTGCACGCACCTCGGCTCGGCCAGGAACCTGATGAAGGCGCGCGCAGCCTCCGGCACTGAGCCCGTGGGTCATCGGCGCGCCCTCGTAGGTCGTCGATATCTGCACCGGCGCAGGCACCAGCGCTCGCCTCGAAGTGCCACCGTCGCTGCTTGCCCGCGCCGACGAGGTGATCGAGTGAAGCGGCGCGAGTTTATCGCCCTTCTAGGCGGCGCAGGGATGGCGTGGTCGCTCGGTACGGGCGCGCAGCAGGCGGCAATGCCGGTGATCGGCTTTCTCAGTGCCAGATTGCCCGACGAGTCGGCGCAACATGTTCGTTCCGGCGTGGCTTGAAACGATGCCGGCTACATCGAAGGACCTTCAGCCTATGGCCGACATCCCGGCCGCGCTGGCCGCGTTAGGGCAGGGCTCGGTTCCGTCCTTAATATCGAACGCTCCTGCGGACAACGCGGCGGGTATGCCGGATGGTGGTTCTGGCTACGCAGCGGCCAGCAACGAGTGTCCTACCCGGGCCGCATCCGAAGCGGGCTTCAGTGATCATTCTGTCCGGCTGATGAAGCGGCGCGAGCGGCATAGCCTGCGCGGACGTTGCGAGGGCCAACGCAAAGGCAACCGCAATCATTCTGATCATCGTCTCTCTCCTTCAGACGTTGCCCCACTGTTGCCAGTTAAACAGGAGCGACCTGAAGCAGGGATGAACAGGAAGGTTCCCTTGGCGCTGGGATACAGACTGATGGGCCCGCCGCGATCCGATCGGTATCCGGCTGCTGACCGGAACGGCCACGCCGGCGACCCGCGTCGGAGGCTGGCCGAGTGCGTCGTCGCTGCT
>CAVUAI010000030.1:0-222031 GCA_963739385.1 uncultured Alphaproteobacteria bacterium
GCATGGCCGACCACATCGATGGACCGTTGTATTAGAGCGCATGGGCCGCACCGGGCCGGTCATGGGCTTCGTGCATCCCAACCCGATGGACCAGGGTGCTTGATTTTCCAGATGGCGCACATGTCCACCTGGTTCCGCTACATCGCCATCGACATTCCGGGCTACGGACGTTCGCCGAAGGCGCGCGACGGTCTGACCATGAGCGACATGGCGGAGGGCTGCTGGGAGGCGATCGAGACGGAGTTCCCCAAGGAGTCCGCGATGCTAGTCGGCTGCTCGGTCGGCTCCGCCATTCTCCCCTATATGCACCACGCGCGGCCGAGCAAAACCAAAGCGCTGATCATGTGCGGCACCGGTTACAACCCCGGCAAGGAGTTCACGGGGCATCGCATCAAGCAATACACAGACCGGGGCATCGGCTATCGTTGGGATTACACCTTCGAGGACTTGAGCCCGGCGTTTCGCCAGACGCCGCTGGCGATGTACTTCGCCGACATGTTCGCCGAGCGCAACGCGCAAGCCGACCTCGAGACGATTGTCCGCCAATTCCTAGCCCTTAAGGCGCCGGACGCTGCGGATCACTATACGAGCGTGAAGTGCCCGTCCATGATCCTGAGCGGCAGTGAGGATGAATCCACAAGTCGGCATTCGCGCTGAAGGAGCAGATTCCGAATTGTGCGATGCGGATTCTTCATGGCGCGGGCCATGCCTGCCAGATGGAGCAACCGTGGCTGTTCGACCGCTACATGATCGAGTCTGAAAGACCACGGCTTGTTCCCGGTGCTCCGCCAGGGTTAACCGCGATTCTGCTGAGGTCCGTTTGAATGGTTCTCACTCTTTGGAGAATGCTGATGGTAATCCTGCGCCGTGACATCCTACGCCTTTCCGCCGGCCTCGCCGCGCTACCTGTCGCCTCGCGGCTCGCCTTCGCCGAGACCTATCCGTCGCGGCCGGTGCGCGTCCTAGTCGCGACGTCGGCCGGCAGGTCGACCGACATCATCGGGCGGCTGGTTGCGCAATATCTCACCGAGAAGCTCGGCCAGCCGTTTTTCGTCGAGAACCGACCCGGCGGCGGCAACAACATCGGTACCGAGATGGCGGCGCATGCGCCGCCCGACGGTTACACGCTGTTCATGGCGAACTCGGTCAACGCCATTAACAACTCGCTCTACAAGAACTGGAATTACGTCTCCATGAACGACTTCGTTCCGATCATTAATACGATGACCTCGCCATGTCTGATGATGGTTCATCCGTCGGTGCCGGCGAAGACCGCGGCGGAGTTCATCGCGCTCGCCAAGGCCAACCCAGGCAAGATCAACATGGGTTCCGGCGGGGTCGGCTCGACCGGTCATCTCGGCGGCGAGTTGCTTCAGATGATGGCGGGGATCAAGCTTGCGCACGTTCCGTATCGCGGTGAGGCGCCAGCGATGACCGATCTCATCGCTGGACACTGCCAGATGGTGATCGCCACCACGGGCTCGGCAATGGAATATTGCAAGGCCGGCTCTGTGCGCGCGATCGCGGTGACGCTCGACATGAAGCTCGATGCGCTGCCGGACGTAAAGCCGTTATCGGACCTGCTGCCCGGTTACATGGCCATCGGCTGGAGCGGTCTGGTCGCGCCGAAAAACGTACCGGCCGACATCGTCGCGCTGCTCCACAAGCGCGCCAGCGACGCGCTCGCCCAACCGAACATCAGGCAGCGCGTCATGGACATGGGCGGCGTGGTGCCGGGTGGCACGGCTGCCGACTTCGGACGGTTCATGGCCGAGGACACCGAGCGCTGGGCGAAGGTGATCAAGGTGGCAGGCATCAAGGTTAATTAGTCTCTCACGTGCGCACTCTTAACCATTCATCCAGAGGTGCGGGCCACATACCCGCAGCCTATCGGCCGAGGGGTTCTCCTCCCAGCGGTCCCTTTTGATTTGGGGGGCTGGTCCTTTTTTTGATATTCTCGGTGCGCAAGGGAGCACTCCCAATGATGAGTCCCGACGCCCGCTATTGGACTTTGCATTGGCTCCGTGTCGCGCTCTGGCCTTCTGCCGATCCTAACGCTATTCCGTGCCGGTCGCGGCGCCCTGAACTTAATGCACAGGTAGGCGGCCTCAGTTGGCGGCCTAATCATCCGTCCGCCGCCGACGACGCGGATCGCGTGCGCCGACGAGGTGATCGAGTGAGCACTATCGCGAACTGATTGGTATGATGGTACAAACAAGCGCCGCCTATGCACAGCAAGCGGGAATTGAACGCAAGTCATTGCGCCAGCAAGATGGACCACCCAGACCATCGTGAACATTCTGGAGTTGGCGCCTGGGGCACGCGAAGTATGCCACACACACCAAACCCAATCGGCAGGCGAGCCCTGGCCAATCATCCCGCCGCTTGCTTCTTTCTATGTCGATGCCCGTGAGTGGTGATCGGCATGCCCGGGTGCAGAACGGCGCTTGCGCAACTCATGCGGGGACTTTCCTTAGCTTACACGGCTTGCGAACTCGACGCCGCAACGGCGACTTACCATCTGCCAAGTCCTGGCGTTCCTGCAGGACCGCATTTTCCTAGGATGGGGCAAATCCAAATGCCCGTGCGATCGTGTGCTCGAGATTTCTGTGAAGCATTCATCACCTCATAGCCCCAAACCGCACATAGAGCGACAAAGGCCACAATCCATCCCGCATTTTGTAGGCGTTCTAGCATTGGGCAATCCCTACCGTGCAACTAGACCACACCGACTGACACCTGCGGCTTGTTCTCTTTAGCGGTTACGAGCACGGATCACAGCGAACAGGGGACTCGCGCTCGTTCGGGCTTCAAATTCATGTGGGACTGCGCGGGTCTTTCCCGGTAGAAATTGAGGACCATATATTACCGAACTGGGATCCGCTTGAGGCCGACATCGGCTTCTGCAATCCATTCGTGGCTTCCGCGATCCACCCGTAGGATGCGAACATGAAGATTGGCATCATCGGCGCAGGCCAAATTGGCGGCACGCTGACCCGTCGCCTTACCGCGCTGGGACACGAGGTTTTTGTAGCAAACTCGCGAGGTCCCGAAACGCTCTCCGAATTGGCCGCCGAAACCGGCGCGACCGCTGTCTCGGTCGCCGAAGCCGTTCGCGGCGTGGGTCTCGTCGTGGTTACCATTCCTCAAAAGAATATTCCGAACCTCCCGGCCGGTTTGTTCGCAGATATGTCGGACGGGGTGGTCGTAGTCGATACCGGCAACTATTACCCACGCCAACGCGACGGCCGCATCGAGGCGATCGAGGCGGGCCTGCCGGAGAGCCGGTGGGTCGAGCAGCAGCTTGGCCGGCCGGTGATCAAAGCGTTCAATAACATTTACGCCCGACACCTTTTCGAATTGGGCCGGCCGGCAGGCGCGCCCGGGCGCATCGCCTTGCCAGTTGCGGGCGATGACGACGCAGCCAAGGCCGTCGTTCTGAAGCTCGTCGAAGAACTGGGCTTTGATGGTGTCGATGCCGGCGGTCTGGACGAGTCCTGGCGGCAGCAGCCTGGTACGCCGGTCTACACCAAGGACTTCGACGCCGACGGTGTCCGGCGCGGCCTATACGAAGCGAGCAAAGTCCGCACTCCGGAATGGCGTGGCACCTCGAACAGCCCGGGCAGCTTCACCGCCCTGCTTGAGCGCGCGGATTCTGTTTCTTCAGGCGGGCCGCAAACCACGAATGATGATGCGCTTCACCGGGTGGCGCCCGCCGTTGGCATCCGTAGGGCCAGGGGCTCTTGCGCGCAACCCCAAATGCGAACCGCCGCGCCGGCCTGGCCGACATTTGCGCACCCACTGGCAGCACACTAGTCGGCTACTCTTGCAAAAGGCCGGCGCGGCGGCGTTGACCCGGCAGGTTCACCTACCCTCCATCACTGGCAGCGCGCGTATGAGCTTATCCGCGCCCAACTCGACGTGGAGAGTGTGACCAGTCAATTGCATAGGGCGCTGTTCTTGGACGGGGTCCTCGACCTCACCGCGTTTCTGTGACTGAACGGCCCAACGGTGCGGCAACAATAAGCTGCCGCGCGTGTTGGCTGTGAAGGACTGGAGTAGATCATGGACCTACTGGAGCGCTTCCCCCGCGCGTGGTGCGACACCTGCCAGAAGGTCCAGCCGGTGATCCTCGACGTGATGAAGGCGAACGACAAAAACGACCACGATGCGGCTGACATCATTTGCGAAGAGTGCAAGTCAATCCTGGTGACGTTGCACGCACCCAGCGCTTCCCGGCCTGTCTTGCACACCAAGAAGGCTGCGAAAGCATCAGAGATGGCGTCCCAAGAAATAGATCGTCTGATTGACCCATCAGCACCTGACGAAGAACGGCAACGCCGCAAACGACGGCTCATAAAGGGGCCGAAGGAGTTCAGAGACGTTCGCGGCGGTAATCGCCCTAAACTCAAGTAAGTGGGCTCCGGGCGCGGTCATGACCGGTGGGTTCCAATGGAGCGCGTCCTTAGCGGATTGGCGGAAGAACTGGACCAGGGCTTGGGCTGTGAGGGGGAACGACCGGGGGGCGACGGACACCCAAATAGCAGTATCCGTTCACCAATAGCTGCGCTCGGGCATTCTCCGAACAACGTGGTCCAAACCCGTAAGCAGTGGCAAGGATGGCGATGACGACCATCGCAACGAAAGCCCCTCGTCCTATGAGATGAAGGTTCATTGAACCTCCGGTCTCGCTGACTGCGCTGGCGCACCACGCCCTCTATGTGACAGTGGCCGGGTACGGATTGCTAAACCTGGGCGCGGTCCCGTGGCCCAACGGGTGCAGCGTTGAAGCGCTTGTCCATGGCGATGGCGGCCGCTCTCCAGTTAAGGGCCATGTTGAAGAGCCGATTTCGCAGCACGGGATCGTCCGTCTGCTGGCCGTACCAGACACAATCCCGCGCGTAGCCTTCACAGTCCTCGGCGGTGCCCATGGTCGGTTTCCATCCACCATGGAAATAACTAAGCGGAACACGACGTAGTTCCCCAACCGGACTACCAACGACACTCTGTAGCAGTGGTTGCGCTCATCTTCGGGCTGATAGCCACTGCCGCCGCTGTGGAGAGCGCTGGAGAACCCTAAGCGCCTTGACGGCGTCGAAGCCGATCACGTCAGCAAGGACGAGCAGTTCGACCACATCCACACGCTGGCGACTACCACGCTCAATCCGCGACAACCACTGTTGCGGCTGGTCAAGGGCAGCGACAACTTCCTGCTGCGTTAAGCCCGCACGGAGACGCTCGGAGGCGATAAAGGCCCCGAGGCTACGGTGGGGCGTTGTGGGACGCTTGGGCATTCCCAGCACCATACAATGATCGGGGACGGTGTGCGCCGCGCTTGTGCTCCCGGGCACCGAACAAAGCGCCCGGAGCACCTTCAAGTACCACTCAGCAATCCAACGACCCACAGCAGTGGACGCCTTCCGAACGCCAAGATGTTGGCACAGGTTCGCGCACGCATGCTGGGACGAGCTTGGTCGCCCTTGAGATGGGCGAAGGGGGCGCGGAATGGACCTGGGGGCGCTTAAGGACCTTTGTCAGAGGCTAGATGAGTTAGCGGCGATCCTTGAAATCATGGAAGGCGAGCCGATCCACGTCGATTTACATCGCGCGGCTGCCAACGCGCTGTACCAAGCCCATTCTGAGATTGAACGCCTGCGATCCGATAACGGCCGGCACCGCGAGACATCCAACGCGCTGCGCGATGCCCCTGCTGAAATTGAACGCCTGCGGTCGGATGCTGCCGACCTGCAACACACCAAGTTCGATGGAGGTCTGAGCAATCTTCCTCCGGCATCGGGCGCCGGCGCCACTGACTGGTTCAAGAAATTCCTAGAACGCAGGCGGGGCCATTCCACTGGTGTTGCCGCCGCCGCTGACAAGACCACACGAACCTATTTTCCGTTTCGCGTGGACATATGGACGGACGATGGCGGGAGCGTCCTTGAGCATCTTGCTGGCGTTGAGAACCTCATCGTGGCTCGGGGCGCATATCGAGCCGCCTGCGAGCGTTGGCCCCACGCGGCGATCACATTGCGGAAGGGCGCGAGCATTGTTGAGGACAGCCGGCGCGGGGCTACTCCATGAAATAGTGGGGCAAGTGATCAGAAATAGCCCAAGCGTCCCCCCGGCTATTCCACTATCAATGAGCTGAAGAACGTGTAGAGCGCAATGCCCATTGCCACTGCGATTGCGAAGGCCGAAACCGCCGAGGCGATTGCGCAATAAAGCATGAAGCTCGCATTCCTCTCTAAGGACGCGCAGGCTCTCTGCTGTGCTGCGCAGGCATCAAGCTGGGCTTGGGTCTGCCGTCGCAGCATTTCTGCCTTCGCCATCAGGTAATCCCGATCACCTTCCCGGCCCGACATTGCCTGCGTGAGTTCGCCCAGCGTCACGAGGGGAAGCTGCTCAGGTTTCAGCGGCATGACGTCCCTCCTTGTCGGTCAGCTCGCGTTGCATGCGAGCACAACGATATGCCGGGATTGGGACAACATGAGTTCGCTGCCCCGAAGTGTTTTAGGTGCTGTTCATACAGACACTCTCATCGTTAGGCGATGTGGAGCGGTATTGGGCGGCGGTGTCTGAAATCTTGAGGCGAGCGCGTGAGAAATCGCCCATACCCCATCGGGCAATCTTCACGCGTTCTCACCGTCTTTGTGCCGCCAGGGTCTGGTGGAGGGCTATCGCGCTCACTACCGGCTCACCGCGCGGCCGGCGTGGTGACGGATTGGCTCCTCCTTGGTGCAGGTCCGCTGGGGATGATCCCCTAAGATGCGCATCCCAGTACCCTCCTGGGCGAGCAGAGCGACCGTGTCGGATCAATTGACGACGACGTGCGTTGTTTTGGTGGCTGAGGCGGCGCACACTCCTTCGCGTCTGAAGTGGTGAGCGATGGACGCACCAGCGGCACAGGCCGTCTCACCCACTGTCCAGTCACCAGCACAGCAGGATCATCTCATGGCCCTCAACATCCGTTCATTCGTCCTCGTCGCAGCGCTTTGTCTCCCCGTTACAGCGGCGATGGCTCAGGCTCAACAGCCATCACAGCAACGCGATGATCCCGCCAGCGTTGGGACGGGGCCGAGTTCGAGGGCGCCGGGCGAGATGAACTACGAGGCGCCGAAGCGCGCGCCCGTGACAACGAACGACCGTGGCATGACGATGCCAGCCGGCGCGCCGACGCCGGGTGACAGCAAGAACCCAGGCTCCGAGCAGCGTGAGAGAAGCGACGCGCGGGAAGAATAGCCGGTGCCAACAGGTGGCTCACCACTGAGCGGCGTGCTGATGCCTCGTGCGTTTCGCTTGGTGCGTTCGAGCAAAAGAACCTCGGGGCAAACCGCTCCCATCTTGGTCTCATGTTCCACGCTACAATGCGGGCATCTAAAACGCACTGAATTGGAGCTAATGCGGGCTAGCGTCGCGTAGTCAGCATATACCCGAAGGTCAACCGGCCGTTGGCATGCCACGCATCGACAAATGAGACTACGCAGATTGTTCGCAATGAGGGTGCGGACATCGTTGGCAGCGAAGACTTCTTTTCTGGCCCCTGTCGCCGGCGTTTGACGCTTCAAGTCGGCATTGCTCACGACTGTCCCCCAAATCGCCGGCGTCTGTCATCCGACCACGAAATTCGCCCCTCAATGGGGCGCTGATAAAAAATCCTATGAGTGTTGCAATGGGGCCACAGCTTTCGCAGCGCGGGTAAGCTGATGCATATGGTGGGACGTGCCGGTGCTTAGGTTAAATGCCCCAGGACGCCAAACCCGCTTCAGCTCCTACCGGACATCATCCTTGATCCTATAAACCATCTGCCGGGTGGCCCAGTGGACCTTGGCGACCTCACCGACCCCTGCGGACTTTCCGAGCATCGCGTGCGCGCTCTCTAACTGTTTGCGGCTATAGCTTGGCTTGCGACCCCTATAGGCCTTCGTGCCGATGGGCCTTGGCGTGCGCAATGCCAGCGCTGCGCCCTGCAGTGCCCGATGGCGCTCAACCGACATTTCATACCGGAAAGCTGGCGCTGTTCGCGCTCGCCAGACCCGCTGCTCTCGCGAACGGCGGGGCCGATGGAAACAGGCGACGCAACTCAGCGGGATAGATGGCGTATTTGCCGTTGTGCAGTTGATGAGCAGGAAGCCGACCGGTCTTGATCGCCCTGTAGATCGTGGACTTGGCGACGCCCGTGGCTCTGGCTGCGCTGCTTGGCGTGTGCATGGCGCTACCCGTGTGTTGCGCTGAAAATTGCCTGCCATGTTTTCTCCGCAACCGTTAACAAGTCGTTACGCGACCGCAATTGTTGGCAGCGTGTAAATACCAACCAGATGGGTTGGCAAGTGATGCGGTCGTTCACACCAAATTAACCTTCCTGACACCAACTGTGGGAAGGGATGGAATGCTATGAAACTTGAGATGTCGAATTTCCAGGCAGTAGCAGCAAATTTGACTGTTCAAGGGGAGATTTGCGATCTACCTCATGCGGCGCTTGCGCCGTTGACAGAAACGCCCACTGAGATTGTGCCGCTCATCCAGAAAATCGGAGCCGCCTCGATTGAAGAAATCGACCGGCTGTTTGCTGAGTTGCAGTTGGCGAAGGAATTGTTGCAATCCGAGTTAGAGCGAGTTGAGCAAGAGGTGGTTCGTTTTACGGACCTCGCTCAGATGGCTTCGGTCACCACCAAGATCATCGTGGACGCCATGGCCCAATGGCACCCCGCGAGCAACCAACAAAACGCAAAAGCTTCCGACAAGGCGGCTTCGACGGCTTAGAGCGTCTCCCCTTAATTCCGTCAGGCGCCAGACATTGCGGCAGCAACCCCATAACGTTGTGGGAGACTGGCCATTGCTACTGTCGCGGGCGTCCTTTGGAGGTTGCGGTGGGCGTTGGGCGTCTGTGCGACTGCACACCTCTGGAGGCGAAATCAAACGACAACGGCGAGGGGGCTGCTGTAGGTCTTGGGCAACGGCGTGTGGGGTAGCGTGCTCTTACCAGCTTAGGATTGCTGAGCCTCGCACCGCGCGCTTTGCCCAAGACTAAAGCGACGCCTAAACAGTCGCCTGAAGAATCCGCCCTTGTAGAGGCGTGAGTTGTCGGTGACACGGTTCGTAGCGGTGCTGTGCCTCTCCTGCTTTTCTATCTGAAGACGGGCGCTAATAAGCTCGTGGACTTTATAGCGGGCCTGACGGTGCCGCTTGTAGAACTCTTGATAGACATCGTAGCTTGGATTGGCCGCCCAAATGAAACGCGTAACCTCCATGAAAAGCTCACCATCTCTCCTAAGCCTGGGATTGCTGGCCTCAAGGAGTGTGAAGGCAGCGCGGCGGACGCGCGCGTCCTTTGACCGAAGCATGTGATGCACATGTGATTTCGACAATGCACCGTGCTGGACCATGA
This sequence comes from uncultured Alphaproteobacteria bacterium, assembly GCA_963739385.1. GTDB lineage: Bacteria > Pseudomonadota > Alphaproteobacteria > Rhizobiales > Xanthobacteraceae > VAZQ01. Next base: position 9,389 of record CAVUAI010000030.1, read on the forward strand.
GGGCCTCCCGAGGAGAAGACCTTAGCGCGAAAGCGCTGCCATGGAGGGTTACTCTGTAATTTATGGTGTCCAGAGTCTTATTGCTGCACACACGTCTTTGTGTGAAGCGAGGTCCCCCTCTTACATTCCCCAGGTCGCCAAAGCAGCTTCAGCGCCCGCCGGATCATCCTTGATCTTGTAGACGGTCTGCCGAGTGAGCCCTGTGATTCCTAGAGACGTCTGCGACTCTTGCAGACTTTCCCAGCGAAAGGTGTTGCCCCCGCAGCACACATCACAAAAAAACGGAAGCGAGCCCAAGAAGTCACATTGGCGGCGACATCATGTGGAAGGTTTACCTCAGTAAGGCGTGAGAAGTGTTGGGGGGCGACATCCCGACATTGATCGATGGGCGACGATCACGGGCCGCTACGAAGGCGCCAATGCGGAAAAGGCTGTGCCGTTCCCTGGGCGTCACCCATCGATCCTAATGTCCTTCGTTTTGTGTCCGCACGCAGCCGGGCAACGGGTTCCTAAAGGGTTTGATGGAGCAGCACATTGGAGCTGCAGGCACCTGCTTTTATTTGATCAGCAACCATGGAGACGAGGGTATGGTTGGACGTACTCTGCTTAGTCTGTTTAGTTCAACAGTCCTTGCGCTCACCAGTGTTCTGATTCTCGTCTTGGCCGGTCATCTGTGGGATCGATACTCACAGGAAACCGAAGCATTGGGATTTAACGGGGTCTACGAGCGATTTCTGGCGTTGCAAGCCGGTTTCCCCGATGACCCAAAGACCTACAGGGCAGCAGAGGCGGAGCGCGCGTGGCGCGAAAGTTGTCCGAGAAGCGTCAGCATTGGAAGAATGACGCCGAAGGCTCCGAGGTCGCGGCCAGTAAACAATCACCAGCGGTCTCGCAGAGTCACGCCGGCCTTTTTAGCTCCATCTTGGTGAAGTCGCCCTGGCCGTTGCGTGCGAGGCGAACTCACCACCGATCTGCTATTGCCGAAGCCTAGTCGTGCCCTCAATGCGAATTTTGCGCACGAGAGGTATGATCTCGGCCGGGAACCCTGGAGCAGTCAAAGGACATCTTTGCTGACTCTGCACAACAGTTCTGGAAACCTTGAGGTTTTTGCGGTCGTTCGTCCATATGTCGACGGCACTCGATAAGTATCGTGCGCGTGCGGATCAAATCGAAAGCGAACTTTTGAAAAAGAGGGCCGAGGATTTTCAAAATCTAACAGCACTTGCAGCCTTTCAGGCATCACTTGAAAGTGCCGCCGAGGTTCTCGAACGAAACGGGGGCTTGCGGCAGATTGCTTTGGATTAATCCCGCTCCTGATCACGAGCCGCTGGCGCCGATCGTCGCTCAGATTGAACATCAGCGCAGCCGCAGGCCGCTCTTGTAATCAATCGCAGTCACCTCGTCGCTCTGCAGGTCCTTCACCGCGACGGCGTGTTCGGATGTGGGAGCATGAGCTGCGCGGCGGCCTCGATGGCCATGTCGCGCTGGTCACGATGCGAGCGCGGCACTCCGTCGATGGAAATCTCGAACCGCGCGGCGGGCGCTTTCCCCAGCGGCATCGGTCCTAATTCCTTTTCGGCCTCGCGCTCAACAATCCGAGCTTAGCTCAACTCCCAAACGGGGGTTAAGCGACAAAGTTCGGTTGGCATGCGGCGGTTAATTCAAGGCCAATGTGTGCGGCCTTCGCGAGAAGGCCATTCGGCGATACCTTGCCCTGCCCTTTATTGGGCAGGGCTTTTTACACCATTGGCTCCTTGCGGCGTCGCCACCAACCAAGGAGACCGCCGCCCGCCAAGATCAAGGCCGGACAACAGCGCGGGTGCCGCGGAAGCCATACTGATCTTACCGTCGATGATGGCGATCATGCCGGCTTTCGGGTGCACTCGGCTGCCAGAAAGATTCGCTATCCCCTTCAGCAGCACGATACACCGGCGTTCTAGGAAGCTGGCTTCAAGGCACAGTCGGCACTCAGAATGAGATTGAAGACAAAACCGGCGTAGAGGTCTTCAATTTTACTTCAATGCCAATAAGTTCCTGGTCACTCGTGTCCGACAGGAACGTCCTGAGCAATTCGGAAGCCAGAATACCCAGACATGCGCACTACGAGAAATGAAAACTTTGAAGTCTTTAGTGCTTTGGTGACGCTTTCCGCCACAATGACAAGCCGACCGCCGTCGTCCTCAATGCTGCCTACTGCAATACTCTTAGCATTGTTCCAATAACATAGGGCGGTTTCGCTTACTTTTTTATGGGATACTGGTGAGGTGATGGTTGTTTCGACCCAGAAGTCAGCATTAGACGCATCACCTGGGCGGTATTGAGGATCCAAGAGAATCTTCTCAATTTCTCCGTTTTCCCGCGGGTCCTTGAACTTCAGATTAATCTTATGTTCCCTAAAAGTAATCCGTCTACCATTTCTCGAAAAACGCAAATGCGCAAGTTGACTATCGGTCCAACGGAACGACGCCGCCACCTCATTTCCGGCCATGAGAGCCTCCCAGTGTACGAGCGACGTAATTTATTAGAACACAGAATACGCTGGTTTGCCCTGCGCGAATAGGGGTGGTGCCCTTATCCCACGCGTCACCGTTGCCAGCCGTTTTCTGGGACCAAGCCCGATTGAGTTTAATCCGCCCCTGCGCCTTGGGCCGCAGCACAACAGAAAAAGCCCCGGCCGAACTTGGGGGGGACGGCCGGAACCTTGGAGGTTAGGTTGCCTGTCGGACGGGAACCGACGAAAGCAATGCTGGGCGCGGATGGTTGCTGCCCGCTAATGCGAGAGGAGTTCTACTCGTATTTCGAATGGGACGTCCCGACACCACCAGTGTGCAGAACAAGTTACGGCACCAAATCGAGGGAGAAAAATATCGATTAATGCCTACGACCTTAAGCCTACGCTTCAAATCACACACGCGTTCTGCGTCGCGCGATTTCTGTGAGGTACGTCACATATCGCAGCTTCACATCCGTGCAATTAGTGGGTGTTTCGTGGGCGTCCGCAACGCTCGAAGTTCTTCGGGGTGCTAAGTTTCGACGCCAAACACAGGCAGGCGAGAGATGTCTGATATCGGCTCAGCTGATCCTAACTTTGTGCCTCAAACATTTTGGGTCGAAGTGATCCCGGGTTTCGAAGATTGTCGTTTCAAGATAAGTTCATTGAAAAATACCATTCCGCTGGTGGAAATTTTTACCGCCCACCCTCAAAACAAGCCCGAGCAGGATCTAACGCCTGCAAATCTGATCGTCAGCAACCTTGAAGCTGGGGGTCTCCCCCCATGGGCTCCTCTTTTGAGGTAGGGTTCAATTTTCTCAAACAAGGGACGATGCTGCGCTTTCGCATCTCAACTCACGACATATCGAATTGCATGGCGGAGGCGTTTGGAACGTTCACGACGAAAAGCCGAAAGGCAATCGCTACGCTCGACAAGGTCGTCATTTTTGACTGCGGAGACCCAGGCGGCACAGGAGAAGTGTTTATGCGGTTCGGCTTGTTTAAGAAAGACAGGAGCTGATGGTCGCCAACCGCGGGTAAAAGCACGGAGATCGGCTCAGTGACATGGGGAATCGGCGACCTCGACACCGGGGCTGTTCTCTTTGGTCGCGAATTCTCATCTTCGTATATAAGTGCAGAAGGTGTTCCAGACTTTCTTCGCGTTGTCTTTTACGCAAAGGACGATGATTACCCCGTCAGTATTTCCGTCTGGGGGGTACATTTCGAAGAGGCGAAAGAATATGGCGGCGACGAAGGGCGCGGCTCGGACGGTCAACCCGTCGAATTCGGCTAATGGTTATGACGACGGAGAATGGATGCGACTCGTTCAGGACTTCCCAAATCTACCGACCACTCCTGGGTCGCGCGATTTTCCCATCAAGCTAACGTCAAGCTGGGGGGTCGTGTGCGACGTTTACGCCTCTCTGACAGTTACCGTCATCGAGGGTCCACACCCAACGGTGTTATATCAGCGCGAGGGTCCTTGACCGAACCCTTCGCGGTCACCTGTTTCCAGACCGTTTTATGGGCCGTCCCCCGACGTCGGATGCCCGGCCTGTCGATCAACCCGACAGAGGTCAAAAGGTTCACCGCTTGACTTTACGGCGCTTTGATCTTGGCTTTGTAGCGGCCAAGCGGGATGTTCCTTGCAAAGCTTGGACCTCGAGCGTCTCCAGGGCGGGCGAGCTCGGAAGCGCACGCAAGGTTTGTGCTGCGCTAGTCGAAGTCGCGGCAACTACTGGATCCCCGAAGGTCCTGTCGACAATTGCTTTTACCTGAGTGTATAGCGCTTTCAGCCTTTTCAAGCTCTCCTCGAACTGAGCCGGCAAGGTTGGCCGAGCACTACCCGTGGGAACATTCTGTGCCGCCTGACGAAGCCGAGCACCGACTTCCTGCGCAACCGCCTCATCGAGCGCATTAAGTATGCGAGTTGAAAGGTCAGACATCTCACCCTCCGCAGGAACGAGCCGCGTTTTCAGAGGCCCATTCAGAGTAGAAAGTGCCCACTGTGAGCCAACAGATTTCGTACGCTTTTTCGCTTGGCGGGTCCAATCCCCTTCGCGGCCACCACTAACCGGCTTTTTCCTAGCCCGTTGGCGGCGCTATGAAGTGTTGCAAGGCGTGCGCTGAGCGGTTCTGCGATAAGCTGAAAGCAGCCGGGCGCACGCTGCTACTGGCGCGTAGCCCGGGGCTGCGCATCAAGGCGCTGACGCAGCAGTAGGGGCAGGCCGGGTGACGTCATGGGTAAGAATTTATTGAGTTGCCTGCGCCGTCTAACGCCCAAGGACTTTGAGATCATTGCGCATGCGGTGCGCAATCACGGCCCCCAAGAGCACAGGGCAATGTTGGGGTTGAAAGACTTTGGCGATGCCGCCACCGCACGCGACTTAATTAGTTTCTTGAGCCGTAAGGTTGTCATAGACGCGCTGCATGCGGATGAGGCCAGCGGGTTTTTCCAACCTGGAGTAGCCCTCGCAGTAGCCCGTAAGCTGGAGGATCCGACTGCCGCTGTGGCTGTGGAGGATCGGAGTGAAGGATAGGTGCGTCACCTGACGCAGGGTGCGTCGGCTCAAATCGCCCGCGGCGGATAACGTTTGCAGCTACACCATAAGCGCAGCGATGAGAGCCGCTCCGAGACCCAATACGAGCACAACAGCGATGTTGAACAGCATGTTGTTCGACATGTTCTCTTCGTCTGACGCTGTATCTGCTGGGGAGTATGCCGTGCGCACTACTACGGCCGGCGTGAGTTGCTTCACACACAGCCGGTGATTTCGAGGTCGCCTGGCCGCGTCGATTCCCGGGTCGGCGCGGCCAACCTCTAGCGCATCGGTCGAATAAGTGTCCCCACTGGCGGCGGTCGCGAACCCCGCCGCGCTCGATCGTGTGCGCTACTGGCGCGCTGCCGTGGCGTCCTTGGTAGTCACGGCGGCGCGTCTTTTTCGTCCACGTTCATGATGCGCTGTCTGATCATCACGACTTTTTATGAGTTCGTTCGCAAGCGTACTAGATAGGAGGAGCAGCCTTGAGCAGATGAGACTGAAGCGACGAGCCTCATTCCCCAACTCGGGGAACATAGGCGCCAGCACATCAAACTCGCTAACAGGGTCGCGCTCTGGCGTCCAAGCCATACCCTCCTGAGCGCGGTCACGCCGCCGATCTAGATACTCTTCGCACTCGTGCATCTTCTCCAGCAGCGCCTCGAGCTTGATCCGGCGGAGGGTAGTTCGTTCACGCTGAGCCCAGACGCGTTGACCAACATCGGATTTGATCGTCTTGACCGCGTCGGCGGTGTCCTTCTGCTGCTTCAGCAGTTCGTTGAAGTCGTGTTTTGGTGGCGAGGTTCTGTCCTCTGGTCTTGAAATACGAAGTGCCTAATGCCGCGACAGCACCCACCACAGCCATGACACCAGCGTTAACGAGCAAGAAGAGCCAGTAACGGTCACCGAACGGCAACCGGGCGGCGACCTCTGCCGCGATCTGCTGGATGGTCTCCTTGTCCATGTGGGATACCCCTCACCGATCGAACGCAGCCAGCGCCTGTCGTCGCTCTAGCAGTCTTTTTCAGCCTTTGGCGGCGGGCGTCTCCCGCCGGGGCCTTCCTCGCGGATCGGCGAGCCGTGAAAATGCTGGCGGCACCACTCGCGCGCCTCGTGCCGGGTCTTGAACGTCATCGGCTCGATGTCGGGCCCCGTCACCACGAACTGGTAGCGGTCACGCCGCAGGGTCAGGACGGTCACGCACTCAACCTTTCGGCGTTCGCCTGAGGACTAGTGCCTTGGCCAAATCGAGCTTCGCCTGCAAACTGGCCCGCTTCGCTTCGGCCTTCGCTTTCGTCGGAAAGGGTTTGCCTACACGCCGCAGCGTATGGCCATTCAGGACGTGCCATTCAAATGAGCCGTCCGCGCACTTATGCCGCCGCACGTAGAAAAGCTTTTTCACCGCCCCCAATCCTCTTCCGCCTCGCGCTTCACAGCTGGCGCCTCCGGGTTCTTGAACTTGAGCCAATCAGGCGACCTGCCTGAGCGGTAGCGCGAGCCGAGACGCTTCGAAACGATGCCTTCTAGCCCCATCTTGCAGGCATGTCGGAAGACAACGTCGCCGGGATGGGTCAGGTGCTCATTCAGGCGCAAGCCCGGCAGATGTCCGCGCAGCAAACTCGCGAGCGTCGCCTTGCGCGTCTCGATCGGTTCGCGCCGTAGGTCCGTGCCATCAAGCTCCAACAGGTCGAAGGCGTAGAGAAAAACGTGCCGTCCCTCGCGCTTGCGCCGCAGACGCTCGAAAACAGCCAGCCCATTGTCGTCACAGGCGACGGCCTCGCCGTCGATCAGGCAGGACCGCGCCTTGAGCTGGTTCATCGCCTCAACAATCAACGGATACCGAGGTGCCCAGTCGTGGCCGTTCCGAGTCAACAGCCGGATGCCGATCGGATCGCGCCGCGCCATCAACCGATAGCCGTCGTGCTTGATCTCGTGAATCCAATCCGGGCCGGTCGGCGGGCGATCGGCGGGGGAAGGCAGGCAGGGTTCGATGAAGCCGGAAGGGACCGGGCGGGTACGCAACAACATGCCGGGACAAGATAGCCGCACCTGCCGCTGAATCCGAGTCTTACCGCACCGTATTGATCTTGAAATCCCCGTTTCCTAATCTACCTCGCCGTGCGGAACTTCCATTACGCCGGACATGTCCAACCCATCTCGCAGGGAGAGAGATGATGAAAATCGACTATACGACCGCCAGGATGCAAACCCATCGGCGCAATATTCGACGTTATAGCCGCCTGCTCTCAACCCCGCTGACCGATCTTGAGCGCCAGTATCTCCATAGGCGGATAGCCGAGGAGCAGGCCGAACTGGAGCGGTTGGCTCAAGCGGGACATTCAGGCCAGGACCGTCAGCGTCTTGCAGGTCGACAGTCTCTGACTAACGATGCCGGCTAGGCCCCTCCACAAGCAGAACCCCGCCTTGAGGGTGCGGGGCTCTGCACTCGCTCTTACGCATACCCCGCAAGGGGGGAGGGGTACGTGTCTTCAACGCGCCAAACGCGGCAGCGTTCCCGCGGCTAGTCACCGAAGCCAAGTGGATCGGGCTGTTGGTGAAACTTAAGCTCACCGGCTAACTGCTTGTGGCTCTGCGCCAAGTAATCACCAGCAAGCTTCATCAGCGCTTCGGATAGAGAGGGAACAGAACATGCAACGGCGAGTTGCGCGCATCGCTGCGCCAATTCGATATAATCGTCTGAACCGATCATCCGTGCCCCATCCATCGTGCCATCCCAACTAGACTCGATAACAAGGCCGTAAATTCCCCTGGCTCCGAGGGAGCAATCGAAAAAGAAAGCCCCGCCGGCGAGCGGGGCTAAGGGGGTCAGCTTAGGGATCCTGCACCTATCGTCGTGCTGGATGACGACGCGGTGACGTGCGTGGGACAATCCACAGAAAAGGACGGCATCGGAAGAACGGCGGGCCTCCCGTGGAAGCCTGAAAGGAAGCCCGCCGCCCCGCTGGTAGTGACGCGGGCTGGCTGCCCCGCGCAAACACAGGCAATGCGTCAAAGGCGGCGAAAGTCAGTCCTGTCTACGCTGCCCACAGCCTTTGCTTTCGACGGTTTTTGATCAAAGAGCCAGCCATCTTGCACGCCTAGCTCTCGTGCGCGCACATCATAGTACGGCACGAGGCAGCGCGAGAGGACCTTCACCGCTCGCAACTTCGGCAGAAGCTGTGATCCACCTCTTCGCCCGGTCGCCTATCTCACCGACTGCATTGGCGAAATTTTTCATTGCCGGGATACCAGCCCTCATCGCTTCGAACAAGCCCGTTCTGCAGTTCTGGAGATAGCAATTGGTGATCTGGCTCTTCTGGTCGATTGCGAAGACGTTGCCGTCCGGGAGCGCCACCTGCACCAATTGTCCCCGCCCGCGCGTCTTGTTTGGCAGCTGAAACTCCGGCGGTAACGCCTCAGTCACCGGCAAAACCTTTTCAATGTACCCGGCAACCGTCTGCCCGCGTGCTTTCACGGCGACCTTCTGCCCCACATCAACATCAAACAAGTAGCTCTCCGGGATATAAGCGAGGACGAAGCTGGGCCCCGTGTAGATATTCGCGATGCGGTCCTTACCTCCGCTCAGGACCTCACCAACCGTGGCCACGTTGGCGCCGATATAGCCGCTGACGGGAGCATAAAGCGCGCCATTATTGTAGGCCTTCTGAAGATCATCATAAGCTGCCGACACCTGGTCGAAAGCCTTCTTGTTAGCATCCACCTCGATTTCCAGCGAACCTTGCTCAGCCTTGAGGGATAAGTGTCGCTCCGATGCCTGCACGCTCGCACTTGTCATTTCTTGAAGGTTTTTACTTACCGTCAAGCCATTGGTGCCGGCCTTCTGAAGTACATTCAGGAAGCCTTCAGTCTGCGTGACGTTCTGTTCGGCGAGCGGCATCAGCGTGGTCACCACGCCTTTGCGAGCAGCAAGCTGAGCGATTCGACTGCTGATACGCGCCTTTTCTGCCGCGAGCTCTGCGAGAGATCGCAACATCGTAGCCGATTCAACAGTCGCTATCTTCTGGCCCGCCTCAATCTTGTCACCCGGCCGGACGTATACATCGCGGACGCGCGCGTCCTGCCAAGGCGCAGCGACTGCAACGCGCTGGCGTGTCACGATGCCATCGGCGCTCAGGAGCACCGAGTCGCCGGATAGGACATACGCCACTGCCGCACCAACTCCGCCGAGGAGCATCGTGGTGAGCACCACCCTCCGCAGTTTCTTCCAGCCTAGTTTGCTCGCTTGAAGTTCCTTGCTCATCGCTTTTCCGTTCTACTGGCATTCAGCTATTCGGCAGCGAGATCGCCTCGTACCTGCGGATTCAGATGGGCCGGCAGAACGATCGTCGCCACCCGTGCAAATTTGATGATCTCAGGGCGAGTGCCAAAGCAACTAGAAATCCGCATATGTGTCTCCTCAAATTATCGAACTGCGTTCGCAAAATTGTCGGGAAGCTCGTGGACGGTTTTTGACCAGACGACTGGCTTGGTTGCGAATTCTGATTCGCCGAGGTACGTCTTCCACGCTCGAAAGACCGCGACCATGTTAATGTAGAGGGCAAGGGGCCATCTCACCGCTACCCCGAACCAGTCCAACACGCCGTAGACTTTGCGACAGGCGGCGACGCGGACGATGTAGCGGACGATCAGTGCGATCAGATTGGCCCACATTGACAGAACGAAGGCCGGCTCGAGCGGCATCTCTGAAAAATCGAGATAGCCAAGGACAAGAAGGCCGAGCAAAGCGAGGGAGAGCGGCGGCAGAAAGTTCGTAATCAGGCCTTTGCGGTCGCGTACAAAAAAGTAGAAGTCCCATGGGCCCCCCTTCCAGCCAAGTTTGCACATCGCCTCGAAGTTGGTGCCATAAACCCAGCGGGACTTTTGCTTGATCGAAGCCTCAAGTGTCTTGGGGAAGAACTCGCGGGTGGCGACGAAGTCGAGGCCTTCCTCTGCATTGGCTGAAACGGCGGCGAATGCGCACTTGAAGCCCTCACGCTTCGCCTCTACGCCGAGGATGTAATCCTCCGTGACCGTTCCCGACATGAGAACCTGCCCGCGGGTCTGCAGGAAGTGCTTGAGGAGCTTTTTTGTCATGCAGGTGCCTACTCCTGCCGAGGGAATGCAGGCGCCGACCGCGTCGCGGACGATCATCTCCCGGGTGTGTCGCTCTGCAAACTCGTCCATGTAAGTGGACGCGACGTGGGCTCCTTTCCCTCGATTGAGCGAGAAGACCGGCACCTGAACATAGTCATACTCGCAGGCGTATGCAGCATAGATCTGGAATGTTCGCGGATCGATAACGTCCTCACTGTCGTGCAGCACGACCATGTCTGGGCAGTCGTCATTGCTGAATACCTGCGAAAACATTTCGTTGAGCATCTGACCCTTTGAGGTCGGTCCAAGCAGTGTATTGATGATAACCCGCACGCGATCAGGGTGCTTCGCTTCAAGCTCTTTGGCGACGCGAACCGTCCCGGTGTCGTTTGGGTACACTCCGAGGAAAAATGAAACCTCCGGGGCCTGAATTCGAGCGAGATTGCCCTCGACCATCTTTCCAAGCACATCCTCTTCGTGCCAGTTCGCGACGAATACTGCAGTCTTGGGGATCGCATGGGCGCGCTCAACCAAGCCCGGAAGCCGGAAGCGCACAATTCCGAGGGCCAATAGATCGATGAACGCGTCGTCGAGAGACGAAATTGTAATCAGGATGCTGACCAGGAACAGCAGGATGATCAGTAGCTCACTCACGATAAGGATCCTCGTTAATGCCGGCGGGTCAGTTCCGTGGATGCCCGGACAGACAATTGCCGGTCATTTCAGTCACAGTTGAAGCCCTTCAGGATCAACTCCATTGCGCAAATAGCCGGGGCAAACGACCTACCTTTCGTGCTAGAGCCAGCATGGACCGGTTGGTCCCGCACGCAGTAGCATTCCTTGATCGCTCATCATGCTCAGCTCTCCCGATCATTTGGCCAGATAAGCGTTCGTCGAGCGATAGCGGTCAGAGGTTCGTCATGTTGGCTTAAACTTTCGTAAGATTTGATGCTTCGTACGACGAGCCTCACGAAACACAATTGAAACATTGAATAGATCAATCGGAGTATAGAGCGCACGCACATGTGCCGAATCACGGGCTTGGCCTACCCCGCTTCAACGTCGGTCGCTCTAATACGAACATAACGACGGAGTGGGCGGCTCTGTTGGGACTGACCTTGGATGGGGCGCCACCCCGATGACCGCATCGAGGGGCCCACCGGAGATCGAAGAGCTTGCCAAACGGAACGGCGGTGCAAGGGTCTAATTCGAAAAGCTATCTGGTTTGCATCTTGGCCCCACTCAGGTCATCTGCCGCAACATCACATTCAACTGTTCGTGGTCGCAGTACATGAACCGCTATGCGCCGCCGGCGGTTGGGACCCGATCGCCCTGCGCTTACCCGCGCCTGCGGGCGGTGGTTAGAGCGCTCAACTGGCGAGTATTCATTCGATCCCGACCTCCTCCGGCATCGCCGCCACGCCGCCGAGAAGCGTGATGAAATCCGACGCCTTGAGGCCGCGACGTGCGCCATGATGGCGCGTCTCGACCGTTGGGCTAGAGCGACGCGCGATCTGCTCAACATCCTCGATGCCATTGGCAAGGCTGGCGCCGGTTTCAAGTCGCTGGTGACCCTGGCCGAGAGAAACTGAGCCCACCAGGGTCGGGAGTACCGAGTGAAACGGGGGGGCCCGTTACCGGCCACGGCTCGGGGTTCGGGACGAGAGACCGAAGCGGAGCCTGCAGGATGGCTAGAACGAGCTGCGCGGCGCTGCTAAGAGGTTGCCGAAAAGAGCATGTCTAACCGAGAGCGGTGGCCGGGCTCCCGAGGATGCGAAACTGTCATATTGTTCTAGCCTGAATGCCTTGCTTCGAATCACTGGCGCCTTGCGAAGGCGTCCACTGTCGTTCCGGTAGCGCCCGCGAAGCCGTTCACCCCCGCCCTTCTCCTTGTGGAGGCCGATAAAAGGGGCCATCCAGCCCACTGGTGAGCTATTCGCTGCGATAGCGAGTGGGTTAGGGTCGCTTCAAACCCGCATGAGCGGGCATTTGGTGGGGTAGGATGGTGGGTAGGACGGTAGGTTACGGCGAAAAGGGCCATAACATTGGCATAAAGCGCATGTCCGGGGCGGAATGCCTCGCCGACATGCTCAAAGGCTACGGCGTCACCCACGTGTTTCACGTGCCGGCCGTGCTGCGCAAAACCTTCGCCGTGATGGAAGGCCGCACCGACATCAAGCGGCTGCACGTCCACGGGGAGAAGGCCGCCGCCTATATGGCCGACGGCTATGCGCGAGCGTCGGGCAAGCCCGGAATCTGCGCGGCGCAGGTGATCGGTGCGCTCAACCTGGCGGCCGGCCTGCGCGACGCGTGGCTCGCGCACTCGCCGGTGATCGCTCTGACCGGAGGGCGCGAGCCGAAAACCAAGTTTCGCAAGGTCTACCAGGAGATCGACGATGTGCCGGCATTCGAGCCGGTGACCAAGTTCAATGCCACGGTGGACGACGTGGCGCGTTTTCCCGACATGGTGCGGCAGGCGTTCCGCGTCGCAACCTCGGGTACGCCCGGCCCGGTGCACCTGCAGTTCCGCGGCAACGAGGGGCAAGTCGACGCCGAGGAGGCGGAGATGGAGCCGTTGTGCGAGCCGCAGTTCGCACGAGTTCCGCCGTTCCGCCCGGCGCCGGACGATGCGAGCGTCATGGCGGCGCTCACGCGGCTGCAGCATGCGCAACGGCCGGTCATCGTAGCCGGCGGCGGCGTACGCGCCTCGGGTGCATCGGCGGAACTCATGGCGCTCGCGGAGGCGATGCAAATCCCGGTCGCTACCTCGCTCAACGGCAAGGACGCGATTCCGGGGAGCCATCCGCTTTCGGTCGGAGTCGTCGGCACCTATTCGCGTGAAAGCGCAAACCGCGTGGTCAACGCCGCCGATCTCGTCTGCTTCGTCGGCACCGAGACCGGCGGCATGACCACGCATTTCTGGGCGGTGCCGAAGATCGGCACGCCGGCGATCCAGATCGACATCGATCCGGAGGCGATCGGGCGCAACTATCCGCTGCTCGCCGGCGTCAATGGTGACGCCAAGGTCACGCTCGCGCGCATGCTCGCCGCAGCCGATCGTGCCAGCGCCGGGAAACGCAAGGCCTGGATCGAGGAGGTGGAGAGCATCCGCAAGCAGTGGGCGGACAAATACCGGGCGGCGCTGACCTCCGATGCCGTGCCGGTGCGCCCCGAGCGCATTTGCGCGGAGCTTTCGCGACACGTGCCGGACGATGGCATCGTCGTGGTCGATACCGGCCACGCCGGCATGTGGATGGGCGGCATGTACGACCTCACCAGTCCCCGACAGAGCTACATGCGCAGCGCCGGCCATCTCGGCTGGGCTTTCCCGGCAGGGTTGGGGGCAAAGTGCGCATGCCCCGAGCGGCCGGTCATCACCTTCACGGGCGACGCCGGGCTGTGGTACCACATCGCCGAGATCGAAACCGCCGCGCGCTGGCGCATCAACGCGGTCACCGTCGTCAACAACAATTCGAGCGGCAACCAGTCGAAACGCGGCTTCGACCGCGTCTATGGCGGCACCCAGACCGAGCAGGCGCGGGAGATGTGGACCTTCAGCAAGGTCAACTTCGCGCGCATCGCCGAGGACATGGGAGCGGTCGGGATCAGGGTCGAGAAGGCGGCAGACATCGCTCCCGCCATCGCGCAGGCCTTGAAGGGCGACCGCCCGGCGATCATCGACGTCGTCACCGACATCGATGCGCTCGCGCCGCTGGCGGTGAGTTGAACGATCCGCACGGCCGCCGGCGTGGGGGCGCGCAGGTCCGCCTTGGATGGAGCGCCGGCGTCAATCCTCCGGGGTGAGGCGCCGCCGCACGCCCCAGCTCTCGAGAATCGCGGATATCTCCGGGGCGACAAAAAACCTCGCGCTCTCCTGATCGTAGTTCTCGAGCAGGAGTTCGTCGTATTCCGTCAAGGTGTGCCGGACATACGCGACGAGCGACAACCATGCCGCGGTTTCCGGGGCGGCAACGCTCAGTCCGGCGCTGTCGAGGGCGTGGTCGACGACGGCGCCGAATTCATGCGCCGGTATTCGCGGTGCCAGCCGGCGCAGCGCGGTTTCGATGTCATGGCGCTTGGCCACGTCGCTATGCCTGCGAGGAATCGATGAACTATCCCGGACCTCGGCGGGATTATCGGTTATCATCGTCGCGAAATCGAGAGCTGCGAGTCGGACCATGCCTATCAACACTACCGAATCGTCCAATGTCTCGTCCGCTGGCCCGCGTGGATCCGGCCAGATCGGCATGGTCGCCGCGGTTTCGATCGGTATCGGTGGAATGGTCGGGGCCGGGATTTTCTCGATCCTGGGCGTGGTGGCGGAGGCGGCCGGCAATGCCATGTGGCTCGCGTTCGCCATCGGGGGCGTGGTGGCGCTGCTGTCGACCTATTCCTATGCCAAGCTCGGCGCCACCTTCCCCTCGCGGGGCGGCGCCGTGCATTTCCTGGTCAAGAGCCTGGGCGATGGCATTCTTGCCGGCGGGCTGAACCTGTTCATGTGGGCCGGCTACATCATTTCGTTGGCGCTCTACGCCACCGCTTTTGGCGGCTACGCCGCGACCTTCGTACCCGCGGCACATTCTCCGCTGCTGGTAAAGTCCTTGGCGGTCGCCGCACTCGTCGTTCTCACGGCGGTCAATGCGTTCGGCGCCGGGCTCATGGGCCGTTGGGAGACGGTCATCGTCGCCGTCAAGCTCGCCATTCTCGTGCTGTTTGCGGCGCTGGGCCTGTGGTTCATCCGGCCGGGCTATCTCTCGCCCGAGCTTTGGCCCGAGACGCAGTGGGTGCTGTTCGGGGCCGGGGTGCTGTTCATCGGCTACGAGGGCTTCGGGCTTGTGACCAATGCGGCCGCGGACATGCGCGACCCCAGGACAATGCTGCCGCGCGCGCTGTATGCCAGCGTGATCCTGGTGATCATTCTCTATCTGGCGGTCTCCCTTACGGTGACCGGCAATCTGTCGGATCACGAGATCGCGCAGGCCAAGGACTATGCGCTGGCCGAGGCGGCGAAGCCGTTTCTGGGAGAATTTGGTTTCCGGCTGATCGCGATCGCGGCCCTGCTCTCCACCGCTTCCGCGATCAACGCGACGCTGTTCGGCTCGGCCAACGTTTGCTACATGATCGCCCGCGATGGCGAGCTGCCACCGGGACTTTCACGCACCGACTGGAAGCAGGCCACCGGCGGGCTGCTGCTGACGGCCGCGCTGGTGGTGGCGGTGACGTTGCTCTTCGACCTCTCCGGCATCGCCATGATGGGAAGCGCCGCCTTCCTTCTGATCTATGCCGCCGTGAACGCGGGCCATCTGAGAGTGTTGAAGCAGACCGGAGCGAATGCGCTGATCGTGTGGCTGTCGCTGCTCACGTGCCTCGCCATGTTCGCCGTGCTCAGCGTCTATATCTACCGGGAGCAGCCGGCGGCGATCGCCGCCCTCGTGATCATCGCCGCCGCGTCATTCGCCGCCGAATGGGTTTACCGGCGGTGGACAGGGCGGACGCTCAAGGACGCTTGAGCGGGATCAATCGGGCCGCGCGCGTGCGGCCGCTGTTGTAGCCGAGCGCCATAGCCGGCCGGCGCGCTCGAAGAGTCGGCCGAACAGCGGCCAGAACAACAGGATCAGCGCCAGCGTGGTGATCGAGCCGACCAGCCCGTTCGACCAGAACACCGTCAGATCGCCGCCCGAACCGATCATCGACAGCCGGAAGGCATCCTCGGTGCGACTGCCCAGCACCAGCGCCAGCGTGAAGGGCGCCAGCGGAATGCCGATCTTCTTGAACACGTAGCCGACAACTCCGAAGCCGAGCATCAGCCAGATGTCGAACAGGGCATTCTGGATGGCGTAAGCGCCGATCGCGCAGGATACCACGATCATCGGCGCGATCGCCGAGAACGGCACCCGCAATATGGCGGCGAAGATGGGAACCGTTGTCAGCACGAGCACCAGCCCGACCACATTGCCGAGATACATCGAGGCGATCAGGCCCCATACGAAGTCCTTGTGCTCGACGAACAACAGCGGGCCGGGATTGAGCCCCCACACCATCAGGCCGCCGAGCAGGATGGCCGCCGTACCCGAGCCGGGAATTCCCAAAGCCAGCATCGGCAGCAAAGCCGCGGTCCCGGAGGCGTGTGCCGCGGTCTCCGGCGCGAACACGCCCTCGATGCGTCCCTGGCCGAAGCTGTCCTTGTCCTTGGAAAAGCGCTTGGCCAGGTTGTAGCCCATGAACGACGCAGCGATCGCCCCGCCGGGCGTGATGCCAAGCCAGCATCCAATGGCGCACGAGCGCAGCAGCGTCACCCAGTAGCGCGGCAGTTCCGTCCACACCTTGAGCACGACGCGCAGACTGATGCTGGCGGCGTGGCCGCGCAAAGCGAGCCGCTCCTCCATGGTCAGCAGAATTTCGCTGATGCCGAACAGTCCGATGACCGCGACGAGAAAATTGACCCCGCGCAAAAGCTCGTTCCAGCCGAAGGTCATGCGCAACGTGCCGGACACGGTGTCCATTCCGATTCCGGCCAGCAGCAGGCCCAACGTCATGGAGATGATGGTCTTGTGCTTGTCCTCGCGCCCCAAGCCGACAAACGAGCAGAACGTCAACAGATAGACCGAGAAGAATTCCGGCGGGCCGAACCGCAGTGCGAACGAGGCAACGCTCGGCGCGAGAAACGTGATCAGCAGGACGGCCGCCAGCGAGCCGATGAACGAGGAGGTGAAGGCGGCGGTCAGCGCCTCGGCGGCCTTGCCCTGCTGCGCCATCGGATAGCCGTCGAAGGTCGTCGCTACCGACCAGGCCTCGCCCGGAATGTTGAACAGGATCGAGGTGATGGCGCCGCCGAACAGCGCGCCCCAATAGATGCAGGAGAGCATGACGATGGCCGATGTCGGGTCCATCGTGAACGTGAGCGGTAACAGGATGGCGACGCCATTCGGCCCGCCCAGGCCCGGCAGAACGCCGACGAAGATGCCGAGCACCAGCCCCACCATCATCACCGCCAGGACCTTCCACGTCAGCAGAACGCTGAAGCCGAGGAGCAGCAGGTTGAAGGCTTCCATCGCGTCGGCCTAGTAGCCGAAGACCGCTTCCAGCGGCCCTTTTGGCATGATGACGTCGAATGCAATGTCGAAGGTCAGGAACATGGCGACGGCGAACAGGAACGCAGTGAGCAGAGACTTCCACAGCGAGATGCGCCCGATCATCCGCATGAAGCCGGCGATCAGGAGGAAGCTGGCGACATAGAGCCCGAGCCATTGCACGAGCAGGCAGAACAGGAGCGTCGGGATGAACACCTGCATCACGCGGCGCAGCTGGTCGCGCGTGACGAACGTCGTCGTGGCACCGGCGCCCGTCACAAGCGACGTGACAAGGCCGTAAACGCTGGCCGCGGCAAGAATGACGGCGAGATAGAACGGGAAATAGCCGGCCTGCGGGCCGTCGGAGGCCCAGGCTATGCCGGTGCGCCAATTGTCGAAGCCCAGCAGTATCGCCAGCGCGAGCAGCAAGAGCGAAACGACGATATCGACGGTGCGGGTGCTGACGACCGACGGTGAGCTGTCTTCCGGCGCGGTCGGGTCTTCTACGATGATTTCAGTTTCTGGTGTAGCCATCGATCTGTGATCGCAGGACACGGCACGCCCTGATCACCATCCGCAAACGGCGGAGGATGATCAGTTGCTCGGAGAACGGGGGCGATGGCGACGGCTAGTTCGCGACAAATCCGGCCTCGGTCATCAGATTCTTGTTCAGCGTATCGTCCTCCTCCAGGAAATTCAGCATGTCCTTGCCGGTCAGGAAAACCGGCTTGAGCGCCTGTTTTTCCATATAGTCCTTGTACTCGGCGGTCTGCGTCAATTTCTTGAACAGGTCGACGTAGAACGCGGTCTGCTCAGGCGTCACCTTGCCGGGAAGGAACATGGCGCGGAGCATCAAATATTGAATGTCGAGCCCTTGCTCCTTGCAGGTGGGGATGTCGTTCCACGACAGCTCGGCCGTCACCTTGGCCTTGTATTCGATCCGCTCCTTGTCGAATACGCAGAGCGCGCGCACCTGGCCCGCACGCCAGACCTCGAGATTTTCGGACGGGTTGTTGACGTTGGCGGCGGTGTGATTGCCGACGAGCTGCGTTGCCGCTTCGCCTCCCGACTTGTAGGGCAGATAGGCGAATTTCGCACCGGTCTTCTTCTCCAGGAAGACGGTGAGGACGTGGTCCTCACGCCGCGAGCCCGTGCCGCCCATCTTGAACGGCGGTGAGGCAGTCTTGGCGGCGTCGGTGAAATCCTTCACCGTCTTGTACGGCAGTTGGGTATTCACCCACAGCGCGAACTGGTCGAGCGCGATGACGGAAACCGGAGTGAGGTCGCGCCAGTTGAACGGAATCTTGGCGGAGAGCGGCAGCATGTAGATGAGCGAATAGGCGATGAGGACCTTGTTCGGATCGCCTTCGTTCGATTTCATGTAGATGAGCGCTTCGGCCCCCGATGCGCCGCCCTTGAGCGATACCACCATCGGCTGCTTCATCAGATTGTTCTTCTGAATCGCGGCCTGCATCATCCGCGCCATCTGATCGGACGCTCCACCGGCACCGGCGGCAACGACGATCTCCACCGGCTTGGTTGGTTCCCAGGCGACAGCCGGCGCGGCCGCCAGCACGATCGCCAGGGTTGCCGCTCCACTCACGCACGTGGTCTTGATCTCGGACATCTCGCTCTCCTTGGATTTTCTCGCTAGCAGCCATTTAGTCCGCTGCATCGCCTTTTGTGCATTGGGGATGCATTCTCCCCGTTTGCGCCCTTGGTTCAAGGGTATTGCCGGCCCTTGAGCGACCCGCGACCCTTCGCCGCTCGATGCCCCGCGCTTCGCCGCTTCGATTATCGCCTCGCGCTTGCCGAAGCAATGCTGGCCTGCCGTCGATCGAGACGTCGAGGCCACGCGGCATCGCAGACCCACGCTCGAATGCTTCATTCGGCGCGAATGCCGGCTTTGGCGACGACGTCCCGCCATTTCTCGATATCGCTGCGGATGCGTTCGGTGACCGCTTCGGGTGGGCCGCGCTCGGGGTCCACGCCCTGCGCAACGAGAGCGTCCTTTGCGTCCGCGGAGTCCAGGATTTCATTCACCTCGCGATTGAGTCGTGCCAGCACCCTCGGCGAGGTCGCAGGAGGCGCGACGAGGGAGACCCACAACGCCGCCTCATAGCCGGCGATGCCGGATTCCGCCACCGTCGGCACCTCCGGCAACGCCGCAACGCGTCGCTTGCCGCTGGTCACCAGCGCGCGCAGCTGGCCAGCCTGGATATTGGGAAGGGTAGGGCCGATGGTGGCAAACTGCATGTCCAGCCGACCGGTGATCATGTCGGTCACCGACTGCGCCGAGCTCTTGTAGGGGACATGGGTGAGGTTCACCCCCGCCATGTTTGCAAACAGCGCGGTGGCGAGATGCGCCAGGCTCGCCACCCCGGCCGAGCCATAGTTGAGCGTGCCGGGCTTCGCCTTCGCGAGCGCAATGAGCTCCGCAAGGTTGCGCGCGGGCAGGCCCGGAAAAAGCACCAGCACGTAGGGCTGGCTGCCGATCATGGCCACCGGTGCAAAATCCTTGATCGGATCGTAGGGCAGGCTGGCGCTCAGGCTTGCAGCAACGGCGTGCGTGCTCGCCGTGGCAATCCCGATGGTGTAGCCGTCGGGTGCGGCCTTGGCGATCGCATCGGCGCCGATATTGCCGCTCGCGCCGGCGCGGTTCTCGATCACGACCTGCTCGCCGACCCGCTGGCCGAGCTTCTGGGCGATGATGCGCGCGATGATGTCGGTGCTGCTGCCGGCCGGGAAGGGCACGATCAGACGGATCGGCCGCTGCGGCCAGCCGGCATCGCTGGTTTGAGCAACGGCGGCGCCCACGGCAATTGCCGAGGCCAAGGCCGTGGCTATGAACCGGATCATCAGCAAATCTCTCCGCAATGGTCGCGAACGCATTGGTCCGATGTCCCGGCCGCAACGTCAAGACGCCGAGACGGACGCTACTGGCATTTCAGGCGAGAGCATATCAAGCCCATGGGCCGACGATGCTGCGGTGAGATCATCGGACCGCGCAGTCAGACCTTAAACCGCGGATCGAGGTAATCGCGCAGGCTGTCGCCGGCCAGATTGAAGGCGAACACCGCGAGACTGATAGCGATGCCCGGAAACAGGATCATCCAGGGCGCCTTGTCAAAGAAATCGGCGGCGTTGCCGGAGAGCATCAATCCCCAAGCCGCCGTCGGCTCAGTGACGCCGAGGCCAAGGAAGGAGAGTGACGCCTCCGCCAAGATTGCCTGTGCGATGAAGGCGGTGAACATGATGAGATAGGGCGCGACCACATTCGGCGCCATGTGGCGGAAGATGATGCGGCTGTTGGAGTAGCCGGCAGCCCGGGCGGCATCGACGTAGGGCATGAACCGCACCGACAAAGCGGCGGCCCGCACCACGCGCTCGACCCGCGGCAGGATCGGAATGGCGATGGCAATGATGAGGTTGATGTCGATGTCGAATAGCACCGCCGAGCGCACCGCTGCGACAACGACCAGTGCCAGCACAATAATCGGAAACGCCAGCAATACGTCGATGAAGCGCTGGATCCAGTCGTCAATCCAGCCGCCGAAATAAGCCGAGGCAACGCCCAGGATCGCGCCGATGGTCGAGCCAACGAACGAGGAGGTAAATCCGATAACCAACGCAGTGCGCGCGCCATAGATGATGCGCGAGAGGATGTCGCGGCCATAGGCGTCGGTGCCGAACCAGTGCTCCCGCGAGGGCGGGGTCAGGATCGAGCCAAAGTCGATTTCGAGCGGGTCGTACGGCGCAACCCAGGCGGAGAATATGCCGGCAAACATCATCGCGAAGATGATGACGAAACTCACCGCACCCAGCGGTTGCTGCCGGCAAAAGTCGACGAACGCGTTCCGCCGCCGGGGGATCGGCAGCGATGCGGGGAGCGCGGGCGAGGCCGTGGTCATGATGTCAGCCGTAGCGGATGCGCGGATCGAATATCGCGTACAGCAGGTCGATCACGAGATTGGTAAACACGTAGAACACGGCAATCAGCATCACCATGCCCTGAATCAAGGTGAAGTCGTTGCGCGATACGCTTTGCACGAACAGCTTCCCGATGCCGTTGAGGTTGAATACCTGCTCGGTGACGACGAGCCCGCCGATGAGGAACGTGAATTCGAGCCCGATCACGGTGATCGCCGGAAGCAGCGCGTTGCGCAACGCGTGGCGCGAAATGACCAACCGTTCGAACACACCTTTGGCGCGTGCGGTACGGATATAGTCCTCGCTCAGTACTTCGAGCAGCGATGAGCGGATCATGCGCGCGGTCACCGCGCAATAGCGGTATCCAACCGCGAGCGCCGGCCAGATCAGTTGGGTCAGGTTGGCGACAGGGTCGACATAGATCGGGGTGAAGGTGATCGGCGGCAGCCATTTGAAGAAATAAAGCAGGCCGAGCATGATCAACATGCCGAACCAGAACGAGGGAATCGACAGTCCACCGATGGTGATGATCCGCACCAGGTAGTCGACCCAGGTGTCGCGCATGAGGGCGGCCGTCGTTCCGAGCGGAATGGCGATCAAAACGGCGATGATCGTCGCCATGATCGCGACCTGGAGCGACAGTTGGAGGCGGGCACCGATCTCCTCCGTTACCGGCCGGTCGGTCCACATCGACGTGCCAAGGTTAAGGGTCGCGAGGCCGACCATCCAGTCTGCAAACTGGTTGAGCAGCGGCTTGTCCAGCCCGAGCCGCTTGCGTTCCATATCGATCATCTCTTGCGAGACATTTCCGCCATCGCCGCGCAGCTTCACCTCCACCACGTCTCCCGGCACGATGCGCAGCATGAAGAAGACCAGCACCGCCACGCCGATCAGCGTGGGGATCATCAGCAACAGCCGGTGGAGGGTATAGCGAAGCATCGGGGACGGGCCCCGGCCGGAGGTGTTGCTCAGGCCGGGACTAAGTGCTCATTGGTCGAGCCAGACTTCGGCGAGATCCTGGCCCAGGTTGTGGCTCGGCGACATCTGCCAGCCCATGACGACCTTGTGCGTCGGCACGATCCGATGCCACCACAAAAGCGGCTGCTGATAGGCTTGGTCGAACAGTCGCTTCTCGAATGCTTTGATGAGATCCTTGCGCTTGCCGGCGTCAAGCTCGCGCACCTGCGCATCGTAGAGCCTGTCGAGCTCGTCGTCGTTCGCACGCGAGCGGTTCTCTGGCGCGCGCTTGAACGACACATACTTGGCAAGGCCGAGCGACGGTTCATCCATGAACAGGTTGGAGAAGTCGATAGCCACGTCGTGATTGCCTGCATTCATGGTCGCGAGATAGGGCGCAGTGTCGAACTGCTTGTGCTCGGCGGTGACGCCGATCTGCCGCCACTGGTCGACCAGGAAGATGCCAGCCGGCGTATAGGGCATGGCGAGGTTGCGATTGTGAAGCGTGAATTTCAGGTTCGGCACTCCCGCTTCCGCCAGTAGCCGCTTGGCTTCGGTGCGTGAGGCGTTGATGTCCTTCGAGAAACCCGGCAGCTTGACGAGCTCGGCTTCCGGCGTCGCGTACGGGGAGCCGGGCCGGATCACGCCGCCCACCGAGCGCAGGGTGGAAATCTTCGACAGACCTTGGCTGCCGCCCCAGCGGTCGATCGCCATCAGCAGGGCCTTGCGCACGCGCACATCGTCGAACGGCTTCTTCTCGACATTGAAGGCAATCAGCAGATTGAGCGTCCAGCTCGACTCCTCGATGCGGAGTTTGTCGCCCATGGCTTGTACGAGCCGGTCGCGCTCGGCCGGCGAGATGCCGCGGAACTCGCCCAGCACCTGCCCACCCTGCAATGCGTTGAGCATGGCGGCAGCCTGGAGCATGAACACACCCCTGAAGCCGTCGAGATAGGGCAGGCCTTGCTTGAAATAGGCGTCATTCCTCTTGCCGGAAACGTGGCTGCCCTTGGCATGTTCGACAAAGGTGAACGGCCCGGTACCGTTGATCTTGGTCTTGGGCGAATTGGGGTCCGCCGCCAGGTCCTTGGCGGAATAGATGCAGTTCCAGGGTGAGGCGAAGTGCTCGAGCATCGCCGCGTTCACCGATTTCATTTTGAATACGACGGTGTTGGCATCCGGCGTCTCGATCGTGCCGATGTCACCGAACGTCGCCTGTCGCGTCGAGACGACGCCCGGTGGCGGATTGCGCAGACGGTCGTAGGTTGCTTTCACATCGGCTGAGGTCAGCGTTGTGCCGTCGTGAAATTTTACGCCCTGATTGAGCTTGAATGTGTAGGTCAGGAGGTCCGGCGCGACTGTCCAGGATTGCGCCAGATCGCCTTCCACGTCGGGAAATTTGGGAAGATTGAAACGCAGCAGGGTCGAGTAGAAGGGCGCGGTAAAATGCAAGGTCGCGTAAGTGTCACTGCCATGGCAATCGTAGTGCGGTGTCTCGGCGCTGATGGCGAACTGCAGCGTCCCGCCGCGCTTCGGTGTTTGCGCGTCCGCACTGGCAGCGGCGCCCGCGAAAGCGAAGGCGAACGCTCCCAGGAAGCCCGGAATTGATGTCCTCATCTGATATCCTCCCTGATCGTCGGGCGCCCGTCGCAGCACCGCGTTGTCATGCTTTATGACAGGCCACGACGTGTCGAGGCCCAATTTGTCGCGCCCGAGGGCTCTCGCGTCGGCACTCCTCGCTGGCGATCGGACAGCGAGTATGGAACACGCAGCCCGAGGGCGGGGTCAAGGGCGAGGGGATTTCACCCTTGAGGGCCCGCGGCGCTCGTGCCCGCTCGATGCTTGGGTCGGGGATCGGCGCGGCGTCTAGGAGCGCCTGCGTATAAGGATGCGCGGGACGGGCATAGATCTCATCGCGGTCGGCGAGTTCCACAAGGCGGCCGAGGTACATGACGGCAACGCGATCGGAAATGTGGCGCACGACCGCAAGATCGTGCGCGATGAACAGAAAGCTCAGGTTGAGCCGCGTCTGCAAATCGTCGAGCAGATTGATGATCTGTCCCTGGATCGAGACGTCGAGCGCGGAGACCGGTTCGTCGCAAACGATGAAATTCGGCTCGAGCGCGAGCGCGCGCGCTATGCCCACGCGCTGGCGCTGGCCGCCTGAGAGTTCGTGGGGATAACGTTCGGCCATGTAGGCAAACAGGCCCACCTGGCCCAGGAGCGCCTCGACGCGTTCGCGCTCCTCCGTTCGGTTGGAAACGAGCCGGTAGACGCCGAGCGGCTCGCCGATGATTTGTCCGACCGTCATACGGGGATTGAGCGAGGAATAGGGGTCCTGGAAGATGACCTGGATCCTGCGCCGCACTTCGCGCATGCTTTGGGCCGAGTGATGGGTGATGTCGACACCGGCAAACCGGATCGCGCCCGCGGTCGGCTCTTCGAGTTTGAGGATGGTGCGCCCGACGGTGGTCTTGCCGCAGCCGGACTCCCCGACGAGGCCGAGCGTTTCGCCCGGGGCGATCGAAAACGACACGTCGTCGACCGCTTTCACTGCCGCCGTCTTTGACGATAGAAAGCTCACACCGGCCGCCTTGATGGTGAAATACTTGTGGAGGTGGTCGACCTCCAGCAGGGGCTCCTCAGCCCCTTCACTTGGCGCGTCACCCCGTACGGCCGAAATCACGGGCTTGGCAAGCGATGCCGCCGGAACGAGCGTGCCGGCCGCGATTTCGTCGGCGCGCCAACAGGCCGAGCGGTGACCCGATCTGATCTCGCCCAGCGCTGGGTCTCGGCTGCACATCTCGATACGGTAGGTACAGCGCGGTGCGAATCGACAGCCTGTGGGGGGCGAACGCAGATCCGGCGGCAGGCCCTCGATGGTTTCGAGGCGTTGTCCGCGCGGGAGGTCGAGCCGCGGCACTGAACGCATCAGACCGATGGTGTAGGGATGGCACGGCCGCAGGAAGATGTCGTCGGCGGTGCCTTGCTCGATGATGCGCGCCGCATACATCACATTGACGCGGTCGGCATAGCGCGCGACCACGCCGAGATTGTGGGTGATAATGACCAGTGCGATGTCGAGCCGACGCGAGAGCTCCTTCATCAGCTCGAGGATCTGCGCCTGGATTGTGACGTCGAGCGCAGTCGTCGGCTCGTCGGCAATGAGGAGCTTTGGATTGCAGGAAAGCCCGATGGCGATCATCACGCGCTGGCGCATCCCGCCCGACAGGTGATGCGGATATTGTTCAAGCCGGCGCTCGCCGTCGGTGATGCCGACGAGTCGCAAGAGCTCGAGCGCTCGTGCGCGCGCCTGCGCCTCGCTCATCTTGAGATGGATGAACAACGGCTCCATGATCTGTTGCCCGATCGGCAGGACCGGATTGAGGGAAGTCATCGGCTCCTGGAAGATCATGGCAATGTCGCGCCCTCGCACCGCGCGCATGTCGTCTTCCGAGAGAGCGAGCAGGTTGCGTCCCTCGAACAGGATGCATCCGGATGGAATGCGCGCCGTGTTCTTCGCCAGCAGGCGCATGATGGCGAGCGAGGAGACCGATTTGCCGCAGCCGGATTCGCCAACGATGGCGACGACCTCGCCGCGGTTCACCGTATAGGAAATGCCGTCGACCGCGTGGACGGCACCGCGTGAGGTCTCGAAGCGAACGTGGAGATCCTGCACCTCGAGCAGAGGCGCATTCGCGCCGTCGCGCGACAGCCTGTCGGACAAAATTCCTGCCACCCTCAACCGTACACGCGAGCGTCTTCTTATCTCGTTGCGGTCTGGCTATATCCGATTGACTGAGGAACAGCCACCGAAACCCTCTGTGAATGACCGGAACAATGGTCGCGGCCGGTCTCACCTCTCGCCGATCTCGCGCAGGATTTCCGCAGTGTGCTCGCCGAGCCGCGGGGAGGGGCGCTCCGCCGCCATCGGGTTGCCGTCGATGACGATGGGCGTGCGCACCCCCGGGATCGTCCCGACCTTGGCCGCGGGGCTCGGGCGGTCGATCCGCATGCCGCGATGCACCACCTGGGGATCGGAAAAGACCTGATCGAGCGGGTTGATCGGTCCGGCCGGAACCTGGACCGATTCGAGCTTCTCCAGCAGGGCGGCGCGGGGCCAGCGTGCGGTGAGCACCGAGAGGCGTGCGATCAACTCCTCGCGGTTCTTCAGCCGGTCGGAATTGGCACGGTAGCGAGGTTCGTCGGCGATGCCCGGTTCGCCCAGCACCGCGCAGAGCTTGGCGAACTGGTTGTCGTTGCCGGTGGCGATGATGATGTGACCGTCGGCCACCGGGAAGACCTGGTAGGGAACGATATTGGGATGGGCATTGCCGATGCGCTTGGGCACCTGGCCGGATACGAGGTAGTTGAGCGCCTGGTTGGCCAGCACCCCGACCTGGCTGTCGACCAGAGCCGTGTCCACGTGGCAGCCGCGTCCGGTGCGCGCACGCTCGGCGAGCGCCGCGAGAATGCCCACGACGGAATAGATGCCGGTGAAAATGTCGGCCACCGGGACGCCCGCGCGCTGGGGCTCGCCATCCGGCGTTCCGGTCAGGTCCATGATCCCGCCCATGCCCTGCGCCATGAGATCGTAACCGGCGCGGGCCGCATAGGGCCCGGTCTGGCCGAAGCCGGTAACCGAACAGTAGATCAGTCGCGGGCACTCCTTGCTCAGGCTCGCATAGTCGAGGCCGAATTTTGCCAGCCCGCCGACCTTGAAGTTCTCGATCAGCACGTCCGAGCGCGCCGCCAGCTTGCGCACGATGCGCCGCCCATCCTCGCTCTCGAAATCGAGCTCGATCGAGCGTTTGCCGCGATTGGTGGCGTGGAAATAGGCGGCGCCGAGATTGCCGCCCTCGGTCGCCTCGACGAAAGGCGGACCCCAGCCCCGGGTATCGTCGCCCGTCCCCTTGCGCTCGACCTTGACCACATCGGCGCCGAGATCGGCGAGGATCTGCCCCGCCCACGGCCCCGCCAGGATGCGGGCAAGTTCGAGCACGCGTAGTCCGGCCAAAGGCCCCGGCATCAACGATCCTCCTCGGGTGGGCGGCGGGCCGCCAAGCGGAAAACCGCCGTTTCTGTGGCCCGCCAGCCCCCATCTTGTCCATAGGGCCGACCTGGCACGATTTGTGAATTTGTCACGGCGACACTATCTAATGCGCGTATGCGGCGAGAGATCGGGCCCCCCGTGAACACCTCTTTCTTCGGCGACATGCTGCAGTCCATTGCGGAGCGGGGTCGTGCGCTGATCGAGCGTACCCGCGACCGGCGCGAGGCAGCCGAGCAACGCTCGGCCAATCTGGCTCATCTGTGCGAGGATCTCCTGTCGGGCCGTGGTGAAGCCTCGGGCGTCGCGCTCGCCCGCGAAATCCTCTCGCGCTATGGCCAACTGAAGACCGGTCCCCGCATCGCCTTTTTCGAGGCCCTGGCGACCGGTTTCGGCCCCGACCGGGCCAGCCTCACCGCCGCCGCCACGGCCTGGCTGAACTCCCCCTCGGATGAGACCGGGTCGAGCGTCCATCGTGCGTCCGAGCCGAGACGACTCGAGCTGTTTCGGCGTCTGAACCTCGCGCCGGGCGGAACTGCGGCGCTGGTGCACATGCGCGAGCAACTGTTGGATGCAATGGACCATCGCGAGGATCTCGCGGTGATCGACAGAGATTTCCTCCACCTGTTCTCCTCCTGGTTCAACCGCGGCTTCCTCGTGCTCAGGAGAATCGACTGGTCGACGCCGGCAAGTCTCCTGGAAAAGATCATCCGCTACGAAGCGGTGCACGAGATCCGCGACTGGAACGACTTGCGCGCCCGGATCGATTCCCCCGACCGCCGCTGCTATGCCTTCTTCCATCCGGCGCTGATCGATGAGCCGCTGATCTTCGTCGAGGTCGCGCTCACCCGCGGCATCCCGACCGCGATCGATCCGATCCTGTCCGCGAAGCGCGACCGGATCGAACCCGAGCGGGCGACCACGGCGGCGTTCTATTCGATTTCCAACTGCCAGCGCGGGCTGGCCGGCGTGTCGTTCGGTCATTTCCTGATCAAGCAGGTTGTCGAGGAAATCAGTCGCGAAATTCCGCGCCTTTCGACCTTTGTCACGCTCTCGCCGGCGCCGAACTTCGCCGAATGGCTCAAGCGCGAACGCATGGCGGAGGCGTCCGTTGCGCTGGGCGACGAGGATCGCGCCGCTCTTCAGGCCCTCGACCGCGCGGATTGGTGGCGAGACGAGGAGACCGCCGAAACCGTGCGCGAGCCGTTGTTGCGGGCGGCCGCCTGGTATTACCTGCGCGCGCGCACCCCCCGCGGCACACCGCTCGATTCGGTCGCGCGTTTCCATCTCGGCAACGGCGCGCGCCTCGAGCGGCTCGACTTCACCGCCGACACGTCGCAGCGGGCTCTGCGTCAGTCGCATGGCTTGATGGTGAACTACCTCTACGATCTCGAGCATATCGAGAGGAACCACGAGGCATATGCGCAGCAGCACACAGTCGTTGCCGCCAGCGCGGTGACGCGGCTCGTTCGCGCGCCGGCACGGGATGTCGTTCCGGTTGGGGATTGACGATCGCCGCGCAGGCCGTCGCGTGTCAGGTTTTTCCGTAGACCGGCACCACCGCGCCTCGAGTGACACGGTTCTCCGGGGATGCCAGAAACTTGATCGTGGCCGCCACCTCCTCGACCTTGGGCCAAGCCGCATGATCGGCCTTCGGCATCGCCTGCCGGTTCGCCGGAGTGTCCATGGTTGACGGTGCAATCGCGTTGACCAGGATGCCCGACTTCACGACCTCTTCAGCGAGCGCGACGGTGAGCGCGGCCACGGCGGCCTTGCTGGCGGTGTAGGCGACCATGCCGCTGCCGGCGCGCCACTCGAGCGCGGGGCGGGTCGCGACGTTGACGATACGCCCGCCCCCCCCACCCACGGTCATGGCGTTGACGGCGGCCCGGCAGCAGAGGAAGGCAGTGACGTAGTTGATGTCGATCTGCTTCATCAGATCAGCCTTTGTCGTGGCGCTGACGGACGCCATGGCGAAACCGCCGGCGATATGGATCGAGGCCCACAGCGTCGGCACGCCATCATAGAGCTTGGCAACGGCAGCCTCGTCGGTGAGCTCGATATCGGCGACGAGCTTGACCTTCGCATGGTCGCGGTACGCAAAGCGGTCAGCTTCCGCCGGGTTGATGTAAGGCACGTGGCAGGTGGCGCCGGCCTCGATCAGGATCCCGACGGTCGCGGTTCCGAGCGCGCCGGTCCCGCCGGTGACAACCACGTGACGGTCGCGATAGTCCATCGGCCTTCTCCCTCTGGCTGTCAGCGCGTTCCCATCATGGCTGCCCGCCCGATCGGTGCAAGGCCGCGGCTTGAGCCCGCCATGTCGAGCCTATATGCCCAACCGCATCGCCGCGCCAGGAAGGGAATCAGCTGACATGGCCGACTTCGATCTCGCCATTGTGGGCGGCGGCATCAACGGCGCCGGCATAGCTCGCGATGCCGCGGGCCGTGGATTGCGAGTGCTGCTGGTCGAGCAGAACGATCTCGCTTCCGGCACATCGTCGGCCTCCACCAAGCTCATTCATGGCGGCCTGCGCTACCTCGAACATGGATGGCTGCGGCTGGTGCGGGAAGCTTTGCTCGAGCGCGAAGTGATGTTGCGCATGGCGCCGCACATCATCCGGCCGATGCGCATCGTGCTGCCGCCCGCGCCGGAAATGCGTCCCCCCTGGATGCTGCGTCTGGGATTGTTCATTTATGACCATCTGGGCGGCCGACGGCTCCTTCCTCCGACCCGCATCGTTGATCTCACGCATGATCCGCTCGGCGCCCCACTCAAGCAGCGGGTTCAGCGCGGGTTCGAATATTCCGACTGTCGGGTGGACAATTCGCGTCTCGTCGTACTGAACGCGCTCGACGCCGCCGAGCGTGGAGCGATGATCCGCACGCGCACGCGCTGCATCCGGGCCGAGCGGGGGTCGGTGTGGCGGCTCGTGCTCGAGGTACGCGGGCGCCGCGACCTTGCAACCGCGCGTGTCCTGGTCAATGCCACCGGTCCGTGGCTGAGCCTGTTCGCGCAAAGCGCGCTGCGCAGCCCGACGCCTCTACCCGTGCGGCTCGACAAGGGCAGCCATATCGTGGTGCCGCGCCTGTTCAACCACGACCGCGGCTATATCCTGGAGGTGCGGGACAATCGGTTCGTGTTCGCGCTGCCGTTCGAACGCGACTTCACCCTGATCGGAACCACGGATCGCAGCTTTGCCGGCGATCCGGCCGGCATCACGGCGGACGCACACGAAATCGCGTATCTCTGCGAGGTGATAAACCAACAATTCCGCGCCACCATCAGCCCCGCCGATGTCGTCTGGTCGTTTTCCGGCGTGCGCTCGCTCCATGACGACGGGTCCACCAAGGCGCAGGACGTGAGCCGCGACTACATCCTTGTCCTCGACGAGCGAACGGTGAGGCACCGCTCCTGACCGTTTATGGCGGCAAGATCACGACCTACCGGCGCCTGGCCGAGCATGCGCTCGAGCGCCTTGCGCACATCGTTGCAGGCGGCCCGGCCTGGACCAGGGAGTCCCACCTGCCCGGTGGCGAATTTCGCTACGACGGCTTCGACGCGCTGGTCGCCAAGACATGTGCATCGCGCCCGTTTCTGAGCGAGGAGCATGCGCGGCGCCTTGTCCATGCCTATGGCACGCGGGTTGAACGCATTCTCGGTCCGGCGCGACGGCTGGAAGATCTCGGGCCCTGCTTCGGGGCCGACCTCACCGCAGCCGAGGTGCGCTATCTGATGGAACGGGAATGGGCCCAGACCGAGGACGACGTGCTGTGGCGGCGCACGAAACTGGGTCTGCGCTTTTCGCCCGAGGAGCGGGAACGGCTGGCGAAGTTCATGGCGGGGGCGGTGGGCTCCGCAGCCCAATGATGTCGGCAGCGGGACATCCGCCACCTCTTGCCCCGTCCCTGGGCTTGATTGCGGTTGCAAGCTCGCCCTGGATGGTGTGAACAAGCTTTCGCTCCGGAGGAATGCGCTTGCCGGATTACCTGCTCGCGATCGACCAGGGCACGACCTCGACGCGCGCCATCCTGTTCGATGCCGCGCTGGCTCCGGTCGCGCAGGCGCAGCAGGAATTCACCCAGATTTATCCAGCGCCGGGCTTGGTCGAGCACGACCCGGAAGAGATCTGGTCGACAACGGTCGCGACCGTCCGTGCCGCCATCGAGACGGCGGGCGCGGTGGACCGGACAAATTGCCGCCATCGGCATCACGAACCAGCGCGAGACCACGATCGTCTGGGATCGCGAGACCGGCCGGCCCATCCACAACGCCATCGTTTGGCAGGATCGGCGCACCGCGGAGGCATGCGGCGTGCTTCGGCAGGCCGGACAGGAACGCGCGATCGCGCGTACCGGGCTCCTGCTCGATCCGTATTTCTCCGCTACCAAGATTGCCTGGCTGCTCGATCACGTTGAGGGGGCGCGCGCGGCGGCGCAGGCCGGCCGGCTTGCCTTCGGCACGGTGGACACGTTCCTGCTGTCGCGCCTCACCGGCGGGAAGCTGCATGCGACTGATGCCACCAACGCGGCGCGGACGCTGTTGATGGACATTCGTCGTGGCTGCTGGGATGCCGAGCTTTGCGAATTGTTCGATATCCCCGCAGCATTGCTGCCGGAAATCCGCGATTGCTCGGGCGATTTCGGCACCACGGACCTGTTCGGCGCGCCGATCCGGATTCTCGGCGTGGCCGGCGATCAGCAGGCGGCGACGCTCGGGCAGGGTTGTGTGGCGCCGGGGATGGTGAAATCGACCTATGGCACGGGCTGCTTCGCCCTGCTCAACACCGGGGATGCACCGGTTGCATCGAAGAACCGCCTGCTCACCACCATCGCCTACCAACTCGACGGTAAGCGCACCTACGCGCTGGAGGGCGCGATCTTCATCGCCGGAGCAGGCGTGCAATGGCTGCGTGATGCGCTCGGGGTCATCAGTGCGGCGCCTGACGTGAATGCGCTCGCCGCGGCGGCCGATCCAGCCGAGCAGGTCTATCTCGTACCCGCTTTCGTCGGATTGGGCGCACCCTGGTGGGATGCACAGGCGCGGGGGGCGCTCTATGGGCTCACGCGCAAGTCGGGGGTGGCCGAGGTTGCCCGCGCCACGCTCGAGGCGGTCGGCTACCAGACCCGCGACCTGCTCGAGGCGATGCATGCCGACTGGCCTGCATCGGGCGCCCAAACCGTGCTGCGGGCCGATGGCGGCATGGCGGCGAGCGACGTCACCATGCAATTCGTGGCCGACATCCTGGGCGCGCCAGTCGACCGGCCGGCCGTCATGGAGACTACGGCGCTCGGCGCCGCTTATCTCGCCGGCCTGGCGGCGGGGTTGTGCCCGGACCTGACGGGCTTCGCCGCCACCTGGAAGTGCGCGCGGCGCTTCGAGCCGCGAATGGATGGCGCCATGCGCGACCAAAAATGGGCGGGCTGGCGCGATGCGGTCGCGCGCACGCTCAGCCGCGGTTGAAGCGCCGACGCCGCTACTGCTCGCGCGCGTGGGAGACTGAATCTCGTCAATGACTTGTCGTTTTTGTAACGTGACGATGCGGGACCGGGGCCGGTGACGGTGTCCGGCCAGACAGTGTTGAGCCGGAGACGGCATGCCGGTAGCGTGTCCGCATGGGGAACGGTGATACCGGCGAGCGGGACAGGCAGCGCACGCGGCGGGCATTCGCGCCATGGAACGATCCGAACGCGCGCGCGCTGGTGCGGTTCGAGGATGTAGGGAAGCATTTCTCCGGCGTCGCTGCGGTGGACGGCGTCTCGCTCGACATCTTTCCGGGTGAATTTTTCGCCCTGCTCGGTCCCTCGGGTTGCGGCAAGACCACTCTGCTTCGCATTCTCGCCGGCTTCGAGATGCCGGACGAGGGACGCGTCCTGCTGGACGGCGAGGATATCGCGTCCGTGCCGCCCTACCGGCGCCCGGTCAACATGATGTTTCAGAGCTATGCGCTGTTTCCGCATCTCACGGTCGAAGGCAACGTCGCGTTCGGCCTCAAGCAGGAGGGCCTTCCGCGGAAGGAGATCGAGACGCGGGTCGAGGACATGCTCGCGCTGGTCCGGCTCGAAGGCTTCGCCAAGCGCAAGCCGCATCAGCTTTCCGGCGGCCAGCGCCAGCGCGTCGCGCTCGCCCGCTCGCTGGTGAAGCGTCCGCGCGTCCTTCTCCTGGACGAGCCGCTCGCCGCCCTCGACAAGAAGCTGCGCGGCGAGACGCAGTTCGAGTTGATGCAACTGCAGGAGAAACTCGGACTCACGTTCGTGATCGTCACCCACGATCAGCAGGAGGCGATGACGGTGGCGGACCGTATCGGCGTCATGGATCATGGGCGCCTGATCCAGGTCGCGACCCCGCCCGAAATCTACGAGCGCCCGAACTCGCGCTGGGTCGCCGACTTCATCGGAGAGGTCAACCTGATCGAAGGGCGCGTGCTGGAAGTGGGAGCGCAGGGAGCGGTGATCGCAAGCTCCGCGGTCGGGCAATTGCGCGCGCTCTCGCCGAGCGATGCAAAACCGCGCGATACCGTATGGCTGGCGGTAAGGCCCGAGAAGATGCGGATCGCCCACGGGCCGCCGCCGATGACGGGCGAGAACTGCGTGGCGGGGCAGGTCGCGAGTATCGGATATCTCGGCGATCTTTCGATCTACAAGGTGCGACTCGAGAGCGGGCTGGTCATGAAAGTGGCGGTCGCGAACGTCACGCGGTCGCTGGAGCAGGCGATCGGATGGGACGACCGGGTCTGGCTCAGCTGGGCGCCCGAGTCGGCCGTGGTGCTGATGCGATAGGGGAGACCGGCACGATGAATGCAGCGGGCGGCAAGAGGGCCACAAGGCCCTGGGGTGCACGATTGGTCGTGCTCATACCCTATCTCTGGCTCCTCCTGTTCTTTCTCGTCCCATTCCTCATTGCCCTGAAGATCAGCCTGTCCCATACGGCGATCGCGCAGCCGCCTTACACGCCTGTGCTCGATCCCGCCGAGGGTTGGAAGGGCCTTGAGGAATTCCTCGCCGCGCTGTCGTTCGAGAATTACGTCTTCCTCGGCTCCGATTGGCTCTATCTCGCCTCTTATCTCAAGAGTCTCGAGGTCGCCGCCGGCTCGACGCTGCTGTTGCTCCTGATCGGCTTCCCGCTCGCCTACGGCATGGCGCGTGCGCCCCGGCGCTGGCAGCCCGCGCTCTTTGTTCTGGTGGTGCTGCCGTTCTGGACGTCGTTCCTGATTCGGATCTATGCGTGGGTCAATATCCTCCAGCGCGACGGCCTACTCAATCAGCTCCTGCTTGTGCTGGGCATTGTCGACGAAGCCCCCGCATGGCTCGCCACCGACACGGCCGTCTATATCGGCATCGTCTATTCCTACCTCCCGTTCATGGTGCTGCCGATTTATGCCACCCTGGAAAGGATGGATGAGAGCCTCATCGAGGCCGCTGCCGATCTCGGCTGCCCATGGTGGAAGGCGTTCTGGCTGGTGACGCTGCCGCTGTCGCTGCCGGGCGTGCTCGCGGGCGTCCTGCTGTGCTTCATTCCGATCGTGGGCGAGTTCGTCATTCCCGATCTGCTGGGCAGCTCGCAGACGATGATGATCGGGCAGACGCTTTGGACGGAGTTCTTCGCCAACAAGGACTGGCCGGTCGCCTCTGCGGTGGCGGTCGTGCTGCTCTGCCTGCTTGTCCTGCCGATCGTGATCTATCAACAAATGCAGATGCGCAGCCTCGCGCGGGGACGCTGACCATGCGCAAGGCGTCCTGGTTCAACGTCGGCTCGGTCGCACTGGGCCTTGCCTTCCTTTATCTGCCGATCGTCATTCTGGTGATCTATTCTTTCAACGCTTCGCGGCTCGTCACGGTGTGGGGCGGCTGGTCGATCCGCTGGTATGTCGAGCTCATCAACGATCACGCGATGCTCGAGGCTGCCTGGGTGACATTGCGTATCGCCGTGTTGTCGGCGACAGCGGCCACCGTGCTCGGCACGCTGGCGGCGGTCGCGCTGGTGCGGCTCGGGCGCTTTCGCGGCCGCATGCTGTTCTCCGGCATGGTCTATGCGCCGCTGGTGATGCCCGAGGTGATCACGGGACTCTCGCTGCTGCTCCTGTTCGTGGCGGTCGATATCGACCGCGGCTTCTGGACGATCAGCCTCGCGCATACCACCTTGACGATGTGCTTCGTCACCGTGGTCGTACAGTCGCGGCTCCTGACGTTCGACACGAGCCTCGAAGAGGCGGCTTTGGATCTCGGCTGTCCGCCATTGAAAACCTTTCTGACCGTGACCTTGCCCTTGATCGCCCCCGCCCTGGCGGCCGGCTGGATGCTCGCCTTCACCCTGTCGCTCGACGATCTTGTGATCGCGAGCTTCACGACTGGCCCCGGCGCGACGACCTTGCCGATCCGAATCTATTCGGAGATCCGGCTCGGCGTGAAACCGGAGATCAACGCCATCTGCACAATCGTGATCGCAGTCGTGGCGATCGGCATCACTGCCGCCTCTTTGCTGGCAAAGGCACGTGATGGCGGGCGCGAGATCGGGGCTCTTGGCGGCGCATGAGGCGACCCCGTCTGGTCGGACGAGTGAGCGTCAGCGCCGGCTATTGCGGTGCGATTTCCGTCGCCGACGGCTGATCTCTGCTCGCTGCGGAACTGCCTGCCAGCGCCGGCGCTTCCGGTGGCGCCGTTTCTGCCGGCTGGGACGGCACTGCGCCCGTCAATCGCTCGATCGCGGAGCGGACCTGATCACGTGTGCTGCGGTTGCGGACCGCGTCCAGAATCGGTTGCGCCGCGCCTGAGCGCTGGATGCGGCTCTGCGGGTCGGGCAATATGATCGGGTCGTCCCATGGTCCCTGGACCATGAACGGCAACTCGAACGCCGGCACGCCGGCATTGGCGCCACTCGCCGCGACCGAAAGCAGGCTCGCGGTCCCCCGAAGATCAAGCTCGCGCGCCGGGATCGAAGCCGAACCGCTCAATGCAAGGCCGACGCTCGGCCCTTCCATGCGAACGTCTTCGACATTGGCGACGCCTTCGATGATCTTCAGATTGACCGCAAGCGTCTCGAACGGAGTCTTCCCGCTGCGGAACTCGCCGCCGCCCGACAGCGGCCGGCGCTCGATGCGCCTGAGCAATTGCTCGACGTTGAAACCGGCGATCGCGCCCTTGCGACTGGACAGGCTGGCCGTGCCGTTGAGGGACTTGGTCAGGTCATAGACGCTGCTGCCCGAACTCTCGATGGCGAAGCCCAGATTGCCTTTGCCCTCAAGCCGCCGGATGCCGAACATGTCGCCGAGACACTGATCGAGATCGACGTTGGAGAATTGCAATTGCGCCTTGAAATCGGCTCCTGCCGCCGATTTGGCCAGCCCGAAAGTTCCCTTCACCACACCGCCGAAGGCCTGGGATTCGCCGACCACCACGGTCAGGTTACCGCCGCGTAGATTGGCCGCCACCGCCGTGCGCCCGAGCTTGGCATTGGCGAGATTGACGCGGGCAGCGGAAAGCCTGAGATCGACATGGATGCCATCGAGGCCTTCCAGCGCGATCGGCTTGCTGTCCCAGCCGCGCTCGCCGCTGGTCAGCAAGCGGACCGTGGAGACATACGGGGTCAGGTCGAGCCCTTCGGTTGCGAGCGTTCCTTGCAAGGTCTGCCGCCCATCGAAGGCGAGCACGCCCTCACCGGTATTGCCGTCGAGTTCGACGTTGACGCTCGAAAGCCCGATCGTTCCGCCGACGACGTTGGTCTGCGCCTTGAGCGCGAAGCGGCCGAAGCCGCCGCCTGGGGGTGTCTGCTGGCCAGCCCAATGCAGGGTATCCCGCAGCGAGGTGGCATCGGCGGCAAGCGTGCCTTCCATCTTGAGCGTTGGCCGGTGACTGATGTAGCCGTCGAAGGCGAATTTGAATGGCGCGCCGGCGAGGCGGACCTTGAGACCGGAGCGGTCACCATTCAGCGCGGCGACGAAGTCCGTGAAGCTGACGGTCGCGTCGATCGGCTGCTCATGCCAGGCGAAGCGGCCGGTGGCGGCGAAGCTCTTCGAGATCGACGGCCAGGCCAGCGCCATTTCCACGTTCGCGAGCGTTTCGACGATCTTGTACGCCTCGTCGCGAAGGACCACGGTGCCATCCTCGATCCGGATCTCCGAAAACGATGACGTCCGACCGGGGCTGGGCTTGAGATTCTGCGCCAGGGTCTCGATGTGGCCCGACCAGTTGGAACTGCGATCGGCGTTGAAGACGATCGCGATCGTGGGGCGTACCAGCGAGACGTCGGCAATCTCGATCCGTCCCGCCAGAAAGGGAAAAAACCGCAGGCGCGCGACCACCTGCTCGGCCGTGAGCGCCGGCGCGCCGGTGCGGTTGTCGCCCAGGCTCACGTCGTCGAAGGTCACGGTGCCGGTCGGGAACAGCGACACCGAGGCGCTGCCCCGGAGTACGGGATCGAGTCCGGTGACGGCGCGGATTTCGGCTTTCACCGCCTCGCGCACCGCGTCCGCCGGCATCAGAAAAGGCAAGATCAGGAGAGCGCCGATACCGGCGGCGGCCAAAGCCGCGACAGCAAATCCAAGGCGTTTGATGCCAACGGCCGCGGTCACGACGCGTCTTTCTCAAGTGTTCGCCGGTCAAGCCGGCCGACTATACCGAGGGGGATCGAAGGTGCAAACTTGCCACCCCGACGGCGAAAGCTTTGCAATTGCTCTGTGACGCTTTCGTGGCCGGCAAAGGAAACAATCCAGCCGCAATTCCAGACCGTTTGGCGGAATTTCCGCAGGTATTAGAGCGCGTTCGAGATGCGATAGCCTGCTTCGGTCTTGCTGCGAATCTCATCGAGGGTAGAGCCCGGCGCGACCTCGACCAGGGTCATTCCCCCGCCTTTCTTGTCGATCGTGAACACGCCAAGATCGGTAATCACCATGTCGACGACCCCAGCCCCGGTGAGCGGCAGCGAGCAGCGCTTGAGGAGCTTGGGCTCGTTTCTGGCCGAATGCTCCATGACCACCACGACCTTCTTGACCCCAGCCACCAGATCCATGGCGCCGCCCATGCCCTTCACCATCTTGCCCGGGATCATCCAGTTGGCGAGGTCGCCGTTTTCGGCGACCTGCATGGCGCCCAGGATGGAAAGGTCGATGTGTCCGCCGCGGATCATGGCAAAGCTGTCGGCCGACGAGAAATAGCTCGTGGTCGGGATTTCCGTCACCGTCTGCTTGCCGGCATTGATGAGGTCGGGGTCTTCCTCACCCTCGTAGGGGAAGGGCCCGAATCCCAGCATGCCATTCTCGCTCTGGAGCTGCACGCTCATGCCGTCGGGAATGTAGTTCGACACCAGCGTCGGGATGCCGATTTCGAGATTGACGTAGAACCCGTCGCGCAGCTCCTTGGCAGCGCGTTCCGCCATCTGATCGCGTGTCCAGGCCATGATGAGGTCCTCGCTCAGGCGCGCTTGCGCACGGTGCGCTGCTCGATGTGCTTGACGGCGTTCGGCACGTGAATGATCCGCTTCACGAACACGCCCGGTGTATTGATGTGGTCGGGATCGATCTGGCCCGGCTCGACCAGATGCTCGACCTCGGCGACGGTCACCTTGCCGGCGGTGGCCATCATCGGATTGAAGTTGCGGGCGGTCTTCCGGTAGACCAGATTGCCCTCGGTATCGCCCTTCCAGGCGTGCACGATGGACAGGTCGGCGACCAGCCCGCGTTCCATGACGTAGCGCTCGCCGTCGAATTCCCGCTCTTCCTTGCCCTCGGCAATCAGGGTGCCGGCGCCGGTCCGGGTGAAGAAAGCCGGAATCCCGGCGCCCCCGGCGCGGATGCGCTCGGCCAGCGTGCCCTGCGGATTGAACTCGATCTCCAGTTCGCCCGCGAGATACTGCTGCGCAAAGGTCTTGTTCTCTCCCACATAGGACGAGATCATCTTTTTGATTTGTCGGGAGTCGAGCAGAAGGCCGAGGCCGACCCCATCAATTCCCGCGTTGTTGGAAACGACCGTGAGGTTCTTCACGCCCGAGTCACGGATGGCGTGAATCAGCGTTTCCGGAATGCCGCAAAGCCCGAAACCGCCGGCCATGATCAGCATTCCGTCCTTCAACAGGCCGGCGAGCGCTGCCCGGGCGTCGGGATAGACCTTCTTCATGAACTCCCCGCTGGATGGGGCCGCTGCCGTAAGCGTCAGGGCATCGGCCGTCGGCCGGCAGGATTGTCTACCGCGCTGCGGCAAAGGCTGCAATGTCCGTTGCCGATGGCCACGCCGCCGGCGCCACGCGGTCTTAGCTGTCCTTGCTCAGCATGGTCGCGATGTCGGCATAGCGGGTAATGCGGATCACCGGCAGAATGCCGACCGCTACGATGATGAGGGCCGCAAGCGAGCCCTGCTCGAAGCTGCCGCGGGTGGCGAACTGATAGATATAGGTCGCCAGCGTTTCGACGTTGAGCGGACGCAGCAGCAGCGTTGCCGGCAGCTCTTTGAGGCAGTCGACGAAGATGAGCAAGGCTGCCCCCCAGATCGCCGGCCGGGCGAGCGGCAGATGGATGGTACGGGCAAGAGTTGCCGGGCCCGCGCCAAGCAGACGCGCGACGTCGTCGAAGTCCGTCGAGATGCGGGAAAACCCCGCCTGCGCGAAACCGGTCGCAATCGCGAGGAAACGGATCACATAGGCAACGACGAGGGCGGCGGTCGAGCCGGCCAACACCAGGCCCACCCCGTTGTTTCCCAAGGCCCGCATCACGGCATTGATCCCATCATCGACGAGCACCAGCGGCGACAGCAGCCCCAGCGCCAGCACCGTTCCGGGCACCGCATAACCGATGCCGGCGGCGTTCACGCCGACGGCGACCATCGGATGCTTGACGAAGCGCAAAGCCGCGACCGCCAGGAAGCCGAGAACCAGCGTGATCGCGGTCGCGGTCGCGGCGAGGGCAACGGTGGTCAGGGCGTGGCGGACAAGGCCGGTGTCGAAGCCCACGAGCAGCCCGCGCGCGGTCGTCTCGTGCACGAGGTAGCCGGCGGGCAGCAGGAAACCCAGTCCGACCGGAACGAAGCAGCCGATGCTCGCAATCCAGCGCGCCCCGCCCGTCAACCGGATCCGCGCGATGAACCGCGTATCCTGGCTGGAGACCGCAAAATCCCTCCGCCGCCGGCCGTAGCGTTCGAGCGCGATCAGCGCAGCCACGATCAGCAGCATCACGCAGGCCATCTGCGCCGCCCCCGCCAGGCTTCCGCGGTTGAGCCAGGTGGTGAAGATCGAAAGGGTCAGCGTCTGAACGCCGAGATACTCGCTCGCACCGATGTCGTTGATCGTCTCGAGCAAGGCGAGGGCGACGCCGACGGTGATTGCGGGCCGCGCCAACGGCAGGGTGATATGACGTGCAAGCTCCCATGGCCGAGCGCCGAGCATGCGCGCGGCGTCCGTAAACAACGCCCCTTGCGTCTGAAACATCGCACGCGCGGCGAGATAGACGTAAGGGTAGAGCACAAACCCGAACAGCAGGACCGCGCCGCCGAGCGACCGAACATTCGGAAACCAATAGTCGGCGACGGAGCGCCATCCGAAAATTACCTGCAGTGCGGACTGCACCGGTCCAAGCGCGTCAAGAATATCCACGTAGACGTAGGCCACGATATAGGTGGGAATCGCCAGCGGCAGCGGCAGCAGCCAAGTCAGCGCGTCGCGCCCGGGAAATGCGAATGTCGTGACCGCCCACGCGGTGCCGGCGCCGATCACGATCGTCACCGCCGCCACGCCGACGAGAAGGGCCGCGGTTTGCGCGAGCGCCGTGGGAATCACATAGCGTGCAAGGTGCCCCCAGAGCTCGCCGGTCTCGCCGAATGCGAGAATAATCAAGCTCACGAGCGGCGCGATCGCCAGGAGCCCCGCCGAAACGGCAATTCCGCCAATGAGCGCAACCTCCCAGCGCACATGAAAACGGGCCGGCCACCCATTTCTGGATGGCCGGCCCGAGGATTTGGCGTCGATCATTGGTTTTGTTCCGCCCTCTCATCGTGCGGACAAAGGGCTGCCACGAGGCACCGCGGTCAGGCCGGAGGCGCAAGACGGCGGCAACAACATCACTGCATCAGTTATCGAAGCCGACCTTGTCCACCAGATTCGCCGCCGCCTTCTTGTTGTCGGCGATCTTTGAGATCGGGATCGTATCCGCGTTGAGCTTGCCGTAGCCGGCGATCGTCGGATTGACTTCGATGCCGGGTCGCACCGGATATTCATAATTGAGATCGGCGTGCATGTGCTGCGCCTTCTCGCCCGCCAGCCACTCGATCAGCTTCATCGCGTTGGCCTTGTTTGGAGCGTTCTTGGCGAGCACGACACCCGAAATGTTGACGTGGGTGCCGCCGCCTTCGAAGGTCGGGAGGATGACCTTGGTGGCCGCCGCCCATGCCTTCTTGTCCGGCTCGTCGTTGTTCATCAGCGCCCAGTAGTAGGTATTGCCGATCCCGAGGTCGCACTTGCCGGCTGCGACATCGCGCGCGGTTTCGCGGTCGCCGCCCGACGGCTTCTGCGCGAGATTGGCCTTGACCCCCTTGAGCCATTCCTCGGCCTTGGCTTCGCCGTGGTGGGCGATGTAGGCCGCAAACAGCGCGTTGTTGTAGATGTGCTGACCGGAGCGGATGCAGATCTTGCCTTTCCATTTCGGATCGGCAAGTTCCTCATAAGTGATGGCGTTCTGGGGCACGCGCTCCTTGGAGGCGTAGATCACGCGTCCACGCATGGAGATGCCGTACCAGTGGCCTTCGGGATCGCGATATTGGGGCGCCACAACCTTGTCCAGCACGTCGGACTTGATCGGTTGAGTGATACCCGATCGTACCGCGTCTTCTAGCCGTCCGATGTCGACCGTGAGCAGGACATCCGCCGGACTGTTGGCGCCCTCGGTCTTGATGCGCTGCTCAAGGCCGGAACTCGCCGAAATGACATTGACTTTGACACCGGTGTCCTTCGTGAAAGCATCGAACAGCGGCTGAATGAGCTTGCTTTCGCGATAGGTGTAGACATTGACCTCGCCCGACTGGGCGAAGGCGGAGCCGGCGGCGATGACGGCGCTCGCGGCGACGGCCGTGCGTGCGAACGCGCGTACCCAAACGGTCTTCATGACGATCCTCCATCTCGACGCTTGTGCCTGACGTAGAGGCCGATGCAGGCATGCGTCAAATGGATTAACGCCACTTTTACAACAGGTTGGAACGATTCCAGGCTTAAGCTTCTCTAGAAGAATTCGAAACTTATCATTTGTGCGTTGATTGCACGGTGCGATCGCCCGCGGTTTCGGCGGCAGACAGCAACTGCGGCAAGGGGTCTCAGCGCAGCACGACACGCGACGCCGGTGAGAGCGTGGCGATTTCGGCGATGAGTTTCTTGATGATCGCCCGGCCGAACGAGTTGAAGTTCTCGGCCACCATGACGAACGCGCCCGCGCCGCCGATGACGTTGTCCTGGTAGTATTTCTCCAGGCCGCCTGGCGGATTGGTGTGCTCGGCGTTCCAGGGGACCGGCCGGTCGCTGAGAATGACGAGGCCGTTGATCACGATGCCCTTGGCGACGGTCTCGTCGCGAGCCAGTTTCACATCGCGGCCCGCATTGTTGGTGCCGTCGCCCGAGACATCGATGGTGCGGCGCGCACCGTCGAACGGCGAGCGTTCCAGTTGCGCGGCCGCAAACTCGATACCGCCGCTGATCGACGTGCGGTCGGCAAACGATCGCGGCAGCTCGAGCAACTGGTCGCCGAACTTGCGTGCCGCAGCCGGGCCGTCGATGCGCGTCCAATCGATCACAAGCTTTTGCGCGCCGAAGCCTGACCATTCCACGAAGCAGACTGCGATGCGTTGATTCGGCCCGGATTTGATCGCGTCCATCACCTGCGGATCGGAGATTGCCGCCGCATAGCCTTCCCGTTGCAGCAGGAACTTCGGGTGATCCACGCTGCGCGATACATCGGAAGAAAGCACCAGCAGGAGGTCGACCTGCTCCGCGGCGAACGCCGGCGGCGCCACAACCAGCACGGCCAACGCCAGCGTGCATCGAATCAGCGCCAGCGTGCATTCCACGAGCCGGTTCATGACTGCCTCCATGGCATCGGCAAAGCCGATGTCGCGCAGGGGACCTTCAGACGCCTCCCCCGATCCGAGGATAACCAATTCCGGCCCCCTTGCGCATAGGGGCAAGGGCCGGGGCGCCCCGCAAT
Organism: uncultured Alphaproteobacteria bacterium; assembly: GCA_963739385.1. Classification (GTDB taxonomy): domain Bacteria; phylum Pseudomonadota; class Alphaproteobacteria; order Rhizobiales; family Xanthobacteraceae; genus VAZQ01. Next base: position 52,687 of record CAVUAI010000030.1, read on the forward strand.
TTCACGGGGTGTCCACCGCCGTGTTTTTGGGGAACCCGACCGGAATTGATTTGTCCCGGCTGGTAGGTCGAAGCTTGTGCCGCCGGACCTCGGGGAGGCTTTGCAATGCTGTTGCTGCGTGGCGCCAGCGACCGTGAGCACGAGCCAGCGCCCGCCGATTTATCCCGCCAGCACCCGGTGCGCGGGAAAAGCGATTTCGACCAGCGTGCCCGCTTTCGGTGCGCTCTTGATGTGGAAGCTTGCGCGGTTGGCTTGTGCCAGGGCCTTCGTCAGCGGCAGACCGAGGCCGGTTCCGCCCGCGCGCGACGAAGTCGTGAGCTGACGGAACGGCTCGAGTGCGATCACCAGGTCCTTTTCGCTCATGCCGATGCCGCTGTCGCGCACGCGCAGAACCACCTCGCCGTTGTCATTTACCGCGGTTGAAATGATGACCTGCCCACCAGCGTCCGTAAATTTGATCGAGTTGGACAGCAGGTTCAGCACGATCTGGCGTACCGAGCGCGCATCGGCCTCGACCTGGGGAAGCGCCGGCAGGAGCGACGTGCGAATGATGATGCGATTGCGTCCGGCCTGCGGCTGCATGATCGCGACGCATTGCTGGGTCACGTCGTTGAGGGCGACGGCGGTGAGGGTGAGCTCGAGCTTGCCGGCCTCTATCTTGGAGAGGTCGAGCAGGTCGTTGATCAACGACAGGAGATGACCGCCCGAGGCGTGGATGTCCTTAAGATATTCGCGGTAGCGCTGGGTGCCGATGGGACCGAGACGTTCCTCCATCATGACCTCGGAAAAGCCGATGATCGCATTGAGTGGAGTGCGGATCTCGTGGCTGATCGCGGCAAGAAAATCGGACTTGGCCGACGACGCTCTTTCCGCCTGCCGCTTCGCTTCCGTGAGCTCCTCCTCGACCTTCTTCCATTGGCCGATGTCGCGAAAGACGGCGCAGAGCTTGTCGCCCCGCTCGCCGATCCGCCTCATGGTCATGAGCACCGGGATCAGACCGCCGGGGCGGACACGGCCGAGGATTTCGCGCCCGCTAGGCGGATTGGCAACACCGTCCCGGGTCAGGTCGTCAAGGTAGCGATAGATCACCTCCGCGCTCTCCGGCGCGACCAGTTCGGACAATGCGCGGCCGACGAGCTCTTGCGCGGCGTATCCGAACAGCGCTTGCGCACCGCGGTTCGCGGATAGCATGACCCCCTGGCGATCGAGCAGAATGACGCCGTCGGTGGCGGCGTCGAGAACGTGGCTGAGCTCGGCAAGGTCGGCTTGTACGGAGGCGAGCCGCTCCTGCCCGCTCGGGGCAGCGATAAGGAGCGCCTGCGCCGGCTCGCCTTCCCAAACGACGTTGAGCAGCTCGCCCTTGTCGCCCGCGCCGCCGCCGCTTGGGGCAGTGAGCAGCTCCTGGAGGCCGCTCGCCTCCGCCAGCGCCGACAGGTCTTGGTGCCCGCTCCATTGCAGGAACGCGGGATTGGCATAGACGGGCTGGCCGTGGCGGCAGATCAGGACGCCGACCGTCAGCTTGTCGAAGATCAGCCTGGCGTCCGCCAAGGATCCTGCAAGAAGTGTTTCGGCGATGACCGCGTCTTCGTCGGCTGCCGTCAACGTTTCGTCTCTGGGTTCGTGGGCGACCCCGGTTGCTGTCAGCCGTTGGCTGAGCTTGCGCGAGAGCTCGCGAAACGCATTGCGTTCGATGGGACTCAAGGATGGCGGGGCCGGCTCGACGGCCGGGACCGGGAAGCGCACGATGTTCTCGGCGGAGGATGCCGCGAGGAACGCCGGGCGGCCGCCGGCCCGCGGCGTTGCTTGCGATTCAATGTGCGGCAGTTCGGGCTCTGCCGCCGCGACGCTCGGCGCGTCGGAGCCGACCGACGGCTTGGGCTGCGCCAGGGCGATGAGGCGGCCGATGTCCCGGCAGACGCCGAAACCCCGGTAACCGCGGAAAACGCGATCGCGGTCGAATACAGGCAAGCCCGAAAGCTCGACCGGGAGTGGCTCGCGGCTTCCATCGACCGGCCAGGGCACGGCGAGCCCGCTCCAGGTGTCGTGGGTTGCGATCGCGCGTGCGACCTGTCCCTTGGGATCGAGGCGCAGCTGCTCCGCCACTTCCTGCCACGGGCGCCCATTGGCGGACGCGGTGGAGGGACCCGACAGCGCGATGAATTCGTCCGAGCCGAGCGTGAAACGCCCGTCTTCATCCATCTGCCAGACGAAGCGCAGCGGGTGGTGGCGTTCCGCTGGCGATTCCGGCGGCAAGGATTCGAGTGCCACGGGCGCGGTCGGCGCGGGCCGGGCAGGTGTCGCCGGCGGTGAGGTTTGGGCGGATTCTCCAGCTGTACGAGGCGGCGCAAGAGCCACGGCCAGCACCGTGGCGTCCCCTTCACCGACGCGCTCGATCGAAACGCGGCCGTCATGGATGCTCCTCGTGGCAGACCCGCCCGCGAGCGCATCACCGGCAATGGCTGCTTGCACTCCGAGCGCGGCGAGCGTCGCCGCGCCACGCAGCTGGGGGCGCGCACTGTCGGTTGCCGCAATGAGGGCGCCATCGAGCGCGAACACCGCGATCGGCTCAGGTGCGCCGGCCAGCAGCCGGGAAACGCGCTCGCCGAGCGGCAGGTCAGGCCCTGCGCGCTCGATCGCCACAACGAGAATGGCCGACGCGTTGTCGCCGAGCGCGAAACGCGAACAGGCGCAGATGAGGGTGCGTCCGGCGTCGGCACCGAAACCCTGCAGGCGTTCGAGTCGCGGCGAAGCACCGCTCAACAACGTTGCGGCAAGCCGCGCGATCTGATTCCCCTCGGGCTGGCGAGTGTCGAACCGGCGGGCACCGATGGCCGCACAGTCCGGTGCTCCGAGCGCGGCGGCGCCGGCCGCGTTCGCCCACACGACATGGCTGCCATCCGTGCTCCAGAGCCAGGCCGGCAGCGCGCTCGTGGCAAGCGGCGCGAGCCGACTGTCATGCAGAGCGGGACAGCTGGAATCCGGACGCGCTCATCCCGCGATCGCACCCCTTCCGCTTCACCGCACATGCCTGCGCCACCGGCACGTTCGCGCCGTTCTTAGTGCCCCGGCGCCCCGGCGTCCATGCAACGCTCGCCTCGCCGGCCGTTCAAAGCAGGGATAACGTTAACCCGGCGCGGCCGTTCGGTGCGATCCTGCGCCGCCGCGCGAACGCTTCATCCCGCAAGCTCGCGCATGACGGCATAGAGCGCGGATTGGCCTTCGAAACCGATCCCGGGCCTTTCGGACAGCGTAAGGTAGCCATTGTCCAGCCGCGCGTCATCGGCGAAACCGCCGAACACGCCAAACACGCCGGGATAGGATTCCGCGCCGCCGAGGCCGAACCCGCCGGCGATGGCCAGCGACATCTGATTGCCGCCATGCGGAAACAATGCACGGCGCGGCCAGCCGTGGCGTTCGAGCATCGCGACGGTGCGTGCGTATTGCACGATACCGTAGGCCTGCGGCGGATCGACCTGGACCACGTCACGGCGTTCCGGGTGCAATCCGCCGAAGCGAACGAGATTTTCCACGTCCTGTGTCGAAAATAGATTCTCCCCGCTCGCGAGCGGGGGGTCGTAGTGGCCGGCGATCTCCGCAAGGAGCGCGAAGTCGAGCGGGTCGCAAGGCTCCTCGAACCAGCGCAGGTCGAACGGCGCGAGCGCCCTCGCATAGGCGAGGGCGTCTTCGCGGCCGAACTTGGCGTTGGCATCGACTGCGAGCTCCGCGCCCGCCGGCAGGATCGCCTTGACCGCTTCCACCCGCCGCACGTCCTCGGCGAGCGGGAGGCCACCGACCTTCATTTTTACCATGGTGTAGCCGGCGTCGAGGTGCCGTCGCATCTCATCCTGGAGATCCTTATCGGTGTGGCCGGGGACGTACCAGCCGCCGCCGACATAGCAGAACACCTTCGCAGCGACGCGGCCACCGTTATAGCGCTCGGCCAGCAGGCGATGCAGGGGCTTCTCGGCGATCTTCGCAACGGCGTCCCAGACCGCGACCTCGATCGTGCCGATGGCAATCGAACGTTCGCTGTGTCCGCCGGATTTTTCCCGTTGCATCATGATGGCGAGGATGTTGTTCGGATCGAAATTCCGATGAGTTTCGTCCAGCAGCGATTGCGGATCGGCAGCGAGGATACGGGGAATGAAGCGCGCACGCATCGCGGCCCCGCAGGCGTAGCGGCCAGTCGAATTGAAGGCAAACCCGGTGACGGGAGCGCCGTCGCGCACGACGTCGGTCAGGACCGCCACGACCGAGGTGGTCATCTCGGTGAAATCGAAACTCGAATTGCGGATCTCCGATTTGAGCGGGATGGCACGCTCGCGGATGTCGACGATTCGCATGTGGCTCTATTCCCGTTGATTCCTGTTACAGTGCGGTCCGCGAGCCGACGGTCCGGGTGCTCACGCCGTCATCCGCGAGGGCCGACGGGCGGGCCGGAGGTTAGCACCGGAGCAGCTCGCATCACCGCATGGCGCGTAGCAACCATGCCGGCTACAGCAGGAGATGGCACGATGGCCGCCAACGATCGTTTCGATGTTCCCCCCGAAATGCGGGCGTTCGCCGAGAAAAGCGTCGAACAGGCCCGCAAGGCCTGCGACAACTTCATTTCCGCGGCACGCAACGCCGTCAGCGCATTCGAGGGACAGGCCGACAGCGCCCGCAAAGGTGCAAAGGATGTCACTGAAAAGGCGATGTCTTTTGCCGAGCAAAACATCGCCAGCTCATTCGAGTTCACCCAGCAACTGCTGCGGGCGAGGGATATCCAGGAGGTGATGAGGTTGCAGGCCGATTATATCAAGCAGCAGATGCAGGTGTACGGGGCACAGGCCAAGGAGCTGGGCGAGAGCACGACCAAGGCGGCGAAGGACGCGGCGACGCCGAAAGCGTGACTTTAGCTGCCTGATTGCACTGCTGCCGTCTGCCAGGCGTATTAGACAGTTGATTGTGCAGCGCAATATTTCTGTTGCATTGCACCAACGCCGATGCTACATAAGCCCTCAGCAAAGCGGCTGTGGCGTTTCCGCTGTCAGGACAACGGCCATGGACCCGTTGCCAACAAGGCACGGATCGGCGTGGGCGCAGATCCGTGCACTGCCGGATCATCGCCCCAAAGGACCAATCCAATGGCTGAGGCCATCGAGAGCACACCCAAGTCCCGAGCCAAGACCACGCCAGCTGCGTTCGAAATGCCGAAATTCGAACTGCCGAATTTCGACATCCCCAAGATGGAAATCCCGGCCGCCTTCCGCGAGCTCGCTGAAAAGAGCGTATCGCAGGCCAAGGAGACCTACGAGAAAATGAAGTCTGCCGCCGAGGAGGCGACCGACGTGCTCGAGGACACCTACGCGACCGCCACCAAGGGTGCTTCCGACTACGGCCTCAAGGTGATCGAAGCCGCGCGTGAGAACACCAATGCGGCGTTCGACTTCGCCACCCAGCTGATGACGGTGAAGTCGTTGTCCGAGATGGTGGAACTTTCGACTGCGCATACGCGCAAGCAGTTCGAAGCGCTGACGGCTCAATCCAAGGAGCTGGCCGCGATCGCACAGAAGGTGGCCACCGAATCCGCCGAGCCGGTGAAGGAAAGCTTCAGCAAGGTGTTCAAGAAGGTCGCCTGAGCCTGGTACCCATCCCACGTAGGGACGCGCTGTTATCAAGGCCCAGGCTCATCGCCCGGGCCTTTTGCTTTTGACGCCGCGTTGCTCCGCGGTCCCCGTCATGAGGCGGGCCTTGTCAAAGCGGTACGGTGCTCTTAGGTTGCGGCCGCATTCACGATACGTGCAGCTGTAGCTCAGTTGGTTAGAGCGCTTGGCTGTGGACCAAGAGGTCGGTGGTTCGAGTCCACCCAGCTGTACCAAGCGTCTCCCGCAGGCGTGACTATCATTCCGATCTACTAGGCTGTGCGTCTACTAGGCTGTGCGCGTTGCGACGAACCGCGCCGCCGCCTTGAGAATGTCGGCTTGGCTGCCGAATGGCCTGAGCGCGGTCTGTGCCTCGGCGACGAGGCTTTCAAGCCTTCGCCGGGCGACCGCGGGTCCCAGCACCCCGACGAGCGTGGCCTTGTGGGCGGCGGCGTCCTTGCCGGTCGCCTTCCCCACGGTCGCCGGATCGCCCTCGAGATCGAGGAGGTCGTCGGCGATCTGAAACGCTTCCCCCAATGCGGAACCGTAACGGTGCAGCGCCATCCGCAGGTCTGGACTGGCCTTGGCGAGGATCGCGCCGGCAACGCAGCCGTAGCGCAGGAGGGCGCCGGTCTTCATCGCCTGCAGCGTCTTGACCTCTTCCTCCTCGAACCGGTGCAGAGATGGGTCGAACCGCCCCTCTGCGGCGAGATCGAGCATCTGCCCGCCCACCATGCCGCCGAGACCGGCTGCCCGGGCGAGTGCCGCGACCAATTCCAGTCTGACTTCGGCGTCGCGATGCGTCTCGGGTCGCGAGAGGATATCGAAGGCGAACGTCAGAAGACCATCACCCGCCAGAATCGCGGTCGCCTCGTCATAGGCCTTGTGCGTGGTCGGCCGGCCACGCCGCAGGTCGTCATTGTCCATGGCAGGCAGGTCGTCGTGCGCCAGGGAATAGCAGTGGACGCACTCCAATGCCGCGCCGGCCATCAAGGAATTCTGCCGCGGGACCTCGAACAGCGAGGCGGACTCCACCACCAGGAACGGTCGCAAGCGCTTGCCGCCGCCGAGGCTCGCATATCGCATCGCGTCAAGCAGCCGAGCGGGCCGGGCTCGCTCGCCATCGATCGGGGCAGGCAACAGCAGGCGATCGAGCAGCGCCTCGGTGTCTTGCGCAACCTGACCGAGGCGGTCCTGAAAGGCCGTCTCGACGTTCGCGTCCTTTTTCACAGCTTCGGTGCGGGCCATGCCTTTGCCATCCAAGGAGCGCTCAATCTACGTGGCGGGCGCTCCAAACTTGCGTTGGCCGGCAATCTAGCAAGGGCGCCCCGCCCGTCCAAACTTTTCCTATCCCAATTCATTGAATATGTTGAATTGTTTCTGCGGAGCCGGATACGACAGAGGGTGGGCGCGAGGCGGTCCCGTGGGCGCGACAGCGGAGGTTTGATCGGGCGTGACAGTTCTTGCTCTGATGGCGCTTGCGGTCTGGCTGTACCTCCTCTTGGCCCGCGGCGCATTTTGGCGCTGCACCGAACGCGACGATTGGGACTGCGTGGAAGCTCCGGCCTTGCCGCGCATCGCAGCCGTCGTACCTGCGCGCAATGAAGCCGGCTGCATCGCCGCGAGCATGCGCTCGCTGCTCGATCAGAATTACCGGGGTCAATGGGCCGTCATCCTGGTCGACGACGACAGCAACGACGGAACCGCCGACACTGCTCGCGGTGCCGCCGGCCCCGACGAGCGACTACGGGTCGTGACGAGCCGCGGTTTGCCGGCGGGCTGGACCGGAAAGCTCTGGGCAGTGAAGCAGGGCATCGACGCGGCGGCGGCACTGCCGCAGCCGCCGGATTATCTGCTGCTCACCGACGCCGACATCGTGCACACGGTCGATACCGTCAACCGGCTGGTCACGCACGCCGAGCGCGGCGGTCTCGTGCTGACGTCGCTGATGGTCAAGTTGCGTTGTGAAAGTTTCGCTGAACGCGCCGGCATTCCGGCATTCATTTTTTTCTTCCAGATGCTTTATCCCTTTGCGTGGGTCAATCGTCCGCAAAGCGGGGTCGCGGCCGCCGCCGGCGGCTGTATGCTGGTCCGCGCCGATGCGCTTCGCAATGCCGGCGGCATCGAGATCATTCGCGGCGCATTGATCGACGACTGCGCATTGGCGAAGGCCCTCAAAGCTCACGGACCGATCTGGCTTGGGTTGACCGAACGTGTGCGCAGCGTCCGCCCTTATCCGTCGGTCGCCGACATCCGCCGCATGGTGGTGCGCTCCGCCTATGCCCAGCTGCGTTATTCGCCGCTGCTTCTGTCGGTCACCGTCGCGGGGATGCTGCTGACCTATCTCGCTCCCCCCGCGCTGGCGGTGTTCGGCAGCGGCCTCCCACGCTGGATCGGCCTTGCGAGCTGGGCGCTGATGGCCGTGGCCTTTCAGCCGACGCTTCGGTTCTACCGGATGTCGCCCTTGTGGGGTCTGGCGCTGCCCGCGATTGCGCTGCAATACATGCTCTTTACCCTCGATTCCGCTTATCAATACGCGCGCGGACGAGGCGGAAGCTGGAAGGGGCGCGTGCAAGCCAGCCTGACAAAGTCATGACGATCACGGCTGCCGAAGCGCGATCGGGAAAAGGACACCGGGATGAGAATTTTCCGGTGGCCTCGCGGCTGATTCATCCGCGCTTTCGCGCGCCGATTCTCGCGTTCTACGAATTCGTGCGCACCGCCGACGACATTGCGGATCATGCCACGCTCCCGGCGCCGGAGAAGCTCGCGTTGATCGATCGGCTCGAAGCAAACTTGCTCGGCAAAGCCGATGACGATCCGGTCGGCGTCGCCCTGCGCTCCCAGTTGATGGCGCGTGAGCTTTCGGCGCGTCACGCTCAAGATTTGCTGACCGCGTTCCGGATGGACGTGACCAAACTGCGCTACGCCGACTGGGATGATCTGATCGGCTATTGCGCATACTCGGCCATGCCGGTCGGCCGCTTCGTCCTCGACGTGCACGGTGAGAGTCGTGCGATCTGGCCGGCCAACGACGCCCTTTGCGCGGCGCTGCAAATCATCAATCACCTGCAGGATTGCGGCAAGGATTACCGCAATCTCGACCGCGTTTACATTCCGCAGGACGCCCTCGTCCAAGCCGGCGCGACCGTGAAAGAGCTGGACCGCGACCACGCCTCCCCGGCCTTGCTCCACTGCATCCAAGAGCTTGCGCATCGGACCGGCGCTCTCCTGCGCGACAGCCGACCGTTTTCCGCCAGCATCCGGGACGGACGGCTGGCTTTGGAGGTCGCGGTCATTCAGACGCTGGCGGAGCGCCTCGTCGCATTGCTTGCCCGACGAGATCCGCTGAGCCAACGCGTGCATCTCGGCAAGTCGGGGGTCGCGGGCTTCGGTCTTCTCGGCCTATTATGGGGCGCAACCCGACGCGTCGGCCGCGTGCTCGCGGCCGGTCACAAACCGCAGGATGCATGACCTTTGGCGCTGGCAGGAACTTCAAGCACGGCTGCGGCCGAACGGGCATCGGGCAGCTCTTTCTACAACGCGATGCGGATACTGCCGCGCGCACAGCGCGAGGCGATGTTTGAAATCTATTCCTTCTGCCGACAGGTGGACGACATCGCGGATTCCGGCGGTCCCCGCGCCGAGCGTCGACAGGAACTCGCACGCTGGCGCGCTGATATCGATGGTCTCTATGCGGGCAAGCCCGTTTCCCGCACGCAAGGCCTGGTCGCGCCGCTGCGTGAGTTCGGGCTGAGGCGGGAGGATTTCCATTCTGTCATCGACGGCATGGAAATGGACGTGGTCGGCGATATTCGCGCACCGGACGAGCGGACGCTCGACATCTATTGCGACCGGGTCGCGAGCGCGGTCGGACGACTGTCGGTCCGGATCTTCGGGATGGAGGAACATGAAGGGATCGCCCTGGCGCATCACCTCGGAAGGGCGCTGCAGCTCACCAACATCTTGCGGGACCTCGACGAGGATGCATCATTTGGTCGACTCTATCTGCCCGCGGAGGTGCTGCGCGAGGCCGGCATTGCGTCGAACGATCCCAAGACGGCGCTTGAGAGCCCAGCACTGGGGGCAGCCTGTGAACGCATCGTCACGCGCGCACGCGGACATTTCGCGCAAGCCGACAAAATCATGGCGCGAAGCGCCCGCCGCTCCGTGCGCGCGCCGCGCATCATGAGCGAAGCCTATCGTCTGATCCTCGACACTCTGGTCGCCCGCGGCTGGACGCCACCGCGCCGGCCCATCCACCTGCCGCGCTCGCGGTTGCTGTGGATCATCCTGCGCCACGCATTCATCTGATGCCGCGCACGATCCACGTAGTCGGTGCGGGACTTGCCGGCCTCGCCGCCGCCGTGCGGCTTGCAGGTAGGGGTGAAAGCGTGGTCGTCTACGAAGCCGCGGGGCGCGCCGGCGGCCGCTGTCGATCCTATCATGACCCTGTGCTCGATATGGTGATCGACAACGGCAATCACCTGTTGCTGTCGGGCAATCATGCTGCGCTGAACTATCTAGAGACAATCGGCGCAGGGGGACAGCTCGTCGGCCCGGCGACAGCCGAGCTCGCTTTCATCGACCTTGCGGATGGTGAACGATGGACGTTGAGGATCAACGCCGGACGCCTGCCATGGTGGATATTGGATCGCAAACGACGCGTGCCGGGCACGCGGGCGAGGGACTATCTGTCTTTTGCGCGGCTGTTGTCGGCCTCCGCGGACAAGACGATCTGCGAAACCATGCCATGCGCGGGCAAGCTCTACGAGCGTCTCGCGCGGCCGTTCTGGATCGCGGCCCTCAACACCGATCCAAGGGAGGCGAGCGCGAGCCTTGCCGGCGCCGTTGTTCGCGAGACGTTGGCGGCGGGAGGCAAGGCTTGTCGCCCGCTGATCGCCCGCGACGGGCTCGGCACCGTTTTCGTCGAACCGGCGCTGCGCTTTCTCGAGGACCGCAACGCAAAGGTGGCGTTCGGACACCGGTTGCGCCGGGTCGATTTCCAGCAGGACAAGGTTACGGCGCTTGACTTCGGCGAGGACGGGCTGGCAATCGGCGACGATGCCGTGATCCTCGCAGTGCCACCGATGGTGGCTGCCGAGCTCGTGCCGGATCTCGCGACCCCCACGGAGTTCCGCGCCATCGTCAACGCGCATTTTCGCATGCCTCCGCCCGCCGGACTCGCGCCCATCACCGGGGTGGTGAACGGTACGATCGAGTGGCTGTTCACCTTTCCGGATCGGCTGTCGGTGACCATCAGCGCGGCTGACCGTCTGCTCGACGTTGCGCGCGAAGTCCTGGCACAAGACATCTGGAACGACGTTGCCACCGTCACCGGCCTTTCCAAGACGCCGCCGCCATGGCAGATCGTGCGCGAGCGCCGCGCGACCTTCGCGGGCACGCCCGCCGAGGACGCCAAACGTCCTGCTGCGACGACGGCGTGGCGCAATCTCGTGCTCGCCGGCGATTGGACCAGGACCGGATTGCCGGCGACCATTGAAGGGGCGATCCGGTCGGGCAACCTGGCGGCGGATCTCGTCGCCAGGTCGTGAGCGAGGAGAACTGATGAACCACGTGTCAGCAGAGGCGAAGGCGTCCATGCCGGCATCGGCGCTCGACCAGAGCATCGAGACGGCAACGCGTGCGCTGCTCACGTTGCAACGGCCCGACGGACACTGGGTTTTTGAGCTCGAAGCGGACGCGACTATTCCGGCGGAATATGTCCTGCTGCGGCACTATCTGGCCGAGCCGGTCGATGCCGCGCTCGAAGCCAAGATCGCCGTCTATCTGCGTCGGAATCAGGGCGATCATGGCGGTTGGCCGCTGTTCCGTGATGGCGACTTCGACATGAGCGCGAGCGTAAAGGCCTATTTCGCGCTCAAGATGATCGGCGATGACGCGGACGCTCCACACATGGTGCGTGCTCGCGAAGCGATCCGCTCGCGCGGCGGCGCGTCGCGTTCGAACGTGTTCACACGCATGATGCTGGCGTTGTTCGGCTTCGTGCCCTGGCGCGCTGTCCCGGTGATGCCGGTCGAGATCATGCTGCTGCCGAAATGGTTTCCGTTCCACCTCGATAAGGTCTCGTATTGGAGCCGTACCGTCATCGTGCCGCTGTTGGTGCTGCAGGCGCTCAAGCCGAGGGCGCGCAACCCCAAAGGGGTCAGGGTCGATGAGCTTTTCCTCGAGCCGCCGCACACTATCGGTCCCGCCCCGAGGGCGCCGCAGCAGAAGTCATCGTGGTTCTGGGTCTTCCGCACGATCGATGCCTTGCTGTCCGCGCTGGAACCGATGTTTCCGAAAGGTTTACGACGGCGTGGGATCGACTGCGCGGTGACGTGGGTCGCGGAGCGACTCAACGGCGAGGACGGGCTGGGCGCAATCTTTCCGGCCATGGCCAACAGCGTGATGATGTTCGACGTTCTCGGCTATCCCGAGCATCACCCGCAACGGGCGATCGCGCGAAAATCGATCGAGAACCTTCTGGTGGTGCACGCTCAGGAGGCCTATTGCCAGCCCTGCGTCTCGCCGGTCTGGGACACAGGGCTCGTCTGTCACACCTTGCTCGAGGTCGGCGGTGACCGTGTCACCGCCCAGGCCCGCAAGGGACTCGACTGGCTGGTGCCAAGGCAGATTCTCGATGTCAAAGGTGACTGGATCGCGCGGCGGCCCGATCTCCGCCCCGGCGGATGGGCGTTTCAATACGCCAATCCGCACTATCCGGACGTCGACGACACGGCGGTGGTGGTCATGGCCATGGACCGGGCGCAAGGCTCAAGCGCGTCGGCTGGGTTCCACTCGTCGATTGCTTCCGCGCGGGAGTGGATTTTGGGGATGCAGAGCGCGAACGGCGCCTGGGGCGCGTTCGATGCGGACAACGAGTATTATTATCTCAATAACATCCCGTTCGCGGATCATGGCGCTCTGCTCGATCCTCCCACGGACGATGTCACCGCGCGGTGCGTTTCGATGCTGGCGCAGATCGGCGAGACGCCGGCGGAGAGCGAGGCCTTAAAACGGGCCGTAGACTATATGCGCCGCACGCAGATGGACGAGGGCAGCTGGTACGGGCGCTGGGGCATGAATTACATCTATGGCACCTGGTCGGTCCTGTGCGCGCTCAATGCCGCGGGCGTGGACCATGCCTCGGCTGAATTCCGCAGAGCGGTCGCGTGGCTGGTCAGGATCCAGAATTCTGACGGCGGTTGGGGCGAGGATGGCGGCAGCTACAAGCTCGACTATCGCGGCTATGAGCCGGCGCCGAGTACGGCATCGCAGACGGCCTGGGCGCTCCTGAGCCTGATGGCCGCGGGTGAGATTGATCATCCTGCGGTCAAGCGCGGGATCGATTATCTGTCATCGATTCAGGGCAAGGATGGCTTTTGGGACGAGCCGCGCTACACCGCGACGGGCTTCCCGCGCGTGTTCTACCTGCGCTACCACGGCTACTCGAAATTCTTTCCGTTGTGGGCGCTCGCGCGCTATCGCAATCTCAAGAGCGCCAATGCGCAATCGGTGGCGTTCGGGATGTGACACCTCCTCGCACCGGCACCGCGCTGACCTCAACTGATCGCTGTGGTCCCTCCGAGGCGAATTCTGGCTATTCCGCCGCCTCCAGCGGCGGCGCAGGCTGCTTCTGGGCGCGATGAATGGCCGCGAGCTCTTGCTCCACATGGCGTGAGAACATGAATTCGGCGGGTCGCTGCTTGTCGAGTGGAATTTCAGGCGCCATCGGCCCTTCCAGACGCGGACCGAGCAGCGCGACCTTGAGCGCCTTCAAGGGCCGCGAGATTGTCGCTGCGGCGGCTGTCGGCTCGTAGCCGCAGTGCGCCATGCAGTTCGCGCACTTCTCGTACTTGCCGGTGCCATAAGAGTCCCAGTCGGTGGTGTCCATCAACTCACGAAACGTTTTGGCATAGCCTTCGCCGAGCAGGTAGCAGGGCTTTTGCCAGCCAAAGATGTTGCGCGTCGGCATGCCCCACGGCGTGCAGTGATAGGTCTGGTTACCGGCGAGGAAATCAAGGAACAGGTTGGAGTGGATGAAATCCCACCTCTTGCCCTTGCCCATGCGGAAGACCTGACGGAACAGCTCTTTGGTCTTCCTGCGGCTGAGAAAATGCTCCTGATCCGGCGCGCGCTCATAGGCGTAGCCGGGTGAGATGGAAACACCGACACCGAGTTCCTTGGCGTAATCGAGAAATGCCGCGATGTCCTCGGCGGGATGACCGTCGAAGATCGTAGCGTTGACGTTGACGATGAAGCCCTTGGCCTTGGCGGCCTTGATTGCGGCTACGGCGCGATCGAACACTCCGGTCTGACACACGGACTTGTCGTGGTGTTCGCGCAGCCCGTCGAGGTGGATGGAGAAGAAGAGATAGGGCGAAGGCTCGAACAGATGCAGCTTCTTCTCGAGCAGCAACGCATTGGTGCAGAGCGACACGAATTTCTTCCTGGCCACCAGGCCCTTCACGATCTCGCCGATCTCGCGGTGAATGAGCGGTTCGCCCCCCGGGATCGCCACCATCGGTGCGCCGCATTCGTCGACGGCATCGAGGCATTCCTTGACGGACAGCCGGCGATTGAGGATCGGATCGGGATAGTCGATCTTGCCGCAGCCGACGCAGGCAAGGTTGCACCGAAACAGCGGCTCCAGCATCAGCACGAGCGGATAGCGTTTGCGCCCCGAGAGCTTCTGCTTCAGGATGTAGGCGCCGATACGCATTTCCTTCAGAAACGGGACGTGCATTTTCTGTCTTCCTGTTTGCGGCCTCTGGCCTCCGGCCGCCGTCAGTTCGCCTGGTAGCTGAAGCTCAATATGCCCCTCCGCGCCCTGCGGAGTTGAGACTTCGACCGGCCATTCGGGCTCGCGATATGTTGATGGCGTGGAGGGGAACTTCGGGCGCGCCGGCACGGCGGTCCGCTCGCCACATCGGCGGTGAGGTGGGCAGCAGCGATTCTCATGGGCGTCCCGCCGGAACGCGGACGCCGGGCGCGCGCAGTGCGGGCCCGCCCTTTCCGAGCGCCTCGAAAACCTTCGCAACCATGGCGCTGGCGTCGAGGCCGGCCTGCGCATACATCGCCGCCGGACTGTCGTGATCGATGAAGAGGTCGGGCAGGACCAGAGAGCGCACCTTGAGCCCACGATCCAGGAGACCGTGCTCGGCGAGAGTTTGCAGCACCTGAGTGCCGAAGCCGCCGATGGCGCCTTCTTCCACCGTGATGAGGACCTCGTGCTCGCGCGCAAGTCGCAGGAGAAGCGCGAGGTCCAGCGGCTTGGCGAAACGGGCGTCCGCCACCGTCGTCGAGAGGCCGTGGCCCGCAAGCATGTCAGCCGCGCTGAGGCAATCGGCAAGGCGCGTGCCGAGCGAGAGCAACGCGACGGCATGGCCCTCGCGCAAGACCCGGCCGCGTCCGATCTCGAGCGGCACGCCGACGTCCGGCATTTCGACACCCACCCCGTCGCCCCGCGGATAGCGCAAGGCAGATGGACGATCATCGATGGCGACCTGGGTGGCGACCATATGGACCAACTCGGCCTCGTCCGCGGCCGCCATCAGCACGAATCCCGGCAGGCAACCGAGATAGGCAAGGTCGAATGCGCCGGCATGGGTCGGTCCGTCGGCGCCGACGAGGCCGGCGCGGTCGAGCGCGAAGCGGACCGGCAGCCGTTGGATCGCCACGTCGTGCACGACCTGGTCGTAGGCGCGCTGCAGGAAAGTCGAGTAGATGGCCGCGAACGGCTTGTAGCCTTGGCTCGCCAAGCCGGCGGCAAAGGTAACCGCGTGCTGCTCGGCGATGCCGACGTCGAAGGTCCGCTCGGGGAAGGCCTTGCCAAAAATATCCACGCCGGTGCCCGACGGCATCGCCGCCGTGATGGCGACGATGCGCGGATCCTTCTTCGCTTCCTTGACCAGGCTCTCCCCGAACACCTTGGTATAGGAGGGGGCATTGGACTTGCCCTTGGCCTGCTTGCCGGTGGCGACATCGAACTTGACCACGCCGTGGTACCGGTCGGCTGACGCCTCGGCGGGCGCGTAACCGTGCCCTTTCTCGGTCACCACATGCACGAGGATCGGCCCGGTCTGCGCATCCCGTACGTTCTTGAGCACCGGAAGCAGATGGTCGAGGTTGTGGCCGTCGATCGGGCCGACATAGTAGAATCCGAGCTCCTCGAACAAAGTGCCGCCGGTGACGAGTCCGCGCGCATATTCCTCGATGGCGAGCGCGCGCTGCTCCAGGAATTTCGGCAGAGGTTTGGCGAGTTGCTTGATGACATTGCGCAGGGAGCGATAGGCGCGTCCGGAGACCAGGCGCGCGAGATAGGCGGACAGTGCGCCGACCGGCGGCGCAATGGACATGTTGTTGTCGTTGAGGATGACGATGAGGCGCGAATTCATCGCGCCGGCATTGTTCATGGCCTCGTAAGCCATACCGGCCGACATGGCTCCGTCGCCGATGACACAGATGACGTTGTGGGACTGACCCGTGAGATCGCGCGCCACCGCCATTCCGAGCCCGGCGGAAATGGAGGTCGAGGAATGCGCGGCGCCGAAGGGGTCGTACTCGCTTTCGGCGCGCTTGGTGAAGCCGGACAGACCGCCCCCCTGGCGCAGCGTCCGAATCCGGTTGCGTCGCCCGGTCAGTATCTTGTGCGGATAGGCCTGATGCCCCACATCCCAGATCAACCGGTCCCGTGGCGTGTCAAACACATGATGCAAGGCGACCGTGAGCTCCACCACGCCGAGCCCAGCGCCCAGGTGGCCGCCCGTGACGGCAACCGCGCTGATTGTCTCGAAACGCAGCTCGTCTGCCACCTGCCGCAGCGATGAGTGGGGCAGGCGGCGCAAGTCGCTGGGACTTTTGATCGCATCCAGAAGAGGGGTCGGCGAGGTCATGATCCGAACATTTTCCCGTGAGGATTCGCGCAGTCACCGGGCCAAATCACTGGAAACCGGGGTTAAAGGGAGCCCCCACCGGCTCGTGCGGTGAACCTAAGGCGCACCCTGGGGGTTGTTGACTCAATTCGATGGGTGTTCTCCTTGCAACCTTAGTCGTTGTCAACGCGCTGAATTGCCTGATATTCCGCCGCCACCCCGGCTTAGGCTCGGAATCCCGTCATCCGACTGGCCCCATCGGCTAATTCCTAGGACAAGGCATGCTGCAGCAGGCGATCGTTACCATTGTCGATTATTGCATCCGTTATGCGACGCAAATTATTGGTATTGCTGCACTTTTAGGCCTCGTCACGGCCATCTACGCGGCCGGCCATTTTGCCATCGACGCCGACGTGAACAAGCTCATCTCCAAGGATCTGCCCTGGCGCCAGCGCGAGGCGGCATTCCAAAAGTTCTTTCCGCCCAAGGAAGAAACCATCCTCGCCGTCATTGATGCCCCGACCTCCGAGCTGGCGACGCAAGCGACCGCCGCCCTGATCCAGAAATTGTCCGATCAAAAGAATCATTTCCACTCGATCATGGAGGCAGGGGGAGGGCCGTTTTTTCAGAAGAACGGCCTCTTGTTCCTCCCCACTCAGGAGGTCGTCGGCCTCACCAAGAAGCTCGGCGACGCCAAGCCGGTCATTCAGACGCTCGCTCAGGATCCCAATTTGCGCGGCCTGACCACGGCGCTGAACTATGGACTGATCGGCGCGCGCATGAACCACTACACGCTCGACGATTTCGCCGGGACCATGAACATGGTCTCCGACACGCTCGACGAGGTCATCGCGGGTCGTCCGGCAAGCTTCTCATGGCGCGCAATGCTCAACGGCAAGCCGCCCACCCCCAGCGAGCGGCGTCGTTTCATCGACATCAGGCCGGTGCTCGACTTCAGCGCGCTGATGCCGGGCAAGGCCGCGACCGACGCCATTCGCCAGGCCGCGACCGACCTCAATCTCAGCGGTCAGTACGGCGCGCGCGTGCGGCTCACCGGGCCGGTCGCCATCGCCGATGAGGAATACGCCACGCTGGAGGAGGGCGCGTTCACCAACACCACCGTGACCATCCTCGTGGTGTTGACCATCCTCTATCTCGCCCTACGGTCGTTCGGCATCATTTTTGCAGTTTTCATCAGCCTGCTGGTGGGATTGTCCATTACCGCCGCGATCGGGCTGGCGCTGGTCGGCGCGCTCAATCTGATTTCGGTGGCGTTTGCCGTGCTCTTCATCGGTCTCGGCGTCGATTTCGGTATCCAGTTCACCGTGCGCTATCGGGCGGAGCGTCACGAGGTCGATGACCTCCGCGAGGCGTTGCTCAACACCGCGCGGCATGTCGGTGCGCAGCTGACACTGGCCGCAGCCGCAACCGCCGCCGGCTTCCTGTCCTTCCTTCCCACCGACTACAAGGGCCTGTCCGAGCTCGGCCTGCTCGCGGGCCTCGGCATGATCATCGCCTTTCTGACGAGCATCACCGTGATCCCGGCGCTGCTGATGCACATGCGGCCGCCTGGCGAACCGGAAGAAATGGGCTTCAAATGGCTCGCGCCCGTCGACCGCTTCATGGAGCGGCGCCGCATACCAATCATCGTGGGCACCGGGCTTGTAGTCGCCGCCGGCCTGCCCCTGTTGTATTGGCTGCAGTTCGACTTCAATCCGCTCAACCTCAGGAGTCCCCGGGTCGAATCGGTCGCGACGTTCCTGGAGCTGCGCAGCGATCCCGCAATTGGCGCAAGCTCGATCTATGTGCTTGTGCCCAACAAGGATGCCGCGAAAGTCGACGTGGAGAAGCTTTCCAAGTTGCCGGAAGTTTCGAGCGTCAAGACGATCGAGAACTTTATTCCTGATGACCAGCAGCCTAAGCTTGCAGCGATCCGGCAGCTTGCAACCGTGCTGGAGCCCGCACTGCGGCCGGACCCCAACAAGAAACCACCGACGGATGCCGACAATGTTGCGGCGCTCAAAGCGGCCGTCGCAAGCCTGAAGCAATCGGCGGGGACGCAGACCGGGCAGGGCGCCCTCGCTGCGAAGCAACTCGGCGACGACCTCACGAAGCTTGCGGATGGCGATGAAGCCTTGCGCCGACGCGCGGAGGCTGCCCTGGTTCCCCCGCTCAATACCGCGCTCGACGAGCTGCGGAACTACCTGCAGGCCGAGCCCGTTTCGCTGGAATCCCTGCCCCCCGAGATCACGCGCGAATGGGTGACGCAGGACGGGCGCTTCAAAATTGAAATCCTGCCGACGGGGGATCCCACCGACAACGAGACGTTGCGCCGATTCGCACGTGCCGTGCAGGAGGTCGAACCCAACGCCATCGGCGGCCCGATCGCGATCCTTGAATCCGGGCGCACCGTGATCCGGGCCTTCTTCGAAGCGGGCTTCTGGGCGCTGACCTCCATCACAATCCTGCTCTGGATCGTGCTGAGGCGGTTCGGCGACGTCCTGCTCACCATCATTCCATTACTGATGGCCGGCATCGTGACCATGGAGCTGATGGTGCTTCTCGATATGAAGCTCAATTTCGCGAATATCATCGCGTTGCCGCTGCTGCTCGGCGTCGGCGTAGCATTCAAGATCTATTACATCATGGCGTGGCGGGCTGGCCAAACCGACCTCCTGCAGTCGAGCCTGACTCGTGCCGTGATGTTCAGCGCGCTCACGACTGCCACGGCGTTCGGCAGCCTCTGGCTGTCGAGCCATCCCGGCACCTCGAGCATGGGCAAGCTCATGGCACTCGCCCTGGTAACGACGATGGCGGCGGCCGTGCTGTTCCAGCCCGTGCTCATGGGGCCGCCGCGCGAGCGTGCGAAGCCGTCCTCCGGGCCGGAGCCAAAGCCCGAGTCGCAAGCGAAACCGGAAACGGGGCCGGAGCAGCAGCCGCAACCACAGCCGCAGACCTGAGGGTCTGGCGACGCGATCTCCTGCCGCGCGTGAACGGCACCGCGGAGCGTATCTCCCGTCTCAGGTGGCGGATGCTGCCGGCATTGAAAGGTCGACGAGCACCTGTCCGTCCTTCACCTCGGTGCGGAAGGTCTTGAGATCGGTGAAGCAGGGGGCCTGCACCGCTTTTCCGGTGGGAACGTGAAACGCCCCGAAGTGCAGGCTGCACTCGATGACGTCGCCTTCCAGGATGCCGTCGGCGAGGTCGGCGGTGGCGTGGGTGCAGCGCGCCTCGGTTGCATAGAAGGTGCCGTCGATGTTGTAGACGGCGACGATTTCGTCCCCGACCTCGAAACTCCTGACGGTGCCGGGGGCGAGATCGGCGGCGGCGCAGACGGGAACGGGATTCTCTGCCATGACTGAATGCCGGGTGAAGGAGACGATGTGCTTATCCGGCTGCCCGAAAAGTTCAATAGGGGAGACGAGCCGGGCCCTGAATTGACCCCGTTTTGGGCAAGCATGTACGTTAAGTTGCTGCGACCCGTGCTAAACGCCAAAGGCAAGAGGACATGTCTGCCCGTTCCTATATCGTCGATGATCGCGAGAAAAAGACCTTCCTGCTCGACCGCGAGGTCTTGGTATCGGAAGACGTGTTGCGAACGGAGATGGCCCAGATCTTCGGCCGCTGCTGGATCTATGTGGGCCATTCCTCGGAGCTGAAAAGGCCGGGCGATTTCCGCTCGCGCAGGGCCGCGGGCAGGCCGGTGATCTTTTGCCGCGATCAGGCGGGCAAATTCCATTGCCTGTTCAATACGTGTCGGCACCGGGGCGCCATCGTGTGCACCGAACGCGAAGGCAACCGGCGCCGCTTCCAATGCATTTATCATGGCTGGACCTACGGCAATGACGGCCGGCTCGTCGGCGTGCCGGGCGATGACGCCTACGCCGAGAGCTTCGACAAATCGGCCCACGGGCTGCGCCGGCCGGCTCGTTTCGAGGAGTATCGCGGCTTCTGGTTCATGTGCCTCGACGCGGACGCCGACCCGCTGCACGACTATCTCGCCGAGGCAAAGGACTATATCGACCTCGTGATCGATCAGTCGCCGTCGGGCCAGATGGAGATCATCGCGGGCGTTCAGGAATACGATGTCGCCGCCAACTGGAAGCTCATGGTGGAGAACAGCGTCGACGACTATCACCTGCCGTCGACCCACTCGACCTGGCTCAACTTCATGGCCAATTCGGGCGTCAAGATTGAGCCGCCCAAGGAGGAGGGTCTGGTACTGCCGACCCGCGGCAAGGCCGTCGAGCTCGGCAACGGCCATTTCACCACCGACAATATCAATTTCCGCGGCCGGCCGGTCGCCAAGTGGATCCCGCTATACGGCGAGGCCGCGAAGGCGGAAATCGACGAGATCCGAGGCGAGCTGGTGGCGCGGCTCGGCCCCGAACGCGCGCAACGCGTGGCCGATACCAACCGCAATCTGGTCATCTTTCCCAATCTCGTCATCAACGACGGCTCGTCGGTTACCGTGCGAACGTTCTATCCCGAGGGAGTCGGCAGGATGCACGTGACCGCCTGGGCGCTCGGTCCGGTGGAGGAGAGCGAAAATGCCCGAGCGCGCAGGCTCGACGCCTTTCTGACATTCTATGGTCCGGGCGGATTTGCCACGCCCGACGACGTGGAGGCTCTCGAATTGGTGCAGCAGGGACTCGCCAACTGGGCCGAGGACCGCTGGTCGGAAATGTCGCGCGGGATGGGCAAAGAGGGCGAGCAGCTCAACAGCGACGAGCATCACCTGCGCATCTTCTGGCGTCGCTGGAATGAGCTGATGGGGGCGCAGAAATGACGTTGGCGGCGCCGAGCGTGGTCACGCGCGCCGAGGTGGAGGAGTTTCTCTACCACGAAGCCGCGCTGCTGGACGACTGGAAGCTCAACGAGTGGCAGGAGCTCCTGACCGACGATGCCGCCTACTACGTCCCTCCCAACGACCAGCTCGAAAGCGATCACCGCAATACGCTGTTCCTGGTTGCCGATGATCGCGAGCGCATCCGTCAAAGGATCATCCGCGTGCTCGATCCGAATTGTCATGCGGAATTTCCCAAGTCGCGTACCCGGCGCATGATCTCGAACGTGCGCATCGTCGGCGTGGAAGGAGACCTCGTCACCGTCGCCGCCAATTTCGTATGTTACCGTTACCGCCGTTATGAGCGCATCCGGGAGTATGTGGGCGCGTATCGCTTCGTTTTGAAGCGGACAGGCGATTCGTTCCGCATCAAGGAGCGCCGTGTGCTCATCGACGCGCACGAGCTCGGCAACCTCGGCTCGGTGAGCTTCATCTTGTGAGGACGAGCATTTCTTCATCCTGTTGACGCGCCGTGATGGCGTGTCCCATAGCAACACCGATGCGATCGAGCCGATGCGCCTCTCAACGAATGCCGTGCGGGATCGCGGCGATGAGAGCGATGACAGTATGGAGAGGAAATGCCGATGGCCGTGCTTGATGATCTGATCGAGGAACTCGTCACTGCAAACCGCATTCTGGCGCGCGAAGGCGTCGTGGATTCGTTCGGCCATATCAGTGTGCGCCATCCCGACAATCCGCAGCATTATCTTCTGTCGCGTTCGCGGGCGCCGGACTGCATCGAAGCGGACGACATCATGGAATTCACACTCGACGGTACGCCGGTCGATGCCCGCGGACGTGCGCCATACCTGGAGCGGTTCATCCACGGCGCGCTGTACGAGGCGCGCGCGGATGTGGCGTCGGTCGTCCACAACCACAGCGAAAGCGTCATTCCGTTCGGCGTTACTGGGCGAAAGATCAAGCCGATCTTTCACATGGGCGCATCCATCGGCCACGAGGTTCCGGTCTGGGATTCCCACGATCACTTCGGCGACACCGCGTTGCTGGTTGAGGACATGGAGATGGGTCGCGATCTCGCGAAGCTGATGGGTGAGGGTGCCACCGCGCTGATGCGCGGCCACGGTGCAACCATCGCGGGCAAGAACATCCGGCAAGCCGTCTACGTTTCGGTCTATCTCGAGGTCAACGCCCGGCTGCAGAAACAGGCCATGGACATGGGCGAGGTCAAGTTCTTGACCGCCGGCGAGACTGACAAGGTTGCCGCCCGTACGGGGCCATACGGCATCAACCGGGCCTGGGAGAACTGGTGCCGCCGGGCGGGCCGCCCCTTCCGGGTTGAGCACAGCTGACCCTGCTTCCCGGCGTGTCGCCCGAAGCGGCCAAACCCCATGACCGGAGGCGATTGCACGTCATCCACCGGTTCCGGACGGCAGGCGGCGACATAATGCGCCGCGGCGCTTCGTGCCGGCGCAGGGACGGATATGCTATAGGGCAGGAACGGGGCCACAGCCGCGCAAGACGGATGGTCGCAGAGGGGAGGACGAATGGCTGCCGTGACTGTACCCCTTGAACGGATTGACGGAGGCGCCCCGAAAGCTGCGTCCGCGCATGCCATTCTGGTGGTCGACGACATCGTCAAGCGCTTCGAGACCCCGGATGGCGTGCTTACGGCGGTCGACCACGTCTCGCTCAGCGTGGCACCCGGCGAATTCCTGGGCGTGATCGGTCCATCCGGTTGCGGCAAATCGACCTTGTTCAACGTCATCGGCGGGTTGCTCGACGGCTACGATGGCACTGTAAAGGTTGCGGGCGAGCGGGTGCGCGGCCCGCATGCGTCGATCGGCATGATCTTCCAGGAGGAGTCGACCTTTCCCTGGCGCAACGTGCTCGACAACGTGGCCTTCCCGCTGGAGATCGCCGGTCTGCCGAAGTCCGAGCGCTATGACCGGGCGCGACATTTCGTGAAGCTCGTCGGACTCAACGGGTTCGAGCGTCGTTATCCGGCGGAGCTGTCGGGCGGCATGCGGCAGCGCGTCTCGATGGCCCGCACGCTGGCGGCCCAGCCGAAAATTCTGCTGATGGACGAGCCGTTTGCCTCGCTCGACGAGCAGACGCGGCTCCTGCTCGGCGATAAGGTCTTGCAAATCCAGCAGGAGCTCAAGCAAACGACGCTTCTCATCACCCACAACATCACGGAGGCGGTCCAGCTCTCGGACCGCATCGTGGTGATGACCTACCGTCCGGGCAAGGTGAAGCGGATCGTGGAAATCAAGCTGCCGCGCCCGCGTACATCCGAGATCGTTTCCAGCGAGGCGTTCGGGCGTTATGTGGCCCAGATCTGGAGCGATCTGCGCGAGGAGGCCAGCCGCGGACTGCACGACGAGGAGAGCCAGAAGTTGCGCGAGGCCGAGAAGCGATGAGTGCCGCGGCGACGCTTGCCAAGAACAGGTATGTTCCGGTGGCGCTCGGCGTCGGCTCGCTCGTGGTGTTCATCGCGCTGGTCGAGCTGCTCATTCGGATCGGCGTCATCAACCGCTTCATCGTGCCGATGCCATCCGACATCATTGCTGCTTTTCCGCGCGTGGTGGAGGAGGAGCATGTGCTGCAGCGCTTTCTCCTCACCGCCAGCGAAGCCTTGGCCGCCAGCGTCCTGGTGACACTTTTCGGCGTCGCAGGCGGGGTTCTGCTCTACCGCTACCATCTGCTGCGGCTCGCAACCGAGACCTGGGTCGCGGCGGTCGCGGCAGCGCCGCTGGTGCTGATGTATCCGCTTTATCTCGTGATCTTCGGCCGCAGCGCCCTCACCATCGTGATGATGGGCTTCACCGCCGGTCTTGCTCCCATCATCCTCAAGACGCTGGAAGGGCTCACCGCCACGCGGCGCGTGCTGATCAATGTCGGCAGGAGTTTCAACCTTACGCCTTCACAACAGTTCTGGAAGATCCTCTTCCCCGCGGCGCTGCCCACCATCTTCGTGGGCCTTCGGCTCGGGCTGATCTTCGCGCTTATCAACATCGTCGGCGTCGAATTCCTGATCAATTTCGGCGGCCTCGGGCAACTCATCAACGAGCTTGCCGAACGCTACGATCTTCCGGGCACCTATGCGGCGATCTGCTTCGTGATCCTCGTGAGCATCTGCGTGTTCGTTCTGATGGAAAGGCTGGAGCGATGGCTGAGACCGGTCGACTGACACTCCAGGCGGCACGACCATTCGGACTGCCGGTGCACCCGGTGACGGCGCTGCGCATCGCAATCATCGTGGCCGTCGTGGTGATTTGGGAACTCGTCTCCGCGTCGGGCTGGCTCTACCGCGACGTGGTGCCGTCGCTTGTGGCAATCAGCAAGGCGCTCTATGCCACGCTGAGCGATCCGACATTCTATTTCCACCTCGGCACCACCGCCTACGAGATCGGAATCGCCATGGTGATCGGGGGCCTGAGCGGACTCGCCGTCGGGATTTTTCTCGGCGGCAGCAAGTTCATGTCGCGTGCCTACGAGGCCTATCTCTACTATCTCGGTCCCTGTCCGAAGATCATCTTCTTTCCGATCATGATCATGTGGTTCGGCGTGGGGCCGGGATCGAAGGTGGCGATGGGCGCGATTTCCTGCTTTTTTCCCGTCGCGCTCAACGTCGCAGGCGGCATGCGCGAGATCGACAATGTGTTGATTCGCGTCGGGAAGAGCTTCCGCGCCAATACTTGGCAGATGGTGACCAAGATTTATCTTCCGGCCATGCGCCACCCGGTGATCAACGGCATGCGGCTTGGTCTCGGCGTGGCGCTGATCGGCACGCTGCTGGCGGAAACGAAGCTTTCGAACCGCGGCATCGGCTTCCTCGTGATCCAGGCCTACAGCATCTTCAACATGCCGCAGATGTACGCGCTGCTGATCATCCTGTTCGTGATCGCGATCGGCGCCAACAGCGTGATTGGCCGTCTCGGCGGGCTCGACAGCATCAAGCGGTCCTGAACGTTCGCATCGTCCCCTAGAGGTGTCCAATGGTTGCCGTTGCATCCGTGCCGAAGGCGCAGCCGCACGCGCTCAATCTGCCGTCTCACCGCGATCCCTATTACGCCGGCAAATGGCACAAGGCGAAGTCGGATCGTTACGTCGACACCATCAGTCCCGGAACGGGCGAATCGCTGGGCAAGGTGGCCGACGGCTCGGTGGCCGACGCGGAAGCCGCCATTGCGGCGGCCAAGGCCGCGTTCCGCGACTGGCGGCGCGTGCTGCCGCTCGAACGGGCCAAGATGCTGCGTGCGATCGCCGAGGTGCTGCGCAAGAACGGCGATGAGCTCGCCATGATCGACGCCGCCGATTGCGGCAACCCTTATGCCGAAATGGTGCGCGACGCGCAGGCGGGGGCGGCTCAGCTCGATTTCTACGCCGGCCTGGTCACCGAGATGAAGGGCGCCTCGATCCCGATGGGGCCGGACGCGGTGAATTTCTCGGTGCGCGAGCCCTTCGGCGTGGTCGGGCGCATCATTCCGTTCAATCATCCGTTCATGTTCGTCGCCGGCAAATCGGCGGCGCCGCTCGCGGCCGGCAACACCATCGTGGTCAAGCCGCCGGAGCAGGCGCCGATGTCCTCGCTTCGGCTCGCCGAATTGATCGACGGCATCCTGCCTCCCGGCGTGTGGAATCTGGTGCCGGGCGGCAAGGAGGTTGGCCAGGTGCTGGCCAGTCATCCCGATGTCGCCAAGGTCGCGCTCATCGGCAGCGTGCCGACCGGCCGTGCCGTGATGAAGGCAGCCGCCGACACGCTCAAGCCGGTGACGCTCGAGCTTGGCGGCAAGAATGCGTTGATCGCCTTCCCCGACGCCGATCTGGATGCGGTATCGGCTGCCGTGGTCGACGGCATGAACTTCACCTGGTGTGGTCAATCCTGTGGCTCGACGAGCCGCGCCTTCGTGCACGAGAAGATCTACGACGCCGTGCTCGATCGCGTGCAGAATTCGGTCAAGCGCTACAAGCCGGGCATTCCCACGGATCCGGCGACCACCATGGGCTCGATCGTGAGCAAAGCGCAGTACGACCGCGTGCTGAGCTACATCGAGGCCGGCAAACAGGACGGCGCCCGGCTTCTAAGCGGCGGCAAGCGACCGAGCGACCCGCACCTCGCCAAGGGCTTCTACGTCGAGCCTACTGTGTTCGCCGACGTCACCATGGACATGCGTATCGGCAAAGAAGAGATTTTCGGCCCGGTGCTGTCGATCCTCAAATGGCGGGACGAGGAGAAGATGCTCGCGCAGGTCAACCAGGTCGAATATGGGCTGACCTGCTCGATCTGGACGAACGACCTCGTGACCGCGCACCGCGCCGCGGCCGCGGTCGAAGCGGGCTTCGTCTGGATCAACGAAGTGTCGAAGCACTTCCTCGGCGCGCCGTTTGGCGGCTACAAGCAGTCTGGCGTCGGGCGCGAGGAGGGGATCGAGGAGTTGCTGAGCTTCACGCGCGAAAAGAACATCCATGTGAATCTGAAGCGCCGAACTGGCGGGCACTGAGCCCGCCGGTCGGCGCATCCCGAGCGCGGAAATTCAAACCCTGGCCACCCCGCGCACCTCACCCGGGAATAGGTCCTCGACGGTCATCCGCCGGTGCGTCACTCCCTGGTCGTGCGCATAGCGGCAGAATGCCTCGATCGTCGGCCGGCTTTCCTCGATGCCGTAGGGATAAGGATCGGGACCATAGTCTTCGGCGATCTCGTCGGCGATCGCCGCCGCCCATGGCAGCGGAATGCGCGCGCAGGTGAAATCGCGCAACCGGTTGAAGCAGCGGCGCTTGGCCTCCTCGAACATCTTGAACAGGTTCATCGCGATCCACGGATGCTGCTCGAAGGCAGCACGCCGGATCGTGATGAGGTGCATGATCGGGAAGATGCCGGTCTTCTTGAAGAAGCGCTCCTCCTCGGCGCGATAGTTCGGATACAGCCGCACCACCGGGCCGCCGGCTGCAAATGCCTGCGGCGCGCGGGCAGAGATCACCGCGTCGACTTCGCCGCTCGAGAGCATGGCCGACAGACTGGTGTCGGGCCGCGCTTGATAACGGATTCCGGCCGGGAGCTTCAGTTCGACTTTTTCGGTGCGACCGGGCTCGTCGACGCCGGCCTGCAGCCAATGGATCTTGTCAAGATCGACGCCGTAGTCCTCGGCAAGAAGCCCCCGCACATAGATGCCGGCGGTTTGCGCCCATTCCGGAATGCCGACGGCTCGGCCCTCGAGATCTTTTGCGGATTTGATGCCGCGGCCGCTGCGCACATAGATCGCGGAATGCCGGTGCACGCGCGACGGGAAGACCGGGATCGCAACCATCGGCGCATCGCCCTGGGAAGTCAGCGAAATGAATTTGCCGAACGACAGCTCCGAGACATCCCATTCCAGTGATCTGGTGAAGCGATAGGTGATCTCCTCGATCGATGGAAAGATCAGCGGCGTGAGTGTGATGCCGTCCGCGCGCACCAAGCCCTGCGTGATCTCCCGCACGTGCTCGTAGTCGCAAACGGCAAGCGTGAGATGCACGGAGGCGGTGCCGTTGGCGCTGACGATGTGCGGACCGCGCAGCCCGGGCGCCCCCTTCTGGCCGGTCTCGTGGTCCTGCGGTTTTCCTGGCGTCTGATGAAAGGTCATGGCGTCTCCCTGTCTTCCCGCCATTGTTATTGAGCGAACGTGGCGGCCGCAATGACCGGCAGGTCGGGTTGCGGTGCGCGTCAATTTACCCGCACGGCACGCACCCTGTCGGCATGATCTTTGACGGGAATTTTGCTAGTGTGGCGGTTCAGAAGTCCGCATCATTTCCGCAGCAAGTCCGAAATGCGGACTTCTGAACCAAAGCCACACTAGGTCAATAAGTTGCTAGTGTCCTTCGATTCCGAAGTTCGCAAACGAGCGTGCCTCACAATGAGGCGAACTTCGGAATCGGGACACTAGTGGTCTTCGGCCTGCAAAGAAAAATCGGCGCGAGGGGAGTGAAAGCGATGGTCGTGACGGAGCTGATTCGGCTGGCCGGCGGACTGGCCGCGCTCGCGCTGCTGGCTTGCCCGGCGCAGGCGCAAACCCTCAAGCCCTGGCGCCAGGCCATGATCATTCCCAAGGCCGATGCCGGTTTCTACCTCATGGCGGCCAAGCGCGGCTTCGCCGAGCGCGAGGGACTCAAGGTTGACGTTCTCGACGTCAAGGACGACCCGATCGGGATGAAGGCGCTCCTTTCCGGAGAGGTCGACAGCTACGAAGGCGTCTATGGCGCAATCGCCGCATCCGCGCGCGGCGCCGACGTAAAATTGCTCGGCTGTAATTGGCACGCCGCGCCCTACGTCTTGCTCGCCCGTTCCGGCATCCGCAACATCGATGAACTGCGCGGCAAATCCATCGCCGCGTCTTCTCCGGGCACGCCTCCCGACATGGTGGCAAGGGCTTCGCTTGCACAGGCCAAAGTGCCCATCTCCGAGGTCAAGCTTGCGGCGGTCGGCGGCGATCGGGACCGCTTTACCGCGCTCGTGGGCGGTGTGGTCGACGCGGCCGTGGTGTCCAACGAATACATGCCGCTCCCGGCGGTCAAGGACTTGAGGGTGC
Source organism: uncultured Alphaproteobacteria bacterium (assembly GCA_963739385.1). Lineage (GTDB taxonomy): Bacteria > Pseudomonadota > Alphaproteobacteria > Rhizobiales > Xanthobacteraceae > VAZQ01. The sequence goes on from CAVUAI010000030.1 coordinate 81,563, forward strand.
TGGTCGAGGCGCGGCAGGTGCTTCCGAAATTTCTGCGTTTCTGCGTACTGATGACCGGGAAAACGCTCAATGAGCGGCGCGAGGACGCGATCCGCTTCATGACCGCCCAGATCAAGGCCTTCCGCTATGCCACCACGCACCGCGACGAGACCATCCGTCTGGCGCTTGAAGCAACCGGTGCCAAGGCGGATGACCCGCGTCCGGCATTCATCTACGAGGAGGGCCTCAAGCCCGGCGTCATCGACACGGATTTCTCGATCCCGGTCGAAAATCTGATCTGGATTCAGGACCAGATGGTTGCGCTCGGCCAGTTGGCGAAAGCAGGAGATATCGGCAAGCTGGTATATCCTGACATTCGCAAGGAGGCCCTGGCGCGCATCGGCAAGTGAGCTTGCGCAGCCGGCAGTCGAAGGAACGGATCAGGCATGGGCGAGGTGACCCTGCAGGACATATCGAAGCAATTCGTTTTGCGGATCGATGGCGCGATGCATACCGTGCATGCGCTCAACCATGTGAACTTTCAGGTCCACGACGGCGAGATCGTTGCGCTCATCGGTCCCTCGGGCTGCGGCAAGACCACGGCGCTTCGCATCGCCATGGGTCTCGAAACCGCATCGGGCGGCAAGGTCACCGTGGACGGGCGTGAAGTGAGGGGCTGCGGCTACGATCGCGGCATGGTGTTCCAGTTCGCCGAGCTCCTGCCGTGGCTCACCGCCCTGCAGAACGTGATGTTCGGCCTCGAGATGAAGGGCATGCGCGGGGCCGAGCTGCGCGCGACCGCGATGCGCTATCTCGAACTGGTCGGCCTTTCCAACTCCGTCAACCGCCGCCCGCATCAGCTTTCCGGGGGCATGAAACAGCGGGTCGGCATTGCCCGCGCGCTTGCCATCGATCCCAAGGTGCTGCTCATGGACGAGCCGTTCGGCGCACTCGACGCGCAGACGCGAGAGACCATGCAGGCGGAGCTGCTCGAGCTGCACGCGCGTACCCGCAAAACGATTCTGTTCGTCACTCATGACCTCGACGAGGCGGTGCTGATCGCGGACCGGATCGTGGTGATGAAGCACGGTATGGTGCAGGAGGTCATGACGGTGCCGCTGTCGCGACCGCGCCCCGACCTTGGCATCGTGCGGGGAACCTCGGAGTTTTCCGACACCCGTTATCGCGTCTGGAAGGCGCTGCATGAATCCGCCGGCACGCTGCACTAGTGCGCCGCGCTCGCAGCATCTCGGGTAACGGCGTGGACGCGGCTGCCCCGCACCCGACGTACGCTTCGCCGGGGGCCAGCGGAAAGCCTTGAAGGACGAGCGATCAGATGGTTGATGTCGTCGAACCTGCAACTGCGCGCACCGAGGCCGACGTGGCTGCCGCCAAGTCGCGGGGCCCGCTGCCAAGCTGGGTGATCACCGCCGGTTCGCTCGTCGTGCTTTTGGGCGTGTGGGAAATATTCGGCCGCGACATCAATCCGGTTTTCGGTTCGTATCCGAGCGCGATCGCGGAGGCATTCTGGCAGCTTGCACGCACGGGCAAGCTTTGGGTGGCGTTGGTCGACAGCCTGCGACCGTTCCTGCTGGGATACGCCCTTGCCATCATCATCGGCGTTCCGGTCGGGCTGGTTACCGGCCGTTTCCGCACGGTGGAAGCGGCAATTGGCATCTATATCACCGCCGGCTACGCCATGCCGCTGGTGGCGCTGGTGCCGTTGCTGGTGCTGTGGCTGGGCTTGGGCTTCGCGGTCAAGGTCGCCGTCATCTTCCTGATGGCGGTATTCCCGATCTGCATCAATACCTGGCTCGGAGTGACCGCGGTCCCGAAGGCCTTGATCGAAGTCGGGAAGTCCTTCGTCGCGCCCAATTCCGTCATCCTGCGGCGCATCGTCCTGCCGGCGACGCTGCCCTACATCATGGCGGGGATCAGGCTGGCGGTCGGACGCGCCGTCGTTGCCATGGTGATCGCGGAATTCTTCACCTCGATCTCCGGCCTCGGGGCGATCATCATCACGTCAGCCAACAACTTCGACACCGCGACCATGTTCGTGCCTATCGTCATCCTGATGGTGATGGCGATCGGTCTGAACTATCTGATCGGCGCGATCGAACGCTGGGTCGCACCGTGGCAGGCCGAGATCGCCGGGCGGGATGAGTAGGGAGAATTATCGCGACGCTGCGTAGTGCGCGAGCGCGGCAAGATCGGCGTCGGATTTACCAAGCACCACGCTGGTCATCAGGGTATCGGCGCCGGGGCGTTTGTCGTCTCGAAACGCCTTCAGCGCATAGATCATATAGTCGACGCGCTGCTTGGCCAGTCGCGGCATCTGCTCTTGTCCGGCCAAAGTGGGGAGATGGCACGAGCCACACCGCAGGCTGACGGCGAGCTCGCCGCCACGTTTGACCAGAGCGGGATCGACCGGTTCGTCGCTGGCGGCGGGAGCGAGCCTGGAAAAGTGCTTCGCCAGTGCATCGATTTCGTCGTCCTTGAGGTCCTTGACCAGGGGCATCATCACCTCGATCCGGCGCACGCCCTCCCGCATCAGGAACAACTGGTTCAAGATGAAAAACTCCGGCTGACCCGCCAGGGAGGGGATGTTCTCCATGCGCGAGTTGCCGTCCTCGCCGTGACAAGCGCCGCAGAGCTTGATCCGGTCGGCGAGCGGCATGCCCTGGCCCAATGCCAACGAGGCGCAAGAAAGGGCGGCCGCCAACCCGAAAGCCAGCGACCGCCACGGGGCCGGAACGACGCGGATCACATCTCCGCTCATCGGTGCACGTGGAGACCCGATCGTCGCGTTCCTATCTGGCCCGCCCCCGTTGCGCGGCCGCCGTTTGCGGACCGGCGTAGGAGATGCGGTAGGTCGCACCGTTCTGTTCGTCCGAAACGAGCAGCGCGCCGTCGGGCATCTGCAGGATGTAGGTGGGCCGGCCATAGAACTCGTTCTTGCCGTCATCGAGGAGTCCGGTGATGAACGGCTCAAGCTTGGCGGTGCCGTTCGGCTGGGCCTTCGCCACCACGACGTCATAGCCGAACTTCTTTTCCCGGTTCCAAGACCCGCGGCGGGCGATGAACGCGGCGTTCTGGTACGTGCCGGGGAACATGTTGCCGGTATAGAACTTGATGCCCAGCCCGGCGGCGTGCGGTCCGGTCAGCGCCGCGGGCAGGACCACGCCGGCGCAGGGATTCGGCCGCTTGATGTCGGGATCGGCGACGCCATTGGCGTGGCAATAGGGGAAACCGAAATTGGCGCCTTCCTGGCCCTTGGGAATGCGGTTGAGCTCGTCCTGCGGCCCATCGTTGCCTGCCCAGTCGCGGCCGTTATCCGTGAACCACAACTCCTTCGTGACGGGGTGCCAGTCGAACCCGACTGTGTTTCTCACCCCGCGCGCGACGATTTCCATGCCGGAGCCGTCCGCGTTGTAGCGGCGAATCTGTCCGTGCACACCCGGGTTGACCTCGCACACGTTGCAATTCGCGCCCACCTGGACGTAGAGCTTGCCGTCCGGTCCGAACGCGACGTATTTCCAGTTGTGGTGAATGTCGGGCGGAAGGTTGAACTTGTCGGTCAGGTCGACCGGTTCGCCGAGATTGTCGAGTTTGTCCTCGATGTTGTCGTAACGTAGGACCTTGTTGATGGCGAACACGTAGAGCGCGCCGTCCTTGATTGCGAGGCCGTTGGGCTGGGTCAATCCCGACAACAAGGTCTTGACCTCGCGCTTGCCATTCTTGTCGGTGATGGCATAGACGCGCCCGAGCTGTCGCGTGCCCATGAAGATGGTGCCCTTCGGGCCCATGACCATCGTGCGCGCACCCGGATGGCCGCTCGACCACACCTCGGCCTTGAAGCCGGCCGGCAGCTTCAGCTTGTCGACCGGAAGCTTGTCGGCCGCGGTCACCGTCGGCGGCGTGGGATGCGGCTTGAGATTCTGGTCCTGGTTGCTGGCACCCTGCTTTGTCTGGTCGAGGGGACTGAAGCCGGGTGGCTGTTGTGCTGCGGCCGACCAGGCGAAAAGGCCGGCGAGCGTGCCCGCAAGCAGTATGCTCCTCCGAATATCTTGGTATTTCCTCATCCTGTCCTCCCTTGATGCATATCCGTCGACGCAGGCTCGCGCGGTTGTTTCCGGGCGGGCGCAGCGCCGGACGACTTTATGAGCGGTGTCCAAAGGGTCTTGCCGTTTGCAATCAGGTTGGCACGACCCCGCCTACGCGGGTCGCCGCCGGGGATTGCTAGCAGGATGCCGCCCATTCGTGGATGCGTCACTTCAGCCTCGCGAGGAAATAGGCGAGATCGACGAAATCTTCGTCCTTCATGGAGTAGACGACTTCCGACATCTGCGCGTCGTAGCCGCGCCGGGAATTGTCCTTGTAGCCGCGTAGCGCCTTGAGCAGGTAATCCTCGCGCTGGCCGGCGAGCCGGGGCACGTTCTCCTGCCCGGCATAATTGGGCTGATGGCAGAAATTGCACCGATGCTGGTCGCTCAGCGCGCGTGCGCGGGCCACGCGCGCGGCGTCGGGCGTATCGGCAACCGGCACCGGAGGCGCGAGTTTCGAGATGATGTCCGCGGCCTTGCGCAGATCATCGTCGGATAAGCCCTTGGCCATCTCGTTCATCGGTTCGGTGACGCGCATTTTATCGCGAAACATGAGCAACTGCACGGTCACGTAGAACGCAGGCTGCGCCCCGAGCGAAGGAGTCTCGGGAAGCTGCGACGTGCCGTTTTCGCCGTGGCAGGCAAAGCAGGTCGGAAGCCGCGCATCGAGCTGCTGGGCGCAGGCGGGCGATGCGGCCAAACCGGCGAGGACCGCCCCGACAGCAAGGCCGCGCATATGCCCTCCGAAAAACCGTCGTGACAACAGCCGTGCGGGGGCGGCGGACCGCCCCCGCGAATCAAGGCATCAGCGCGCGGCGGTCCGCGAGTTGTTGCCGTAGCTGACGCGCCAGACTGCGCCGTTCCAGTCGTCGGAGATGAGAACCGAACCGTCCTTCATCACCAGCACGTCCACCGGACGCCCGACATAGGTGTTGTTGTCGAGGAAACCGGTGACCAGGAACTCCATTGGGCCGGCGTTGCCGTCCTTCTTGAGGTTAACGACGACGATGTCGCCACCCACCTTGTTGGACTTGTTCCAGGAGCCATGGCGCGCGACCAGGATCTGGTTCTTGTACTTCGCCGGGAATGAGTTGCCGGTATAGAATTTCATGCCGAGCGCCGCCGAATGTGGCCCCATCATCGCGATGGGCGGCGTGAATTCGCTGCATTTGCGACCCCAGCCGAATTCCTGATCGGGCAAATCCCCCTGATGGCAATAGGGGAAGCCGAAGTGCTGACCCACCTTGGTCATGCGATTGAGCTCGTCGTTGGGCAGTTCCTCGGAGAACCAGTCGCGACCGTTGTCGGTGAAATACATTTCCTTCGACACCGGATGCCAGTCGAAGCCGACCGTATTGCGGATGCCGTGGGCGATCGTCTCCATGCCGCTGCCGTCAAGGTTGACACGGCGCATGGTGCCGTAGCCCTCGCGCGGCATGCAGATATTGCAGGGCGAGCCGATCTCGAAATAGGCCTTGTTGTCGGGCCCGATGGCCAGGTACTTCCAGCCGTGCGCCTCGTCCTTCGGCAGGTCCTTGACCACCACGGTAGGTTTCGGCGGGTTGTCGAGATTGTCCTCGATGTTGTCGATCTTCGAGAGCTGGGACAGCTCCATGATGTAGAGCGTACCATTCTTGAAGGCGAGGCCGTTGGGGCGATAGAGGCCGGAGGCGATGACCTTGACCTCGCGCTTGCCGCCCTTGTCGACGATGGCATAGACCTTGTCGACGAGCCGCGAGCCCACGAACACTGTGCCCTTGTCGCCGAGCGCCAGCGAACGGGCATTGGCCATCCCGCTGGCATAGACTTCGATCTTGAAGCCCTTGGGCACCTTGAGCTTGTCGAGCGGCAACTTGTCCGCGGCGACCGGAAGCGGCGGCGACGGAACGGGGGCGAGCTTCTGGGCATCGGCATTGTCGGGCCGGCCGAACAGCGGCTGGTTGGGCGCGCCGGGCTCGCCGGGTCGCGGCGGCGGCGACTGCTGCGCGGGGGCCGATCCGATGAACAGGCCGGCTACGGTGCCCGCAAGCAACAGGCTGCGCCAGAGGGGCGAACGTATCATCATCAGGATCCTCCCTGTTTGAACCGATCCGTCGTCGCCTCGACGGACACATCCGTGCCGGCTGTGCGTGGATCAGCTGCTTGAGTTGCAGTTTCGGACATTTTGCCCCGTGCGCGCAATCGGGTTTGCGATGGCGAAATCGAGGCGCTCAAAAATGCGCGTCGCGACTTTCGGGGTCGCGCCGCGCAGGTCCGGCTGGTCGGCGCCGATCAGCGCCCGGCGACGCGGCGGCCGTCGTAGCTGATGCGGTAGATCGCGCCGGCATAGTCGTCCGACACCAGCAGCGAGCCGTCCTTCATCACCTCCACGTCGACGGGGCGGCCGATATAGCTGTTGTCCTGCAGGAAGCCGGTCATGAACGGTTCCCAGCTCTTTACGCTGCCGTTCGGGTTGAGCCTGGCGACGATGATGTCGCCGCCGATCTTGGCGGTCTTGTTCCAGGACCCGTGACGGGCGATGAAGATGGTGTTGCGGTAGGCCGGCGGAAACATGGTGCCGGTGTAGAAGCGCATGCCGAGCGCCGCGGTATGCGGACCGAGCAGCGCAACCGGCGGCTCGAACTCGCTGCACTTGCGACCCCAGCCGAACTGGTCGTCGGGAAGGTCGCCCTGGTGACAATACGGATAGCCGAAATGCTGGCCGACCTTGGTCACGCGGTTGAGCTCGTCATGGGGAACATCTTCCGACAGCCAGTCGCGACCGTTATCGGTGAAATAGAGTTCTTTTGTCGCCGGATTGAAATCGAACCCAACCGAGTTGCGCACGCCGCGGGCGACCGGCTCCACGCCGCTGCCGTCGAGATTCATGCGCACGATCTGCGCATTGGCCTCCGGCGGCAGGCAAATATTACAAGGCGCGCCGACATTGATGTAGAGCTTGTTATCGGGCCCGAGCGCCATGAACTTCCAGCCGTGCGACTGGTGGTTCGGGAAGCGGTCGTTGATGACGACGGGCTTGGGCGGATTGGCGATATTATCTTCGATATTTTCGAGCTTCGAGATCTTGGTGCCTTCGGCGATATAGAGCGTGCCGTTGTGGAAGGCGAGGCCGTTGGGCCGATCCAAACCGGACGCAATGATGAAGAGTTCGCGTTTGCCGCCCTTTTCGACCACGGCATACACTTTGTCGAGAATTCGGTTGCTGACGAAGACGGTGCCCTTGTCGCCGAGCCGTAGCGAGCGCGCATTCGGCACGCCGCTCACGAATACCTCGATCTTGAAGCCCTTGGGCAGCTTGAGCTGCGGGACCGGGAGCTTGTCGGCCGCCATCGGGAAGGGCGGAGGATTGACGCCGCGCAGCCTGGTCGCGGCGTCCGAGCTTGGCTGATTTGGCGTGGGCGGCGGGGCCGTCGGCGCCGATTGCTGCGCGGCGGCCGGCCAAGCCGTGAGCGCGGCTGCAAGCGCGCCGGCGAGCAGGACGCCACCTTGATGCGCCGTTGGGGTGTGCATGCGATCCTCCCTGACTGCAGGTTCTTGTTCAACTACTGTCCAACAGGTTGCGCCCCTGCTGCAATCGGAATCAGGGCTCGGACGAGCGGCAGCGATCAGGATGCATCCTGCCGCTGCAGTACCCGGTCAGAACGCATGCGGCGGTAGTCGTAAGGGGCTTCGGTGCGGATCGCGGCGAGGTCCGCGATCTGGGCGTGGCCGGGAGCCAGATGACACACGGGGTCGGCCGCGGCGGCGTCGCCGGTCAGCGCGAAGGCTTGGCAGCGGCAGCCGCCGAAGTCCTGTTCGCGCCGCGGGCAGCTCGCACAAGGCTCCTTCATCCAGGCGGTGCCGCGGAAGGCGTTGAAGGCCGGTGAATTGGCCCAGATGTCGGCAAGCGAATGGTCGCGCACGTTCCAGAATTGCAGGCCGGTAATCGATTCGGCAGCGTGGCAAGGCAGTACTTTGCCCGCGGGCGTCACATTGAGCGAGCGGCGGCCCCACCCGCCCACACAGGGCTTGGGATAACGGGCATAGTAGTCCGGCACCACCGCGTCGATGACGATGCGACCTTGGTGCCGCGTGCGCAACTCCTCGACCACACCAGCCGCGCGCTCGACCTGCTCACGGGTCGGCATCAGCATGGCGCGGTTCTTCAGCGCCCAGCCATAATACTGCACGTGCGCGATCTCGACCCGACCGGCGCCGAGCGCAACCGCGAGATCGACCATGTCGCCGATCCGCTCGATGTTGGCGCGATGCATCACGGCATTCACGGTGAGCGGCAGCTTGTGCCGCACGACCTCGGCCGCAAATGCGCGTTTGCGCGCAAATGCCCCTTGATAGCCCGCGATGTGATCGGCCGATGCAGCCGTGCTGTCCTGAATGGAGATCTGCACGTGGTCGAGCCCGGCCTCGGCGAGAGCGGCGAGGGTCTTGCCGGTGATCCCGACCGCGGAGGTGATAAGATTGGTGTAGAGCCCGGCGGCCTGGGCGCCGGCGGTGATGTCCACGAGGTCGCGCCGCGCACCCGGTTCGCCCCCCGACAAATGCACCTGCAGGACACCAAGCCCGGCTGCCTCGCGGAACACCCGGATCCACGTGGCGGTATCGAGCTCGTCATGCCTGGCGTCGAGGGCGAGCGGGTTCGAGCAATACGGGCACCCGAGCGGGCAGCGGTGCGTCAGCTCGGCCAGCAGGCCGAGCGGCTTGTGCAGCGCGGCTGCGCTGGCCGATGCCACGTCAAGCTTGCCTTCGTGCACGTTCATGGTTCGCGGCACCGGTGCCGTCGGCCTGGCGATGACAGCGTCGCCCATGGCCCCGTCGCTTCCGCAGGTATGGGCCTGCAATCCGCATTGCAAGCGCGGCCTGGTCCGACAATATCACAGTTCCAAAAGCTTCTTGTCGGCCAAACCGCGCAACAACGTGCTCACATCCGCAAGGATCTTTTCCCGCGGCGCGGCATAGGTCTTGGCGAGATCGTCGATGATCTCGCCAAAGCTCGCCTCCCCGGTGCAACGCTTGATGATCTCGAGGGCGATCGGGTCTGGCTTGAACACCCGCTCGGGCGCAAGCAGCACCCAGCCGCCCTGCGCCTCGTTATGGACGAGCCGCACCCCCCGTGGCAGCCGCGGACAGGTTTCGGAGGCAATGGCGGTGGTCGGATCGCTCACGCGGTGCTCCAGTCCTTCGGCACGAAGGCACCGGGCGAGATATGCTTGGGTGCCACATAGGCATGATAAAGCGCGTCGAGCATCGCCCACAGCACGTCGCATTTGAATTCGAGCGCCGTGAGCACCGCCTGCTGGGCATCCGGCGTCTGGGCATGCCGCTTGACGTAGTCGAGCGCAAAGTCGGAATCGCGCTGTGCCAGCGGTGGCCGCTTTGAAAAGTAGGCCAGCGTGTCGGCGCTGACGAAGTCGTAGCTCTTGAGCATGCCCTCGAGCCGCTCGCTGATGATCTGCGGCGAGAACAACTCAGTCAGCGACGAGGCGACGGCTTCGAGCAGCGTCCGCTCGCGCACGAAGTGCACGTAAGCCTCGACTGCAAACCGGGTGGCGGGCAGTAGCCCGCTGAGCGAGATCACGTAGTCGCGGTCGAGCCCGAGACCGTCGGTCAGCCTGAGCCAGCGCGCGATGCCGCCATCGCCTTCGGTTTCGCCGTCGTGATCGACGAGGCGACTGCGCCACTCACGGCGCAGCGCGGGGTCGTCGCAGCGCGCGATCAGGCTCGCATCTTTCACCGGGATCATCGCCTGGTAGTAGTAGCGATTGAGGGCCCAGGCCTGCACCTGACCTTTGGTGCACTTGCCGCCGTGCAACAGCGCATGGAAAGGGTGCAGCCGGTGATAGCGTCTGGCGCCGATGTCGCGCAGTTGCGCTTCGAGCTCCGCCGCCGTCATCAGCTTCACAGCACGATCTCCATCCCGTCCTCGGCGACCTCCCAGCCGCCGCGCTCGACCTGCACGCGCTCCGGGGATCCGTCGACCAGGATCGGATTGGTGTTGTTGATGTGCACGTAGATGCGCCGGCCGCCGATGCCCGCAAGCGCCGACAGCGAACCGTCCGAGCCCGCAATCGGCATGTGGCCCATGCGCCGGCCGGTCTTGGTTCCCGTTTTCGTCGTGATCATCTCATCGTCGCGAAAAAGCGTGCCGTCGAAAAGAACAACGTCGGCCCGCGAAATGCGCTCCTTCATGGCCGGCGTGACTGCCGCGGCGCCGGGAATGAAGGCCAGGCGGGCTCCGCCCGCCGCAATCTCGATGCCGACATTGGCCGCCGTCTCGGTCGCGGTCTCCGGGTTTTCCCCTTCGAGATAAAGCGGCACCTTGCCGGGTACGGTGAACAGTTCAACCTGCACCCCGCCTGCCACCATCTGCGGGGTGCCGGGAACGACCGCCTGCCGGGTCACCACGTCAGCCGCCAGCGCGCCGAAGATTGCATTGTCGGCGATTGCGGCAAGGGTGGTCGCGGTTGCGCAGATTGTGAACGGCTCGCGCTCGCGCAGGCTCAACAAGCCTGCAATCTGATCGATCTCGCCGCCCGTGAGCACCACGGCTTTGATCGGGCTCCCGCGGGTTCCCGTGCGCGGATGGAGCGCCTTCGCTCGCCAGAGCTGCCGGGAGAGATCGGGGGAAGCGTTGACCAGGAGCCAATTAGCGCCGTCGGCTGTCACCGCGAGACTGGCCTGCGTACGCGGACGCACACGAACGTCGCCCGACCATGCCAGCGAGCATGTCGGGCAACGACAGTTCCATTGAGGAAATCCACCACCCGCCGACGACCCGAGGACGATGGCGGTGAGGCGCCCCATTCAGGACCGACGCAGGTGCGCCGGAATCAGAACTCGGCCGGGAGGTAGCCGTTGATCTCGAGGCCGATGCAGATCTCGACGAGGGTCGGAGTGGTCCAGGCCATTGGGAGTCTTCCCTAGTGTTTGTGTGTTAGCGACCGCCCTAACTTATTCTGGGCTGGCCGCCGGCGCAAGCGCCTCTCCACTGCAGATTGAACATAAGAAAACCGGACCCTTGCGGGTCCGGTTACAGTTTGTCGGCGCGGGGGCCGACAATCACCTTCCAGAGGGGAACAGCTGGCGGTTCGACGATTGCAATCTGGGAGGATAAGCAACCGGCTGCCGCCAGTAATGCTGAGTATGCCGAGGCAATTTTCTCACACAATACAAAGGGCCGCATGCCAGCCATGCGGGGTCGACAAACGTTTGCGGAGCCGTGTCTCCGTTTATGCTTCAGAAATGCCAGCGTTGCGCTTTCGCGACCAGAAAATCGCGAAACACCTGCACCCGAGCAACCGATTTGAGCTCTTCCGGGTAGACGAAAAAGGCATCGAGCGCGATGGTGTCGGATTCGCCGAACAACTGCACCAGCCCGCCATTCTCCTCGACCAGATAATCGGGCAGCAGCGCGACGCCGATGCCGCGCTGGCAGGCGCGCAGGACGCCGAGCACGTTATTGATCGTGAGCGTGGGCGTGCGCGGTCCTTTGCCGTTGCGCGCAACCTCGATCAACCAGCGCCGGTTCTCGAGATAGTTCGGCACCGTGCTGCCACCCAGCAGTAGGACGCGATGCTCGTCTAGGTCATCGAGCGTGCGCGGAGTGCCGAACCGCTTGATGTATTCGGGCGACGCGTAGGCGTGAAAACGCACCGAGAAGAGCTTGCGCTGGATCAGGTCAGGCTGCGTCGGCAGGCGCAGGCGGATCGCGACATCAGCTTCGCGCATCGCCAGGTCAAGCTCCTCATCGGTCGTGATGAGGGTGAGGTGGATGTCGGGATAGAGCTCGATGAACTCGCCGAGCCGTGGGGTCAGCCAATGTACGCCGATACCCGGCGTGGTGGTCACCCGCAGTTCCCCGTTGGGCCGTTCGCGGCTGTCGGTCAGCTTCGCGCGCGCAGCCTCGAGCTTCATGAACACATCATGAGCGGTGTGATGAAGGAGCTCGCCCTGCTCAGTCAGGATGAGCCCGCGTGCGTGCCGGTGGAACAGGGAAACCCCGAGTTCCTGTTCGAGAGCCGACACCTGCCGCGACACTGCCGACTGCGAGAGCCCGAGTTGCTCGCCGGCGTGCGTGAAGCTGCCGGCCTCGGCAGCAGCGTGGAATACCTTGAGTTTGTCCCAGTCCATGGTCATTTCTGGTTCGAAAAAGCGCTGTTACTCCGCGGCGACGGCTGCCTCCGCTTCCCCCTGCGCGGCGAGGAAACGTTCCGTTTCGAGCGCGGCAATGCAGCCTTGGCCGGCTGCAGTCACAGCCTGGCGGTAGATGTCGTCGGTCACGTCGCCCGCGGCGAACACACCGGGCACCGAGGTTGCAGTCGAGGGCGCGGTCTTGATGTAGCCCGACGGCTTCATCTCCAATTGTCCGACGAAGAGCTCGGAGGCGGGGGTGTGGCCAATCGCGATAAATACGCCGTCCGCCAGGTGCTCGCTCATAGCGCCGGTCTTGACGTTGCTGAGGATTACCCCCTTCACTTTGAGCGGGTTCTCCTCGCCCACGACTTCCTCCAGCACGCTGTCCCAGATCACCGAGATCTTGGGATTGTTGAACAGCCGGTCCTGGAGAATCTTCTCCGCGCGAAAGCTGTCGCGTCGGTGCACCACGGTCACCTTGGAGGCGAAGTTGGTGAGAAACAGCGCTTCCTCGACCGCGGTGTTGCCGCCGCCGATCACGAACACCTCTTTGCCGCGATAGAAGAATCCGTCGCAGGTAGCGCAGGCCGAGACGCCGTAGCCCTTGAACTTCTGCTCGGAAGGCAACTCCAGCCAACGCGCCTGCGCGCCGGTCGCAATAATGAGACTGTCTGCGACGTAGCGGTCGCCGGAATCGCATTCGAGCCGAAACGGCCGGTGCGCGAGATCGACCCTGCTCACGTGGTCGAAGACGAGCTGTGTCCCCACATGCTCGGCCTGCTTCTCCATCTGTTCCATCAACCAGGGGCCCTGGATGACCTCGGCGAAGCCGGGATAGTTCTCCACGTCGGTCGTGATGGTAAGTTGGCCGCCGGGCTGGATGCCCTGAATCAGGATTGGCTTGAGCATCGCGCGGGCGGCATAGATGGCGGCGGTGTAGCCGGCCGGCCCAGAGCCGATGATGATGACCTTGCCGTGGGTGACTTTGCCCATCGAGAAACGCCCCATTGTGAGCTTGCGGCTAGTAAGCGTACGGCCGAGCGCCTCCCTCGCGCTCACCGGTCGGCAGCGACGCTCCGACATTGGTGCCCCGCACAATCTATGGTTTCCTGGGAGCCATGCAAGATATGCAGATCAGGATGCCACAAACTTGTGACATTGGCGCGCGGTCACGGTTTTTACATACCATTTTCAAGCAATAATGTTTCGTGCCTCGGCCGTTCTGGCTAATAGTGTGCAGCCCAACCAGCGCCCGGAGCTTCGCGTGGCCGCCCGTCTCGACGCCATCGATCGACAGATTCTCAAGGAGTTGCAGGACGACGGCCGTATGACGAACGTCGAGCTTGCCCGCCGTGTAGGCATCTCGGCACCACCCTGCCTGCGGCGCGTGCGCGCACTCGAGCAGGCCGGGTACATCAAGGCCTACCGCGCGCTGCTCGACGAGAAGCTTTTGGGCTACGAGGTGACGGTGTTTGCCATGGTGCACCTGAGCAGCCAGGCCGACGCCGATCTCAAAGCCTTCGAAGACTTCGTGCGCGCAAAGCCGCTGGTGCGCGAATGCTGGATGCTGTCCGGGGAAATCGACTTCATCCTCAAATGCGTCGCGCCGGATCTGAAAACATTCCAGGCCTTCGTCGCCGAGCTCACTGCGGGGCCGCATGTGCGCAACGTCAAGACCTCGCTGACGCTGCGCAATTCAAAAGACGCCGCCATGGTGCCGATGGAACTCAAACCACCCGACGCTGCGATCGGACGGCCCGACTAGGCAGGCTCATTCCGCCGCGTCGACGCGCATGCCGGCGAACGCCGGCATCACTTCGCGCGAAAACAGATCGAGCGAGCGCAACAATTCCGCCAGCGTCATGTCTCCGAATGCAAACCATGACAGCAGGTAGTTGCAGCCGCTTGCGTCGACCTCGGCGGCCATGAAGTCGCGGACCCGGGCCGGCGATCCGCCGACGCCGTTGTCGATCGCCATGAGTTCGTCGAACGTCAGCGGATAAAGCGCGGCGATCCGCGGCTCGGCCCCGTGGCGCGCAAACAGCCAGCGGAAACTGTCGCGCCAGCGCGGATAGGCACGCCGTGCGATCCTGAGCGCCGCCTCGTCCGTATCCGCCACCACCACGTGGCGGGCGACCCCCAGAAGCGGCATGGCCTTTGGATTTTTGCCCAGCCGCGCGCGCTCCGCACGATAACGGTCGGTGATGATGCGGACCATCGGGCGCAGCGCGATGCTGACGATGTTCACATCGTTCGCCGCCGGCCAATCGGTGTTCTCCGGGATCGTCGTGCCGTACCACAGCGGCGGGTGCGGCCGTTGCACAGGCCGCAGGATCATCGGCACCTGGTGAAATCGATAATGCTCGCCCTCAAACGACAACTCATCCGAGGCGAGGCCCTTGAGAATGAGCTGGAAGGCCTCGTGATAGATCGCTCCCGTCTTGCTGAAATCGAGGCCGTAGGCCAGGGTCTCGAACGGCGAAACTCCGCGTCCGATGCCGAGCTCGAGGCGTCCGCCGCTCATCTGGTCGAGCATGCAGATTTCCTCGATCAGACGCAGCGGATGGTAGAACGGCAACAGATAGACCAGCGGACCGAAACGCAGCCTGCTGGTGCGTTGGGCCATGGCGGCGAGGAAAAGCCCGGGAGAGGCGGCGCAGCCGAGCGGGGTCGAGTGGTGTTCGGCCAGATGGTAACCGTACAGGCCGCTGCGGTCGTAGGCCTCGGCCAGCGCAAGCCGATCGGAATAAAGCTGGCCCAGCGGTACGCCGCGGTCGTCCATGTGGTCGAATACGCCGAACTTCATGCCGGTCCCCCCGTCTCGGGCGCGCAAGCTTGGGAGTCATGCTCCGCCACAGCGTGCACGCGCTACGTCCGCCATGTTATCGGAATTCACCAAGCGAGGCGGCGCAGGCGCCGCTTCGTGACCGCAATCGAGCGACGCCGTGGAAAGATGAACGTACCGGCAAAGCCGGCGGGCACCCCTACCGCCACTCGATCTTCTTGATCTCGTAGGCCTTGGCGCCGCTCGGCGTCACCACTTCGACGCTGGTGCCCTTGGCCTTGCCGATCAAGGCGCGCGCGAGCGGGGAGGTGATCGAGAATCTTGCCCTTCTTGGCGTCGGCCTCGGGCTCGCCGACGAGCTGCCATACCTGCCGCTTCTCGGTATCCTCGTCGACCAAAGTCACGGTCGCGCCGAACTTGATGGTATCACCCGAAAGCTTCGACACGTCGATCACCTCGGCGCGCGCGAGCTTGTCCTCGAGCTCAGCGATGCGCCCTTCGTTGTGCGATTGCGACTCCTTGGCGGCGTGATATTCGGCGTTCTCCGACAGATCCCCGTGCGTACGCGCGTCGGTGATCTGCTGGATGATACGCGGCCGCTCGACCTGCTGGCGGTGCTTGAGCTCGTTCTCGAGCGTCGAATAGCCCGCTGCCGTCATCGGGATCTTGTCCATCGTTCCTTCAAACCTCCGGCTCCAGCCAAGAGACAATAATTCCGATCGCGGGCCGAAGTTTCATCCGGCCACGCGACCCTGAACTTTGTCCCAAACACGTACCGTCAGGCGACCGGCCCCGGTTCCCCGGATGCAGCCTTGCCGCCGAAATAGCTCTGCAGCGCACGCACCTCGAAGTCGCCTCCGAGATAGGCTTTGATACCCTGCGCCGCGGCGACGGCCCCAGAAAGAGTGGTGTAGTACGGCACTTTATGCAAGAGGGCTGCCCGCCGCAGCGAACGGCTGTCGGCCAGAGCGGTCGCCCCCTCGGTGGTGTTGAAAACGAGCTGAACCTCGCCGTTTTTGATGGCATCCACGATGTGCGGGCGGCCTTCGAGTACCTTGTTGATTTTGCTGGCCAGGAGCCCCTGCTCGGCGAGATAGCGTTGGGTGCCGGACGTAGCCATGACCCGGAAGCCCAGCGATACCAGCAGCCGGACGGCCTCCAATACGCGCGGCTTATCGCTGTCGCGGACCGAGACGAAGACGGTACCGGTGCGTGGCAGGCGCGACCCCCCGCCGATCTGGCTCTTGGCAAAGGCAATGGCAAAGTTGCGGTCGATGCCCATGACCTCGCCGGTTGATTTCATCTCCGGCCCAAGCACGGTGTCCACGCCGGGGAAACGGGCAAAAGGAAAGACCGCTTCCTTGACGCCGACATGGTCGAACCCGGCGGGCTTGAGCTTGAAGCTCGCGAGTGTCTCGCCGGCCATGATCCGGGCCGCGATCTTGGCCACCGGCACGCCGATCACCTTGGCGACGAAAGGCACCGTGCGCGACGCGCGTGGATTGACTTCGAGGACATAGATGTCGCCGTCCTTGATGGCGTATTGCACGTTCATCAGGCCGCCGACCTCGAGCGCGAGCGCGAGCGCGCGGGTCTGCCGCTCCAGCTCGGCGATGGCAGCTGCCCCGAGCGAATGGGGCGGCAGGGCGCAGGCACTGTCGCCGGAATGAATGCCGGCTTCCTCGATGTGCTCCATGATGCCGACGATGGTCGTGTCCTTGCCGTCGGCCAGGCAGTCGACGTCGACCTCGATGGCGTCGGAGAGATAGCGGTCGATCAGCAGCGGGCGCTTCTCCGACACCACCAGCTCAGAGGGGCGGCCAAGATCGCCGGCGAGCCGTGCGAGATAACGGTCGAGATGGACGCCATCCAGCACGATCTCCATGGCGCGCCCGCCGAGCACGTAGGAGGGCCGGATCACGATCGGATAGCCGACCGCCTCTGCGATCGCGCGCGCCTCCGCGGGGCTGGTCGCAATCCCGCTGGTGGGCTGGCGCAGCTTGAGCTTGTCGAGCAGCTTCTTGAACCGGTCGCGATCCTCGGCAAGATCGATCATGTCGGGAGACGTCCCGAGGATCGGAATCCTGGCCTGCTCGAGCGCCTCGGCGAGCTTCAAGGGGGTCTGTCCGCCGAACTGCACGATGACGCCATGCAGGCGGCCGCCTGCACGTTCCGTCTCGATGATTTCAAGCACATCCTCGACCGTGAGCGGCTCGAAATAGAGCCGGTCGGAGGTGTCGTAATCGGTCGACACGGTCTCCGGATTGCAATTGACCATGATGGTTTCGTAGCCGGCCTCCTTGAGCGCGAAGGCGGCGTGGCAGCAGCAATAGTCGAACTCGATGCCTTGTCCGATGCGGTTTGGGCCCCCGCCCAGGATGACGATCTTGTCGCGCTGCGATGGCGCAGCTTCGCAGGCCGGCGCTCCGGCGAAGGGTGCCTCGTAGGTCGAGTACATATAAGCGGTGGGGGAAGCGAACTCCGCGGCGCAGCTGTCGATGCGCTTGAATACCGGGCGCACGCCGAGCGCGCGGCGATGCTCGGTGACGCTTCGCGCTGGCGTGCCGGTGAGCTTGCCGAGCCGCGCATCCGAGAAGCCCATTGCCTTGAGACGGCGCAGTGCGCCGGCCGTCGCGGGCAGGCCTTTGGCGCTGATCTCCGCCTCGGCCTCGACGATGCCGCGGATCTCCGCGAGGAACCAGGGATCGATTTTGCAGGACGCGTAGATGTCCTGATCGGAGAAGCCGAGCCGTATCGCCTGCGCCACCTTGAGCAGGCGCTCGGGGGTGGGCGTGCCGAGCGCGGCGCGCACCGCGTTCTTGTCGTCGCCCTGGCCCAGGCCCTCGATTGCGATCTCGTCGAGGCCGGTGAAGCCGTTTTCGAGTGAGCGCAGGGCCTTCTGCAGGCTCTCCTGGAAGGTCCGGCCGATCGCCATGGCCTCGCCGACCGATTTCATCGAGGTCGTAAGCGTGGGCTCTGCACCGGGGAACTTTTCGAAGGCGAAGCGCGGGATTTTGGTGACCACGTAGTCGATGGTCGGCTCGAACGAGGCGGGAGTCGCGCCGCCGGTGATGTCGTTGGCGATCTCGTCGAGCGTGTAGCCGACGGCGAGCTTGGCAGCGACCTTGGCGATCGGGAAGCCGGTCGCCTTGGAGGCGAGCGCAGAGGAACGCGACACCCGCGGGTTCATCTCGATGATGACCAGCCGCCCGTCTTCCGGATTGACGGCGAACTGCACGTTCGAACCGCCGGTCTCGACCCCGATCTCGCGCAGCACCGCGATCGAGGCATCGCGCATGATCTGGTATTCCTTGTCGGTGAGCGTCAGCGCCGGCGCTATCGTGATCGAGTCGCCGGTGTGCACACCCATTGGGTCGAGGTTCTCGATCGAGCAGATGATGATGCAATTGTCGTTCTTGTCGCGCACCACCTCCATCTCGAACTCTTTCCAGCCCAGAACCGACTGCTCGATCAGCACCTCGTTGGTGGGCGAGGCGTCGATGCCGCGCTCGACGATGTCGATGAATTCGGCCTTGTTATAGGCAATGCCGCCACCGGTACCCCCGAGTGTGAATGAGGGGCGGATGATGGCGGGCAGGCCGATATCCTCGAGCGCCTCGAGCGCCTGGATCAGCGTCTTGACCTGCTTGGAGCGCGGGGTCTCCAGCCCGATGCGTTGCATCGCCTCGCGAAAGAGCTCGCGGTCCTCGGCCTTGTCGATGGCCTGCGCGGTGGCGCCGATCATCTGCACGTCGAACCGCTCGAGCACACCCATCTTGTTGAGCGACAGCGCGGTGTTGAGCGCGGTCTGTCCGCCCATGGTTGGGAGCAGGGCGAACCCGCCGGGCAGGACGTGCCGCTCCTTCTCGATGATCTTGGCGACGATCTCGGGGGTGATCGGCTCGATATAGGTGGCGTCGGCAAGGTCCGGGTCGGTCATGATCGTCGCCGGATTGGAGTTGACCAGCACGATCCGGTAGCCTTCCGCCTTGAGCGCCTTGCAGGCCTGCGTTCCCGAATAGTCGAATTCGCAGGCCTGGCCGATCACGATGGGGCCTGCGCCGATGATGAGGATGGAGGAAAGGTCGGTCCGTTTGGGCATATCGCTCGGCGGTATCTGGGGTTGCTCGAGGCACAAAAAAAGGGCGCGCTGGTGCGCGTCCTTCGGCCGGCGCAGAGGCTGCAACCCCACGCGCGGGCGCTGTTTAGACCAGAATCGCAAGGCAGGGAAGGGCGGCAGGCCCGTGCATCAACAGGCGCCGTCGGAATCATGCAATGAAACCGATCCGGCGGAGGATCGTTGACGAGCGAACGTCCGCCGTACATCCGTGCCGCCCGCCTCTCAACCATCGGCCTCAGCGTCAGCGTATGCCCTCCCGCACCGACAACCCCCTGCTTGCCGATCTCGCGTCCTGGTTCGCAGCCTCAGTGCTGGTAACGGCGGGCCTGATCTACGCCCTCAAGGCCGGTCACGATCGGCGTCGAGTTGACCCTGCGACCGCGCCGCCGCGGGCGACCCCGGCGCAGGAGCCCCTGACGCTGCAACACCGGCGTGCCGGCGAACATGGCCGCGGTCGGCGAGCGCGCGCGCCGCTGGAGATCCCGTGGCGGGGCTGGAAGGACGTTCTTGTGCGCACCTACCAGGAGATCCAGAACGATCGCCTGTTGGCGCTGGCTGCCGGGGTTGCGTTCTATTCGCTGGTCGCGTTGTTTCCGGCAATCGCCGCCGGCGTTTCGTCCTACGCCTTGTTCGCCAACGCGGCCACGATCGGCAAGCATCTTTCGATCGCCTCCGACATCATTCCGGCGGGGACGCTCGACATCATGGGAACGGAAATCTCCCGCATCGCCGCCAAGAGCGACGGCAAGCTCACGTTCGGCTTCCTTTTGGGACTCGCCATTGCGCTGTGGAGCGCCAACGCGGGCATGAAAGCCGTCTTCGACGCCCTCAACATCATCTATGACGAAGAGGAGAAGCGCGGCATCGTTTGGCTCAACCTGGTCTCGCTGTTCTTCACCATCTGCGCCATCGTGGGAGCCGGCCTGGCGGTCGCGCTCGTGGTCGTGTTTCCGCTATTGCTGGCCACTCTCGGCCTCACGAGCTTCGACCATCCGTTCATCGGATATCTGCGCTGGCCGTTGATGTTCGTGCTCATCATTCTCGGGCTTTCCGTGCTCTACCGCTATGGGCCGAGCCGTCGCCGGCCGCGTTGGCGCTGGATCAGCGTCGGTAGCGTCTTCGCCGCGCTGGCCTGGCTGGGCGTTTCATCGCTGTTTTCCTGGTACCTGGGCAATTTCGCCAACTACAACGCCACCTATGGGGCGCTCGGTGCAGTGGTCGGCCTGATGATGTGGATGTGGCTTTCAACCATCGTGGTGCTGGTCGGCGCCGAGCTCAACTCGGAGCTCGAGCATCAGACCGCGCATGATTCCACCGTCGGACCGGAAAAACCACTCGGCACCCGCGGCGCCGTGATGGCCGACACGGTCGGCGCTGCGACCTAGCGTCAGATTATCCGCACCGAACTGGTGGGATGAGGCAGCGCTGTTTGCCCGCGAAACTGCGGCACGCTACCGTCTCCTCATGCGACCCCGGCATGCATAAGCCACAGCAACGCAGTCGCATGACGGGAGGAGCGGATGCGGATTGCCCGAGGGCTTTTGATCGCCGTTGTTTCCGCCGCCATCACTGGTGCCATTCCGCTGCACGCGCAGCCGCCGCTGGGCGATCCAGCGGCGGTGATCACGCTCGTCGTGCCGATCGCGGCCGGGGGTGGCATGGACACCCTCGGGCGGGCCGTTGCCGAACGATTGCAGGGGCGGCTCAAGCAACCGGTCGTAGTCGAGAACCGGGTTGGGGCGGGCGGGGTGGTGGGGGTCGATTACGTCGCCAAGGCTGCGCCCGACGGCCGCACCCTCCTGCTGATCGACATCTCTGCCGTGCTCCACAAATGGCTGCACAAGAGCGTTCCCTTCGATGTCACCGAGGATTTCGCGCCGATCGCGCAGGTCGCCACCACCCCGCTGTTCCTGTTCGCGCGCCCGTCCCTTCCGGTGGCCGACGTCAAGGAATTGGTCGCCTATGCCAAGGCTAATCCGGGCCGGCTCTCGGTCGGGACACCGGGGGTCGGGTCGCCGCATCACCTCGCTGCTGCCATGCTCAACGTCGCCACCGGGGCCGACATCACGCACGTGCCGTATCGCGGCACGGCGCCCGCCCTCAATGATCTCCTCGGCGGACAAATCCCGTTGATCTGGGCAACGCCCAACGCCGTCATCCAATTCGTCGAGGCCGGCAAGGTGAAGCCCCTGGCGACCGCATCGCGCGAGCGCGTCGCGCTTCTTCCGAACGTGCCGACCGTGGCCGAGAACGCGATTGCGGGCTTCGATGTCGGCGTCTGGTTCGGCCTCGCGGCGCCGGCCAGGACCTCGCGCGACGTCATCGAGCGGCTGAGCGCGGAGATCGGCGAGATCACCAGGCTTCCCGATCTCGAGAAGCGCATGTCGGGGCTCGGTTATGACCTGAAATTTGCCGACAGCGAGAGCCTGCGAGCCTTGATCGCGGCCGATCACAAGCGCTACGGAACGGTCATCCGCGAGGCCGGGATCACGCCGAACTGATGGGGCTAGGCCTTTTTTGCGATGAACGTCATGCGCGCCGGGTTGTGGCCAATATTGACTGCGGGGCGGATTTCCGAAAATCCGGCCCCGGCGAGCTTCTCCCTGATCGCGGCCCCGCCGTAGCGCGCGAGGCCGAGATCCGTGCGCAGCCGCCAATAGTCGGATGCGACCGTGCGCACGAGGCCGACGATCGCGGCACCGAGAAAGCCATTGGCGGCGGCGAAGCGCAGCAACGAGATTGCATCTGTTGCAGCGGAGACGTCGGGAGGAATGACGTCGCCCAGGACGAACACGCCGTTGTCGCTCAGCAGCCGACGGAACAGCGCGAGCAGCGCATCGAGCTCGTCGGAAGTGAGGTACTGCGCGACCGAATGCAACACGACTGCATCGACTGAGCAGTTCGGCAACGTCGCCACGTCATTCGGCGCGCGCACCTCGATTTTCGGATGAGCGGCGAAGCGATCCACGAGGGCGGCGCGCACCGCGGGTGCGGCCTCGCACAGGATCAGCCGCCGCGCGGGTGCCGCGACCACGTCGGCGTGCAACGCCTCCCCGCAGCCGTAGTCGAGCACCCGTGCGCCGTCCGGCAGCACCGCGCGGATGTCCTGCGCGATCGTGCGGTAGTGGACGTCGCGATGGCGTGCATTGACATAGATCGAATGCTCGGAGTTCCAGAAGGCGATCCAATCGCCCATCGAATTTCCCCAGATCGCCTCGGCCGGGCCGGCGGACTATAGGGCAACCGCGGCCGCCCGCCAGGGCCATCCGGCGGTGCGTGCTCGGCGCATGCGGGACGCTGGTGACGCGGCGATGGTGTGGGATACGCATAGGCACACGCCGACAAGTTTACGCGCCTCCACGAGGACGTTGCGTACGCCGCGGCCACACACCTTCGTCCACGGGCTTGGCGACGAGCCTGCAAAGCTGCGCCTTTACCAATCCTATCCCGACTTCTTCCTTTGCATCATTTCCGTGAACCGTTCGAACAGATAGTGGCTGTCGCGCGGGCCGGGAGACGCCTCGGGGTGGTACTGCACCGAAAACACCGGTCTGTCCCTGAGTGCGATGCCGCAGTTGGAGCCGTCGAACAGCGACACGTGCGTCTCGATGGCGTTTGCGGGCAGCGTCGTGCGGTCGACCGCGAAGCCGTGGTTCATGGAGGTGATTTCGACCTTGCCGGTGACGAGATCCTTGACCGGATGATTGGCGCCGTGGTGGCCCTGGTGCATCTTCATCGTCTTCGCCCCGACGGCTATTCCGAGCATCTGATGGCCGAGGCAGATGCCGAAGGTCGGGATACCCTCCGCGATGATGTCACGGATGACAGGCACGGCATATTCGCCGGTCGCCGCGGGGTCGCCAGGCCCGTTGGATAGAAACACGCCGTCGGGTCGAAGCGCGATGATGTCCTCGGCCGAGGTCTGCGCCGGCACCACCGTCACCTTGCAGCCCTTGCCGGCGAGCTGACGCAGGATGTTGCGCTTGATGCCGTAGTCGATGGCGACCACGTGGAACTCGGGATGCGGCTGCCGGCCATAGCCTTTGCCCCATTCCCACCCCGTCTCGTCCCAGGTGAAGCGCTGGCCCGACGTCACCATCGGCACCAGATCCATGCCGTCGAGGCCGGGCCATTCGCGCGCTTCTTTCTTGAGCGCGTCGAGATCGAAGATGCCCGAAGGGGCATGCGCGATCACCGCGTTTGGCATGCCCTTGACGCGAATGAGGCTGGTAAGCGCACGGGTGTCGATGCCGCAGAGACCGACAATACCCCGCGCCTTGAGCCATTGATCGAGATGACGCGTGGCACGGTAGTTCGAGGGCGAGGTAATCGCCGTGTGCAGCACGACGCCGCGCGCCCCCGGCGTCGCCGCCATGTTCACGGTCTCGATGTCGTCCTCGTTGGTGCCGACATTGCCGATATGGGGGAACGTGAAGGTGATGATCTGCCCGGCATAGGACGGGTCGGTGAGGATCTCCTCATAGCCGGTCATGGCGGTGTTGAAACACACCTCTCCCACCGCATGCCCGGTCGCACCAAAACCGAAGCCCTCGAGCACGGTACCATCGGCGAGCACCAGCACGGCGGTCGCCTTCGGCTCGGTCCAGGCGCCACGCCGCCGCCCCTCCTGTGCTTGCGTGTCCGGCGGTTGTGTCTCGGTCATTGAAGGCCTAAATCTCCAATCGCGCCAACGGGCGAGCATCCATTCCGGCTCGAACTCGATGGGACTGGGGCGCAGATTGATGAGAGGCCATAGCCGTGCTGCGGGACGAGATCAACACCGCCCTCAAAGACGCGATGAAAGCCCGAGACGAGCGGCGGGTGTCGACGCTGCGGCTGGTCAACGCCGCGCTCAAGAACGCCGACCTGGAGGTGCAAGGGCAGGGCAAGCCAGGGTTGTCCGACGACGAACTGCTCGGCCTGCTGCAGCGGTTGATCAAGCAGCGCCAGGAATCGGTCGAGATCTACGACAAGGCTGGCCGCAAGGAGCTCGCCGATCAGGAGCGCGGCGAGATCGACATCATCAGGGCCTATCTTCCCCAGCAAATGTCGGAGGCGGAAGCCAAGGCGGCCATTGCCGAGGTCATCAAGGTGACCGGGGCGCAGAGCCTCCGGGACATGGGCAAGGTGATGGCCGCACTGAAGCAGGGCTATGCCGGCAAAATGGATTTCGGCAAGGCAAGCGGCTTGGTGAAGGGGCTGCTGGCGGGGTGACGGCCATGCCGCAATGCTTGGTGCGCGGCGTGCGCAGCGTCGAGCTGGTGGCCACGAATTTCGAGGAAGCCGGACGGTTCTACGAGCGCGTTTGGGGCCTGCGGCCCGTTGAAGCGCCGGACGGAAAGCGCCTCTATCGCGGCACCGCGGCATACCACCACATCCTCGGCCTGCACCGCGGTCCGAAACCTGCGCTCGCCCGCATCGTGTTCGACGTGGTGGACCGCGGCGGAGTCGACGCGCTCCACCGGATCGTCTCCGCAGCGGGCGGTCCCGTCACGGCGCCCGCACCCGTTGCGGTCGAGGGCGGCGGCTACGGCTTCGGCTGCAAGGATCCGGACGGCCGGAATCTCGCATTTGTTTGCGGTTGCGACGACCACGTTGGTTCGCAAGACGAGGCCGACCGGCCCCGCCGGATTGCACACGTCAATCTCAACACCTTGGACTTCGACGCCAGCTACCGCTTCTTCACGCAGACGCTCGGCTTCCGCCAGATCGACGAGAATGCGCCGCTGTGGTTCCTGCGTTGCGACAGCTCCGAGCACAGCTCCATCGTCCTCGCCAAGACCAACCTTGCGACGCTCAACCATATCGCGTTCGAGATGCCCGACTTCGATTCAGTCATGCGCGGCATGGGGCGGATGAAGGACAACGGCTATCCCATCGAGTGGGGCCCGGGACGGCACGGGCCGGGTAACAACGTCTTCGCCTATTTCTGCGGCCCCGACGAAGTGCCAATCGAATACACCGCCGAGGTGCTGCAGGTGGACGACAGCTATGTGCCGCGAGGTTCGGAATATTGGAAATTTCCGCCCGGACGGTCGGACCAATGGGGCATCACGCAGCCGCGCTCGGCGAGGTATTACCGCGTTCAACGACTTTTCGGCTTCACCGAGGACGGCTACCACCTCGGCGCCAGCTGACCGCCACGGGGACGAAGTATCGCACTTGCGGGCGATATCAAGACACCCGTCGCTGCCGCCTAGATGTTAGGCTCAAGGCCAATGAAGATGGAGGAAGCGCCGGTGCCGCTCATGAAACATTTGATCGCTGTCGTCGCATTGATCGTCGCCTTCGCGGGGGCGGGATCCGTGCTCGCGCAGGACTATCCCACGCGTCCGATCAAGGCGCTGACCACGACCAGTGCCGGCGGCATCAGCGACATCTTCATGCGGGCGCTCGGAGATGAACTGTTCAAGCGCTGGGGACAGCCGATCATCGTCGAAAACCGGCCCGGCGGCATGCAGAACGTCGGTGCACGCGCCTGCACCGAGGCGGCGCCCGACGGCTACACCATCTGCATCCTCAACGCCGAGCCGGTCGCGATCAACCAGTTTCTGCTCAAGAGCATGCCGTTCGATCCTGAGAAGGGGCTGCAGCCGGTCACCAACCTCTACCATTTGATTCAGACGCTGGTGGTGAATGCGCAACTCAACGTCAAGACCATCGATGAGCTGATCGCACTCTCCAAGGCGAAACCGGGCACCATGAACTATGTGACTGCGTCGGTGCCGCTCGCGCTCTACATGGACACGCTCAAGAACGAGAAGGGCGCGGACTGGGTGCGCGTGCCGTTCAAGGGCGGCGGCGAGGCGGTCAACGCCGTGCTCAGCGGCTCGACGCCGATTGCGCTGATCGGCGAAGGCAATGTCATCGGCCAGATTCGCGCCGGTACGATGACGCCCCTGGTCATGGTCAACAACCTCAAGTCACCGAATTTTCCCAGCGTGCCGACGCTCTCGGAGACCGGCTACAAGGGCGCGCCGTCGCAGAGCTGGTACGGCCTGTTCATGCCGGCGGGCACTCCGCGGCCGATCGTCGACAAAGTGTCGAAAGAGGTCGCTAGCATCGTCAGCGATCCGGCCTTCCGCGAGCGCCATCTCACCGCCCGCAGCCTGGTGCCGGCAGTCAACACCCCCGAGCAATTTGCGGACGAGATCAGGAAGGATCGCGCGGTCGCGCAGCAGGTGGTGAAGGACGCCGGCCTCACCCCGCAGTGATTTTCGCGCTTGCCCGCTTTTCGGCCATGACGCAGAGCGGCCGTGAGCTCCAGCCTGGCAATCATCAACCCGCGATCACCGGGAGCATCAGGCAGGATGCGTGGGCACTGTCGTGGTGGATCGTGTCGGTGCCGATGGCGGTTGGTGGATAGGGATGGGTGAACACTGCGTCCGTGAGAGCCGAATCACCGTTGGCAATCTCCAGGCGAATGCGGTGGCCCCGCTTGAACACATAGGCGATCGGCAGCACCTCGATGTCGAACCGGTAGACTTCTCCGGGCACAAGCGCCTGCGGATTGGTGTGGGTATAGAACGGACGCAGCTCGGTCGAGCGCGTGGCATCCTTTTCGCGATGCGAGGCTTGCAGCCAGCCCTTGGAGACGTTGACGAACGTCGGCTGCGTGCCCTTGCCGCGCGCGGCCTGATCCTGGGGCAATTGGTCGGCAAGCTTGACGATAAAGCGGGTGTCGATCTGGTCCGATGATGCGTAGAGCGTAAGCACGATCGGCCCGGTGACCTCGAGGTCGGCCGCGAGCGGTGCCGTCGTGAACGTGAGCACACGGCGCACCGGGTCCGGACGCCCGTCTGCCCCCGTCACCACCACGCCGTTCATCCACTCCCAATCCGGATAGGTGTAGCTTGTCGCCGGCTCGTCCCGCGCGGGCGGCTCCCGCGACAGTCCCCCATCGTTGAGCGAGGTCACGCTGCCGGAGGGGCCTTGGCGCAGGAAATAGGGCACGTAGGTCGCCCGCCGGAGCGGCCATTCCGGCTCCTCGCGCCAGGCTTCGGCGCCGCGGATGAACAGCTTGACCGGCGGCGCATCCATGCAGCCGTTGTCGATCCCCTTGAGGTGCGCGTCGTAGAACGGCAGCAATTCGTCGCGATGGAATTCGACCTGGTCGAACTGGTGGTGGGCCTCGTGCACGTTCCTGGCGCCGGTGACGACGAGCTTCTTCGGCGCCGTCAGCTCCTCGAAACCGAGGATGTTGCCGCGCAGGTGCAGGCCCATCTTGCCCCAGTGCCCGATCGAGAGCACCGGCACCCTGATCTCGCCGAGCCGACCGAAGGCGGAACGCTCACGCCACCAGTCGTCGTCGAGGGTGTGCTCGGTGATGGCGCCGACGAGGTCGAACCGCATCGGCGGCCGGCCGGCGGCGCCGGCGGGGCGATGCTGATTGTCGGCGCGCAGGTTGGCGTACCAGGACGACCGGTAGCTGCAGAAGATGCCGCCGTGATAGTTCGAGCAGCGGTATTGGTCGACGAGCCCGTCATAGGGCGCGATGCAGGCAAGGCCGGGCGGATTCCAGGTCGCCATCAGCCATTGCGCCATAGCGTAGTAGGACTGGCCGATACCGCCGACGCGGCCGTTGCACCAGGGCTGCCGCGCGATCCAGCCGATCAGTTCGACATAATCCTCCTGCTCGGTGCGATCCATGAAGGCGAATTCACCCTCGGAGCGGCCCGAGCCGCGGACGTCGGCGTGCACGTAGGCATAGCCCTGGTCCACATACCATTCGATCGGCCCGGTCTCGCGCCAGAGAAACAGCGGAAACGCGGGCACGGTGTCGAACTCGTGCTGGTAGGGCGACGCCGCGAACAGCGCCGGCACCCGTCCCGCTTGCGCCGGGCGGTAGACGCAGACAGAAATGCGCACCCCGTCGCGCATCGTGACTTTGACATCGCGCTCGACCCGCATGACGCTGCCGGCTGCGACGGATTGCTCGCTCGGTCGGTGGTCGTGTTGCATCTGCTTGCCGCGCCGCGCCCTCTGCTGCATTGTGCCGCGAACATCTACGAGAAGAAACGCTAGTGAGGAAGCTGTCGTCATGAGGGTGTTGCTGCTGGCGCTCGCCTGGGCGTCGTGCGCGATGCCGGCGTCGGCGCAGGATTACCCGACGCGGCCGGTGCGGGCGATCGTGGCGGTGGGCGCTGGCGGCACCGGCGACGTGTTCACGCGCGTATTGGGCGAGGAGCTCTATCGGCGCTGGGGGCAACCCATCGTGGTGGAAAACAGGGCCGGCGGCGCGTCCAACATCGGGGCGCGGGCCTGCGCCGATGCGCCACCCGACGGCTACACCATCTGCATTCTGCCCGGCGAGCCGCTCGCCTATAACCAGTTCCTCTACAGGAAGCTGACTTTCGATCCCTCCAGGGATTTCGAACCGATCATCAACCTGTTCTTCAACACCCAGGCGCTGGTGGTCAACGCCGCGCTCAAGGTCACGACGGTGGACGAGCTCGTCGCGCTGTCGAAGGTGAAGGCCGGGACCCTCAGCTATACCGCGCCGTCGCTTCCGCTCTCGCTCTACCTCGAGAAGCTCAAGCGGGAGCGCGGCGCCGACTGGGTAAGCATCCCGTTCCGCGGTGGCGGCGACACCACCAACGCCGTCTTGTCCGGCTCAACGCCGATTGCGTTCCTCGGCCTGCAGAACTTCATTTCCCACCTGCAGGCCGGCACGATGACGGGCCTTGCCGTCGACGGCGCGCAGCGCTCCCCGCTGTTTCCGAATATCCCGACGCTTGCCGAGCTCGGCTATCGCGGCAATCTCACCCGGGTCTATTTCGGCCTGGTTGCGCCGGCGGGAACGCCGAAGGCGATCATCGACAAAATCCGCGAGGATGTCGCCCGCATCGGCAACGAGCCGGCGTTCCGCCAGAAGCAGTTCATCGACCGCGCGCTCGAGCCGATCCTCAACACGCCCGAGGAATTTGCGCGCTTCCTGGTCGAGGATCGCGCGATGTCGGAACGGGTCGTTAGGGAAGCCGGACTTCAGCCGCAGTAGGGAAGGAAAAAGGAATGTATCGCTGGTCCTGCGTTGGAGCCATGGTCGCGGCGCTCACCGTCGCTGCGCTCTCGTCGGCGGTCGTCGCGCAGGACTATCCGACACGGCCCATTCGCGTGATCGCAACCTCGAGCGCCGGGGGCACGAGCGACATTTTCATGCGCGCGCTTGCCG
Organism: uncultured Alphaproteobacteria bacterium; assembly: GCA_963739385.1. Classification (GTDB taxonomy): domain Bacteria; phylum Pseudomonadota; class Alphaproteobacteria; order Rhizobiales; family Xanthobacteraceae; genus VAZQ01. Next base: position 110,851 of record CAVUAI010000030.1, read on the forward strand.
ACGAACTCCACAAGCGGCTGGGGCAGCCGTTCATCGTGGAGAACCGGCCGGGCGGTGCATTCAATATCGGCGCTCGCGCCTGCGCGGAGGCTGCGCCCGACGGCTATACGCTCTGCATCATCCCGGGCGAGCCGTTGGTGTTCAATCAATTCCTGTTCAAGAGCCTGGGGTTCGATCCGGACAATGGGTTCGAGCCGATCACGCAACTCTTCTTCATTACGCAGGCACTGGTGGTGAGTGGTTCGCTCAACGTGCGCACCCTGCCCGAGCTGGTCGCGCTGTCGAAGGCGAAGCCTGGCACCTTGAGTTATTCCACCGCCGCTGTGCCGCTCGGCGTTTTCATCGAGCGCTGGAAGAAGGACACTGGCGCCGATCTCGTGCGCGTGCCGTTCCGCGGCGGCGGCGAGGCGGTCACCGCGCTGCTCAACGGCTCGGTCCCGGTCGGCTTCTACGGCATCGCCAACGTGCGCCCGCAACTCGAGAGCGGCACGGTGGCGGGCCTGCTGGTGGACAGCGACAAGCGCTCGCCGCTCTTCCCCGACATTCCAACCATCCCGGAGGGGACGAAGATGGCGTTCTCGGGCCGCTCCTATTTCGGCCTGCTGGCGCCGGCTGGAACCCCGAAGCCGATCGTTGACCGCTTGCAGGCCGAGGTGGCGCGCATCGTTAGCGAGCCGGCTTTCCGCGGCCGCAACCTGATCGAGCGCGGGCTCGAGCCGGTCGCCAACACGCCTGCTGAGTTCGCGCGCTTCATCAAGCAAGATCGTGCCGCCGCCGAACAGATCGTCAAGGAATCGGGATTGCAGCCGCAGTAGCCGGAAGGAATGTCCATGACGAAGCGCTTGTCACGGGTGCTGCGCCTGTGTGTGGCCTCATCATGCTTATCGGTGGCGCTCGCGGTCCCGGTGCTGGCGCAAGGCTCTGGCCCGATCCGGCTTGCCGTCGGCGCGCCCGCCGGCGGCTCGATCGACGTCTATTCCCGCATCATCGCCGAGCACATGTCCGGTACGCTGGGGCGGCCGGTCATCATCGAGATCAAAGCCGGCGCCAACGGCAACATCGCGGCGCAATGGGTACTCGACAGCCCCGCGGACGGCAGCCAGAATCTGGGTCGGCGCACAATCCATGCTCGAGATAAATCCCTCGACCTATAAGAACCTGCGTTGGAAGCGCTCGGACTTCATTCCCGTCATCAAGGGGATCGAGACCCCGCTCGTGCTGGTGACCCACCCAAGCGTTCCCGCCGCGACGTTCGAAGAATGGGTCGCCTTCGCCAGGGCCAACCGCGGGAAACTGTCCTATGCCAACTACGGGCCCGGCACGATCTCGCATTTCCTCGGCTACCAGCTCAACGAGCGCTTCGGCCTGGAGCTTACGCAGGTTCCCTACCGCGGCAACGCCCCGCAAATGGTCGATCTTCTCGCCGGGCATGCATTGTTCGGCTTCACGCAGTTGCAGTCCGCGGTCGAGCCGGCGCGCTCCGGGCTACTGCGGGCGCTGGTGGCGAGCGGCCCGAAGCGATCGGCGCTGCTGCCGGAGGTGCCGACCCTCGCGGATCTCGGCCATGGCGATCTCACTGCGAGCGCCTGGTTCGGACTGCTGGTGAAAACCGGTACGCCGCTCGACGTGGTCAAACGGCTGGAAGCGGCGGCCATCGCCGCGCACGCCGATCCCGGCGTGCGGGCGAAGCTTGCGGGCCAGGGCTTCGAGGTGAGCGGCCTGACCGGGCCTGCCTTCCAGGAGAGCATGGACGCCCAGTTCGACCGCTGGGCGAAGATCGTGAAAGCCACAGGCTTCACGGCGGCGGACTAAGTCGGTCACGCCGCACGGCATCTCGTAAATGCGCCAGGCTGCGTCGGCCCTGTGGATAACCGGGACAACGCCCCTTGCTGCCGCGGCTGCCGCCGGCGGGCCTATACTGCGCCGTCCAGCGAATCAGCCAGGCCCGTGGGTATGCGTTTTCCGCCCCAATTCCTCGATGAACTGCGCGAGCGGCTGCCGGTATCGGAGGTCGTGGGTCGACGCGTGAAGCTCAAAAAGGCGGGGCGCGAATGGAAGGGATTGTCGCCCTTCAATCAAGAGAAAACGCCGTCGTTCTTCGTCAACGACCAGAAAATGGCGTGGTTTGACTTCTCCTCCGGTAAGAACGGCAGCATTTTTGACTTCGTGATGATGACCGAGGGGGTCAGCTTCCCCGAGGCGGTCGAGCGGCTGGCGGCGCAGGCCGGCCTTACGCTGCCCAAGGTCTCGCGCGAGGAGGAAGCACGCGACGAGCGGCGCAAAACCCTCAATGACGTGGTGGAGCTCGCGGCGAAATTCTACGAAGCGACGCTCGCTGCGCGCGCGGGCGCCAGGGCGCGCGGCTACCTGGCCGATCGCGGCCTCGATCCGGCAATTCAGCTCAGGTTCCGCTTGGGCTACGCGCCGGCCGAGCGCTTTGCGCTTAAAGAGCATCTCGGAAAGGAGGGGATTGCGACCGAGGACATGGTCGCTGCGGGGTTGCTGGTCGCCGGCGACGACATTCCGGTGCCCTATGACCGTTTCCGTGATCGCGTGATGTTCCCGATCACCGATCTGCGCGGTCGTCCGATCGCGTTCGGCGGTCGCGCGCTCGAGAAGGACGCACAGCCGAAATATCTGAACTCGCCCGAGACGCCGCTCTTCCACAAAGGCGCGACGCTTTACAACATTGCCGCCGCCCGCGCGGCCGCGCACGCCGGCAAGTCTGCGCAGCCTGCGCAAGCCTGGCTGCCGGCAGCGCAGGTGGTGGCCGTGGAAGGCTACATCGACGTGATCGCCATGGTGGCTGCGGGGTTCGAGGCCACCGTGGCGCCGCTCGGCACTGCTCTCACCGCCGAGCAGCTCGTTCTGCTCTGGAAGATGACGGACGAACCCACGCTCTGCTTCGACGGCGATTCCGCCGGGCGCCGTGCCGCTTATCGTGCAATCGATCTGGCATTGCCGCTGCTCAGGCCGGGCAAGAGCCTGAAATTCGCCAGCCTGCCCGAGGGCCACGATCCCGACGATCTCGTGCGCGCGGGCGGTCGCGAGGCGATCAACGAGGTCATCGCCGCCGCACGTCCGCTCGCGCAAGTGTTGTGGATGCGGGAGACCGAAGCGGGCGGCCTCGATACGCCGGAGCGGCGCGCCGCGTTTGAAGCCAGACTCCTGGAGGTGACGGCTGCCATCGCCGACGACACCGTGCGCAAATATTATCGCCGCGAGTTCGGTGACCGGCTGCGCCAACTGTTCGAGTTCGATGCGGGGCAGCGGATGCGACAGCAGCCGGGCCGGGGCGAGCAGCGCCTCCGTCGGACGCAAAGCTTCGGTGCCGCCCGCACCCGTGGAAGGTCGGATCGCTCGCCGTCACCCGCGCGCCTGACGAGCGGCGAGCCGTATGTGGTGGCGAGCGCGCAGCTCACGGCGAGCCCGGTTCATCGCGGCCACCGCGCCGCCATCCCGCTGCGCGAGGCGCTCATCCTGCAGGCGGTCATCCACCATCCTTGGCTCCTGCATGAGCATCTGGAGGAACTTGCCAGCGTCGAGTTTCGTCACGCCGAAGCCGCCCGCATCAAGGGCGAGTTGATCGACATCTTCGCCCATGGCGGCGCGCCGGACGGGGCAGCAATGGTCGCCGAGCTTGGCCACCGTGGCCTTGCCGAGTCGGCCGCGCGCATTCAGAGGTCCATCACCACGCCCTCGGTATGGGGGACGACGGCCGAGGCCGCGCCTGAGGACGTTCTGATGACGTGGAAACAGCTTGTCGCCTTGCATCGACAGTGGCATTCCCTAGTTAAGGAACTCAGAGACGCGGAACAGGCCTTAGGCCAGGACCCTACCGAGGCCAACTATTCCTGGTTGCAGGATGTGAAGGCTCGCCTCTCAATGCTGGACGGGACGGAGGCGCTGATGGAGGGTTTTGGAGCCTCCTCGGGGCGGCCGGTTCGGTCGCTCTGAATATGTGACGATTGCAGGCCAAGGGGTCGAGAATTCCCGGAACCGGGAAGAACCCTTTGGATTTTCGCTCCAGGGAGGGTTAATCGGGGTTTAAGTGGCCCCGGAGACACTCCGGCGCGTCGAATCAAGGTGGTGGCGAGGTGCGAACGAGGTTCGCCGACCCGGCGCCAACGCCTCTTTCGGCCGTCTGATTCTCCCCGCATAGGGTAGGGGCGGGTGTGTGGTGTTCGACGTTCGAGGACGGGCGTCCCAGGAGAGGTGCATGGCGAGCAAGACCAAGGCGGCACAAAAAGAGAAAGAAAAGGAAGAGGCCCCGGAAAAGGAGGCAACCGAGGCACCCGATACGCCGCTGCCGCTGCTCGACCTCTCCGATGCGGCCGTCAAGAAGCTGATCCGCTCTGCCAAGAAGCGCGGCTACGTCACCCATGACCAGATCAACTCGGTGCTGCCCTCGGAGGAGGTCAATTCCGAGCAGATCGAGGACGTGCTGGCGATGTTCAGCGAAATGGGCGTCAACGTCGTCGAGACCGAGGAGGCGAGCGAGGACGGCGAGGAACAGCGCGAGGAAGCCGACGAGGAGGCCGAGGCCGAGAGCGGCGAACTGGTCGAAGTCCAGCAGAAGGTCCCGGCCAAGTCCGAGGCCAAGGAGCCGACCGAGCGTACCGACGATCCCGTGCGCATGTATCTGCGGGAAATGGGCTCGGTGGAGCTGCTCTCGCGCGAGGGCGAGATCGCCATTGCCAAGCGCATCGAGGCCGGCCGTGAGGCCATGATCGCGGGCCTGTGCGAGAGCCCGCTCACCTTCCAGGCCATCATCATCTGGCGCGACGAGCTCAACGAGGGCAAGGTCTTCCTGCGCGACATCATCGATCTCGAGGCGACCTATGCCGGTCCCGACGCCAAGGCGATGCCGGCGGCTCCCGGCGCCGAAGGCCAGCCCGGCACTGGGGTGCCAGGTGCCCCGCCTGCTCCCGGCGGACTGACACAGACGGCCGCTCCGCCGGCGGCACCTGCGAGCGCCACTCCGTTCAAGCCGGCTCCGGAGCGCGCCAACGGCGAAGAGGCCGAAACCAGCGAAACTCCGCCGGGCGAAGGCGATTTCGACGACGACGACATGGAGAATTCGCTCTCGCTCGCCGCCATCGAGGCCGAGCTCAAGCCGAAGGTGGTGGAGACCTTCGACAACGTCGCCGATGCTTACAAGCGGCTGCGCCGCCTGCAGGACCAGGACATCCAGAACAAGCTGCGCAATGACTCGCTCTCGCCCGCACAGGAGCGCCGCTACAAGAAGCTCAAGGACGACATCATCGTCGAAGTGAAGTCGCTCCGCCTCAACCAGGCGCGCATCGATGCGCTTGTCGAACAGCTCTATGACATCAACAAGCGCCTTGTTGGCTACGAGGGCCGCCTGATGCGGCTGGCCGAGAGCCATGGCGTCGCGCGCGAGGATTTTCTCAAGAACTACCAGGGCTCCGAGCTCGATCCACGCTGGCTCAACCGGGTGTCGAAGCTCTCCGCCAAGGGCTGGAAGAGCCTCGTCGCCCGCGACAAGGACAAGGTCAAGCACCACCGCCACGAGATTCAGGTGCTGGCCGGCGAGACCGGGCTCGAGATCGGCGAGTTCCGCAAGATCGTGCACATGGTGCAGAAGGGCGAGCGCGAGGCGCGCCAGGCCAAAAAGGAGATGGTGGAGGCGAACCTGCGGCTCGTCATTTCCATCGCCAAGAAATACACCAACCGCGGTTTGCAGTTCCTCGACCTGATCCAGGAAGGCAACATCGGGCTGATGAAGGCGGTCGACAAGTTCGAGTACCGCCGCGGCTACAAGTTCTCGACCTATGCCACGTGGTGGATCCGGCAGGCGATCACGCGCTCGATCGCCGATCAGGCGCGTACCATCCGCATCCCCGTGCATATGATCGAGACCATCAACAAGATCGTGCGCACTTCGCGCCAGATGCTCAACGAGATCGGCCGCGAGCCCACGCCCGAGGAACTGGCCGAGAAGCTCGGCATGCCGCTCGAGAAAGTGCGCAAGGTGCTCAAGATCGCCAAGGAGCCGCTCTCGCTCGAGACCCCGATCGGCGACGAGGAGGATTCCCACCTCGGCGATTTCATCGAGGACAAGAACGCGATCCTGCCGATCGACGCCGCCATCCAGTCGAACCTGCGCGAGACCACCACGCGCGTGCTGGCCTCACTCACGCCCCGCGAAGAGCGCGTATTGCGCATGCGTTTCGGCATCGGCATGAACACCGACCACACGCTGGAAGAGGTCGGCCAGCAGTTCTCCGTCACCCGCGAGCGCATTCGCCAGATCGAGGCCAAGGCGCTGCGCAAGCTCAAGCATCCATCGCGCTCGCGCAAGCTGCGAAGCTTCTTGGATAATTGAGAGCCAGCGCGGAGCAGCGAAGCGTCATCCGCCTTTCCGTCGGCGGTTACGGCTGGCAAGACCAGCCCCGCAAGGTCATTCGGCGCGACTGGAGGGCGGAGGTAAAGCGCGGGCCGCCGGCACTGAATTTACCGGGCCTTAACCTTGCCGCCGGATCATGCGACCGAACACGCTTCCGCGCGCCGCTGTCATCGGGATCTAACAATGGATGTCATGGAACCTGACGTGTCCACGCAACCCGTCGCTCCGATGACGGATGCCGCCGAGGCGTTCGCCGAACCGGCTCCCTCCCAGGAGGCAGCGCCACCGACCGCACCCGTCGAACTCGGGCCAGAGCTTGGGGGCGACGCGTGTGCGGCGCTGATCCACAAGATCAGCACGCCGTCGATCGAAGAGCTGGACAGGATGATCGGTGAGCTGCAGGAGGCAAGGGATTACCTGCAGGCGGAGGGCGAGCGCATCGAGCGCGAGGCGGTCGGCTATACCGAACTCAGCCAGACCGCGCTGGAATCGGTCCGGATCATCTCCGATACCGTGAGCGAGTGGCGCAAGGCCGGTCATCCCGTGCGCCACGGCACTCGGACGTGATCTAGTCCGGTTCCCTCAGGGTTTGGGTATCGTCGAAACTTCGCAGGCGCATAGAGCAGGGCATTAGCTCTCCTTGCGACTGCGAGGCTGTGGCTCTCTGTGAGCTACGCTACGTAAGCGCGCAAACGCCCATCCTATACTCCCGAGACGGCGGTGCTCCCGGCCCAGCGACACGGCGGCCGGGCCTCCCGCGCTCATACAGCCATCTCAGGAGACAAGTCATGCCTTGGATCAAGAACACGGGCTGCAAGTATCACAGCCAGGACACGAGCTACTACTGCGGCGCGGCGACCGCCATGATGGTGCTGGCGGAGATCGGGGTGGGCTATGGCAGCCTCGACCAGGACGATCTCTACACGTCGAACAATACCCACAATGCGCAGCCCAACTGGTACAGCGATCCGGTCGGCCTGCGCTACACCATGGTCGACCGCAAGCCCGCCTCGTTCACCAATACCTTCGTGGTCTATCGCGAGGCTTCGGAGCCCGCCGGCTCCCGCAAGCTCGTCTACACGCTCGAGCATTACGGCGTCTCGCCGATAGTCCTGGTCTATGGCTGCGCGCACTGGATCGTGGTGTGCGGGGTGCAGACCGACGTCAACCCGGCGACCGGCCCCTACACCATCCAGGGCTTCTGGGTGAACAATCCGGTGTTCGAGGATAACGAGCCGCATTCCGCCGGCGACATCTGCGGATCGGGCGCGAGCCACGGCGTCGAGAACCAATGGGTGAGCTATACCGCCTGGCAGAGCACCTATTTCACCGGCTGCAACTACGACAGTCCCACCAATGCGCTGCAATTCATCAGCGTCTGCGATCCGGACGAGCCGCGGATCGCGATGCCGCGCCAGCTCGAGCCCGTGCGCTATTTCGACGGCCGCAGCATCGTTGATGCGCGCGCCGTGGCCGGCGTGATCCAGAAGGAAATCGAGCGGTTCTCGCTGCAAGAGCCCAAGCAGACGGCGCGCTTCGCCCGCGGGAAGTTCGGCACGCCGATCCTGGTTCGCCGCCTCGACGACGAGCGCAGGTTCTACCAGCTTACCCCCGCGATGGATGGCAGCAACGTGCTTGGCTTTGCGCAGACCGACGCGCTCTACGGCAGCCTCGAAAGCATCTTCACGTTCAAACGCGGCGCCAAGCTGTTTGAGCTCGATCCCAAGAAGATCACGCAGAGCCTGATCGGTGTGAAGGTCGAACTCCCGGGCGAGAAGGGCCGCTTCACGCTGGAGAAGGGGAAATTCAAGGTCGAGTCCGAGCTGGTGTGGCGTCCATGCCGACAGGCGTACTCACCACATCTGCCCTTCTGGCGCATCGTCGCCGGCCCGTTTACCTTCTACAAGCGCATCGACGGTCCGGTTTACGCGCAATTGACCCTCAACGGCAGGGGCATCTGATCACGCCCCGGTGGGAGGCGGGATTGGCCGAGGACGTATCACCAGCGGATGCGGCGCGTACCGCACTGACATGGTTTCGCGCGCAGCATGGCGAAGCCGCGGACCTGCGTGCGGGCGCCGCGGTGCGCGTCGTGCGGCTCGATGATCCAACGCGCGGCTATCTTCTGGTTCCCATCCGCGACGACGCCGGTTTATGCGGCATCGTGCAGATCGATCTGCATACCGGCGAGGTCGAAACGTCGGCCCGCATCGCGGATCCATCTTCCGCGTTCCTCTTCCCGTCAGCACAGGCGCTGGCCGCTGCCCGCGCGGCGCGACCGCAGCTATCCGACTGGGGCACGCCCCATCTCGGCTGGCGGCCCTGCAAGGAGAGCTTCGACGCCATGCGCCCGCTATGGGTCGTGCCCCACGGCGGCGGAGTCGTCTATGTCGACCAGGACGGCCGCGTGTTCGACACGCTCACAGTGTCCGGCCGCGGCGGCTGACAAGCCGGCACGGCCGCCGCCACACATGCAAACCACCTGAAATATCCGCTCGTTCGCTGTCGGGATTACTTCGACGGCGGCTTGAGCAGCTCCTCGATCCTCGCCTTGAAGACCTCGCCGAGCGTCTCGTCGAAGACATCGCCGACGTTGGTGCTGCCGGCGCCAAAACTCGCACCTTGGGCGGCGGTGCCCGCGCTGCTTGCATTGGGAGTGGCGCCTTGCGCCCCGATGCTGGCGCTGCCGGCGCCGGGGTTTTGTACGGTAGTGTTTGCGGTGCTGGTGGCGGGAGTTGTTCCCTTCGCTCGGATGCTCGCGCTGCCGCCGCCTTTATTGCTGGCCGGCTCGTGCTTGACGATCGCGCGCCGGGGCGTCCGTGCAGAGACCGAATCTGAATCGTCCTTGGCGTAGGCTTTGGTGATCGACCTTGTTCTGTTCACGGCAGATGCGGAGGTCGACTTGTCGTCCTCTCTCGGCCTGGTGGCGGTCGAGGGCCTGACGGTCTTGACGGTCCTGACGGCCTCCTCCCTCGACGCAGCCCCGGGCCAGGGCTTGCTGGGCCTGAGGCTGATGAGGGGCGGCGGCCGGAACAACAGATTGAGGAAGAACGCTTCGGCGGGACTGGGACTGGCCGCCACGGCGAATGTCACCGCGGCAAACGCGGCAGCGGCACTGCGGGTAGAAATGCGCATGGGACCCTCCACTGGGGCAGGATTCACAGCTGCAATGGTTCATCATAGGCGGGCCGGCGCGCGTCCTGTGTTACGGAGATCACACGTCGGCCCCTCGAGGCGCGACAAAAGGCGCACCGAAATCGCCGGTAGGGTCAGTTGGATGTCGTGAGGAGCGGCTTGCCGCTGGCGTCCTTGATTTCGGTCGCCCAAAGTCTCTGGATCGCGCCGACGACGTTGCCGGGCATCGGAACGTAGAGAAGCTCCTCTGCCAGCTTGGCGCCGCTGGCAAACGCCCAGGCGAAGAACTTGAGCGCCTCACGCGTCGCTGCCGGGTCGTCGGGCTGCTTGTGCATGAGAATGAAGGTCGCACTCGCGATCGGCCACGAGTCCACGCCGGCGCTGTCAGTCAGGATCACGCCGAAACCGGGCGTTCCTTCCCAGCTGGCGTTGCTCGCGGCTGCCATGAACGAGGCGGTGCCGGGGGCGACGGCCTTGCCGTCTTTGTTCACCAGCCTGGTGAAAATGAGCTGGTTATGCCTGGCGTAGGCATATTCGGCGTAGCCGATCGAACCCTTGGTCAGGGCAACGGTGTTGGCGATGCCTTCATTGCCGCGGGCGGCGATGCCCGTCGGCCATTCCACCGCGGTATTGGTTCCCACCCTCGACCTCCAGTCGGCGCTGACCTTGCTGAGGTAGTGGGTGAAATAGTAGGTCGTGCCTGAGCCGTCGGAACGATGCACCACCGCGATCGCCTGCGACGGCAGCTTGAGCTTCGGGTTCAGTCTCTGGATCGCCACATCGTTCCACGACTTGATTTCGCCAAGGAAGATTTTGGCGAGGGTGGCGCCGTCGAGGACGAGGTCGCCCGCTTTGACGCCATCGATGTTGACGATCGCAACCACGCCGCCCATGACCGTCGGGAACTGGACCAGTCCGTCCTTTTGCAGATCGGCGCCCTTGAGCGGCATGTCGGTGGCGCCAAACACCACCGTCCTGGCCTGCATCTGCCGGATGCCCCCGCCCGAGCCGATGGACTGGTAGGTGAGCCCGACGCCGGTCTCCCGCCTGTAGGCCTCGGCCCAGGTTGCGTAGATCGGATAGGGAAACATCGCCCCGGCGCCCGCGATGTTCGCCGGTGTGCGCGCCGCAACGCTCGCCGGTGGCCGTGTCGGGACGTTGGGCGACGGTCGTGCCGCAACGATCACATCCGCTGGCGAGGCTTCGGGCGGGGCGAAATAGAATCGGCCCGTCAGTGCCGAATGCTCCCACGGCACCTGCCTGCGCTGGGTCTCCCGCATGACATCGTTGCGCACAGCGATCAGAATTGCGCTTACGTCGTCGTGCGAAGACGACATGTGCCTGACCAGCGCGCTTGCAAACGGCGAGTTTCTTCCCGTCCCGTCGAGCGCCACGTTCCCCGGCTGGGTGGAAAAACTGATCAGGGTTCCAACCCCCAATTCGGCTGCCGCCAGGCCGCGCCCGATGTTGGCCGAGCGCGTGCCCATGGCGCCCGCCAGATTGCGTGCAAGAGGATTGTCGCGGCAGGCGTCGAGAAACAGGATGTTGGTCGGCGCCTCGCGCTCCATGGTGCGCTGCACGAGATCGAGGCGCACCATCTCGAAATCGAGCGCCGACGGGGTTCTCAGCTGCGCATCGATGGGCACGATGTAGTTTTGTCCGGAAACCTGCAGCCCATGTCCGGCGTAGAAAAACAGCCCGACCTCGGCGCCGTCGAGCGCTACAGCGAAATCGCGGATTTTTCGCTCCAGCGCCGCCTTGTTCAGATCGAGCCCCTGGATGACCTGGAAGCCATGCATCTTCAGGCCGGCGGCCATGTCGATCGCGTCGTTCCTGGGATTGGGCAGCTCGCCGGCGTATTGGTAGAGCGAATTGCCGATCACAAGCGCGACCCGCTTACCCGCTTGGGCCGCCGAGCCGAGACAGAGAAACACCAGGACAAGGGCCGCCTGCAGTGCGGCGCGCGCCCACCCGTAGGGCGCGGTGCCTGCTCCCCGCATGCGCATGCAAATCTCCCGTCGGTGAAAGGGACGGATTCACACCTGCAGGACGGACTATAGACGGCGCGCGGCGGTCGCTATGTGAAGCGGCTCACCGGCACAAGCGGGTTACGGCTTGCCCGGATACCCCACGCAGGAGCGGGCGCCTGGACCGAACATCTCCTCGCATTCCTCACGCGTGACTGGACCGCGGCCGATGATCTTCGCCAGCAGATAGTCGGCGATCGCCTCGGCTTCGCGCTTCTGCAGCGTCGTGCTGAGCGGCAACGCCGGCACTTGCGCCCCCAGCTCCGCATCGGTCATGCCGTAGCAGCGCTTGTCGGTGTAGGCGAGATCGTCGTAGCGCGGCATCGGCGTTCCCGGCCGGCCGCAGAGGATCACTTCGACCAACTGATCGCGATTGAGGAAACTCTGTCTCAGGTTCGCGGCGCCGCCGTTCGATTGCGGCTCGCCGGCGCCGTCAGCGGCCCAGCCGTGGCAGAACGAACATTGCGCCTTGTCGTGAAAGAGCCGGCGCCCGTACGCGGAATTGTCGGCAGGCTGCGCCGCGAGCTGCGTGGACCCGGCAACGGTCGCACTCAGTGCAAGCAACGCGCCGGCGCGCCGGAGTGACGCCATCCTCATCCCGTCCTCGTCGTCGCATCGAACCGGTACCACCGCATGGCCCGGCTCCCGAGGCTCGTATACCATGCCGCCAATGCGTCGCCTGCCTCCCGCGCGTGATGTCCTGGCCGTAACACGCTCCCGATCGATCATGGCGGGGCTTGCCGGTCTGTTGTTGGTCGTCCCGCTCGGAGCCGCGCAGGAGCGACCAAGCCGGCCCGAGCTGTGGGACCTGAAACTCGGAATTGCGGTCGACGCCATGCCGCCGGGCTTCGCCGACCATGCCTGCGGATCGAATGGCGGACCGCCGGGGGCGCCGCTCTCCGGCTGGCGCGATTTCCGACGCTGCCGCCCCGACGCGGCCGGATTGCACGAAGTCTATTTCCGCTACGACGATGAGCTCGAGTACTGGGCCAAGGCCAACAACTTCACGACCGAAATCGAGCAGTTCTCCGGCACCAAGGTTTACGGCTTCCCGGTGGTGCTTTCGGCGTTGTTCGATGCCAAGGGGATGCTCGTTGGCCTGCGCGTGATCAGCGATCCACGCGATCCCTCGCGTCGGCGCGAGGAGGCCTATGCATTGCGCAATTTCCTCACCGGCCGCTTCGGCCGCGACGGCTGGGAATGTATCGATCATCCTGCCGCCGACGGCGAAACGCCGGTGGTGCGAACGTTCATCAAGCAGGATTGCCGCAAGGCCATCGAGGGGACCGGCACGGCCACGCTCCACACGCGTTATTTCCGCAAAAAGGGCCAGAGCCGGTTCGATCCCCACACCGACCGCGAGACCGAGGGCCAGTTCGAAAGCTTCGTGCGGTTCGAGCTGATGCGCTGAGCACGCCCGCGCACCGAACTCGGTGCGCTCCCTCTCCCCGCTTGCGGGGAGAGGGTCGGGGTGAGGGGCGCACCCTCTATTGAAGACCTCAGCCCGACGCCTGGCCTGAAACGAGCCGCTACATGCCGAACACCCAGATCATCGTCGCCTGCGCGGCGGTGCGCATCTCGGGCGAGCGGGTGAGCTTGTTCTTGGCGTTGCGCCACAGTCCCGAGGCGATCGCGATGTATTGCTTGCCGTCGACCGCATAGGTCATGGGCGGCGCGTTGAAGCCGGTGCCGACATTGATCTTCCAGAGCTCCTCCAGCGTCTGGTCGTCGAGCGCGACGATGGTGCCGTCGAGCAGCGCGGTGACGAGGACGCCGCCCGCGGTCGACAGCACGCCGGCCGAGTTTGGATAGGGCATGTCCTTGCGCGCCTTCTGCTCGCCGGTGGTCGGATCGACCACCACGATGCTGCTGGTGAGGCGCTCCGGGTTGACATAGGTGCCGCCGGCGAACTTGCCCTTAACGTGCGCACTGTGATCCGGCGTGATGTCGGAGCAGCCTTCCACGCTCGGGACGTAGAGCATCTTGGTCTTCGGGCTGTACGAGGAGGGCCAGTAATTGTTGCCGCCGGACTGGTCGGGGCATACGCGCCGCGTCACCTTGTCAGCATTGACGTTGGCGGGCTCGGCGTAGATCTGAAAATCCTTGCTCGGGTCGTAGTCGACCGGCTTGCCGGTCTTGGGATCGATGCCCTTGGTCCAGGTGACTTTGCCGACGTATTGGCCGGCCTTGAGGAACTGGCCGTTCAACCGGTCGAAGGTGTAGTTGAAGCCATTGCGGCCGGGATGGGTGACGATCTTGCGATCCTCGCCGTCGACCTTGGTGTCGATGAGGATATGCGTGCCGGTCTCGTCGTAGTCGCGGTTGTCGTTCGGTGTGTACTGGAAATACCATGCCATCTTGCCGTCGGCGACGTTGAAAGCGATGGCGCTGTTGGTGAAGAGATTGTCGCCGGGGCGATAGGAGGCATCGTAGCCCGGCACCGGATTGCCTGAGCCCCAATAGGTCAGATTGGTCTGGGGATCATAGGAGCCGGTGACATAGAAGGCGCCGCCGCCGGTCTGCCAGGCGTTGTTCTTGTCCTTCCAGGTCTCGCTGCCGGGCTCGCCGGGCGCCGGAATCGCGAAGGTCTTCCATTTCACGGCCCCGGTCTTGGGGTCGAGCGCGACGATCCAGTCACGCACGCCCTGGTCGCCGCCGGAAGCACCGACGATGATGTCGTCCTTGAGCGCAAGCGGTGCCGACGACAACTCGACCTCGGGTTGATCGTGCAGGTTCTTGTCCCAGACGATCTTGCCCGTCTCCTTGTCGGTGGCGATCACGCGGCCGTCCTTGCCGGTGGTGGAGATGACGAGATTGCCCCACAGCGCGACACCGCGATGGCGGCCGTATTTCTCCTGGCCCGGGTCCATCTTCCAAAGAATGCGGCCGTGGGTGCCGGAGCGAACGTCGATCTTGTAGACCGCGCCCCAGCCGTCGACCACGTACATGAAGCCATCCTCGACCAGAGGCGTCGCCTCGAGCGCCTCGTTGGGCGACGTTCCGCCGATGGCGACCGCGAACAGGAGCTTCATGTTCTTGATGTTCGAGGTGTTGATCGCATCGAGCCGGGAGAACCGCTGCGCGCTGTAGTCGTGATGGACCATAAGCCAGTTGTGCGGCTCGGGATTGAGCAAGCGTTCGTAGGTGACATCCGCGGCGCGTGCGTAGGGAACGCCTGCCGCCAGCAGCGCGCAACCGGCGGCCAGCACGCCGCAGCTTCCGGCGCGAGAAATCCACGAATTGCCGTCGTCGTCGAATGATCGTCCCACGGTCGCCTCCCTGCCTCGAAATTTGTTGCTTGGTTGGAGCCTAGCTTGGTGGGCCGCGGCATGACAATGGGATGCGCCGCGGCAAGGCGCAGCGGATTTGCCAAGACAATATTTGCGCGCGTGCAACGGGCGGACGACAGCTCGGCGTGGGGTCTGCAACCGACTTGCAGTTCGTCGACCGTCGCGCTTGACTGTCGGTGCGATCGACATGCTTGGGCGGCCCGCGGATCGGCGCACCGACGCGCCCCCCGGTCGGATGCCGCCGGCGCGGTTCGCGTTGGCAGGGGAGAAAGGCGATGAGCAGGGCAGGGCAGGAGGCCGGCCGCTCCTGCAAATGCGTCGACCCGTCGACGAGGCGCGGCTTCTTGACCGCCATGTCGGTGCTTGGGTTCGAACTCGCGGCTGATCGGATTCCCGCCCTGGCGGAGCCGGCGAGCGAACGGCCCAAGGAGGGAGACTTCCTGGTCGCGGTCGACAGCGACAAGCCCGACCGTCTCGCGCCCAACGACATTCCATTGGGTGGCCCGTTGCTGCTGGCGTGGCCGCTCGACCCCGCAACCGATACCGTTCGCAAGGACTCGCGTCTCAACAAGGTTTTGCTGCTGCGTCTCGATCCGGCGACCCTGGTCGGATCGACCATCGATCGCGCCGCGGATGGAGTTGTCGCCTACTCTGCGATCTGCCCTCACGCCGGCTGCGAAGTGAACGGCTGGATGGCGGACCAGCAAGTCCTCGAGTGCTCGTGTCACTATTCGCACTACAATCCGCGCGAGGGAGCAGCAGTGATCGACGGTCCCGCGACCCGCGCCTTGCCGGCGCTGCCGCTCAAGGTCGTCGAGGGCAAGCTTGCAGTGGCCAAACCGTTCACCGGTCGCGTCGGCATCGTTCCGACCTGATGCGCCGGCGAGCCGGTGCAGGTTCGAACTCTAAACCGATCTGAAGGAGACGATCAGAAGACAAGCCAACCAAAACAGAGACAGGCCCCGATCAGGGTCTTGCTTGGGAAGGACAAGGAGGAAACGCCATGACCAACGGCAAGGTTCTCATGCGAAGCGCGTGCGCGGTCGCCCTGCTCGCAACGGCCGGCATATCGGAGGCGTCGGCCCAACAAATGATCGCGCCCGCCTCGGCAACGCCGGTGCCGGGCCCCATGCCCGAAATCCTGCAAAAATACACGCCGGTCACCGCCGAGCGGCTGAAAAAGCCTGAAGACGCCAACTGGCTGATGTTCCGTCGTACCTTCGACGGGTGGGGATATAGCCCGCTTGCGGAAATCACCCCGGACAATGTCGGACGGCTGCAGCCAGCGTGGAGCTTTGCCACCGGGCAGGTGGAAGGCCATCAGGCGCCTCCGATCGTCAACAACGGTGTGATGTTCGTGGCGACGCCGGGTAACCAATTGCTTGCGTTGGAGGCCAAGACCGGAAATCTGCTGTGGCGCTACAGGCGTCCATTCCCCGAAGACATGACTCCGCTGCATCCGACCAATCGTGGCGTCGGGCTTTATGGCGACAAGGTCTTCTTCGCGGCGGCGGAAGCAATTCTGATCGCGCTCGACGCCAAGACCGGCAAGGAGGTGTGGACCGCGAAAGTCGACGACTACAAGAAGGGCTATTACATGTCGCTGGCGCCACTCGTCATCGACGGCAAGGTGCTGCTCGGCGCGTCAGGCGGTGAGCTGGGGGTGCGCGGCTTCCTCGCCGCTTTCGATGCGGAAACCGGCAAGGAGCTTTGGAAGACTTATACTGTCCCCGCGCCCGGCGAGCCCGGCAGCGAAACCTGGCCGGCGGGCGGCGATCACTACAAGCGTGGCGGTGGTTCGATCTGGGTAACCGGCACCTACGATCCGGATACCAACCTGACGTTCTGGGGCACCGGCAACGGCGGCCCGTGGTTCGGCGACCAACGCCCCGGCGACAACCTCTTCACCACCTCGGTGGTCGCCTTCGACGCCACCGGCGGTCAGATCAAGGGGCATTTCCAGTATCACCCCAACAATTCGTGGGACTGGGACGAAGTCTCGCCGCCGATCGTGCTCGACTATCGCCACAACGGGCGCAATGTGAAGGGCCTCGTCAACGTCGCTCGCAATGGCTACCTTTGGCAACTTGAGCGCACGAACGACAAGATCAACTTCGTCGCCGGTCAGCCGTACGTACGCCAGAACGTATTCAAGGGTCTCGATCCCAAGACCGGCCGGCCGGACGTCGACGAGACCCGCAAGCCCGGCACCAACAAGACCGCCGAATTCTGCCCGAGCTTGTGGGGCGGCAAGGATTGGCCGCCGGTCGCCTACAGTCCGCAGACGCGGCTGCTCTACATTCCCGCCAACGAAAACCTCTGCACCGAACTCGCCGGCGAAGCGCCCAAATACGTGCAAGGGGAACGCTACATGGGTGTGGCGAAGAACGTGATGAAGATGGTTGCCGGCGCCGACCACATCGGCGAACTGCAGGCGTGGGACATCGACACCGGAAAGAAGGTGTGGACGACCAACTTGCCGTCCTTCAATTGGGGCCCGGTGCTCGCGACCGGCGGCGGGTTGCTGTTCGCGGGCGGCACCAACGACCGCATGTTTCGCGCCTTCGACGCCAAGACCGGCAAGATTCTGTGGGAGTTCCCCACCGGGTCCGGGGTCGCGGCGGTGCCGGTCTCGTTCCAGGTCGACGGCAAGCAATATGTCGCGGTCCAGTCGGGCTGGGGCGTCGACCCCGCAAAAATGCAGGCCCGGATGAATCTGATCTTCCCCGGAAAATATCCGGATGTGCCGCAGGGCGGCGCGATCTGGGTGTTCGCGGTCAAGTAAGGGTTTGCTCGATATTCAGTGGGGCCCGCAGGTCGCTCGCGGGCCCCCCGCTCGTGCCAGGCGGCGCCCCACGTCCGAGTGCCTCCTACGGGATCGGCAACAACGGTTTTTGGCCGGGGTGCAGCTGCATGTCGACGACCGCGAGCAGGGCCGCGGTACCGGCGTAGTTGCCCATGAGCATGACGAGCTCGATGAGCTTGTTCGGGCCGAACAGTGCCTTCGCCTTGGCGAACATGTTCGACGTCACCTTGTGGTCCCGGAAGATTTGCCGTCCAAGCTCGATGACGGTGGCATCCGTTTCGTCGAGGCCATCAGTCGGTTTGCGGTGCTTGATCACGTCGATCACGTCCGGCTCGACGCCTTCTTTCAGGGCTTCGGGCTCGTGGGCCACCCATTCGAACTGGCTGTCCATTTCGCGCGCGGTGGTGAGGATCGCGATCTCGCGCACGCGCGGAGTGAAGCCGGCCTCGAACCTCAAGTAACGATTGAGCGCACGCATGTGCTCGGCGGTCTGAAGGCTGTAGAGCTGGATCCCGCTCGGCCCCTGCAGGCCGGCGATGGAGGCGCCGGGCCTGGCCGCGCGGTCGTAGTGCAATTTGCCCGCCTCGTCCAAGTCCTCGCGCTTTGGCAGCGGCAGGCGGAAGCCGGATTGAGGGTCGATGTCGGATGGCATGTTGTTCCTTGCGCGTCGCAGCCCTGCTTGGTGCAGTGCATAAGGCGACCTCGGTCAGGATGCGGGGAGCCGAAGGGGCATACAAGGGCCGCATTGAGGCGAGCGGAACGCCGCCTCCGCGCTATCGGTCGGCGCTGGAAAGTCGCCGCCTATCTGAACGCGATACGCCAAGCGTTCTTGAAGGCGGGCCAAGGCCGCAAGGGATACCGGCGATATATGCCGTAGTGCAGCAGAAGACGTTCCAAGAACAACACGGTATCGCCTCCAATTTGCCCAAGCCAACGCTGGGGCGGGCGTGATCGTTCCAATCATCTCTGAGTCGGCCCGAACAGTCGCCAAGATTGTAGGGGCGGTCGGTCGACCCGAGCGCAGGCCTTGCGCGGCTCGCATGGGCTGTGCGGCCGGTCGGGAGTAATGACCGGGACAATGTCTCCCGACCGGCCGAGCCTCAATGGAGCGCGCTGACGGACAAAATCTCCTCAAGGCTCTGAAGCGCAACGCCGGGGCAACAACTCAGCCCCACGACTTTTTTAGGATTGGCTTGTTTCGGTTTGATGACGCCCATGCGACGCGCCACATCCGGACGTGCTGCGGTTCATTGAAAGCGCCGGCCGCCCCAATAAGGATTGGGATCGGTGCGCCGCCCGTCCCGCTGTTCGTCGCGCCAGCGCTGGCCATGGTCCCACCCCCAACCCCATTGGTTGGTCGTGCGCCAGGGATCGCGTCCCCAGCCTTCCTCGGCACGCTCGGTCCTGGCGCGTCCTGCGCCGGCGTCCCGACTGCTGCGGGCGGGCTTTTCGTCGCCGTCCCGCTTGGCATAGGCGCTCTCGCGCGACACCAACTTGTATTGGGTATCCGCGACCTTGCCCTTTGCATCCAGCCGGAAGCATTCGGAGACGGTTTTTCCAGGGGCGCTTCGCGCTTCCCCGGAATCGAGATCGACCGATTTGCACGCGAGCTGCCGTCTGGCCTCGGACGACGGCGGGGCGAGTGCGGTTTTGGGCGCGACATTGGCCCACACCGCCTGGATCACCGGCTCGAAGATCGGAACCGCGACACCGCCGCCGGTCGAGCCGCCCCCAAGCGTGCGGCGCTTGCCGTCGGCGTTGTCGTAGCCGATCCAGACCGCCGCCGTGATTTCATTGGTGAAGCCGACAAACCAGGCGTCGTTCTCGTCGTCCGAAGTCCCAGTCTTGCCCGCTACATAGGGCGAAAGCCCGGAGATGGCACGCGCCGTGCCGCGCGCCAGCACGCCCTGCAGCATGGTCTTGAGCTGGTAGAACGCGGCGCGATCGACGGACCTGATCGTCACCTGCGATGTCTGCTGATGACGATAGATGGTGTCACCGTCGCGTTCGATGGAATCCACGACGTAGGGCGCGGGGTGCAAACCTTCATTCGCGATCGCGGCATAGAACGCAGCAAGATCGACCGGCCGCACCGGCTGGGCGCCGAGCACGAACGGATAGTAGCGTTGGCATTCGCGGTAGATCTGCGCTTCGATCGCAAGCTCGCACAGACGGTTGAGACTGGCTTCCGGTTTGCTTGCGATACCGCCGTCGAGCAGGCGGGCGGTCGCGAGGTTGCGCGAATTCTCGAGCGCCCGGCGCAAGGTCAGCGTCCCGCCCGAACCTCCGTCGTAGTTCCGCGGCGTCCAGTAGTCCTGCTCGCGGGCGCGACCGCCGCCGATGGGCGGCAGCGTGATCGGCTCGTCCAGCACCAGAGTATTGGGCTGCAGGCCCTTGCCGAGCGCCGCCAGATAGCTCAGCGGCTTGATGGCGGAGCCGGGCTGGCGCACCGCCTGGGTGGCACGGTTGAGCTGGCTCAGCGGATAGGAAAAGCCCCCGCTCATGGCGAGGATGCGACCGCTCTTGTTCTCGAGCACGACCACCATCCCCTGCACCACCGGACGCACGCGCAATTCCGCCCGCGCGGCGCTCTTGCCCTTGCCCTCCGCCACCCGCACCAGCACCACGTCGTTGAGCACGAGCTTGCGCTGGGCGGCGGCGTTGTCGATCGACAGCGGAAGAATGCGCCCGTCGGCGAGGCCGACGCGCCAGGCCTCGCCCTTCTTGCCGCTTGGCTTCTCCACCAGCACGGCCGGCGTCCAGTGCACGTCGTAGAGCGGCAGCCGCGCCGCCGCCAACGCCCGCTGCCAGACCGGCCGCCGGTCGCTGCTGGTCTGGGCGGCTTCGATGCGCTTGATCGCCTGCGACAGATTGGCCTCCGCGGCTGCGGAACTGGACGCGCCCGGCGTTGCGTTCGTAGCGAGAAAGCCCTTCCTGCAGGGCCTCCTCCACCGACCGCTGTAAGTTGTGGATTGATGGTGGAGCGCACGGTATAGGAATGCGCCGTGATCGCCTCGATGCCGGCCACTGACCTGGCCTCGCGCGCGACCTGATCGACGAAGTGAAAGCCGATGTCGCGCCGCGGGCGCTCATAGGCCACCATCGCCGGCAGCGCGGGTAGTCCCCGGCTGGGCAGCTCGACGGTGCTGACGCCGTCCTCCTGCATGCGGCTGAAAACGTAGGCGAGGCGCTCCTGTGCGCGCGCGGGATGCCGGTCGGGGTTGAAGAAGTTGGGCCCTTTCGTGAGCCCGGCCAGAAGGGCGCCCTCCGCCGGCCCGAGGGCGTCCGCCGATTTTCCAAAATACGCCTGCGCCGCCAGCTCGATGCCCCAGGAGCCGCGGCCGAGATACACGGAATTGAGATAGAGCTCGAGAATCTCGGCCTTGCTCAGCGCCTGTTCCACCCGCGACGCCACGATCATCTCGCGGATCTTGCGCTCGTAGGTGAGGTCATCGCCGACCAGCAGGTTCTTCGCGATCTGCTGGGTGATGGTCGAGCCGCCCTGCGGCCGGCCGGACCGGGCAAGGTTGCCGATGAAGGCCCGGATCAGGCCATGCTCGTCGATCCCTTTGTGCTGATAGAAGCGCTTGTCCTCGGCTGCGACGAAGGCCTTCTGCACGTGCTCGGGAATGTCGGCGATCGGTACCCACACCCGGCGCTGATTCTCCTCGAACACTTCGGCAAAACGTTCGCCCTTGCGGTCGAGCACGACGCTCGCGCCGGGCAGCTTGAGGCCCTTGAGCCTGGTGTGATCGGGCAGGTCGGCTGCCGCCTTGTTGTAGAAATCGATCACATCGCCGAGATCGACGGCCGGAGCAGCGACGATCTCGTTCTTGCAAAACTGCCGATACGCGGTCTGCAGGTCCGCAAAATTGATGCCGCGGAACGCCTTGCTCTCGCCGATCGCCTGCGGATCGTCGAGCGCGGTCGCGATTATTTCCTCGAGATTAATGTCCTCGATATCGAAGGCCTTGAGCATATGGGCACAGCCTGCGCGCAACAGCAGAGCGACCTGCGGCTGGTCCTGAGTGCGATCGAACCGGGTCTTCACTGCCTCGGGCGCGGTCGTCACTCCACTGAGCGCCAGTGCGGTCGCAAAAATCTTGACGAGAATCGATTCCATTTCGGTGTGGTCGGTGCCGCGGCATTCCCCAGAGAGGAGAAGCCTGTGGCAAAAGGGTCGGTTCCATTCGCCTGAAGATTTTTCGAAGATCGCGCACGCCGGGGCGCACCCGATTGGCCAAGTCCTGCCCACCCGCGGCACGGCACCGTGTCGTGTTCGACGCCAAGACATTACCACATCCAGTCGCTTCGCGGAACCTATTGTGCGCGCTTCCGTTATTGACGCGACTCTTTCAGGTCATGGAGGCAACAATGAATGGGCTCATTTATCTCATCGGTTTGATCGTTGTGATCATGGCGATCCTCTCGTTCTTTGGCTTGCGTTGAGGGGAAGCACATGGTCGATCAGCCGCTCTATCGCGCCGAAGCGCTTCACCGCGCCGAAGCCGTCCCCGCCGATGCGATCCATATCTCGTGGGGGGCCGTGGTTGCCGGCGCTGTGACGGCCGCTGCGCTGAGCTTCGTTCTGCTCACCTTCGGCGCGGCCATCGGCTTGGCCGTGGCTTCACCGTCGGCGACATGGCGAGACGCGTCTGTTGCGCTCACCCTGTTGTCCGGGCTGTGGCTGCTCCTGACGGCGCTCGCGAGTTTTTCGCTCGGCGGCTATATCGCCGGGCGAACACGAACGCGCTCGAGCGTCGCTGTCCCCGACGAGGTTGACGTCCGCGATGGAGTGCACGGCCTGCTCGCGTGGGGGCTTGCCATCATCATCGGAGCTCTGCTGGGCGTTGCCGCGGCGCGGACAATCGCGGCGCCGGCAACGGGCAATGTGCTGGCTCCGACCGCGTCGACGGCCGAGCCTTTGCTTGCGTTCGAAATCGACCGGCTGTTTCGCTCCGACCGCCGCCCCGGCGAGCCGGTCGAACCGGACATCCGGGCGCAAGCGGCGAGAATCCTGACGACCAGTCTGGGGCATTCCGACATGGCCACGGAGGATCGCGCGTATCTCGTTCGCATGGTGATGGCCAAGACCGGCTTGGCGCCCCCGGATGCCGATCGCCGGGTCATGGAGGTCGTTGCTCAAGCCAGAGGGTCGATCCGACGCGCGCGTGCAACCGCGGTGACATTGGCCTTCATGGCGGCCGCTTCTCTCCTGATGGGAGCGGCGGCCGCATGGTTTGCGGCCGGCCAGGGCGGGCGTCATCGCGACGGCGAGGCGGTCCCCGGTTTCTGGTTCGGCAGATCGGCGAGGCCGGTAACGGGAGTGCCGTGACGCCGGGCATACAATCGGATTTAGGCCGCGGGCTGAATCGTCCCGCGGCATTCACCGAAGCCGATGGTCGTGAAGCCATCGCGCCGGCAGTGCGCCTGCATGAGGACGGTGTCGCCGTCCTCCAGAAAGCGGCGACTCTCGCCCGACGCGAGCTCGACCGGTTGTCGGCCGCCGCCGGAAATTTCCAGCAGGCTTCCGAGCTCGTTGCCCTCCGGGCCTGAGATCGTGCCGGTCCCCAGGAGGTCGCCCGGCCGCAGGTTGCAGCCGCCGCTGGTGTGGTGGGCGATGAGCTGGGCGACGGTCCAATAGAGGTGCTGCGCGCTGGTGGACGACAGCCGGTACGCGGGCAGCCCCTTCAACTCCAAACCCGGCGTCAGCAGATAGACCTCCAACTCGATGCTGAGGGCGCCGCTGGCCTGGTCCGTGGCGTCGAAAAGATAGGGCAGCGGGGCCGGGTCGTCCGCGGGGCGTGGCTGCTGCTCCACTCGGAACGGCGCCAGTGCCTCGGGGGTGACGACCCATGGCGAAATGGTCGTGCAGAAACTCTTGCCGAGGAACGGCCCGAGGGGCTGATATTCCCAACCCTGGATATCGCGCGCGGACCAATCGTTCAGCAGGCAGAAACCGGTGACGTGGTTTGCCGCGTCCGCCATGGCGATCGGCGCACCGAGATCATTGCCCGGGCCGATCCAGACGCCAAGTTCCATCTCGTAGTCGAGATTGCGCGAGGGCCCGAAGCTCGGAGTGGTTTCCGAAGCGGGTTTGCGCTGGCCGTTCGGGCGGCGCACGGCCGCGCCCGACGGCTGGATGGACGATGCGCGGCCGTGATAGCCGATCGGCACATACTTGTAGTTCGGCAGCAGCGGATTGTCCGGCCGGAACAGCTTGCCGGCGTTGGTGGCGTGGTGAATGCCGGCAAAGAAGTCGGTGTAGTCGCCGATAGCTGCCGGAAGCTCGAGCCGGCAGTCCACGCTGTTGTGAATGAGGCGGCCGCGCAGGGCTTCGATCTGGCCACGGTCCGGACCGTCGGCGTCGAGGATTTCGCCGAGCCGCCGGCGTAGTGCGACGCGCGCGTCGCGCCCCAGCGCAAACAGCGGGTTGAGCGTTGCGCCGGCGGCGGCCTCGGCGGCTTGCGCGGCGGGGCCGTCGAACAGGCCGAGTTCAAGCGCCACGCGCATGTCGAGGATTTCTTCCCCGATGGCGACGCCGCCGCGGGCGTCGCCACCCGGCGGCGTGAAAACACCGAACGGCAGGTTCTGGATCGGAAAGTCGAGGTGACCGTTGGCCGATGCAGCCCAGCTGCGCCGCCCCGGTGAATGGGTTTCGTCGATCATGTCCCGGTCTTTTCGGAGCTCTCTCGAAGAATCTCGCAACGCCCGAGCGGCGTCGTTCCTGTCACGCCTTGGTTGGATCGAAGTGCTTGCGCAGGCCTTGCCAGCAATCGATGTAGTCGTCCTGGCGCTGCTCGAGCCCGGCCGCATACTTCGTCAGGCGCTGCGGAAACCGCGTCTCGAACATGAAGGCCATGGTATCGGTCAGTTTCACCGGCTTGAGCTCGCCATGGCTCGCATGCTCGAACGCGCGCTCGTCCGGCCCGTGCGGCAGCATCGAGTTGTGCAGCGAGATGCCGCCGGGCACAAAGCCCTCCGGCTTGGCGTCGTACACGCCGTAGATCAGGCCCATGAATTCCGACATCAGGTTGCGGTGATACCAGGGTGGCCGGAAGGTGTTTTCCGCCACCTGCCAGCGCTCGGGGAAAATCACGAAATCGACATTGGCGGTGCCGGGTGTCTCGGACGGCGCGGTCAACACCGTGAAGATCGACGGATCGGGATGATCGAACAGCAACGCTCCCACCGGGGAAAAACGGCGCAGATCGTATTTGTACGGTGCGTAGTTGCCGTGCCAGGCCACCACGTCGAGCGGCGATTGACCGATCTGCGTTGTATAGAGCTCGCCGCCCCATTTCACCAGCAGCGTCGAGGCCTCCTCCTTGTCTTCGTAGGCGGCCACGGGGGTGAGGAAGTCGCGCGGATTGGCAAGGCAGTTCGCGCCGATCGGCCCGCGGTACGGCAGCGTAAACGCGCCACCGTAGTTCTCGCAGACGTAGGCGCGCGCAGGGCCGTCGACGAGCTCGACCTTGAATATCATCCCGCGCTGGATCACGCAGATCTCGCCCGGCTCGACATCGATCACGCCGAATTCGGTGCGGAACCGCAACTTGTTGTGCTGGGCGACGATGAGAAGCTCGCCATCGGCGTTGAAGAAATACTCGTTGCCCATGGACGCGGTCACTAGCACTACGTGCGCCGCCATCCCGGCCCTGGTCTCAGCGTCGCCTGCTGTCGTCATGGTGCGCAGCCCGGCGACGAAGGTGAGTCTCTCGTCCGGGATCGGAACCGGTCCCCAGCGCAACTGGCCGATCGGCAGATCGCTTTCGTCCCTCGCCGTCGGAGCGGTGCGGATGAAACCCTTGTCGGCTCTCTGGTAGCGCGTGGAATGTTTGACGGTGGGGCGGATGCGGTAGAGCCACGAGCGTTGATTGGTCGCCTGCGGTGCGGTGAAGGGCGAGCCGGACAACTGCTCGGCATAGAGGCCGTATTTCACCTGTTGGGGCGAATTGCGTCCCACCGGAAGGGCGCCCGCGAGCGCCTCGGTTTCGAAGGAATTGCCGAAGCCGGACATGTAGCCGGGTGCGAGGCCACCACGTCGAAAATCCGCCCCGAGCTCAAATCGCGATAAATCCTGAACGTTCATGGCGATCCTCCGTGTGTGGTCCGTGCAGTGACGCTCAATATCGCAACTTAAACGCTTAGGGAACGCCAATTCCGGCACCGATGTACGGCGTTCTGCGAGGCGCCGACCGATCAACCTACCGCATCGTCGCCGGCAGCCAGAGTGCGATCTGCGGAAAGATCATCAGCAGTATGGTTGTGACTACAATCGACAGCATGAGGATGCTGGTACCCTTGTAGACTTTCATGAGGTCGACGCCGGCCGTCGCACTTACGATGAAGGCAATGAGCCCGACCGGCGGGAAGACCAGCCCCATCGCTACCATCATCATCGACATCACCCCGAACCAGATCGGGTCGAAGCCGAGCGAGGTGATCAACGGGAAAGGTCAGCTGCAAGGTCAACAGCAGGAGCGGGATTTCGTCCATGAACATGCTGATCACGAAATAGGCGACCACGATGCCAATGATCACCACCCATCGATTGAGCTCCATCGCGGTTACGGCGCTTACCACGTCCTGCGGGATGCGGCTCAGCGCCATGTAGTAGCCGAAGATCGTAGCGCCGAGGAGAATGAGAAAGATCATCGCCGAGGTGCGAATGGTTGACTTCACCGCATCCAGCGCCTCCGCCAGGGTCAGCCGGCCGAACACCGCGCCGATCACGCCTGCGAGCAATGCGCCGAGCGCTCCGACCTCGGTCGGCGTGGCGATGCCGGTGTAAAGCAGCACCAGCACGAGGAAGATGAGGAGAAGGCTTGGCCAGATGCGCACCAGGCTCGCCCAGCGCTCCGCCGCACCGACGCGAAAGGTGGTGGGCGCATGCTTGGGGCTGATGACGATCCAGAGATAGATCATGGCGGCGAGCAGGATGCCGGCGATGATCCCCGGGACTACGCCGGCGATCAGAAGCTTCCCGATCGAGGTCTGGGTGGCGATGCCATAGATCACCAGCGCAATGCTCGGCGGAATCAAAATGTCGAGCGTGGCGCCGACGCCGATCGCACCGGCGGCAAGCTCGTCGGAATAACCGTGCCGGCGCATTTCCGGCATCGCGATCCTGGACATGACCGACGCCGCGGCCGTGCTGGCGCCGGACATGGCGCCGAAAATGCCGCAGGCGAAGACCGTGGCGATGGCGAGGCCGCCCTTGATGTGCGAGCACCAGTTGCTGGCGGCGGTATAGAGGTCGCGCGCGAGCCCGCTCGAGGCCGAGAAAAACGCCATCAGGATGAACATCGGGATCGTGGTCAGCGCGTAGTCGGCCACCGTGCTGAACGGTGCCAGGCTGACGATACCCATGACCTTGCCGACGTCGCCGGTGACGAGGTAGATGCCGAGCATGCCGGAAACGGCAAGCGCCACGGCGATCGGCACGCCGAGAATGAGGGCAAGGACCAGCACGACGAGAGGAACTGCGGCCATCCGTTGATCTTTCGTCCGCCTCAGCCGCGAGGTCGCGGCTATGCGGGGGGCGCCTCTTCCCTGAACAGGTACGACCGGCCGCTGCGAATGCGCGTCAGATCGATAAGCATGAGCACCGTCAGTGCCAGGAACCCCAGGGGCACCAGGCAATAAGCCGGCCCGACCAGCAGCGGCAGCGCACTCAGCGTAGTGTCGTCGCGCAGTCCCAGCAGCGCCTGCTGGGTGGTCGCCACGAGGATGATCAGGCAGAACAGCAGCGACACGAGATGTGCGAAATAGAAAGTCAACAATTTGAGCGGAGCGGGCAGGCGATCGACCAGGAAGGTCACGCGAATGAAGACGCCGCCGCGATAGGCATACGAAAGCCCGAGGAAGATGGCGGCCACCATCAGGTATTTTTCGGTGATCTCGTACGCGCCCACGATCGGGCGATTGAGCAGGTAGCGGCTGATCGCATCGGCGGATGTCAGGCACATCATGGCGAACGCTGCGAGCATGCTGGCATAGACGAGCACCAGCTCGCAGCGCCACAGCCACTTCTCGATCGATTGCAGGACACTCACCGCTTGCGCGCAGGACGATGTGAGTGAACCAACTCAGGCGCAGCCGCCGCGATGTCGGCGACGAGGGTCCGGCCGCCAACCGGCCGTGCCACGACCTTGGTAATATCCCGCGTACGGTCGGAGAAGGAATAAACCGAACGAGCCCGGCGTGGCGTCGGCCATAGCCAAATGGCGATCATCTGCGTGTCAGTTCTTGAGCAGCTCGATCGCCGAGTTGAGGATGTCGCGCGCGTCCCTGTGCCCTTTGCCCTCCATTCTCTTGACCCACTCGTCCCAGATCGGCTCGCCGGCAAGCTTGGTCCAACGCGCAAGCTCGTCGGGCGGCACGGTGTAGCGGTTGAGCTCGTAGTTGCCGGCCTTGGCTCGCTCGATCGCGCCCTGCTCGGCAGTATCGAAGAAGTTCTTGCCCCAGAACTTTGCGCCGGTGAGGCCGCTGACGCTCATGATTGCGTCCCGCACCTCTTTGGGCAGCGACTGCCATTTCGCCTTGTTGGCGCACAGGGAGAAGTAGGCCACATAGAAGGGAGCAAGCGTGTAGTTCTTCGCCACTTCGTAGAGGCGGAAGCCTTGCACCGCCTCCCATGGGGCGGCCGCTCCGTCGACCACGCCCTTGTCGAGGGACTGGTAGACATCCGGCATCGGAATGAGCGTCGGGACCGCGCCAAGCGCCTTGGCCATTTCGGTCGGCGGCCCGCCCAGGACGCGGAACTTCAAGCCCTTGAACTCCTCCAGGGTCTTCACCTGCTTCTTGGAGACCAGCAGGTTGGGTGAGCTGGTGTACAGCACGAGCGGCTGGATCTCGCTGAATTCCTTCTGTACGGAGGGAAACTTCTCGTAGAGCTTCCAGAGCGCTTCGCTTCCCTTCTCGGCCGAATTGATGGGAAGAAACGGCAGCGACATGACATCCGACAGCGGCGTCTGCTCGGGCCAATAGCCCTGCACGCACCAGCCGATGTCGGCGATGCCGCTGCGGACGCCCTTCCACATGTCCACGCCCTTGATGAGGGTTTGAGAGGGATAAACCTCGATCTTCACCCGGCCTTTGGTGGCCTCCTCGACCTGCTTCACCCACGGCTGCAGCGCGTGCGAGGGACCCCATGCGGTCGGCGAATTCTGGTCGGCGAGCGTGAGCTTGATCTCTTGCGCGCCGAGCGGACCTGCGCAGGCCAGCGACGCCGCGATCAAGCCGGCCAGGGCCGGGATCTTTCGTTCATACATGGGCTCACTCCCCTGCTTTTCACGACGCATTGATTGTGTCACGCGCACGCACGTGCAGTCCACGATAGTGCCGTTCCTCCTGTCGTTAGACAAGTCGACATTGCCGAGCGGAATCGCCCGCTCGCGAAGGCCGCGTGGACGGTGGAATCAGCGCCACATGCGGCGCAATCGCGCAGCGATATCGACGCCATGACGGATCTGCGTGCTGGCAGGCGTTGCCGTTCCGACGGTGGGCCAGGCGGCGCCCTCGAAGCGTTTAAGCATGGCGGCCGTGATAAATCGCGTCCGGCCGGCATACATATGATGATCGCCGTTGCCCCTCTGCTGGTGGACAAAGAACCGCTGCGGCATGATCAGGTGGAGATGATCCTTGGCACGAGTCATCGCGACATAGAGCAGGCGACGCTCCTCCTCGATCTCGGCTGTGCTGCCGGTCGAGAGATCCGACGGAATGCAACCGTCGACCGCGTTGAGCACCAACACGCATGTCCATTCCTGGCCCTTGGCCGAATGGATGGTCGACAGGATCAGATAGTCCTCGTCGAGCAGCGGCGTCGCGGCCTCGCCGCTGGTGGCGTCGGGGGGATCGAGCGTGAGCTCGGTGAGGAAGCGCTGGCGCGTGGGATAGGTGGATGCGATCTGCGCAAGCTGCGCGAGGTCCGCCTGCCGCAGGATCGCGTCGTCATGGATGCGCTCCAGATGGGGGGAATACCAGCGGGAGACGAGGTCCAGCTCGGCCGGCCAGCCGGCGGCCTGACTGCGCACCAGGCCGACTGTTTCGGCGAACGCTTCCCAGTGCGCGGCGCAGGCGGCGGGGGGATTGAACGCGACGATGGCGGCCAGCGGATCGGAATCCTGCATCACCCGATCGAGCAATCGCTCCGCCGTGGCCGGTCCGGCACCGGGCAGCAGCTGGATCACGCGGAATCCGGCGACACGGTCGCGCGGGTTCTCGGCCCAGCGCAGAAACGCCAGCACGTCCTTGATGTGGGCGGCTTCGAGGAACTTCAGGCCGCCGAATTTCACGAACGGAATGTTGCGGCGGGCGAGCTCGATTTCGAGCGGCGCGCTGTGATGAGAGGATCGAAACAACACCGCTTGCGCCTTGAGCGCGACGCCCGCTTCGCGGTTTTCCAACACCTTGCCGGCGACGTAACGCGCCTGATCGCCCTCGTCGTGCACGCTCACCAGTCGCGGCCGCTCGGCGGAGAGGCGGTCCGACCAGAGATTCTTGGTGAAACGCTCCTCCGCGAGCTCGATCACGGCGTTGGCGGCGGCCAGGATGGGCTGGGTCGATCGGTAATTGCGGTCGAGCGTGACGATCTCGGCAGGCGGGGTGAAGTGGCCGGGAAAGTCGAGGATGTTGCGCACCGTCGCAGCGCGGAACGAGTAGATCGATTGCGCATCGTCGCCCACCACCGTCAGGCCGACGCCGCTCGGCTTGAGCGCGAGTAGGATCGAAGCCTGCAGCCGGTTGGTGTCCTGGTACTCGTCCACCAGGACGTGATCAAAACGCTCGGCGATGTCGGCGGCGATGGATGGCTCCGCCATCATCTGTGCCCAGTAGAGCAGGAGATCGTCGTAGTCGAGCACATGCTGGCGCTGCTTGGCTTCGACGTAAGCCGCGAACAGCCCGCGCAATTCCGCTTCCCAGGTCGCGCACCAGGGAAACGCCGCGCCCAGCACGTCCGCCAACGAGGTTTCCGCATTCACGGCGCGTGAATAGATCGTGAGACAGGTTCCCTTGGCCGGAAAGCGCCGCTGCATTTTCGAGAAGCCGAGGTCATGCCGGATCAGATTGAGGAGATCCGCCGAATCCTCGCGGTCATAAATCGTGAAGGCGCGGTCGAGTCCGATGAGCGGGGCATATTCCCGTATCAGGCGCGCACCGATCGCATGAAAGGTGCCGGCCCAGGTGAGCGCGTCGATGACCGCCGTGTTTGCGCGCATGACGTGGGTGGTGATGCGCTCGACGCGTCGCGTCATCTCGGCCGCGGCGCGGCGCGAAAACGTCAGCAGCATGATACGTCGTGGATCGACGCCGTTGACCATGAGATGCGCCACGCGATGCGCCAGGGTATTGGTCTTGCCGGAGCCGGCGCCGGCAATGATGAGCAGCGGGCCGGCCGCGCCCAGATGCGGTCCGCCATATTCAACGGCACGCCGTTGCTCGGGATTGAGATGAGCGAGATAGGAGGCGGTCATCGGTGCAGGCAGAACGAATCGGAATGTTGCCCAAGCGAGCACGCCTTTGCGCCGAACCGCAACCGGCGCGGCGATAGGATTCGACGCTCGCGCGCCGCAGTCGGACCTCGTCTGCCCATCTCCCGTGCCCCAACTCGCGCCTTGCGACGAGAACAGATAACGAACGAGAACACAAGTTCGCGGCGTTGAAAGCTGTCCACATTTCTTTGGCGCTGCGATCGGGTTACAGGCAGTCGCCCCGACCCGGATTGAAGCGAGCCCACCGCATGTCATCGAAGAGCGAAATCCACGTGATCCCCAGTTCCGATCTCGAACGCTTCGCGGCTGCGCTCTTCGAGGCCATGGGCGTCGCGGGACCGATGGCGGAACAGTGGGCAAGATCGTTGGTGTGGGCCAACCTGCGGGGCGTGGATTCCCATGGCGTGTTGCGGATCCCGATCTACATCGAGCGGCTGAAAGCAAAGACCATCAATCCGGCCCCCGACATGCGCATGGAGATGCGCGCAGGGGCAATCGCTGTGTTGGAGGCCGACCGCGCGCCCGGAGCAGTCGCGATGGCTGTCGCGATGGGGGAGGCCATCGCTCGTGCGCGCGAGGTCCATGTCGGCTGGTGTGCCGCACGCAACATCACCCATGCGGGGGCGGTTGGCTACTTCGCCTTGCAGGCGGCAAACGCCGGCATGGCCGGCATCGTCATGTCGGCTTCCGGTCCGATGATGGCCTATCACGGCGCCAAGGTCGCAGGGGTGTCGACCAATCCGCTGGCGATCGCCTTTCCTGCCAAGAGCCGGCCGCCGTTTCTCTTGGATATGTCCACGTCGACTGTCGCCATGGGAAAGGTGATGAGCGCGCGTGACGCCGGCCGGGATATCCCGCCCGGCTGGGCCCTGGACGAGCAGGGGCGCAAGACGACCGATCCCCGCAAGGTGGCGACCCTGCTGCCCCTGGGGGGGCCGAAAGGCTCGGGACTGTCGTTCATGATCGAGTGTCTCTGCAGCCTTGCGATCAGCAATCCGATCGTCGCGCCCGCTCTTGCTGCGGGAGGCGCGCTGGACGCTCCTTTTCTGAATGGCGTTGCGATTGCGGTCGATCTGGCCGTGTTCGGCGGCCGCGAGCAGGTTCTGGCCGAGGCGGATCGCCTGGGAGATCTTGTCAGCGCGCTGCCGCGCGACGACGGCGTCGACCGAATCTACCTTCCCGGCGAGCGCGGCGACAGCATCCTGGAAGAGCGCATGCGGAGCGGCATTCCGCTGCCGCAGGGGACGTGGTCCCGGCTGCTGGCCGTCGCCGAGAGGCTCGGTGTGACGCCACCGTGAAGGCCACGCGGTCGCCGCAATATCGATGCCATAGTCCGATCTTCGCTGGAACGCGCGTCAACCGGCCAAGCAGAAATGTTCAGGCAGCAGAGCCGGTACGGCTCCTGGCGCGCTCCAAGCCGCACACTGTCACATCAGCGTAATCCACTTTGGCGAACGTAACGGCGTTCATCCAAGCTTCCGAGCGCAGCCATGACCGACAACGCGACAGCCCGGTTCCATCGCATCAACGGCGAGATGCTCGATACCATCGACGAAGAGCTCGAACTGGAAATCGATGACGATCGTCTGGCCAAACTGCTGAACGGTTTCGCCGAGCATCCGGAGGCGGAGACGCTCGACCGTCACATCTACTTCAAGGAGCTGCTTCGCCTCCAGGGCGAATTGGTGAAGCTGCAGGATTGGGTGGTGAGCAAAAAGCTAAAGGTCGTGGTGCTCTTCGAGGGACGCGACTCGGCGGGAAAGGGCGGGGTGATCAAGCGCATCACGCAGCGCCTCAATCCGCGCATTTGCCGGGTCGCAGCGCTGCCGGCCCCGAACGAGCGTGAGCGTACCCAATGGTATTTCCAGCGCTACGTGGCGCACCTTCCCGCCGGAGGTGAAATCGTCCTGTTCGACCGCAGCTGGTACAACCGCGCCGGTGTTGAGCGGGTGATGGGATTCTGCACGGAGGAGGAGTACCAGGAGTTCTTCCATTCCGTGCCCGAGTTCGAGCGCATGCTGGTGCGGTCGGGAATCATCCTGTTGAAATACTGGTTCTCGATCACCGACGAGGAACAGCAATTTCGCTTCATGATGCGCATTCACGATCCGCTCAAGCAGTGGAAACTCAGTCCGATGGACGTCGAGGCGAGGAGCCGCTGGGAGCAGTACACCAAGGCCAAGGAAGTCATGTTGGAGCGCACGCACATCCCGGAGGCGCCGTGGTGGATCGTCGAGGCGATCGACAAGAAGCGGGCGCGATTGAATTGCATCTCGCACCTGCTCACGCAGATTCCGTATGAGCAGATCCCCCATCCCCCGGTGGTGCTGCCGCCGCGCGTCCACAACCCGGAATATCACCGCGGCCCCATTCCGCCGGAGATGTACGTCCCGGCGGTCTACTAGACATGACTGGCGTCGCCGCCGACGCGTTGGGTTGCGGCTTGGACCAGACCGAGTCATGAACGTCGGGAACTGCGGGGCCAGTCACAGCAGACGCGAATATTCCGCGGTCGCTTGCGCTCTGGGGGCATCAGTATTCGTCGAATATTTGCTGGATCTCGTCCGGCTTGGCCGTTCTGGTCAGCGCCAGTTGCAGAAGAATGCGGGCTTTCTGCGGGCTCAGGTTATCGGCGGCGACGAAGCCCGGCTCCTGCCAGTTGTCGTCGCGGACGACCCGGCCGGCGCCGACTCTGGCGCTGCGCACGACGACGACCCCGGTGGCGTCCTGCAGTTCCTTGAGCACTTTCCTGGCATTCTGCGTATGGCCTGCGCCGGTGCCGGCGATGACCAGGCCCTTGGCGCCGGCCGCGACCGCGGCCTTCGCCAGGTCGCCGTCGTCGCCCGAATGGCTGTAGAGAATGCTGACCTTGGGAAACTCTCCCACCTGCGTCAGGTCGAACTGCGACTGGGTCGTATGCCGGCGGGTCGGGGCGCGGTAGAAGACGATCCGGTCAGGGTCGGCATAGCCGAGGATGCCGAGCTCGCGTGTCTGAAAGGTTTGGACCCGGTAGGTATTGGTCTTGCTCACGTCGCGCGCGGCGTTGATCTCGTCATTGAGAACCACCAACGTTCCTTTGCCGCGCGAGGCCGGGTCCGCCGCCACCCGGATGGCGTTGAGCAGGTTGAGGGGGCCGTCCGAGCTGAGCGTGCTGAACGGCCGCTGCGCGCCGACGACCACGACCGGCTTCTCGCTTTTGACCGTGAGATTCATGAAATACGCGGTCTCCTCGATGGTGTTGGTGCCGTGGGTGAACACCACGCCCGCAATATCGGGATCCGCGAGGCGGCCGCTCATCCGAAGGCTGAGCGCCTTGAGTTCTCCGGTCTGGTCGTAGGGAATGAACTCGTCGGATTCAACGGTGACGCGCGCGAACTTCTGCACTTCCGGTATCCGCTCGATCATCTGCTGTCCGGTCAACCGCGGTTCGCCGGTCGTAGCGTAGCGAAGATATTCGAGCCGGTTCGCCGGATTGCGCGGCAGCGTTCCGGCACCTGTCATGACATGGACGCGTCGCATCGCGGTCTGGTCCTGCTGCGCTTGTGCTGCGACTGGGATCGAAACCGTCATTGCCAGAATCGCCGCAAGAAAGCTTCTCATTGCTTGCTCCCGCCGTTCTCGATGTGAAAGCCCGAGCCGATCAGAGCGATGCCAGCAGCTTTCCGAAGCCGTGGATCGCGCCGGCGACCTTGCCCCGCCGCATCGAGCTCCAGATCATCGCATTCATCCAGGTGACGACCGTCGTATCGAGATCTTTTTCGAGCAGGTCGATGTTGTGGATGCTACCCCAACCGCCACACGGGATGTAGATGCCGTCGGGCTTCTGCGCGGCTTCCAGGTAGGTCTTGCGGGCCACGGTGTATTCCACGGGAATCGGCAGCCGGCGGATCTCCACGTTGCGTCTGATGCCCAGGGCGGTGTTGTTGGTGATCTCGATTTTCTCTGCGGCGAGATAATTGACCAGCCGGTCGTTGATGAACTGCTCGAACGGGGTCGCCATGGCGAGCGTGCGCAGCTTCGCCGCCCGCATGGCGTCGATCACGCTCGACATGTCGGTGATCGCCGGCAGTCCCGATGCCTGCGACAGGCGATCGGCGAGCTCGTCGCCGAAACCAAGCCCGCGGCGAACGACCGGCGGAACGCCCGACTGGTAGATGACATCGACGTCGAAGTTCGCCAATTGCTTGGCCGCGCGCTCCATGCCCTTGATCGCCTCGTCCATGTTGTCGTCGGAGAGCTGCTGGATCGTGAGCGAAACGGTGGTCATGTCGACGCCGTCGGGCACGGCCTCGTAGAATTCGAGGACGGCGCGCGGCGGAACGGGCGTCGGAAAGATCACCCCCACATGCAGCCGCCACCCGGTAATGCCCTCAGCCATGCTCGTGCTCCTGGTGTCGACGCGGAGTGGCCATCGAGATCATTGCGGGATTTTGGCGCCGGTTGCTGCGATGACCTCGCCCCATTTCCTGGTGTCGGCAGTCATCACCGCGAGCATTTCCTCGGGTGAGCTCCCGAACACCTCCAGCCCTTGCTCGGTCAGGCGGTCCCGAAATCGCGGATCGGCGACGGCCTTTTTGACTTCGCCCGACAGCCGGTCGACGATGCCTTGCGGCGTCTTGGCCGGGGCCAGCAATCCGAACCACCCGCTCAACTCGTATCCGGGCACGCCTGCCTCTTGCACGGTCGGAACCTGCGGCATCAGGCTCGATCGCCGCGGCGAAGCCACCGCCAGGATTTTCACCTTGCCCCCGGTTGCGAGCGCCATGGCGGAGGGCGGGCCCGTGAACATGACGTCGACCACGCCGCCGGCGATATCGGTCATTGCCGGCGCGGTTCCGCGATAGGCCACCTGCGCGATGTCGGTCTTGGTCATCATCTTCAGCAATTCCATGCCGAGATGCGCCTGCGTCCCGAGCCCGATCGAGGCGTAGTTCAGCTTGCCGGGATTTGCTCGTGCAAATGTGAGGAGATCCTGCACGCTGTTGGCTTCGACCTTCGAGCTGGCGACCAGCACGAGATAGACCTTGGCGATGATGCTGATCGGCGAGAAGTCGCGGAAGGGATCGTAGGCGAGGTTGGGATAAAGACCCGGATTGACCACCAGATTGGTATCGACGGCCATGAACAGGGTGTAGCCGTCCGCCATTGATCGCGCGACCTGCCCCGCGGCCAGACCGCCGTTGGCGCCGGGCTGGTTCTCCACGATGACCGGCTGGCGCATGGATGCGCTGAGGCGGTCGGCGAGCGTGCGCGCGATCAGGTCGACCGCGCCGCCCGCCGGCTGCGGAAGAATGAAGCGGATCGGCCGCGAGGGATAAGGTTCATCGCAACGCGCGGCCGCGCTGAACGCCGACAGAATTGCCGCGACACCAAAGCATATGAGCACCCTGACGGCGATCACCCGCGACATGCCGTTCCTCCCAACTGCTTGGCGAAATCCGGCTCCGGGCTGGTGCGGAGCGGCGCCGTTTGCGGGAAATGCGTCTCGATCCGCTATGCCACCGCTGCCCCGCCCGCGCGCACTGCCGCGGGCCGCGCCGTCGCGGACGGCGGGAACGGCTCACGCAATCCGGCCTGCACCAGCAGGGGCAGAACCTCGTCGTTCCATTGCGCAAGCTCTTCCTTGTATCTGACCCAGGAGATCAGGCAGCCATCGACCCCGATATCGGCAAGCTTGCCGAGCTCATCCACGATCTGCTCGGCCGTTCCGACCAGCGGATAGCCGCCGTGACCGGCGATGAAGTGAGCCTTGTGTCCATCGAGCGTCTTGGCGTCCAGGGTCTGGTTGTGCAACCCGAAAATCCGCAAGAGATTGCCGGCCGCCTCCCAGTCGCCCTTCTCGTGGACGTAGTAGTTCAGATAGTCCTTGGCCTCCTTCTCGGTATCGCGGCACACGACGTAGACATGAATCCGAGATCCGCGTCTCGCGCCCATGTGAGTGGGCCATTTTCTTGAGATGATCGATCTGCGCCTTGGCGCCTTCGAGATGGGTTCGATCCTTGAGGATGACGAAATTCATGTCGCAATAGCGCGTGGTGAAATCCTGCGCGGCCGGCGATCCGCCGGCGTTCATGATCGGCGGATTGGGCTTCTGCAGCGGCTTGGGCTGACTCCAGACCGAGACGGCGTTGAAGCTCTCGCTGGTGAGATCGAACTCCTCTTCCTCCGTCCACGCCCGCCGCACGAAATCGAGCCATTCAGCAGCGTATTTATAGCGGTCGTCGTGCGGGCGCATGTGCGCCCCGAACATGTCGAATTCGTTCTTGAACCATCCGCACACCACGTTCATGGCAAAGCGGCCGCCGGTGACATGATCGATCGTGGTCGCCATCTTGGCCACCATCAGGGGATGAACCAGCGGCACGTGGACGGTCGCAAGCACCGTACAGTAGTTCGTCACCGCGCCGATGGCGGATGCCCAGGTGAAGCTTTCGAACGTGCAGTTGTTGAAGTTCGAAGGCCCGCCGTAGCCCTTCCAGCGGCCAACCGGCAGCAGCGCCTCCATGCCTGAACGGTCAACCGCCTGCGCGATGTCCTTGGTATCGGGCCAGTTGAGCTGCCAGGCTTCGGGAACGGTGGTGATGGTGGAGCCGTGGCTGCAGTTGAACGCCATTACCCCGAGCTTCATGCGGTTGCCTCCGAACAACCGCGCGCGCGCGCTGTAGTCGTGCATGGGTCCGACGGAGTTCACGTTGTTCTTCTCGTTCTTGTCTGCCTGGTCGATTGATGCGCAAGGATCACCACTTCATGGGGCATTCCTGGTGGTACGGATCCTGCCAGTCCTTGATCGCGGTGTCCTTGAGGACGGCCTTGAGCGTTCCCTTGTCGTCCTTCTTCACCTCCATGATGTAGAGGTTCTGGATCGGATAGTGGTTGTTGTTGAACCTGAACCCTCCGCGTACCGACTGGAAATCGGCTTTGCGCAGCGCAGCCCGGACCGCGTCCTTGTTCTCGATCTTGCCGCCGACGTTCTTGACCGCGGAATCGATGAGCTTGACGGCGTCATAGCCGAGCGCGGCAAAGGTGGCGGGCAGCCGGTTGTGCTTGGCAGTGAAGGCCCCGACGAACTTCTTGTTCGCCGCATTGTCGAGGTCCGCCGTCCAGTTTGTGCCCATGATGACGCCGACCGCGGCGTCGCCTTGCGCCGGAAACGTGAGCGGATTGGCAACCGGGTCTTCCGAATAGAATGGAATCTGATTCTGCAGCCCTGCCTGCGCGTATTGCTTGACGAAGGCGACTCCGCCGGCGCCGACGAGGAAGGCGAAAACGGCGTCGGGCTTCTCGGCGCGAATGCGCGCGATCTCAGGCGCGAAATCGAGCTGCGTGAGCGGGGTATAGACCGGACCGATGGCCTTGCCCTTGAAGTATTTCATGGCCGCGCCGACGTGCTCGTAGCCCGCCTGATAGTCCGCGCCGACGAAGAATGCGTTCTTGACGCCCTTGTCGGACATGTATTTGCCGACAGCCGCAGGCCAATCGTCGTTCGAGAACGAGACGACGAAGCCGTTCTGCTGACAATCCTTGCCCGCGAACTGCAATGGCCCGGCCAGCGCGCCCACGGCGAAAACGCCGGCGTCGCTGAAGGTCTTCCAGACCGGGATCATCGTGTTCGAAGCGCTGAAGCCGGTCACGAAATCCACCTTGGCATCGTCGATCAGCTTCGAGGCACCCTGGACCGCTTCCGCCGGATTGGTCTTGTCGTCGACCGCGGT
The DNA here is from genome assembly GCA_963739385.1 of uncultured Alphaproteobacteria bacterium. GTDB lineage: Bacteria > Pseudomonadota > Alphaproteobacteria > Rhizobiales > Xanthobacteraceae > VAZQ01. The sequence goes on from CAVUAI010000030.1 coordinate 149,690, forward strand.
GTATTTCACCGGCAGGCCGCCGAGCTTGTTGCCGAGCTCCTCGAGCGCGAGGTCGACGCCGCGCTTGGTCTCGGTGCCGGCCGGCGAAATCGGCCCGCTGAGCGGCGTCATCAGACCAAGCTTGACCTGATCGGCCGGCTGCGCAGTCACGCTGAGCGCGACCAGCATGGTGCCGGATAGTGCCATTCTTCGCATCGTCGTTCCTCCCGTCCGAATCCTTGTTGGCATGTCTTCTGCGGACATGTTGCGCTTCGGCGCGCAGCTCGCCCAACTTAACATCACATCGTGACGCCGTCTAAGCTTCGTTAGAGACCCACGAAGCGGCGGATGGCCTCATACTCGCTGCCGAGAGCGCGCGAGTCGCCGCTCCAGCGCACGCGCCCGCGCTCGAGCACGTAGTGGCGGTCTGCAAGCTTGGCGAGAATCTTGAGATTCTTGTCGACGATCAGGATGGACTGTCCGCCCTGCTTGAGGCTGCGCAGGACCTTCCAGATCTCGCTGCGGATGATCGGTGCGAGTCCCTCGGTTGCCTCGTCCAGAATCAACAGCTCCGGGTTGGTCATCAACGCGCGCGCGATCGCCAGCATCTGTTGCTCGCCGCCCGAAAGCTGCGCGCCCATCTGGTATCGGCGCTCCCGGATCCACGGAAACAGCTCGAGAATCGCGCCGGTGGTCCAGCGCGGATTGCCGCGCGGCCCCGGCGCGGAGGTGGCGGTGAGGTTCTCCCACACGGTGAGGCTCGGAAAGATGCAGCGTCCCTCCGGCACCAGGCCAAGTCCGAGCTTGGCGATGCGGAATGAGGTCAGTCCGCGCAGTTCCCGTCCTTCGAACGTGATGCTGCCGCCGTGGGGCGGGCTCATGCCCATGATCGAACGGATGGTCGTGGTCTTGCCCATTCCGTTGCGCCCGAGCAGTGTCACGACCTCGCCGCGGCGAATCTCGAAATCGACCCCGAACAGGACCTGACTCTGGCCATAGCTGGTCTCGAGGCGCTCAACCGTCAGCATCGATGTCACCTTCCTCTTCGCCGAGATAGGCCACGCGCACGTCCGGATCGTTTCTGATCTCGTCCGCGGTTCCGGACGCGACGATGCGGCCCCCGACCAGGACGGAAATGCGATCGGCAAGCGAAAACACGACATCCATGTCGTGCTCGATCAGGAGGATCGTGAACTGGCCCTTGAAGCCGGCGAGCAGCTTCGACATCGCGCGCGATTCCTCGATGCCGAGCCCGGCCATCGGCTCGTCGAGCAGCAGCAGCGACGGCCGTGTCGCGAGTGCCATGCCGAGCTCGAGCTGGCGGTGCTGGCCGTGCGACATGCGCGAGGCGATCAGGTTGCCCACCCGCCCGAGGCCGACGTCTTTCAGCAGGCTGCGCGCCGGCTCACGCAAGCGAGCGATCCGCTCGGCGGGACGCCAGAACCGGAAACTGTTCGGCTCGGTCGCCTGCACCGCCAGCGCAACGTTGCCTTCGGCGGTGAAGCTGTCGAAGATGCTGGTGATCTGAAACGACCGCGCCAGCCCGAGCCGCGCGCGCCGGGCGGTCGAAAGACCCGTGATGTCGCGCCCGTCGAATATGATGCGACCGCCGTCCGGCCTGAGCTCGCCGGTCAATTGCCCCACCAACGTGGTCTTGCCTGCACCGTTCGGGCCGATCAGCGCATGCGTTTCGCCTCTGCGGATGCCGAGCGTCACGTCGTCGGTGGCGACGAGCGCGCCGAACGCCTTGCGCAGGTGATCTATCTCCAGCAGGAATTCGGTCATCCGCTGGCTCCCGGCTTGGCCTCGGTCGCGGGCTTTGCTGTCTCGGGAAAATCGACCATGGGTTCGGCAGGTTTGCCATCAGCTCCGATTGCCTGCAGCAGCATGCTCCAGATCCCGTCCTTCACGAGCAGCACGCGCGCGACCAGCAGCGGACCGAAGAACAGCATCCAGTGCTCGGTGAAGTCCGACAGAACGTCGCGAAAGGCCAGAAAGAATGCGGCACCCAGAATCGGTCCGATCAGCGAGTTGGCCGAACCGAGGATGACCATCGCGAGCAGTTCGCCCGACAACTGCCAGCTCATGGTCGCGGGACTGACGAACTTCGCGTGGTTGGCCATGAGCGCGCCGGCCAGGCCGGCGATGCCGCCGGCAATGACGAAGATCGCGAGCTTGTAAGGGTAAGGTGGAAATCCGACCGCAGCCGCGCGCCTTTCGTTGTCGCGAATGCCGCGAATCACCATCCCGAATTCCGAATTGACGAGCCGGTGCGCCAGGTACGCCACCAGCATCAGCAGGACCAGCACGACGTAGTAGAACGTGGTGTGATCGGCGAGTGCAACAAACCCCAGATGATCGCGCTGGGGCATGGTGAAACCGTCGTCGCCGCCCCAATTACGCAAGCTCTGGGCGAAATAATAGACCATCTGGGCAAAGGCCAGTGTCACCATGATGAACTGGAAGCCGCGCGTGCGCAGCGACAGGCTGCCGATCGCCAGCGCGAACAGCATCGACACCAGGACGGCGAGCGGCCACGCCACGAATGCGTTGGTGACTCCGTATACCGTCAACATCCCGGCGGCATAGGCGCCGACGCCGAACAGCGCGGCCTGCCCGAAAGTGATCAGCCCGGTATAGCCGAGCAGGAGATCGACGCTGAGCGCCGCCATGCCGTAGATCGCGATCTGGGTCGCAAAGCGGGTGTAATAGATTCCGAAATAGGGCGGCAGCACGATTGCGCCGGCAAGCAGCAGCAAAAGCAATACGCCGCGTCGTCCGGGCATGGTCATGTCAGCCCCGATGCGCGGCGAACAGGCCGGTCCGGCTGAACAGCAGCACGACTGCCATGAGCACGTAGACCGCCATCCCGACCAGAGCGGAGGTCGCGTTGGTCTGGATGGCGAGCGGAATCAGCACGCGGCTCATCGTGTCGAAGATCCCGACCATCAACGCACCCACGAGCGCGCCGCGGACCGATCCGATGCCGCCGATCACGACCACCACCAGCGCCAGGATGAGGATGGGATCGCCTGCTCCCGGCTCGACCGACAGCAGCGGTCCCATCATGATGCCCGCGAGCGCCGCCAGCATCGCGCTCAGCGCGAACACCAGGGTGTAGAGCAGTCTGATATTGATGCCGAGCGCGGCCACGATCTCGCGGTTGTCGCTGCCGGCGCGGATCAGCGCGCCGACGCGCGTTCGCGTGATCAGCAGATAGAGGAGCAGCCCGGCCACGATGGCCACGGCGGTGATGACGAGGCGGTAGACCGGATAGGCGGCGCCGGGGATGATTTCGACCGATCCGGTGAGAAACGGCGGAATGCTGAGGGGGATCGATTCGCGGCCCCAGATCACGGTGACCGCCTCGTTGAAGAAGAGCGAGAGGCCGAAGGTCGCGAGCACCTGGTCGAGCGGGCCCCGCCGGTAGAGTGGCCGCAGCACCACGATTTCGAGCACCACCGCGACCACGGCGGCAGCGAGGAAGGCCAGGGGAATGGCCAGGCTATAGGACTGCGTCCAGGTGAGGGCGGCCATCAGGAAATACCCGCCCAGCATGAACAACGAGCCGTGCGCGAGATTGATGACGCGCATGATGCCGAACACAAGCGTCACGCCGACAGCCATCAGGAACAGCATCAGGCCAAACTGCACGCCGTTGAAAAGCTGCTCCACCAGGAGGGCAAGCGTCATGACGCGTCGATCTTTGCGGCAGCGATGGCGGGATCAGGTTTCATGCGAACCGGGTGACGATGATACGCAGCGGGTGCGAGCGCATGCAATATTTTCTACCCGGTGCGAACACGCTGCGGCGACGCGCCACGCTCGCAAACAGCGGTGTGGTTGCGATCGGGACCGCGGCTACCGTTGCGCCGTTGCCGGCGCGATCAGGATTGCGCCTACAATGCGTGAACTCGATGGATAGCAGGAGGGTGGGACATGAGGCAGGGTGTCATTCGTCGCGTCGGTATCGTCGGGCTCGGCAAGATGGGGCGACCGATGGCTCGCCATCTGCGCAAAGCGGGTTTCGAGGTGACCGGATGCGATATCGATCCAAGCGCTTGCGGTGAAGCGGAGAAGGCCGGCATCGCGATAGCCGACAGTCCACGTGCGCTGGCGCAGTCGAGCGATTTCATCATTGTCGTGGTCGGCTTCGACAAGGAGGCGGAGACCGTCATCCTGGGCTCCGACGGCATTGCCGCGGGCGCAGCGCCCGGGCTGCTCGTCGGCGTTGCATCGACGGTTGCGCCGCGCACCATGGAGCGGCTCGCTGCCGGCTTGGCCGGCACCGGTGTCGGGCTGCTGGACATGCCGATCACGCGCGGCGAGCCGGCCGCCGAGGCCGGGGAGCTGCTGGTCATGGTCGGCGGCGACGTCGCTGCCTTCGATGCCTGCAAGCCGGCGCTGCACAGCTTCGCCAGCAGCATTTTCCATCTTGGCGATCTGGGTGCCGGCCAGGTCGGCAAGATGGTGAACAACATGATCCTGTGGTCATGCATCTCGGCGAATTTCGAGGGCTTCAAGCTGGCACAGGCCCTCGGCGTCGACCTCGATCGGCTGCGGACCGCGCTGGTCGACAGCAGCGCGTCGAACTGGGCGTTGCAGACCCAGATCGACCGGTTTCCAATGCCCTGGGCCGAGAAAGACATGCGCATCGTGCTGGGCGAAGCCGACGATCTGCGGCTCAGCCTGCCGCTCTGTGGCGTCGTCACCGAGGTGGTCAAGAGCGTGAAGATCGAGCGCGGCTGGCCGACACCAAAGCTGCGCGACGGCTAGCGGATTGAGGACGCGGCTGCCCGGCGCGAAGGACTGGTCTTTCTGCCCCGCGCTTTGGCAGGGGCACCCCGCGGCCGCGGCAGCTCGCCGCTCTTCTTGAGGCGCGCGGTCCAGTATTCCCAGGCCCGCGCCATGGGACGCGGCTGCAGCTGATGCGGACCGGAACGCTCGGCCTCGCCGCGGCTCAAGGGACCGATCTTGCCGAGCAGCATGGAACGCAGCTGGATTTCGGCGTTGGCATGCGAATAGATCGTCCGGAACACGAGCTCGCGCAGGGTGGTGCCGACGAGCGTTGCACCGTGGCGCCGCATCAGGACCATCCAGTGGGAGCCCAACGCCCGGGCGAGTGATTGCCCTTCCTCCGGCTTCACCACCAGCATGTTGGTGTCGCCGAATTCGTCGCGGCTGTCCCAGAACGGTGCAGCGGTGCCGAGCACCGCGCCCATGTGGAAGACCGGCACCAGCTCCGTGCCGGTGATGCAGAACGGCAGGACCGAGGGCGAATGGTGATGGCAGACCGCGTTGACGTCGGGCCGTGCCTGATAGATGCAGCCGTGGATGACGCGCTCGCCGTAGAGCGTGACGCCGGCAGCCGCCACCGGCTCGGAGTCGAGGGTGAACTCCAGGATGTCGGCGGGCTCGATCAGCTCCGGGCTGCGCGAGCGGGCGAGCAGGTAGCGACTGCTGTCGACAGGATGGCGCATGCTGACATGGCCGAACCCATCGAGCACGCCTTCGTGCGCGATGATGCGGTTGGCGAGCGCGAGCTCATAGCGGGCTTCGTCGAGGGGATTGGCCATAAATTGTCCTTTCTGGGCGCGCGAAGGGTCTCTTCGATTCCACCATATTGCGCGGTGCCGGCTACACCCAAGCCTGGTGCGCGGCATCGCTCGGCATTTTCTCCCGGCGGTAGTTTGGTCCATATTCGAATTCGATCTTGCATGCCACGACGCCCAGCGGGGACATCTGACATGGACTTCGAGCTTCCCGAGGAACTCAAGCTGCTCAAGAACACGGTCAGGACGTTCGTCGACCGCGAGCTCATCCCGATCGAGATGAAGGCGATGGACGGTCCCTCGCTTCGGCCGGAGATTCGGACCGACCTCGAGCGCAAGGCGAAGGAGCTCGGGTTGTGGCTGCTCGACGTGCCGACCGAATATGGCGGCCAGGGCCTCGGCCTTCTGGGCATGGTCGTGGTGTGGGAGGAGCTTTCCCGCACGATCGCCTTGCCGCCGCGCGGGCCGGGCGTTTTCGGCCCCGACGTGCGGCCGGTCCTGTTCACGCTCAACGCGGCGCAAAAGGAGAAATATCTGTTTCCCGTTCTGCGCGGCGAGAAGACGACGGCGTTTGCGCAATCCGAGCCGGACGCCGGCTCCGATCCCGGCGCCATGCGCACAACCGCCGTGCGCAAAGGCGACCACTACGTCATCAACGGCTACAAGCGCTGGATCACCAAGGCCAACGATGCCGATTTCCTCCAGCTGGTCGCTGCCACCGATCGCTCGAAAGGCAGCCGTGGCGGCCTGAGCATGTTCCTGGTCGATACCGATACACCGGGGGTGAAGATCGTGCGCCGCACGCCGACCATGATGAGCGACATGCCCTGCGAGATCGCGTTGGACGACGTGATCGTGCCGGCGGAGAACCTGATCGGCAAGGAAGGCGACGGCATGCGACAGGCGCAATCCTGGATCACGTCGGGCCGTCTCTATCAGGCCTGCCGCGGGCTCGGCGTCGCCAAGCGCTGCTTCGACCTTGCGGTCTCCTATGCCAAGCAGCGCGTCACCTTCGGTGCGCCGCTGGCCGACCGCCAGGCCGTGCAGTTCATGATCGCCGACAGCTTCACCGAGCACCACATGACGCAGCTCCTGGTCTACCAGCTCGCTGCGCGCACCGATGCCGGCGTCGCCGCCCGGCATGAAAGCTACATGGCCAAGGTGGCGGGGACCGAGCTCGGCTTCCGCGTCGCCGACCGCTGCATGCAGATCCACGGCGGCATGGGGCTGGCAGCCGAGATGCCGATCTCGCACATGTGGCGTGACGCGCGCAGCTTCATGATTACGGAAGGGCCGGTCGAAGTCATGCGCATGGTGCTTGCGCGGGAAATCTTTCGCGGGCACGTGTAGGCTTGCAAGACTCCGAAAGCGGCCCAACGATGCGCAAGGTCACATGAAAGCGCTAACGCTCACCGGTTTTGACGGCCCTTCATCGCTTCGCTTCGCCGAGGTGGCGATACCGGAGCCGGGTCCGCACGATGTCCTCATCAAGGTCCGTGCAGCCACCGTAAACCCCGTAGACGGCAAGATTACCAATGGCTATCTGCGCGGGCGGGTGGACTTTCCGCTGCCGCACGTGCTCGGGCGCGATTGCGCAGGCGCCGTCGCCAAGGTCGGAGCGGCGGTAACCGGCTTCGCGCCGGACGACCAAGTCTACGGTGTTGCCGACCAGGCGCGCTGGGGCACGCAGGCGGAGTATGTCGCGCTTCCAGCCGCCACCGCTGCCCGCAGGCCGCAAGGTCTCGATGATGTCGAGGCGGGGTCGCTGCCGATGGCAGGGCTGAGCGCGCTCGCCGGGCTCGTCACAGTCGGCAAGCTCGCGCGCGGTCAACGCGTGCTGATTCATGCGGGGGCGGGCGGCATCGGGGCCCTCGCGGTTCAACTCGCCAAGCATCTCGGCGCGACGGTCGCGGCCACGGCGGGGACGGCCAATCTGGATTTCGTCCGGTCGCTCGGCGCCGATGTCGTCATCGACTATAGCAAGAGCGATTTCGCCGCGGAGATCAAAGATTACGACCTCGTCTTCGACCTGGTCGGCGGTGAGACGCGGTACCGCTCGTTCCGCGTGCTCAAGCCCGGCGGTGCGATCGTTCACCTGTCGGTCCCGCCGATGACGCAGCCGGCTCCGCGCGATGACGTGACGGTCAAGGCGGCGCCGGTGAAGTATGACACCGCCTTGCTCGAAGAGGTGCGCAGGCTGGTGGAAAGCCGGACGATCCGGCCGGTCGTCGGCGCCGTCTTTGCGTTTTCCGATGCGCGCAAGGCGTACGAGCATGTCATGACCGGGCACGCCCGCGGCCGGGTCATGCTCGACATGCGTTAGATCGGGTCTACGAAGGGCGGCACGGCGATTTTGCGTCCAGGCACGATGATCGGTACCTTCGCAAGGCGAAGACGATTAGGTATTGGTGGGTAACGTGCAACTCGAAGGGCGCGAGGCAGCCTTTCTCAATCAGGACGGATGTCAATGATGGGATACCCGAGCAGGCAAGGCATGTGGCAGGCCATCGCCGTGGCAGCGTGCATCGCCATGGCGCAGACACCCTCGGCGGCGCAGGACGGTTATCCCAACCGTTTGGTCAAGATCATTGTGCCGTTCCCCGCGGGGACGACGGCGGATGCCATCCCGCGCATCGTGGCGGAAAAGCTGTCGGCCCGCTGGAGCCAGCCGTTCATCCTCGAGAATCGTCCTGGCGCCACCGGCAATATCGGCGCCGAGCTGGTCGCGCGGGCAGAGCCGGACGGGTATACGCTGATGTCCTCGGCGCCGCCGCCGCTGGCGATCAACCAGAGCCTCTATCCGAAGCTTGCTTTCGATCCCTCGGCGTTCATTGCAATATCGTTGATGGCCGTGGTGCCGAATGTGCTTGTCGTTCATCCGAGCGTGCGCGCCAACACCCTTGCGGAACTGGTCGCGCTTGCAAAGTCGAAGCCGAACGAGCTGACCTATGGGTCCACCGGACCCGGTGGTACGCCGCAGCTGACCATGGAGATGCTCAAGCTCGATAGCGGCGCGACCTTCAGAGACATCCCGTACCGGCGGGGCACCGCTCCTGCGGTGATCGATCTGCTCGGCGGCCGGCTCGATGCCATGTTCGTGAATATCTCCGACGTGCTGCCGCAGATCAGAGCCGGCGGGTTGAAGGCGCTGGGGGTGTCGACGGAGAAGCGCATTGCGGAATTGCCCGACGTACCGGCGATCGCGGAGACCTTCCCCGGCTTCTATTCCGCCAGCTGGTACGCGATGATGGCGCCGCCGCGGACGCCTGCCGACATCACGTCCAAGCTTTCGGCCGCCGTCATCGAGGCGCTGGAAATGCCCGACGTGAACGCGAAACTGCGTGAACAATCGATGATCGTCACCGCCTACTCGCCGGCCGACACCGACGCGTTCATCAAGAAAGAGATCGAGCGCTGGCGCAAGGTCATCGTTGCGGCAGGCCTCAAGCCGGAATGAAGCGATTGCGTGAAGCCGGGCGTGCGGAGGTGAGCGGCGTCACCTCTTGCACGCTGCCACTTCAGATACGTGCCATGGCGAAGATCGACGGTGCAAACAATTCTTCGATGCCGAGCTTGCGCCGGGTCAGGCCCTGCTCGTGCGCATAGCGCATCATCACCTCGATCTCGTGCTTACAGTCCTGCACGCCGTAGCGCCAATAATCGGCGCCCATCAGCGCCTTTGTCTCAGCCGCCTCGACTTCCATCCACGGTAGCGCAACCGCGAGCTGCGCGAGATTGGTCAATTTCTCGAGACCGATCGCCTTGGATTCGAGCAGGGCTTTGTACGTGCTAGCCGGCAGCCATGGGTATTTCTGCACGAGCGAGGTTCGCAATGCGACGAGATGCATGATCGGAAAATAACCGGTCCTCTTGTAATAGCTCCGCTCGACGTCCTTGTAGTTCGGAAACAAGCGGTCGACGTGCGGTGCTCGGCGGAGAAAGACCGAAGGGGTTCGAGCCGACAGCATGGCGTCGATCTCGCCGGCCGCGAGCATTCCGGAGAGCGTCTCGCCGGCTGGAATCGGCTGCAGATCGAGGCCCGGGATGTCGACCGGCATGCGCTCTTCGCGTCCAGGCTGCTCCTGGCCGCCCGTGCGCCAGTGCATGTCGGCGGGCTTGACGCCGTGCTCCTCCTGCAACATGCCGCGCAGCCAAAGCGCCGCGGTCATCTGATATTCCGGCACCCCGACCGTGCGGCCCACGAGATCGGCTGGAGAGCGGATGCCGCGATCGGTACGGACATAAAACGACGAGTGCCGAAATGCCCGGGACAGAAATGCAGGAACGGCGATGTAGGGCGCTTCTCCCAAGTCCACCATTCGCATGTAGCTGCTGAAGGAGAGCTCGGTGATGTCGAACTCGGCGTAGCGGCAGGCGCGGGCGAACATTTCAGCGGGCTCGAGCACGAGACAGGTGACGTCGCAGGACTCGATTCGCACGCGACCGTCGATGATCGCGCGCGTGCGGTCGTTGTCGCTGCACGCGAACGTGATCTCCAGTCGGTTGCCGCCCATCCCAATGTCTCCCTTGCGGCGGTCGGGACCAGCGAACGCGCCGTCAGTTTCGTTTCGGCCGAGCCGCCCGTTGTGCTCCCCTGCCGCTGCCGACCAGTGTCGCGCCTTGCTCGCGGGCATATTCCGCCAGCGACTGGAGGATCCGCGCTTGTACCTGCGCGACACTTGGAAGCAGCGTTTGGCCACGCCGCGTGACGATGCCGATCGTGCGCGTGATGCGCGGCTGTGTCAGCGGCATGAAGACCAGGCCCAGCGCCTTCTCGGCCCGTGTCAGCATGGGAACGGGCGTAATTCCCAGCTCCGCTTTGACGCAGGCCATCAACGCCGCCCGGCTCGTGACCACCATCTCCGGGTCCGAGATCCACTCGCTCAGCCCCCTTGCTTTCAACAATTCGAAGGTGTCGTTGCCGATCAGTCTCTCGCCTCGCAGCGCGCTCCAGGGAACCGCGCGGCGTCTGCTGGCAAGGCGATGCGACGGCGAACAGAGGATGCCGAAAACGTCGATCGCGACCGGCTGGAACGTCAGCTTCGGATCATCGGCAAGGTGGCCGCAGACGCCGATGTCGACCGTGCCGTCTGCCACCAGCGATCGGACCAGCGGGGATCGATTGTCGGTCGCGCGAACTCGCAGATGCGGGTAGTCGCGGACGAGGTCGATCAGGAACAGGGGCAGCCACTCCTCCGCGAGGACGGGAACCACGGCCAACGAGACCGACCCCCGCTCCGCCTGGGCGAGCTGGCGCGCATCGTTCAGCGTTCGGTCGTGCGTCGTCAGGAGCTCGTTGAAGATTGGAAGCAGCATCTGCGCCAGCGGCGTGAGCCGAGCCCTGCGACCCTGTTCGAACAACTTGGCTCCGACCTGACGCTCGAGGTCGCGCATGGCGGCGGAGACCGCCGCCTGCGAACGGAATGTTCCGGTCGCGGCGGCCCGGAAACTGCCGCTGTTGGCGGTAATGACAAACTGGCGGATCTGCTGGATGCGAAAGGGCTCGACCATCCACTCGTCTCCTGCGTGTGCCCCGCGCTCCAGGAAGTATTTGGAACTCTAGTTCCATAAATTAAATTTGGCAAAAGTACGAGGATTGCTCAAGATCGTCCGCGTAATGAGAGGACGCGATGAAATTCGGAATTTTCGACTATATCGATCTGCGGAACGAGCCGCTGACGCGGACCTATGACGAGCGGATGGTCCTGTTGCAGGCGGCGGAAGACGCCGGTTTCTACGGCTATCACATCACCGAGCACCATGCGACGCCGCTGTCGGCGACGCCGTCGCCTGCCGTGTTTCTGGCGGCGGCCGCGCGCGAGACCAAGCGCATCCGTCTCGGTGCCTTGCTGTTCCTGCTGCCCCTTTATCATCCCCTGCGCCTCCTGGAAGAGTTCCTGATGCTCGACAATCTGAGCAAGGGGCGACTCGACATCGGGGTCGGGCGCGGCATTTCGCCCTTCGAGTTCGGAGCTTTCGGCGAGGACATCAAGCAGAGCGAGCCGGTCTATGCGGAGGTGCTGGAGATCGTCCGCAAGGGACTCTCACACAAACGGCTCAGCCACGAGGGCAAGCGCTACCGCTTCGACAACGTCCCGCTGACGATGGATTGGGTGCAGAAGCCGCATCCGCCGTTGTGGTACGGGTTGCGAAGCGGACCAGACGGTTCGCTGCTGCCGGCCCGGCTGGGAATGAACGTCGTCACGCTCGGCAACGAGCAGCGCACGGCGCAGGCGATCGCGCGATTTCGGGAGGCCTGGCCGCTGCATGCCGCCGAGCGCGCCCAGGTTGGGTCTCCGGTCACGGCCCCGCTGATCGGCATGGTGCGCGGCCTCTACATTGCGGACACGGATGCCGAGGCCGAGCGGGTCGCGCGGCCCGCCTACCGCAAATGGTTCGACAACCTGATGTGGCTGTGGCGAGAGAACAATTCCTTTCCGACAATCTCGCTGTCGCAGGACTACGACGAGTCGATCGAGGACGGATCGCTCATCGTGGGTGGCCCCGACAGGGTGCGAAACACGCTCGTGGAACAGACGCGCCGTTGCGGCCAGAACTATCTCGTCCTCAAGCTCGCCTTTGGCTCCTTGACTCACGCGCAGGAAATGCGGTCGCTCGAGCTGTTCCGGCGTGAGGTCATGCCGGCGCTGAGGGAAGCATGTCCTCCGCTGCCCGCAGTGGCCGCCCCCGTCGGCTGAGCAGGGGACATGGTGAAACTCAATGAAACGCATGATCCCGCAAGGCGCAGTTGGGTGTCGTCCGCCAACGATATCGGCACCGACTTTCCAATCCAGAATCTTCCCTTCGGAGTATTCCGCAGGCCGGGAGGCGAGCCGCAAGGCGGCGTCGCCATTGGCGAGCGCGTCCTCGACTTGAAGGCTGCCCTGGCCGCCGGGTTGTTCTCCGGCGTTGCCGCCGAGGCCGCGGAGGCTGCGGCCGGTCCTAAGCTCAACGCGTTGATGGCGCTCGGCAATCCCCATGCTTCGGCGCTTCGTGCCCGGCTCTCGGACTTGCTGCGGGCCAATTCGCCCGAGCGGACTCGGATCGAGCCGCTGGCTGATCGCCTGCTGGTCGCGATGGCCGGGATACAACTGGAAATGCCCGCCGAAGTCGCATCGTTCACCGATTTCTTCACCTCGATCTTTCACGCCGAGCGGGGAGGGAGAGTGCGCAATCCCGACAGTCCGCTTCCTCCCAACTTCAAGTACATTCCGATCGGGTACAACGGCCGCGCCACCTCGATCCGCGTGAGCGATGGCGGCTTCAAGCGTCCAAACGGACAGTTTCGGGACAAGGACGGCAGCATCCGCTTCGGGCCGGAGCCGCGGCAGGACTTCGAGCTCGAGGTCGGTCTCTTCGTTGCGCGCGGCAACCCGCTCGGCACGCCGATCCCGCTTGCTGCGGCGCGCGACCACATTTTCGGTTACTGCCTGCTCAACGACTGGTCGGCACGCGCGATCCAGGCGTGGGAAACCGTCCCAGCCGGTCCGTTCCAGGGCAAGAGCTTCTGCACGACCATCTCGCCCTGGGTCGTCACGGGGGAGGCGCTGGCGCCATTCCATTGCCCGGCCTTCGTCCGCGCCGCCGGCGATCCCAAGCCGCTGCCCTATCTCTCCAGCGCCGAGAACGAAGCCGAGGGTGGACTCGATCTGCAACTCGAGGCCTATCTGCTGACGCCCAAAATGCGACAACAGAACGAGCCTGCGGCCCGCATCACGCGGACGAATCTGACGACGCTCTATTGGACCTTTGCGCAGATGCTGACCTACCATGCCAGCAATGGCAGCAACTTTTTGCCGGGCGACCTGCTTGGGAGCGGAACGGCATCGGGCCCGGGCGATGAAAGCCGCGCCTGCATGAACGAGCTCAGCGCCTTCGGAACCAGCGACATCCCGCTGCCGAATGGGGAGCGCCGCCGCTACCTCGAGGACGGGGACGAGGTGATCTTCCGCGCGCGTGCGGAGCGCGCGGGACACGTTCCGATCGGCTTCGGGGAGTGCCGTGGCCGAGTTGAGCCGGCGATGGCGTGGCCGTCCGGCGGATGATTCACGAGGACGACACGCGGAGCGAGCGATCGCGTAGTATGTGCACCGAAGGCTTGGTCAGACGATGGGCATACCAATGCAGGTCGCTTACGCGCCGCTCCGGACGTTGCGGGACATCGAGGAGCTCGAGCGCGTTCCGATCGGCGAGCGGGTTTTCTCCTGGGATCTGAACGACTGGATCAGCCGCGGGTGTGCGCTCGACCGCGAGAAGATCGCCCTTCGCTACATCGCCGACGGGGATCCGGAGAGCGAGCCGACATCCATCAGCTACGGCGAGTTGCAGCGGCGCGCGACGCAGGCCGCCAATCTGTTTCACGCGCTGGGCGTGTCGTCGGACGACGTCGTGTTGTTTGTGTTGCCGACATTGCCTCAGCTTTACGTCGCGATGCTTGGCGCGGTCGCCTGTGGCATCGCGTGCGGCGTCAACTGGATGCTCAAGCCGGAGCAACTCGCCGAGCTCATTCGCTCGACCAAGGCGAAGGTCGTGGTGACGCTCGGACCTACGCCGGGCTACGACATCTGGGACAACATGCAAGCCATCCGCCCGGACATCGCAGCATCCGTATGCGTATTGACCGTGCCGGGGCCGGGCGGAACAGCGATGCTGGAGACGGATTTCGATTCGCTTGCCGCGCGCGAGGCCGGCGATTGCCTTCAATTCACGCGCAAGGTGAAGCCCGATGACATCGCGGCCTACGTTCATTCCGGCGGAACGACGGGATCGCCCAAGCTGGTGAAGCTCACGCATCGCGGCTTCGCCTACAAGTGCTGGGCCAATGCCGTGGTCATGGCGCATACCCCCGACGACGTGATTTTTTCCGACTACCCGATGTTTCACATCGCAGGCATTTTTGGCCGCGGCTATTTCCCGATCGCGCATGGCATGTCGATCGTCATTCCGTCCCCGCTCGGCGCGCGCGACAAGCGCTTCATCGAGAACTACTGGAGGTTCGTGGACAGGTTCGGGATCACCATATTTTCGGGCGTGCCGACCACGCTGGCGCAGCTCGCCAAGAGCGGGCCAAGGGGGGAGGCGCTCGGCACCCTGCGCGACTATGCCTGCACCGGTTCGACCGCCTTTCCCGCAGAGGTGGCGCGGCAGATCGAGAGCCTGATCGGCGTGCGCGTGCTGTTGACCTACGGTGCCACGGAGTACACGCAGAACGTCACGCAGGCGCCGCGCGACGGCGATCCCAAATTCGGATCGCCCGGCATCCGGCTGCCCTACACGCACGTCAAGGCGGTCGAGCTTGATGGTGACCGGATCACGCGCGAATGCGGCGTCGATGAAATCGGCGTGGTGGTGGTCAAGGGCCCGAGCGTCACCCCGGGCTATCTCGACCCGAAATACAATGCAGGCGTCTTCACCACCGATGGCTGGTTCAACTCAGGCGACCTCGGTCGTTTCGACGAAGACGGCTATCTCTGGCTCACGGGCCGCGCCAAGGACGTCATCATCCGCGGCGGCCACAATATCGATCCCGCCGTCATCGAGGAAACGCTGCTCAAGCATTCCGAGGTGATGTTGGCGGCGGCCGTGAGCAAGCCCGACGCCTATGCCGGCGAATTGCCTGTCGCCTACGTCCAGTTGGTGCCGAACGCCAAAGCCCGCGCCGAGGAGCTTCGCGAATTTGCCCTGCAGCACATTCCGGAGCGCGCGGCCGCCCCGAAGGACATCATCATTGTCGAGAAGATGCCGCTGACCGACGTACAGAAGCCGGCCAAGGTTGAGCTGCGCCGGGACGCGGCCCGTCGCGCGTTCAGCGAAGTGCTGGCGGATATCGCGGACGGCAAGTTTGCGGTCGACATGGTTGCGGATCCGATCAAGGGCAACTTGGCGGTCATCAGCATAACCGAGGTGCCCGCCGCCCGGCGCGACGTGGAGGACCGGATCCACGAACGCATGAAGGCATTCGCCGTGCCCTACGCGATTCGATGGACGGCGTGACGCGAAAGTGCCCGGCTTGGTTGCGCGCATGCGCATGCCTCGGTGGCGTCGAGCTTGACCGGGGAGGGGAAACCACCACACTGAAAACACGAAAAAAATGCATGGGAGGAATCGATGCAGGCCCGGAAACTCTTGGGCATCATGGCGCTCGCCGGCGGACTGGTCGTGCTCGGCGGCGCAGGTCTCGCGCAGAACAGCTATCCCTCGGCCCCGATCAGAGTGATCATCCCGCTGGCGCCGGGCGGGGCGATCGACGTCATGGTACGTGCTCTGGGCAAGGCGTTTGAAGAGCGCAATTCCCACGGGTTCGTGGTTGAAAGCCGCGCCGGCGCCAATACCATCATCGCTGCCAATGCCTGCAAGGCGGCGCCGCCGGACGGGAGCACGATCTGTCTGCTCTCGCGCAGCAGCGTTTCGCTCAACCCGACGCTATACCGGAACCTGTCCTACGATCCGCTCAAGGACTTCGAGCCCATCACCAATCTTGCATTCGCGCACCAGGTCCTGATCCTGAACAAGAATGTCCCGGTCAAGGACTTCAAGGAGCTGGTCGCCTATTCCAAGCAGAATCCCGACAAGCTCAATTTCGGCTCGTTCGGCGCCGGCGGCGACACCCATCTGGTGGTCGAGTGGCTCAAGCACGAGACCGGTGCGAAGATGACGCATATCCCCTACAAGGGCGCCAGCGATGCCATGCTGGCATTCAAGGCGGGCGACATCCAGCTCATCTATCTGATCGTCGGCAATCCCGACATTGCGCGGCAGATCAACGAAGGCGAGGTCAAGGGGCTGCTGGTGCCGGGGGCGCAACGCAATCCGCTGGTACCCGGTGTGCCTTCGTTCGCGGAGGCCGGCCTGTCGCCCGACCAGTCGGCGTTCGAAACCTGGTTCGGCATGTTCGCCCCCAAGGGCACGCCCGCCGAGATCGTGAAGAAGCTAAACGCGGAATTCTCGGCCATCGTGAAGACACCGGATTTCGCCAACGCGTACCTGATCTCCAAGGGTTTCGCGCCGGTCGGCGACAGCGGTGAGGCATTTGCCAAATTCATCGTCGAGGACCAAAAGAAGGGGAAACGCCTGGTCGACATTTCCGGCGCAAAGCTGGAGCAATGACGGCCAGCCAGCGCCTGTCCCGGAAGCAGCCATGGGTCTGAACTACGAAAGGATCATCGCCTACCGGCCGGCCGATATCCCGGTGAACTACGGCGCGCGCGAGTGCATGCTGTATGCGCTCGGCATCGGCCTCGGCATGGACCCGGTCAATCCGGGCGAGCTCAAATTCGTGTACGAGCGCGCCGGCCTCGAGGCCTTTCCCACCATGGCCGTCGTGCTCGGCTGGCCGGGCCGTATGACCGATCCGGCCTTCGGCATCGACGACCGGCTGGTTGTCGCCGGCGATCTCAAGGTGGTGCTCCATCGTCCGCTGGCGCCGCAGGCGCGGCTTGTCAGCCGTCCGCGCGTCAAGGAGGTGATCGACAAGGGCGCCGGCAATGCCGCCATCATCCTCAATACGCGCGACCTCGTTTCGGAAGATGGAGCGCTGGTCGCGACCGTCGACAGCAGCACGTTTGCGCGCAAGCACGGCGGGTTCGGCGGCAAGGCGACGGAGACGCCGGTACCGCACGCAGTGCCGAAAACGGCGCCCGAGAAGACCTGCGATCTGCCGACCCCGCTTAATCTTGCGCTGCTCTACCGGCTCAATGGCGACGAAAATCCGCTGCATGCCGACCC
Source organism: uncultured Alphaproteobacteria bacterium (assembly GCA_963739385.1). Classification (GTDB taxonomy): domain Bacteria; phylum Pseudomonadota; class Alphaproteobacteria; order Rhizobiales; family Xanthobacteraceae; genus VAZQ01. Next base: position 166,945 of record CAVUAI010000030.1, read on the forward strand.
TGAGCGCGCCAAAGTCGCCGGCTTCGATCGACCCATCCTGCACGGTGCGGCCAGCTTCGGGATTGCGGCGCACGCGATCCTGCGCACCTGTGTCGAGTACCGGCCGGAGCGGCTCAAAAGCATCGAGGCGCGGTTCTCGCGACCGGTCTTTCCCGGCGAGACCATCCGCACCGAGATGTGGCCCGAGACAGAGCACGTCTCGTTTCAATGCCGGGTCCTCGGGCGCGACGACATCGTGCTCAGCAACGGGCTTGCGACCTTGAGGACCTGACCGGATGTCTCGGCAACTTTCGTGGGACAACACCACGCTGTTCATCGACGACGATCCGGGCGACCGCGCGTTCCGCCAGGAGGTGCGCGACTGGATCGCGCAGAACCTTCCCGCTGAGCTCTGCAACCGCTCGGTCCGCATTGATCCGCCCGAGCTCAAGCCATGGCACCGCAAGCTCTACGAGCGCGGCTGGATTGCGCCCCATTGGCCCAAGGAATACGGCGGGATGGGCGCGACCCTGACGCAGCAGATCATTCTGTTCGAGGAGATCAGCCGGGTGGGGGCGCCCACGCCCTATCCGCACGGCCTGAATTTCATCGGACCGCTGATCATCGACGCCGGCACGCCGGAGCAGCAGGCGAAGCACCTGCCGCCCATCCTCACCGGGGAGACGACATGGTGCCAAGGCTATTCCGAGTCGGGTGCCGGCTCCGACCTCGCGAGCCTGGTGACGCGCGCCGAACCCGACGGCGATGACTTCATCGTCAACGGCCACAAGATGTGGACCACCAACGGCCATTTCGCCGACTGGATGTTCGCGCTGGTGCGCACCGATCCCAAAGCGCAGCCTCGTCACGCCGGCATCAGCATGCTGCTGATCGATTTGAAATCATCCGGCATCACGGTGCGCCCGATCCAGACCATCAGGGGAGATGCCGAATTCGCCGAAGAGTTTTTCGTCGATGTCCGCGTGCCCCGGGACAACCTCCTGGGTGGACTCAACGACGGCTGGAAGGTCGCCAACCGCTTGCTCGGTTCGGAGCGCTTTACCACCGGCCATCCGCGCAACGCCGCAACGCTCCTCAACCGGGCGAGACAGGTGGCCGAGCTCACCGGTGCGATGCAAGAGGCCGGATTCCAGCAACGGCTGGCAGCGCTCGAGATCGATCTCATGGCCTTTTCCGCCTACTACCGCCATGCCGCCGCGCTGCATGGACAAAGGCGGGCGCCGTTCTCGATGGCTCCGGTGATCAAGATCGTGGGCGGCGAGCTCGGCCAGCGCGCTTCGGAACTATTGGTCGAGGCCGCCGAACGATACGGGGCGCTGGCCGAGGACATGACGATCGGCAATCAGCCCGTCAATCCGGCCGCGGACATGTTCGAGATGCGGCGGGTGACCGTCGGCAGCGGCGCGGTCGAGATTCAGCGCAACATCATCGCCAAGCGGGTGCTCGGGCTGCCGAGTTGATGCCTTCCTTGCACAATATGGGGACTGGTCTTGGACCTGTTGCTGACCGAGCAGCAAAACCTGTTCGCTGAGACCGCGACGCGTCTGTGTCTCGATCGCGGTGGGCCCAAACGAATGCGGGCTCTGCGCGCGGCAGACGCTGAGATGGACGGGGAGGCGTGGCGAGCGGCGATCTCGGGTGAGTGGCTTGCGACGGTGGTTGCGGAGGGGCACGGCGGACAGGGACTGGGGGTGTTCGACCTGGCGCTCGCCATCGAGCAGGCGGGCCGTCAGCTGCTGATGGTGCCGCTGATCGAGGCTTCGGCGGCGGCTTGGACGATGTCGAGAGCCGCGGCCGGCGCGCCGGCGCCGCAGCGGCTGAGCGGCCTGCTGCAAGGCTCCTGCCTGGTCGTGCCGGCGACGGAAGCCGCGTCTTGGAGCTTCGGCGGACGGAGCTCCGACATCGCCTATGATCCTGCATCCGCCATTCTCGAGGGCAGCATCCGGTTCGTCCCCTATGCCGGTTCGGCGGATGCATTTTTCGTTGCCGTCGGCTCCGGGGCGCAATCCGTGCTGGCGATCGTTCCGCGCGCGGATGTCGATGTTGCGACCGAGCGCAATGTGGACGGATCGACCTCGAGCACGCTCACTTTCGCGCGAGTCCATATCCCGGCGGAGCATCTGGTCGCAACGGGCGATGACGCGTGCAGGCTGGCGTTGCAGATGCAGGAGTTCCTGATGCTCGGCGCCGCGGTCGAACTTGTCGGTCTGGCCTCCGAGGCGCTCAACGTCACGCTCGACTACATCAAGCTGCGGCAGCAGTTCGGGCGTCCCATCGGCAGTTTCCAAGTGCTGCAGCACCGCGCGGTGGACGGCTTCATCGACATCGAGCTCAACCGCTCGCTTGTCTACCGCGTGCTGGCGGCTCTCGACGCGGGCGAGCACCACCCGGCCATGGTGTCGGCGGCGAAGGCGAGGGCGTCACGCTGTGCGCTCGAGACCGTTCGCGGCGCGCTGCAGATGCACGGCGCCATCGGCTATACAGAGGAACACGACATCGGGCTCTACTACAAGCGCGCAATCGTGCTGGCCGGCCGCTACGGCGGGGAGCTCAGCCATATCGGGCGGTTCTCGGACCTCTCGCTCGAGCCCGGAATCTCTCCATGAGCGCGCCGAAACCTGATGCCGCGGTGCTCCGCTCCGTCGACGGACGCGGGGTCGCGACGCTCACGCTCAATCGGCCGGAAAAGGGCAACAGCTATAATCAAGGCATGCTGGATGCGCTGCTGGAAGAGATCGCATATCTCGGTGTCGACCCGGCGGTGCGCATCATCGTATTGCGCGGAAGCGGCAAACATTTCTGCGTCGGCGCCGAGATCGGGGGAGCGGAGCCGGCAAAGGGGGAGGCGCGCACGACCATACCGGGCCTCTGTCTCGCATGGGATGCGGTTTCGAAGCCGACGATCGCGCTCGTCCATGGCGCCTGCATCGGCGGTGGCGTAGCGCTCGTGTCGTGCTGCGACGTCGTCATTGCCACCCGCAATGCATTCTTCTCGCTACCCGAGGTCCGGCTCGGCTTTGCGCCGGGGCCGCTTATTCCCTTCTTTCTGCGCGCGATCGACCCCCGCAGCCTGCGCCGATACCTGCTCTCGGGCGAACGCTTTGCGGCCGAGGAGGCGCAGCGAATCGGCCTCGCTCACCGGCTCTGCGATGCGGAAGGGGTCGACGCCGCCTTGGCGGCGCAGATCGACGAATTGCTGCTCGCGGGTCCGAACGCCGCGGCGCAAGCCAAGGCGCTGCTGCGCCAACTCGGGCAGGCGCCGATCCCGAGCACCCTCCTTGCGGAGCTTCAAGGCGAATTCGACCAGCGCTTCCACTCGGCCGAGGCAACCGAGGGCCGGGCGAGCTTTCGCGAAAAGCGCAAGCCCAGTTGGTTCCAGCCGGACCGGAAACCGTAGAACGCCGGGCGCGCCTATTTGGGCAGCCGCCGCGTCGCCTTCATGCGCTGCACGCTGTCGCCGGCAAGATGGCTCCAGATGATGGCGTCGCGCACGAGCTTGTCGGCGCGCGCGGAGAGCACTCCGGCACTGGCGTGAATGTCGAGGTTGAGCTCCGTCACCTCCTGGATGACGTCGGTCGAGAAATTCATGCACAGGCCGGCATTGGCCGAATGCACCTTGTGGTCGTGCTCCCACGCGATGCGCATGACGAAGGAGCGCAACGCCTCGGTCAACAGATGCATTTTGTTGAGCTTGAGCTGGACGACCTGCTGCTCGAACAGGGCCCGGCCGCCGTGTTTCTTCGTGCGCGCCAGCGTCAACGCCATGCCGCAGGCGTCGTCGCAAACACCGAGCGCATTGGCGGCGAGCTCGAGATCGCCGAAGAGGTCGCCGCCCGTCCGGTCGCCGGCCTGATGGGTTTTCATGTCGGATCCGTTGACCGGACCGACCACGTTGGCATGCGGCACGCGCGCGTTCTCGAAGATCATCTCGCCGTTCTGGTAGAAGCGCCAGCCGCTCTTGTTGAAGACCTTGCCGATGCGGAAGCCGGGGGTTTCGCGCGGCACGAGGAACATGGTCGTGCCTTGCTTGAGCGGCGCGTTTGGGTCGGTGCGGGCATCGATAAAGAACAACTTGCCGACGCTGGCATTGGCGATGAAGCATTTCTCGCCGTTGAGAATCCATTCATCGCCGTGGCGCTCGGCGCGCAATTTGAGACCGGCCTTGGCATCGTCCGCCGGCGGCAGCCGGTTGTCGGAACCGGCGCTGGGCTCGCTGATGCCCTTGCCCAAGAGATATGTGTCGTCCTCCAGGAACGGTTTCAGGAATCGCCGTTTCTGCTCGTCGGTGCAGGTGGCGGCGATCAAGTGGCTCCATTTCCAGCACTGGCTGAACGTCTTCGAGATGGCGCTGTCGGCCTTGGCGAGTTCGGACATGACCAAGGCCTGAGTCACGAAATCGGTTCCTTGGCCGCCCCATTCCTTCGGTACAGCCATGGTGCGAAACCCGAGCCTGGAGCCCTTCTTGATAATCTCCCAATCGAAGGTTTCCCGTGGATCGCTGATCTCGTCGCGCTCGAGCGAGATCGGACGGATTTCCTCGTCAGCGAACTTGCGCGCCGTCATCTGCCAGGCGCGTTGCTCGTTGCTCAGCGTAAAATCCATGACCTTCCTCTCGCTTCATTCGGCGGCGAGCGCGGCGGCGTCCGCGGGCCGTTGATAGCTCGTCAACGCCTCGGCGATGCGCAGCTTGGCGTCGCTGTTGCCGGTTTCGGAGTGCAGGCACACGAGCGCGTCGTGCACGTACTTTTGCATCGGCATGTCCCGCATCACGCCCATGGCGCCGAAGCATTCCGCCGCATCCTTGGTGGCGTGATAGATCGCCTCCGACGAGAACACCTTGGCAATAGTTGTGAGCGGCAGGTCGGCCAGGCTGCGGTCGGCGAAAGCTTCCGGATGATCCGACGCCCATGCCGCCTGCCAGATCGCAGTGCGGGCGACCTCCAGACGGATCGCGATCTCGGCGAGCTTTGCTCCGATGGCTTGATGCTCGATGATACGCCGTCCGCCTTGCACCCGCAGTTGCGCATAGTCGAGAGCCGCCTCGAAGGCGGCGCGGCCGATCCCGAGATTAAGGGCCTCATGTAGAGGGATGCGGCGCCCCGTGTCACCAGCCAGCGGGCTTTTCCCTTCCGCGCCCAATAGATTGTCCGCGGGAACCCGGCAGTCGTTGAAGATCAATTCCCCGCGGGCGCCGTGATGCCAATGCGGGCTTGGCTCGTTCTCGATCACGCTCAGACCGGGCGTGTCGCGGGGCACCAGCAACGTGCTCACCCCGCGCGAGCCGGTGCTCGTCTGCACTGCGAACAGCTTCGCAACCGGCGCATTGGCGACGCTGTCCTTGCGGCCGTTGATGACCCACATGTCGCCCACGCGCGACGCAGTGGTCTTGAAACCCGTTTCGCTCGCATGTGGCCGATGATAGTCGCCGCCCAGCGTGGAATCGCGGTCCGGCTCCTGCTCTGCCACGGCAAGGTGGTAACGATCGTCCGCGAGGAAGGGGGGCAGGAAGCGGGCGCGCTGGTCCGGCGTCATCAGCCGTTCGAAGAGGTCGTGCGCGAGGGTCGAGGTCTGCGCCAGTACGGCGGCGATATCGGGGTCGCCGACGGCAAGTTCTTCGGTCACGATGCAGCAGGTGAGGTGATCCGCGTCTGCGCCGCCGGCATCCTCCGAAAGGGCGAGCGTGCGCAATCCCATTTGCGAGGCCTTGTCGAGCAGATCCATGAGCAGAGGCCGCGTACGCGCCTCGAGGCGCTGCGGCGCGCACGCGAGCGGTTTGATCTCCCTGGCGACGAAGTCGCGCACCGTATCGCGGATTTGCAACTGCTCGGGACTGAGGTGGAGATTGTACATTCAAGGCTCCGGAATGCGCTGCAAGACCGGTCGATCAGGGTGTTTTTCGCACGAACTTTTGCACCCGCCAATTCAGGGTGTCGGCGACGTAGGCGTCGCCGTTGGCACTCACGGCGACGAAATGCGCTTCTCCGAATTGGCCGAGCGCCTTGCCCTGCTTGCCCGCGATGCCGAGCACGTTGCCAGCGAGATCGAGCTTGATGAGCTGTCCGGCATGACCATGCGCGAGCCAGATGTGCTGATCCGGGCCGATGAATAGGCCGCATGGCGTGCCGGGGTGCTTCGATTCCCGGAGATATGTGCCCTCCGTGTCGAAAACCTGAATCCGTTGATTGTTGCGGTCGGCGACATAGACCAGACCCTTGGCATCGACTGCGACCGAATGGGCGATGTCGAATTCGCCGGGACCGCTGCCCTTCTTGCCCCAGGTCTTGATGAAATTTCCATCCTTGTCGAACTTGATGACCTTGGGCTCCCCCCGCCCATGACCCTGGACCACGAAGATGTCCCCCGTCGGCCCGAACGCGACGTCGTTCGGCTCGTTGAACAGACGCAGGTGGCCGTAGGAATGCATCTCGCCGGCGGTGTCGCGCACGCCCAGCACAAGTGTCACGCGCCCTTCCGGGTTCATTCTGTAGACCACGTGGGATCGCACGTCGGTCGCCCAGATATTGTCCTGCGCATCGATGCGCAGCCCATGCGGCCGGTCAAACAATCCCTCACCGAGCGAGCGAACGAATTTTCCGTTGGCGTCGAACTCCATCAGGGGACTGGGCCCGCGATGCAGCACAAAAATGTGCCCCTGCGAGTTGATCGCGACGCCCGACGTGCTGCCGAACGTCATTCCTGCCGGCAGGCTGAAGCTGTCTGGAACCGCAACATAGTCGAGCGGCGGAGGGGAGGCGGACTGCGCAAGAGCGGAAAAGGACATCAGCGAGCTCATCAGGAGGATCGCAAGCATTTTGAGGATTTGCATATCGGCACCTCCACCTTGATGGTGTCTATTCTCCCTTGATGCCCGCGGTCTTGATCACGCGATCCCACTTTTCCAGTTCCTGCTTGACGTATTGCGTAAGGTCATCGGGATCTTTGTAGAAGTCGACGATCTGCTGCTCGGCGAATATCTTCACGACGTCGGGGTCCTTGAGGAAACCCGCTACCTCTTTGCTCAGGCGCGCCACGATCTCCTTTGGCGTCCTGGCCGGCGCGAAGATGCCGACCCAGGCCGACATTTCAAAGCCCGGAACGGTCTCGGCGATCGCCGGGATGTCCGGCAGCGCCGGCAGGCGTTTCGGATCTCCGATTGCGAGCGGAACCGCCTTGCCGGCGCGCACATGCTCGAGGGCGGTGGCGACATTGTTGTACATGAGCTGCACGTCGCCCCCGATCAGCGCCATGGTCGCCGGACCCACCCCTCGGTACGGCACGTGCAGGAGCTTGATGCCGGTCTGAAGGGCAAGCAGCTCGAGGCCCAGGTGGCTGAAGTTGCCGGTACCGCCCGACGAATAGGTCAGCACGCCGGGCTTCGTCTTGGCGAGAGCGATCAGTTCCGCCACGTTGCGCACTCCGACCGCCGGATGCGCGATCAGCATCGACGGGTAACGGATCATCATCGCGACTGGAATAAAATCGCGCAGCGGCTGGTAGGCGAGCTTCTCGTAGAGCGCCGGATTGGCCACGGTCGGCCCGTCGGAGACCGACGCGATAGTGTAGCCATCGGGATCGGACTGCATCAGCGTCTGCAGGCCGAGCGCCCCGTTCGCACCGCCGCGGTTCTCGACATAGACTTGTTGTCCGAGCCGATCCGACAGGTGCTTGGCGGCAAGCCGGGCGATGAAGTCGGTGCCGCCTCCGGCCGGGAATGGGCAGATCATCTTGATGGGGCGCTGTGGCCACGATTGAACGGGTGCTTGTGCCGGCACCGCGGCCGGAAAGGCCGACGCCAGCACGAGCGTTGCCGCGAACGTGGCGAGGTGTATGCGCATATGCTTCCTCCCGATGAAGCGTTCTTTGCTTGCAGCGCCCGCCGGTTGGTCCGGCATGGTGCGAGTGCCTTCTATCCTTGCATGGCGGCGGCGATCGCGTCTCCCATTTCCACGGTGCTGGCCTGACCGCCGAGGTCCCTGGTCAGGTGCTTTCCGTCGGCGATCACCGCGTTGACCGCCGCCTGGATGCGGTTCGCCGCGGCGGTCGCCCGCGGCTCTCCCCGTTTGCGGCCGAGCCAGGCGAGCAGCATCTGACCCGAAACGATCATGGCGTATGGATTGGCGACGTTGCGCCCCGCGATATCGGGCGCCGAGCCGTGCGTGGCCTGCGCCATCGCCTGCCGTTCCCCCACGCACAGGCCGGGTGCCAGGCCCAGTCCGCCGACAATGCCTGCACCGATATCGGTGAGGATGTCCCCGAACTGGTTGGTGGTGACGATGACGTCGAACTGCTGCGGAGCAGTCACCAGTTTCATCGAGATGGAGTCGATCATCATCTCCTCGAATACGACATCCGGATACTCGCGCGCGACCTTGCGGCATTCCTCGGCGAACATGCCGCACGCGAGCCGATAGACCGGCTCCTTGTGCGCGGCGGTGACCTTCTTGCGCCTGCGGGTACGCGCGATTTCGAACGCCTCGCGTGCGACCCGGTTCGAGCCTTTGCGGGTAATCACCCGCATCGCGACGGTAATGTCGTCGTTTGGTCGGAACTCCGGCGCTCCGGCGACGACCGTCTCCGAATACAGCATTCCCTCGGTGAGCTCGCGCAGGAAGACGATGTCGACGTCGCGATGGACGGACGGGATCGCGGCATGCGACAGCGACGGCCGCACCGCGGCGAACAGGTCGAACTTCTTGCGCACGGCCGGCATCACCCAGGTCGGGTCGCCGCGCGGATAGGCCGCATGACCGATCGGGCCCATCACCCAGCCATCGAGCTCATGCAGGGTCTGCTCGGTCACCGCGGGAAGCGTATTGCCGTGCGCCTCGTGGCCTTGCTTGCCGATCGGCAATGGCCGCCAGTCGATCTCCAGCCGCTCGCGCGCCGCCGCAGCCTTCATGACCTTGATGCACGCCGGAACAACTTCGAGGCCGATGTCGTCTCCCAGCAGGATTCCGATCTTCAAGCTCATTCCTCCACGACGATCCCGATATCTTCGACGTCGCGTTTCCAGCTCGCCATTTCGTCCCGCAGCCAGCCCCTGGCATCGTCGAGCGCGGATTGCCGCGGCACGACCATTCCACCGCGTGCAAAGGCCTCCCGCATCTCGGAAGCGGCCATCGCCTTGACGAAGGCAGCGCGCAGCGTCTCGACGATCTCCGGCGCGACCGCAGAGGCTGCGAAGGCCGCCACCCATTGCGAGGCCCGAATGCCGGGAAAACCGACCTCCGTGAGGGTGGGAACGTCCGGATGCTGCGGGAGTCGTTGATCCGCGGCGATGGCGAGTGCACGCACGCGGCCGGCCTGCATCATCCCGATGGGATTGGTGATATTGAACCACGACACGTGGATGTCGCCATTGCCGAGGTCACGGATGATCTCGGCACCGCCGCCCTTGAATGGAATATGCGTGAGCTCGAGACCGGCGCGCTTGGCGAGAATCTCCGTATTGATTTGTTGATAGCTGCCGATGCCGGCGCTCCCGTAGCGGACCTTGCCCGGGTGCGCCTTGGCATAGGCAATAAAGTCGGCGAAGGTCTTGGGCGAAGGACTATCGGACGAAAAGTTTGCCGTGGTCGCGAGGAAAAAGACCGGAACGTCCGCCAGCGGGGTGATGACCTGCACGTCCCGCTCGTAGTCGACCTTCATTTTTTTCGCGAGCAGGACCGGCGTGAGCCCGTTGGTGGAAATGTTTCCGATCATGACGGTGTGCCCGTCGGGTCGGGCGCGCACCATCTCCTCGATCGCGACGATGCCGGACGCGCCGGGCTTGTTCTCGACGAACACGCCGCGGCCCAGGCTCTGACGCAACTGCTCGGAGTAAAGACGCGCCACCACGTCGGTCAGCCCGCCGGGCGCATAGGGCACGATGATCCTGATCGGCTTCGATGGATAGGGTGCCTGCGCGGCGGCGGGCCCCAGAGCGACGATGCAACATGCATAGATCAGCGAGAGCCGCCCCAAGCGCCGCATATGGTTTCCTCCGCCGGCGCTTATTATTGGCAAGCGCACCCATTATGCGGGGATTGTATGAATGGCGTATGGGATTGCACAAGCCCGCCCTGACAGCGGCGGTCTGCGCTTGCTGGAAGGTTCTGGCGTGGTGCAGGGCCCGCGGCTGGTCTTGGTGGCGAGTGCGCAGGCCGGGGACCCCTGGAACTCCGGCGGTGGCGCGCCTTGCTTGCGCGCCGCAAGCGCTTGGTCGTTTACTGCGTGGGCAGCGGGGCCATCATGTTGCCTTCCGGCGCCGTGTCGCGAGCTTCGCTTGCACGTCGGCGGCCCCCGACATGGTCCTGACGCAGGCATTTGTAGATTGCCGCGGCGAGGAGTACGTGGCCAAGAACCACGATACCCACATAGGCGACGACCAGCGCCATCATGATCAGCTCGACGGACATAACGGACTCCTTGCGGATTGCTGCGGCATCGGAGCTTCGGAGTTGGCTGGTTGCACTTGCGCCAGGGCTTGCGCGGCTTCGCGGGCATGATCCGCGTTTTGCGCGATCCGGGTCAGATAAGGCTGTACCGCTTGTCCAAGAACCGTGAGCGCGATATGCGGCCGGCGTTGAAAGAGCGCTCCGCCGAGCTCCCGCTCCAGTGCGATGATTGCGTTGGTAAGGGATGGCTGAGAGATGCCACTGCGTCTGGCCGCGCGCGTGAAATTGCGCTCGTCGCAGAGTGCCAGGAAGTAGCGAATTTGGTGCATTTGCATTTTTCCACCTCGGCGCCTGAATCGCGCTCCACACTTGGCACGTTGCCACTGATGACCGGCTATAACGGTGAGCTAAGTCACTAACGCGGGGACTTTCGCTGTCGACATCGCACGGGGGGTGCAACATGTGCGTGTTCGGCAGCCCGGCCATCGCGCCCTTGGACGAACTGAGTCCCGATACCGAGAAATGTCGTGAGCATGCCGACCTAGTCGACGACCGCATGTACCCGGACAACCGAGGTTCGGCGGATGGCGTTGACGCCGCCGCGCAAAGAGAAACTGAACGAGTCGTTGCCCTTGAAGCCGGGGAGCGGTCGGTAGACGACCCCGGTCCGGGCGCGCGACGTGAGCGTTCCACGTTCGGGCGGCGCATGGATCGCAATGTCGTCGACGACGATGTCGCCCGTGCGGACCAGAATCGTGCACGGTGTATTGGCGGGCAAGGTGATCGACACGTCGGCGTCGTGGCCGATTGCAAGCGGCACAGGCTTGGTACGGCAGTCACGCGAGCCCAGGGCGCTCGCCGAGACCATTGCGGCAACGCAGAACAGCGAAAGTAGGATGAAACACGATGCCGGCAGTGTGGGGTGGCCCTCGAGCCATCCGGTTGCTTGCGGTCCAAGCTCCCGCCACCGGTGCACCCGCGATGCCGTTTGAGCCGCCGACCGAATTGCCCGCAGATTCGCTTGTGGCATGTTGTGTCAAGTTTGGAGTTGACGACTCGCTTCCGATGTGACGATCAAAATATTAGGATGAGTTTGAGTGACGATCGTGTGAACCACCTCACACTTCGGCGGCGGTCGGCGCGCGGTCCTGACTTCGATGACAAGGCACCGGTCTGATAACGGGCGAGATGTTCGCGGCGGCGCGGTAGCCCGATACTGGAGCCGCCGCTCAAATCCGACGCATGCCCCTCATGGACCGTTGACGGCAGGATCAATCCCAAGCCGCAGTCATGCATGCGCCAGCCCGGCGAAAACGCAGGCAGGTACGCGATTGGCGCGGGTCGCACCCGTGGCGTGCATCCACCAATTCCTCGCGGTGGCGGGGAAGCCTCGCGTTTTAATGTTGAGTAGAATGATGCTGCCGCAATACAAAGAGCGTTCGTACTATGTGACTTCAAAGTTATTGTGCCGGACTATGCTGTCTCTATGAAATTGAGCGCCTCGCGCCTGCAGCGGCGCGCAGACCCGGAACTCGAATCGCCCGATTGATTCGTGGACGAGGAGGCAACACAATGTCGATGGCAGGGGGCAAGCCGCCGGCGGAGCGGGTTCGGGACAGGTTGTCCCTGCTTCGCAACCATCCATTGTTTCAGGACCTCCCACCCGCGGTGATCGAGCATCTCGGGTCCTACATGAAGACGCGCAAGGTGGGACGGGGCGCCACTATCTTTGCGAAAGGCGATCCTGGCACCGGTCTGATGGGGGTGTTGTCGGGGAGCGTCAAGATCAGCGTCGCCTCGGCAGAGGGCAAGGACATCGTCCTCAACATTTTTCGTGAGGGAGAGATTTTCGGGGAGATCGCGCTGCTTGACGGCCGCCCGCGCACCGCGGACGCCACCGCCATGTCGGCTTGCGAGCTCGTCGTCATCGAGCGTCGTGATTTCGTTCCGTTTCTAAGCAGCCATCCCGACGTCACTCTCAAGTTCATTGAGATTCTTTGTTCACGTCTGCGCCGCACCAGCGAGCAGGTCCAGGATGTGACGTTTCTGAATCTTCCGACCCGATTGGCAAAGGCGCTGCTTGAGCTCACCTCCACCGAAGATGATGCCGCGCCGCGACGCAAAGTGGCAATTACTCAACGCGAGCTCAGTCAGATTATCGGCAGGTCCCGAGAGAGCACCAACAAACAGTTGCGGGCGTGGTCAAAGCGCGGATGGATCCGACTTGAGCGAGGAGGTGTCAGTGTGCTGGCGCCGGGCAAGCTTGCCGCAATCGCCGCGGAGGGATCGGAACTCGATGCGTCTTGATCGCGGCTGGCGAATGCTCGGCGATCGGTCGCGCTGAAGGGGGTTGGAAGAGTACACTGCTGGACGCCGCCGGGGCGCGACGTTGGACACCGGGGCACTCAGGCTAGCTTGTCGTATTCTGTCCGAACAACTGCTTCGATGATTGCTTCGGCATCCGCGTTCCAGTGCCGTGCTCCGCAGCGGTCGCAGCGACCGACAGGGACCGTGGCCCGACAGAACACGTATCCTTTGTCGGTCCATTGCCGGAATGCGATTTGCTGGCTGTGTCGAGCGACAAGACCTTTCTTGCAAAAATCGCAATCCTGGACGTCATGTGGGTCGGACATTGGTCCCAACCGACCGTTAATTGTGGAGAGACAGGGTTGCATGATGTTCCGTCGGCAAGTGTGAGCTAGTTCACACAATGATCTGGATGATTTAGGGGGCCGCAGTAATCGATAGCGGAGGACCGTGGCGGCGCCAGCGCGTCAGGAGAGGACGCATGGCGTAACACCGGTGAATGCACATGCGTAACCTTTCAATGGCTAGGAGCATGCCCCCACAACGCCTTCAGCTTCGAGCAGTTCCGAAAGTTTCCTGCGCGCGTAGAACATCCGGGTTTTGACGGTATTGCCGGGAATACCGACGATCCCGGCCACCTCGTGCACGGATTTTTCGTGATAGTAGACGAGGTCGATGATCTCCCGGTGCTCCTGCGACAGACGCATCAAACACCTGCGCAGTATCTCGCCGCGATGTTTGATCTCGAAGGCGACTTCCGGATCATCCGCCGGATCGACCATTTCCGCCCCTGCCTCCTCGGACGACGGCTCTGAGCGCCGCCGCAATTCGCCAAGCGCCTTATAGCGGGCAATGGCCAGGAGCCAGGTTGTGACAGTGGAGCGCCCCTCGAACCGATTCGCGTGCCGCCATGCGCTGAGGAACACTTCGCTGGTCAAATCCTCGGCAAGGGCATTATTGCCGACCAACCGCAGGACGTAGCGGTAAATCCGCGTTTGGTGTCGCGCAAACAGGACCTGCATCGCGAGTCTGTTGCCGGCGGCCACCTTTCCGATCAGTGCCTCATCCGAACTTCGCACTCTGGGCGGCGGGAGCGCCGCCGAAGCGTAGCGGCTGGACCCGGCAATTTCGTTGCGCATTGGGTAGCTCCCCTGGCTCCGATCTACCAATTTGACTAGACCGGGCGGTCGCTAACCTTCTGTTAACCACTTCACACTGGCCGTACTTTTCTCGCCCGCGCTGTGGAAGGCCTGAACAGAAACGCGGTAAGCCGCCTTCTCGGCCACCCTCGCGCTGCCGCGGCGCTGGTGACGTGGACGGCGCAAGCGTGGTTCTTGGCCCTGCATTGGTAACAAGGAAAGCACGCAAGGTTGGCGCCCTGAGCATACCCCTCTGCTTTCGTTGAGGCCGCCAATGCGCAAGCGCGGGACGCGCGCCGCCGCGAGGTAGCGCACGCAGGCGGCGAAGCGGCGCCATCGTGCGCGGCCCGCGCCTTTGCGCATGTCGGCCGCTCGGCCTAGACTGGGCGAACAAACAGTGCTGTCGGACCTGCAATACGGCAGCCGAGGGAGGACAGAATGACGAAATCGCGCGCGCTGACGCGGCGGATCTCTCGCCGCGGGTTCATGGCCGGCACCGCCGGCGCCGGGGTTGCGCTCGCGTCCAATCTTGCCGCGCCAGGCACCCGGGCGCAGACACGTGCCCCAATCCGGCTCGGCAACCTCAATTCCTTTACTGGTGCCATCGCTTACGCCGCCGAGAACAACCTCAACGGGATGAGCCTTTATTTCGATAGCATCGGCTGGACGATCGCGGGCCGCAAGATCGAGATCATCAAAGAGGACGACCAGTTCAATCCGCAGGTCGGATTGCAGAAAGCGAAGAAGCTGGTCGAAAGCGACAAGGTCGACATGATCGTCGGGGTGCAGGCGAGCAACGTCGCGCTCGCGGTGCTCAACTACGCCAAGCAACAGAAGGCCTTCTACGTCGTTTCCGGCGCCGGCACCGACGCTATCACTTGGGATCGTTACCCCTATCTTTTTCGCACGTCGATCTCCGCCTATCAGTTGAGCACCCCGATGGCGAACTGGGTGTATGACAACCTGGGCAAGGAAATCGTAACTACCGCATCCGACTATGCCGGCGGCCGCGACGTCATCGCGCAATTCAAGGGGCCCTATGTTGCGCGCGGCGGCAAGGTGCTCAAGGAAATCTGGCCGCCGCTGGGGACCACCGATTTCAGTCCCTACTTGATCGACATCAAGTCGATCAACCCGCCGGTCACCTACGATTTCATGCCGGGTGCCGACGCCATCCGCTTCATCCAGCAATATCACGAGTTCGGCTTGAAGGAGAAAATGCCACTCACCGGCTTCACGATCATCAATTCGCTCACCATCAGCGCCCTCGGCAAGACCGCGCTTGGCGTCATTTCCGCCACCACCTATACGGACACCGTCGACAACCCCGAGAGCCGGAAATTCGTCGCCGATTATCAAGCCAAGTACAAGGCGCTGCCCGATATCTTCTCCGACTACGGTTACGTCGCGGCGCGCGCCGTCCACGAGGCGTTGAAGGCGACCGATGGCGAAACGGCCAACAAGGATAAGCTCGCCGAGGCGATGACCAAGGTTCAGTTCAATGCGCCGCGCGGTCCCTTCCGGATGGATCCGGTCGTGCACAATCCCATTCAGGACATCTACATCTGTCAGGTGGTGGAGAGCCAAGGAAAGGTCACCAGCAAGGTTCTCGCCACGTTCAAGGACGTGCAGGATCCCGGCAAGAAGATCTACTGATCGATCATCCCGGATCGCAGAGCCGCCGATGAGGCCAGGGTGAGCGGCGCATGGAGTTCCTTGCCGCCCAGCTCCTGAACGGGCTTGTCTACGGTGTGCTGCTGTTTCTGATGGCGGCAGGCCTCTCGCTCATCTTTGGATTGATGAACGTTGTGAGCCTCGCGCATGGCTCCTTCTTCATGCTGGGTGCGTTTTTCGGACTTTCGATCTTCCAGTTCACGGGGAGCTTCTGGCTCGCACTCGTGCTTGCGCCTGTTCCAGTCGCGCTGCTGGGGATCGCGATGGAGGTGTTGTTCATGCGGCCGCTCTACAAGCGCGGCCACATGGACCAGGTCCTGCTGACCTTCGGTTTCACCTTCGTGTTTTTCGACCTGGTGCAATCGGTTTGGGGGCGGGTGATCGTCCGGCTGCCGGCGCCGGAAATCCTGCAGGGCTCGACCCAGATCGGTCTCGGCGTGTTCTCGACCTATCGGCTGTTCCTGATTGGTCTGGGCTTTGCGATCGCATTGCTGCTGTGGCTCTTCCTCGAGCGCAGCCGCATCGGCGCCATGGTGCGGGCTGGCGTCGACGACGCCGCCATGGCGGCGGGACTGGGTGGCAACATTCCTGCGCTGTTCACCGGCATATTCGGTGCCGGCGTGGCGCTCGCCGCGCTTGGCGGCGTGGCCGCTGGTCCCGTGCTCGGACTCTATCCCGGCATGGATACCGAGATCCTCATCCCGGCTTTCATCGTCATTGTGATCGGCGGCATGGGAAGCCTGCGCGGCGCTTTCATCGGAAGCCTGCTCATCGGCGAGGCCGACACCTTCGGCAAGGCCTATTTCCCGAGCCTTGCTCTGTTCCTGATCTATCTTGTGATGGCGCTCGTCCTTCTGGTGCGGCCGCAGGGCCTGTTCGGCATCAAATATGTCGGTGTGACGGCCGCGCCGGCCGTCACCGCCGTGAGCATGCCAGCCACGAAAGAATCGCTGGCGGCAGGGCTCTTGGTGATGGTGGCGATGATCATCTTCCCTTTTCTGGTCACGGATTACCCGCGCGCGCTGGTCGCCGAGATCTATATCTTCGCGATATTCGCCATGAGCCTCGATCTGCTGCTCGGGTTCACGGGATTGATGTCGCTTGGACACGCCGCGTTCTTCGGCCTCGGAGCCTACGCAGTGGCGATCGTCGGGGCCCTGCTGGGCATGAGCGCCTGGCTCGGCCTGCTGGCCGGTGTGGTCGTCGCCGCCGGTGGTGCGGCGCTGATCGGTTTTTTCTGCGTGCGCACCAGCGGGATTCCGTTCCTCATGCTGACACTTGCCTTCTCGCAGCTTGTTTTTTCGGTCGCGCTGAAGTGGCGGGACGTCACCGGCGGGTCGGACGGCATGGCGATCGCTGAAAAGCCGGCACTACTCGGCTTCGATCTGTCGGATTCACTCGCCATGTATTTCATGACCCTGGCGTTTTTCCTGCTGTCCTATTGGGCGCTGCGGCGCCTCCTCAACGCTCCGCTCGGGCACGTTTTCGTCGGCATTCGCGAGAACGAGTCGCGCATGCTGGCCATCGGCTATCCTACGCGCGCGTACAAGCTCCTGTCGTTCACCATTGCGGGCGGGTTTGCAGGACTGGCCGGCGGGCTTTATGCGATATTCAACAGCTTCATCTCGCCGGATGCGATCTACTGGACCGCCTCCGGCGACATTCTGATCATGACCATGCTCGGCGGTGCCGGCACCTTGATCGGGCCGGCAATCGGTGCCGGTGTCTTTCTCCTGATGAAGAACGTCGTGAGTTCCTACAGCGAGCATTGGCTCGCCATCATCGGCGTCATCTTCATCTGCTGCGTGCTGTTCTTCCCCGGCGGCATTTGGGGCGCGCTCCGGCAAATCCGGTTACGTGGGCAAAAACCATGAGCGTGCTGCGCACAGATCATCTGTGCCGTTCGTTCGGGAGCCTCGTCGTCACCCGCGACGTGAATCTCACCCTCGAGGCGGGCGACCGTCACGTCGTCATCGGCCCAAATGGCGCCGGCAAGACCAGCCTCATCAACCAGATCGGCGGTCAGCTCGCGCCCAGCAGCGGCCGCATTTTCGTGAAGGAGACCGACATTACCGGCTGGTCGCCGAACCACATCAGCCGCATTGGAGTGGCGCGCACCTTTCAACGTAACAACCTGTTTCAGAATCTCAGCGTGGTCGAGAACCTGCGGCTGGCAGTGCAGGCGCGGCGCGGCAACTCGCTCAACGGCTTCACGCCGGTTGGGCGTCTGCACGACCTCCTCGCGCGCGCCGAGGGTCTGATGGAGCAGGTGCATCTCGGTACGGACGGTGCGCGCCTCGCCCGCAATCTATCCTATGGCGAGCAACGGCAGCTTGAAATCGGGATCGCGCTGGCGGGCGAGCCCGACCTTCTGCTGCTGGACGAGCCGACCTCGGGCATGTCTCCGGCCGAGACCACCCGCATGATCGACCTCATCGCCCGCCTTCCGCGCTCGCTCTCGATCCTCATGATCGAGCACGACATGAAGGTCGTGTTCTCGGTCGCCGACCGCATTACCGTGCTGTACTACGGGGAAGTACTGGCCTCCGGAACGCCAGCCGCAATCCAGGCGAACGACCGCGTTCGCGAGGTCTATCTCGGGATGGCCCACTGATGCTCGCTCTCGAGAACGTCAATGCCTATTACGGCGACAGCCATATCCTGCACGGCGTCTCGCTCACCGTGAAGGACGGGGAGGTGGTCTGCCTGCTTGGCCGCAATGGCGCCGGCAAAACCACGACAATCCTCACCATCATGGGCTATCTCAAGCCGCGCCCTGGTCGCATCCAGTATCGTGGGCGAGACATTGCGGCGCTCCCGCCCTACGCGGTGGCCCGGCTCGGTTTCGGCTTCGTGCCGCAGGAGCGCGGCATTTTCCCCAGCCTCAGCGTGCGTGAGAACCTCACCGTCTTCGCCCGCAGCCGCCGCGAGGGCCGGTGGACGCTCGCGCGCATCTTCGAGCTGTTTCCAAACCTGCGTGCGCGTGAGCGAAATCTCGGCTTCCAGCTCTCGGGCGGTGAGCAGCAGATGCTGTCCATCGCGCGTGCGCTTATGCTCGACCCTGCGTTGCTTCTGCTCGACGAGCCGTCCGAGGGGCTGGCGCCGATGATCGTGCAGGAGATCATCGAGGTGCTCATGAATCTCAAGCGCGAGGGCTTGGCCATCCTGCTGGTCGAGCAGAACCTGCGCACCGCGCTCGCCGTTGCCGACCGCCACCACGTCATGAACAAGGGAGAAATCTGTTTTACCGGCAGCTCGGCGGAACTCGAGGGTAACGAGTTCGTGCTGCGCAACTATCTCAGCGTGTAGTGTCGGGCGACCGGCGACGTCACCGTCCTCGCGATCGGGCAGAGCGCTTTCGATTTCAAGGATTCGCTGGGCGAAGTCCTGCGCGGCGACGTCGGCTGATTCGCCGCGGGATCATGCAAAGCGGTGTCTGCCGGTCACGGGTCAGTCCCACGACGTTGCAACCTTTGACTGAACGGGAGAAAACATGGCGGAGTCGGGTTTGATCGGTGGATCACAGGCTGACCGGGAGCGCATTCTTGAGCTTCACGGCGACTACATCGATGCCAACGCCAGCTTCGACCTGGATAAGCTCGATCCACTCTGGAGCAAGGCGCCGGAGGCCGTGTTCTTCAACCTCAATGGGCACACCTACAAAGGGCGGGATCACTGGTTCCGGCTCTGGCGGTTCTACAAGCAGAATGTGAATTCGAGCTACTGGACGCCGTTCGATCTCGGCGGCGTGGTCTCGGATGACATGGCGGTGGTCTGGTGCCATCGCCGCACGAGGCGCAACTGGACCGGCATAGAGCCGCCACCCACGGACATCCACTATGGCGGGGACGAATTCATGACCCGTTCGACCATGGTGTTTCGCAAGGAGGCCGGCGATTGGCGCGTCGTGCATGCGCATTTTTCCGAGGCGGACTCGGGTGCGCGCCCCGGCGGTGTGTGATGCGTTCTTCGCGCGGGCAGTGGATTTCTGCTGGCGGTCGCTCCCGCCCCTCCGGTGGACCCTCGACCCTTCCGTGGGCAGACCACAGCGCAAGGGCATCTCAGTTACCTCCGCACTCCGGCTCTCCGCATTCGTTGCGACACCAAGGTGCGGGATAAAACGTGTCGGATCTGCCGAAGCTGAGCGTACGGCTGCACGGTGGGATCGACGCCCGTCGTTGCATCGATCTTGCCAGGGCCGCCGATGCTGCCGGCTTCGATTCGATATGGTTTGCCGAGAACGCGTTCAATCGCGGCGTGCTGCCCGCGGCGTCGGCGTGCGCGGCCGCGACCGACCGAATCCGCATCGGTATCGGCGTTTTCAATCCCTACAACCGGCATCCCACACTGATTGCGATGGAGATTGGCGCGCTCGATGAATTGGCGCAGGGGCGGGCGCGGCTGGGGATCGGATCTGGGATCG
Organism: uncultured Alphaproteobacteria bacterium; assembly: GCA_963739385.1. Taxonomy (GTDB): domain Bacteria; phylum Pseudomonadota; class Alphaproteobacteria; order Rhizobiales; family Xanthobacteraceae; genus VAZQ01. The sequence continues at coordinate 186,864 of CAVUAI010000030.1, forward strand.
CGGCCGCGACCGAGCGCATGGGGTTGAGCGCTGATCTCCCCATCGCTGCGGTGCGCGATGCGATCACGATCGTGCGTACCATGCTCACCGGCGAAGAGGTGAACTACACCGGACGAGTCTTCTCCGCGCACAAGGCGCGGCTCGAATACCGGCCGTCAAGACCGGACATGCCGTTATTGATGGCGGCGAGGGGCGAGCAGTCGCTTGCGCTGTGCGGCAAGATCGCCGACGGGCTGTTGATTTCGAACATGTGCCCGCCGGACTTCACTCGACATGCGACCCGCGTGATCGATCGCTCGGCTCGCGAGTCGGGTCGCCCGCCGCCCTGCGACGTCGTCCAGTACGTTCCGTGCGCGGTCGGACCGGATCGGGCGGCCGCCTGCGACCTCGCCAAGGCAACGATCGGCGAGATGCTGCCAGGCTTCTGGTCGCTGGCTCAGCGCGTGCCGGCGGCCAAGTCGGCACTGTTGCGATCAGGCGAGTTGTCGGAACCCGACTTCGACCTCGCGGTAGGGCGCTTGCGCGCCGGCGAGCCGCCGGCGAACGTGCTCGACGACCGCTTCATTGCGGCGTTTGCGATCGCTGGCACTGCGGAGGAGGCGCTCGTCCAGGCCCGACGCTACCGCGCGGCCGGCGCCAGCGAGCTCGCGCTCACCTTCGTCGGCCCTCGGCCGGAGGCCGACATGGAATATCTCGCCCGCGCCCTCGGACACGGTTCGAAGTGAAGGCGTGGACCGCTCCAACTCATACGCCGCCGAACCAATTATATCCGCGATCTTCCCAGAAGCCCCCCGGGAAGCGGTTGGTCACGTACATTGCCATGATCCATTTGGGATTCTTGAAGCCAAGCTTGGTCGCAACCCGCAGCTTGAGCGGATAGCCGTAGCGTGGCGCGAGGATCTCATCGGAAATCTTGAAGGTGAGAAATGTCTGCGGGTGCAGCGCCGATGCCATGTCGATGCTGGAGTAATACCCGTCGGCGCATTCGAAGCCGACATATTTTGCCGTGGTGTCGGCGCCGATTCGCTGCAGGAAGGTGCGTAACGGAACTCCGGTCCATTTACCGATCATGCTCCAGCCTTCGACGCAGACGTGGCGCGTCACCTGGGATTCCTGCGGCAGCTGATAAAGGTCCCGTAACGTCCAGGGCGCCCTGCGGTCGACCAGGCCGGATAGATTGAGCTTGAAAGTCTCGCCGTCGATCTTCGGAATCTGATCCTGCCCGTAATAGGCATTGTAGCGGAAGTCTTTCACCGCGTAGCTTTCCGGGTAGGTGGGCATCAGCCGCCGCAGATTGAAGATCGCGCCTTGAGCACGGTCGTTCCATTCTGAAATGCCGTTGAGGGCGCGCTGCACGGCGCTGCTGTCGGTGACATCGCAGCCGGTGAGCAACGTCAGGGCACCGAGGCTGAGACCTTGCTTGAGGAAAAGCCGCCGCTCGATCTTGGGCACCGAACTGCTCGCCCGCAGGATCTCTTTCGATTCCCTGGTGGGCTGCGGGGCTGGGATGTTGCCGCGAATCTCGCGCATGGCTCAGTCCCCGTGGGTGGGCGCGCGGCCGGTGATCATCGCCGGCAGCGTTTTCGGAACGATGATGACGAGGGCAACATGGACGACCAGAAACAAGACGATCGCGACCATCCCGAGAAAATGGACGATGCGTGCAGCGTCGAAGCCGCCGAACAGCCAGGTCAGTTCCTGAAATTGCGCCGGCTTCCAGATTGCAAGGCCGGACAGCACCATGATCACGCCGGCGGCGAGCACGCCGAGATAGAGCGTTTTCTGCACGGCGTTGTAGACGCCAAGCTGGTGCGGTAGCCGAAATTGCAGGGCGGCCACCGTGTCGCGAAGGAAGGAGGCCGGCCCGACCGGAAAGAAAGCCCGCCGGAAATGACCCGACAGGATTCCGTAGGCGAGATAAACAATCCCGTTGATGGTCAGCAGCCACATGCCGGCGAAATGCCACTGCAAGGCGCCAGCAAGGCCATCCTCGTTGTGGATGTCCACCGAACCTTCGTAGGTTCCGCCGAGCGTAAGCTCGACGGGAAAATAGAACGGCAAGATCGGATCCGAATTGTAGATGCGCCACCCGCTCATGATCATGATGATCATCGCGAGCGCGTTGAGCCAGTGCGTGACCCGCACCGTGACGGGGTGCACGATCACCTTCGAGACCCGGTGAAGGTGCTCGGCTGTAATATCGCTCACCGTCGCCTCCGCTGTCTGCGCTTTAGTGGATTGAGCCGTCCTCCGAGCCGAGCTGGCCACCAGCCCGGATACGGTCCGAAGCGGGCGACCGCCGCAAAGCGCCACGATCGCCGATGGGGAGAAGTCCTGCCGATTTGAACGTTGCCTTCGCCTCCGCCGACTGCAGAAACGTCAAGAAAGGCTGGGTATCGGATGCCGGGTCGCGGGCCCTTGCGACGACGTACTCGATAGGCGCAAGGTTCAATGCCGCCAGCGGCACGACGAGCTTGAACCCCGCCGCATCGGTTGCATAAACGATGCCGAGGCGCACCTTGCCGGTCGTCAGCAGGCTGACCACGCCGGCGGAGCTTTCGGCTACGGCCACGGTCTTGTTGCTGTCGTCGACGACCACTCCGATCCGCCTGAGGAGCTCCACCGCGCGGTCGCCGGCGGCATCACGCTGCGGATTGGCGATCGCAATCGTCTTCCCGGCGATCAGCCGCGAGATGTCGGCCAGCGTTGCGTCGGCTGCCGGCCCCGCATCCGGCTCGGTGCCAATGAGCGCCAGGCCGTTGCGTAGCACGGGCCCGCCTGTTTCGCCGTGAATCACTTTCCTGCGGGCGGCATCCTCGGTCGCCGCGCCCGCGAGCGCGAAGATCACGTCGCAGCGTGCGCCACGATCAATCTGGGCGAAGGACAGATCCGTCGGGGCTACGAATACGTTGACGCGGGTACCGGTGCGCGCCTGCCACAAGGTGCCAATCGACTTCAGCGCCTTCTCGAGGGTTGGTTCGCCATAGACGACGAGATCGCGTGCATGTGCAGCCCCGGGTGCCAGGACAGCGACGACGCAGATCAGGGCTGCAAGCATGGAAAGCTTCGGCCTCTCGCGTCGCAACCTGCGAGCTCCGTGTCCAGGACAGGGAAAGATCCGCACCCGCCACCCGTTCCTATGCTCTCGCTTTGCGGGAGGAACCATGCTTGCAATCGTCGTGCGGTACAAATCACGTTGTGGCGACGCGTACTTGATCATGGCAGGTGCGAAGGAGTGTCCGGGAGTTCGCGCGGACGGCTCGACCTTGCTTCGCTGGAAACCCGCACGAAGGTGGCGATGATGCGGGCGCCTGCCCGCACGGTACCGGATAGGCTTCCGGCCACTTTCGAGCTGCCCGCGCTGCGACGATGATAATCGACGGGAATTTCCAGAATCCGCAGGCCTGCTCTCGCGGCGCGCATTTGCATTTCGATATTCCATCCGTATGTCAGCTCGCGCATCCCAAGTGTGAGCAGCGCGTCGCGCCGAATGGCACGAAAGGCGCACATGTCCGTATACCGCACGCCGTATAGAAGCCGCATGCCCCAGCCGGCCAAGCGGCCCGCCGCCAGCTGATGCCAGGCGATGCTTCCGGGGTCGCGTCGGCCGCGCGCGCGCGACCCGATGACGAAATCATAGCGTCCGGACTGGATCGGCTCGAGAAGCCGGGCGATGCCCTGGGGGTCGTCGGCGCCATCGCCGTCCATGAACACCACGACGTCGGCGTCTTCGGCTGCCATAGCCGCGGCAAGGCAGGCCCGGCCATATCCGGGGCCGGCGTGCACGACTTGCGCCCCCGCTTCTTCGGCTCGTGCGGTCGTGGCGTCGCGACTGCCGCCATCCGCCACGATCACGCGCGATGCCAGGGCCCGCGGAACTCGACGCACGACCTCTGCGATCGACTGCTCCTCATTGAGCGTCGGGATCACGACGACCGCCTGTTCCGCCGCCGCGCGGGCTGCAATGCTCTCGGTGGCGCTGGCGTCAGGCGGCGATTGCGTCGACACGGCCATTCTCCGTTTTCCGTCGGCGAAAGATGAATTCGGCGAGAAGAATGAGAATGCAGGGCCCGTAAATCGGCAGTCCCTCCCAAAGTGTGGGCGGCCAATGTGCGAAGTAAAGATAGCTGCTGGCGCAGGTCAGATAGAGCACGCCTGCGACCGGATAGAAGCACAGGAACGGCACGAGCCACGTGAAGTACCAGGCATAGTGTGGCGAGACGAGAATGATGAAAGTGACCGCCAGCAGCATGCCGCCGGCGAGATCGGCACCCTGGCCTCGATTGCGCAGAATGACGAGAAGCGCCAGCACTCCCAGGATGGTCGCGGCAGCCGCCAGATAGAACGCAAATGCCCACTCAGGCAACGGAATGACGGCATCGATAAGCTGCCACAGGAATATCCCGGCGCCTCGGTCGATCTTTTCCTCGGCGAGGTAGTTCCCGAGAAAGCCGAAGACTTTACCGCCGGCACTGATATAGGGCAGATAGAGGACGGCGAGGGTGCCGAGGAAGGTTGCGGGCAGGCGCCAATCCCAGCGTCGGTAGAGCGCGGGCCCTGTCACGAGAGGAAAATACTTGACCAGCACGCCGGCGCCGAAGGCCATGCCGGCGAGAATCGGCGAGCGCCGTTCGACCGCCAGGAAGGCCAGCAGCAGAAAGGCAATCGCTACGATATCGACGTGGCCGCTGCGGGCGAATTCCCACAACGGCAGCGGATGCCATGCGTAGAGCAGAATACGCGCCGGCGGCAGGCCGCGCAGCGCGAGCAATTGCAGCATGACCCAGACGGCCAGGCCTTCGAACGCCAGCATTGCGCCTTTCATGGCGATCGGCGCCTCCGATATCCGCGTGACGAGATAGAAGACGATCTGCGACATCGGCGGATAGATCGTCGGGGCATAGTCGGCGCGGTTGATGTAGGGGTAGATCGCTTCGTCCCGCAGGGCTGAGAGCTCTGCGGCAGCCGGCAGATGCAGATATGGATTGATGCCGGCGGCCTGGACGCGCCCGTCCCAGACATACCGGAAAACATCGGTCGACACCGGCGTACCCGGCAGCAGCACGAGGCGCATGGCGACGCCGACGATGAGGATGGTCAGAACCGCACGGCCGCTCGCTGCGCTATCACGCCGTCCCCTGACGATAAGCCATGCGGCAGCCGCGTAAGGAACCGCTTGCAGCAGCAGAATGACGCCCACATCGCCATCATCGAAGGAGGTGATCCACAACGCCCCGGCGACTGCAAGCGCCAGCAGGCAGGCGGCAAGCGCCAAAAGCGGCCAGTCGAGTCCCGTGACCCGCTTCACTGTGCAGCCCTCTGGAACGCGTCGATTGCGCGGGGACTTTCGAAGTTGTTCCGCGGCGATTGCGTCACCACGCCCGTGTGGCGCGGTCGCCTGGACCAAAGATCAAGTGCGACGGGTAGTCCCTCCAACGGTCTTGTTCGCAGCACGCGGAACACTCCAATGTCGCTCAGATCGCACCACGCCGGCCCAATAGGGACCGGTAGGCCTGGATTGCAGCTTGCGGATCCGTCATCGTGTCAAAGATCCCGGCAATGTGCCGCCTTGGCATTGTGAACCGGGTTCAGCAAGTCTTTACTCTGGTATCGACACATCGCGGTTACCTGCATGTGCTGTCCTGGAAACGGGTTGTGCCCCACGGAGAATCCACATGACGCTCGTCAACACAATGCTCGTTGCTACGATCGCTGCGCTCGCCCTCGCCGTTCCCGCCAGCGCGCAGGACGCGCAGGACCTGCCGGATAGGACGGCCCTGATGCGGGACAGCTCTGGCAAGATGATGCGGATGAAGGTGAGCGACAAGGCCCACGCCGAAATCATGAAGAGGGCGAGGCCGCTGCGGTCGAACACGATGATCTACATGAGCGGCGGGAAGCTCTACAGCGTGACCGACCGCAAAATGCCGGATGGCATGATGCTGAGGGATGCCGTCAGGGATAACAGCTTCTGAGCCGGTGCATTTCGACGCTCCGCCCGTGTCGACCGGGCGGGGAGCCCGCGGATCCTCTGCACGGAACTGTCGCGGCTGGACTGCATGAGATCGCTATGGCAAGCGCAGCCTGAATTGCAGGTTGTGACCTTACGCGGACCGTCGAACCTTGGGGGGCCAGCGCCGGCGTCGGCAATGGACAGCCGGACCGCGCTCAACCCGGTTCGGGGTCGCCGCCGGGGCGCGCGCGCAAGGCCGCAGGCTCTCGCTGCCATGGCCATCGCCCTTCGATTTCCAGCACCAGCGTCCAGCTGAGAAAGGTGCGGACCAAGACCAGACCGGCCAGCAGCCCGAGGCTCATGAAGGTCAATTCATGCGCGACGGTCTTCACGATATCGGCGGCGACCAACACCTCGAGGCCGAGCAGCAGCGAGCGACCAATTCGGATCTTGTAAAGATCGGAATCCTGCTTGGATATCGGCTGCCTGAGCTGGCGAAAGGTGGACCATGCGATGCCGATCACGATAATGAGAACGCCGAAGATTTCGATGCCGCTTCCGACGATGCGGATGAATTGATCGACCGACGGTTCCAGGGCCTTGAACGCGCTCATATCGTCCATTCCCACCTCCGACGGAATCAGCACGACAGGCTATCATCGCGGGAGCCCCCGGCAATGCCGGCGAAGCGTTCGGGCGGACCGTTGAGATCAGCGGCCGCAACGGCTGCGCTTGATGTCCGACGCATTCGCCTGGCGGTCGCCACCCCTTAACGAGAACGTCTCGATCGCTGTTTGCGCCGTTCGGCGCGAAGCTTGGCTTTCTTCCTGGCGCAAGCCATGCATTTGCATCCGGCTGCTTTGATGAATGCATCGAAATAATTGCGGCCATAGTGATACGTGATCTCATCGCCGGGCTTGATGTTCTTGATCGCCCGAATCTTGATGACGTGTTTGACGAAATAGACCTCGGCATTCGGTCGGCACGAATGATTGATATAGCGCGCCCGGTTTCTGCGGTTGGCCCCGTCGATCGTCCAGCGGTTGTTGATCTCGAACAGGTACCGGGTATCGAGATGCTCGGTTTCGGCAGTGGTTATCTTCCTGCCGATGTATCGGACGATGAACTGTCCCTTTTTGATCGGCACCAGCGTAAACAGGCCAAGGCCGGACCGGGAGCGGGCGATCCGAAGATGTCGCGATGGTGACAGTCTTGCAGGCATGAGATTAGAATGTCTGGTGGACGGGGATGTCCCGATGATGATTGATCGGCGGCGGGGAACGGTGTCGCAAATGCGCGCTCGCTCACAGTTCGCGCGCGACGAGTTGGGCAACTGATGACGGTGGGCTTGGTTCCATGAGCAGGCGAGATTTCCGGCAAGCCCGCGCGAGGCAAGGCAAGCGATGAATCGCCCCGCTCCGTGCGCCTGCGACCAGAATTAGCATCTTCGATGCCGGCATACGATGTCGTGATCATCGGCGCGGGTCACAACGGGCTGACATGCGCCGCCTACCTCGCGATGGCGGAACTCAAGGTCAAAGTCCTCGAACGACGGCCCGTGGTGGGCGGCGCTGCGGTCACGGAGGAGTTTTTCCCCGGCTTCCGCAACTCGATCGCCGCCTATACCGTCAGTCTGCTGAACCCCAAGATTATCGCGGACCTTCGTCTTGCCGACCACGGTCTCAAAATCGTCGGGCGGCGCGCGCAGAACTTTCTTCCTGCCTTGGATGGACGTCATCTGCTGGTTGCCGAAGGTCATACCGAGCGCAACATCGCACTGTTCAGTCGCAACGACGCACAACGCTTTGGCGCCTTCAATCGGGAGCTCGATGCGAGCGCCGATGTGCTGCGCGAGCTCGTTCTGCAGGCACCGCCGAACCTGACGCGGGGATTGAAACTCAGAACCCTCGGCGAAGTACTCAAAGCCGGGCGCTTCGGCAACCGGCTTCGACGACTTTCCACGGAAAATCTGCAAACGCTGCTCGACCTGCTCACAAAGTCGGCAGCCGACTATCTCGAGGGCTGGTTCGAAGGCGAACTGGTGAAAGCCTGGCTCGGCTTCGACGCCATCGTCGGAAACTACGCGAGTCCGTATGCGGCAGGCACCGCATACGTTCTCTTGCATCATGCCTTCGGGGAGGTGAACGGAAGGAAGCGCGCGTGGGGCCATGCGATCGGCGGCATGGGCGCGATCACGCAGGCCATGGCGCGGGCGGCGGCAAGTCATGGAGTGGAGATCGAAACCGACGCCCCGGTTCGGGAAGTGTTGCTCGAGAAGGGAAGGGCCAGCGGCGTCGTTCTCGAAGACGGCCGCATTGTGCGTGCCGCCGGCGTGGCCGCCAACATCAATCCCAGGCTGCTCTATACCAGGATGATTCCCGAGAGCGCGCTTGATCCCAAGTTTCTGCGTCGCATGCGCGGATGGCGTTGCGGTTCCGGCACATTCCGGATCAACGTCGCGCTCACGCAGTTGCCGAGCTTCACGGCGCTGCCGGGACATGACCTCGCGGATCATCACACCGCGGGAATCATTCTCGCGCCAAGCCTCGGCTATATGGATCGCGCCTACCATGACGCCCGGCGGCTGGGATGGAGCCGCGAGCCCATCATCGAGATGGTCATCGCCTCGACCCTCGACGACACGCTGGCGCCGCCGGGAGCTCACGTGGCCAGCCTGTTCTGTCAGCACGTGGCGCCGACCTTACCGGATGGCAGCGCGTGGAGCGAGCATCGCGAGCGGGTGGCCGATTTGATGATCGACACCGTCGACCGCTATGCCCCGGGGTTCAAGGCCAGCGTTGTCGGCCGCCAGTCCCTCAGCCCGTTCGACCTAGAACAGGTGTTCGGGCTGACCGGCGGCGACATCTTTCATGGCGCGCTGTCGCTCGATCAGCTGTTCTGGGCGCGCCCGGCATTGGGTTACGCCGACTATCGCGGCCCGCTCAAGGGACTCTACCATTGCGGATCGGGCGCGCACCCGGGCGGCGGGGTGACGGGTGCACCCGGCCACAACGCGGCCCGCGCGATCATTGCGGATCGGCGGCAGCGCTTGTGGCCGTTCTGATCCCTCTGTCGTTGGATGCACGCGCGCGGTTCGCTTCGTCGACCCCACGGGTTCGGCGCTAGTCCTCGGCGATGAATCCGGAGGCTTTAACCACTGGTGCCCAGCGTGCGATATCGGCCTTGACGATGGCGGCGAATTCCGCCGGCGTCTGAAACGCAGTCGTGTTGCCAAGCTTGGCCAGGTTTTCGATCATCTGGGCGGAATTGACGGCTTCGGCGATGGCCGCGCTCAGCGCATTCACGATCTCCGCGGGCGTCTTGGCGGGGACGAACACGCCGAGCCAGGACTCCACTACCACGTTGTAGCCGGCCTCTGTCATCGTCGGGACGGCGGACAGGAACGGCGACCGCTGCGCGCCGGTCACCGCCAGAATGCGGATCGTCCCGGCCGTGGCCAACGCCATGCTCTCGCTGATGGGATTGACGCTCGCCGGGACGTGGCCGCCGATCAGATCCTGCAGCGCCGGCGCGCCGCCGCGATAGTGCACGGCGGTCATCGGGATCCCGGCCGCATTGGCCAGCATCATGCCCACGAAGTGCGGCGTACCGCCCGCCGCCGTGGTGCCGTACGCCGCCTTGCCCGGGTTTGCTTTGCACCACTGCACGAATTCGGCGAGGTTTTTCACGCTTTCAGGTACCGCCGGGCCGATATTGTAGGTCAGCATCGACTTTGCCGCTGGCGAGACCGCGGTGAAATCCCGCAGCGGGTCGTAGTTCAGCGAGCGAAAGCTGTGCGGGTAGACGGTGATCGGAAAATCCGGCGTGAACAGCATGACGCTGCCGTCGGGCTCGGCGTTCTTGACGTATTCCACCGCAATGCGGGCCGCCGCGCCCGGCTTGTTTTCCACCAGCACTGTCGCCGCGTAGGAACCACGCAGTCTGTCGGCGAGGATACGGGCGATCGCGTCAGTGCCGCCACCCGCCGGGAAGCCCACGATCACGTGCGCCGGCTTCTTGATCGCCTGCGCGTGCGCACGCGCTAGGAAGCCCGCTGGTGCCAATGCAAGGGCTGCCGCAGAAGCGCTGAGCACGTGACGGCGTGTCGGCATGGGCATGCTCCCGGCGTTGCATGGGCTGGCGAGCTTACGGGTCTCGGGAGCCACAGTCGAGCGCGGCGCGCGGTGAGGCGGTCGATTCAGTGCTGCGGTTGCACCGGATCGGCAATCTCGATGGGCGCCAGCTTCGGAGCGGGATGATGACGCTCCTCCTTGTGACGCCCGAATACCTTTTGTACCGCGACGAAGAACACCGGGACCATGATCAAGGCCAACACCACGACGGCGATCATGCCGCCCATCACACCGGTCCCGAGCGCCTGCTGGCTCTTGGCGCTCGCGCCCGATGCGACCACCATCGGCGCAACGCCGAACACGAAGGCGAAGCCGGTCATCAGGATCGGGCGGAAGCGAAGATAGGCGGCCTCGACCGCAGCCTCGACCAGCGGCTTGCCCTGCGCGCGCAGGTCCTTGGCGAATTCGATGATGAGGATCGCGTCCTTGGCGGCAAGGCCGATGATCGTAAGGAGCCCAATGGTGAAGTAGACATCATTGGGCATGCCGCGCAGGGTCACGGCAGTTACCGCCCCGAGCATCCCGAGCGGGACAACGAGCAGAACCGAGAGCGGAATCGTCCAGCTTTCATAGAGGGCCGCCAAGAGCAGGAATACCACGAGAGCCGAGAGCGCGAGCAGCAGCGGAGCCTGGGATCCCGCCAGCTTCTCCTGCAACGACTGCCCGGTCCATTCAAAGCCGAACCCGCGCGGCAGCGTCGCGGCGATCCGCTCCATCTCGGCGATGGCGTCGCCGCTGGTGTAGCCGGGGCGTGCCGAACCACTGATCCGCACCGACGGATAGTAATTGAAGCCCACCATCTGGGTCGGACCCACGCTCCATTTGATGGTGGCGAAGGACGAGAACGGCACCAGATTGCCTTTGCTGTTGCGCACATTGAACGTGAGCAGATCCTCGGTCTGCATGCGCCCGGAATTGTCGGCCTGCACGATGACACGTTGCATGCGCCCGCGGTTCGGGAAGTCGTTGATGTAGGAGGATCCGAGATTGGTCGAAATCGTGTTGTTGATGTCCTGAAAGGTCACGCCGAGAGCGGCTGCCTTTTCACGGTCGATGACGAGCTCGACTTGCGGCGCCGGTGTCAGCCCTTCGACATACACGTCGCGCAGAACAGGACTTTTCTTCGCGGCGGCCAAGGAGCTGATCCTTGGCCTGCATGAGCTCGGTGTATCCCTTCTGAGCCCTGTCCTGCAGCCGGAAGCTGAAGCCGCTCGAATTGCCGAGATTGTCGATCGGGGGCGGCTGCAACGCCGACACCTTGGCATCGCTGATGCTCGCGAGGCTCTTGTTGATGTCGATAACGATGGCCTCGGCCGAATCGTTGGGACCGCGTTCCGACCAGTCCTTCAGCGTCACGAAGGCCTGCGCTGTGTTCTGGCCCTGACCGAGAAAGCTGAATCCGGTCAGAAACGTCACCGTGTCGACGCCCTTGCGCTGGGCGAGGAACTCTTCGACCCGCTTCACCGCCTCCAGCGTGCGGTTGAACGACGCTTCGGGCGGCGTTTGCACGTCGGCCGTGATGAAGCCCTGGTCGTCGACGGGCAAGAACCCCGCGGGCAGCCGCAGGAACGCCCACCCGAGCGCGATCACGATAGCGAGGTAGATAAGCAGCAGCCGTCCGGTGCGCGCCAGCGTCCACCGCACGAAGCGGCCGTACCGCGTCTTCGTGTTCTCCATGCCGCGGTTGAACCAGCCGAACAGCCCCTTCCTGGCATGCTGGTGGCCGGCCGCGACCGGCTTGAGCAACGTGGCGCACAGGGCCGGCGTAAGCGACAGTGCCAGGAACGCCGAGAACGCGATGGCCGACACCATCGTGACGGAGAACTGCCGATAGATGACGCCGACCGAGCCTGGAAAGAAAGCCATCGGTATGAAGACGGCCACCAGCACCAGCGTGATACCGATGATGGCACCGGTGATCTGCGTCATGGCCTTGCGGGTCGCCTCGCGCGGAGGCAGTCCTTCCTCCGACATGATCCGCTCGACGTTCTCGACCACGACGATCGCGTCGTCCACGAGAATGCCGATCGCGAGCACCATCGCGAACAGCGTCAGCATGTTGATCGAGAATCCGAGCAGCAGCAGCGTGACGCAGGTGCCGAGCAGCGCGACAGGAACAACCACGGTCGGGATGATCGTGTAGCGGATGTTCTGCAAAAACACGAACATCACCAGAAAGACGAGCACGACGGCCTCGACCAGGGTGATGAGAACCTTCTTGATCGATGCCTCGACCACCGGCGTGATGTCGTACGGGATGTCGTATTTGATGTTGGCGGGGAAATACTTCGACAGCTCGTCCATCTTGGCCTTGACCGCGTTCGCGGTCGCAAGCGCGTTGCCGGTCGGCGCCAGCAGGACGGAGAGGCCGGCGCTCGGCTGGCCGTTGAGCCGCGTGGTGAATTGATAACCCATGCCGCCGACTTCGATGCGGGCGACGTCACGCAGGCGGACGGTCGAGCCGTCGGGAGTGGCCCGCAGCACGATGGCGCCGAATTCATCCGGGGACGCGAGCTGGCCCTTGACCAGCACCATCGCGGAGACCGGTTGCGACTTGCGGCTCGGCTCGGCGCCGAGGCTTCCCGATGCCACTTGCGCGTTCTGAGCCTCGATCGCCTTGGTTACGTCGTCCGGGGTAAGCCGGTAGCCGACGAGCTTGTCCGGATCGATCCAGACGCGAAGCGAGCGTTCGGTCGAGAACAGGGTGGCGCGCCCGACGCCGGGAATGCGGCGAATTTCCCCCACGACGTTGCGGACCATAAAGTCGCCGAGACCGATCTCGTCGAGTTTTCCGTCCGTCGACCGCAGGGTGATGATCTGCAGGACGGCGCTGGAGGCCTCCTCGATCAGGATGCCCTGCTGCATGACGGCACGCGGCAGCCGCGCCTCGACCCGCTTGATCCTGTTCTGCACCTCGACCGAGGCCATGCTCGAGTCGGTGCCGGGAACGAAGTTGGCCGTAATTTCGACCTGTCCCAGCGAGTCGCTGGTCGAACTCGAAGCTCAGGATGCCGCTGGCGCCGTTAAGCTCTTCCTCTATCAGGCGGGTGACGCTGTTGTAGAGATTCTCCGGCGAAGCGCCGGGATAGCTGGTGCTGACCGCGATCGAAGGCGGGGCGATGATCGGATACTGGGCGATCGCCAGAAATGGAATGGCAAGCGCGCCGCCCAGGCAGATGAACAGTGCGATGACCGCCGCAAAGATCGGACGGTCGATGAAGAAGCCGGCCATTCACTTCTCGTCAGCGTGCGTTGGAATACCGTGCCGGAGTCAACTCCGCGCCCTCGGGATTCGGGGCGGAGGAGGCGTCCCTGGCCTGCATGGGCTGCCAGGGAACGGGGTCCACGACGTCGCCAGGTTCGAACTTCTGGAAGCCTTCGACCACGACGCGGTCACCCGGCTCGAGGCCCTCGAGCACCAGCCATTGCTCGTCGACCACGCGCCCGGCGCGCATCGGCTTGACCACCGCGCGGTTGTCCGCGCGCACCACGTAGACCTCGCTGTCGCCGTTGTCGTTGCGCTGGACCGCCTGCTGCGGCACGGCGAGCAAATCGTCGTCGGTGCCCTGTTCGATCTGGACGCGCACATACATGCCCGGGAGCAATTCGCCCTTTGGGTTCGGGAACTCCCCGCGCAGCGTCACCTGACCGGTATCGGGATCGACACCCGCATCCGAGAACAGCAATTTGCCCGGATACCGGTAAAGCGTCCCGTCATCGAGCACGAGCCGCACCTTGGCGGCATCGGGTTCGACCTGCTCGAGCACGCCGCTCTCGAGATCGCGCCGCAGTTGCTGCAGCTCTCCGACCGACTGCGTGAAGTCGGCATAGACAGGATCGAGTTGCTGGACCGTGGCGAGATGGGTCGCCTCGCCCTGTCCAACCAGGGCGCCTTCCGTCACCAGCGCGCGGCCGATGCGGCCGCCGATCGGCGAACGGACCTGGGTGTAGGCAAGCTCGAGCCTGGCGCGCGCGACGTCCGCCTGGCGCGCCGCCACATCGGCTTGCGCCTGGCGAAATGTTGCGACCGCAATCTCATACTGGGCCTGTGAGGCGGCCTGACCGCTGATCAGCTTTTCCACCCGCTTGGCCTGCTGCTCGGCCTGGTCGTGGACCGCCTGGGCTTTCGCCAGCGCCGCCTCGGCGGCTTTGAGATCCACTTCGAAGCGCACGGGGTCGATGCGATAAAGCACATCCCCGGCCTTGACGTCGGCGCCCTGCTGGAACGAGCGTTCCAGAACGATGCCGGCAACGCGCGCGCGCACCTCCGCGACCCGGGTGGGAGCAATGCGGCCTGGAAGTTCCCGGATGTACGGGCGGGGCGACGGCTGCAACGTGATCACGCTCACCTGCGGCCGTGCCACCGCGCCCGCGGCGGTCGCGGTCGATTGCGGTTCGTCGCAGGCGGCAAGCGCAAGCGTGCAGGCAATAGATATCCACGCCGGAATCGCACGTCTCATCCGAATCCTTCTCCCTTCAGGTGCGCAGCAGTCCCCACTGCGTCGCGCGCACGATGCCCCCCGAAGGGAACGGATAGCCGTTCGCTCGGTACGGGATGCACGACAACGCAGAACTATGGCCGAAGTTGTGCATCGCAACATTCAGAGGTGCGACGCTTCGGCGCTCCCCACGGAGTCGTGAACGCGAGTTGAACGACGACCACAAGCTCAAGACGTGACGTCTCCCGCGAGAAGAGGAGGAAGGCGTTCTGGTCGGAGAATAGGGCGTCTCACTCGCTTGCTGGCAGCAGCGTCCGCAGTCGACCGGCCGAAGCCGACAGGTGGCCGAGCGCGGCCCGGCGCGCCTTCTCGTTGAATCGTCCGATCAGTCCCGAGATGGCGAGCGCCCCGCGAAAGCGGCCGGCGCGATCGAATACCGGCACCGACACCGCCGCCACCTCCGGGTCGCGTTCGCCCAAAGAGACGGCATGGCCGTGCTCCCTGACGGACTTCGCGCTGGCGCCTTTACCATCGGAAAAGGCGAGCAGCACTTGCGCGCTGGCGCCGGCTGTCAACGGCAGCCCGATACCTTCGTCGAGGTGGTGCCGCGCAGAGTGCGGGGAATTATGCCGGAACAGGCACACGCGGGTCTGACCCTCGCGCACGTAGAACGATGCCGTTTCCCCGCTCGCATCCACCAGCCGCCGCAGTTCAGGCCTCACCGCGTGACCGAGATTGAATCC
Organism: uncultured Alphaproteobacteria bacterium; assembly: GCA_963739385.1. Classification (GTDB taxonomy): domain Bacteria; phylum Pseudomonadota; class Alphaproteobacteria; order Rhizobiales; family Xanthobacteraceae; genus VAZQ01. Next base: position 202,132 of record CAVUAI010000030.1, read on the forward strand.
GGCCCGGTAGATCGATCCCAGCCGCCCCAGCGCCGGACCGAGTCGAAACAGGCCGCTGTCCTCGCGGACGAGATAGCCCAGCCGCTCCAGCGAACCGGCGAGACGCAGGATCGTGCTCTTGTAGAAGCCGGTCGCCGCGGCGATGTCGCCCAGGGTCATCGCCGACTTGTCGGCATGGAAGGCGTTGAGCACCGTGAGGGCGCGTTCAACCGCCTCGACCTTGTCGTTGCCCATGCGCTCGTCCGCTGAGGTTGCCGCTGTTCGCCCAATTTGTGATCTGGCCTCATCATAATAGAACGCCATTGTGCTGTACAGAACGTTGTGCTAGACAGAATTAAATTCTTCTGAGCAGAACACGACTGAGCCGATTGAATGGCCGGACTTCTCGCCGGGACCCGGGTTCTCGATCTCACCAACGTGCTGGCGGGGCCGTTCTGCTGCTATCAACTCGCGCAGCTCGGCGCCGAGGTGGTCAAGGTCGAGGTGCCGGGCTCTGGCGATCTCGCCCGCCAGCTCGGCGCCGACCCCGAGCTCAATCGCCGCGGCATGGGGGCATCCTTCCTGGCGCAGAACGCCGGCAAGCGCTCGATCGCGCTCAACCTGAAATCGCCGAGAGGCCGCGACGCCTTCGTCCGCCTCGTCGCCACCTCCGACGTCGTCGTGGAAAATTTTCGTCCGGGCGTCATGGATCGGCTGGGTCTCGGCTACGGCGCGCTCAGCGCCGCCAAAGGCGACATCATCTACTGCGCGATTTCGGGCTTCGGGCAGGACGGTCCGCTCAAATTCAATCCCGCCTACGACCAGATCATCCAGGGGCTGTGCGGGGTGATGAGCGTGACCGGCGATGCGCGATCGGCACCGCTGCGCGTCGGATATCCGGTTGCCGACACGATGGGTGGCATGACCGCCGCGTTTGCGATCGCCGCGGCGCTGGTTCGGCGCGGGCGCACGGGGGAGGGTGAGTTCATCGACGTGTCCATGCTGGAGGCTTCCCTGGTCGCGATGGGATGGGCGGTGTCGAACTGGCTGATCGCCGGCGTCAGGCCGCAACCGATGGGCAACGAGAACATGACCGCGAGCCCCTCGGGAACCTTTCGCACCGGCAGGGGGCTGCTGAACATCGCGGCTAACAAGCAGGAACAGTTCGAGACCTTGTGCCGTCTGATCGGACGCGAGGATTTGGCGACGGATCCGCGCTTCGCCGGGCGCGAGGATCGCAAGCGTCTGCGTCTGGAATTGAATGCCGAGGTCGAGCGCGCGCTGGCGGCGAGGCCGGCAGCGGAATGGTCCGTGCTGCTGAACAAGCATGGCGTTCCCGCCGGCGAAGTTCTCGACGTACCTTCCGTGCTCGAGCATCCGCAGATCGTCGAGCGCGGATTGCTCAAGACCTTCGACGCAACGCCCGATGTCGGGCGGCCGGTTTGCGTGGTGCGCGCGGGCTTCCGGCTGGGCAGCGGCGATCCGCAGCCGGCATCGCCGCCCCCTGCGCTGGGCGCCGATACCGAAGCGCTTCTGTCCGAGATCGGATTCTCGAAGGACGACGTGGACGAGCTCGCCCGGGAAGGAGCGGTATGAGTGATTCGAATGCACGCAGCGCAACGACGACCCCCGAGGACTGGTGGTCGACCTCCATCATCGACATGAAGCCGGGGATGATCCGCTATCGCGGCTACGCGATCGAGGAACTGATCGGTCGCGTCGGCTTCGGCGCCATGGTCTATCTCATGACGCGGGGCGAGCTTCCGCAGCCCGCTGCCGCCAGGCTGCTCGAAGCCGCGCTGGTCGCGGCGGTCGACCACGGCCCGCAGGCGCCGTCGATCGCGGCGGCGAGAATGGCGATCACCTGCGGGGTCGGGATCAACAATGCCATGGCCTCGGCCGTCAACATGCTCGGCGACGTGCACGGCGGCGCCGGCGAGCAATGCGTCGCGCTCTACAATGCCATCGCTGCCCGCATCGGCGACGGGCCGGCGAGCGACCAAGGGCTGGCGCAGGCGGTACGCGCCGAGATGGCGGCGCTCGCCGACCGCGGCGTCCGGCATGTTCCGGGCTTCGGACATCGCTTTCATCCGCGTGACCCGCGCGCTCCGCGTCTGCTCGAGCTCGTCGAGCTCGCCGCCGGCGAAGGCGCGGTGAGCGGCCGCTTCGCCGCCATCGGCCGCGGGGTCGAAGCGCAGCTCGCGGCTGACAAGGGGCGGCTTATCCCGATGAATATCGATGGCGCCACCGGCGTGGTCTTCGCGGAGCTCGGCTTCCCCCCACCGCTCTGCCGCGGGCTGTTCGTTCTGTCCCGCTCGGTCGGCGCATTGGCCCATGCCTTCGAGGAGATGCAGTCGGGTGAACGCAACAAAGGTCCCATCCCCCGCCAGCTGATTTGGACCTATACTGGCCCGCCGCCGCGCAAGCTCGCCGGAGGGGCTTCGTAGCGACCCTGCCTTCTCCACACCAGCAAGGCGCCGGAGAGCGCCGCTTGAACATCACTTCGGAAAGGAAACGCCATGCCGACCCGACGCGATCTCCTGCGCAGCGCCGCGCTCGTCCCCGCCGCCGCTGCTTTCCCGTCCTTCGTGACCATCGGCACGGCTCAAACGCAGGCCATCGAGCTGCTCAAGATGTTCGTCCCGGCAGCGCCCGGCGGTGGATGGGATCAGACCGCGCGGACGATCGAGCAGGTCCTGCGCGCAACCGGCGCGGTCAAAGGCGTGCAGATCACCAATGTCGGCGGCGCCGGGGGCGCGGTCGGACTCCCGCAGTTCCTCAATCAATGGAAAGGCCAGAGCAACGCGCTGATGGTCGCCGGCATGGTGATGGTGGGCGCCATCATTGCCAACAAGAGCCCGGTCCGGCTCGCGCAGGCGACGCCGATCGCGCGGTTGACCGGCGAATTTCTGGCGCTCGTCGTCCCGGCGCAGTCGCCGTTCAAGAGCGTCAAGGACTTTGCCGCGGCGCTGAAAGCCGATCCGACCAAGGTTCCCGTCGCCGGCGGGTCGGCGGGCGGGTCGGACCATATTCTTCTGGGCATGATCGCGAAGGCCATCGGCGTCCCGCCACCGAAGGTGAGCTACGTCGCCTTTGCCGGCGGCGGACCGGCAACCGCTGCATTGCTCGGCAACCAGGTGGCCGCCGGCATCTCGGGCTATGCCGAGTTCGCGGAGCAGGTGAAGGCCGGAAAGCTGCGGGTGATCGCTGTCTCATCGGACAAGCGCCAGGAGGGAATCGACGCCCCCACTCTGAAGGAGGAGGGAATCGACGTGGAGCTGTTCAACTGGCGGGGCGTGTTCGCGCCCCCCGGCGTCAACGACACCCAGCGCAAGGCGATGATTGCGCTGATGGAGAAGATGGTTGCGACACCGCAATGGGCCGAGGCCTGCAAGGCCCGGGACTGGACGCCAATCACGCTGGTAGGCGACGACTACAAGACCTTCCTTGAAGCCGAGACGGCGCGGATCGAAGGCATCCTCAAGGAACTCGGGCTGGCGTGACATGACCATCGCGGGTCCGCAGCCCAGCGACCCGGCCGTGCGGCCGCGGCCGGCCATCGGCGAGACGATCATCGGCGCCGGCGTGCTCGCGCTGGCGATCGTCATGTTCTGGCAGACGATGTCCATTCCGGTGTCGCCGATCTACGCCAAGGTCGGACCGACCGTCGTTCCGATCATCACGGCGTTCGCGCTGGGGATGCTCGGCATCCTGCTTCTGATCGACGCATGGCGAGGCGGTTGGCAGCCCCAGGAGGAGAAGGAGGTCGCGCCGGATCGAGCGGCGCTGCTCTGGATCGTCGCCGGCCTCGTGCTCAACGTGCTTCTGATCGGGTCGGCAGGGTTCACAATCGCGTCGGTCATTCTGTTCGTCTGCGTGGCGCGCGGCTTCGGATCGAAGGCGATCGTGCGCGACGCCCTGATCGGCGCGGCTTTCGCGCTCATTGCCTATATCGGTTTTGCCCAGACGCTCGGGATCAATATCGGCTCCGGCCTGGTCGAGTCCGCGATCGAGCGCATGCTCGGTATCGAGGGCAGCTGACATGGATGCCTTCTCCCAGCTTCTCAACGGCTTCGCCGTCGCGCTCACGCCGATGAACCTGGTGTGGTGCCTCGTCGGCACCACGCTCGGGACCGCGATCGGCGTCCTGCCGGGGCTCGGCCCGGCGCTCACCATCGCGTTGCTGCTGCCGATTACGTTCAAGGTCGAGCCGACCGCGGCATTCATCCTCTTCGCCGGCATCTACTACGGCGCGATGTACGGCGGGTCGACGACGTCGATCCTGCTCAACACGCCGGGCGAAAGCGCGACCATCGTCACCGCGCTCGAGGGCAACAAGATGGCCCGCAACGGGCGCGCCGGCGCGGCGCTGGCGACGGCAGCCATCGGCTCGTTCGTCGCCGGCACCATCGGCACGCTCGGCATCACCTTTCTCGCACCCATCGTGGTGGAGTGGGCGCTCAAGTTCGGGCCGGCCGACTACTTCTCATTGATGGTATTGGCCTTCGTGACGGTATCGGCCGTCCTCGGCTCCTCGGCGGTGCGCGGGCTGGCAGCGCTGTTCTTCGGCATCTGGCTCGGCTTGATCGGCGTCGACCTGCAGACCGGCCAGGCGCGCTTCACCTTCGGTCTTGCCGAACTGCTCGACGGCATCAACGTCATCGTCGTGGCGGTCGGCCTGTTCGCGGTCGGCGAGACGCTTTACGTCGCCTCGCGCTACCGGCTGGGCAAGGACGAGATCATTCCGCTGTCCGGCTCGCTCTGGATGACGGCGGCGGAATGGAAGCGATCGTGGAAACCGTGGCTGCGCGGCACCGCGATCGGCTTTCCGATCGGCGCCATGCCCGCGGGCGGCGCCGAAATCCCGACCTTCCTGAGCTATTACATCGAGAAGAAGCTGAGCTCGAAGCCCGAGGAATTCGGCAAGGGCGCGATCGAAGGCGTCGCCGGACCGGAGGCCGCCAACAACGCCTCGGCTGCGGGCGTGCTGGTGCCGATGCTGACCCTTGGCCTGCCGACCTCGGCGACCGCCGCCATCATGCTGTCCGCGTTCCAGAGCTACGGCATCAATCCCGGCCCGCTGCTGCTGCAGTCGCAGCCGCAACTGGTCTGGGGACTGATCGCGTCGCTGTTCATCGGCAACGTCATGCTGCTGGTGCTCAACCTGCCGATGATCGCGCTCTGGGTTAAGCTCCTGCAGATCCCGGCGCCGCTCCTCTATGCCGGCATCCTCGTGTTCGCCACCATCGGCACCTACGGGATCACGCAGTCCCCGATCGATCTGGTCCTGCTCTATCTGGTGGGCGGCATCGGCTATCTCATGCGCCGCTATGACTTCCCGGCGGCGCCGGTGATCATCGGCATGATCCTGGGGCCGCTCGCGGAGCAGAACTTCCGCCAGGCGATGACCATCTCGGCCGGCGACTGGACGGTGTTCTTCACGCGGCCGCTGTCGGCGACGATTCTCGCACTGGCGGCGCTGGCGCTGTTCGGGCCTGGGCTTTACCAGTTCGCCACGCGTCGCAAGGCCGTGGCGTAGCGTCGGTCGCGGCGCGGGTCGGATGCTCCAATCCGGGCTGCCGCGCGAGCGCGCTGCCTGGAGTGCACTGAAGTCTTTGAGGGCGACTGCACCGCATCCATGTGTGTCCCGGACGCGGTGCAGCGTGAAGCGCGTTAGCGCGGAACGGTGCACCGCTGAGCCGGGACCGTTCCAAAGACGGAGTTCGTAACGGTCCCGGGTCTGCAGCGCATCACTTCGCAAGTGCTTCGTGCTGCGCTGCGCCCGGGACACTTTGGCGTGCAGACGCGGTGAAGCGCGCCCTCGGCCGGGACCGAGTGCGTTGCCGCTGCCGCGATGACGCCTGCGCCCGTCGTTGGGCAGCTGCGCCGCTCGCGGCTTCCGTCTTCACGATGTCAAACAGCGCAGTTTCTTCCTTCCCGCGGCGCGTTTTCGCGCCCGGGTTTGTCTTGCCTTCGGAACCCGATCCCGAACCCTTCGTACCCGCCCCCGAACCGAGGGGCGGCGGAGCGCCGGGAGGCGCCAGCCTTGAAACAAGTCGCGCTCGTAGGGCGCGACGCCACGCTTGCGAGGCATGGGCCGTCCCGCGCAACCGGGACGCCGCCTCTCGGCGCTCCACCGTGGCGTTGTCGGCCCAGGGACCGCTTCCGTCTCCGGCATTGCCGCCGGATGCGGTGCGAAGGCTCCACGCCGCCGGGCGAACGTGCCCGGCCGCGGCCCCGGGCGTCTCGTATCCGCGGTTACGAGCCGCGGTCGACGCCACACCCGCTCCGCCTTCAGGATCGTCTCCGGAGACGGCCCCTCGATGAGCGGGATCGGTCACTCATATTGCTATATTCGTTACGTAGTCAATAAAAATCTACTTAAAGTATTCACAAAATGTTGACCGGCATCAACACACCCGACGAGCGTCCCCCGGCATAGGCCTGCCTGGCGTTGCTCCCGCACCGCAGGAGTGGGTCGGGTTGGCGCCGCTCTGCGCGCGTGCCGGCCTCAGCTTGACCGGCGGTTGCGGCAACGATCGCGACCAGAGTCCGGCGTGCATTCCGCCGCAGAACAGAAATTCTTACGGCCGTCGCATGATCTCTCCTATTGTCTCATCTCACTCAGGACGACAGGAGCCAGCGGCGATGTCCATGTCCCCCGAAGAAGCAGCCATCAATCTTGCGGTTGTACTGGCCCTGAGCGGCGCCATCGGTTTCGAGCGTCAGTGGCGCAACCGCCTCGCGGGTCTGCACACCAATACGCTGGTCTCGCTCGGTGCGGCCACTTTCGTCATCTTCGCCGCGGTGGTCCCGGGCGATGCAAGCCCGACGCGGGTGGCCGCCCAGGTCGTCTCGGGCGTCGGCTTTCTCGGGGCCGGACTCATCTTTCGCGAAGGCCTCAATGTGCGCGGCCTCAACACCGCGGCAACGCTGTGGTGCTCGGCCGCGATCGGCGTGCTGGGGGGCGCCGGCTACCTGCTGTACGCCACGATGGCCACAGGCTTTGTCGTATTCGTCAACCTGCTCCTGCGACCGATCGTCAACTTCATCAACCGCCAGCCGCTCACGTCGACCGAGGTCGAGATCGGCTATGTCATATCGGCCACCTGCCACAGCCCGGACGAAGCCCATGTCCGCGCGCTGCTGCTGCAGGGGCTCGCCAGTTGCGGACTGGTGCTGCGCCGGCTCGAAAGCAACGATCTCGACGCCACCGGCCGCGTGGTCGTGACCGCATTCGTGACTGCGCCCCATCGCGTCGACGCCGACGTCGAGCGGATCGTCGGCCGGTTGAGTCTTGAGCAGACGGTGTCGGCGGCACGTTGGCAGGCCGAAATGCACCTCGATTCGGAGGGCCACTCGGCGTTCGGCCTTGCCGGCGCTGGCCGACAGGACGGTCGCCCGGCCGGCTGATCAAGTGACGGCCGGCCGAATGCGAGCGTCAATTCCGTCCCGATGCGGGTGATCCTGCAACGTCCCGCTTCTCCATGGTCTCGGGCATCAGCAGCCAGACCAGCACGAGTCCGGCGGCGCCGATGCAGGCCAGGCCCAGGAAGGCGAGGCTGCTGCCGAGCCGGTCGCTCATCCAGCCGCCCAGCGTCGTGCTCAGCGAAGCGCCGATCCCGATCCCGCTTGCGACGATCCCTTGCGCCAGATTGAAGCGGCCGGTGCCGCGCGTGATGTCGGCAATCGTGAGCGGAACCAGCACGCCGAACACTGCCGCGCAAATCCCGTCGAACACCTGCACCGCCACGAGCAGGTAGGGATCGGATACGACCATGAACAACAGCCCGCGAACGGGTAACGCCGCGAAGCCGATCAGCAGCAGCGGCCGGCGTCCCCATCGCTGCGCCCAGCGCCCGACCGATGGTGAAGATATTGCGACGACGATCTGCGGCACCACGATGCAGGCCGCCACCAATGTCGTTGCCCACGCGCTCGAGCGCTTGGTGACGACGGCCGCCATCAGCGGAAGCATGGCCGCGTTCGCCAGCTGGAAGACGGCGACACACCCGGTGAAGGTCAACAGCGGCCGGTGCGTGAAAAGCGTGCGAAAGGCGGCCGTTCCGGTTCGCTCTTTGGCCACCCCGCCGTGGGCGCGCACCGGGTCGATCTCGTTGGCCGGGATATGGGTGAGCGTAATGAGGGTCGGAACGATCAACGCAGCGGTGACCAGGAACACCGCCTGGTTCGACCAGAAATATCCGACTGCACCCATGCCCGCCGCCGCGAGACCGTTCCCGATCGAAGCGAAGCGGGCGTTGCGGCCGAACCGTTCGCCGCTGGCGGCGTGACCGACGAGCCCGAGGCTGATCGCGGCAATCGCCGGACTCACCACGCTGCTGGCGGCGGAGTGGAGGATTTGCGCGCCGAGAACGGCCGGAAAGATCGGCCACAGCGCGATCACCAGCGCGCTCACGCTGATCCCGATCATTGCGAATGCGGCGAGCCGCCGTTCCCGCCGCACGGCATCGACAAGCGCTCCGCCGGGAATTTGAAAGGCGAGGGCGGCGAGGCCACCGGCGGTCAGAATGAGGCCGATATCGACCTGCGTCCATTGCCGCGCCGTGAGATAGACCGAAAGGAACGGCCCGAATCCGGTCTGCACGTCGGCAACGCAGAACGTAAACCAGTCGAGCCCGCGCTGGCCCTTGCGCGACGCGGTGACCGGCGGCTCGGGGGGAGGCGTCTGCTGCTGCGGCTCATGCGGCGGCTCGCGACATTCGCGGCCGTCGCCTGCGCCCCGGCGGCGAGTGGACTCGCCGGCATGATGAGGTGGCGGGGCGATGGACAGGTTACCGCTCCGGTGCCGCCGCCTCGCTCGCCGGCGCGCCGCGCGGCGTGCCGGCTGCGCCGACGACGACCACCGGCTCGCCCCGCTTGTATTCCGGCGCCAGCCGCACCTGATTGCGGGTGAGTTCGAGCGAGATCGTGCCGGGCTTCCCCGCCGGCGCGAAGCTGAGCGCGCGCCAGTCCACGGCGATCTTGCGCGTGCCGATGCCGATGAATCCGCCGAAGTCGATGATGGCGGCGCGGATCTGCCCGTCGTGGCTCACGATCACATCCACGATCCGTCCCATGTCCTCGCCGGCGCTGCTGCGAACGCTCTTGCCGAGGATGGCGGACACCTCCTGGTCGTCAAACACGACCGCCGGCGTCCCGCTGGGTGACGTGGTCGAAGGCGCGGTGGCCGGGGTCGCCGGCGTGGTGGATGGCGGGCTCTCCTGCGGCTGCTCCGCGGGCGCCGCGGGCGCCGAGGGTTCGGCCGCTTGCGCCAGCCGCGGCTGCACCGGTCGGTGGCTCTGGCCGGCGTCGGCACTGCCGTGATGAATGCTCCAAGCCGCGATCAATGCGACCGCGACCAGGGCGGGAGTTCCGGCACCAATGCGCATGCGTGCTCTCCCCAATGCAAACCGGCCCGTAACGCTCAACGCGACGTGCCGCGCCTTGGTTCCGCAAGCGAGCATGCGAAGGACGAGGAGGGTCGCGATCGTCATTCGACAGCGACATCGCTGAAGCAAATCGAATGGGAAAGGAGAGCGAACGTCTCAGACGGCGGTAACACCGTGCATTTTGCCGCGACCTGCGTGCGTTCCGGCGCCCGCTACCTAGCCGGCGCACTGGTGGCGACGGGATGATTCGTCAACCTGCCTCTTGCAGCTCCTCAATCGGCGCCGCCATGTCGCCGCGCGGGCCCTATTTCGCTCTTATAACAACGACCATCCGTCCACCTCGAAAACTTATGGCCGTTTGCGTAACTCTTCCAGGAGGGAGATTTACAGATGGGCTATCACCTCTCGACCCTGCCATCCGTTCTCGCTTCCGCGACGGTGGCGCTGTGGACGCTGTTCCTGCGTTCCTGTCGCACGGCAATCGTCGGTCAGGTGAAAACCTATTATCCCGAAGAGCATTACATGCGCGGCCCCGGCCCGAAATGGCACGAGAAGCACCTACGGGGGCGCGACCTGGCCGCACAGTAGCTGCGACCTGCGAACCTCTGAAAATGAGACCTGTTCCGTCGCAGTTAACTGCGGCGGATTATGTTCATCTCTGCAAACCTGCCCATAAGTCTCGCCGCTTAACCTCGGAGGAGACGGGCGCTGTTCCTTGCTTGAGCTCGACTGCAGCTTGAAAAGCTCGCCGCAACCGAGGCTGGTCGATACGTGCGATGTGGCTTCCGAGAACAGTTGCTCGCTGCGGGTCATCGAGCACGGTAATCGCCTTGCAGACGTCGCAGGTCGTCCTGCGAAAGAAACTTGGCGCCGATGGCCTCCAATGCAGCCCGAGCGCGTCGATTTCATCCGCCATGGCGAATGCGGCTGCTTCATCCTTCGGATCCCAGGTGATGGCGAAACGCAGAAGAAGCAGCAGCCATTCTCGAATTCGAATGGCCCGCCAGTCCTGCGAGCCGACGCGGGCGTCCCAGGCACGTGCGGCGTGAGCCGGCGATGGCCGCCTCCGCGCGCTTTGATCACGTGCCGTGTCGCCGGTGGGCGGTGCAAGCGTCTGTGCATCGGAACCCATGATCCGTCCCATCGCATCCGGCAGACGAGCGGTTACCGAGCCCAAGCGCTCAGGACACTACCGGGAACTTCGATCTTGGTCGCTGGTGGCCGACGCGCTGACGAGCATCATGCGCTTCAGTCACATGGCCTATCAGTCGATGTGAATATTTAGCGCCGATCTGCTCCAAGACCCTCGCGATCTCGGCCTTGGTCTCGCTGTTCAAAGCGACGAGGGGCAGGCGGACTCGCGGGGAGATGAAATTCATCAGGCTCAACGCATATTTGACGGGGGCCGGGTCGCTTTCGCGCGACAGCACGGCTGCCAGCCTCGCCACCACCGCCGCCAACCGCTGGGCGTGAGCGATCTGGCCCTGTGTCCATGCCGAATGCATCTCACGGCAGAGACGGGGCGCTACGTTCGCGGTGACGGAAATGCAGCCGTCGCCACCGCAAGCAATGAAACCAAGAGCGGTCGCGTCATCTCTCGACAGCAGTCGAAACTCCGACCCTACCATCGAGCGCAAGCGGAGCGGGCGGCTGACATCGCCGGTCGCGTCCTTGAGGCCGATGCATTGCGGCCATTCGGCCAGGCGCGCAATGGTCTCGTCGGCCAGACCCGACACCGTGCGAGCGGGGACATCGCAAAGGATTATCGGCAAGCCGATCGATCCGATGATCGCGCGAAAATGTGCATACATCCCCGCTTGCATCGGCTTGTTGTAGTAAGGAACCACCGACAGCACGGCATCGGCGCCCGCTGCTTCGGCATCTCTCGACAATTCGATGGCCTGGCTGGTCGAATTGGAGCCTGCGCCGGCAATCACCGGTATTCGGCCATGCGAAGCCTGGACGGCGATCCGGACAACGCTGTCGTGCTCGGTTCGGCTCAAGGTGGGAGCTTCACCCGTCGTTCCACACAGCACCAAGGCCGTGGCGCCGGCTTCGATTTGATGATGACAGAGACGTTCGAGGTCGGAGAGATCGACCTCGCCGGCATCGTCGAATGGCGTCGGCAGCGCGGGCGCATAGCCTGAGAGGCGCAGGACATGACGTGCCGTCGTCGACATCGCCATGCCTCACGCGACTTTGGACATCGGCCAGGGCTCGCCGCACCGAGCGGCAATTGCGCAGCCGTGGTCACGAACAGTGCCGGCTTCGACCACAAGACCATGCTTTTCCAACACGGCGCGGAGCTTGCGGTTGCCGGCACGGTCCTGGGGGTCGACCCAGACGACCAGCGCACCCAGGGGCGCAAGAAACTGAACGAGCCAATCCAGCGTCGTCTCGAGGGCCTTGATCGAGTGCCCCCGCCAATCAACCAAGGCCGCATCGTATTGGCCGCCCGGAAGGCCGCAGTTCGTCGTCGTGGCGACGCGAATGTAGCCGCGGCGATGCAGCTCGAACATCAGCTCGGAGCTTTTCGAGCCCGCCACGATGATCCGATGATGCTTCGAGCAACGTGCGAGCTCGATCATCGGTTCGATGATGCGTTCGCCTGAAGGCGTGAGACGGGACTGGATCATGTGCTCCACCAAAGATCGTTTTTCCATCGCAGTTAACTCGCGGAAGCGGCTAGGCGGCGCGGGCGAGCGCAGGTTGCGCGTCAGCCGTGGCCTGATTGCTTGCGCCAGGCCTACCGCTCATATCGAGCTCGAGAACGCCCGGGACCATGATCACGGCGTTCGGCCGGTTGCCGTTCTCGAACATGGCAAATTTCAAGGCTTCGGCGCGGCCAACGAACAGGCCGCCGCACAGGCCTCTTTGATCCCGGACGACCCATTGGCCACGGCTGTTCTTGCCGATGAGGAAGAGCGGCGAGTTTGAACAACTCGCCGCGGGAGGTTCGCCTTCAGGCATGACACTTCTCCTTGCATTTGGTCTGAAATGCGTCAGCGAACGATCGGAAGATCGTCGTCGTTCTTCGACGACAGGTGATAGCGGTTGCGGAACAGGTCCGCTTCGAGCTTGCGCCGGTTCTCGCGCGCCTGGGCCATCGTCTCGCGCAGTAGCGCGAACAGATCCACGGCTCTCGTTACGGTGCGATCGGCGAGACGCCAGCCGGCATGAACGAATGTGGTCATCTGAGTGCTCCTCGGATGCGAGGGGCGCGCTCGGCTCTGCAATCGAAAGCCGGTTGCTGCCTGGCGCGCCCCTCGCTGTGCCCCCCTCGCCATGTTGCAGTGACGTTTCATCGGCGTCGGGTCCGCGCGCATCAATCAATTCCTTCCGCAATGTGCCCATCAGCGCATATGAATTCGAGAGGGACGCCAGCGCGCGCTCATAAGTGCGGTATAAAGGTCGCGGATGCCGAGGTGCTATGGACGGGCTCACGCTTTTCGGTCTTTTAGCGGTGACTGCGATGTTGGTCTTCTATGCGCTGGAAGATCGTAGCGCGTGGTTCATCATTGCATTCGCGGGAGCCTGCGCCCTCGCTTCAGTCTACGGGTTCCTCCAGGGGGCATGGCCCTTCGGAGTTGTCGAGGCCATTCGGGCAGGTGTCGCCATGCATCGATGGCAAATCAGGGCATTCAAAAAGTCAAACGAGACGGCGGTATCTTCGCGGCCGCGGCGTGAGTAGCATGCATGAGCCGGCGATAGCGATCGATCTCGCGCTCCGCTCTGCGCAGCTCCTGCTCCGGCACTGCGTTGCGCATCTTGGCCGCGGCGAAATCATCGAGCGCGCCTAGAAACGCCGGTAGGCGGTCTTGAGCTTCGGGGCGACCATCGCGGCGAATGGCATCGCTTGCAAGAGTTGAGCGGTCATCGAAGTCTCTCCTTTGTTGTTGTTCTTGCAGGATGTCTCCTGAGGGCTTGCTCATCGCGTCGGTAGCGAATGTTCGGATGCGGTTAGTCCCGCGGATCATTGCACCTGCGTCCTGTATGTGAGCGTCGGGGCATATGAATTCGAAGGGGAAGGGGGGCGGTGCGCATAAGAGCCGTATAAAGCCGCGGCACTTATGCTGTCGCTATGGCAGCCGCCGAGGGGCCGTCTCGAATTCTTATGGCCGATCCACCACTTCTGCTGCAGATTGAGACTTGCAGAACTCGCGGCCGACTACCTCGCATTCATCCAACCTGCGCGCATCCACTGGCTGCTGCTGATGATGCTGCCGTCCAAATGATCGACACCTCTATTGTACGCGTTCATCAACACGCCGCGTGCATCGGTCGCGGGCGGTCTCACCAGCAAAATACATGTGGTGGTTGATCGGTGCGCCAGATCGCAAGACCCAAAAGATGCCGTTCAGGACACGCCGTCGTTCACCCGCGGGACACCGCGGCTTGTTCGGCAGCATCGGCTTGATGGCCGCCCACTCATGGTCGGTGAGTTCGTAGCGCATAATTCGAGGCTCCGGTTTGGAGACTTAAATCACGCGTTGGCAGCTGGCCTCAACACCCCGCTGTCATGCCGCTTTTGGTCGCTATCATTCAGAAAGCGGACTCGTCATGCTCACTTAGAGTTTTGTCGGTCATGATGGGCTGATCGTTATCGAGTGTTCTACTTCGCGTTAGGGCCGTGATTAGACCATCGCAGATAAACAAAGAATGCGGCGAAAAAGATTGCGCCCAAAATTGAAGAGCCGAGTAACCACAAGAGGTCACTCGGCCGCATGTACCAAAGCAGTCCATTGAGCCCCAGCCAAATAATTGCGCCGGCAAGCGCGGCCACATGAATCATTAAACGATGCTCGGGGCCGATGACCTACGCACGTCCGCCCGCGGTGGCCGTAAGTTGCCAAATGCTCGACACCTCCGCGCGGGACGTTGAAAAAGGATGACGGATCGTGTGTCATTTTCCGGCGACGATCGGCGCGGCAAGCCACCATTGCGTCGTCGCAGCCCAGGCGATCAATTCGGCAATTCCCACGACAAGAAATACCAGGATGACCGGCGGGTAAAGAATGGGGGACGAAGAGCCCTGGAGGAAGCGCGGACTTTCGCCTCGACGGTTCGGCAACCCGAGCATCAACAGCCCAAAGCCAGTGGCTATTGCAAATAGACCAATCAGCAGGTGCGTCCCACATATCCCGACCTCATGCGTCTTTGATCTCGGGTCATCTTATAGGGCATGGTCCGTCGCGGCGCGGTGAAGCCAATGGTCGCACCGACGACTCAGCACCCGGTGCGGCCCTGCGTGTCGCACTGGCCGTACCACGCCGCCTGCCAGTTGCTCCTGTACGTGGAACTTCTCAGCGACTCATTCCAGCTGTCGGAGCCGACAACGTTCCAACGGATGGGAGCGCTAGGTCTGGCCCGCCAGAAAGTCGCGGATTGCAGACGCATTGATCTCGGCGTCTTTTTTGTCCGCGGCCGGCAGTGCCCAGGCTTCGCCGGTGCGCCGGACCAGCATGGTGTGACAGACCTCGACGCCCGAAGCGCGGTCGACGGCGGTGTCGACCGTGACGTCGGAGACGTCTGACAGCGGCGCCTCGATCGGTTTCAGTCTCCAGATCAGTAGCTTGCGCTGCAAGGTTGCTTTGCCGGCATCCTTGTCGAGCGTCAACGTCGTCGAGCCCGATTTCAGCACCAGTTGCCGCGGCGTGTTTTCCGTGACGGGCATCACAGGTTCCCGCTGTTCTCGCAGTGGAGTGGAAGGATACAGCACGGCGGCGCGGAGGGCCATCTGGCGCGCGGACAAGATGTCGCGGCTTGACACCCGCTATGATAATTACTCGCCGGCCGCGCAGCGGAGGTGCGTCATGGACAGATCATTGTTTCTCGCCAGGCTCATGGGGCCGACATTCGTTGCCATCGCGCTCGGCATGCTGATCAATCTCGGCATGTACGAAAGCATGATCGCGGAGGCGTTGCACACCGGCATCGTGTTCTATCTGTCCGGCCTGCTGTCGCTGCTCGCGGGCCTCGCTATCGTCAATCTGCACAATATGTGGTGCGCGGACTGGCGCGTCATCTTCACTATTCTTGGCTGGCTTATGACGATCGGCGGGATCATCCGCATCGTCATGCCGCAGGTAGCTGTTGCGATCGGTTCGACCATCTATGGAGGTCGCGCATCTACGATTGCGGTCGCGCTAATCATCGGCGCGCTTGGCGCTTTTCTCAGCTTCAAGGGCTACGTGCGGCGCGCGTGAGCCGCGGGAAAGCCATGACGTTTGAACTCAGGATACTCGCCCTAAGCGTCGTCCTTGGACTGGTACAAATCGTGCTTGCCTCGCATGCCGCGAGCTTGCAACGCGGTTATCTCTGGACCGCCGGTTCACGCGACGAGGCTGTGCCCCCGTTGACTGGAATAGCGGGCCGGCTGGAGCGGGCGCTACGCAATTTTGTCGAGACGTTTCCGCTGTTCGCTGCAGCCGTCCTGATCGCGCATGTTACGAACACCCACAGCTGGATGACAGAATGGGGCGTCCAACTCTACTTTGGGGCTCGTGTTGCCTACCTCGCCTTGTATGCGGCGGGTGTATTTCTCTTGCGCTCACTCGTGTGGAACGTGGCGACCCTCGGGATCGCGATGGTGCTCTTGTCACTCGTTCTGAACCATGCGTCTGCCGTCGAACATGCGGCTCGCTCAGGACTTTATTGTCGTTCTCTTGCTTGTGATCATTCGTTCTCACCTGGGCACTGCACATCAGTGCAGTCGGCCTTTGTCCGAAATTGGCCTGGACCTGCCGATCGCGACGGGGCTCGGATTCAACTTGCGGGCCGAGCATCGCGTCTAACCCGTACATGTTGACGGTCAAGCACCAGGGCTAAAATACTCCGCAACGATGTCGACCAGCGCATCTGGCGTCGAAGGACGTTCGTCCGGGTCGAATGCGAGTCCAATGACGGCATTCTGGCCTTCGGCCGTGTTCACAGGCCAAAAGTCAAAGCGCGAGGTCACATCCGGGTAGACGCCGGCGCGCACGACAGTTCCAGTCGCCAAGGACGATCGCGCCGCCTCCAATTCGGTCTCCTGGGGTTCCACGTCGCCAACTCTCTCGAGGGAAACCACCGTGCCCTCCGCAACGAGCATCACGACGACAGGAACTTGGAAGAGCGCTGCAAGAGCCTGGGACGTGATTGAGACGATCGCCTTCGTATTATCGGCCGCGACGAGGTCACGGCTGTAGCCTTGCAGCACACTCGCCTGCCTTCTTAACAGTGCCGCCTCGGTCGCCCTCCGGTGGGAGGTGAAGGCAACGCCACTCACGATGAGTCCGACGACAAACAGCAGTCCGATCGCCCAGATGTTTGCCGGGTCGTCGACGGCGAGTGTGTAGCGAGGCTCAGTAAGGAAGAAATTGAAGGCGAGAGGACCAAGTATCGCCGAACAGAGTGACGGACCCAAGCCGAGGCTAACTCCCGCGATGATCACCGGCACTACAAATACGAGGGAGAGGTTGGGGATCGTCACGGTGCTGTCGACACCGACAGCCACGACCGTCGCGACGGCGGTCATTGCAAATGAAGCAAGGTAGCGCATCGCCTCCGATGCGACCGAGCCTAAAAGGGGATCGGCATCGGGCGTCGGTGTGATGTCCTGGCGCGGCTTCGATTCAACACCGGCCACCGGTTCAACTCCTGCCTGGTACTTCAGGCGACAACGCGTTGGCTGAAGAGCAATCCAGCCAAAGCGGAGGTTGCGGCTCTGATAAGCTAATCGAGTATACACCGGCTTCATCGGCGCGTGAGCCGCATGAAACATGAATTCAATGTCTCTCCGGTGGTGCGGCGGCGACGCCATTCGCCCGCGGCACTGGGTCTTGCACTTATAACAAGGAGGCCTGTTCCACCTCGAATTTTTATCCCCTGGTCAATACATTCGCGATCGATTGGAGATTTTGGATGCATCGGCAGCCCGCACCGTTCCTGCGCGCGCTTGCGAAGGCGGCCGCTGCCCGAATTGGCAACAGACGCTCAAGTTGCCACCCGACGGCAGACAATCTCGGATCTCAGCTCAGATATGAGCTGCATGGAGTATCGCTGGCATGGATAACTTATGGATCGGTATCGCAGCGGCACAGAATGCCGCTGCTGGAACCAAGCCTGTCGATCGTCGGCACCGCGTGCTCTCGATCGTCGGCGGTATCGCCCTCGCCGTGCTGATCGGTGGCGGGCTGTTCATCGTGGCGGTGCTCAATAGCTGATGCGTCGCGCAGCCGAAAAGTTGTTTCATTATGACAGATACCAGCCGGGCTTCCCTATCATGACGTTATAGAGCACCACTCGATTGGGTGCGCGGCGCAGCTCTTGCAGCACTTCCGGGGTTCGAAGTCTCCTGGCGACGCTGGCCAGTGCGTTGAGTTGGGCTCCCTCGTTTTCTTTCGACAGCATTAGTAGACAAACGAGGTCAACTGGTTGTCCGTCGACAGCGTTGAAGTCAATCGGCTCTTTTAATCGCGCCATTATGGCGAATGGTCTCTCCACCTGCTCGAGTCGCACGTGCGGAATTGCCACTCCGTTGCCTACTCCCGTTGACCCGAGTTCTTCGCGCTTCAGAAGGGCATTGAAAACAATATCGTCCTCGACGTGCAGCACGCGCGCCGCCCGGTGAGCGAGATCGCGCAACAATCCCCTTTTGTCGTAATGGGGGAAGTCGGTGATGGTATCGACGATTGGGCAGATGTCCTGAAAGTTCATTTATCACATCACGCCGTCGGGCTCGACTGGGAGGTCGCCCGGTTTAAACTCCGCGCAAAATCTTATCGACATACGCTCGACCATGATATTGCCTGATAAGCTGTTCGCGCTCGCCGACGAGGTGATCATAGCGAAGGCAGTTGGTCTTGTATTGCGGGTCCGTGGGCGCCGCAGATGTGCGAGTCAGGCCAACGCCGTGACCAAATGCCCCAAGACGGCGTAACTTGCCGCCTCATCCCAGTGGGTCAACTCCGGACCGAACAGCGCTTCCCGGCGCATTGCTCCCAGGACCGCGCAGAAAATCGCCGACAAGGCGAGAAGGGCGGCGAACGCTGAGCCGAAGCCGCGTGTGCCTAAGGTCGCGAATGCGCTCAGAAGGACGAGCCGCAACACGAAACGGAAGAACACCTGTGCGGACTGGTACCGATGCGAAATTCTGGGCCTCGGCTCCGCCATGATCGAAACCTGGAATAGGACGTTGCGATCCCGTGGCCGGATCAGGCGAAGTTGTCGCAATGCACGGCGTAGTCTGCCGCAGGGCAGACCTGCGGTACCGCACGCGTAGCGGGCGCGCTCACAGCGGCGGCACGTCGCGCCTGCAGGAACGAGATCAGGATTGCCAGCGGAAGGCTTTCATGACTGGCCTCCGCGACGTCATCGAATTCCAGCGGGAGCAGTGGCAGCCTTGAAAGGCAACAGTGCCATTCACCGTCCTCGCAGACGATCCTGCGAAGCTTCCATCGCGGCAGCTCAAGTTCCACGAGCGCGAGTGTCGCATCGACCCAAGCGCCGGATTCGATGAACTGATTGAGCCTGGCTTTCGCGGCGGCGCGGTCCGAGGCGAAGCGCACGCAGGCTTGCATGATCACGTCAGCCAGGAGATCGGGCGTGAGCGCGTGGGCACGACGAAGCCGTGCCTCCAGTCCACCAAGGCGCTCCTGGTGTGTCGGGTCGGACAACATGGGACATCTCAACGGCCGCGAACTGAAAGCGCGGCATCAATGCAAAGATGGGCAAAACGCCATAAAGATACGAGACGCAAGAAACGCCTGCGGTATATGGATTTGATAAAGGTTCAAGGGATTTTTCATAAAGGCCGCGTCCCGGGGATCCACATACGACGTTTATAGCAACGCGTAGTGTTCCATCTCGAATACATATCTCTGGATTGATACGTTGAAGATCAATTGGAGACTTCAGGTGCCGTCCGAAGCGGGGCGCGAAACGCCCGCCTGCAGGGGCAGGATCATCGCCGCTGCAACTCCAGATGAAACCGGTGAACCGCTCGCGTGCACGAAAGGATTTTGGTCAATGAAGCCCGAAAACAAGGCGCGCCGGGCAATCATTCGGGAATGGATGTCGCTTCCCCGAGAGAAGCGGCAAACCGGAGAGCAAGCCGCCGCCTTTGCCCTGCAAGCAATTGCGAGACATGAGTTCCGGTACAACGGTGATCGTCAGCGAAGGATCATCGCCTGGCTACTGCCCCGGATCGGCAAGTCGTAGCGCAAAACGACCCGGTTGGAACGCCGCAGGCGACGGAAAGCTCATCCTTTCAATGCCTTAGGGGACAAAGGTCGCCGCGTGCAGGCGATGGCCGGGGCCGCCGTGCTTATGAGATTCCTATAACGCGGTCCGCGCTTCCGTCTCGAAAACATATACGCCAAGTGGCACGTACTGCGCCGAGAACTAGGCGAAGGTCTGGCGCGTTCAAGATGCAGGGAAGCGCTGTCTCGCCGACAGGAACCTACTGAACGCCTACTGAACATATTGAACTGTTCATTGCTCGGAGCATCCAGATGCTGGACGTCATAGTGCTTGCCATCGGGCTTGGC